>NZ_CP020918.1:0-1200000 GCF_003076455.1 Flavobacterium faecale
ATGACTAAAACTGCTCAATCAGTATGGGAAAATTGTTTGTCCTTTATAAAAGACAACATTCAAGACCAAGCCTATAAAACTTGGTTTGAACCAATCAAGTCCGTTGAGCTAACCGATAATGCGCTTTATATTCAAGTGCCTAGTAAATTCTTTTACGAATGGCTTGAAGAACACTATGTGAAATTATTGAAAGTTGCGTTAACAAAAGAACTTGGGAAAAACGCAAAGTTACTCTATAAAATTAAAATGGAGAACACTTATGGTAACAAACAACCGTTTACTGAACAGTTGCCTAGTGCCAATAGAGTTCAAATGAAACCGCAAGAAGTAGATGCACCTTTAAAAAACCTTAACCCAGAATTAAAAAATCCTTTTGTAATTCCAGGTATTCGTAATTTAAAGATCGAGTCGCAATTAAATGCCAATTATAGTTTTGATAATTTCCTTGAAGGTGATTCAAATAGATTAGCGCGCTCTGCAGGTATGGCTGTTGCAAACAAACCAGGTGGAACTTCCTTTAATCCTTTGTTGATTTTTGGTGGAGTTGGTTTGGGAAAAACACATTTAGCGCACGCTATTGGAGTTGAAATTAAAGACAAATACCCTGAAAAAACAGTTTTGTATATCTCAGCTGAAATTTTCACACAACAATATATAGATTCTGTTAAGAAAAACAACCGTAATGATTTTATCCATTTTTATCAACTGATAGATGTATTGATCATTGATGACGTACAATTCTTAACCGGAAAAACAGGAACTCAGGATGTGTTTTTCCACATCTTCAACTACTTGCACCAAAATGGAAAACAAGTGATCTTGACTTCTGACAAGGCACCTGTAGACATGCAAGATATTGAGCAACGTTTGCTTTCAAGATTCAAATGGGGATTATCTGCAGAGATACACCAACCGGATTACGAAACGAGAATTGCCATCTTAAAAAACATTTTGTACCGTGATGGTGTCGAAATGCCCGATGATATTATCGAATATGTTGCCCGTAACATCAAATCAAATGTTAGAGAGCTTGAAGGAGCAATAATCTCTTTGATCGCTCAATCTTCTTTCAACAAAAAAGAGGTTACTATTGATTTGGCCAAAAGCGTGGTAGAAAAGTTCGTGAAAAATGTAAAACGCGAAATCTCAATCGACTACATTCAGAAAACAGTTTCAGAATATTTTCAATTGGATTTAGAAACTTTGCAATCAAAAACTAGAAAAAGACATGTGGTACAAGCACGTCAATTGGCTATGTTTTTTGCTAAGAAATTCACCAAAGCGTCATTGGCAAATATTGGTTCTCAAATTGGAGATCGTGATCACGCAACCGTATTACACGCATGCAAAACCGTTGACAACTTAGTCTCTACAGACAAACAGTTCAAAAAGTACGTTGACGACATTCATAAAAAATTAACGCTATAAAAAGCAATATGCCGGTTTCAATTTTAATGGTTTGTTTAGGGAACATTTGTCGTTCCCCACTGGCTGAAGGTATTTTGGCCTCCAAACTTCCAGCTTCTGATTTTATTGTAGATTCTGCCGGAACAGGTTCATGGCATGTGGGTCACGCACCCGACAAGCGATCTATAGGCGTAGCCAAAAAGAACAAACTGGATATTTCGAAACAAAAAGGAAGACAGTTTTCTAGTCGTGATTTTGATTCATTCGATTATATCTACGTGATGGACCATTCCAATTACAAAGATGTACTTGCTATGGCAAAAACACCAGAACAAGAATCGAAAGTAAAAATGATCCTGAACGAACTTTTTCCAGATGAAAATGTAGATGTCCCAGATCCTTACTACGGGACCGACAATGGTTTTGATATGGTATACAATATGCTTGATGAAGCTTGTGATATTATAAGCAAAAATTTACTCAAAAAGCATACATAAATTTCAAAAAACAAACAGTTGCTGTTGCAAAATAAATCAAAAATCAAGTTCTAACGGCTTGATTTTTTTTTATGCCAATACTTTTTTCGATAATCAACATAAACCATCCTTGCCGATGTAAAAACTTTCAAATTCAGCCAATTCCATCACTTGTCTAGTTTATATCTATTTTTATAGCCCCTCAAACAAGTTTTTTAAACTGAATTGTGACAGACTAATTTACTTTATAAATCTAAATTTGCTTCAACCAATTCGCATTCACAAGCGAACATATAGCGCTGCCTTTTGCTTCACTATAATAACCAAAAAATGATTTATAAATTTACTATCATGAAAAACAAAACTTTTCTAGTAGCATTATTAGCAACATCATTTCAGTTGCTGTCGTGTTCAAAAGATTCTCCAGAGCAACCTCCTGCAGTAGTTGCACCAAGTCCGACACCCACCCCAACACCTACACCTACACCAGAAGTAACAGATTACAAACTAATCGCTGTACCTGCTGATGCTGGAACAGGAAAAAAATGGGAATTTCAAACTGACTTTTCAGATGATTTTGACTACACCTATACGCCATCTACAACCAAAACAACTTTTGGTAACGGAAAATGGACCAACTGGTATCATAATGCATGGAACGGACCAGGATTAACCAAATGGACATATGAAAATGTTACTATTGAGAATGGTATCCTAAAACTAATCACTACGCGTGTAAGCGGTGAAACAAAAAATTATGATTACAGCGGTAACACCATCACAGGCAAAGCAACACGCCTAGGTGCTGTTGTCTCCAACAAGCAAGTTGTCTATCCAGTATATATAGAGAGTAGAATTAAAATTGCAAACAGTGTCAATACCTCTGGAGCATGGATGTTGAGTCCAGATGACACACAAGAAATCGATTTCATGGAAGCTTGGGGTGGTAAACAAGCTAGAAATAACGTAAGTGGCGGAAGGCAATTTTCGAAAACAATTCACTTAAGCCACCACGTATTTATTCGTACTCCTTTTCAAGATTACCAACCTGGCGATGTGTCTACTTGGTTTACAGATAGCAAAGTAGGTGATTGGTCAGACGCCTACCATCGTTATGGAGTATTCTGGAAGAGCCCTACCGAACTAGAATACTATATCGATGGCGTTTTGGTTCGTTCTACAAATAGCTTGGACAATGTAGGAACCAAAGATGGAATGGACCCAAAAAACTTCACTTCGCCTACAAAAGAAGCAGCAACTAGAACAGGCTTAAGCAAACCAATGGACATTTTGTTCACCATGGAAGATCAAAACTGGAGAGCCGGAATTGGTTGCACACCTACTGATGAAGAAATTAAAGATACCGACGGCCATACAATGAAAATTGACTGGATTCGAATATTCAAACCGGTTACCAAATAATATTTAGGCTACAACTTAAGAAATCCTATTTGAGAACGATCTCAAATAGGATTTTTTTTTGATAAAGAGTTGGGGACACTACTAATTAAATTCCGTTCTTTGTAGTTCATATCGAAATAAAAAAGAAGTACAATGAATACCAACAATACACTAGGAAAACTATATTTAATTCCCACCACTATGGGAGATTGCGACCCAATGGATGTTTTACCACAAACCATTAAAAGAGCGATCGACCTACTAGATTATTATATTGTTGAAAACGAAAAAACAGCTAGAAAATCTATAAAACAGGTATCTGCTGATAAAAAACAATCCGATTTAGTCCTTTTTGCGTTGAACAAACACACTGAAACCAAAGAGCATATGGATTTTATCAAACCATTGTTAGAAGGGAAAAGCATGGGACTAATGAGCGAAGCAGGCTGCCCTGGTGTTGCAGATCCTGGCGCAGTGATTGTAAAAATTGCACATGAAAAAGGTATTCAAGTAATTCCGTTAGTAGGACCTTCCTCGATTTTACTGGCGATGATGGCTTCTGGAATGAACGGACAAAGCTTCACCTTTCACGGGTACTTACCCATCGAAAAAGACGAAAAGAAAGCTAGCTTTAAATTATTAGAGCGTATCTCTTTCGAAAAAAATCAATCTCAAATTTTTATCGAAACACCTTACCGTAACAATAAATTACTTGAAGATTTGATCCAAACGTTGCATCCAGAAACTCATTTATGCATTGCTACAGACATAACTTTACCAACCGAATATATTAAAACAAAGAAAATTGCTTCTTGGAAAAAAGAAACAATTGATTTGCACAAACGACCAACCATTTTCATCATTCATAAAATGTAATTTTGGATATCAAGAGCAAACTTCCCAATAGCGGAACGAGTATTTTCTCGGTAATGTCACAATTGGCAGTCAAACATCAAGCTATAAATTTATCTCAAGGCTTCCCAAACTTCCCAGTTGACGAGCGCCTGACAGCTATTACAGCAGCACTTTGTAAAGACAATGTACATCAATACATGCCTATGGCGGGCTATTTGCCTTTGTTGCAAAATATTGCCTCAGTAACGCAAAAGCAATACGATCGCCTAGTAGATCCTACCACCATTATACTTGTCACAGCTGGAGCAACCCAAGGTATTTTTGCTACAATACAGGCCTTGGTCCATTTTGATGACGAAGTGATTGTAATCGATCCGAGTTACGATTGTTATGAACCTGCCATTTTACTCAGCGGAGGACGCCCTATCCGTATCGCTTTGCAAGACGACTATACTGTAAATTGGAAAACGGTTGAACAAGCTTGTTCCCCAAAAACCAAGATGTTACTAATTAATAACCCTCATAATCCTTCTGGTAAAATTTTCACTACTCATGATTTAGAACAATTAGAATTGATTATGGAGCACTATCCAAATATCATACTATTATCTGACGAAGTGTATGAGTACATTACTTTCGAACAAAAACACCTTTCGATTCATAGCCGCCCAAAATTACTTGAACGATCTGTGATTGCCTCTTCATTTGGTAAAACCTTTCATATCACAGGATGGAAAGTAGGCTACCTAATCGCCGCCGAAAAATTAATAAACGAAATTAAAAAAGTACATCAATTCACGGTCTTTAGCGTAAATAGCCTAGCACAAGTAGCCATAAGCAATTATCTTGAACTAGTGGATCTGAATGAAATAGCATCATTTTATCAAAAAAAACGTGATTTTTTTCGAAAATTAATCAGCAAAAGCCGATTTGAACTATTGCCTTGTGAAGGAACGTATTTTCAAGTGGTTTCGTACGCAAATATTTCAAATGAAAATGATGTTGCCTTTTGCAAACGTTTGGTTGAAGAACATGGCGTAGCTGCAATCCCAAACTCAGTCTTTTATGCCGATGGAAAAGATTTAAAACACATTCGATTCTGCTTTGCCAAAACAGATGCTACTCTCGAAGCAGCAGCAGTAAAGCTCAATTTAGTATAGAAAGAATTACATTCACAAATTCTTTTCTTATTTTTAACTTACTATGCATGCATAGTAATTTAAAAATAACTATATTTACTAAAAAGCTAACCATATGAATTTCAAAAATAAAATGTTGCGTGATAACGCACTAGAAGGAAAAGTAATTGTAGTAACTGGAGGAGGAAGCGGATTGGGTAAAGCCATGACGCAATATTTCTTAGAATTGGGTGCTAAAGTTGCCATAACTTCTCGCGATATAGATAAATTAAAAAATACAGCTTCTGAGCTGGAATCAGCAACCGGAGGAACATGTTTACCTGTACAATGTGATGTACGTCACTATGATCAAGTCGAAGCGATGCTTCAAGCTGTACTATCCTCTTTTGGCAAAGTAGATGTATTACTAAACAATGCCGCTGGAAACTTTATCTCTCCAACTGAGCGTTTATCTGCAAATGCTTTTGATACAGTGATTGACATTGTATTAAAAGGAACCAAAAACTGTACACTTGCCTTTGGAAAACATTGGATAGAAAGCAAACAAGAGCATTCGTCTGTTTTGAATATTGTTACTACCTACGCATGGACAGGATCTGCGTACGTTGTACCTAGTGCAACAGCCAAAGCAGGTGTACTTGCAATGACTCGCAGTCTAGCGGTAGAGTGGGCAAAATACGGTATACGTACCAATGCGATCGCTCCAGGACCATTCCCTACAAAAGGTGCATGGGACCGTTTACTACCAGGAGATTTAGCTGAAAAATTTGATATGGCCAAAAAAGTGCCGTTGCAAAGAGTAGGTGATCACCAAGAGTTAGCCAACTTAGCAGCATATCTTGTATCTGACTTCTCAGCCTATATCAATGGTGAAGTAGTCGTAATTGATGGTGGTGAATGGCTAAAAGGAGCAGGACAATTCAATCTTCTTGAAGCTATTCCTGAGGAACTATGGGACCAACTTGAAGCCATGATTAAAGCCAAAAAATCAAAATAGCATTCAATTATTAATCGAATTGCTTTTGAACAATATATTTTAAAAACACAAAACAGCTGCAAAAGAACTTCTTTTGCAGCTGTTTTTTTATGCCCACTTACTACTTACGTAGCATCAATATTTCTGACTTCCCTATCGAAAATAAATTTATATTAAGATCAGATTGTAAGTTGATTTTGATTTGAAATCAAAAACCAAATACTTATAAGTTCAACCTCATCATTATTTTCGAAAAATAAAAAAGCCACCAAACGATTCCATATCGTTGGTGGCTTTAGCATTTTGTTCTATAAGGAAATAAAACTATTTCACTTTGAATGATACCTTACGTGCCAATTGATGAGCACCTTCATTGAATGAATTGTCTTCACCTTCACTGATAACATTTAATCTTGATGCAGCTATATTTGCTTTGATCAAAGTTTCTTTTACTGCATTTGCTCTAGCCGTAGCCAAATTATTGTTTGAAGATGTGCTTCCAACTTCATCAGCATGACCAATAATATCGATAGTAGCAGTTGGATTATTTCTCAAATAAGTCAAAATAAACGATGTAGCATCAGATGATTCAATGTTTGAAGTTGATTTGTTTGTGTCAAAAAACACAGCTACATAACCACCATTAATTAAACTTTTTACAGTATCATCAATAGATCCCGTTCCGCTTCCTGATTTATATTTAGCATCTAGGTACTTTTCAACCTCATCAGCAACGCCATTTTTATTTTTATCAATGTTACGACCTTGAGCATCAACCATAGCTCCGGCAACTGAATTTGGTTCTAGATCTAAATAATCTACAACACCATCTTTGTCCGTGTCTACATTCATCGCTTCAAGTTCTGAAACTCTATTTTCCAATTTAACAACTGGATTACTTATGTACCAATCTGCATGTTTTGTGTTTTTACCAACATAATAGGTAAGTCCCACAGTTCCGTTTAGCATAACACCGTATCCATTATCGGTAATTGCACCATCAAAAGTACGCAACTGTTTAGTGTTTACCATTCCGCTTGCATCTCCTGTTAAAACAAAATGATTAGAAAGTTTTACCTGAGCTGTAAGACCTAAAATTCCAATACCTACATTATCGATTCCGTTTTCAACAATACCAAGACCAATACCAGCATGTCCCAATAAACCAATACTGTTGGTCCAAGTTTCAAAATTCATTATTCGACCTAAGTTGGCTACACCTTGTATATTAAATCTATAGAATTGAGAACTAAAATCTGCAGTTCCTTTTTTCTCTTGGAGATGATTAAATCCTAAGTCGGCTTTAAGACCAAACTTACTATTGAACATATACCTAATACCAAAATCAACAGTATACGGCGTAATAAATCCAAATGTACCTGATCCAAAGCGGTTTAACGGTTTATTAAATCCACCTGCTACCTCAATAGACCATTTATTAAATTGGTCGCTATCATTTTCTTTTGGAGCAATGTTTTGAGCAGTTACCGCGGTACATCCCGAAGCAAAAAGCAAAGTAATCATCAATTTTTTCATTAGTACAATTCTTTAGAGTGTGTCTTTTTTTTTGCCATAAAAATATATCTTTTTTCTGAGTTTTAATGCTTTCTTAGTTGAAATACATTCTTGTCCGACCAACAACATCTTAGCATTAACTTATAATTAAAAAACCACAGTCTAAAACTCGAAAATAACGTCAAAATCACCCTTTAGAGTCGCTACCCTATCATCAAATACTACATAAATTGTTTACTGTTTTCTTTAAAAATAGGAACAAAAAAAATCCACCTCAAAGAGATGGATTTCTATAATCAGGAAGAATCGCCGTAAATCTTAATCTGAAACTTGAACTAAAAACTAAAAACTAAAAATTTAACCGCGGCGATTCTGGCCTGTGACCTAATAATCAATCCTTACAATTGAGAATCATGATTAACTTTTTTTCCCATTAACAAAGCCTTATTCATTAATTAGTCTGCAAAAGTAATTTATTCAAACGATTTCGTAAAATATATTGACACTTTTTTTCATAAAAAAACCAACTTCGATTTTGAAGTTGGTTTGTATTGATTTTAAGTGGCTTACTAAATTATTATTCGAATAACTTCGCCATTTTTATTAACCATCTCTATTCGGATGCTTTGGCTTTCATCTTTTTTACTTAACATTTTTGAAACCGTCTCTACATTGGTTGCTTTGACGTTATCGATGCTCAAAATAATATTTCCTTGCAATTCAGAACTGTATTGAGCCAAATTTTCATTATTGATGGCTCTAATCTTTACACCGTAATCCAATTTGAATTTCTTTTTATCTGCTGCATCAATATTTTCGAGCTCAATACCTTTGAATTCGGTTGAGAAAAACTCGTTTTTACTCAAAGTAACAGCGGCTGTTTTTGATTTTCCTTCTCTCAGGTATGTTACCACCACTTTGTCATTAGGACGTTTGGTATTGATAAAACCGGACAAATCGGCAAAAGTAGCAATGTTTTGATTATCAAGTTTTACTATAATATCCCCTTTTTGCAAACCAGATTTTTCAGCTCCAGAATTTTTAGATACTTTATTGATATAAAAACCTTCTGTTTGTGACACACCTAATTCTTTGGATGCCATTGCGTTTAACTCACCACCTTCAACACCTAGAATTCCACGTTGTACATTACCATATTCCATGATATCCTCAACAATTTTTCGTGTTACATTAGACGGTACCGCAAACGAATAACCAACATACGAACCCGTCATAGACGAAATCATGGTGTTGATTCCTACTAAGTTTCCTTGCGTATCTACTAGAGCTCCACCACTATTTCCTGGATTTACCGCAGCATCTGTTTGAATGAAAGATTGAATACCGTTATCTCCCAAATTTCTAGCTTTGGCTGAAACGATACCTGCCGTTACAGTTGAAGTCAAATTATAAGGATTACCTACTGCCAAAACCCACTCCCCTACTTTTACATTATCTGAATCACCGAAGGCAGTGTAGGGTAATTTTTCTTTAGCATCAATTTTAAGCAACGCGATATCCATTTTTGAATCGGTTCCTATTAATTTAGCTTTGTATGATTTTTTGTTATTTAGTGTGATCTCAATTTCTGAAGCATCTTTAATCACGTGATTATTGGTCACGATATAACCATCCTCAGAGATAATCACACCCGAACCAGTCCCTACTTGCTCCTGTGATTGACCGCCTTGGTACCCATAAAAATACTCCAACATCGGGTTGGAAACCGTTCTTCGAGAAACATTCTTAACGTGCACCACTGAATGCACTGTTTTCTCTGCCGCTTCAGTAAAATCCAAAACATTAGATGACAAACCTACATTTCGATTATAAGAAGTAGATGCCAAAGTTGTAACTGGTTTTTTATCTAAAGAAAAAGGAGCGTCGCTATCAAAAAATAATTTGTAAGCTCCCAATGTAGTAGCTCCACTCATCAGTGAAACTATAAAAAGCTGTGAAATTTTGTTCATATCTGTTATTATTACATTAATTGTACTGTAAATTTAACACCTTTATCTAATATTAAAAAATACTTTAACGCTCTTTAACTCCCGTTAACTTTTCATTAATAACAGAATTTTTATCAAAATCGCCCCTTATTCATTTCCTTTTTTTTCACAAATCGTGCGTAAAAAAGCAGAACTCTTTGGTTCAAATTAATGTTTACAGATACATAATGTGTATTTTTGTATTTGTAAAAAGAAATTAAAAATGCAAGTAGAATTTTATAAATACCAAGGAACAGGAAATGATTTTGTGATGATTGATAATCGCAATGAAACTTTTCCGAAGAATGACATTAAAACCATAGCACATTTGTGCGACAGACGCTTCGGAATTGGAGGTGACGGATTAATCTTGCTCGAAAATGATCCTGAAGCTAATTTCAAAATGGTGTACTACAACTCAGACGGAAATCAAAGCACTATGTGCGGGAATGGTGGTCGTTGCTTGGTTGCCTTCGCTAAAAAAATGAATGTTATAGACAATACGGCAACCTTTAACGCTATTGATGGTTTGCATCATGCGAGCATAAGCCCAGAAGGAATTGTATCGTTACAAATGATTGATGTTGACCAAATAAACAGTACAGCTGACTACTCCTTCCTGAATACGGGATCACCGCATCATGTACAATTGGTAAATGATTTGAAAAATTATAATGTAAAAGATAATGGTGCTGCTTTGCGCTACGGTACATTATATGGTCAAGAAGGTAGTAATATTAACTTTGTTTCAAAAATAGACAACACTACTTTCTCTTTACGAACATACGAAAGAGGTGTTGAAGATGAAACGTTGGCTTGTGGAACTGGCGCCACAGCGGTTGCAATCGCTATGAACGCTACAGGTCAAACTACTGCTACAGCAATGACGATTAATGTCGAAGGCGGAAAACTAGCTGTTTCTTTTGACAAACAAGGCAACAACTACACAAATGTATTTTTAATTGGCCCAGCTGAATTTGTATTTGGCGGTACTGTGACCATTTAATTTTCGGAAATGATCACTCTAAAAGGAAAAAATATCTACCTACGCGCACTTGAGCCCAATGATTTGGAATTCATCTATGCCATGGAAAATGATGAAACAATCTGGGAAGTAAGCAATACACAAACGCCCTATAGCAGATTTTTGATACGTCAATATCTAGAGAACGCGCAACAAGACATCTATGAAGCCAAACAATTGCGAATGGCTATTTGTAAGGACGAAGACTTTCCTGCTGTTGGTTTAATAGACTTATTTGATTTTGATCCAAAAAACAATAAAGCAGGCATTGGAATTGTAATTCAAGGACTTAGCAATCGCAATAAAAACATAGGATCTGAAGCTTTAACACTTTTAATCAACTATTCCTTTCAACACCTCAACTTGCACCAATTGTATGCAAATATTAGTGAAGAAAACGAAGCTAGTAAAGGTCTTTTTACTAAATTTGGCTTTGAATGTATTGGAGTAAAAAAAGACTGGATCCTTATAAATGGTGTTTATAAAGACGAAGGGATTTACCAATTACTAAATAAAAACGTCAACGAACTGACGTAAGTTCATTTAAAAAAATTAGACTTTGAATTTAAAGAAAATTATTTCGATCGCAGCCATAGTGGTGATCTCAGCACTACTTATATATGGTTTTGTAATAGTACAGCAAGTTTTTGCAAAAAACACTAAGTTCTCAGAAAAAGAAGTATACGTACACATTCCTACCGATGCAAATTATGAAACGGCAAAAGCCATTATAGCTCCTTATGTAGAAGATATGGACCGTTTTGAAATGGTGGCAAGTAAACGTAATTATCCGCAAAATGTTAAATCAGGTCGCTTTTTATTCACAAACGGAATGAATAGTTATGAATTGGTAAAAACATTGCGCAGTAACGTTCCAGTAAAATTGGCGTTCAACAATCAAGAGCGTTTAGAAAATTTTGCAGGAAGAATTAGTTCTCAAATTGAAGCAGATAGTATTTCATTATTAAAAGTCATCAAGGATTCTGTATTCATGAAAGAAAATGGCTTTAATGAAGAAACAGTTTTTGCTATGTTTATTCCAAATACTTATGAAATTTATTGGGACACATCTGCTCTAAAATTTAGAGACAAGATGATCAAAGAATACCGAAAGTTTTGGACAGATGAACGCATTGCAAAAGCGAAAGAACAAGGATTAACTCCAGTTGAAGCAACAATTTTAGCATCAATTGTTCACAAAGAATCGGTAAAGAAAGATGAAAGACCTCGTATTGCAGGTGTATACCTCAACCGATTGCGCATTGGAATGCCACTACAAGCAGATCCAACTGTAATTTATGCGGTAAAAAAGAAGGACAATGATTTTGACCAAGTGATCAAAAGAGTACTTTACAAAGATTTGACCATGAGTTCTCCTTATAACACCTATATCAATATTGGATTGCCTCCTGGACCCATCGCAATGCCAGACATTACTGCAATGGATGCCGTTTTGAGTCCAGAAAAAAATGACTTCATCTATTTCTGTGCTAGTACAGAACGATTTGGTTACCATGAATTTGCTGCCACTTATGAAGAACACACCAAAAACGCCAAAAAATATGCAGATTGGATCAATAAGCAAGGTGTAAAAAGATAATTTTGAATAGCATAAAAATATATTTCTGTTTTGTTTGTATGGGATTAGCAATGGCTTCTTCCTACTCACAAAACAGAATTTCTAGTTTTCTAACACCAGCAGACACACTTAACAGCAAAAGAAAGAACACTGTAATACTAACAGAAGCCATCGTTATGTCCACTGCTTTGGTCGGTTTAAACCAATTGTGGTATGCCGACTATCCTCGATCTAAGTTTCATTTTATAAATGACAATCAAGAATGGTTGCAAATGGACAAATTAGGTCACAGCTTTACATCGTATCAAATGGGTCGCCTAGGAGCCGAATTATTACACTGGAGTGGCGCAAGTAAAAAACAACAACTACTATACGGTTCTGGATTAGGATTTACTTTTTTGACCGCTGTAGAGGTACTTGACGGTTTCTCTAGCGAATGGGGTGCCTCGATGGGTGATGTAATTGCAAATGCTTCAGGAACGGCATTATACGTTTCCCAAGAGTTATTATGGAACGAACAACGTATTATTCCGAAATTTTCTTTTCAAAAATCACCTTATGCAGCCCAACGACCAACTATTTTAGGAAGTACTTTTAGTGAGCAATTATTGAAAGATTATAACGGACAAACCTATTGGCTTTCGGTTAATATCCATTCGTTTGCAAAAACTACCAAAATACCCAAATGGATTAATCTCGCTTTTGGACTTGGGGCCGATGGAATGATTAGTGGAAAAACAGAAATTCCCTACGGTTATCAAGGCGAAATTTATGATCGAAAAAGACAATTTTATCTCAGTCTTGACGTTGACCTAACGAAAATCGAGACAAAATCCCACTTTTTAAAAACTTTTTTCTCCGTTTTTAATTCGATAAAAATCCCCGCACCTACTGTAGAATTAACAGCTAACGAGTCAGTTAGGTTCCATCTAATCCACTTTTAACTAAGTTTAACAACCTGATTTACAGTTTTATAAAAATTGTTGTATATTTGCATGCAGAAATTTCAGATGGTGACAGTCTTCTGAAGAAAAACAATTTATGATAAAGAAATGGTATTTTTATACGACATTGGCGATTATAATTGCCTTTTTGAGCTCAGGTTTTAAACCTCTTAAAATGGACTCTAATCATTGGTTTTTAATAAAAAACCCAGATGGATCTCAGTACTTATATCCATCACAACAACAAGAAGATTACACCAATTTAAATATCCCTTTTACCGGAAATTTATTTATTGGTTTCAAAGAAGCAATCGGCTTCAAAGAATCGCAAGGAAAATACAAAAAAATTAATTCCTTGGGTTATTTAGGTAAATACCAATTTGGTGTTGAAACCTTAAAAACAATCGGAATCAAAAACAGCCCTAAATTTTTAAGCAGTCCAAAAATGCAAGAAAAAGCATTTATTGCTCTATTGGCAAAAAACAAATGGATATTGCGTGATGTAATTGAAAAATACGAAGGCAAAGTCGTTGGTGGTATTCAAGTTACAGAATCTGGAATTCTTGCAGCAGCTCACCTTGGTGGTGCTGGATCTGTAAAAAAGTTTTTTAGGTATAAAGGGTCTCGTTACTTGAAAGATGCTTACGGTACTTCGATAAGAAGCTACATGAAAGCTTTTGGAGGGTATGACACTTCTTTTATCATCCCGGACAATAATGCAGTAGTTAGTGCAAATTAACTAACACAAATTTCAAAATCAAAAAATCCGATGCAATTCAATTGCATCGGATTTTTTGATTTATAGCCTATATTCTTTATTTCGATAATAATGATTCGATAATCTTTATTGCAGTTTCACCAATTGGAGTACCCGGTCCAAAAATGGCAAAAACACCTTTATCAATCAAGAAATCATAATCTTGTGCCGGTATTACTCCTCCAACTACAATTTGTATGCTTGTGCAGTTTCTACCTTTTAATTCCTTAATTACTTGTGGTACTAATGTTTTATGTCCAGCAGTCATTGAAGACATCCCTAAAACATGTACATCATGTGCTATTGCTTGCTCTGCTACCTCAACAGGAGTTTGAAAAAGTGGACTAATATACACCTCAAATCCCAAATCGGCATAAGCTGTAGCCACGACCTTTGCACCTCTATCGTGACCGTCTTGACCCATTTTTGCAATCATGATTCTTGGAGACACGCCTTTGACCGCTATAAATTTTTCGACCAAAGCCTTTGCTTGATCAAAAACAGGGTTTGCTTCTATGTGTGCGGCATACACACCCGTAATCGATTTGACTTTGGCAACATAACGGCCAAATACTTTTTCGAGAGCCATGCTTATTTCGCCCAAAGTAGCTCTGTTTCTTGCCGCTTCAACACTTAATGCTAATAAATTTCCTGCTTCACCTTGCGCGCAAGACGTCAGTTTTGACAATGCTTCTTGTACCAAGTCTTCGTTTCGAACTGCTTTTAAATCTGCTAAGCGATCCACTTGCTGACGCAGTACTTCTTTGTTATCGATATCTCGAATTTGAAGTTTATCTTCTTGTTCCAAACGGAATTTATTAACTCCTATAATGGTTTCCTTCTTGTCATCTATTCGTGCTTGTTTTTTTGCTGATGCTTCTTCAATACGCAATTTAGGAATTCCTTGCTCGATGGCTTTGGTCATTCCGCCTAAGGCTTCCACCTCTTCAATTAATTTCCATGCCTTTTGAACAAGCTCATCTGTCAAACTTTCTACATAATAACTTCCACCCCAAGGATCAACCGATTTGGTTACTTTGGTTTCTTCCCTCAAAAACAATTGTGTATTACGAGCTATTCGAGCAGAAAAATTGGTCGGTAGCGCAATTGCTTCATCAAGAGCATTGGTGTGCAACGATTGTGTCCCACCAAATACTGCTGCAGCTGCCTCAACACAAGTTCGAGTAACATTGTTAAAAGGATCTTGTTCCGTTAAACTCCAACCACTCGTTTGGCAATGCGTGCGCAAGACCATCGACTTCGGATTTTTTGGGTCAAATTGTTTCACCAGTTTTGCCCACAATAAACGCGCAGCTCGCAATTTGGCCACCTCCATAAAATGATTCATTCCAATTGCCCAAAAGAAAGACAGATTGGGTGCAAAATCGTCAATTTTCATTCCCGTTGCTAATCCTGTTCGAATATATTCCAAACCATCAGCCAAGGTATATGCTAGCTCAATATCTGCAGTTGCTCCCGCCTCTTGCATATGATAACCTGAAATTGAAATAGAATGGAATTTCGGCATCTTATCGTTTGTATATTCAAAAATATCCGACACTATTCTCATAGAAGCTTCTGGTGGATATATATAGGTATTGCGCACCATAAACTCCTTCAAAATATCATTTTGAATGGTACCCAAGAGTTTTTCAGGAGATACACCTTGCTCTTCTGCCGCTACAATGTAAAAAGCCATGATAGGCAAAACAGCGCCATTCATGGTCATGGATACCGAAATTTGATCTAACGGAATTCCGTCAAACAATCGTTTCATGTCCTCAACAGAATCAATCGCGACACCTGCTTTACCCACGTCACCTGTTACACGCTCATGATCTGAATCATAACCTCTGTGCGTAGGCAAGTCAAACGCTATGGAAAGACCTTTTTGTCCAGCTGCTAGATTTTTTTTATAGAAGTCATTACTTTCTTCTGCAGTAGAAAATCCTGCGTATTGCCGAATAGTCCACGGCTTAGAAACATACATGGTTGCATAAGGACCGCGCAAATAAGGTGGAAACCCTGCCGCAAAATCCAAATGTTCCAATGCAAGAACATCGTCTTTTGTATACTTTGATTGTAAAGAAATTCCTTCCGAAGTTACAAAAGTATCTTCGGCGGAATTTGATACTAAATTAGAATTTGAAGTATCTAGGACTATATGTTGAATGTCTTTTCTTTTCATAATAGGTACAAGCTAACACTGCTATATCCAAAGGTATTCCTTTTAAAGTGGAAATCAAATTATGATATTCAAAATTCAAACTTCAATTGTATGATATTTCAATTGGTACATTTATTATTTCAACACATTCCATAGAACCTGAGAATATTTTCAGAAATAGAAAAAATACACCTTTTTCTGAAATAAAAATATAACTTTGTACTTTCAATAATAAATTAAAAAGGACTGTAGATAACCTATCAACCTCAAAAAAGTAAATTGCAGAGAATATTTAAATATCTTTTACCACTCCTTCTAACTTTTAGTTTGATAGTGGTCGACTATGCTGAAAATTCTAGGGCAAATACAACAGCATATTGTCAGGTTTACAAGATTAATTCTAGGCTTACAACTAAAGACCGCGGTGAAGAATACTACTATCAGCTGCATTCGACTACTTACAATGACTATTCAACCATTGTCAACCAGCCTTTCTATAATGATAGGTATTGCCAACAGTCGGCCTTTATTGTTCGAAAAAGAACTTTGCTTTTTCAAACCTTCAGCGCGTTTTTGGCTGAACATACTTTTTTAAATACTTTTCATTCTTCAGGCATCATCAGGTCAATAGTGTACATAGCTTAATATCTCTTAAAAATTTAGAAAACTATGCTCTTAGACATAGTAACTAAACTAATTACGTACACTAATTTTACACCTGCGCATGCGTACAACTGAAAAAAAACAACCTTTGGAGCAATCCAAACAACCCTTTCATTGGCTAAAAAGAAAAGCAATGATCATGATAACTGCACTAATGATTGGAATGGCAAACGGTATGAATATGGGAGAAGATATCACTCTTAAAAAACAAAACCAAACAGAATTGCAAGATAAAAAAGACTAGTACTATCTAATAAAAAACATCCTATTTTATCATTTTTAAGCACAGCGAAAGTTGTGCTTTTCTATTTAATGCTACTATTACTCACAGAGGAAAAATCGCAAAGAAACAGTAAACAATCTAGCGATAAGAAAAAAATAACACTAACTATATTTGAAAATTAATTATTCCGTAGCCAAACGATCTTGATCAAGTTGATCAGACAAACGCTTTTCAATTAAGGGCGTTATCAACGTTTTGCGCGGATTTATTTTTACAAAGGGGAACAATTCAAGTTCGTTTTTCATAAGATCTTCACGACTGGCATGTTTGGTAGTTCCAATCAATGGTTCCACTTTGGTATCAAACAACTGCTGTTCTTTGTCAGCACTAATTTGGATTTTATTCTTAATTACACCTTCATTTAATAATTTCAGAAAGCCACCTTTGGTTTCCATTTCCTTAAAAAGTACGAGCGCTTTATCTGCCAATTGTTGGGTCAAACTTTCAATATAATAACTGCCATCAGCAGGATTATTTACTTTATCTAAGAAACTTTCTTCTTTTAAAATCAATAACTGATTGCGAGCAATTCGATCACCAAATTCATTGTCCTTATGGTAAACCGAATCATATGAAAGATTTGCGATACTATCTGCTCCGCCCAAAATTGCCGACATACACTCTATCGTTGTACGCAACATATTTACATTGTAACCGTAAATAGTTTTATTTCGTTTGGATGGCGTAACAACTAAGTGACAATCCTGCTTATGGTCATATTCCTTAGCAAGAGTTTGGAATAAAATTCGAAAGGCACGTAATTTTGCAATCTCAAAAAAGTAATTGGAACCAACTGCAATTTCGAAAACAATCTTCGACTCGATTACAGGAAATCTATTAAAATATTCATTAACATGACCAAGTCCGTATGCTAATTGTTGCACCATATTGGCACCTGCATTCTGGTACAAACTCATGTTTACACTCAAAAAAGAACTATTAGTCAAAAGACCAGAAAGTTTTTCTAAACTATCAAAATTAGTTTTATCGGGAGTTGAAAACCAATTACCCTCTTTTGCCAAATGCCCTATTGGATCAATACAATAATATAATGATGCATTTTTATTTCGAACACAATCTTCAATATTTCTAATAATTTCGATAGAAAAAAAACTAAAATTAAAGTAAATCGTTAATCCATCTAGCGGCAAACTTTGTAGCAATTGAGCAAGATTCAATGCCTCATTTTGAACTGTAAAACGTAAACTTTCGGCACCACGCGCTAAAGAATCTAAGGCACGCTCTATAGATTTATCAATGTCAAAAACAAAAATATTTTGACAGATCAAGAAACCATTACTCTGGCGGTTACAACTGTATTTTTTAACTTGATCGTCACTGTGATAAAAAGGTTTTACCTTAATATCCTCCGGTGAGTTCCAAATCATGCTATCATTATAACTAGCTCCATCAAGTTCAAACTGAATTTGTTGCTTCCAAAGTTTGGAAGAAACAGCATCAAATTGGTCAAATAAAGGAGTCGCCATGGTATTTTAATTTTTTAGTAAAAAACTAATTTAAAAATATAGAAAGCATTGATTTGTTAATTTTCAGGAATTGTATCTCCTTCAAATTCGATGATGTAGATGTCTTCACTATCTTTTTTCATGAAGTACTTTTCGCGTGCATATTTTTCAATTTGCTCGGGATTTTTCAATTGCTTAATTTGATTTTCATCCTTTTCAATCTCCTCTTGGTAATAAGCTTTATTCTCTTCTAATTCGCTAATTTGGTTATCGAGAATACGATGATCAAAATAAGAGTAATTGTCTAGAAAAATCATCCACGCCCCAAAGAATAACAAAACCCACATGTATTTGTTACTGATAAACTTAAACCAAGATTTGTCTTTATAGGGATTGGCCATTGTAGGGATTTTAAAATCAAGAATAAAGTAAGAGGCATTAGCTTCTTACTTTATTTGAATTGGATATAAAATTACAATAAATTATAGTAATTTTTGATTTATAAGTGCGCGAACTACATCAATTGCTACACGATTGTGTCTATCATTCGGGATAATGATATCTGCAAATGCTTTTGTAGGCTCGATAAACTGCTGGTGCATAGGCTTTAAAGTTGTTTGGTAACGGCTCAAAACTTCATCCATATCTCTACCTCTTTCAGAAATATCACGTTTTAGTCGACGAATAAGGCGCTCATCAGAATCGGCATGCACAAAGATTTTTACATCAAACAAGTCACGTAATTCAGGACTGGTAAAAATTAAAATTCCTTCTACAATTAAAACTTTTCGAGGGTGTGTACTAATAAAATCTTCTGTTCTATTGTGTGTTACAAAAGAATAAATAGGCTGATTGATGGTTTCACCGGCTTTCAATGCTTTTAAATGACTAACCAAAAGCTCGAAATCAATAGCACGAGGATGATCAAAATTGATAGAAGCACGCTCCTCAAAACTAAGATGGTGCGTTTCATTGTAATAATGGTCTTGAGAAAGAATCCCAACCTCTTTTTCTGGAAATTGATTTAAAATCTGATTTACAACCGTAGTTTTTCCACTTCCTGTTCCACCTGCAATACCTATAATTAGCATATTTATTTTTTTTTCTGGTAATAATAAAGTGCAAAAATAGGAATTTAAACTAATGGGATTTTAGTTTTATGGCAAACATTTGAACTTATTTTTTTATAACTTTTAATATAAAGCAAAAAACAGCAAACTAATTGCTAATCCTACAATACTCGGTTGCACTGTACAACACGTTTAGCATAATAGCTTTCTTTGATTGATGAGATAATTACCCCCGAATTTGACGCATGTATAAACTTCACATCGCCATCAATAGATTCCACTACCATTCCTACGTGGTTAATTCTACTACCACCTCTAGTTTTAAAGAAAATAAGATCTCCTTTTCTAGCTTGATCAACATCAACTACCGTTCCATATCGTGATTGTTCCAAGGATGTACGTGGTAACTGAATATCGTGCGCTCCATAGGTAACACACATTAAACCCGAACAGTCAAATCCAGATTTTGTAGTTCCTCCCATTTGGTATCGGATACCGATGTTATCAGAAGCCGTTTCTACCAATTGATCTGCAAATTCTACACTATATTTAAAACTATCTTTCTTTTCATCTGCCAAAGCATCATCAGCGCTTTTTTGTTTTTCTTCGAATGGAATATTGACCTTCACAGCATTTTGAATGGTCAAAACAGAACCTACAACAAGCTTTTTACGCATCTTCGGATTCATTTTTTCCAATTCTTTCACTGTAATTCCGTAATCGCTAGCAATACCGTATTTGGTTTCTTTAGGCAAGACAACGTGTGTAATAACTGCTTCTGATTTTGCGGCAACTGGAGTTTCCACCATCTTTTCAGGAGTTGTACTAGTTTGCGTTACAACTGCATTGGTTGTGCCATTTTTCGCAGGAATAATTATTTTTTGACCAATTCTCAAGCCTTGTTCATCAAAAAACGAATTCGCTTTGTCCAACTCAGCAACCGTAATTCCGTATTCTCTGGCAATTCCGTATTTTGTTTGTTTGGCCAATACCTCGTGCTCCACACTTTTATCTTCATTAACCGCAGGAGTCACTACTTTGTCTGTAACCGTTTTTACATTTTGTAATTCTGGTACGACTTGTTTTGTTTCAACAATTTCTGCTGTTTTTTGAGTTACAGCAACTGGTAATGCGTTTGTAGGAAGAAAAATCTTCTGCCCTATTTTCAATTCTTCCGTTTGCAAAATCGGATTAACAGCTTCGAGCAACGCTACCGTAACACCGTGCTCTTTAGCAATACTATATTTTGTTTGTTTAGCGGCTACTTCATACTCTTGTCCTTTTTGAATATCTTGACCCTTATCTGCCAATTTAGGTTCTGTTTTTTTAATTGGAGTGATTTCTTCTTTAATAGATGAAACCTCCTTTTTATCTACTGCTGTAGTAGGAACATATTTTTTTACAGGAATAAGTAGTTTTTGCCCGACTTTAAGTTCTTCCGTCTGCAAAATTGGATTTGCTTTTTCAAGATACGCTACAGTAATACCGTAATCTTTTGCAATACTGTATTTTGTTTGTTTTGGTAACACCTCGTAATCAATTCCTTCAAAAGTACTTACAACTACCTCCGTATTAATTGGTTTTAGTGCAGGAACTTCAGTTTTAACTTCCTTACCACCTGAAATGATTATTTTCTGTCCAATTTGTAGGCCTGTATCTTTGATTGAAGGATTTGATTTGTATAAATCATCAACCGTCAAACCATATTTTCGAGAAATACTATATGGAGATTCTTTCGCCTCCACTTCATGAATGATTTCTTTCGAAACGACTTCTTTCGAACCACCTAAAACAGGAATAAGTAAGGATGATTTATATTTTATACCACTCTTTGCTGTTGGATTAAGTTCGTAAATCTCTTTTATTGATACATTATACTGTTGCGCAATTTTTGAAATTGTTTCGCCCTTGGCAACAACATGTTCTGTCGTTTTTTGTTGCGAAAAACCAGAAAAACCTACTAACGATACTGATACTAAAATCCAATTGAAACACTTCATACAATCTAAACCTAATTTTTACAAAAGAAAGAGCTAAAACTTACCATTTGTGTCATAATATTAACTAAATGTTTGAAGTTACTTCAAAAAGATACTATAACACTATTATACAAACGTAAACTTAACCCATTTATGCAAATATCGCACTTTTTTTAACAAACTGCAGTACCGTATTTAACAAATATGAAATAAAAAAGCACGTTACTTTCATAACGTGCTTTAGTTTCTATATAATTGCTTTTTATGCTTCGGCAGCAATCAAATTAAGTGCAGACCCAGCAACATACCAACCAATTTGACCGGCATTGTAAGTGTGATTTGCCAAAATTATATCTTTAGAACCATCCGCATGTACAAATTCAATTGACAATGGTTTTCCAGGTGCAAAATCTACCAAATCCAAGAAATTAATTGTATCGTCTTCTTGTATTTTATCGTAATCTGCTTCATTAGCAAAAGTCAATCCTAACAAACCTTGTTTTTTTAGATTTGTCTCGTGTATACGTGCAAACGATTTTACCAATACCGCTTTTACACCTAAAAATCTAGGCTCCATAGCAGCATGCTCACGTGAAGAACCTTCACCATAATTATGATCACCCACAACTACACTTGGAACTCCTGCCGCTTTGTATGCACGTGCGACCGCTGGAACAGCGTCGTACTCACCAGTTAACTGATTTTTTACAGCGTTTGTTTTTTGATTGTATGCATTAACTGCTCCAATCAACATATTATTCGAAATATTATCTAAATGTCCACGGAAACGCAACCAAGGACCTGCCATAGAAATATGATCGGTAGTACATTTACCATAGGCTTTGATCAGCAACTTAGCACCTATAATATTTTTACCATCCCAAGCTTCAAAAGGAGCTAATAATTGCAAACGATCAGAAGATGAATCAACTTCAATCTTTATAGCAGAACCGTCTTGTGCCGGAGCTTGAAAACCATTATCATCTACCTCAAATCCTTTTTTAGGCAATTCGTCACCATAAGGTGCCGTTAACTTCACTTCTTCTCCTTTGTCATTCAACAATGTATCTGTTAAAGGATTAAAATCCAAACGACCGGCTATAGCAAGAGCCGCAACCATTTCTGGCGACGTTACAAAGGCATGCGTATTTGGGTTACCATCTGCTCGTTTTGAGAAGTTACGATTGAACGAATGCACGATAGTATTTTTTTCTTGTTTATCAGCTCCTGCTCTATCCCACTGACCAATACATGGCCCACAAGCATTAGTAAACACTTTAGTTCCCATTTTTTCAAAAGCGGCAATCATACCATCTCTTTCGATAGTATATCTAATTTGCTCTGAACCTGGGTTTATACCAAATTCAGCTTTAGGCGTGATTCCGTGTTCGACAGCTTGATTTACTATGGAAACCGCTCTCGCCATATCCTCATAAGAAGAGTTCGTACAAGAACCAATCAATCCCCATTCCACTTTTATCGGCCATCCGTTTGCTTTAGCTTCTGCTTTCATTTCAGAAACTGGCGTACCTCTATCTGGCGTGAAAGGTCCATTGATATGTGGCTCCAATTCAGATAAGTTGATTTCGATTACCTGATCAAAATATCGCTCAGGGTTAGCATACACCTCAACATCACCAGTAAGATAAGACGCAACAGTATCAGCAGCATCTACAACATCTTGACGACCGGTTGCAGACAAATACCTTCTCATTGAATCATCATAACCAAATGTAGAAGTTGTTGCACCAATTTCGGCACCCATATTACAAATGGTACCTTTACCTGTACATGACATATTTGTGGCACCTTCACCAAAATATTCAACAATAGCTCCTGTTCCTCCTTTTACAGTTAGAATATCAGCGACTTTTAAGATCACATCTTTTGGAGCTGTCCAACCAGATAATTTACCCGTTAACTTCACTCCTATTAATTTAGGAAACTTCAATTCCCATCCCATACCAGACATTACATCAACAGCATCAGCTCCACCAACACCAATTGCCAGCATCCCTAATCCACCTGCGTTAACAGTATGCGAATCAGTTCCAATCATCATTCCTCCAGGGAAAGCATAATTTTCTAACACAATTTGATGAATAATTCCTGATCCTGGTTTCCAGAATCCAATTCCATATTTATTCGAAACAGAAGAAAGGAAATCAAATACTTCGCTAGATTGTTTTTTAGCGTAAGCTAAATCTTTTTCGGCTCCTACTTTTGCCAAAATTAAGTGATCGCAATGTACAGTTGTAGGCACAGCAACCGTCTTTTTACCGGCATGCATAAATTGCAACAACGCCATTTGCGCCGTTGCATCTTGGCAAGCAACTCTATCGGGTGCGAAATCTACATAATCAACCCCTCTTTTGTATCCTTGTTTTGCAGCACCTTCCCAAAGGTGGCTATATAAAATCTTCTCTGTCAATGTAAGTGGACGTCCAACAATTTCACGTGCAGCGTCAACACGACTAGTCATGTTGCTATACACCTTTTTAATCATTTCAATATCAAATGCCATGTGTATCAATGTTTAAGTTAGTTTATTTTCAATACACAAGTTACGAAAAATAAAAAAAGCCTGAATCAAAGATTCAGGCTTTTATAATATAATTAACTTCTCGTAGGATTATTGAACCAATAATTTATGAGATGGAGCAAATTGCGTTAGGTTAATTCCTTTTACAGCTGCTTTATATTCTTCCATAGTTGGTGTTCTACCTAATATAGTAGACAATACTACTACTGGAGTAGAAGACAATAAAGATTCTCCTTTTTTACCTTCAGAATCTTCCACTACACGCCCTTGAAAAAGACGAGTTGAAGTTGCCATTACAGTATCTCCTTTTGCTGCTTTTTCTTGGTTACCCATACATAAGTTACAACCAGGACGCTCTAAGTAAAGAATATTTTCATAGCCAGTACGTGCAACCCCTTTTGGAGCATTATCATCAAATTCGAAACCAGAATATTTTTGCAACACTTCCCAGTCACCTTCTGCTTTCAACTCATCAACAATATTGTACGTTGGTGGAGCAACAACTAATGGTGCTTTAAATTCTACTTTACCAAATTGTGCATCAATATTTTTAAGCATTTGCGAAAGGATTTTCAAATCTCCTTTGTGAACCATACATGATCCAACAAAACCTAAATCAACTTTTTTAGTTCCACCATAAAATGATAATGGTCTAATAGTATCGTGTGTATATCTCTTAGAAACATCTGCATTATTAACGTCTGGATCTGCAATCATTGGTTCTTCTACAATGTCAAGATCAATAACTACTTCTGCATAATATTTTGCATTAGCATCTGGAGTTAAAGCTGGTTTAGCACCAGATCTAATATCAGCGATTCTTTGATCAGCGATAGCGATCAAACCTTTAAGCACTTGTTTTGCATTATCCATCCCTTTATCAATCATGATCTGGATTCTTTTCTTAGCAATCAACAATGATTCAATCAATGTTTCATCCTCAGAAATACAGATAGAAGCTTTTGCCTTCATCTCTGCAGTCCAGTCTGTAAAAGTAAAGGCCTGATCTGCAGTAAGTGTACCTAAGTGTACTTCGATAATTCTACCTTGGAATACATTTTCCCCACCAAATTGTTTCAACATTTGAGATTGAGTAGCGTGAACCACATCACGGAAATCCATATAGGTTTTCATATCCCCTTTGAAAGTTACTTTTACTGATTCTGGAATTGGCATTGAAGCTTCACCCGTAGCCAATGCAAGTGCAACTGTACCTGAATCGGCACCAAAAGCAACACCTTTTGACATTCTTGTATGAGAGTCACCACCGATAATGATAGCCCACTCATCAACAGTAATATCATTCAATACTTTATGAATAACATCTGTCATTGCAAGGTATTCTCCTTTAGGGTCACGTGCAGTAATCAAACCAAAGTCATTCATAAATTTCATCAATCTAGGAATATTTGCTTTCGACTTATTATCCCATACCGATGCAGTATGACAACCTGATTGGTAAGCACCATCAACAATAGGAGAAATAACTGTAGCAGCCATAGACTCTAACTCTTGAGAGGTCATCAACCCTGTAGTATCTTGAGACCCTACAATGTTTACCTCTACACGTACATCTGATCCTGCGTGTAACACTTTACCAGGCGTAGTTCCAACTGCATTTTTATTGAAGATTTTCTCTACAGCAGTAAGTCCTTGTCCTTCAACAGAAACTTCTTTTGATGCAGCAAAAACCGGAACGATATCAATACCTAAAGTTTTTGAAGCAAAAGTTTGTAACTTTTTACCAAAAACAATAGCATAAGAACCACCCGCTTTTATAAATTCCATTTTTTGAGGTGTAAAAGCTTTAGAAATATCTTTTAGCTCTTTGTCCCCATTGTATAATTTTTTTGTTTTAGTATTGATCGTAAGCACAGTACCTGTAGCAACAGAATATGCCTCTTCTAGAACAACATCACCGTTTTCATTACGTACAGCATTCCCTTTCTCATCAACTACTTTTACCCAGTTTTGAAGGTCTAACCCAATTCCACCGGTTACATCAACCGTAGTCAAGAAAATTGGTGAAATTCCGTTTGTACCCGCTACAATTGGAGCGATATTAATAAAAGGAACATAAGGACTTGCTTTTCTACCTGTCCATAATGCTACGTTATTCACACCTGACATTCTTGATGATCCAACACCCATTGTCCCTTTTTCAGCAATCAACATCACACTTTTATCCGGATGTTGCGCTTGCAATGCTTGAATTTCAATCTGAGCTTCAGGAGAAATCAGGCATTTTCCATGTAATTCACGGTCAGAACGAGAGTGAGCTTGGTTTCCTGGAGACAATAAATCTGTAGAAATATCTCCTTCACCCGCAACATAAGTTACTACTTTAATTTCTTCAACAACTTCTGGAAGTTTTGTAAAGAATTCTGCTTTCGCATAACTTTCCAAAATTTCTTTTGCAACAACGTTTCCAGCCTTAAATGCAGCTTCTAAACGATCTGTATCTGCTTCGTAAAGGAAAAATTGCGTCTTAAGTACTTTCGCAGCTTCTGTAGCAATTGCAACATCATTACCTAGAGCCAAATCAAGTAAAACTCCCATTGAAGGTCCACCTTTCATATGTGATAATAATTCAAAAGCAAAAGCAGGAGCAATTTCAGCAACCACTGATTCACCCAAGATAATTGATTTCAAGAAGGTAGCTTTCACAGCTGCAGCAGGTGTAGTACCTGGCACAGTATTGAAGGTGAAGAAATTAAGAGATTCTTCACGATGAGGATTATTTGAATCCTTAATTTGAGCAATAATTTCGCTAAGTAATTCAGCTCCATCAATAGGCTTCGGATGAAGTCCTTGTGCTTTTCTTTCTTCGATTTCTTGTAGATAATCGTTGTAAATATTCATAGTAGCAGTCTTTATAAGTTAAAAGCTTTCCTTCGATTATCTCAAAGAATAAAAGCCAAAACATCTAGGTGTTAATTTATTTGTGTCGCAAATTTAGTTATTTAAGCTGAGATTTAAAAAAAATTAATAGTGGAGCAATCTTTAAAAAAAATATTTATCAAAATTGAATTTTAGACCTTAAAAATAGCAATATGAGAATATTTTAACTTAAAAATAAAAAATCAGCAATTATCACCTTAATAATCGTCGATTTAAAAAAATTGAATTTAATAGGTAGAAAGAAAACGTTGTAGTTATTTTTTAAATCTAATATAAAATCACAAAAAACTTTTCTTTACAACAATATTCATAACACTAACCTTAACTTTTTCTTACCCATTTTATCGTCAGACAGTAATCACAAAGAATTAAAACTTAAATTCTAAGTATAAATTCACCGATGTCTCTATTTATATAAAAAAAACCAGTCAAAAATTTTGACTGGTTTAAAGATATTCGAATAATGTTCATATTACAGCCTCAATATTAGTTAGATAAAACATCCACTAATTATGAGTAACACTAAGATTCTTGATTTTAACAATTGCACCTGTTCCGTCATATACATATTTCCCTACACCACTTTTACCATTGGTTGCTTGCAAATAACAACCTGCTTTAAAGTAGTTCGAATCAGTAGCGGTATCCATTTGTTGAGAGAATAACAAGGTAGTACCATTATACAAATATACTTTTCCCCCCGTGTACTTAAGGGTAAAGGTGTAATCTGTATCTAATTTAAATGTAAAGTTAGGCACTGTATAATCTTTTCCGTTCCCTAAAAAGTTTTCAGCTATATAACCACCTATCACCAAATAAGCATTCCCAGAAGTTGCATTAGCAGCTCCTACCATTTGTACTCTAATAATGTCATCAACTGCAACACCTGCACTATTAGTACTTGGACCGTGAATTTGACCTACAGCAACTTTACCAAAGGCACTACCTTTATACAGTACATTATCAGAACTTGTTGTATGGTAATCATCGCATTTATTTAACTGATCTACATTTACTGTCCAAGTCATCGTATGAGTCCCTGAAGATCCATCCCATGATGCTGACTTAGCACCAGTTGTCATTTCTCTCAATTCTACTCTTGAATTATGAGAATTAGTAGAAGTAGACATTCCGCTGTACGCATGAAATACTGCGTAACTTCCTGAAGCATAAAAATAATTACTATCAAAGTATTTTGAAATATCAGATACCTTAGATGACATATCATCTACATAGACCGCTGATGTTCCAGGGGCACCTGTAAAACTATTCACTTTCCATGTACTAGTATTAATCCCTAACAAAACTCCAGGATAGGTAGATGTAGTTGTAGGAGTTGTAGGCGTGGTTGTAATTGAACTTGCATCGTTAACCTTAACATCAATTATACTATTCCAAGTACTTGATGAATTCCCGTTACAATAAATACGTACATACCTAGCTGAAACTTTGGTAAAACTATAGGTCTCTGAAGTCGACGTTCCATTTGAACCCGTTGAAGTAGCATCATAAACCGTAGCCAAGTTTGATGTAGTTGAGCCTGCCATAATTTTGAAATAAGCTTTTCTAGCAGTACCTTGATACCACATGATAGCAACATTATCAATTGAATAAGTAGCACCTAAATCCAAGGTAATATACTTTCCTGTTCCCTGTGAAGCCCATCTAGAAGTCGCATAGTCAGAATCTGTATCAATTGCATTTGCAGCAACGTTACCATCGTTCCCGTTATCGGTTACAGTAATACCAGACGAAATGACCTTAGCAGTCAAGTTGGTACTTGTTGCCTCTGATACTGACGCAGTAGTAGCCTCCACCACATCCTGATTTTCACATGAAAATAGGCTTAGAAATGCAACTCCTAAAAAAAGAGCTGTAGTCTTTTTGAAATTTAATTCAATTGAATTTGTTTTAACTCCGGTTGTTCTCATTGGTAATTTATTTTGTTAGTTAGTTGTTAGTTATAATTGGAAACCCAGTTTGGTTTTCCAATTAATATTGTCAAATATATACTTTAAATCAAAATAAAAAACATATTATATATTTATTTTAGAAAAAAAATAAATTATCAACAGCGACCGCTGTTGCCCTTTTATTATCAATCAATTACATTAATTAAATCCGTACAAGCTCAGTAAATCGCAAGTTGAATTTACTTTCAAATTTTAATATCAACTACTACTACAAAGTTATAAAGTGAAAAATGACGTTGTGAAAAGATCAAAAAAAAATGCTTTAGCATTTAGCTAAAGCATTTATGTATGTATAAATAAGTATAAGTGAAATTACAATAATTTAGCAATAATCATTTCTTCGGTGATACCTTCCGCATCAGCTTTGTAATTCTTGATAATTCTATGTCGCAAAATACCAACGGCAACCGCTTGAACATCTTCAATATCTGGAGAAAACTTTCCTTGAAAAGCTGCATGCGTCTTAGCTGCCAAAATTAAATTTTGTGATGCTCTAGGTCCTGCTCCCCAATCCAAATACGAATTTACATAATCAGTTGCTAACGCACTTTTAGGTCTTGTTTTCCCAACCAATTTCACAGCATATTCAATTACATTATCTGCAACAGGAATACGACGAATCAATTGTTGGAAATCAATAATCTCTTGAGCCGAAAACAAGGCTTCTACTTGCGCATTTGCATTTGATGTAGTTCGTTTCACCACCTCTACTTCTTCTTCAAAAGATGGATATTCTAATTTTACAGCAAACATAAAACGGTCTAATTGCGCTTCTGGCAAAGGATATGTACCCTCTTGCTCAATAGGATTTTGAGTTGCTAGCACAAAATACGGCAAATCCAGTTTATAATTGTGTCCTGCAATCGTCACAGAACGTTCTTGCATCGCTTCAAGTAAGGCCGCCTGCGTTTTTGGTGGCGTTCTATTAATTTCATCAGCTAAAATAATATTCGAAAAAACTGGTCCTTTACTAAATCTAAACTGCCTGTTCTCATCTAAAATCTCACTTCCCAAAATATCGGAAGGCATTAAATCTGGCGTAAACTGAATGCGTTTAAAATCCAACCCAAGTGCCCGTGAAAGTGTATTAACCAACAACGTTTTTGCCAATCCAGGAACACCCACCAAAAGCACGTGACCTGCTGAGAATATACAGATCAATATTTGATCCACTACTTCATCTTGACCTACAATAATTTTGGCAATTTCGTTTTTAAGTTCATTACGTTTTTGAACCAAATTATGAATAGCGTTTACGTCAGACATTTTAAAAGTATTTTAATTAAAAAAGAGTTAGCATTATGAAAACATAAAACTAACTCTTTTTATTTATTCAATAAAAATTATTTCTTCAACCAATTGTTTGTAAAATCACAATCTCTGTATTCTCCCAAAACCTTCACATAGGTTTCGCCGATTTTTTCATCAAACCATTTACCGATTGCCTTGATTTGTTTTTCTTTCAAAGCCAAATCTTTAATTTTGATATAGTCTTTTCCGTAATCAGCAACGTGCTCATTGATACGATTGGTTACCGTAATCAATTTGTATTTTTTCTTACCTTGTTTTTCCTCATCCATTATTGGTTGTGAAATCTCATTGTCTTGCAAGCTAGAAACCTGACCATACAAAACTGGGTCCATCTTGGTCAATTCGAAACGAGTATCTTGTGTTTTAGGATTAATTAAGACCCCTCCATTTGCTCTAGTTTCTTTCTCATCTGATAATGTTCTGGCAGCATCAGCAAACGTTATCTCTTTGTCTAAAATTCTTTTTCTAATCAATTCAATTTTCTCTTTCGCTTCATCCAAAGACGTTCTCGTTACCGAAGGAGCTAATAGTATGTGACGTAATTCTAAATCTTGACCTTTAACTTTTTCGACTAAAATAATATGAAACCCAAATTCGGTTTCAAATGGTGCCGATATTTCTCCTTCTTGCAAGGCAAAAGCAACATCTTTAAATTCTTTTACAAAAGGTGTTTTTCTATTCATTTTATAAAAACCACCACTAGATCGTGACCCAGGATCTTCAGAATATAAAACTGCTTTTGTAGCAAAACTAGATGACCCAGATTTAATTTCGTCTCTAAAACCGTTTAGCTTATCAATTACTTTCTTTTTATCTGCTTCTGAAACCTTTGGAGTCACTACAATCTGCGCAACCTCCATCTCGGCACCAAACATTGGTAACTCATCCTTCGGTATACTTTTAAAGAAATTTCTAACTTCTTCTGGAGTAATTTCAACAGCATCAACAATCTTCTTTTGCATTTCTGAAGTCAATTTATTTTCCTTCAAAATATCAAAAAAGTAGGTTTTAAAATCTTCTTCAGAATCCTTTTTGTAGTACTGAACCACTTTTTCTATAGAACCAATTTGTTCTACCATATAGTTCAAACGCTCCTCCATCATCCCTTTCACTTCAGCATCAGTTACTTTGATACTATCCTGCACAGCTTGATGAGCATATAACTTATCTTCCATTAGCTTACCCAACATTTGACATCTTGTAATATCTTTTGTTGAATTCCCTTGACTTGAAAGTTCCAAGAAAGACTTGTCAATATCTGAATCTAATATTATGTAATCACCAACAGTAGCGATAATACCATCAATTTTTTGTCTACCAGTTTGCACCGGTGCCTTTACTTCAACAGTTTCTACATCTTTAATTATTTCTTGCGCGCTAGCTCCAAAACTTGCAAACAACAGAACAAAAAACAACATGAGCGTGTTACTATTTATCAACTTCATTCGAATGATTTTAATTGGTATAAATTTATTTTATTAAAAAAAAGATTCAATATTCCGTACCACCCGTATATAGGTATACTCTTCAATACTAAATATTATGCGGTCAAATATACGTGTTATGAGTCGGTAAATAAAATTTAGGCGATTTCATTTTGGGCATAAAAACGAACAAAAATAACAATTCGAACTTATATAGCAAGTTTCACAAGTACTATTAACAAAATATTATCGGGGGTTTTTGGTTCAATAGAAATAAAACATTTACGTAATCTGATGCTAAAGTGAAGTATTAAAATTAGTGCAAGATAACAATATGTAAATTACTTACAATAAAAGACTGTGATAAACTATCTAAAAGAGTAAAGACCATATAAAGTATGGACGGAAATTTTCATCCCAAAAGTGAATTTGTAAAAGAACCTGCTTTTTTTTTAAATCGCATTTATAAATAGTACTTTTGCAATCCATTTATATGAAATATGAGCTTTTTAGAAGAAATACAAAAACGAAGAACTTTTGGAATTATCTCGCATCCTGATGCTGGTAAAACAACCTTAACCGAGAAGCTGTTGCTTTTTGGAGGTGCAATCCAAGAGGCAGGTGCAGTAAAAAACAATAAAATTAAAAAAGGTGCGACGAGTGACTTTATGGAAATCGAACGTCAGAGAGGTATCTCGGTATCGACATCTGTGTTAGCCTTTATATACAAAGATAAAAAAATCAACATCCTAGATACGCCTGGACATAAGGATTTTGCCGAAGATACTTTTCGAACGCTTACAGCTGTAGACAGTGTGATTGTGGTAATTGACGTTGCCAAAGGAGTCGAGGAGCAAACAGAAAAATTAGTTTCTGTTTGTAGAATGCGAAATATTCCAATCATCGTTTTCATTAATAAAATGGACCGTGAAGGTAAAGATGCTTTTGACTTAATGGATGAAGTGGAGCAAAAATTAGGCTTGACCGTTACTCCACTGAGTTTTCCTATTGGAATGGGATACGATTTTCAAGGGATTTATAATATCTGGGAGAAGAACATCAATATCTTTAGTGGTGATAATCGAAAGAATATTGAAGAAACAATTGCTTTTTCAGATGTTCAAAATCCTGAATTAGAGAAAATTATTGGAGTAAAACCAGCTGCTACTTTGCGTGAAGAACTTGAACTTATAGACGAAGTATACCCCAAATTTGATCGTGATGATTACTTAAAAGGAAAACTGCAACCTGTGTTTTTTGGTTCTGCCTTGAATAACTTTGGTGTTCGTGAGTTACTAGATTGTTTTGTTGACATCGCTCCATCTCCAAGACCAAAAGAATCCGAAACTCGTTTAGTAGATCCAAAAGAGGAGAAATTAACTGGTTTTGTTTTTAAAATTCACGCCAACATGGATCCAAAACATCGCGACCGTTTGGCATTTATTAAAATCGTATCGGGTACTTTTGAAAGAAACAAACCGTACTATCACGTACGACAAAAAAAGAATTTAAAATTTTCTAGTCCGAATGCATTTTTTGCCGAGAAAAAAGAAATTGTAGACATATCCTACCCAGGAGACATTGTTGGTCTTCACGATACAGGGAATTTTAAAATTGGAGATACTTTAACTGAAGGCGAAATCATGAGCTTTAAAGGGATTCCGAGTTTCTCTCCAGAACATTTTAGATATATCAACAATGCCGACCCAATGAAAGCCAAACAGCTAGACAAAGGAGTGGACCAATTGATGGACGAAGGAGTTGCACAGTTGTTTACACTCGAAATGAACAATCGTAAAATTATTGGTACAGTTGGAGCACTTCAGTACGAAGTTATTCAATACCGTCTGGAACATGAATATGGTGCAAAATGTACTTATGAAAACTTTCCTGTACACAAAGCATGTTGGGTAAAACCAGATGATGCAAAAAATGATGAATTCAAAGAATTCAAGCGTATCAAGCAAAAGTTTTTGGCAAAGGATAAATATGGACAATTAGTCTTCTTGGCTGATTCTGATTTTACCATCCAAATGACACAAAATAAATACCCATCAGTAAAATTATTCTTCACTTCGGAATTTGATTAATTCTAACTGATAAAAACAACAAAGCCGTCTCACCAAATGAGACGGCTTTGTTGTTTTATACCTAAAACCTAAATACTTTAATCTACAATAAAACTATTTTCAGCCACTTTCCCTACAACACCAACAAAATGCTTTTTCAACAAAGGCATGTCTGCATCAATATCTCCTGTAGGTAAGAACGGCTCTCCTATATTCACTTCTTTTTTACCAAAATCAAATGCAATGGGTACAATAGGTACACCGGCTTTTAATGCGATATAATAAAATCCAGTCTTTAGCTCTGTTACCCTTTTCCTGGTACCTTCCGGTGCTATAGCAAGTCTAAACTCCTTTTTCTTTTTAAATATCGCTGCAATAGCATCTACTTTATTCAATCCTCCTGCCCTATCTAATGGTTCACCACCCATGTACTTGAAATAATATCCCAATGGAAAACGAAACAGTTCCTTTTTGGCCATAAAATGCATATCTAGTCCTGTAATTCCTCTTGTAAATATTCCTAAGTAAAAATCATGAGCGCTTGTGTGCGGGATCACCATCAAAATGCACTTTTGCACTTTTGCATGATCACCTCCCACAATTTTCCAACCCATTATTCGAAAGAAAATGAATTTGTAAATTAACTTTTTCATCTTGCAAATTTATAACAAAAAGACAGCATAAACCAAATCAATAATTTAGCTAGGATTATACTTAAAAAAATAAGCAAATGTGATATACAAAAAAAAACCGCCTACAAGCTAATTGAGGCGGTTTGGATATATGTTAATTTCGGTTTGAATTATGCCATTGAACTTTCAAAGTTTACAGCCTTTTTCAAAAATGCTTTAATCAATAAACGATTTGGAGCTAAACCAGAAGTCATAATTTGATGTCTTGTACTTGCATTATCTTCTGTAGAAATTGTTGGGTTTGGATTTTGTTTAGAACCCATGAACCATAAAACAAATTCCATGTTAGAAGAAGATTTTGCTGCACCAACTTGAGTTGAAGTTGTCATTGGTGTACTTTCTTCTGAAATTGAATTAGTAACATCAACTTGACTAAAAGCTGAGAATGAAAACATGAAAACAATTGCTAATATAACATTTGTAAAAATTTGTTTTGATTTTGTTGCCCTATCTAATTCAGTCATTTTCTTTGTTTTATCTTAATCGAAACGTATGTTTCGCTTATCTGAGTACAAAGCTACGACAACAATTCGCCTACAAAAAATAAATTCGACCAAACAACTATTATACTCGATAACCCACGAATTTAACTGTTGAATGACAAAGATTTAAACTTAAATAGCAAAAAAAAGACCCCAAGTTGGAGTCTTTATCAAATATTACGCTTGGCCAGCTGGTCCAAAATTTAATGGAATAGGCACTTGCTCCGTATCTTTTATTTCACCATGAGCAGCTTCAAAACGATGGATGTTTTCACCAATCGCTTTAAGCAAACGTTTTGCATGTTGTGGTGTCAATACAATTCTTGACTTCACTTTTGCCTTTGGAACACCAGGCATGATGCTCACAAAATCCAAAACAAACTCAGATGAAGAATGATTGATAATAGCTAGATTAGAATACGTCCCTTCGGCAGTTTTCTCATCTAATTCAATGTTAATTTGATCTTGTTCATTCATAATTATTAGTTGTTAGACGAACCTATTTTAAACTAAAATAGAAAGACTACACAAGGTAATCTTTCTATTTATTTTAGTTCAAAACATATTCTTTATTAATAAATATATTCTTCTTTGTTAGCCATCATGTCGTTGTAATCTTCTTTAGATCCAACAATAGCGTTATCATATTCTCTCATACCTGTTCCTGCCGGAATTCTATGTCCAACAATAACATTTTCTTTCAAGCCTTCTAAGTAATCAATTTTACCTGCTACTGCAGCTTCATTTAATACTTTAGTAGTCTCTTGGAACGATGCCGCAGAGATAAATGATTTTGTTTGAAGAGAAGCTCTTGTGATACCTTGTAAAACCGGAGTAGCAGTAGCTGTGATAACATCACGAGCAACTACAATATTCTGATCATTACGTTTCAACAATGAATTCTCATCTCTCAACTGACGTGGAGTAACGATTTGACCTTCTTTCAAGTTAGAAGAATCTCCTGCATCCTCAACCACTTTCATACCGTACAATTTATCGTTTTCAACAATAAAATCTTTAGTATGGATCAATTGGTCTTCTAAGAATAAAGTATCACCTGGATCTTGTACTCTTACTTTACGCATCATTTGACGAATAACAACCTCAAAGTGTTTGTCATTAATTTTTACACCTTGCAAACGGTATACCTCTTGAATCTCATTTACCAAGTACTGTTGAACAGCAGCTGGTCCTTGAATTCTTAAAATATCGTCTGGTGTAATAGCTCCGTCAGATAAAGAAACTCCAGCTCTTACGAAGTCATTTTCTTGAACAAGAATTTGACTAGATAATTTAACTAGGTACTTTCTAACATCACCAAATTTAGATTCAATGATAATCTCACGGTTACCTCTTTTGATTTTTCCAAAAGAAACAACACCATCGATTTCAGAAACTACAGCTGGGTTAGATGGATTACGAGCTTCTAACAACTCTGTAATTCTTGGTAAACCTCCTGTAATATCTCCTGATTTAGAAGAACGACGAGGGATTTTCACCAATACTTTACCTGCTTTAATTTTCTCACCGTTGTCTACCATCAAGTGGGCTCCAACTGGTAAGTTGTAAGAACGAATCAATTCACCATCATTACCGTAAACCAATAATGTTGGAATTAATTTCTTAGCTCTTGATTCAGAAATTACTTTTTCTTGGAAACCAGTTTGCTCATCGACTTCAACCATGAACGATTGTCCTTGCTCTAAATCTTCGTATGCAATTTTACCAGTAAATTCAGAAACGATAACTCCATTATATGGATCCCATTTACAGATAATATCACCTTTATTAATAGACTGACCGTCTTTCACAAAAATACTAGAACCGTAAGGAATGTTATGTGTATTTAAAACAATACCTGTTTTTTCGTCAATCAATTTCAACTCTGTAGAACGAGACACAACGATATCCACTTGGTTACCTTCATTATCTTCCCCTTTTACAGTTTTCAAATCTTCAACTTCAAGTCTACCTGGGAACTTAGCAACAATGCTAGACTCTTCAGATATACCTCCGGCAACCCCTCCAACGTGGAAAGTACGTAGCGTTAACTGTGTACCTGGCTCTCCAATTGACTGTGCAGCAATTACACCAACAGCTTCACCTCTTTGAGTCATTTTTCCAGTTGCCAAGTTACGACCGTAACATTTAGCACAAATACCTTTTGGCGCCTCACATACAAGAGGAGAACGAACTTCAACTCTCTCCAATGGAGAAGCCTCAATTACCTTCATAATAACCTCTGTAATTTGCTCACCAGATTTAACTAATACTTCATTAGTCAAAGGATTAATAACATCTTGCAATGCAACACGTCCTAAAATTCTTTCTCCTAATGATTCAACAATTTCTTCATTCTTTTTCAATGCTGAAACTTCAACACCTCTTAATGTTCCACAGTCTTCGATGTTAACAATAACATCTTGAGAAACATCATGCAATCTACGAGTTAAGTAACCAGCATCCGCCGTTTTCAAAGCCGTATCCGCAAGACCCTTACGAGCACCGTGAGTAGAAATGAAATACTCTAAGATCGAAAGTCCTTCCTTAAAGTTAGAAAGAATTGGATTCTCAATAATCTCTCCACCACCAGCAGTCGATTTTTTAGGCTTAGCCATCAATCCACGCATACCAGTTAACTGACGAATTTGTTCCTTAGAACCCCTCGCCCCGGAGTCAAGCATCATATATACCGAGTTGAATCCTTGTTGATCCTCTCTAATATTTTTCATTGCCAATTCTGTCAATTGTGCATTTGCAGAAGTCCATACATCAATAACTTGGTTGTAACGTTCGTTATTTGTAATAAGACCCATGTTGTAGTTAGCAGAAATTCCTTCTACTTGCTCTCTTGCATCAGCGATCAATTTTGGTTTTTGTTCTGGAATTCTAATATCCCCTAATGAGAATGACAATCCACCTCTGAAGGCAAATTTGTACCCCATATCTTTCATGTTATCCAAAAAGGCAGCCGTTTCAGGTACACTAGTTGAATTTAATACGTGACCGATAATATCTCTAAGGTTCTTCTTAGTCAATACTTCATTGATATATCCAGCTGCAGGTGGTACTACTTCATTAAATAATACACGTCCAGCAGTAGTTTCAATAATTTTGAACACTAATTCTCCAGCGTCATTGAAATCTTTTGCTCTAATTTTCACACGAGCATTCAATTCTAATCTTCCTTCGTTCAATGCAATATTTGTTTCTTCTGCAGAGTAGAAAACTAGATCTTGACCTAAAATTTTCTTTTCTGGAGTAGACAATCTTTCTTTGGTCATATAATAAAGACCCAAGACCATATCCTGAGATGGTACCGTAATTGGAGCACCATTTGCAGGGTTCAAAATATTGTGAGAAGCCAACATTAACAATTGTGCTTCAAGGATTGCTTCTGGTCCTAATGGCAAGTGAACTGCCATTTGATCCCCATCAAAATCGGCATTAAAGGCCGTACATACTAATGGGTGTAATTGGATTGCTTTTCCTTCAATTAATTTTGGTTGAAAAGCTTGAATACCTAGTCTGTGCAAAGTAGGGGCACGGTTCAATAATACTGGGTGACCTTTTATTACATTTTCTAGAATATCCCAAACTACAGGCTCCTTTTTATCTATGATTTTCTTTGCAGACTTAACTGTTTTTACAATTCCTCTTTCGATTAATTTTCGAATAACAAAAGGTTTAAACAACTCAGCAGCCATATCTTTTGGCAATCCGCACTCGAACAATTTTAATTCAGGTCCAACAACAATTACCGAACGAGCAGAATAATCCACACGTTTTCCAAGTAAGTTTTGACGGAAACGTCCTTGCTTACCTTTAAGGGAATCAGATAATGATTTTAATGGTCTGTTTGATTCTGTTTTAACAGCAGATGCTTTTCTTGTATTATCAAACAATGAATCTACCGATTCTTGCAACATACGTTTCTCGTTTCTCAAGATAACTTCTGGAGCTTTGATCTCCATTAATCTTTTCAAACGGTTGTTACGGATGATTACACGACGATATAAGTCATTTAAATCTGAAGTTGCAAAACGACCTCCATCAAGTGGCACAAGCGGACGTAATTCTGGTGGAATAACAGGAACAACCTTCATAATCATCCATTCTGGACGGTTCTCACGGTTTAAGTTAGACTCACGGAAAGACTCTACAACTTGTAATCTTTTTAACGCTTCAGTTTTACGTTGTTTAGACGTTTCGTTATTAGCTGAGTGACGTAATTGGTAAGACAATTGGTCTAAGTCAATACGTGCTAATAAGTCCATAATACACTCTGCTCCCATTTTGGCAACAAATTTATTAGGATCAAAATCATCTAAATATTGGTTATCTGCAGGAAGAGTGTCTAATATGTTCAAGTATTCTTCTTCCGTTAAGAAGTCTAATCTTTGAACTGATTCACCTTCAGCATTTTTAGCAATACCTGCTTGAATAACTACGTATCTCTCGTAGTAAATGATCATATCTAGTTTCTTAGATGGAAGACCTAAGATATAACCAATTTTGTTAGGAAGAGAACGGAAATACCAGATATGAGCAATTGGCACAACAAGGTTGATGTGACCTACTCTATCTCTACGTACTTTTTTCTCTGTAACTTCAACACCACAACGGTCACAAATGATCCCTTTGTAGCGAATTCTTTTGTATTTTCCACAAGCACATTCGAAATCCTTTACAGGTCCAAATATTCTTTCACAAAAAAGACCGTCACGCTCAGGTTTGTGCGTACGGTAGTTAATTGTTTCTGGTTTTAAAACTTCACCTCTTGATTCTTTCAAGATAGATTCTGGAGAAGCCAATCCGATAGAGATTTTACTAAATCTTTTTATTGGATTTTTATCTTTATTATTGTTATTATTTCTATTATTCATCATAGTTTTTACTACTGATTTAATTGCAATTGAAAAATTGATTTGTACAGATATTGCAGTGCAACATCTCTATCCCTCGGATTACTTCTCTAAACTTTAATTGTTATTAAAGTGCTAATTATAAAAAGGTAATCTTTCTATAAAAAATCGGAACGGTTTACGGGTCTAAATCTTAAAAACTCTTATAAATATCAAAGTAGAGAACGTTGCAATGCAACGTCTCTACAGTGATTGATTATTCTTTATTCTTCTAAACGAATATCAAGACCAAGACCTTTCAATTCATGCATCAATACATTGAATGATTCAGGTAATCCTGGCTCTGGCATAGACTCTCCTTTTACGATAGCTTCATACGTTTTAGCTCTACCAATAACATCATCAGATTTTACGGTTAAGATTTCACGTAATGTACTAGAAGCTCCATAAGCCTCAAGTGCCCAAACCTCCATCTCTCCAAAACGCTGACCTCCAAATTGAGCTTTACCACCCAATGGTTGTTGCGTAATCAATGAGTATGGTCCGATAGAACGTGCGTGCATCTTATCATCAACCATGTGTCCTAATTTTAACATATAGATCACACCTACGGTTGCTGCTTGATGGAAACGCTCTCCAGTACCACCATCATAAAGATGTGTATGTCCAAAACGAGGTACACCAGCTTCATCAGTGATTGCATTAATTTGGTCTAATGATGCACCATCAAAAATTGGTGTTGCATATTTTTTACCTAAATTCATACCAGCCCATCCAAGAACTGTTTCATAAATTTGACCAATGTTCATACGAGAAGGTACTCCAAGTGGATTCAATACAATATCAACTGGCGTTCCGTCTTCCAAGAAAGGCATGTCTTCATGACGAACGATACGAGCAACAATACCTTTGTTACCGTGACGTCCTGCCATTTTATCCCCAACTTTCAACTTACGTTTCTTAGCGATATATACTTTAGCCAATTTCAAAATTCCAGCTGGCAATTCATCTCCAACAGTAATAGTGAACTTCTCTCTTCTCAAACCACCTTGTAAATCGTTCAACTTAATTTTATAGTTATGAATTAAATCATTAACCATTTTATTAGTTGCATCATCAGCTACCCATTGACCTTTGCTTAAGTGAGCAAAATCTTCAACAGCGTAAAGCATTTTTTGAGTATATTTTTTACCTTTTGGTAAAACTTCTTCACCCAAATCATTCATTACACCTTGTGATGTTTTTCCGTTTACAATCAAGAAAAGTTTTTCGATCAACTTATCTTTCAAGTCTGAAAATTTAACTTCGAAATCCATTTCAAGAGATCCCAAAGCATCTTTATCTTGCGTACGTTTTCTTTTGTCTTTTACTGCTCTTGCAAACAATTTTTTATCAAGAACAACACCATGAAGTGATGGAGAAGCTTTCAATGAAGCATCTTTTACATCACCTGCTTTATCTCCGAAGATTGCACGAAGCAATTTCTCTTCTGGAGTTGGATCAGATTCTCCTTTTGGTGTAATTTTTCCAATAAGAATATCACCAGGTTTAACCTCGGCACCAATTCTAATCATACCGTTTTCATCTAAGTCTTTAGTAGCCTCTTCAGAAACGTTAGGAATATCATTCGTTAATTCTTCGTTACCTAATTTTGTATCTCTTACTTCTAATGAGTAATCATCTACATGGATTGAAGTAAAGATATCATCACGAACAACTTTTTCAGAAATTACGATTGCATCCTCAAAATTGTACCCTTTCCATGGCATAAACGCCACTTTCAAGTTACGACCTAAAGCAAGCTCACCATTTTGAGTAGCATACCCCTCAGATAAAACTTGACCAGGAATAACTCTGTCCCCTTTTCTTACGATTGGTTTCAAGTTAATACTTGTTCCTTGGTTGGTTTTTCTAAATTTAATTAGATTGTATGTTTTATCATCCGATTCAAAACTAACCATTCTTTCTTCCTCAGAACGATCGTATTTAATTGTAATGATATTAGCATCAACATATTCTACAGTACCATGCCCTTCAGCATTGATTAATACTCTAGAGTCAGAAGCTACTTGACGCTCAAGACCAGTACCTACAATTGGAGCTTCAGGACGTATTAATGGAACGGCCTGACGCATCATGTTAGATCCCATCAAGGCTCTATTCGCATCATCATGCTCCAAGAAAGGAATCAAAGATGCAGATATAGAAGCAATCTGGTTTGGTGCAACGTCTGTATAATGTACCTCAGATGGCGTAATAACAGGGAAATCACCTTCTTGACGTGCAATTACAAAGTCAGAAGTCATTTTTCCTGTATCATCCATAGCAATGTTCGCTTGTGCGATTAACATTCCTTCTTCTTCTTCAGCGCTTAAGTAAATTGGAGTAGATACTAAATCAACTACACCATCAGTTACCTTACGGTAAGGTGTTTCGATGAATCCCATTCCGTTTACTTTCGCATAAACACCAAGAGATGAAATCAAACCAATGTTTGGTCCCTCTGGAGTTTCAATAGGACATAAACGTCCGTAGTGCGTATAGTGAACATCTCGAACCTCAAAACCAGCTCTTTCTCTCGAAAGTCCACCAGGTCCTAGGGCAGATAATCTTCTCTTGTGCGTAATCTCAGCTAATGGATTCGTTTGATCCATAAATTGAGACAACTGGTTCGTACCAAAGAAAGAGTTGATAACTGATGATAATGTTTTAGCATTAATCAAATCAATTGGTGTAAACACCTCGTTATCTCTAACGTTCATTCTCTCACGAATAGTTCTAGCCATACGTGCTAAACCAACACCAAATTGTTGTGACAATTGTTCTCCAACTGTTCTAACACGACGGTTTGATAAGTGGTCAATATCATCAATATCTGCTTTCGCATTAATCAACTCAATTAAATACTTCACGATAGTTATGATATCTTCTTTGGTAAGCACTTGCTTTTCCATTGGGATATCCAACTGTAATTTTTTGTTCATTCTATAACGACCTACTTCACCTAAGTTGTAACGTTGGTCAGAAAAGAACAATTTATCAATAATACCACGAGCAGTTTCTTCATCAGGCGGTTCTGCGTTACGCAATTGTCTGTAGATATGCTCAACAGCTTCTTTTTCAGAGTTTGTTGGATCTTTTTGTAACGTATTGTGGATGATAGCATAATCAGCTTGATTAGCATCTTCTTTATGTAACAAAATAGATTTAACGTTAGAATCAATGATTTCTTCCACATTATCTTTATCGATAATTGTATCTCTATCAAGGATTATTTCGTTACGTTCGATAGAAACTACTTCACCAGTATCTTCATCTACGAAATCTTCATGCCATGTGTTTAATACACGAGCAGCTAATTTTCTACCGATATATTTTTTAAGACCTGTTTTAGAAACTTTAATTTCCTCCGCAAGGTCAAAGATTTCAAGGATATCCTTGTCTCTTTCAAAACCGATTGCACGGAATAAAGTAGTAACAGGTAATTTTTTCTTTCTGTCAATGTAAGCGTACATTACGCTGTTGATATCTGTAGAAAATTCAATCCAAGATCCCTTGAACGGAATTACTCTAGCAGAGTATAATTTTGTACCATTAGCATGAAAAGATTGACCAAAGAAAACCCCTGGTGATCTATGCAATTGAGAAACAACAACACGTTCAGCTCCATTAATTACAAATGTTCCGCTTGGTGTCATGTAAGGAATTGTACCAAGATATACATCTTGAACAATTGTTTCAAAGTCTTCGTGTTCTGGATCTGTACAGTACAGTTTCAACCTTGCTTTTAAAGGTACACTGTGTGTCAAACCTCTTTCGATACACTCTTGGATTGTGTAACGTGGTGGATCTACAAAGTAGTCTAGGAATTCCAATACAAAGTTATTTCTTGTATCTGTAATTGGAAAATTTTCCATGAAGGTATTATAAAGTCCTTCATTGCCTCTTTCATCTGATTTAGTTTCTAATTGAAAAAAATCTTGAAAAGATTTAACCTGAACATCTAGAAAATCTGGATATGCAGGAATGTTTTTTGTAGAGGCAAAATTCAATCTTTCAGTCTGATTTGTTATCATCAATGGACAAAATTTTGATTATAAAAGTAATTTTTTTGTATCAGGCAAATGCCTAAATACTGAATTCTACAACCATTACATCTTTAAAAATCAATTTAGGATAACTACTTTCTTATTATCTGTTAACTTTTTTTCCTCGTAATGGAGTAAAACATAAAATACAAAAGCTAAAAATGACGAATCAAATTCTAGACTTTTGTTATACGAAAAATGGTTTAGGCCATTGGGTTACTAAACCCAAGACCTAAACCTTATTCTTTAAACTAAGTTTAACTATTTAAGCTCAACTACAGCTCCAGCTTCTTCTAGAGATTTTTTAAGACCTTCAGCCTCTTCTTTAGAAACACCTTCTTTAACATTAGATGGTGCGCTATCAACTACATCTTTAGCTTCTTTCAAACCTAAACCTGTAAGTTCTTTTACCATTTTCACAACTGCTAATTTAGAAGCACCAGCTTCTTTCAATACAACTGTAAATTCAGTTTGAGCTTCTTCAGCAGCAGCTTCTCCACCACCTGCACCTGCAACTACTACAGCAGCAGCTGGTTCGATTCCGTACTCATCTTTTAATATTGTTGCTAATTCGTTAACTTCTTTAACTGTTAGGTTAACCAATTGTTCTGCGAATTGTTTCAAATCTGCCATTTTTTCTATCGTTTTAAAATGATTTGTAAAATTATATTTTGTTTATTGTGCGCTTTTTTAATAATATAAACAGAGAGTTTCTCTATAAATATTAAGCTTCCTCAGCTTGAACTTCTTCAGCTTGCTCTTCTCCAGCAAATTTGTTTTGAAGTGCAGCGATAACTCTTTGAGCTGGTGATTGAAGTAATCCAATAAGTTCTCCAAGTAATTCTTCTTTTGATTTAATTGTAGCCAACATATCAAGTTGGTCATCTCCAATATAAACCTCAGCGTTCACGTAAGCACCCTTTAAAACTGGCTTAGATGATTTTTTACGGAAATCCTTAATGATTTTACCTGGAGCATTAGCTACATCTGAAATAAAGATAGCTGAATTCCCAACCAATACAGAAGGTAATTCACCATAACTATTTTCAGAAGTTTCCATTGCTTTTGCAAGTAATGTATTCTTTACAACTTCTAATTTAATACCTGCTTTATAACAAGCTCTTCTCAAGTTTGAAGTAGTTTCTGCATTTAATCCAGAAATATCTGCTACATAAACAATATTTGTACCAGCTAACTGTGCAGTTAATTCTTCAATCGCGATTGATTTTTCTTCTCTAGTCATACTAAAAATTATTAACTACCAATTATACTGCTTTAGGGTCCAATGCAATTGCAGGACTCATAGTGCTTGTAAGGTGAATACCTTTAATGTAGGTACCTTTAGCAGCAGTTGGTTTAAGTTTGATTAATGTTTGAATAATTTCGTGTGCATTGTCATAAATTTGCTCAGCTCCAAAAGAAACTTTACCAATTCCTGCATGTACGATTCCAGTTTTATCAACTTTAAAGTCGATTTTACCAGCTTTTACCTCTGCAACAGCTTTAGCAACATCCATAGTTACTGTACCTGTTTTAGGGTTAGGCATTAAACCTCTAGGTCCTAATATACGACCTAATGGACCTAATTTACCCATAACAGCTGGCATAGTGATGATCACATCAACATCTGTCCAACCATCTTTAATTTTTTGTAAGTACTCATCTAAACCTACGAAATCTGCTCCAGCTTCTTTAGCTTCAGCTTCCTTATCTGGAGTAACTAATGCTAATACTTTTACATCTTTTCCAGTTCCGTGAGGTAATGTAACTACACCTCTTACCATTTGATTCGCTTTTCTTGGATCTACACCCAATCTTACCGCGATATCAACAGACTCATCAAATTTTGCAGAAGCAATTGCTTTAATCAATGCAGAAGCATCTTTTAAAGAATACAATTTGTTCTTTTCAATTTTTGAAGCAGCCTCTTTTTGCTTTTTTGTCAATTTTGCCATGTCTTTCTCTTAATTAAAAAGGAGAGTCTCCTGATACAGTTATACCCATAGATCTAGCTGTTCCAGCAATCATACTCATTGCAGCTTCTGCAGTAAAAGCATTCAAGTCTTGCATTTTGTCTTCAGCAATAGCTCTAATTTGTTCCCAAGTAACACTAGCTACCTTTTTACGATTTGGTTCACCTGATCCAGACTTTAGCTTTGCAGCTTCCAACAATTGGACAGCAGCTGGAGGAGTTTTTACAACAAAATCAAATGATTTGTCTTTATACACAGTAATTTGTACTGGGCATATTTTGCCGGGTTTATCTTGTGTTCTAGCATTAAATTGCTTACAGAACTCCATGATGTTTACCCCAGCAGCTCCTAAAGCAGGTCCAACCGGTGGCGATGGATTCGCAGCACCTCCCTTAACTTGTAGTTTAACTACCTTACTAATTTCTTTAGCCATTTTTTAAAAAATTTAACACAACAATTAATTGAAGCAATTGTTATGATTTATTATAGTGTAACAAAAATTATACTTTTTCAACTTGCATAAAACTTAATTCTAATGGTGTTTTTCTTCCGAAAATTTTAACCATAACTTCAAGTTTACGCTTTTCGTCATTAATTTTTTCAACTGTACCGTTGAAACCATTAAAAGGACCATCAATAACTTTGATTGTCTCTCCAAGACTAAATGGTATTGCATGGTTGTCAGTATTAACTGCTAACTCATCTACTTTACCTAACATTCTATTTACTTCGGAAATACGTAATGGAACTGGTTCCCCTCCTTTAGTTTCACCTAAAAAACCAATAACTGACGTAATTGATTTAATAATGTGAGGAACTTCACCAACTAGATTCGCCTCCATCATTACATAACCAGGAAAATAAACTTTTTCTTTAACTAGTTTTTTTCCGTCTTTTACTGTAACAACTTTTTCAGTAGGTACTAGCACTTGAGAAACATAATCTTCCATCCCTAGTCTAGAGATTTCAGTTTCAATATAAGCTTTCACTTTATTTTCTTGTCCACTTACTGCTCTAACGACATACCATTTTTTTAAATTATTCTCTGCCATGTCAATTATTACCCTTTAATCCAGTTAAAAAATCCTGCTAATGCTTTTGCAAAAACTTCATCTACTCCCCATGTTGCCAAAGCAAACAATACTGAAAAAACAGCCACAACAATTGTTAGTCGCTGCACCTCAGCCCATTCTGGCCAAGTTACATTTGATTTTAATTCTTCAAATGCCTCTGAAATGTAATTACCAATTTTTGCCATTAGATTTAATTTTTTTATAGCACGGGCGGAGGGATTCGAACCCCCATCAACGGTTTTGGAGACCGCTATTCTACCCTTGAACTACGCCCGTAGAATAAACCAGCAACTAAAAAAGTTGCTGGTTATATAATTTAATTTGAATTATGCTACAATCTCAGTTACCTGACCTGCACCTACAGTTCTACCACCTTCACGGATAGCGAAACGTAATCCAACATTCATTGCGATTGGGCTTAACAAAGCAACATTGATTGTTAAGTTATCTCCTGGCATTACCATCTCTACACCTTCTGGTAAAGTAATAACTCCTGTTACGTCAGTTGTACGTACGTAGAACTGTGGACGGTAGTTGTTATGGAATGGAGTATGACGTCCACCTTCTTCTTTTTTCAAGATATAAACCTCAGCTTTGAAAGTGTTGTGTGGTTTTACTGAACCTGGCTTAATAATAACCATACCTCTTTTGATATCAGCTTTATCAATACCTCTTAACAATAAACCTACGTTATCTCCAGCTTCTCCTCTATCAAGGATTTTACGGAACATCTCAACTCCTGTAATAGTAGAAGTCAATTTTTCAGCTCCCATACCGATGATTTCAACTGGATCTCCAGTGTTTGCAATACCAGTTTCGATACGACCTGTAGCAACAGTTCCACGACCAGTAATTGTAAATGAATCCTCAACTGGCATCAAGAAAGGTTTTTCAGTATCACGTACTGGCTCTTCGATCCATGCATCAACTGCAGCCATCAATTCAATGATTTTTGGTACCCAAGCTGGATCGTTATTCAATCCACCTAAAGCAGATCCTTGAACAACTGGACAGTTATCACCATCATATTCGTAGAAAGACAATAAGTCTCTGATCTCCATTTCAACAAGTTCCAATAATTCCTCATCATCAACCATATCCACTTTGTTCATGAATACAACCATTCTAGGAATACCTACCTGACGACCTAAAAGGATATGCTCACGAGTTTGTGGCATTGGTCCATCAGTTGCAGCAACTACAAGGATAGCACCATCCATTTGAGCAGCACCAGTAACCATGTTTTTTACGTAATCCGCGTGACCTGGACAGTCAACGTGAGCGTAATGACGATTAGCTGTTTCATACTCTACGTGAGATGTATTAATTGTAATACCTCTTTCTTTTTCTTCAGGAGCATTATCAATTTGATCAAAAGATTTCGCTTGACAGTAACCAGCATCAGATAACACTTTAGTTATTGCAGCAGTTAATGTAGTTTTTCCGTGATCTACGTGTCCGATTGTACCAATATTTAAGTGTGGTTTCGAACGGTTAAAGGTTTCTTTTGCCATTTTACTTAGATTTTAATCTTTATTAATTTATTAGTGTTCAAAATTTTTTATTGAGCCAACTACGGGAATTGAACCCGTGACCTCTTCCTTACCAAGGAAGCACTCTACCTCTGAGCTAAGTCGGCAGAGAAATCTCAAATTCGAGTGCAAAGCTAATCAAATAACTTTAAACTCAAAACTTTCATTCGTGGGGAGAGCAGGATTCGAACCTGCGAAGTTCACACAGCAGATTTACAGTCTGCCCTCGTTGGCCGCTTGAGTATCTCCCCTCTTTTTTATCTTATTACAATCTTTCAAAAACCTCAGTTTCATTAGAGCCGGCGGAGGGACTCGAACCCACGACCTGCTGATTACAAATCAGCTGCTCTAGCCAACTGAGCTACGCTGGCAATTCAATAAAAAAGTCCGCTATTTCTAACGGACTGCAAATGTATAGATTTTATCTCTGAATTAAAACATTTTTTGAATAAATTTTTAAATTATGTTTGAGTTCGTGTTTTTTCTTTCGTTTTAACTAACAATCGTTCTAGAGAACCGGATGAAAGCTCCATTGCCTCCTCAAAAGATTTGCACTGTTTCTTCACCAAAAATTCGTTTCCAGGTACATTTATTTTCACCTCGACAATTTTATTTTGCTTATCACTTGTATTGAGAACCTTCAAATAAACATCTGAAGACACTACCTTTCCATAGTATTTCTCCAATTTATCCATTCGCTCTTGAACAAAATTAACTAATTTTCCGTCAACATTAAAGTTGACTGCATGAATACTTACCTTCATAATCAAAACTTATTTAATGGTTAAACATTGAATTATTATTTATTCCTAGGATGGGCCTTTTGATACACCTTTTGAAGTTCTACCAAACTACTATGCGTGTATACTTGAGTTGACGCCAAACTAGCATGTCCTAATAATTCTTTTACTGAATTCAAATCTGCTCCATTGTTTAATAAATGAGTGGCAAAAGTATGTCGCAAAACGTGTGGACTCTTTTTTACCTTTTCTGAAGCTTGACTAAAGTAAGCATTTATGACTCGATAGACAAGTGAATTATTTAATTTTTGTCCTTTTTTTGTTAGAAAAAAATACTCAGAATCCTCAATCGCCTCTAATTGAGATCTAAGCCGCAAATATTCTTGCAGCGACTTTTTTACAACGGTTAAAACCGGAATGATACGTTCTTTATTACGCTTACCAATTACTTTCACACGCCCTTCAACCAAATCAAGGTCTACTGTTTTCAACTCAATTAATTCTGCTCTACGCATACCAGTGGTATAAAACAACTCTACTATCGCATGGTTTCGCACAGATTCAAAACCCACACCAACATGAAACTCCTCTAAAACGAGATTCATCTCTTTCTCTGAAAACGGAATTTGCAGCGACTTAAACCCCTTTAAAGCTTTGTGCTTTAACATAGGACTCACCTCTATCTGCTTTGATTTTAATAGAAATTTATAAAAAGCTTTTAAGGAAGCCATTTTTCTATTTACCGTTACAACAGACAACTCTTTGTCTACTAAAAACACAATCCAGGATCTAATTTGACTGTAACCTACCTTATCGATTGTATCCTCGTCAAAGGACGACTTATTAAAATCTTTAAATTCAATCAAATCCTTTTCATACGCAGTCAATGTATGCACAGAATAATTCTTTTCTTTTTGCAAATAATCTATAAAAGCTGTAATTGTTCCGTTCATAAAAAAACCGTTAATACTCAAAGTTAACAAACTTTGAATACTAACGGTAATTACTTGTGTAATTCGTTCTATTTTTTCTTTCTAAAACTAAAGTAATACGTTACTTCAAAACCTAAATTGTATTTGGTATCGACATCTATCTCTTTTGTTTTTTTAACAACCTTATTAAAATTAATATTATCCATAAAAACAGACAATAAAATTGAATCAAACGATTCTGACCATAATTTTCCAATAACCCCCAAATTCAAACCAAAAGAACGACTAACTCCTTTACGAATTTCTTCTGAGCGAATAATCTTTGAACCTTGATACAGTATAACCCTATCGGTTGCCTTTATTTCGGCATAATTATATTTTGGTTTTACCGCCAAATACCAATAATCATCTTCATCAATAGAAACAGAAAAATTGGGTGTAATACTCCAATTAAATGCTTGCAAGTTTGTAAAAACATCTTTTGAACGTAAAGAAGGATCTATAATATCATAAGTAGTATTATTCTGTAAAGACCCAAAAAAGAATCTCATTTCTATCTCTGGCTTGATAAAACCCTCCAAATTATATTGAACACCTGTAGAAAGATTTAAATAACCATTATTATCAAAAGACGTATTAATGTTTTGTCCCGCTCCTAAAAAAGCCAATACTTTTTGTGCGTTCACACAAAAAGTATTGACAATAACTATAAATAATACTTTACTTATTTTAAAATAACCCATGCAACTGTAAAATTCAATATTGGAACAATACTATTATTTTGGTTTTTACTAATATTATAACCAAGCCCAGCGTTAGCCCCTAGATTCACACCTGATTTATATGTTTTTTGAAAACCCCAAACAGCTCCAGCCGTAAACCCGTCTAAAGTACTAATATGAAAATCATCATTAATCGGTTTTCCATAATAACTAATAGACGGCGCTACAAAACCGCCAGAATTTCCAGTTATGGATTTACCTTTATCCAAACGTTTATCCAAATTATAATAAAAACGATATTGTCCTCTAACAAAAGGAACTGCCAAAACCTTCAACTGGCCATTGTTATCATTAACCCCTCCTAAAGATAAATTCATATCAACATTAAAGGTCGAATTGCTACCAACACCCCATTCATAGCCTAAACCCGGGGATAATATGTTAACTTTAAATAAACGTTCACTAACCTTTACCGTTTGCGCTATTCCAAGCTTTGCAAACAAAAAAACAATTGTATAAATTACTAACTTCTTCATTATTTTCATTTTATTTTATCCGTTTAAATCAACACAATTTCCACTTACTTCAAATACATTTAGCGCCAGAGGGTTACAATCTCGCATCAGTTTCTTCCCTAGCTACTTAGCATCAAAATAAACCAAGCCATATTTAATACTTAAATCATCAATTGATTAAACAACCACAATTTGAGGCGGAGCCTCGTAAAAATCGTTTTTCTTAGATTGACTAAAAACAAGAATTAAACAGCAAAGCAAAGCCTCAAACACTATTAGCTTCTTTGTTTCCATAAATTACTTATTTTTTTAAATTAAAAAAACAAATATAAATTATTTTCTTACACAAAAAGAAATACCCAAAGTTTTTTTTTAACACAAAAAAAATAGCATTGAAGTATTAAACTTCAATGCTATTCTTATTTATTTCTATCAAGAAACTACTAACTCTCTAAACCATCTTTCATGTTTTGGATGTAAGCTGCTTTTTGAATTTTGATTCTATTTTTCACAGAAGGCTTGATAAAAGCTTGACGAGCTCTTAATTGACGCACTGTTCCAGTTTTATCAAATTTTCTTTTATAGCGCTTTAGTGCTCTATCGATATTTTCTCCGTCTTTAATTGGTATAATTAACATAATTTTGACACCCCCTTTCGTTAAGTGTGCAAAGGTAGTCTTTATTTTGAATTGACCAACTCCAAGTTTAAAAATTTTTTAATCTAGTTCAAAACCGGTAAACACCTCCATCATCAAAAGCCTCCAACGTATTCAAAGACAATTATTTTTAGAACTACAAAAAAACATTATTGATTAAAATACCATTCTCCAATAACAAATAAATTCCGGCCATCATTCACATGTAGTTAAACGGGATCAACCTATGTTTACTGGTTTGCGTGAGGGATCGCAGCGTTATCCTTTTGTGTGGTCCCATTTTTTTTTGGGACGACACAAAAGATATAGCGTAGAGCCCGACCCGTGTTTTTCTCACGGGTCACGCCCACATAAAAGGAGCTTAAACAAGAAAAGGAGCTAAATCCAATGATTTAACTCCTTTTACTTGATATCTTTTGTGGACTATTTTAAAATATTTCTTGCGATTACTACTTTTTGGATTTCGGTAGTTCCTTCACCAATGGTACACAATTTGGCATCACGATAGAATTTTTCTACTGGGAAATCTTTTGTATATCCGTATCCTCCATGGATTTGGATGGCCTCGTTTGCTACTTTGCAACATACCTCTGACGCATACATTTTGGCCATGGCCCCCATAGTCGTTACAGGTTTGTGTTGCTGTTTTAAGAAAGCAGCTTTATGCAAAAGCAATTCTGAGGCTTCAATCTCAGTAACCATATCAGCAAGCTTGAACGAAATTCCTTGAAAAGCACTAATAGGTTTCCCGAATTGATGTCTTTCTTTTGAATATTTAAGCGCTGCTTCATAAGCACCTTTGGCGATCCCGAGCGAAAGTGCACCGATTGATATTCTACCACCATCAAGAATTTTCATGGCTTGAACAAAACCATCCCCTACTTCACCTAAACGGTTAGCATCTGGTATGCGGCAGTTATCAAAAACCAACTCGGCTGTTTCACTGGCACGCATTCCTAATTTATTTTCTTTTTTACCTGAGGTAAAACCTTCCATCCCTTTTTCGAATACAAAAGCGGTCATTCCATGAGAATCACCTTTCTCACCTGTACGAACAATCACAACTGCGATATCACCAGAAATGGCATGGGTAATGAAATTTTTTGCTCCATTAACGATCCAATGATCACCATCTTTTTTGGCAGTTGTATTCATTCCACCCGCATCAGAACCTGTATTGTGCTCTGTTAAACCCCACGCACCAATGTGCTCTGCAGTAGCTAATTTTGGAATCCATTTTTTCTTTTGTTCTTCATTTCCAAAAGTCAAAATATGATTGGTACAAAGTGAATTGTGTGCCGCCACAGACAAACCAATTGAAGGATCTACTTTTGAAATTTCTTCGATTATCGTGATGTATTCATGATACCCTAAGCCCGAACCACCAAGCTCCTCGGGAACTAAAACACCCATAAAACCCATTTCGCCTAATTTCTTGAATAAAGGCACAGGGAAAATTTGAGCTTCATCCCATTCCATTATAAACGGGCGAATATTAATTTCTGCAAAATCTTTTATGGATTGCGCAATCATAGACTGCGTCTCGTTATAGTCAAAGTTCATCGTATGGTTTTTGTATTTTAGAAGGTCAAATATAAGGCTATAATATTGGCTTTTTCAATAGACAAGCCTTTAATTTTTGTTAAATCAGTTGCATTTTTAAAATCTCCATTCATGCTTCTGCACATTACAATCTCTTTGGCCATTGCATACCTGAAATAAGGAAAAGCAGAAATCTCTTTTACGGAGGCATTATTAATGTCTATTTTTTTTAGTACCGGTTGCTTTTCTACTCGAAAACTAGCTTCTAATTTGGTAAGTACTTCTGGAGGCAAACCCCACACATCTTCCATTTGCTGCATGGACACAAAACCGCCTACACCCTCTCTAAACTTGATAATTCGATCTGAATATCCAGCTCCTATCCCGTTTATTTTCATGAAATCTTCGGCGGTTGCTGCATTGACATCTAGAATCGGAATCTTATCTGCCTTAGCAAAAGTTTGTTTTTCGTATTTCACATAACCATTATTCTCTTTTTTATGGGTCACCCAGTCTGGAAATTTAAATAATGGAGCCATTACAGCAAGTAATGAATCTGATACTTTGGTTACCTTTTGAAAATCGGCTGCTGAATTTACATATTGATTTGTTTTTCTAAAAGCCAGTAGGCGATCGATCTCTTGAACAGACATTCCTAATTTGTAACCTTTATAGTCCGTAATAAAATTGGGATTATAAGGTCTAAGTTCAAATTTACCATCAGGAGCTTCCAATTTGAGTCTATCGATTTCTTTTTGAGTGGCCATCCATGCCGTTTCTTCAGCCGAAAGAGTGTCTGAGGAGGTATTGTATTGCAGGTATACCGTTAGTCCAAACAATAATAAAATTAAAAACACAAAAGCAAAAATGCCATTTCGTTGCTCTCTAGAGTATTCAAAGTACTTTTTTATTGTCATTTTGCCCACGTTATTTATAGAATGAATTATTGAAAAAAAATACTAGCATCCGCACAAATAAAATTATTGTTTTTTCTCGAAAATACAATACATTTGGCACCTAAAAATAACAATACTATCTAGTAAGTGAACTAAATTAACAATTTAACCATCAATTATCTCAACGGAACAAATTGCATCACTTTTTTAAGGAGTTCCACCAGAAGATCACCCCTTAAGAATGTTTTGTAAAAAATGCTAAGAAATAAATGTAAAACCAAAAATTGTTAGTCTAAACACTCTGAAAGATAGTCACAAAAGAATATTATATGTCAATTTGGAAGAAAAAACCTTTAGAGAAATTGTTGGCAGAAGCAGCAGACTCGGAGAAAGGACTTAAGAGAACGCTAACAGCCTGGAGTCTTGTTGCACTAGGTGTAGGAGCAATTATTGGTGCTGGTTTGTTTGTAAGAACTGCAACGGCAGCTGCTCAAAGTGCAGGACCATCAGTTACAATTGCCTTTATGGTTGCAGCGGTAGGTTGTGCCCTTGCAGGATTGTGTTATGCTGAGCTCTCCTCTTCGATTCCGATTGCAGGGAGTGCTTACACGTATACATATGCGACTATGGGTGAGTTTTTGGCATGGATTATTGGTTGGGATTTAATTTTGGAGTATGCCGTAGGTGCCGCTACTGTTGGTATTGCTTGGAGTGAATACCTCAATGATCTTTTGATCAACGTCGTCCATACCGACCCTATTCCGTATGCTTGGTCGCACTCCCCTTTTCAAACATCAGCAGAGGGCGTACATGGTATTCTTAATGCACCGGCGTTATTTATAGTGAGTATCATTAGTTTACTTTTGATCAAAGGGATTCAGGAGTCGGCATTCATTAATGGTCTAATCGTAATCTTAAAAGTAGCAATTGTAATTTTGATAATTGTTATTGGATGGAACTTTATCAACCCTGTAAATCACACCCCTTATATTCCGCAGCCTTCTGTCTTTATTGATGAACATGGAATTCACCATGCGTACGGAGGAATAATGGGGATTCTAGGTGCAGCTGGTACTGTCTTTTTCGCCTTTATCGGTTTTGATGCTGTGAGTACCGCAGCACAGGAAACTATTAATCCTAAAAAAGCTATGCCAATTGGAATCTTAGGCTCCTTGGTAGTTTGTACTTTTTTATACATTTTATTTGCTCATGTACTTACAGGAGTTGCAACAGTTGAAGACTTTAGAACCGGTGGTAAAGAAGCTTCTATTGCTTTTGCAATAAACAAATATATGATTGGTTACCAATGGCTAGGGCAATTTGTAACGATCGCTATCTTGGCAGGATTTTCATCTGTAATCCTAGTGCTTTTGTTAGGACAATCTCGCGTATTTTATGCCATGGGAAATGATGGCTTACTACCTAAAATGTTTAGTGATTTACACCCAAAATATAAAACACCATACAAAGCAAATATAGCTATCTTAATCATTGTTGGTTTATTTGCTGCTTTTGTTCCCGGAGATATTGTTGGAGATATGACAAGTATCGGAACCTTATTTGCTTTTACACTTGTATGTGCTGCCGTGATTATTTTGCGTAAAACAGAGCCGAATATGGTACGTGAATTCCGTACTCCATTTGTACCTGTAGTTCCAGCATTAGGAATTATTGTTTGTCTAGCAATGATGTATGGTTTGGGATGGACTAACTGGACTCGTCTCTTTATATGGATGGCAATTGGAATCATTATTTACTATTTCTACGGCCGTAAAAACAGTACTCTTAATAATCCAGATAAAGAATAACATACTAAGTAGGCTTAGTTTGAATTACAAACAATCATTAAATTGTTTTATTATCAGTTTGAGCACAGTCGAGAATCACAACTTACTTTTTGACTGCGCTCAATTTTATAAATCATATTAGTTTGTATTGGTTACTATTTAGACATAAAAAAACATACAACAGAACGCTTTGTTCCGTTGTATGTTTTTTTATGCTTATAAATTAAGGATAAACCTTTTTGTTATTCTTGTCTTTCTTTTACTTCGTCATTTTCTGAAAACGAATCTGGCTCTTGTTTTGGTTTGATTGTCAAAACTTTGTAAAAGAAATAAACTGCAAAAGAGACCACAATTCCTTGCGTAAGCAACATCGTTATTAAAGCTTCTGTATTCATACTTTTGTCTTTTATTTTTTATCGAAAGTGCCAATGATTATCAAAGGACTTGCTGTTGTATTTATATATTATTAAACATTAAGCTGTGGCTCTACCTTCTCTTGTTCTTTTAAGGAAAGCAACGTATACCAATCCACAGATAAATAGAAACAATGCCACCAATAGCATTCTAGCACCGTTTAAGTAAAATATTTTATCTTCTAATTGTGCAATCACTGAAGGATCTGTAGCTAAAGCTATTTGCTCTCTAATCCCTGCATGGGTTATTGTCTTTATAATAGAACCATTATCTAATACCCAAGAATTGCCCGAAAACAAATTTGATAAGTTACCAGACCAATCGTTGTCTTTTGGTTTAAAAAGTGACCCTACAAATATAACGATCAACATTACAGGCGTAACAAACTTAATGATATACTTATAAATAATTGGCACTTTGATATCTGCACCATTCGTAATAGCTGGCCAACCTTTTTCCATACCAAAAACCCAAGAAAACAATATTGTTTCAAGCATTGCAAACACAACCAAACTTACGGTTCCTGCCCAATAATCATATTCATCAAAAACGCCTTCTTGAAAAAAGATTACAGTTGGCAACCCTAAAATCAAGGCAATAAAACCGAAAGACCAAGCTCCTTTATTTTGATTCCAACCAAATTCGTCACGCATGAAACCAATCCAAGGCGTACCCATAGCAAGTGAAGATGTTATACCTGCGAAGAACAATAACCCGAACCAAAGCACTCCAGCGATCATAGCCAAAGCTGGCCCCCACTGTTGAAACAAGTACGGCATGGTTTGAAATGCCATTCCGAAACCTGCGTTTTGAATCACCCAGTCCAAACCTAAATAACCTGCTGCAATTGGCACTACAATTAAACTACCTAATACAACCTCTACAAATTCATTCATGAATCCAGCAGAAACAGCATTCAGAGCTACATCATCTTTCTCCTCCAAATAAGCAGCATAACAATGAACTGTACCCATACCCACTGATAACGTAAAGAATATTTGCCCAGCGGCAGCCATCCAAACTTTTAAATCTAAAAGTGAACTGTATTGCGGTGTCCATAGAAAATTAAGTCCATCCCAAGCATTGGCGTCTGGAAAAATCTCTGAAGCTCCAGAATCTCCCAATGTCAATCCTTTTATTGCCAAAACAGCACCAAAAAGTATCAAAAGAGGCATTCCAATTTTAGCTACTTTTTCGATTCCTTTCAACCCTTTAGAAAGAATATAAGTGTTAATCACCAAACAAATAACATAAAAGACAACAGCCTCATATGGAATTCCAGTCGTGGAATGTGATATATCAACATAGTTACCAAAGAAAGCTGCAACATCAGCTTGACTCATGCCTACAAAAGTACCTCCAATGGAATGAAACACATACGACATGGTCCAGGATTCAATGTAGCAGTAATAGGCGGCGACGGCCAAATTGGTAAAAATACCAAAAACGCCAATATACTTAAGCACCCTTCCTTTTACCATAGAATCTAAGATATAAGGTGTGCTATGATTACCAAACTTACCACCAAAACGACCCGAAGACCATTCGATAAAAAGCAACGGGATACCCATTACTAAAAAACAAATCAGATAGGGAATAATAAATGCTCCTCCTCCATTTTGTACTGCTTGTACCGGAAATCTTAAAAAATTACCCAATCCAACAGCGTTCCCTGCCATTGCTAAAATTAAACCTACACGTGAGCCCCAAGCATCTGATTTTTCAGCCAAAATAGTATTATTATAATTAGTATTATTTAAAAAAAGCCTGTTTTACAAGTCGAAAACAGAGGTGCGTTTTGCACGAATTAAATCTTTCAATCGAAGCCAAAACGCCAAAATAAGATAAACACCAAAACCCAAACCAACAGTAACAAAAGAAATATAGATGAAAAATAGTCGCACACTATTGGCACGCATTCCTAACTTATCTGCTAGACGAGAGGATACATGAAAACCATGTTTTTCGAGAAAAAATTTAAGGTGGAGAATGGACGACATCATTTTTACTACTTAAAATTCTATTTCAGTACACATACTGAATGAATTTAACGCTTTACGTACTCTTTTTTACAAAACTACGAAAAAAATGAATACTCCCTCCTAGACTGAGGTAGATTTCAGCAACTCGACCCCTATTGCGCAATGTAAACATTTACTTTTCGTACAATATTCATTTTTCAACTGCAGCAACGATTGTGATTCAAAAGCAGATTTTGATTTGATTCCGAATGATTTGAATTTATCTATAACACTATTTTTTTCTGAGACCACTTCAGTAAGTAATGCAATTAAATCTTCTGCAATTTCAGATCCTTGACTCTTTGCGTAGGCAAAACGCAACGGCACAATGGTATTGATCAATAATAAATCAATAAAGGAATGTGACAAACGCTTCTTTTTCTTCGGACTTACTTTGTCAAATTGATAGTGGTCTTGCCAATATGGAGCGGTCTCGATTTGAAACAAATCATACAACTCAGGAACTGTTTTGGCAGCGACAATTTTAGAAAACAAATTTTGATGCAAATGGTACAAATTGGCCAATTGTGACAAACGGATAGTTGGAAAATTATCTGGTCGGTGTTTAAAAAACTCAACAGGAACAGCATAGCCTTTATCAAGTTGATATTTGTGTAGTAAATAAAAAAATCGGAACTTCAAATCTTTGTAATAGTTGTCTTCTTTCTCTGAATCTAGTAAGCCAGAAGTACCAAAGAGTAAACTTTCGAGATTTTCGACCTCGAAGCTTTCTTTTCGAATGACTGAAAATGGTAGCGATTGCGCGATTTGTAAAAAAGCTTGTCCGTTGGTATTGAGACCAAAATTTTTGGCTAACAAACAAAATAAAACGGCTTCCCAATCATTGTTGGTTTGTTGCAGTAGGTCATAAATAAATTTGGACTTGCGTTCTAAGCGCTCAAAGAAAAGTCGCTCTTGCCAATTTTTGAATAAAAAAGAGTCAATTGTAGCTAGTTCTTTTTCACAATAAATCCAGGATTTAGGCGCAACTAAGGATTGATAATTTACAAAAACATTTTTATCGACGTAGTTTTTGAGTTCCAATACAGGAATTTCTGAATTATCAGGTCTTAGAATTTCTGCGTCGTGTTCCCATACTACGTGAAGGATCACGTTGTCATAAGCCGAATCGCGCTCGTGATGGTGCACGTACCAGTCTGAAGATTTGATATGAATCTCTACATTACCCGCCCATTTTTGACTCCCAATTGAAATTTGTGCATTAAAAAAATCAGGACCAGCCAACTCTAGATATTGGCCAACGGAATGAATAGTGACTTGCTCTTGATTGGTAGTTTGCAAATTCAAGACATCAAACTTCTTGAACTTCCAGAGGTAATGTAAAAAATCTTCTTTCATGGTAAGGGCCTTTTAGACTATAACTAAAAGACTAAAGTAAGGAAATTTACAAAACGAAATACAACTATTTCAGCAGGAATAATTTAGCACAAGCACGTGCATCAGACAAAGCCTCGTGGTGATTAAGCTGGATATTCATAGCTTGACAACAATCACTTAATTTTGTTGGCTTTAAACCTTTGGCCTTGTAGATTTTTACCGTGCACTCCCAGCGATCACCAATGTTTAAAGTTTCATAATCAAGCCCGTGTAATGCCATTGATTTTGCTAGAACGCCTCGATCAAAACTCTCATTGTGCGCTACTACTACCCTATTTTGGAGTCTTTTTTGGATTTCTGGAAATACTTGTGCAAATGATTTTGCGTTTGCAGTATGATGCGGATAAATGCCATGTACTCGAATTGTAAACGGATTGTACTCATTGTTTGGTGGCTTGATGAGTGTTACATATTCATCGACAATCACGCCGTTTTCTACAGTTACGATTCCGACTGAACACGGATGAAAAGAAGTAGCGGTTTCAAAATCTATGGCGGTAAATGTCAAGGTAAAAAATATTTATGATTTGAAAATTTGTTTTGTTACGAACTATATTATGGGAAACAGTCGTACTTAGTAGCCCCGATCGCAGCAAAGTATCCTTTTGTGAGGTGATGCGTAGCAAATCACCTCACAAAAGATACTGCTAAGAGCGGGACATACGTTATTGTGAACGAAAATAGGCTTGCTCCTTACTCTCTTTAATTAAAGAAATTCCAGATTAAACCAAAGCGAATGGCCATGTCGCGGAATGGCGTGCTCGGTGACGAATAGTAATTATTGCCCGAGAATGACGAGTTGAAATGTTCGGCTTTGATAAAGATTCGGGTACGTTGAATTTTTGCATTAACAAAAATATCTAGGTTAGGATAGTTACCAATTTGTTTTTGATTCTGCACAAAAAATTCCCCTACGACTCCGTTGTAATCGTTGGCATAGTATTTTGTAAAATAGTTTAAGCTAATTCCGGTTTGTAAAAAAAGTGCCTTTTTGAAAAAATAATTGGTGTAGTACAATGTATTTCTAGTGACCAATTCGGGAACGTTTAAAACTAAATCCTCTTGGTTAACCTTTTGGTACAAAACAGTGTTGTCAAAACCGAATTTCCCAAATTTAAATTCTTTATTCAGCTTAAGGGATACATAACTAATGGTTTTACCATATTGCTCAGGTGCAATAATTTGCTGTGAGGCAGTGGTTGCAACGTCTTTAAAATACAGATGATCGTCAAGTGTAAGTACAGTCAATGTTCCATTAACCCATGGCGTAACTGCCGTGGCAGCTAAACGATTGATTTTTTCGTTTTTAAAACTATTGCTCCAATTGTAATTTACAAAACTACTTTGAAATAAATTGTAGTTGTCGGCTGCTAGTTTGTTAGTGTTTTGGTATTGAAAATCGAATTGAAAATCGTCGTTGAGATCCAATTTCATTTTAGCTTCTAGATTTGATAACGATTGATTCGTGATTGATCTGGTATAAAGAAACTTACCTGTCCATTTGTTTTTTTGGTAATCATACTGCCCACCTGCAGAGTTGATACTGCGAGTAAGCGATGCTGGTATGACATTACCGTTTTCTTGGACATAAATTTTATAATAATAAAAATTAGATCTGAAATCGTCTACAAAAAACTGAAATTTACCCAAGGTTGTATTCTCATAAGTAGCACCAACTTTGTTGTACATTTTATTATATCGAAGTTGATCTTTTAGGTCTGACGTTACAAACGCATCACCGAAGCGATATACTGTAGTTGTTCCAACAGTTGAAGCAACGGTAGGTTGTTTGTATTCGAAAAATTTGTTTTCGTAATTGAATTGGTGATTGATATAGAGGTTATTGGCTCCTTTTTTGGGATTTACCTGAAAACTATGATCAACGAAAAGGCGTTTTCCTTTCAGAAAAGTTTCGGCATCAGTCAAATACACTTCTAAACTTTGCTTGACACTAAAATTAGGGTCATTACTCTCAAAATCAGAAATGGTTGTGATTCCGCCATTTTCTTCATTCAAAATATCTTGGGATACGAAATGTCCGTTGGCAATATAACGTCCATTTTTACTGCTGTAACTACCTGTAAATCTAAAGTGACCAGAATTGGCAAATTGATTGATGTATTTACCCTCGGAGCGAATACCCTTGTACGCCAACGAAAAGTTGAGTCTTGGATGAATATTTAAACTAAAATAAGAATCGACCAATTGACCTTTACCAATAATCGATTTAAAAAACAACTCGGTCACAGGTGTAGCTACAGAGGCGTAGCGAACCTGCCCTGCCTCAATAAAACTAAAATGTTTCCCCTTTAAACCCATTGAAGGATAGGGCGAAAAGTCATTTAAACTATATTGCAGCGTATTGTACGGCTGACCCTCATTTGAAAACGCCAAAAGACCAAAGGTATCTCTGCGCAAATAATTGTGGCTGTACTCTTTTTGAATCGTTAGTGAGGTATCGATATAAGTGGTATCTCTATCTATAGAAATAAAGCGATACATATCTACAGTAGCTATTTTGGTACTATCTTTTGGGTCTGCCTCTTCTGTTCTTAGGCTCTTTCTGGGAGCTTCTTCTTTTGGTTTTTGTTGAGCGAACAACAAACTAGGTAATAAGCATAAAAAAAAGAGTATTCTCATTGGGACAACTGATTAGGCAATTTTTGAACTAACGTTTAATTGAGGCAAAGGTAATCGATAAAAAGCTATAAAAAAATAGCAAGTATTACTTAGTTATTATCCATCAAAAGGAATGGCTACAGATAGCATTAGTAATCTTTCAAACCTTTTTTTGAAACGGAATATAGCACATGCACAGTTTAGCAAATCTCCACAAACAGACCGAATAGATGGTAACGCAGTTCAAACTACTATTATTGTTCGGCATCAAATTGCAGATTATCCAAAAAAATTACAATCTTTGTTTTCTAAAAATATTTTTCATGCTCGAAAGACAATTCTCTACCTTTATATTGGAAGCTGGAACCGATGAAGCTGGTCGTGGTTGCTTGGCTGGACCTGTTACGGCCGCTGCAGTAATATTATCGACTGATTTTGACAATGACCTACTTAACGACAGTAAACAGTTATCTGAAAAAGTTCGAGAAATATTAAAACCCATAATCGAAAGTCAAGCCGTGGCATATGCCGTTACGCACTTGTACCCAAAAGAGATTGACGAAATAAACATTTTGAATAGTTCCATGAAAGCGATGCAAGAGTGTGTTTTAAAACTCAACACTGTTCCTGAATACATCATCGTTGATGGTAACAGGGCCTTAAATGCTAAGCTTGGTTTGAAAAGCAAGTCAGGCAAAAAATTTACTAAAGCTGAAATTGTAGTGTTACAATCGATTCCGAATCAAAGCATCGTAAAAGGAGACTCTAAATATTTGAGTATTGCTGCGGCTTCTGTTTTGGCAAAGACGGAACGCGATGCGTACATGAACAAAATTCATGAGGAATTCCCGATGTACAATTGGAAGAAAAACAAGGGCTATCCTACCAAAGAGCATCGAGCTGCCATAAAAAAATATGGCCCTACAAAATACCATCGAATGAGTTTCAAACTACTGCCGGATCAATTGGTGCTCGAACTGTAATCCTCTCCCCAGCCCTTTCCGAAGGAAAGGGAGCCAAAGCATTGTGGTTAAAATTGAACTTATTTAATTGCTAAGCACGTAAAGGAAGCGCAAAAGACACAAGGCGTTATAAACATTTTTAATTGAAGATTATTGAATATCGATTTTTGAAATACCTTACAACGCCAGTTTTGAACTTTGAAATTGACTTTTGAAATTGATTTTTGAAGTTGGCTTTTGAAATTGATTTTTGAAGTTGACTTTTGAAGTTGATTATTCAATAATGCACTCAAATAAGGTTGCGAAGTGTTTAACGATTTTGTCTTTCACTTCTTGTTCGTCTACTTTTTCAACGCCTAGCTCTACGTTTAAAGAGGTAACTGCTTTTCCGCGGATACCACATGGGATTATGTTGTCAAAATAACCCAAATCTACATTTACGTTTAGCGCGAAGCCGTGCATGGTCACCCACCTAGAAGCGCGGACTCCCATTGCGCATATTTTGCGTGCAAAGGGCGTACCTACCCCCAACCAAACGCCGGTTTCACCATCGCTGCGACCGCATTCTAGTCCATATTCTTGAAGTGTCAAAATAATTGATTCCTCAAGTAATCGTAAATATTTATGAATATCTGTAAAGAAATTTTCTAGGTCTATTATCGGGTAACCTACAATTTGACCTGGACCATGATAGGTGATATCTCCACCACGATTGATTTTATAAAAAGTAGCTCCTTTTGCTTCTAATTGTTTTTCTGAAAGTAATAAGTTGGTTAAATCGCCACTTTTACCTAGCGTGTACACATGAGGGTGCTCGACCAACAACAAATAATTAGGTGTTGGCTCATCGCCCTCTTCTCTTCTGTTTTTGATTTTCAGATCGACAACCGCTTTGAAAAGTTCTTCTTGATACTCCCAAGCTGCTTTATAATCTAGGCTTCCTAAATCTTGAAGCTGGACATTTTTGTTTATCATTATTCAAATACTACATTAAGATTTAGTTTTTCGGGATTCTCCATGTACTCTGCAAATGGGTAACGCACCGTTATCGTTTTTCTATCACCACTAAAAAGGGCATCTGGATTTGAAACTGATTTTACAGGCTTCGGAAAATGATATTTTAAGGTATAACTCGAAGAGGCAAAAAGCATTTTTGACATTCCGGTAGAGTCTTTGGCTACTTGATTTTCCTTTACCATTTCTACATTTCGGTTAAATGTTTTTCCGTCATATGAAAAACTTAATTTGGAATTATTATCTCCAAAACTTCCGCCAAAAGGGCTTTTATCTGTGCTGCTTGATTTTGTTTTCTTTAAATCTTTCAAAACGGAAAAGCCTTCCATTAAATTCTGAAGTTCAGCTATTTTCGAAAAAGGAGAATTCATAGCAATTAAAAATTCCTGCTTATCGGGATCCATTTTCATGTGCAAAACTGTATTTTCCATACGTTTTAGGGCAGCTTGCTCCTCAGTACTTAAGTTTGCTATACTGTCTTTTTTGCTTTCGAAAATAGATTTAAAAGTAATGGTAGAATCTAGCACTTTCTGATTCTCTTTCATCCCCATCTTTTCACCAATCTTACCACCACCCATTGCCAAGAGCCCAGAAGCATCAACTTCAAGAGCAAATTCACCAGATCCATTCTCTTGAATATCAATGGTTTCAACAAAATTACAAGAAACTAAAAGGAAGATAGAAAAAAGCAGTACGGTCTTTTGAAAAAAATATTGCATAGAAAGTTTTTTTTTCAAAGATACAAACTTTAAATAACTATCCATATTTGAGCAGCATTCTAACTAATTCGATTTACAAGTTTTACAAATGCTAAAAAAACCATTTCTAAATTTTCACCCTCCTTTTATCATTCGAAAATAACTTCAAGAGCGGTGATTTCAGGATTTTGTAAACAATCTGTTAGTACATATTGTATTTGGAATGATTTACGATCGGGACTTATTTTAGCATTATTATTAGAAACTGACTTTATTTTTCGAAAAAAATGATACTTTAACGTGTAATCTTGAACCACTTTAAAATTGACATATTGCTTTTTTAACTCATTAAACTTTTCAACTTCACGCTTTAGTCCTTCTTGATCTGTGATAGTTACAATCCTCTTGAAGCGATCAGATGTTAGGGAATATTGAATGGTGAAATAATGTTCCTCAGCGGTCAATGCATAGTTATTAGCCAAATCATCTGCATAATCTTCTGTTTTATACAAATCTGGAACTTCTTCTACCTTTTGAAAGGATTGTGAAAGTGTTGTTCGAAATTCTTTTTCAAAAGAGCTTTGTTTGACATGTACTTGAACCTCCTTAAACTTAGAAAACAATTGTTGTTCAACGGGAGTATATTTATCAAAATTACCTTTATACTTCGAAATGTAATCTAAGAACACATAAGAGGTATCTTTAAACTTGGTTTCTTTCGAATAATTTTCACCAGCCAAAGTCATATAACTGTATTCATCTCGAAGTTGTTCTACTTCAATTGTACCGCTACCATCTTCGTTAATAGAAATAGTTTCGGTCACATGGCAGCTACAAGCCACTATTGATAAGACCAAATACGTTAGTCGTTTTATAAAGATCATTGCTATTTAAATAAATGAATATAATAATATACCTATAATGATAATCAAAATAGTATTTGGTTTGCATTAAACCCAAAAGTTTATTTAGTCTTCTTTTTTCAAAACTTCAATATCCTCTACAATTCGATCCATCTCGAATGCTAGCGTACCATTGTACACGCCACGTATACGACGTTTACCATCTACTAAGATAAAATTTTCGGTATGTAGAAAATCGTTTAATTTACCATAAAAACCAATGGAATCACCTGCAAAATATTGTTTTTTGGCTAAGCTATATAAGGCAGCTTTATCACCTGTGAGCAAATGCCACTTGCCCGAAACACACCCTTTTTGGATGGCATATTCTTTTAACTTGGCAACATTATCTATTTCTGGAGTTACGGAGTGAGATAGCAAAAGAATTTCAGGGTCATTGGCAAATTTATTTTGAAGAATTTTCATGTTGTCCGTCATTCTTGGGCAAATGCTTCCGCAGCTGGTAAACATAAAATTGGCTACATAAATTTTTCCTTCAACTGTCTTTTCGGTAATTTTTTGACCGTCTTGATTGGTAAAACTAAACGACGGAATAGTATGAATTTTGTTGTAAAAAGGACTTTTGGGGGTGATCCATTCCGGTGTGAACTCAGGGGAATTATAAAAAGGCATTCCCTCCTCTTCTTCTTCGGTGATTTGCTTGCAAGCACTAGTCAATCCTATGATGACCAAAAGTAAAAACACATTATATCTTAGGGACTTTTTCATTTGGATTTTTACATAATTTAATTCCGATTAAACCGTATTTCTTACCTTTTTTGATCACATAATTGGCTCTAACACTTCCGTCTTGATACCATAACCGTTCCGATCCCTCTTCATGACCTTGCTCATAATGAAATTTTTTGAACAATTGTCCTGTTTCATACCATTCTAGAACAGTACCGTTGTATTCATCATTATAAAACTCATAATTGTATTTAGTACTTCCATTCGACCACCAACCCAAGTGTTTGCCCTCTTTTTTATTCGAAACATACAACCGCTGCTCTGCTAGTCGTCCGTTGGGGTACCATTGTTTCTGAACCCCTTCGAGCATGCCAAACAAGTAACTTTTGACAAATGCAGTGTCTTTTGAAGGATACAGCATATATTGCTTTCCCGAATACTTACTGTTTTTCAGGTATAAGGTATCTTGTTTGAAATTAAATTCCTCGTCTGTAGCAAGCGTGTAAAGTGCTGGTGTTTTTTGAGGATTTCTTTCGACTATAAGAACCTCTTTTTGCTGGCAGGACTGAACAAGCACAAGACTACAACAAAAGAAAAGTAAGTTAAGAATGATTTGATACATAGGATCAAATTGGAAAAATTAAAAATTGAGCAGTATTTATAGTAATTGCAATATGAGACTAGTTAGAAACCGTTCCTGCTGTACCATAAAATCCGCTACCGTTGATGTACGGATCTGTATTTGTAACATGATAATGATAAATTCCGTTTGGATAATCTGCTGTTACTCCAACATGACCATGATAAGCATCCAGTCCCGAAACGGCAAGTCCTTTTTCTTCAGGTCCGTAAACCGGAAAACCGTCTAGTAAAAAACCCATCAACGCTTCTTTGCCTTTACTTTGGGTCAAATAGGTTGGTTCTACATGATAATGATATATTCCAGTAGCTTGTGGATGCCCCCAATATTGATCAAAAGATGTAATTTCATTTGTCAATGGTTGATTGGGGCCTGCATATTGGTTGAAAAAAGGGACACCGTTTACTGCTACACCAATCGCCCCCAAAGGTGTTGAAGCATGTGTCGAAGCCATAACGGGATGTAACGGAATCTTATACACAAAAGCTAAAGAGCTATTGATCGTATTTGGATTTTTTTTGAAGGTTGTATTCCCAAATGTAGTCCCACTAAAGGCTTCATATTTTGCATTTGTAGTTGCATAATATACGCTCTTATGATCAGGTTGTCCATTGGATTTGATGGTGATAAAAGTACCATCTGACGTAATACTGGTCGCTCCATATATTTTTTTGTAAACATCAGGAATAGCATTTGTATCTATGCTTGCATTTGGAGTATCTGAATTACTACAATTAAGTAGTAATAACCCAGTAACTATTGGTACGATGGTTAAAAGTGATTTTATTCTCATGGCGCAAAAATGGTTTTATTTGTTAATGAATTACTTTGACGAATAAACAATGCAAACTCATGCGCAACAAAAACATTTTTTACTAAAAAAATTAGTTCACCTTGCTACGATCTTCTTGGTGCATCATTCTACGGCGAGCAAACATCTCACCTAATTCTTTTACAAGTGCCTTGAATTTTTCTTGCTGTTCTGGCGTTTTACACAAAGATTTCATTTTTCTAAAATGCTCAAAGTGAGCATTTTCAATTACTTTTTGATTTTCTGCCAATACAGTAATCAGGCTATCTTTTGCCCTTTCGTTAACTTCGGGTTGCGTTAATTGAGAAAACAAACTTTCCTTGGTGTTTTTTTGGACTTGGTCCAAGCTATCAATTTTTGCTTTATGAATTTTTACTGCGGCCTCAAATTGTACTTGCTGCTGGGCATCAAAATCAAGTTTTTTGATAATCATAGCACGCATTCCACCTCTAGAGTTGCTAAACCCTCTAGACTTCATAACCTTCATAAATACGATCAACCCTATATTCAAAAGTACGAGGGCAATAACAGCAACTATTAGTATTTTTACTTTGTTCATAATTTATCTAAAATAAAATTGATTCGAATCCGACACAGAAGCCACTAGAGCAGTTTCTTCAATTTCATGCTCTACTTGAAGATCACTATAAATTACCTTAATATTGATCGATGCCAAAATCACGATTGAAGCAGCTGCAAGCCACAGCACTTCTTTACGAACTTTTTTCTTCGCGTTTAGCTTTTGTTGAATTTGAAAATACAAACCATCTGCAGGTGCAACTTCAACGATCTGGTTCGCCGTATCCATTACCTCCTCTATCCATTTATCTTTTTCCATTTTCCTAAAATTTCATTTTCATTAATCGTTCTTTCCTTTCGGTTTCTTCTTTTCTGTGTCTTTCTAAGTCACTTTGAAGTCCCCTTATCTATTAGACTATTTTTATATTTATTTCTTGCGGTACTCATCAAATTTATTTCCTAATTTTTTCTTGAGGTTTTCTTTTGCTCGAAAAAGCAAGGACTCCACAGCCGAAACTGTTATCTCCATTATCACCGAAATTTCAGGATTAGTCAAGCCATCAATTTTAGATAAGATAAAAGCTGTTTTTTGTTTTTCGACTAGTTCATTAATCACTTCAAAAAGTAATTTGGATTTTTCTTTGTTTTCTAATAAAATTCCGGGGTGTTCAAAATTAGAAATATTTTGAATCTCATATTCGTTATCCGATCGTTTCCCAAAAATAAAGAAACGTTTTTGACTTTTTTTATGCTTTAAAAAATCCAAACTTTTATTTATTGCAATACGATATATCCAAGTTTTTAAACTCGACTGACTTTTAAAAGTGCCTATTGATTGATGCAATTGTACAAAAACATCTTGAGTAATTTCTTCGGCATCTTCAACATTTTGCACATAACTAAGCGCCACGTTGTACACGAGAGACTTGTATTGTTTGTACATATCTTGAAAACTTGGGGCGTCAAAACTCATTTTGATCTGTAGTAATTGTATTTTATAAAAATCAAATATAATCGAAAATTAATAAACAATAGCAACAAAAGCATGATGCAACATTGAGAATAAAACAAAAAAGCCAGAAGAAATTCTCCTGGCTTTTGATATCTCATTATTCTTTTTGTTTTCTAAAAAAAAAATCTAAACGAATGATTTTAGAATAATTGATTCGAAATTAAAATACTGCTTTTACAATTTTCTTATTTACAAATCCTTTGTCAGTTGCAATACTTACAATATAATTTCCGGCTGATAGGTCGGCTACATTCATTTGACTGCTCATTGATTTACGCATTAATTGACCAGTACTACTGTAAATTGAAACGGAAGTTAAAGTAACATTGATTGGCAACTGAACATTAATCATATCTGTTGTAGGGTTAGGGTATACCTGCAAGGCCACAAGATCTAAGGCAGAAAGACCTAATGTAGCCGATTTGAAGTTGGCCCATACTGGTGCAGTACGGTAAGCGCCTATGTTAGCCCCCGATAAACCAATAGTTGCCAAAGTAAGCCCATCAAAAACGTTGGCATTGATCACTGGCGGCGTGCTCGCATCTATATTTACTGACGTCAATGCTTGACAAAATGCAAAACTATTATCTCCAATAGTTGTAATACCTGAACCAAGCGCAATTGTTTTCACTTTTACATTAGCAAAGAATGAACTAGCTCCAAGTGTTGTTAATGAGTTTGGAAAAGCAAGACTCTCCAAAGCAATACAATTATAAAAAGCAAGTGTTCCGATAGTTGTTAACGCTGTACCAAAAGTTGCAGTGGTCATTGCTGAGCAATCAGCAAAAGCTTCACTACCAATAGTTACAACAGCATTTGGAATCGCAATACCACCTAAAGCAGCACATCTTATAAAAGCTCGATCTCCTATGCTTGTCACAGAAGAACCTATAATTGCGGAAGTTAATGCTGTACACTCGTAAAAAGCTTCAAAACCTATTGTAGTTACGTTGTCTGGTATAGTAATATTTTGTAAACTGCTACACTCAAAAAAGGCACCTTTACCAATGGAGGTTAAAGTTGATCCTAAAATAGCAGTCGTTAACGCTGAACATCCTGCAAAAGTATCATCTTCGATTGTAATCAGATTGTCTGATAAATTGATCGAACTAAGTTTTGCACAATTATTAAATGCACTATGTCCTAAAGTTTCCAGCCCCGTACCCATTGATACAGTTGTTAAATTGCTACAACCTGAAAAGGCGTTGTATCCAACATTTTGAATAGTATCTGGTATAACAATACTAGCTAAACTGGTACATTCAAAAAAGGCTCCGTAATTAATAGCTGTAACCGCATTCCCGATTGTAGCTGTTGCTAATGCTGAACAACCGGTAAATGTGTCATATTCAATTGTGGTAACGCCATTTGGTATTGCAATGGATGCCAATTTTTCACAATTATAAAAAGCACTATGTCCCAATGATTGCAGACCCGTACCCACCACAGCTGTAACTAAATTTGAACAACCCGAAAAAGCATTAAACCCAATACTCACTAAACTATTTGGAAGTGTTATCGAACCCAAATTACTACAATTAAAGAAAACTCCCGTTCCTATTGATGTAACATTGTCACTCATTGTTACCATTGCCAGACTAGTACAACCTGTAAAGGCATTATCTTGGATTGACAAAACTGAATCAGGTATGCCTACACTTGTAATAGGCAGATTTGCAAAGGCATCATTCTCAATAGCTGTAACGGTATAAGGGTCACTAAGATACGTCACTGTTGTTGGAATACTTATTGCACCAGTGTAGGTAGATAAATAACTCACTTTCACATATTTGTTACTTACATCTGTGACGGTATAATTGATGTTATTGAATGTAAAGCTTTGTGCTTGCATAGCAAAAGAAGCTAAAAAGCAAAAGAATAATAAAAGGTAGTTTTTCTTCATGGTCTGTAATTTATTTTTAAAATTTTGTTTTTGTTGTTTAAAAAACAAAATTACTGTTTTTTTTACTTACAAATTTACATTAAAATTCAATTTCATCGTATTTTAACACCTGATTATCGATTAAAAGAAAAAAATTGATTTAAACTACAAAAAATGCATTAATCACGCTTCGATCGCCTGTAATACTATAAATAAAGCAAATAATTTGATACAAATATTACAAGAGCCACCTACCAATAGTAGTATTTGTAGTTTTATCTTTTAATCACCAACTGAAACTAAGGTTCAAGAAGTTTTTCCTTTGTTTAGCATAAGATTAATATTTATACTATTTCATTAACAGTGAATTTTATGTTTTAATTTATAATAGTAATGATTAAGGTTATGGGTGTAGAATGGAAATTTGCTTTATTGTGTTTATTTATTAATTCTAATAGTAAAACTATAAATTTATTTAATTATTTTTCCGTTTTCATTAAAACAAGTAATATACATATGCAAGATAACGAACGAATTTTTAGTGATTTTGAGAATGTAGACAAATTTAAAAGAGAAGTTCTCAATCCAATTCTGCCAAAAGCTAAATTTTCTAGCTGCTTTATGCAATCAACTCCGGGAGTACCTGCAGATGATTTTAGTGGACAACTATCTCCGATACATTTACTAAAAGGAAGTGTTTATGAGTACAAAGGAGATAACAGCTTTATACATTACTCTTCGTTATTTGGTTTAAAAGCTATTTTAGAATCTGGTTTTTTAAGAATGTCTGAATTTGGAAATATCATGGATAAAAAAGAATTGAATTTTGCTTCAATTATTTTTGAAGATAATAACTCATTATTCAGAATCGATGAAGATACAATTACAGTGTTAAAAGAAAATATATTTTGTTTATCCTTATGCGAGTCAAATGAAGAAACAAAAAGAAATGACTTTATGTGGGAAGTATACGGAGATAAAGGCAAAGGAGCGATTATAGAATTGAAGTTGACAAAAAAAGATCCCGAATTTTTCATACAAGGAAAAGTCCTTTATGGAAATGAAAAACTAAACTCCATTAGGGAAATCAAGAATCTTACTGAGAAATTTGCAGCAGAAAACAATAATTTCATTCCTAATAATTTTGCTGAATTTTTAATTGAACTACAAGCTTTTCATAAATCTAAAAGATATTCCATTGAGAATGAAGTGCGATTCTTAATGAAGGAAAATAAACAACAATATGATGAGCATAAACTGGAAACAATTTATAGAGACATTAATTCAAATCAAGAAGTGAAATATTTCAACAAATTATTTTTAAAAGGAAGACATCCTTATTTAAATTCTGACCAAACAAAAAACAATAGGAAAGTATTAGATGAATTTCCGCAAGTTGAAATTAAAAGAGTTATTCTGGGGTTTAATATCTCCATTGAAAACAAGGTTGATATTTATACTTTATTAAACAAAATAAAAGTGCAACACAACTACGATTTTGAAATTAGCCAAATTAACGATGATAAGGAAATCTTCCCAATGAGATAACTTTAAAAACTAATTACTTCAAACATAGTCCCGATCGAAACGGCATCCTTTTTGGCTTTTTTGGCAAAAAAGATAGAGTGTCCCGAAGCGTCGGAAGCAGGACAAATAGTAAATAAAACCACAAATTTTCTGCTCTTCAAAAAACTTTTTCTTAGAAACTTAGAAACTTTGCATCTTAGCGACTTAAAAAGTATCTTTGCGCTCTTAAAATTAGCATAAAATGGCACTATCAGAACAAGAAATCATTCGAAGAGAGAAACTTCAAGCCCTACGCAACCTAGGAATCAATCCTTATCCTGCGAACCTTTTTCCTGTAAATCACACTTCGAAGCAGGTGAAAGAATCGTTTGAAGAAGGTAAGAAGGTTATTGTTGCTGGACGTTTGATGAGTGTACGTGATCAAGGTAAAGCATGTTTTGCCGAGTTGCAAGACAGCGAAGGGCGTATTCAGTTGTACGTGAATCGTGATGTTTTGTGTACGGGTGAAGACAAAACACTTTATAACCAAGTGTTTAAAAAATTGACCGATCTTGGCGATTTTATAGGTATTGAAGGTGAATTGTTTACTACTAAGGTAGGTGCACAATGTATACGCGTGGATCAATTTACATTTTTGAGTAAAACATTGCGTCCGTTGCCATTGCCGAAAATCGATGAGGACGGAAAAGTACATGATGCTTTTAATGATGCCGAATTGCGTTACCGTATGCGTTATGTAGATTTGACGGTAAACCAAAATGTAAAAGAGACTTTTATTAAGCGTACCAAATTGTTCAACGCCATGCGTGGCTACTTTAATGACGCTGGATATTTGGAGGTTGAAACTCCGGTTTTACAATCGATTCCCGGTGGTGCTGCGGCGCGTCCGTTTATTACGCACCACAACTCGCTAGATATGCCATTGTACATGCGTATTGCGAATGAGTTGTATTTAAAAAGATTAATTGTTGGTGGATTTGATGGGGTGTATGAGTTTTCGAAAAACTTCAGAAATGAAGGAATGGACCGTACGCACAATCCTGAGTTTACCGCTATGGAAATATATGTAGCCTACAAAGACTACAACTGGATGATGGATTTTACAGAGAAATTGTTGGAGCATTGCGCTATTGGTGTAAATGGTACTAGCGAAGCGACTTTTGGTGAACACCAAATTAGTTTTAAAGCGCCGTATGCTCGTGTGACGATGACCGATTCTATCAAACATTTTACTGGATTTGATATCTCTGGCAAAAACGAACAAGAATTGTTTGATGCTGCTCGTGGTATGGGAATTGACGTGGACAACACTATGGGTAAAGGAAAATTGATAGATGAAATTTTTGGAGCGAAATGCGAAGGAAATTATATTCAGCCAACTTTCATCACCGATTATCCCAAAGAAATGTCACCGCTTTGTAAAGAGCACCGTGATAATCCTGAGTTGACAGAGCGTTTTGAATTGATGGTTTGTGGTAAAGAAGTAGCAAATGCATACTCTGAACTAAACGACCCAATTGATCAAAGAGAGCGCTTTGAAGATCAAATGCGTCTTGCTGCAAAAGGAGATGATGAAGCAACAGGAATTATCGATGAAGATTTCTTGAGAGCTTTGGAATACGGAATGCCGCCAACGTCTGGATTAGGAATTGGAATGGACCGTTTGATGATGTTCTTAACTAATAATGCTTCTATCCAAGAGGTATTGTTGTTTCCGCAAATGAGACCAGAAAAGAAAGTAGTTCAAATTGAACTAGAAGCAGACGAGAAAACAATTGTAGCTATCTTGCAAGCAAATGATAACCAAATGGAATTTGGTTCACTTAAAATAAGATCAGAATTAAGCGGTAAAAAATGGGACAAAGCCATGAAAAACCTATCAGCTTTAGGAATGACAGAAGTTGTTGTTGAAGGTGATGTAAAAGCTTGTAGATTGAAGGAGTAAATTCTTTTAGTTAACATATATATTTTAGAAAAGGAACTTCATATTGAAGTTCCTTTTTTTGCTTTAAACCATGAACTAACCCTTTCAAAAACCCTAATTAAAACCTAACCAAATCACAAACTCTTCATAATGAGCGAAGTTTATTTGACATTCTGTCGTCTAACTTATAAACGAAAAATATTCTATTATGAAAAAAGTATTTACAACAGCACTGATTGCTCTTATTACAATCACTGGATTCGCACAAGGAAAGCAAAACGCAGAAAGCAAAAAACAGCATCACGGGATGGAGAATTTCACTCCTGCACAACGACAAGAGCTAATGCTGAAAAAGATGACACTCGGACTTGATTTGAACGCATCCCAACAAAAAGAAATGAGTAAAATCATGGGAGAACAGATGGCAAAAAGAGAAGCCTTCATGAAAGACCACAAGTCAAAAACAGAAAAACCTAGCTCTGACCAAATGTTTGCTATGAAGAGCAAGATGCTAGACGAGCAAATAGCAATGAAAGCAAGAGTTAAAAAAATCTTGTCTCCAGAACAATTTTCGAAATGGGAAAAAATAAACCATCACCACCACAAAGGGATGAAAAAGCACCATTCTGATAAAAGAAGAGGAGATAAAAATAAAGAAGCAGAAACAAAATAATTTTTCTTGCATTAAAAAATAAGGGTTTGACACAATTAAATGTCAAACCCTTATTCTTTTATTTTACTCTAGCTCAAAAGTCCGGCTTTGTTTGCGAACTCATTTCCTTCTAATAGATCAGTTACGTTTTGCAATGTAGTCAAGGCTATTTGCGTCAGCGCTTCATTGGTAAAAAAGGCTTGATGCGCCGTTACCAAAACATTTGGAAAACTCATTAATCGCTGGATATCATCATCTTGAATAATATCTTCTGACAAATCTTTAAAAAATAATTTTTCTTCTTGCTCATAAACATCGATTCCGAGATAGCCAATTTTAGCATCTTTCAAAGCATCAATTACATCTGGTGTATTAATCAACGCTCCCCTACTAGTATTAATGATCATGACATTTTTTTTCATTATCGAAAGCGATGTCGCATTAATAATATGTTTTGTTTTTTCAGTTAAAGGACAATGTAACGAAAGTATATCTGCTAATTTAAAGATTGTATCTAGAGGTTCATATTGTACCCCAATTTTTTCTAATTCCTCGTCTTTGGCAATATCAAAAGCTAGGACTTTACAACCAAAACCCAATACTATTTTAGCAAATGCTTTACCGATATTTCCGGTACCAATTACACCTATCGTTTTTCCGTGAAGATCAAATCCTAATAAGCCGTTGAGAGAAAAATTTTGTTCACGAACACGATTATAGGCTTTGTGTGTTTTTCTATTCAAAGTCAGAATCATTGCCATAGCATGCTCTGCGACCGCTTCGGGCGAATAGGAAGGAACGCGACAAACTCGAATTCCTGCTTTTTTGGCTGCATCTAAGTCAACATTATTAAAACCTGCACAACGCAAAGCAATAATCAAGACCCCTTTGTTTGCAAGCGCGGCTATCACGCCTGCATCAAGTACATCATTTACAAACACGCAAACAACGGGACTATCCTGAATCAATTCTACTGTATGATGATTTAACTGGGTTTCAAAAAAGTCTAACTCAAACTTATATTCGGCATTGTATTTTTCGAAAAAAACTTTATCATAAGGTTGAGTCGAAAAAAAAGAAATCTTTATTGGATTCATAGGTCATTTTTTATATAAATAGTAGGCAACACAGTCATGGAGATCAAAATAGTGTTAATTTGAAAAGGCAACCTAAAATTCGATAATAGATTTTTATTTCAGTTATTATCTACAATTAAACATTACTGTTGAATACTATAAAAGTAATTAAAAATTAGCTCCGAGAGTCTAACTTTCGAACTAAAAAAATAGCCTGAAAAAGCATTATTCGAGTACATCCTTCCTTTTGCAAGTTAACAAATAGGATAAATTACAAGTTACGAAGGGTAAAATCCTTTTATTACTACCGATACAATTTACTTAATTTTATACCATTCTAGACCATTGCTACTTTCTATTAGCCAAACAACTTTCAAACCAAACTATAATATCCAAATTATGAAACTAAAATTACACACTTCAACACTCATAATATTGTGTTGTTTACTATTTTCTACCTATAGTGAAGCACAAAATAATTTTTACCAAGGTGCACTTAATCAAACCGCTTGGGACAATTTGATTACTCAAATTAGCAGCAAAAGAGCTCTTTTGTCAGGTCAAATCACACAATTACAAACTGCCAACTTAGAGGCGCGTTACGCCCAAGGTACCATTGTCACAGCAGATGAATTTGTTGTGTATGCAAGCCGCGATCGTGAAAATGCAGGCGCTTTGCAAACGAAATATACTGGTAGTGGATATACCGGTTTCAACAATCAATTTACAGCACAATTATCCCGTGAAGGTATGACTGCATCTACTTTTTCTGTTTTTGATCCTTTTCAAATACTAAGTGATTGTGTTAAAATTTTGGATAATGCCATCGCCGAAACAACAAAGCAATTGAACGGAAGTATTATGTTGCCTACTGTTCAGAACTTTTCGAGCACGGGAGACCCAACACTTTCAAATACTTCTAGCTATTATAAAAAAGAGGGCAGAACAATTTTCCCCAGTACAATGTGGAGTATGCAATCAGATTCTGATTTGATGCAAACCATTGGCTATTTGAGCTCTAGTTTTTTATCTCCTCAAACAACAAGTGCTCCAAATGCAGCCATTACTCCTTATCAACTTTCTAGTCAATCCAGCTTAGTTGCAACCAATGTATCCAAAGGACAAAGTCCGGTACAGGTCCAAATTACACACAACCCACTTGCAGGATGGATGACAACTGCATCCAATGATAGTAGTTCTCCTTTTTACAAAATTGCCGATTACAGACGTGCTTTTGCGGCTTACGACATAGACTACCCTATTATTGCCGATAATACTGACCCGAATAATTGGAACAAGAACATGTTACAATCTTATATTCCGAGTATCAAAAGTGCAGCAGGAAATAGTCCTCTTATTTATGTTTTATCGAATGAGCCACACTGGGACTTGATTTCGACCTCCTCCAATGATGATGCATCAAAGGGATTATCACCTTACACCCGAACTGCCTTTGCGGAATACTTGAAAGTGGCTTATAATAACAACATTGCAGCGTTAAATACAGTTTACAATCCATTTAACAGCAATGCAAATTACAGTAGTTTTGACCAATTGAAAAATGTTCCAGCACAAACCTCTTCATCATCACCTTTAGCTCTTTTTACAGAAAGCCAAAAAGCTAGCTTACAAGGAACTCCTATTTGGTATGATTGGTTACGTTTCAACCAGAACAGAGCTACAAAATGGCATTTAAACCTAAAAAAATACACGTTGGAATCTGATCCAACTGCTAAGGTTTCGATAAAGATAATCGGAAATGAAGTTGAAGCTCCAGATAGAGATAGCGGTATCGACCTAGAAGCTTCTGGGGACTTAATGGACGTCATAAGTTTTGATAGTCAAATTACTCCAAGCAATACACACGGAAGAAACGCTCGTTTTTACAGAGATTGGTGGCTTGGACGTTATATTACTGAATGGAGAGAACAAGCAATAAACATTGACTTCTTCAAATCTTTATACCCAAACAAACCTATTTTTGACTCTGAATGGCACGGAATATCGAGTAATGCTTGGTATAATTTTGCATTAGACAAAGGTTTTGTACGTTCTGGTTTATGGCACGGATTCACAAATGGATTAGGTGTTGTCAATGCATGGTGGTGGTACCGTGAAGACGGAACTAATGGAACTACAAAAGGTGATCTTGAAGGAAAAACAAATACAGTTGGAAACTCTATGTCATCGCCACAACACCAACCTATTGCGTTTGAAGATTTTGGCCGCACGATGAAAGAGGTAAATGCTTTGAGTGAAACTGTAGCTAGTTTGTCACCCGTTAAAAGAGATTTTCTAATTTATTACAGTAACGAAGCAGCCATTCAAGACTTTACTTATATTCAACAAATGGGGCAAATCTATGAAGCCTTGAAACTCATGAATGTTAAGGTGGGTTTCACTACCGAAAATAAAATTCAAAATCTTGGATACACGCCAAAAGCAATTATAATCCCACCTACCCTATTTATAAAAAGCACAAGCATCAATGCTTTAAACACCTACAAATCAAACAACTCATCTGTTGGCATCTTAGAAATCAAACGCTCTGGAACGACCAATTTTGCAAAGGACGAAAAAGGAACACCTAACAATTCTAGAAGTACCAGTTTTGCTACAGCAAACTTCACCTACAATGGAGCCTTTACCTATCTTTCTACCAATGCTACTCCAACCAGTACGCAAATAGCAAACAATTCGGGTAACGCAAATACAATTCTTACGGCACTAATTGCTAATCTAAGATCATCGTTAACGATACCTACCCCAACTATTAATTTTAAAATTCAAGAAGTAGGTACTACTACTGAAGCTTTTGGTGTATTAGCATCACAAGGAAACACACCTGATGGTAAAGCAGTTGTATCTCTTATCAATATGAGCTTAACAGACAAACAAATTAAATTACCAACCTCTAGCGTTGCCTACAGCAATATGATTGATGGTGTTACACTAAATGAAACTTTTATTATGAAACCATATGATGTACTATTGGTGAAAACTGGAGTGACATTGGCAACAAAAACCTTCACTGAACCTATTATCAAGCCTTATAAGATGTATCCAAATCCAGCGAAAAACACCGTTACAATTGATAATATTGTTGCTGGTGAATACATTTTGTACAACAATTTAGGACAAGTAGTTAAAAAGGAAGGAACAACTACAAACACGATGACCTTATCCTTATCAGACCTTCGCACAGGAGTTTATTTCATCGCCATTCCAAGTGAAAGCACAAATCCAATATTCGAAAAATTAATTATTTCGAAATAAAAAAAGAATAAGAAATAATTTGAGAAGTTTGAAGAAACCAAATTACATCAAACAGCTCATCACCAATGTAGTATAGCTTTTTATTCTATTATAAAAATACACTTTATACCCTATTCATTACCTAGAAGGAACGCCAATTGACGTTCCTTTTTTGTTTTTAATAGCACTAGAAGTACATAAAATAACGGTGCATGTATCATCCAAAAAAGTAGATAAACTTTACTTCTTCAAATACCAAAGCCCTTTGATTAATCTCTTCAAAATAAAAAAACAGACCACAAGCCTTCCTTTCTAATGCATTCGAAAGCGATTCCTAAAAGAAACTATCTTAAAATTTTGGCAAAATAATCCAACAAAATGGTTTTTATCTTTATATTTACTACTTTAATACCCCTTGGAATATATGTATATTTGCTGTATATTTATAGCTACCTTAAAAAACCATAAACACAACAAAATTGACTAGGAATGAAAGATCTTAAAGAAAAAATATTGGCCTTGAAGAAAGAAAAGAATGCGGTAATTTTAGCGCATTATTATCAAGAATCCGATATTCAAGATGTAGCCGATTACGTAGGTGATAGTTTAGGACTGTCTCAAGAAGCGGTAAAGGCAGAAGCTGACATCATCGTATTTGCAGGCGTGCATTTTATGGCCGAGACTGCCAAGATTTTAAATCCGTCCAAAAAAGTTATATTACCAGATGCAAAAGCAGGTTGCTCGCTTGCTGATGGTTGCCCTCCAGATGAATTCAAAAAATTCACAGATGCTCACCCAGATCATGTGGTGATTACCTATGTAAACTGTTCTGCTGAAGTAAAAGCATTAACAGATATCGTTGTAACCTCATCAAACGCGGTAAAAATTGTAAATTCAATTCCGAAAGATAAACCAATCATTTTTGCTCCAGATAAAAATCTAGGAAAATATGTGATGGAAGTTACAGGACGCGAAATGTTATTGTGGGATGGTTCTTGCGTAGTGCATGAAGCTTTTTCGTTAGAAAAACTTTTAGACCTATACAAAGAGCATCCAGATGCTAAAATCATTGCACACCCAGAGTCTGAAACACATATTTTGCAAACTGCCAAATATATTGGATCTACTGCAGGTATGATTGATTTTGTAAAAACAGACTCTAATCATAAATATATAGTAGCGACTGAGGCAGGAATTTTGCACAAAATGCAGCAAGAAGTACCTCATAAAATCTTAATTCCTGCTCCTGCAAAAGAAGATAACACTTGTGCTTGTAGCGAATGTGGGTATATGAAAATGAATACTTTACAAAAATTATACAACTGCTTATTGAATGAATCTCCAGAAGTAACAGTTCCGGATGATATTATTGCAAAAGCGTTGATTCCTATTGAACGAATGCTGGAATTATCTAAATAATGATCAAAACCAATTACTTAATTGTAGGATCTGGCGTAGCAGGTCTAACTTTGGCTTTAAAAATAGCCAACCAATTCCCAGAGAAAAACGTTACTATTGTGACTAAAGCTACTGCGGACGAATCCAACACGAAGTACGCTCAAGGCGGAATCGCAATTGTGACGGACAAAATTGGAGATTCATATAAAAAACACATTGAAGACACTATAATTTGTGGGGACGGTTTATGCGATCCTGCAGTTGTAAAAATGGTCATCAATGAAGGCCCAAAAAGATTGAAAGAATTAATCGAATGGGGAGCCAAATTTGACAAAAACAAAGAAGGAACCTGGAGTTTGGGTAAAGAAGGCGGACACTCTGAAAATCGAGTAGTACACCATAAAGACCAAACAGGAAAGGAAATTGAGCGCGCCATATTAAGTCAAGTGCAACTCAAAAAAAATATCGATGTTTTACCACACCATTTTTCTATTGATTTAATAACTAAAGACAACCGCTGTTTAGGTGCTCATGTTTTAAATCAAAAGACTAAAGAAATCATAACATTTAGTTCTGATTTTACAGTTTTGGCAACTGGAGGAATCGGACATTTGTATGGTCACACAACCAACCCTGTTATTGCAACAGGAGACGGAATTGCAATGGCATATCGTGTGCATGCTGAAATTAAGGATATGGAATTCATACAATTCCACCCAACTTCAATGTACAAAAAATCAGATGGACCTTCGTTTCTAATTTCGGAAGCGGTTCGTGGTTTCGGAGCTCATTTGCGCACCAAAAGCGGTCACTTATTTATGCCTGACTACGATTCTCGAGGCGATTTGGCTTCAAGAGACATCGTTTCTCAAAGTATCGAAAAGGAATTGGCAAAATCAGATGATGAATGCGTTTACCTTGATTGTACTCATTTGGACATGAAAGCTTTTATTGCTCATTTCCCCATGATTTATGATCGCTGTAAACTTGAAGGTATCGATCTAGCCAAAGATTGGATTCCGGTAGTACCTGCACAACATTACATTTGTGGTGGAATTGCAGTTGATCAATCTGGAAAAACATCGGTAGAAAATTTATTTGCTTGTGGCGAATGTTCCCGCACAGGTTTGCACGGTGCTAATAGACTGGCATCAAACTCTTTGCTAGAAGCCTTGGTATACTCAGACAATATTTATGATTATTGGAGTGAAAATGAATTTCCAAAATCACAATTTGAAGGTGAAGTAAAAGATTGGGGAGACAATAGTAAACCCAAAATTGATGCTGATTACGTCACAAAAACAAAAGAAGGACTGCAATTATTGATGCGTCAAAATGCAGGAATTGTGCGTAATGATTATGATTTAAAAATAGCGCAACAAAAAATAGACGCTCTAGAAAATGAAATAAAAGAAGCTACAGAAACCTACCAAGTTAATGCCAATTTGTGGGAGCTTTACAACCTAGTAATCATAGGAAAAATTATTGTAGAACAATCCATAGCCCGAAATGATAATCGAGGCGGTTTTGTAAAAATCGAAAAAACAGTTTAATGATAACGGAGAGCGTCGCAAAGCGCTCTCTTTTTTTTTATTGTCGAGTTAGAATCATTTCACTCCACACGATATTATTTTAAAAAGTTTTCGCAATATTCAGTTCTACAAACTATCTTTGTATTGTGAAAATAATAGCGCTCTTACTGGCCTTCTTTATTTTGGCTTTATCTAGCCAAGGATGCTGCGATGATGATAATTGTGAAAAGGAAGGACTACTCACTCACACAGAACAAAAGCAGCACAAAGACAACTGTGACAACTCCTGCTCTCCTTTTTTTAGCTGTGGAACATGTGTTGGTTTTACTTTCCCAAATCCTACCTTTTACCTTCTTGAACAACAATTTACCTTAATTGAAACCAATTTGGTTTCTACCTTTATTCCGCAACTTCGGTCACAATTCAACGCTGCAATTTGGCAACCTCCAAAAATTAGCTAAATTTTTATTAGTGCTTCTGCACGCTTTATTTTATGGAAGTTACTCGTGCTTCCACTATTAATTTCAAGAGATTAACTAAATTTTCGATAATGAAAAAATTTATTCTGTTGTTGGTTGTCACAATCAACTTTACAGCTGTTTTTGCGCAAAACAATTTTAAAGCGGTCCTGAAAGACAGCAAAACAAATGAATTATTAATTGGTGTAAACGCTGTCATTCAAAACAGCAACTTAGGTAACATTACGGATGGTAATGGAGCACTTGAAATCACCAACGTCCCCAATGGCGAACAGTCCATCGTATTGACCGCTGTAGGCTATGAAGACAAAATAGTACAATTTACATTTCCGTTAGAGTCAGATGCCATACAAACCATTTTACTCGAAAGTGAAGGCGAAGAATTAGAAGATGTAGTGATTACCACTACACGTAGTAGTCGCACAATTGCTAATATACCTACTCGTGTAGAAACAATCGCTGGCGAAGAATTGGACGAAAAAGGGAATATGAAACCCGGTGACATTAGAATGTTACTGAACGAAAGCACTGGAATTCAAACCCAACAAACATCGGCAACAAGCTATAATTCTTCTATTCGAATTCAAGGATTGGATGGGAAATACACCCAAATTATTCGTGATGGTTTTCCGTTATATTCTGGGTTTTCAGGTGGACTAGGTTTGATGCAAATTGCTCCTTTGGATCTAAAACAAGTGGAAGTAATTAAGGGTGCTTCGTCAACGCTTTATGGTGGCGGTGCCATTGCCGGTTTGGTTAATTTAGTTTCGAAAACTCCTACTGAAAAGCGAGAATTAAATTTTATCCTCAACGGAACTTCTGCATTAGGTTTGGATGCAAGTGGATTTTATTCACAGAAATTCAAAAAAATTGGAACTACCGTTTTTGCTTCTTATAACCACGGAACACCTTATGATCCCGCAAATATTGGACTAACTGCTATTCCTAAATTTAATCGTTTTACGTTGAATCCTAAATTGTACTTGTATTTAAACGAAAAAACAAACTTACATGTGGGTTTTAACAGCACGGTAGAAAACCGAATTGGTGGTGACATCGAATACATTAAAGGGAATGGCGATGCCAATCATTCGTATTTCGAAAAGAACAAAACCAACCGTTTTAGTACTCAACTGGCTTTCGACCGAATTATTAATGAGCAGTCTAAGTTTTCATTCAAAAACAGTTTTAGTTTTTATGATCGTAGCATTGCCATACCAAATTACAGTTTTTCGGGTAAACAATTTTCGTCTTTTGTAGAAGCAAGTTACAATTACAACACCGAAAGAACAGAATGGATTGGAGGATTGAACTTATGGACAGATCAATTTACACAAGATAAAATTGCAAACACCCAAGCGGTAGATTACAAATACACCACAGTTGGGGCATTCGTACAAAACACATGGAATCCTAACGAAAAATTAGCACTAGAAACAGGTCTGCGTTTGGATTATCAGAATGAATATGGCGTTTTTTTACTGCCTCGTATATCGGCTTTATACACTATTAGTCCGAAATTGAGTGCTCGTCTTGGTGGAGGATTAGGGTATAAAACTCCAACCGTTTTCACCGAAGATGCCGAAAGGATTCAGTTTCAAAATGTACTACCTATCCAAACCGCCAACACCGAAGCAGAGCAATCAGTCGGAGGAAATTTTGATTTGAACTATCAAACTCACCTGACAGACCAATTGGCATTAACAGTAAACAGTTTATTTTTCTACACAAAGGTTAACAATCCACTGGTTTTAACCGCTAACAGTGCTAACAATTACGAATTCCAACAACCAAATGGAAATATTGATACCAAAGGGATCGAAACCAACATCAAGCTATCTTACCAAGATTTCAAGCTTTTTATTGGCTACACTTTGGCGGATGTAAACGAACATTATAACGGAATCACAACTACGTATCCACTTGTTGCCAAGCACCGCTTGAACAATGTATTGATGTATGAGATTGAAGACAAACTAAAAATTGGTTTGGAAGCCTATTATTTCAGTCCACAAAAATTGAACGATGGCGCAACCGGAAGACAATATTGGCTGGGTGGTTTCATGATTGAAAAACTATGGGAACATTTTTCGATTTTTCTTAATTTCGAAAACCTAGGCGATACCCGACAAACTAAGTTTGACACTATTTATACAGGACCTATTACCAATCCAAATTTTAGAGATATCTACGCTCCCGTTGATGGATTTGTAGTTAATGGTGGGGTGAAGATTAAATTATAGCCCAAGTTTACACCTAACAAAAAAAATATTTTCTTAGTTTTTTTTCACCACAAATTTCACAAATTTTCACAAATTCGAGATATACCTTTGGTACATTTGTATTAACCAGAATTATACACAAACAAAATAATTTGCGTAATTTGTGTAATTTGCGGTGTAAATTTATAAAAGATTAATGCCATTTACCCCCCAATCTTAATCATACTTCTATTTTTCGAAAATAAATCGGGGTTTTGAAATTTAGCATCATCATCCATTCCGCCTCGCATGGCGTGTTTGGATTGTATGTTTTGAGCTAATAATGGCTCAATGGATTCGCCTGATCTCAAAGTTTCGAGCAGCGAAGTCTCGGTGTTCGAAAACAAACAGTTTTTTAATTTTCCGTCTGCCGTTAAGCGTATGCGGTTGCACGTGCTACAAAAAGGATTGGTAACGGAACTAATCACCGAAAAACTTCCTTTGTAACCCGCTATTTTATGATTTTTTGCTGTGTCGTTGGGTTTATCAATTAACCTTTCGACTTTGGTTATTCCATATTTGTCATGGGTTTGATTAATGATTTCGGCATAAGAAACCAATTTATCTTTGTTCCATTTGTTCCCGTCAAAAGGCATGAATTCGATAAACCGAATCATGATATTGCGGTCTTTGGTCAATTCGATAAAATCCAATATTTCGTTATCATTAAACCCTTTCATGACCACGACATTCAGTCTCAATTTGAAATTTTGTTCTTCAAGCAAATTCAGATTTTTCCAAAATTGGTCAAAATAATTGCGCCGTGTGATCAGGTTAAACTTCTCTTTTACCAAACTATCGATACTCACATTAAGCCCCGTAATTCCGGCTTCCTTAAACGTATCAATAAAATCATCAACTAGAATTCCGTTGGTAGTTATAGTCAATTCTACACCCAATTTACCCAAACGAGCAATAACGTCTTTGGCATCTTTGCGTACCAAAGGTTCACCACCAGTCAATCGTATCTTGGTTACCCCCAAATTGACAAACGTTTGTGCAATAGACACAATTTCGTCCGCCGTCATTAAGTGTGGTTTTGGTGTTAACGAAATTCCTTCCGCAGGCATGCAGTACGTACATCTCAAATTACAATATTCTGTAATCGAGATGCGCAAATAGTTGTGCGCGCGTCCGTGTGTATCCTGCAAAATTTTGTTAGGCACCATGATTGAATCCGTTAAGAATTTTGAACAAATGTAGAATCGAAGGAAACACCGCATCCATAGACTCACTCGCTCCCGCTGTAGAACCAGGCAACGCCATAATCAACGTATTACCTTTAAATCCAACAACCGAACGAGACAGCATTGCATAAGGTGTGCGGTCTTGCCCATACGCACGAATGGCTTCTTCGATCCCAGGAATACGACGATCAAGCATCGGAATCACCGCTTCGGGAGTGATATCACGGTTGGACAATCCCGTACCGCCCGTCATGATAATCAAGTCGATTTTACTTTCGCACAATTCATTTATAGTCGATTGAATATCTAGAATTTCATCTGGAATCACCGTATATCGAGAAACCTTTAACCCCAAGTTTTTCACTTTATCAGAAATCACTTTTCCTGCTCTATCTTCTTTCTTTCCGCTCGATACGCTATCTGAACATACAATTACAGAAACCGCCAAATCAGGAACATCATTCTTCCCAAAATCTGACTTCCCTCCTTTTTTGTGCAGTAGTTTAATGCTCGAAATCTCGACTTGTTTATCAATCGGCTTCAACATATCGTACATTGTCAACGCCACAATCGAAGCGCCGTGCATGGCCTCTACCTCAACACCAGTTCTGTAAATTGCCTTAACTGTCACCTTTATCAAAATAGAATCTTCTAGAAATTCATATTCAATTCCAGTAAACTCAATCGGCATCGGGTGGCAATCCGGAATCGAATTCGACGTATTCTTCACTGCAAAAAGTCCTGCAGTTCGTGCCACTTCGAGCACATCGCCTTTGGGAACGGTTTTGTTTAAAATCGCCTCCATCGTGGCTTTCGCGCCCACTTTCACCACCGCCTGAGCCGTAGCCGTGCGTTGGGTTATAATTTTATGTGTAATATCTACCATTTTTTTGCTTTTTGCTATTTGCTCTTGGCTTTTAGCACTGTTGTAAAAATATTATTCTGGGCGTGTCCCTACGGGTCGGGCTTTTCGTTCCAATCTTTTTTGGGGCAAAAAAAGCCCCGAAAAAGGATTTCCTCTTCAATCCCTCACGCAAATCTGATTTAAATTCAAGTTTAGTTTAAAAATCAAAAGATTCTATTCTAACTTCTTTTTTCTATTCAAGAATTCTCTTTCCAGCTATAGCTCTCGTCTTCAAAAATCTCTTTCCCGAAAATAGCCACACTCTTTTTGATTTCTTCCACCAAAAACTCCAAAGCTTCATACACTACTTTTCGTCTTGGGGCCGAAACAAAAACGAATAAACAGATTTCGCCCGCTTTTACTTTTCCCAAACTGTGATAAATGTGCATGCAAGTCAGTTCATATTTAGCGAAAGCTGCTTCTCTAATTTCGTAAAAAGATTTTTCTGCCATTTCCTCATAAGCCGAGTATTCAATTGCCACAACGGTTTTTCCATCTATAACATCGGCACGAACTTGACCTAAAAAAATATTGTGAGCGCCTATTGACGTTTTCGTTTGGTGTTTCGCAATCGAATTCCCAATAAAATCTGAACTTATTTGCCCCTGAATAAAGGAGCTTTTCTTTGGTTTATCTGATGACATAATTTTTATTTTCTATATTTTCCTAAAGACTGAATCCCTTTCTCCAAATGGAAAACCGATTTGAATCCTTGTTTTTTTAAATATTCTACGCCATTTTGGCTTCGTTGTCCTGTATTGCAAAACAGTACAATTTCTAACTTTCTATCAATCGTCTGACTATACTTTTCTAACTCTTTTAACGGAACTTGAATCACATTCTTTTCATTAAAAGCAGGTTGTTCATTCGGTTGACGAACATCAATAATCATGATATTTTCTAAATTTATTTTTTCGAAAAATGCATCAATATTTAATCCCTCATCAACTTGTTTCTGATTAAAAAGAAGACTTCCGTTGATGACACTTTTTTCAATCGCTTTTGGATTTTTAGCGAAAGCGATAATTTGCGTTTGAAAACAAAGTGCATCATATAGCATTAACTTTCCAGACAATACTTCTCCAACACCTAATATCATTTTTAATACTTCCGTTGCTTGAAATGCACCTAATGTATTGGGCAAAACACCCAAAACACCCATCGTTTCACAATTGGCTACTTGGTCTAATTCTTGATTTTCAGGAAACAAACAGCGGTAACTCGGTCCATTTTGGTAATTAAAAACCGAAACCTGTCCTTCAAACCGATAAATGGAAGCATACACTACGGGGATTTTTTTATAAACCGCCACATCATTAATCAAATATCGAATCGGAATCGTATCGGTACAATCCACTATAATTTCATAATCACTTACAATTTCAAATGCATTCTTTCGATTAAAAAACTGATTATAAACAGTGACTTTTACGTCTGGGTTCATTTCACGAATCACCTTCGAAGCCGTTTCTGCTTTACTTTTTCCGCAATGGCTCAAATTGTATAACATTTGTCGGTGCAAATTGGATTCTTCAATTACATCACCATCCACAATGCCAATACACCCAACACCCGCCGCTGCCAAATTTTTCAAAACCGGACAGCCCAAACCACCCGCACCAATGACCAACACACGAGCCTCAGCCAATTTTTGCTGACCAACTTGCCCTATTTCAGGAAGGATGATTTGACGATTATAGCGCCCCCTAGCCCCCAAAGGGGGAACAGCAGCAACTGAATTTTGAACTATATCTTTTTTCATTTTACATTGAAATTCCCCCTTCGGGGGTTAGGGGGAATTATCCTCCCGCAAACGGTGGTAAAAACGCAATTACATCTTTCTCACTCAAATTAGTATCGACTCCAACCATCGCTTGATTTACAGCAACAGAATAAGAGGTTTTTCTCAAATCAGGATAATTATTTTCCATGAAAGCTTTCAAAGAAGCCACAGATATTTGCGTTTGTTCCAAATTTAATTGCTCCTCCTTCTTATTGGTAATGTCTGCAATGAGACCGAAATATTTAGTATTTAGAATCATTATTGTATTTTTTTATACTCCTCCGGAGTATTAATATTTTGAACTTGCTGGCTCCATTTTTCGGGAACAATAAGCGTTTGATGAGTTAAATCTTCGATTACTTTTCGGAGCATTAACTGTTTTCCGGCCATGTGTTCTCCAAAAGCAGCTTTACACGAGCGATCATAAATAGCAATCAACGGACTAGCTTTATCGCCCACTTGCACTTGCGTCATCATGTATGAATCCTCATGGTTGTCTGCAAGCCATTGCAATAAATCTGTGCTAACTAATGGTGCATCGACACTCAAAATAAAATTGAATTTTGTTTTTGAATGCTTTAATGCTGTGTAAATACCACCAACCGGACCTTTGTCATCAATCAAGTCTTCGATTCTTGTAAAACCCAACGAATCATAATCAGGATTGGCTGTAATAACCACAATATTTGTTCCAACAATTGGTTCCAAAGCTTCGTAAATATGACTCACAAATGTTTTACCATTTAGCATAAGTAACCCTTTGTCTGATCCCATTCGCTGGCTTTTTCCTCCTGCTAGAATGTATGCCGTGTACTTGTTTTCCATAATCTTTTGTGTTATTCTTGATTCACGAATTATAAGATATGAGTTAGAATCGATACCTTAAAACAGTAACTTTTATTTATTAACGTAATGGTTCCAGCTATCGTTAAAAACTAGATAATCCTACACCAATCAAATAACTTCTAACTCATACCTCTTAACTTATTCCCTACGCTGTAACATATAATTTGTAAATCGCGATTGCCAAAACCGTTGCCAATACATTTTTAAGCACTACTGAGTTGAACTTTTTACTACCATAATAAGCACCAAAAAATCCTCCGACGAAAACTATTCCCACTAGTGGTAAAGAGGATTCAGGCAATTCTCCTCCTTTGGATAAAAAGCCTGTTATTCCTGAAATAGAATTCACCAAAATAAACAAAGCCGATACAGCCGCTGTTTGCTTCATAGTTCCCCAACCCATTAAAATAATCACGGGACTTAAAATAATTCCGCCACCGATACCGATTAATCCTGATAGAAAACCAATAACTGCTCCTACAATAAGAGCTGCATATAGATTTAGTTCTCGAACCTCTTTTTTCTCTTTACCCAACAACCCCAATAATCGCATGACTGCAAAAATTAAAACGGTTGCCAAAATGATTTTGTAATAATAGCCCGAAACCGTCAAATAGCCTCCTAAAAAGGAAAACGGTATAGAAGTCACAGCAAACGGATAAAAGAGATTCCATTTGAATTCTTTTTGTCGAAAATAAAAATAAAATGAAACCCCTGAAACCAATATATTGAGCACCAAAGCGGTCGGTTTCATAAAGGTTTCTGGAAATGCAAAAGCACTCATCAAGGCCAAGTACCCACTCGCACCACCGTGCCCGACGCTTGCATACAAGAACGCTACAATTGGTAATAATAAAAGCAACAATGGCATGTCTAATAAATTCACCATAACTATAATTCGTATTTTTTAAATTCGGTATCTAGAAACTCCCAACAATTGGCATTAATTTTTTCGAAAGCGTCAATTAACGACTTTCCGTAAGGCGTTAGCACTGTGCCACCACCTTTGTTGCCGCCCACTTGGGTTTCTATCAAAGGATGTTTTGCTGATTTATTAGAAACGTCGACCAATTTCCATGCTTTTTGGTATGAAAGTTCCATGGCTTTTGCGGCTTTGTTGAGCGAGCCCGTTTCGGCAATCAATTTCAATAATTTGACGCGGCCTTCGCTGATGACCATACCGTCATCTGTTTCCATCCAAATTTTACTTTTTATTTTCAAGGCACGAATTATTAACCGTTATACTTTTACAAATATAACGAAAGGGATTTTTATAAAAAAGAAAGCAAGTGGAAAATGAAAAAAATAGTAACAAACAACTTTACAAGCTATTTTAATAAGAAATTAAAATGATTCTTCGCTTCTAAAAAAATTATTAAGTATTATTTAATAAGACTACATTTACCTTATTTTTAAACCCTAACAAATTTACAAACCAAAATTATATGAAAAAAAACTACATGCTCCTTATTGCTTCATCACTAAGCTACTTTGGCGCTCTGGCACAGCCCGTATTAAACTCAACCGATTTTAATTATAAATACAGTGCTAATGTATATTCAGGAAACGACATACCTGGACTATCCGCAGGTAAAGCTGGCGCCAATAAAACTTGGGATTTCTCAGCGATAAGCCCTTTAACATTAGGAGGTACTTCTAGTATTGTACCAAAAGAGTCGACTCCTTATCAAAGCAGTTTTCCTTTATCCAATTTTGTTGTAAAATCCACCTACAATGACAACTCCCCTACTTATTACTCCTATAACACTATTACAACAACAAAGCTTGAATCGGAAGGTGGAGCAGATAGCGATGCGATATCACAAGAAGTAGATCATTTAACAATTTTTGAATTTCCCTACACATACGGAAAAACATTTACTGATAGCTCTCAAGACGTTGGGCAATCCTCAATAGAAACTATTACAGCTACTTATGATGGTTATGGAACGCTTATCACTCCATACGAAACGTTCACCAATGTAATCCGAGTAAAAAGCCAAGATACTAGGTATTCAAGCAGCTCAATAGACTACATTTGGTATTCCGCCAACCCGTTCAAAACACTTATGTTTATGACCTTAGTGTCTGATGCTAACTACGTTGAAATTTATACCGATTTCACTACCCTTGGTCTAAAAGACTTTGCTGCAAATTCACCAGTTCGAATCTATCCTAATCCTGTCAACAATTTGCTCAACGTACAAATAGAAAACAAATTGGTAATTGATAAAATAACTATAACCAATGCATTGGGAAAAATAATTATCGAACAAAAAGAAGCTGCCAATCAAATAAATGTTGAAAATCTTGCTTCAGGATTATACTTCATTGAAGTTGTTTCTGGAAACGAAAAAATGCAACAGAAGTTTATTAAAAAATAATTTTCAAAAACAAATATACCTGAGCGTTTATATGACCCTCAGGTATTTTTAATTAAATCACATACACCTCAACAGCAGTTCCTTTTGCTAATTGATATCCGCCATCTTCAACATACATCAATCCGTTTGAGACAGAAAAAGTATTGAGCATAGAAGAATTTTGATGGGTTAAAACAGTAACTTCATTATCTACGATATGCGCTTTTAAAAACTGATTTCGTGCATTGCTTACCGTAAAATCATGGGTTAATTTTTTTGGGACAGTTTGTCCGTATTCTAGTGCGCGACCTGAGAGCATGTGCAACGTTGGGAGCACGTACACATATAAGCAGGTAAGCGAAGCAGCAGGATTTCCGGGTAAAGCAAAGATCATTTTATCTTTTAGTTTTCCTGCAAACAATGGTTTACCTGGTTTTTGTTTGACTTTGTAGAATAGTGTCTCTACCGCAAGTGCTTCGAGTGCTGTGGCTACAAAATCATAATCTCCAACTGAAATACCTCCCGATATTAAAATTACGTCATTTTCTGCCAAGGCTTCTGCTATTTTATTTTTGGTGTTTTCGAAATCGTCGTTTACCCTGTAAATTGTATTGTTATCATAAAAAGCTTCTTGCAAGGCGATGTCTAGCATTATGGAATTGCTCTCGTAAATCTTTCCGAATTCTAATGGTAAACCAGGTTGTACCAACTCGTTTCCCGTTACTAGGATTCCGATTTTGGGTTTTTGAAAGACATTGACTTCGGTAAAACCTAGACCAGCCAAAAAACCAATACAAGCGGCATTGAGTAAAGTTCCTTTTTTTAAAGCTAAATCACCTTTTAGATTTTGCTCTCCGACTGGACGAATGTTTTGCTCTTGATTAGGATGTTCCTCCAATGTTAAAATATTGCCAGATACGGTTGCTTTCTCGATTTGCATGACAGCAGTTGCCGAATCTGGCACGGGAGCTCCTGTAAAAATCTTCACGGCTTGACCTGCTTTTAATGCTACTTGATGTGTGTCTCCTGCTTTTATTTCGCCCACTATTTCATATTCCAATCCTTCGTGAAGCGCAAGTGCAAAGCCGTCCATCGCAGATTGGCGAAAAGGCGGCATACTGATTGGAGCAATCAAATCTTCAGCTAGAATGTGCTTTTTAGCTTTTGATAAAGAAATTTTTTGAACTTTTGGCTCGGGTAGATTATTTTTTAGAATCGAAAATGCTTCTTGAATAGTGACCATGATTGGAGTTTTGAAATACTTTCTCAAAAATACGAATCTGTTTACCGCTAAGGCACAAAGGCGCAAAGTTTTTTTGCATCGAAGGATCGAAGGGTTGTTTTGGGATGAACCTGCGGGCAGAAAGGCTCAAAAAATGTCATACCGATTACGAAGATCGTAGTTAATAGAACAAAATAATGTTTTTAAAAAAAAGTTGACACTTCCCGAAGCGTCGGGACAACGAATTGTCACGAATTTAAAGACTTAAAAGTCTAATTCGACGAATTTGTCGAATGAAAAAAACGTGTTAGTGATTCCAAATTACTGCGCATATTAGGACTATTAGACTTTAGTCATTTTAATAGCATAGCTTTTTGTCAAAAATATATTCTATGTCTAATTTGGACATTCAACTCGTGTGGCAAGCACAGGTTTGCGTGAGGGATTGCAGCTTTCCGCCGCGGCGGAGCGGAAAGCCCGACGGCAATACAAAAAATGGGCACCTCACCGCAAAGTGAAGAGCCCATTTTTTGTATTGCCGGCACGCCCAAATTGGGAATACTGCTATAAAGAATAATTAAGATTGAAACCCAATCTGTAATTGGACTCCATGAGTCCGCTTGCTAGATTTTGATTGATTGGTAGCATGACATTGGCTCCTAAACTGAATTTATCACGACCGATTTCGATTCCGATTTTGCTAAAGAAAATATCACCTGCTGTATTTGGGAGTACTTGTCCACGTTGCCAATTGGTTTTATAGACTTCGCCCGCCAAGCCAAGTTGTGGCACGTAGGTCATTTTCTCTGTTTTCATCATATAAAACAAAGTTGATCCATAATTGAATTGATTTCCGAATTGGTAATCTTTTTTATTTTCGGTTTTAATGTTGTAATTCAGCATCGAATTAAGTCCCCATTTGTCCCAACTCAATTGGTGCTCTGCCAATAGTAAATAGTCTAAACTACCTGTCCCGACTTGAAAACCTTGGTTGATGGTTCCTGAATTGCTAGCGGCATCAAACTTACCCGTTGGTAATTTTACTCCTCCACCCAATTGAATACGGTTGGAAATCGAAGTAGAATCGGCCATGGTTTCTAAGACCGTGTAGGTTGCCATTAAGGTGATATCTCCCAAACCACTGATATTAGCGACTCCAGATGTTAGATTGCGGGTGTGATCTTGGTACGGCACTAAGGCTGTAAGCTGAATTTTTGGCGTAATTGGAATACGTGCCCAGATTTGTGTCGTGTGAAAGTTTTCGTCAATCCAAGGGGAATTGTCAAAAATTCCGTCTTTGGAAGTATAACTTTGATAAAAGTAGCGTACTCCAACAAAGTTATTGTTTAACATAGAGCTGAAACCCATGCTACCACCCGCTGCAGAACATCCGCAGGCATCGCAATCGTCTTCCATCATGGTTGAAGAAAAAAGCATCTTTTGAAAAGTGAAAGCATTAACTTTATCTTTTGGCAACTCAGCACCGTTCATTTTTAGAGCGATGATAAATAGTATTAAAAAAAACTTGCTGTTTGTCATTTTTTTAAAATTCTGAGAATCGTTTATCCGTTAGGTATTGATTATCTGTTAATGTTTTTAGGAAAAGTACGAGTTGCGCCTTTTCTGTCGCTGACAATGGTATTCCTACTGTAGCATTCTGATTTAAAATAGGATCAAGTGTTGCCGAAACGGTTACTCCAGAATCGTAATGATCCATTACTGCTTCTAGTGTACCAAATCTTCCGTCATGCATATACGGTGCGGTCACCTCTACATTACGCAAACTAGGCACTTTGAACTTGTAGTAATCCCCGATTAGTTCGGTGACTTTGAAACGCCCTAAATCATTGATTTTTGGATTAACGGCAAGGCCATTGTTTCTAAAACTGTGATCAGTCATTAAATCGGTGGCATGGCACGAAGCACATTTTGATTTGAAGATAGTATAACCCGAAAGTTCGTCAGAGGTAAAAGCACCACCTGTTTCATTTCTTCTATATTTATCAAATTTAGAATTGGATGATACCATCATAACCATAAATTGCGACATGGCTTTGAGCATGTTTTCAGAATTTATTTGTCCGTCTGTAAAAGCTTGTTTGTACAGGTTCACATAGGTTTTATCGGCCTTCATCATAGCCATTATTGTGGCCAAGTCACCATTCATTTCTATAGCACTCAATAATGGAATTAGGGGTTGTAAATCTAAATTGACTGCTGCTCCATCATACATAAACACAGACTGAAATGCAAAATTTTGAATAGAAGGTGTATTTCTTGTCCCCAGACCCTCACCAACACCATGGCTAAATACGTGTCCGTGGTGGGTAAATCCGTTTTCTTGAATGTGGCAAAAACCACAAGAAACAATACCGTCTGAAGCCAATCTACCATCATAAAAAAGTTTTTTACCAAGTTCAAAACCTTTTTCAGTGGGTGGATTGAGACTAACATTATAGGCAACTGCAGGAAAATTGGAAGGCACCTCAAAAGCTAATGGAACATTTACATACTGATCATCTTGATCACTCGCACAACCAATAAAAGCAAACAGTAGAAGCAAATAAACAAATTTTATTTTCATCTTATTGTTATTTAAAACACCTTATTACCCATAAGGTAGATTGTCCCTAATGGGCAATAGTTATGTGTTTTGTTTATAATTAGTCGTTATGTACGTGATCTACTCTAAACATTTGCTCAACATTCTTAACAATTAAAGGCAATTTGGCACCTCCCATAATGGTTGCTTGTTCAGAAAGATTAATTTTATTTGTTCCATCAGTGATTTTGCTCAAATCAACAATTAAGTGCACGTCAGGCGTAATCGTCGTACGTACTTGTGCATTTGTAGGCAGGTCTAAAGTAACCTCTGTATAATTATAATCAGTTCCTGTTTGTCCTGTATGAATAGTAAAAGGAGCTGCTGTAGTTTGTGTTGGGCTCGTAAATGTTCCTTCATACGCAAGGAATTTGTAACCTGAGGTCCAGTTCCATAACATACCTGCTGTATTGGCTGTAGTCAAAAAGTCACCTTGACCAGTTGCTCCTAAATCAAACTGAGCTTTATCAACACCAATTCCAAATTTCACTTTCGTGTAGTTACCTGCTGGAATATTTTTTAATTCCGCCACTTGTGCACCTATTGTACCCTCATCAATAATAAAATAGCTTTCGCTTTTAGGGTAAGTCAAAACAGTACCATCGTCTTTGGTCAATACGATGTTACTGATTATGTATTTTATTTTGTTGATTTTCAACACTTCACCGTTTGAAGTAGTATTAGCTTGTGTTTGCAAAATTAAATCGTTGGACCCAAATGCATTATCGTATTCAATATTTAAACTTCCTGTTCCGGTAATGGCTTCTTCGTCTGAGTTTGAACATGAAACTGTAAATAAACTCACTGCCAAAACTGCTAAACATCTATATATTGTATTTTTCATTTTAATTTTATTTCTTGAATTTTAATTTAATGTTGAATTGTTGAGATGCAAACAAGACTGCTCTTATGGTAAATCCATAAAAGTGTACAAGTCGCAATTATCCTAAAAAATTAAATTAAGAAATGGGTGGATGAAATACTAAAGAAGAATTTATAGACGAATAAAAATTAGGATACAAAGCTGTATCTTCTTGATCTTTTGCATCGATCGAATTATTAAAAACATAAGGATTTACATCTTCGAAGAAAAGTTCTCCTAGAGGTTTAACATTCTGTTTTTTATCCGATGATTTTTGTTGGTCTTCATTTGAAGCTTTGGCAAGCTCTTTCATCAAATGACATTTACCGTTACAATGTAGTTTTGGTTTCTCTTTGTTTTCACAAAGTACTTTTGAAATGTAATCGTAGTTCACAATATAATCTACTATCGGCAAAAATGGTTTTGCTAGAATGAAGAGGATTAATATGACTACGGTTTTTTTCACGGTGCAAATATACCATTATCTTAATTGTTAGGTAATAGTAAAACCTAATTTTAACATAAAAGTAGACGTAATATATTTTGTTATAAATATCTCAAGATCAAAAAACCATAAACTCTAGTCTCTATACAATCAAGAAAACAGCAGAACCTAATAATCACAACCACTATGTTAAATAAAGATCATAAACTAAATATTTCAAAACCCTAACTAAGGAATACTAAATTTTATTGTTAAAAAAATATAAAATAATTTAACAACTATTTTCAATTACCAATTTAAAATATCAATACATTTATCCCGCTTTTAAAACTTACTATGCAAAGCTGTTTTAGTACCAAAAAGCGACTTAACTATAAACAAAAAACGTAATGAAAAAATTATTGATCGTAGCTTTACTAGCTGCAAGTTTAACTGGATTTGCTCAAAAAAAGACTGGAGCTGATAAAATGCTTGACAAAATGACAACGGAATTGTCATTAACAGCTGACCAACAAGCTAAATTAAAGCCATTATTTGAAGAACAATTTGCGTTAAAAGCAGATACAAAAGCGAATGCAGACCATGAAGAAGACAATAAAGTTAAAAACAAAGAATTAGGAAAAAAAATTGGAATGATCTTAACTGCTGAACAAAAGGATTTAAGAAAACAATTGCAAGAAAAAGAAAAAGCTGCTAAAGAAGCTGGTCAATAGTTTACCTGTTCTCATCACAAACTAAAATCCCGTGTGAAGACGGGATTTTCGCATTTTAGAATGTCACTTGATTTTCTTAATAATTAAAATTATGTTAATTTTTCACGAATCATTAAACCATTTTACATTTCATATGTCTTATCTCTGTAAACAACTTAATAAAACAAAAATGAAAAAATTATTTATTGTTGCTTTAGTAGCAATTGGGATTTCAGGATTTGCACAAGAAGGTAAAAAGAAAAAAGGTCACGAAGTAACTACTGAAATGCGTGTTAAGAAAATGACTGAGGAATTGACTTTGACAGCAGATCAACAAAAACAAATTTTACCTGTGCTAGAAGAGCAAGCAACCATTCAAAAAGCGATGAAAGATAATCCTGAAAGTAAAGAGGAAAACAGAGCAAAAATGAAAGAAGCAGGAAAAAAGATGAAAACTATCTTGACTCCTGAACAATTTGAAAAATGGAAAGCAAACATGGGACCAAAAGGAAAAGGTAACGGTGAAGGCAAAAAGAAAAAAGAAAGTGGAGAATCTGAAGAATAATTAAATTCTAAAATGCTTACTAATTAAAAAACTTCCGGTATTACCGGAAGTTTTTTAATTTATATAGCACGGCAGTATTAAAAACTTTTCGAAACCTTATCAATAGCATTAATAGTAAAGTCTAAATCTTCATACGTAAGCGCATCAGTGATGAACCATGTCTCGTACGCAGATGGTGCGATATAAATACCTTCTTGCAACAAACCGTGAAAAAACTTTTTAAAAGTTTCATTATCCCCTTTGGCAGCAGTTTTAAAATCGACTACCGGATTTGCATCAAAATGTACTGATATCATCGAACCGATAGTATTAATGGTAAATGCTACATTATTTGCTTTTAGAACTTTATCAATCCCAGACGCTAGATACGCTGTTTTGTCTGCTAGGCGCTGAAAAATCGCAGCATCATTATTCAAGGCTTGTAACATCGCCAATCCTGCTGCCATAGCCAACGGATTTCCTGATAATGTTCCTGCTTGGTAAACTGGACCTAGAGGTGCTAAGTAATTCATAATTTCGGCACGTGCAGCAAAAGCACCTACAGGCAAACCACCCCCAATTACTTTCCCGAAGCAAACGATATCTGCATCAACATTAGACAATTCTTGTACGCCTCCTTTTGCCAATCTAAAACCAGTCATTACTTCATCAAAGATGAGCAGTATTCCGTTTTCAGTACACAAAGTTCTCAACCCTTCCAAAAAGCCTTTTACTGGAGGAATACAACCCATATTACCTGCCACTGGCTCCACGATAATAGCTGCTATTTCGTCTTTATTGGCTTCGATTACAGCTTTTACATTCTCTATATCATTGTAGTTGGCCAACAAAGTATCTTTGGCAGTCCCTGCTGTTACTCCCGGACTGTTTGGCGAACCAAAAGTTATGGCACCACTACCTGCCTGAATCAAAAATGAGTCAGAATGTCCGTGGTAACAGCCTGCGAATTTGATTATTTTATCTCTTTTGGTAAACCCTCGCGCCAAACGTATTGCACTCATGCAAGCCTCTGTACCTGAATTTACAAAACGAATTTTATCAATATTAGGTACCATAGACACCGCCAATGCAGCAATTTGTGTCTCCAATTCGGTTGGCATTCCAAAAGATGTTCCTAGTTTGGCTTTTTCGATCACGGCATTTACTACTGGCTCATAAGCATGACCCAAGATCATTGGACCCCATGAGTTGATATAGTCGATTAAACGATTTCCATCTTCGTCGTACAAATAAGCACCTTTGGCACTTTTTACAAAAATTGGCGTTCCACCTACGGCTTTGAATGCTCTCACAGGAGAGTTTACACCACCTGGAATTACTTGTTCTGCTTCAGCAAAAAGCTGACTACTTCTTTGGTATAACATCTTTGAAAAGTTATTTTATTTTATTTTTAATTGCTGTCCTATTGAAATCGTATTATCCGAGAGGTTATTCTTTCGCATCAAATCATCAACGGATAAATTATACTTTTTGGATATCGAGTACAACGTATCTCCTTTTTCTACCTCATGTGTACTCCCTTTTTTGGAGCTACTATTTGAGCTAGGTTTATAGTTTTTGCCTAAAACTTGAGCATCATATTGAGCCAAATCATAGGTTTCTATATACGAAATTAATTTGTTTGGGTATCTTGGATCAGTCGCATATCCTGCAGCTCGAAGTCCTTTTGCCCAAGCTTCGTAATCGTCTTTTCTTAAATCGAATAAACTAGCGTAGCGACTTCCACTGGTCAAAAAAGCAGCATGATCTTCATATGAATCGGCTGCATTTCTATATTTTCTAAAACACTCTTGGCTTTTATCATCATCGTGATACACTGTTTCACCAAGCCAAGTCGAATGGCATTTGATTCCGAAATGGTTATTAGCGGTTTCAGACAATTCACTTCTACCCGCGCCCGATTCTAAAATACCTTGCGCTAAAATAATACTAGCAGGAATTCCGTGTTTTTTCATATTGGTCATCGCTACCCATTTAAATTGATTAACATAGGCATTTACAACTTCATTACGTGACATTGAATTGGAGCTAGAATTGCTTCTACTATTTTTGGAAGATGACGTTGTCGATTTTGAAGAATGGCAACTTACGAAAGCCACTAACGAAAGGACTAAAACGATTTTCTTAATCATGAATTTGTATTAAAGGTAATTTTTTATTTTTCAGTTTAGCATTCATTCCCGCAACGCCTTGTAGTCCGCCTGTGTGTATGAGGAGGATTTTTGAATTTTCAGGAAAATAGTTTTTTTCGATCAAATCTATGATTCCAAAAACCATTTTGGCAGTATAAATAGGATCTAACGGAATTTTAGTTTCTAGGTAAAAATCATTGATAAAATCCACTAATTCAGGTATTACTTTGCCATAACCACCAAAATGATAGTCCAAGATAAGCTCCCAATTTTTATTCTTTACAAAAGTACTAATTTCATTTTGTAAAAAATCGCCTTTCAAGGCAGGAAAACCTAAAATTTTTTGATGATCACCAGTACTATTAATCAATCCTGAGATGGTTCCTCCGGTGCCCACAGCGCAACAAACATAATTAAATTCGGTGTCCGACTCGTCTAGAATTTCTTCGCAACCTTTGATGGCCAATGAATTTGTTCCGCCCTCAGGTATGAGATACATTTCTCCCCATTTCTGTTTTAAATCAGTTACAAAATCAGGATCATCCTTGAGTCGGTATAGTTCTCTTGACACAAATTCGAACTGCATACCACATTCCTGAGCAAATTTCAAGGTAGGATTTTCTTCAATTTTACTAGCTAATTCTTCGCCACGAATGACACCAATAGTTTTAAAGCCATGTTCTTTTCCGGCAAATGCAACTGCAGCAATATGGTTTGAATAAGCCCCACCAAAAGTCAAAAGTGTTTTTGCATTTTCTTCTTTAGCTTGGAGGAGATTGTATTTCAGTTTCCGGAATTTATTCCCCGAAACAAAAGGGTGAATCAGATCATCACGTTTGATGGAAACGGAAATATTGTTTGGGAACGCTATATTTATGGATTGATTCAAAAGTAAAGTTGTTTTCACAAAGGTATCACCTAAACGCACAAAAGGAAAGTTTTATTGGTATATAACTCAATTTTTTTTAAAAGTATACTCCCTTTAGAAAACTAAATCATGATGTGTAAGTGTAAAAAATACTGGTGGAGCTCTTTTCCATCCGCCGCAGCAAATAAAAAAAGCAGGAACGGACAGTCTGACCCATCTCGAAGTTTCGGAATTACGAAGTCCCGATAGCTATCGACAGTCCAAATGATTAACTAGATTTTGGTCGAAAGTAGGATAAAAAACTATATAATTTTCGACGATTTAAATAGTCTAAATCAGATTCATTAGCGTAGGCTTCTCGCTCAAAACTAATATTTTTGTAGGCTAAAAACGCATTTTTGTACTGCACCAAGCGTAATAGATACTCGAGAAGGTACCAAATAAAGAAAGGCAAAATAAACAATTCCAATTGTTGTTTGAGGTGAATTTTTTCGTGGTTGACGAAAACCAGATTTATTTTATCGGAAGCATACCTCATAAACACAAACGGGTAGACCGTTAAACCACGGAAACCTCTAGGCGTTAAATATTTGGTAACAACAAAAAACATTGCTTATTAATTTATAATTTTGTTTATTAGACCGTTATGGCACTAGCGCCAAATTGAGACAATGAACGACCAAAGTAAAGAAAATAAATTGATTGAAGGGGAAGATTTTTATTATACACCCGAAGGATATAAATGTCTAACCGAAAAACACCATCTTAAAAGAGGCTATTGTTGCAAAAATGGCTGTAGGCACTGCCCCTATGGTTTTGACAAAAAAACAGGCACTATTAGAAAGTGAAAATTTTGATTGGTACGATTTTTGAATCATTAAAAAATACCACAACTAGTTAAAATTCAGATTAATACCTAAAAACATTTTTATTATGAAAACTCTTAAATTACTCCCGCTATTTTTGATTCTGATTTTGAGTTCGTGCGCAAACATACGTGTAAACGCCGATTATGACTCCAGAGTAGACTTTACAAAATACAAAACCTATGCCTTCCATAAAAATGGAGTCGATAAAGTACAGGTTTCTGAACTGGATAAAAAACGTATCCTTAGAGCCATTGACGATGCAATGACAAAAAAAGGATATACAAAAAGCGAAAATCCAGACATGTTGGTTAATATTTTGACCAAAGAGAGAGAACGCTTGAATGTAAACCAATTTAATATGGGATTTGGTTACGGTTGGGGTTGGGGATGGAACCCTTATTTCATGGGTGGAGGAAATTCATTCGTAAATTCATGTACAGAAGGTACCTTATATATTGACTTAATCGATGCTGAGAAAAAAGAATTAATTTGGGAAGGTGAAGGAATTGGCTCTTTGACCGAAAACAGATCAAAAAAAGAGCAACAAATCAATGAATTTGTGGCGAAAATTATTGCTCAATTTCCTCCTATTATCGAGAAAAAATAGCCATACATTAGTCTAATTGCTACTATAATGTTTATTTTTGCATCTTAGATTAACATGATGATATCAATAACTACTACAACTTGCATTGTAAACGTAAGATTGTTTTGCAATATTGTTTGTAAGCATTACTGAGACAACCTATAGTTAACCTCTCGTTTTGAGAGGTTTTTTTTTATTCAAAATCGAATACAATGAATTTGTACAACGAAATACAAGCCGCTCAACTGCAATTAAAGAATGTTGTACCTAGTACGCCACTCCAACAAAACCTCAACCTATCAGATGAATTTGATGCGAAGATTTTACTCAAACGGGAGGATTTACAAATTGTACGCTCGTACAAAATAAGAGGTGCGTACAATAAAATAAGCAGTTTGACCCCGGCTGAAAAGTCGCAGGCGATTGTATGTGCGAGCGCGGGTAATCATGCTCAAGGTGTAGCGTATTCCTGCCACCTATTGCAAATAATGGGTACTATCTACATGCCAAGCACAACGCCAAAGCAAAAAATTAAACAAGTGCAATTATTCGGGAAATCGTTTGTCGAAATTGTATTGATTGGTGATACGTTTGATGATGCCTTTGCTGCAGCAATGGAAGACGCCACCAAAAACAATAAAATATTCATTCACCCTTTTGACGATACAAAAGTGATCGCGGGGCAAGGAACCGTGGGTCTCGAGATTCTAGATGTTTTTAAAGACCCTATCGACTTTTTGTTCGTTCCCATTGGCGGTGGAGGATTGGCTGCAGGGGTTTCGACTGTTTTTAAGCAACTAAGCCCGAGCACCCAAATTATAGGCGTTGAGCCTCTTGGTGCGCCTGCCATGAAAAACTCTATTGCATTAGGTAAAAATACAGTCTTGCAAACTATTGACAAATTTGTTGATGGTGCAGCGGTGAAACAAGTGGGACAGCAAACATTTGAGATTTGTAAAGAAAACCTAACCGACATTATACTTGTTCCTGAAGGCAAGGTTTGCACTACTATTTTGAGATTGTACAACGAAGAAGCCATGGTTGTAGAACCTGCTGGCGCTTTGACTATCGCCGCTTTGGAATTTTATAAAGAAAAAATCAAAGGCAAAACTGTGGTTTGTGTGGTAAGCGGAAGTAATAATGACATTGAACGTACGGCCGAAATCAAAGAGCGCTCCCTACTCTACCAAGGATTAATGCATTACTTTTTGATTCAGTTTCCACAACGCCCTGGTGCACTGAAAGAGTTTGTGAATGACATTTTAGGCCCAAATGATGATATCACTTATTTTCAATACAATAAAAAGACCAATCGCGAAGTAGGGTCGGTAGTGGTTGGATTGGAATTAAAAAATAGAGACGATATTGAATCTGTCAAAGCAAATATGTCCTCCAAAGGTTTTGAATACAAATACCTGAATGAGTTACCTGAATTGTTCACGCAGTTGATTGGGTAATTTTAAAAACTAAAATTGACATAATAAAAAAACTTATTAAAAATAATAATGAATCATTTAACAGATATAAAAACACTAGACGATATAAAACTATTGGTCAATACTTTTTACGCCAAAGTGCAAAAAGACGAATTGATTGGACCAATCTTTAATGATAAAATAAGAGATCGCTGGCCCGAACATTTAGAAAAAATGTATGGTTTTTGGCAGACTATTTTACTCGAAGTACACTCCTACTCTGGGAGTCCGTTTCCACCTCACAAACATTTGCCTGTCGAAAAAGAACATTTTAATGAATGGATGGCAATTTTCACCGAAACAGTTGATACACTTTTTCAAGGCCCTATTGCCGATGAAGCTAAATTTCGAGCAAAGAATATGGCGGACATGTTTCACTACAAAATCAATTATTTTAGAGAAGCAGCACAAAACAACAATCTTAAAAAATAAATAATAACTCATGCGCAAATTATTTTTTCTGTCACTATTGCCTTTCAGTTTTATTGCTTGTACTAGCGTTAAAAATGTAAATACGGCTACCACTACCCCAACTTTGAAATACATTAATTCAATCGAAATTCCGTTTAACACAGAATTTAAAAATACAGTTGTTGGTGGCTTGTCGAGCATTGATTATGATGCTACAAAAGATCAATATTATTTTGTTTGTGATGACAGATCAACCTACAACGATGCTCGTTTTTACACGGCTTCGATTTCGATGCCATCAAACCAGATTGAAGGAATCACCTTTAAAGATGTCGTTACTTTAAAAAACGAAAAAGGAGAAAGTTATGGCAATTGGGAAAAGGTGCCAAACAGTTCAATTGACCCCGAAGAGTTGCGTTATAACCCAAAAACAAAAACGGTAGTTTGGAGTAGCGAAGGTGCTCGCGTAGTTGCAAAAGATTTCTCTGTGATTCAAGATCCAGCGATTCAAAATGCAAACTTGGATGGTTCCTACCTTTCTAGTTATAATTTACCTAGCAATTTGGAGATGCAAAAAATCGAAAAAGGACCTCGAAGCAATGGTGTTTTGGAAGGAATCACATTCGATAAAAATTATAGTACCCTCTACGCAAACGTTGAAGAACCCTTGTATGAGGATGGCAACAAGGCCACTACAACAGCCGGTGGTTTGATTAGAATATATCAATTTGATGTGAAATCAAAAAAGAATACGGCTCAATATGGCTACCTACTCGACCCTATCGAACATGAACCAAACCCGAAAAATAGTTTTGCTGTAAATGGCGTTTCATCTATTCAATATTATAGAAAAAACCAACTTTTGGTTGTAGAACGCTCTTATTCTGTAGGTAGACAAGCCTGTACTATAAAGGTTTATTTGTGTGACTTGACAAAAGCTACCAATGTTACGGGAGAAACTAGTTTGAAAAACGAAAAAATTAAACTGGCAACAAAAAAGTTAGTTTTGAATATGGACGATTTAGGGATTTTTACAGATAATATCGAAGGAGTCACTTTTGGTCCTAAGTTGGCAAACGGCAAACAATCACTACTTTTTGTATCAGACAACAATTTCTCTGATCAGCAAAAATCACAACTCTTATTATTTGAAATCGAGTAATTTTTGACTTTCAAATAAAATAAAAAAGCTGCAATCTATACAAGTTGCAGCTTTTGTATTTTACATACAACCTGAAAAACTATCCTTTTATTTTTAGACCCAAATCGGTTTCCTTATCCATTTCTTCACCGTTGTATTGTAATTTCCACCCCATAGTCTTAGTTACAATTAGCAACTTAGACAATTCAGATATTAAGCGATTTTTAGCGTTCTTCTTCAACGGAGAATTGGCTATTTTTTTGGCAATGTTTACTTTGGCTATTTTGGCTATTTTATTATAATCCTCTCCTGTAAATTCGTTCATTCTGCTGGACTCGGTGTCATAATATTTCAGGTCGGTACTGATTTTGATTTCTTCTTTGGGAATACTTATAATATTAACCACTTTGTTAATCGAATCAATATCATATTTCACCAAGCTCAAATCAAAACCGACTGTAACATCTGCATTGACAATTACTAAGGCTTTTTTTTCGAAAGCAATTAAATTCCCTAGATATTTCTTGTTGTCTTTGTACGTCAAAACCTCAGCAAAATGACCTTCGGTAACCACTAGCTTACCAACATTTTTGATTTGTTGTTCAATTAAAGCAGTATCATATTCTACTGTAGACGTTTCGTCTTTTTTGGTAAAGTATTTATACCCAAAAAACAGTACTAAAGCAATAAGCGCAAGTATAAACCATTTTCTTATTTCTGTAAAGACAGATGTTTTTGTTTTTTCTGTAGGTCCCATTAAAATTGTATTTGAGGATATTTTGAGGCTAAATTATCGATTTTATCTTGTAATTTTATCTTAAACTTTTGGTGACTTTCAGATTCTTGATTAAACGGTTTGTGTTTCAGACTTTTCTGAATGGCATCAACGGTCTCCATCACAGGATATACTGACTCCGAAATGGTGATTTGTTGAAAACGTTGCCAAATAAAATCGATTGCCAAATCGCTCGGATGAAGCATATCATTAGCATAAAAACGATAATCGCGCAACTCGTCCATCATGATTTCAAAGGACGGAAAATAACTGCACATAGCATCATTTTTTATAACCTCATGGATAGCACTTATTAAGTGAGCTTTACTTAACGTATTCTCTACATAACCGTCCTTGATGTGGCGCACTGGCGAAACCGTAAACGTAATTTTGATTTGCGGGTTGATCGATTGCACCAAACAAACAGTAGTATCAATCGCATTTTGAATGGTTTTTATCGAAAGTATTTCTTTCGAAAACTCCTTTTGAGGTACTTTATGACAATTGGCAACGGTTTGATCAGTTTCGAGAAAACGATATACCCATGAAGTTCCGTAGGTTATTTGAAAATGAGTGGCTTCCCTTAGTTCGAGATGCATCTTTTCGACCAAATGATTAAGTTCTATCAAAAAAGCTTCTTTATTTGGGTTCGAAAGTTCGGAATGGACTTCAAAACAATGCCATAAATCATTATAAAAAAACAAATCACTTTCGAAAAAAAATCTTCTACCTACTGCCCTTTCGATCAAAATCGAAATTGAAACGGGATTGAAAATAATGCCGAACGGGTTACATCCGTTTTGAAATTTGAAATAGTCTAATTTCTCTGCCATGTTTACAGCAAAACAGGAGCCTATCGAAACTATCTTTGAAGTATAATCAATTGGGATATTACTTTTTTTTATCGGAATTTGAAGTCGGAAATCCATTCTATCTTTTTTTGTTACAAAAATACATCTTAAACTTTTGCTACATCATAGTATTTTTCTAAATAATATTATTGGTCAATCGAACAATCTTCATTTAATCTTCATTTATGCAGCATACTTTTGACATGTTAAAATAAATAACAACACTCTTAATATTCAAAATTATGAAAACTAAAATCACTCTAGTAGCATCAATGTTAATCATTGGAACTTTTGCTCAAGCACAAATAGCAGAAATTAAAGTTGCTCAAAATGGCATTACACAATTGAACAAACAAGAAAAAGAATTACAATTACAAAAAAGTTGCGCTAGTAATGACATTGCACTTTTAACAGATCAAGAAAAAAAGATTAAAGTTGAAAAACTGAATTTGAAAAACGAAATACGTTATTTGAAAACTATAGAAGTAAATCCCGACACAAAACTACAGTTTAAGGAAGATTTTAAATCGGTATCAAATGCAGATTGGTCAGCAGATACTTATTATACCTGTGCCAAATTCAACCAAAATGGTCAAACTTTAACGGCTTACTATGACAACGATTCCAAATTGATAGGTACCACAACTGCAAAAAAATTATCTGATCTACCACTGGCTACACAAAACAGTATCACTAACAAATACAGTGATTATAAAATAAAATCAGTTCTCTATTTTAATGATAATGCTGCAAGCGACTCAGACCTATTTATGCTTGACAAACAATTCAATGATACCGACTGCTTTTTTGTTATTCTTACCAATGCAAAACAAAAAATAACACTTCAATTAAATGATGCTGGACAAATCATGAACGAAAAATCAACTCAAGATTTGTAGGATAATTAAAAACTCAATTCTAAAAGCTCTACCTCATGAAAAATCTAACACTACTTTTTACTTTATTGACCATTAATTTGGTAATAGGTCAGGTTCAAAAGCAGCATGTGGTAGAAGTACCTATTGAGGTATCAAATGCTTTTGAACAAGCATACCCTCATAAAAATGTAGTTTGGAGTTCTGACTTTGAAGGACATAACAACCAACAACTAACTTATATTGCAAAATTTAAAGTCGAAAACCGTGAAGTAGCAGTACATTATGACCAAGCAGGTCATTTTGAATTAATTGAAGAAGCACTTTCCTTAAGTGGTTTAAAAGCGGCCATCACAAAATATATTGCTAAAAATTATGGGACCTTTAAAAGTACTGAAGCGGTAAAAATAATCGACAGTCAAAATAAGACTACCTATGAAGTTGGAATAACAGACAACACCTATTTCTTTGATTTACAATTTGACGATACAGGTTATTTTTTGCAATTGATTGACAAAAACTAAAGATTGTTTACTACAAAGGTAGTTTCCATTTTGTTTTTGTTTTGCAGTTAAAACAACAAACAGTAAGGACTAGCTAAAAATAAAAGTACAATATGATTACCTTACAAGATTCGAATTTAGAAATAAAATAATAAATGAAACGTTCTAGATTAAATTATAAATTTGTCTGATAGAGCTTCTTAATCTGATCTTTTCGAAGACTTGAAAAAAATTATAAAACCATGAATATCCTTTTAGTAGAAGACACTCGAGAATTAGCCGTAGAAATCAATGAATATTTAACCCAAAATGGCTATTTGTGTAAAGCGGTGTCTACCTGCAAGGATGCTATTGAAGAGTCAGCCGTAAATGATTATGATGCTATACTTCTTGACTTGGGGCTTCCGGATGGTAGCGGCTTTGACGTACTTACTTCCATTCGAAAAGCAAAATTAAAAATGGCAGTCATAGTTATCACTGCCCGTGGTGAACTAGATGACAAAATAAAAGGTTTGGATCTTGGTGCTGATGACTACCTTACAAAACCTTTTGCTTTGGCAGAACTAGGTGCTCGCCTATACGCAGTGATCCGACGCATGCACGGTTTTGTAGCCAATGAACTAGAGATACACGGTTTTAAAATTCAGTTACAAGATTACAAAGTAAATTATAATGATAATCAAATAGCCTTGACAAAAAAAGAATTTGATATTTTTCAGTACCTTTCACTTAATAAAAATAGAGTGGTAACTCGTATGCAATTGACAGAACATGTTTGGGGAGATATATTGGAAATAAATTCAGATTCCAACTTTATTGATGTTCATGTTCGAAATTTACGCAAAAAACTAGATAAGCATGCTGATTTAAAATGGTTTGAAACCGTAAGAAATGTAGGATATCGAATTAATGTTTAATCTTTTTTAGATATAAAAAGCTAAAAAAAGTCCCGATAATAAAATTAGATATGAAATTAAAAAACAAAATCGCATTAGGTAGTATGTTTCTCCGACTGTTGTTTTTGTTAGTTTTCTGGTTTACTATTCCTGCTATCGTCAAACATGTAATTTACAAGAATATCGAGAAGACCAGTCTTGAAAAACGTGATTTGTTCAAAAAAGACATTAACAGTAAAAATGTTGACAACATAGACATCCAAGATTTCATAGAACGAAAGGATTCTGATGAAATATTCGCCAATTTCACTACACTGCACAGCGAGTTTCTACAATTTTATCAATCAAAATCCACTACTTCAACTCCAGACAATTTTGTAGATGAAGATCGTATTCTAGACCACAAAACTTTTACTTTCAGGGTACTATACCACGATTTCACTTATAATAAAGCACATTACATACTTGAAATAGGTAAAAACATTGAAGAAATAGATGAGCTCATCACTAGCTTGCACTATTTCTTATTATTATTTATGGTAGTCACGCTAGTTTTGAATCATTTTGCTCAAACTATTTTTGTAAATTATCTTTTAAAACCTTTTCAAAAATTAATAGATACAAAAATCAGTAAAGAAAACCAACCTGAAACCTTTGACTTTACAACCACAAATTCAAGCACCACCGATTTTATTGCACTAGACGAAGGACTAAACAGTATGATGCATCGGATTCAAGGTCAATTTAAAAATGAGAAACAATTTATTGCCAATGTTTCACACGAACTACTAACCCCTATTTCTATCCTTAAAAATAGATTTGAAAATTTACTCAACAACCCATCATTAAATGATGAAGCCATGGACAAAGTGGCTCTTTCTTTAAAAAATTTAAACAACTTAAAAAGAATTATCAACAACTTACTACTGCTTTCACGTATTGAAAATAATCAATATTCTACTTTTGAAAGGCTACAACTCAAATCACAGATTGCCGATATCACCACGGACTTAGAGGATCAAATTGAAATAAAACAAATCACCATTATCAATAATTTGACACATGATTATCAATTTAAAGGCAATAAAGCCTTGATCCATATTCTCTTTTACAACATTATTATTAATGCTTTGAAATTCACTACTCCCCAAGACATTATTCGGTTGTACGACAATATGAATGATGGTATCTATTCCATTTCAATTCAAGACTCTGGTATCGGAATGACTACCGAACAAACAAAAAATATTTTTGATCGTTTCATCAAGATCAATATCGATCAAGAAGGTCAAGGACTTGGTTTGGCAATTGCAGCCAGTATCGCAAATTTACACAACATCGAAATCCAGGTCCAATCTATACTTCATGAAGGCAGCACTTTTACTTTTCTTTTTCGAAAATAAAAAAATCAATTCGGATACATAACTTCATTTTGTCTTCATCTTCCCTATATATCTTTGAAATATCAAAATAACAAACTGTTATTTATTAATTCAAAATGTAATAATCATGAAAAATTTATTGATTCTAGCAATCTGTGTTCTTGGAACATCAGTGATGGTAGATGCAAAAACAATGTCTAGCAATGTTACGCATTTGAAAGAAGTTGTTACCAAAACTCACTCTAAAAACAAACCTGTTAAAAAGGTTAAAAGAGTGAAAAAAGAGAAAAAAGTAGCAACCCCAAAATCATAGTTGAATTAATCCAATTTAACTACAAGATTTACTTGATAGAAAAGCCAGCAAAATGCTTGCCTGGCTTTTCTATTAACTTTTAATCTTCATTTTGACTTCATATTTGATTGGTACATTTGAACTAGAAAACGACTTTTAATCGCTACAAAAATGAAAACAAAAGCAATTCAAACAGCAAAATACTTTAGCGCCTTTTCTAGCCTAAAAATAATCCCAATAGCATTGTTATTCCCATTAGTTTCGGTTGTCGCACAAGGTACACCCCAACTACAAACTCCTGGACAAAACTTTAGTCTTGAAGGAGCATTGGCTCTTTTTAAAAAAGCAAAAACGGTACAACAATTTGAACGCTCACTTAATCATGAAGATAACAACGTTAACAATTTGGATTTAAATAAAGATGGGCAAACAGATTATATAGCTGTAAACGATATTAAAGAAAATAATGCTCATGTACTCGTACTTAGCACAAGCATTAGTAAAAATAACATTCAGGACATCGCAACTATTAATGTTGAAAAATCATCTAACAATGAAGCTAATGTCCAAATCATAGGCGACCCTGATTTGTATCCTGCCAATACAATTATTGAACCTTCCCCTTACGATGGGCCGATGGTAGCTAGTACTGACACACAAAATACTTATTCCAATCAAATTGCTAACCAAGTTGGGTACAATGTTTGGGAATGGCCTTTGGTACAATACCTATACAATCCTTATTATTCCATTTGGAACTCTCCATACAGTTGGTATAATTTACCTTTCGGGTACAACATGTGGCGCCCAAAAATGTATACACAGTTTTATAGTGGGGGCAACAATTATCGCTCACATTATTATCATGCTCCACGCCTTAGAGTTACTGTTTCTCAAAATATTTACAGAGCACACCGCGGTTCTTTAGGATATGGACAAAATTTTAGAATTCAAAACAACTACTTCAATTTCGATAGAAGTAATTCATTTGCTGGAAGATACATTGGGCATCCCACATATAGGAGTATTGGCTTTCGTGGAGGACACAGTTTTGGTGGCAGCGGGCACGGCGGCAGAAGATAAAAAACACAGAATTTACTAAAAAAAATAGTATGAAAAATTCAAAAAGAATCCTTGCTGGAGCTATCTTAGTTTCATCCCTTTGCCTTAACAGTTGTCAAAAAAGACATCATGATAAAGAAGCAGAAAATGTAGTAGAAAAAATTGAAGAAGAAAGTGTTATCAATGATATCCCAAACCCATCTGATGCTCATTTTTCCGAGGCTATCAAGCAGCTCGAAGCCAAAAACTACAAAGAAGTAGCACAAAACATACAACTTGGTATACAGGCTATAAAACAAGAAAGCAAAGGGGACGGTGGCTTGTACAAAGTAAATCTAGACAATGCAATTGCAGCTTTGGAACAAATCTCTACCGATTTTAATAGCAATAAAATCATCTCTGAAAGCACCTTGAAAGAAGTGGTTGCGAACGCCGAAATTAATGTAGCGCATGATTACCTTGCCACCTCAGATGTATACACTATCGTACAACCAGAAGTTAAAAAGAATAATACTGCGGTTAAAAGAATGGAAAATAACTTAGCCATATTAAAACAAAAAGAAACTGCAAAAGTCAAATTAGAAGTTTCGAAAGAAAGACAGCTATTAATCAATGAAGGGCAAAAACTGCAAACAGAATTAAAAGTACTTCAAGCTAAAATAAACGAGCACATTAAAAGATCAGATGCACACATAAAAAATAATTATCCTGAAGAATATGAAGAAATTATCTAGGTGAATTAAAAAAATCTAAAGGTGCTTTAAACTTCATTTTAACTTCATTTAGCACTCCTATCTTTGACTTAACAAAATAAAAAAAACGTTATTATTTAATTATTAAAAAACAATCACATGAAAAAAGTACTCTTATTAGCAATGTTAGTTCTAGGTGCAACAGCAATAGTAAATGCAAAAACTGACCCTATCAAAGGAGGGAAAAAAGAAATCAAAAAAGAACTAAAACAAGTTGAAAAAACTGCAAAACAATTGGAAAATAAAACAGCAGTCACAAAAGCTGAAAAAGTAGCAAAAGATTGAAATACAAAAGAAATAAAAAGCTTTCATACCCTTATTAAAAACTAGCAAGTCCACATTATTTTTAAAAATATTGTGGACTTTGCTTTTTTTTTAATTTCTTGTTTTTCGCCCAAAACAACGATTGATTTAAATAAACATTAGTAATTATAAACCGTGTTCAAACTAATAGAAATCCCTTTATGTGGTATACTCATCAGCGAATTTTTTTCAACGGGATAACTGGCTTTATCGTACTTAAAATTGTTTTTATAATAGGTAGCCGAAGATATGATCTGACCATTACTCTCTACGGTTGTTTCAACAGTACTAATCAAATAATTATTATTCGAAATGATTCCTTCATGATCCCACAATTTATCGTAGCCCTCAATATTATGAAGCGGATTGGTTTTTGAATCGTATTCATAACTCACAGTGTATTTTGAAATTACTCCTGCACTATTATCCAAAATTCGCTCTTCACTCAACATATTTCCATCTTTTAATTTCAGAGTCCCATGATAGATTTTCGTTTCTAGAGGATATGCTTTGGTATCCATTTTTTGATATGAAACAGTATTATCTGCATTTTGAGTATAAGTGATATAATAAGAACCTCCAAGTTCGACACGCTTTAAAAAACCAGACTCATAGGTATAATTCACAAGTGATTTTTCGTTTTTTACTTTATCAGTCGTTACAATTGCAGTAATATAGCCCGAATCATAAGTAAATTCTTTTAAGGTATCTGGGCTTTCGATCGCCATCAACTGTGTTCCGTTGTAGGTATAGTTGGTCGTTTGCACGGTACCACTATCTGACGTTTCTACAACATTTTTTATAAGTTTAGTTTGATTCTCACTGTCAGATGTACACCCAACTATTGCAAAGAATAAACTAGTAATCAACCAAAAAATATATCTATTGTTTCTCATTTACTGAAAGTATTAATGCCTTTCCTGCCTTTTTCTATCACTTATTACAAAAATTAGACCTAAAAATATATTCCAGCACCAAATTTGACAAAATCATAGGTTGGCGTTCCTATTTTCAAATGTTCATAGCCAAAATTGAATACGCCATTTTTCTTATGGTATTTGGCATCCAACTCATACGAGCTCAGTGATTTTCCATTAATGGCACTCCATCTCGTACTCCCTGAAAAACTTATTTTATTCGTCATGAAATAATTGGCATTCAAACCAGCGGCAACACCAAAGGTATGCACTTCATTCCCGACGTAGCTTACTCCTAGCTTCCATCCAAAATTAAATTTCTCAAAGCGAATGCGGTCATAACAAACAGCAAGATCTGCCAAAAACAAATTATAATTCCTTTGATTGATTGGATCCTTTTCGAATAAATTACGAGCGTCGGCTTGAAAATAAAACAATTCAGTTGGTCGTATTTTTGCTTTAAAATGATTCCCATACAACGTATTACTGTTGTACAGGAACGAATCTTCTAGGTCAATCCTAAAATTGGTTTTACTGTAACGGTCTTTTCCCGAATAATCACCTTCATTGCCCAAATGATAAGGGTAAGCAGTAAGCGTATTCAGTAAATGCTTTTCATGCTTATAGTCCCCAATAATGCCGTATTTTACCACGCTCCATGCGGTATAATAAAAAACAGCTGTCACAACTTCTACAAAAAGATTATCAATTACTGAATCATCTGGCTTTGCAGAACTCCTACCAGAGCTAACCGTTGTGGTGCCATTGCTATAATGAACACCTTCTTTTTCGGTGAGCTCTTTTTTTGAAGTTTCAATTTTACTCTGCCCCATCATCAAATGGATCGAAAGCAAAAAAATTAGTACCGCACTACAATTTCTTACCTTCATTTAGTTATTGTACATATTCGATCACTTTGTCAAGTGCCCCTGCAATACCTGCTACATTTTTTCCTTTTCCAGAAGCGAAGAAGGGTTGTCCTCCTCCATTTCCATCAATTAATTTTCCTAATTCTCTAATGACGTTTCCAGCGTTTAATGATTTTTGAGCCACTAACTCTTTAGAAATATAACAGTGGATATTTGGCGCATTATCCTCAATCGAAGCCAAAAACACAAAAGAATTTGGTTTTGAACTTCCAATTGCCATTGCCAAATCTTTGGTAGCTCCCATAGACAAATTGACTTGTTTTGCCAAAAAGTTGATTCCGTTTACCTCTTTAAATTCGCTAACCAAATTATTTTTTAAACCGTCAATTTTATCTTTCAACAATTGCTCCATCTCTTTTTTGATTTTAGCATTTTCTTCTTGCAAAGAAATTACTGATTTCAAAACATCTTGTGGATTTTTTAATGTCGCTTTAATTTCGCCCAGCAACGTTTCTTGCGAAGCATAAAATTGTTTTACCGCATCACTAGTAATCGCTTCGATACGACGAATTCCTGCCGCAACCGCTCCTTCAGAAACGATTTTGAAATTCCAGATATCAGCTGTATTATTCACGTGAATTCCACCGCACAATTCCATACTGTTTCCAAATTTTATTGCACGTACATTATCTCCATATTTCTCTCCAAACAATGCCATTGCACCTTCGTCCAAAGCTTGTTGAATCGGAATATTTCTTCTTTCGATCAACGGTAATTGCTCTTGGATTCTTGCGTTTACAAAATCTTCAACTTGTTGCAATTCATCTTCGGTTACTTTTGAAAAGTGCGAAAAGTCAAAACGCAAGTTATTCGGATTTACCAATGAACCTTTTTGTTCTACATGCGTACCCAAAATCGTGCGTAATGCTAGGTGCATTAAGTGCGTAGCCGAGTGATTTTTGGCTGACAACCCTCTTAAATCGGTATTTACTTTGGCGATAAAATTAGCATTTACATTTTCTGGCAATTTCTTGGTAAAATGCAAAATCAAGTTATTCTCTTTTTTAGTATCGATGATTTCAATCGTTTCATTTGCCGAAACCAATGTTCCTTTATCACCTACTTGCCCTCCTCCTTCTGGGTAGAAAGGGGTAGCATCAAGAACGATTTGGTACAATACACCATCTTTTTTAGAATCAACTTTACGAATACGAGTAATTTTCACTTCGTTCTCCACTTGGTCGTAGCCTACAAAAGTTTCTGTATTTCCTTCAACTAAAATTTCCCAGTCATCGGTAGATACTTCAGATGCGGCACGAGATCGTGATTTTTGCTCTTGCATGGCTTTATCAAAACCAGCTTCGTCCAAACTAAAGCATCTTTCTCTTAAAATCAAAGCAGTTAAATCAATTGGAAAACCGAAAGTATCGTATAGTTCGAAAGCCTTAGCTCCATTCACCTCTTTACCCGAAGTTTCAGCGATTACTTTGTCTAACAATTGCAATCCTTGGTCCAAAGTTCTCAAGAAAGAAGCTTCTTCTTCACGAATTACATTGGTAACCAACGTTTGTTGTTTTTTGATTTCTGGGAAAAACTCACCCATTTGATCTGCCAAAACAGCCACCAATTCAAAAATAAATGGCTCTTTGGTATCCAAGAAGGTGAATCCGTAACGAATCGCTCTACGCAAAATTCGACGAATTACATAACCTGCTCCCGTGTTTGATGGCAACTGTCCGTCAGCAATAGCAAAGGCTACCGCACGCACGTGATCCACAATCACACGAATAGCGATATTGGTTTTATTTTGTTCTTCTGAAACGTTTTTGATTTCGTTTGAAGTATATTTTAATCCTGTAATTTGTTCCACCTTAGCGATAAGCGGTGTAAAAACATCGGTGTCATAGTTAGACGTTACGTCTTGCATTGCCATACACAAACGTTCAAATCCCATTCCGGTATCTACGTGTTGTGCAGGTAATTTTTCTAGAGAACCATCGGCTTTACGGTTGAATTCCATAAATACGTTGTTCCAAATTTCCACTACTTGTGGATGATCTTCGTTAACTAAACTAAAACCAGATACGGCAGCTCGTTCTTCATCTGTACGTAAATCAATATGAATTTCAGAACAAGGTCCGCACGGTCCTTGGTCTCCCATTTCCCAAAAGTTGTCTTTTTTATTCCCTAAAATAATTCGGTCTTCGGGAACAAATTGTTTCCAAATATCAAAAGCATCTTGATCGAAAGGTACATTCTCAGCTTCATTTCCTTCGAAAACAGAAACATACAAACGGTCTTTGTCTAATTTTAAAACATCCGTCAAAAATTCCCAAGCCCAAGGCAAAGCTTCTTTTTTGAAGTAATCGCCAAACGACCAGTTTCCTAACATTTCGAACATGGTGTGGTGGTAGGTATCAAATCCTACATCTTCAAGGTCATTGTGTTTTCCTGATACACGAAGACATTTTTGAGTGTCGGTAATACGATTACTTTTGGGTGTGGCGTTTCCTAAAAAATATTCTTTGAACTGTGCCATCCCCGAGTTGTTGAACATCAAGGTTGGATCATCTTTTAGAACAATAGGAGCCGAAGGAACAATAAGGTGTCCTTTACTTTCAAAGAATTGTAGATACGCTTTGCGAATGTCTTGTGATTTCATTTTTATGTTTTTTACTACTCAGGAACTTTTTTCACCATTAATCTGCCGGTAGACAGGGGCGCAAAAGCTCAAAGTTTTTATTTTATTACCACTTGGGCAGTATTAATTTTAATTTTAATCGAATGTTGTTCTGAGCACCATTTCATGCCCCAGATGGCAGTGGAAAGCTTCGAGAATGGGGACTCTATTTTTTTCTTGAAGCGGCAGAGCGACTCCCGAAGCGTCGGGAGAAGCTCCTGCGGGTTCATTAGAAAAAAAGAGTACCTATCGAGAACTTGCAACGAACAGCTGGATCAGGCCCTAATTATTTTTATTCCGAAAAAAGTGGCGATACGAATAAACATTTCTTAAATTTGTTCAACCAACCATTTTTGACGTGCAAAAATAGGGTATTTTAAAATATGGCGAAAGTAAAATATTATTACGATTCTGAAAATCTGGCCTATCGGAAGATTAAAACCAAGAAAAGACACAAATTTGCCTATTTAGTGTTGTTTTTGGTAGCATCTGCCCTATTTGGTTTTGTCTGTTTTGTAGCTTTATTGAATACTCCTTATTTTGACACTCCAAAAGATCGGTTGATGGCCAGACAGATTGAGAATCTAAAACTAAATTACGAGGTTTTGGATAAGAGAATTGAAGAACTCTCGACGGTAACAGCAGCAATTGAAGATCGAGATAATAATTTGTATCGAACGTATTTTAACATTTCGCCTATTGCAACCGAGGAACGAAAAGCGATAGTTAAAGATCCCAACCGCTATGCCGAGTTGCAAGGGTACGATAATACCAAACTGGTGGCAACGACAACAGAGAAAGTAGATATTTTGTCCAAAGAATTGGCTGTTCAATCAAAATCATTGGACGCTATTTTGAAAATGGCCAAGGAGAAAAATAAATTCTTATCTGCCATTCCTGCCATTCAGCCAGTACGAAATGAAAATTTGAAACGAATGGCGTCAGGTTTTGGATACCGAACCGATCCGTTTACAAAAGCACGAAAAATGCATGAAGGCATGGATTTTACGGCACAAACTGGAACGCCGATTTATGCAACGGGCGACGGCGTAGTGGCACAGGCAGATGCCACGGCTTCGGGCTATGGCAACCATGTAGTGATTAGGCACGGTTATGGATACGAGACTTTGTATACACATATGAGCAAGTATAATTGCCGCGCAGGACAACGTGTAAAACGGGGTGACGTAATTGGTTTTGTGGGTAGCACCGGAAGATCGGAAGCGCCACATTTGCATTATGAAGTTCATAAGGAAGGTAAAGTAGCCAACCCACTGAATTTTTATTACGGTAATATATCTGCTGTAGAATATATTGCGATTTCGCAAATTGCAAATCAAGAGAATCAGTCGCTTGATTAAAAATTTTTAAAATTTAGGAATTAGGATTTAAAAATTTAGGATTGTTGGAATTTTATATCTTATTAAAGATTAGAGATTGATGATTTTGATTAACGATTTTTGATTAACGATTTTTGATTTTTGATGTAGCAATCGAAATTGATTCTTGAAATTGACAGTTGATTTTTGATTTTTGACATTTGAACTTTGATTTTTGAAAAAAAATAATTATTAATAAAAGAATATGCACATAGAGCTTTCTAAAGATAAAAGGTATTACAGTATTGGTGAGATTGCCAAGGCTTTTAATGTGAACGCTTCGCTGATTCGGTTTTGGGACAGTGAATTTGATATTTTAAAACCAAAGAAAAACGCCAAAGGAAATCGTATGTTTACGCCGGAGGATGTGACCAATTTGCAATTAATTTATCACTTGGTAAAAGAAAGAGGCTTTACCCTTGAAGGCGCCAAAACACATTTGAAAGAAGGACAAAAGAAAACCTTGGATAAATATGATATTATTCGAAAGCTTGAAAGCATAAAAGTGCAGTTGACGAATATTAAGAACGAAATTTAGCAAAAATCAAGTTCAAATGTCAATTGCAAATGTCAATTGCAAAATTCAATAGAAAAGAAGATTGAACTTACACATTTAAATTAAAAAAGTAATTAAAAACAATAAATAACAAATATTAAATTAAATAGAAAAATGGATTTTAAAAAATTTTTACCTTGGATTATTATTGCTGTAGTGGTATTTGCTGGTTATAGCTGGGTTAAAGGAATTAACAATACGGCAGTGACTTTGGGTCAAGACGTAGAACAATCTTGGGGAGATGTGCAAACGGCTTACCAACGTCGTAATGACCTTATTGGAAACTTAGTAAACACAGTAAAAGGTGCTGCTGATTTTGAAAAAAGCACATTGACAGCTGTTATTGAGGCTCGTGCAAAAGCAACGCAAACAACTATCGATCCTACAAACATTACACCAGAGCAATTGGCTGCTTTTAATTCTGCTCAATCTGGAGTAAGTAGCTCTTTGTCTCGTTTATTGGTAACTGTAGAAAAATATCCTGACTTGAAAGCAAATGAAAACTTCTTGAAATTACAAGACGAATTGGCAAGTACTGAAAATCAAATTTTGACGGCTCGTACTCGTTTTAACGAAGCTGCTAAACCTTATAATGTACATATCAAAACTTTCCCAAATTCATTATTTGCAGGTATGTTTGGTTTCAAAGAAAAAGCTTATTTCAACGCTGTTGAAGGTGCTGATAAACCGGTAGAAGTAAAATTCTAATTTCCCCCTAATCCCGCCGCGGCGGGGAATAAATAATTGAAAACATATGTCAAAAGTTGAAGATTTTTTAACCTCAGAAGAAGAAAATGCTATCGTAGCAGCTATTCAAACCGCAGAATTAAATACTTCGGGAGAGATTCGTGTACATATTGAAGACACGACTGATCTTGATCATTACGATCGTGCCTTGGCTGTTTTCAAATTGCTAGGAATGGACAAAACCCAACAAAAAAATGGTGTTTTGATTTACCTTGCCGTTAGTGATAAAAACTTTGTGATCTTAGGTGACGAAGGAATAAATGATATTGTTCCCGATGATTTTTGGGATAATACCAAAGATATCATGGTAGCACAATTTAAAACTGGCAACTTCAAACAAGGATTGATTGACGGAATTTTGAGCGCTGGTCAAGAATTAAAAAAACACTTTCCTTACACTAGCGACGACATCAACGAGTTGTCTAACGAAATTTCAAAAGGATAACAATGCAGAAATCAACTTTCAAAAAACAACTTTCAAAAAACAAAAAACAATTTTTAACAAAGGATTGGAGCGTGATACTTGCGCTCCTCCTTTTATTGAACAGTGGTTTTCTATTTGCTCAGTTTACAATTCCGGAGCCTCCAAAGATGCAAACTTCGGTCTACGATTATGCCAATGTTTTGAGCAGCATCGAAAAAGCACAATTAGAAGAGAAGCTCATCCATTATTCTGATAGTACAACCACTCAAATTGTTGTGATTACAATCGAAAGTTTGAAGGGAGAAGATATTGGAATTCTAACCCCAAAATGGGGACAGCAATGGGGAATTGGTGGAACCAAAAAAGATGACAATGGTGTTTTGATTTTGTTGGCTAAAGCTGAAAGAAAAATATGGATTTCACCTGGTTACGGTCTCGAAGATCGATTGACAGCTGGAATTGGTGGTGAAATCACCAGAAATATTATCATTCCTGAATTTAAAGCAGGTAGCTACTACAACGGACTAGACAAAGGTACCGATGCTATTATTGATGTTTTTAAAGGAAAATACAAAGGCCAACGCAAACAAGCTGAAAGTCAAGATTTCCCTATTCTACCTTTTATTATCATTATTGTGATTATCATAATTCTTGCCTCCAAGAATAAAGGTGGCGGTAGTGGCGGAAACTCTGGCAACCGTGGTGGCGGACCAAGCCTGCTCGATGCTATTATCCTAAGTAATTTGGGACGTGGCGGTGGTGGCTTTGGTGGCGGATCATCGGGTGGTGGTTTCGGCGGTGGCGGCGGCTTCGGTGGTGGATTTGGCGGCGGAGGTTTCTCTGGTGGTGGATCTGGCGGAAGTTGGTAAAGAAACATGCTAAACCTCAATTTTCATCAGAAACAATTGAAGCATAATTACAGAAAATAGAATGATAAAAATAGCAAAGAGGCTGCCCTATTCGGACAGCCTTTTTCACTTTAAATAAATATAATATCTATTTTATTGGATATTTAAATCTTTAAATCCTGCAACCTCAGTAGATTGTTCCCCTGTAGAAGTGTTTTCAGCTCGATTTGAATTATATACTTTTACAAAATCGACACCTTTTAACTGTACTGCTTTACCATCCTTATCTACTGCCCAGCTTATGTCAATTTGTGATTTAGCATCCGTATTAGACCAGTTATCAGCGTAACCAAATTCATAGGCTGGAGTAATCCAATAACTCGCTTTTACCATCGTTGATTTCAAAAATGTTCCTTTTAAAGTCAGTGTTTCACCTTTCCAATATGGAAAATAGCTTTGTTTGTGATACGCATTTTTAGAAAGATAGCCTGTTTGTTTCTGATTGTCTGTCCATTTTATATACTCTGGCTCAGTTGCATTTGCAGGTTCTTCTATAGGTTTGTAATAGGTGATTTCATAATTTTTAATTGTGGTGTCTTTATTGTATTCAGATCCTGCAATTTCATACCATTCATCATCTGCTAAACCATTTGCATTAGCATCGTATGAAACCATTATGATTCCAGGTTCAGCATTATTTGAAAAGGCATTTCCTAGTACAACAAAATCGTTCCCATCTTTATTAATCACCGTATGATCAAAACCAAAAGTCACGTAGCCTCCAAAACCACCTAATGTAATCATACTATTTGCAGTTAATTTTTCTTCTGCTTTCACTCTCATGGTCTCTGCTGTATCATCCTTTGTGGCTAGTGGCAAGACATTTATAAATTGGCCTGGAGCTGGCAAATATTCGAATACTCTCGTTATTTTATTGATATATACCTTGTCATTAACCGTAACAACAAAGGTTTTAACGGTTTCGCCGCCTTGATTCTTTGCTGTAAATTGAATTGTGTATGTTCCTGCTGCTACAAATACATTTTCAAAATTAGCCGTAGTATTACTTTCTTTCCCTTCAATAGACCAAGAATAAGTTGCTCCTTGATCATTTTTTACTTGTGGTTGTATACGCAACCATTGCATTTTGTCGATTGAGAAACCACCTGTAGGTTCTGTGATGGATATTTCTGGAGCACTAATTTCATCTTTAGAACAGGATGCTGTAAACAGAATGATCGATAGCGCAATAATAATCTTTTTCATTTTTTTATAAATTTATGTGTAATTGATTTTATTTTAATTTGTTTTTGAAGGCAATATGAGCAGGTATATCTCCCGTGGTCACCGTAAATTTGACTGTGCCTGTTGGCTCAACACAGTATAATTTTCCGGGAGAGACATAGTCACCAGCATCAGTGATGTAAACATTTTTTGAAATAGGATCAACTGCAATGCCGTATGGAGTTTGAATTAAATCACTTACTGATTTTGGCAAAAAACTAGTATCACTAACTGTCTCTGTTTTTATGTTTATCATGGAATATGTAGTTGTAAAATCAAAAGTGGTGTAACTAAACTCAGATCCAATTACATAAGCATTGTCGCCAACGATCGTTAAGTTGGCACATGCGATGTCAAATGTTTTTTTCACTACATCTGTTTTCGTATCGATGACAAATAATTTTGACGGAATTGCATAATAATCTCCCCTCGAGCTCACGTACAAATCACCTTCACTATCGGCTTTCAAACGATGAAGATTGATTGCAACATCAATATCTTTTATTTTAGTAAAAGTGGTCAAATCAATTACCGAAACAGTTCTCTCATATTTATCTGGATTATAGCCTCCCGAATTTGCCACATACAATTTTTTGCCCACCACAGCTACTTCTTCTGGCTGACGGCCTACTCGCACGGTCCTAGTTATTTTTAACGCCGTAGTATCAATTTCAGATACAAATCCGTATGGTGAATTATCTCCCAGCTGCACATCGCCATCATAGGCGCTCACATAGGCTTTGCCTGCAGCAAACGTGATGTAACGACAATTTTTCACATCAACAACTGCAAGGCGTTTTTCAGTAGTAGCATCTAATATTTCGACTTTATTAGAGTTATTTATGACGGCATAGATTTTATTACCATAGACCCCAATATCATTTCCAACATCTCCCAAACCCAAAGTAGCATCAGGATTGGCTTGGCTATAAATATTACGACGGTAGTTACCCGTTTTGTAATCATAATAATCCAAAGAAGCTTTATTCGAGCTCATATTCCCTTCGTTAAGAAGATAAAATCCCTCTACAAACACCACCGTTTCTGATGGTAACCCCACCACTTCTTCACCAATTGCAGGAGCGTCTTCTTGACAGGATATAAATCCAATTGCCACGAGTAACAACAGTAAACCTCTTTTGTAATTTGCTTTCATTCGAATTTTAGTTTAATTATTTATTTTTAGTTTTATAAAGAAAAGGAGATATTAAAGCGGTAGTTACGTCCTGGCATAGGAAAATTGAGGACTACATCATAATATTGATTGAAAAAATTATTCACCTCTACTCCTGTTTTCACTGGAAGATCAAATAATTTTCCGCTCCAAGCAACTGCCATATCACTTGTATACCATGGTTGCACATAATTTACAGGAATATTTGCCTTTTGACTGTAACGTGCTCCCGTGTACATGAAGCTATAATTCATTTGCCAATTTTTCCAATTTAATGAAGAGGTTAGCGTACCACTGTTGATGGGCGTATATGGAATTTGATCTCGATAGGTTGTTCCCGTTGAAGAGGTGATATCAATTGCTTTTTGGAAGGTATAGCTCAGCCCTAAGTCCAAAAATAAATCTGCGGGAAGCTTGAACACAAAATTGGTATTGACATCTATTCCTTTTATTTCGACCTCTCCCAGATTGACCATTGTCCATCGAAATAAATTGGCAGAAGGCATTGCTATAATTTTATCTTTGACTCTATTATAATAACCATCGACTTGAAAAGAAGCCGTTTGTAACAAACTTCCAGGTGCTATTACATAGGTTCCTCCAACATTATATTGCGTTGTAAACTCGGGTTTAAGGGAACTATTACCGATGAAGGTATAATACAAATCATTAAACGTTGGCATTCGAAAAGACTCTTTATAGAAAGTTCTCACACGAAAATTTTTTGTATTGAAAGGCTGATAGGAAGCTGATAAAACAGGGCAAAATATACGTTGACTATCTCCTTGCTGGTACTCTTTTACCTGCTCATCAACATAGGTACCCAGCAAATTTGCCTGAATGGTTAGGCGCTCCCAAGTCATATCACTAGACAAAGCACCCAAATACGAGTAGCGTGTAGGATACGGAAAACGGTATAAATTGGCATCTAAGGTATTGATTGAAAAATCAGTAGCCAAAGAGGTTTTCCACCATGAATTGATGGTATACAAATTAACCACCGATGCATAAAATTCATTTTGATAATATTTATTATCTAAAGTTCCTTGCAGTGTCTTGTAATCAGGATCACTGTAACGGCTGAAGTCTTTGCTAAACTTGACGTTAGCTAGCAGTTCAAACTTTTTTGCGTAAGAACTTTGAAACGAACCATGAACAAAAAAATTACGATCCCATTGTCTTTGCACATGCTCATAATTGTTAGCTACAATTGCACCAGGAAGCCCTCGTTCTGAATCATAAAAATAGGCCTTGAAAGTTGCTTTAGACGTTTCAGAAAATTTGGCATGATAAGTCAAATCAGTCCTAAAAGCCTCAATATCTCCATTTTGTCGCACGGCAGTAGTATCATAACCATATCGCTTTTGATATCTATATTTGTAGTGACCATCAGCTTTGGTCCAGTCCGTACTCACGGTTAGGGAACTATTTTCTGTTATTTTTTGTTCGAAAAGAAAAGCGGGGTTTACTAGACCAAAAGATCCCGTTTTGAATTTTAATCGTAAATTACTATTCTTATCATCCTTGAATTGGGGGGTCTTCGTTTTTAAATAAAGAGTATTTGATGCAAAAAATCCACGTGCAGGCTGAAAAATAGTTGATTTTTGACCATTGTACAATTCAATTGCCTCAATATTATCCAGTGAATATCTGCCTAAATCTACTTGCCCATTTTGAGCGTTGCTAATGCTCATACCGTCGTAGAAAACAGCTGTATGTGCGCTACCAAGCGAGCGAACATTAATTGTTTTTAGTCCGCCAATACCACCGTAATCTTTGAGTTGGACGCCCGAAAAATACCGAATGGCATCGGCCACAGAAAGACTATTAAGTTTATCGAGCTGTTTACCCGACAAAATTTGAACAGGCATCGGAGATTCAATTTTGAATTCTCGCTTGCTTGTATACAAAATCACCTCACTTAAATGGTGCGGTTTTAAAGAATCGGACACTGATTTTACAGCAATGCCATGCTTTTGCGAGTAGATTGGATTCAAAAATAAAACCCATACCAGCAACTGCACGCCACTATGTAAAAGCCAGGCATACCTTGGGCTACATAGACGCATAATAATGGCTATCTTTTTAAAAATAGTTTCTTTTGTAATTTCGAAAAATCAAAAAATAATTTTAATCATTCGTATTGTGCTGAAAGCTTTGGTCCGCGAAAGCTTCAATTTCTTGGCAGTGGCAGGTCTCCTGACTTATTCCCATTTTGAACCGCCTTCCCCTATTTAGAATCAAATAAAGTGGCAAAAGTTACGATTTCAAGAAAACTGAAATCTGTCAAAATGTTGCATGGAATTTACAGTAACGGGCTTGTTCAGGATTTGCACCTGATTTCCTCTTAGTTGAACTATACCGATTAGCATAGCCAAACCATTGCGAGCGCAAAAGTAAGTAAAGTAATCGTGTTAACAACCTAAAAAAAACAAAAACCTAATTTTCACCTTATTCATAACATTGAAAAAATAACCAACAACAACATCTCAAAAGTCACGGCAAAAAACAGGAATAACCAAAATAATATTGTGGCATTTATAATTTTATTTATCTTTAACTTTAATTTACTTCAAAACCACAAGAAGAAACCCAAGAGATGCTTTCACAAAAAACCAAATACGCCCTCAAAGCATTACTATATCTTGCGCAACAAGATGCCGATCATATTTCGAAAACGACGGCGATTGCAGAAGCAGCTAATATTCCTAAAAAATTTTTGGAACAAATTTTACTAGATCTAAAACGTGGCCATTTTGTAGGTAGCAAGCAAGGTAAATTTGGTGGCTATTACCTTTTAAAATCTGGAAACGAAATCACATTGGCAGATATTCATCGTTTATTTGATGGTGCTATTGCCTTACTTCCTTGTGCTTCGTTGAATTTTTATGAGCGTTGTGCCGATTGTACCGATGAAGCCGAATGCCTACTAAGACACGGATTAATGACCATTCGAGACGAAACTTTGAAAGCAATGAAAGACATTACTATTGCTTCACTAGTAAACAAATAAAAAAAATTACATTAAAACTCTACTAATTCGATAGGGTTTATATATATTTGCCGAAAATAAATGATTTAAAAAGTACCGTTTGCCATCCACTGAATAATTATTTATTGCAACACTATACTATTTCACCTTTGACAACGCATCCAATGAATACTAAAAAATTCTTGCTTTTTGCACTTACGCTCATCACATATACGAGCACTTTCGCTCAAAATTCTGATGATCTTTTAAACCTTTTAATTCGAAGAAATATCATTAAGCAGGTCGAAGCAGATTCTATACGAGCTACGTACAAAAACAAGCAAGTTGCCCCTTCAAAAGAGAAAACCTTTTTGGTCGATTTACAAGTAAGAAACAGAGCTGAATACCGCAATGGCTACTCAAATATACCTGCTGACAATAGCAGTGCGAGCGCTTTTGTAAATCAAAGAACCCGATTAAATTTTGAGTACAAACAAGGAACTGCATTTAATGCCGTCGTGTCATTGCAAGATGCCCGAGTTTGGGGATCGCATGATCCACGTGGTTTAAATGGAACAATTCAGCTTTTTGAAGGTTATGTTGAACCGAATATTACTCCCAATTTCTCTGTTCGAATAGGAAGACAACGCTTAGTGTATGACAATCAACGTCTCTTTGCCGAAAACGATTGGCGAGTAAATGGTAATAGTCACGATGCTATTACCTTTCGATACAAAAAAAATAAACTAAGCTCTGAGCTGGCTGGTGCTTTTAATCAAACTGCAGAACGCACTTTTGGCACCGATTACACCCCTACAGAGCTAAGCATAACACCTGGAAATGGCACCGCAGCCACTTGGACCAATTACAAAGCCTTGGCTGTACACTACCTCAAATATGATTTTGATTCACATGCAAGTATAACCACCATTATTGCATCAGACGCTTATCAAGATGTAGTAACAAAGGAACAAAATTACTGGCGCTTTACCTATGGTGGTCGACTGGAATACAAAACAAACCAATGGTATGCAACGGTAAACTGTTATCTCCAATCTGGTCGTAATAGTACCGGAAAAACAATACAGTCATGGTACATACAACCTGAAGTTAAATATAGCCCAACATCACAATTTGCTATTCGATTGGGTGCTGAAATTTTAAGTGGTGACAAAGGAAAAATTAGTGACGTAGACCATAGCTTTGTCCCACTTTATGGTGTTGCTCACCGTTTTAATGGATTTATGGATATTTTCACCAAATTCCCCTCTGATCTTAGCAACGCTGGATTAGTAAATCCTTATCTATTTATCAATAAGAAGCTAACAGACAAAGTAGAGATTAGCTCCAACAATCATTTGTTTTATACCCAAAGAAGCTTTCATACTACAACCAATCAACCTTTGACCAAATTCATGGGTTATGAGCATGATCTAGTCGTAACCTATAAACCCAATAGCTATACACATCTTGAGAGTGGATTTTCTATAGCACTACCTACCGAAGCCATGACAACTATCAAAAAAACAGGCAATCCAGACCGTGTTGCTACGTGGGCGTACCTACAAGTGAAGTTTACGCCAAGATTATTTAAAAGTACGACCTATTAAGCAAAAAAGCCTCGATTTCTCGAGGCTCTAAAGATGCAATGCGTTAACCTAATAAAATCATAAACCAAAATAACTTTATTGACATTACATCAACCAACTAACCAATTATATTTTAAAATCACATATCACTGCTATTTTCTCTATGCCTACCCGACTTTCTTGATTTAGACTCACTCATTCCGCCAAAGTTTTTAATTTTATAAATCAAAGAAAACATGGCGTAGCGTTTCAAAACGGTATTTTCTTCATCACGTATTGACGTATCTGTAATAGATCGTGTGTATCCTTGATTTTGGTTTAACAAGTCAAAAACCTTCATTCTGGCCGTCAACCTTTTGTCAAGAAAAGTATACCCCAAACTCATATTCCATAATTTATAATCATTTCGATACCCATTACCAGAATTAGAATTGTAACTGTACCCAAAATCATTACTCAATACCCATTTAGGACCAAAATAATTGGTTGCTCTTAGATTTAATTTATGAACAACATTAGATCTTTTGTTGATAGAATAATTTTTATAATTGGATTCTACATAGGACAGATTATACGATGGCGCTACAGAGAACAACTCACCATAATTATAAGAGAAATAGGCTCGTGGCGTTATTGCTAAAATTCTTGCATCATAAAAAACATTATTAACAAAGCCTTTATCAAATGAATAATCAGTTTTAAAAGCCAGACCATAGCGGTAACTATTTCCGTCGCGCTTTTTGTAGGTATTCCAATTGGCACCCAAACTAGTTTTGTAAATATTATTGATATTTATAAAAGTAGTGGAGCTCGTTCCGTCTGTAGCATACACTTTTGTCGAAATGATATCACTATCAATGATATCTGCTTTCATAAAAATGCTATATCCAGAACGCTTTTTCATATTATAATTTCTAAAATTAAAATTGAGGCTGTGCTTTTTTATCGGTTCCAAATCAGGATTTCCTACCACAGTATTCACTGGACTACTTATATCTGTCACGGGTAGCAACTGGTACGCCGTTGGTAAATTAACACGATAATCATACTTTAGTTGTGCATAATTTGATCGATCTACTTTATACTTAAATTGTGAATGCCATTCGGGTATAAAGTAATTCGTTTTTAAATTGGTCGTACTACCCAGATACAACGAACTATTGTCATACTGAATGACTGAAGTATTGTTACGAATATTAAACGAAAAAACTTTATCATCATAAAAAAAGCCCATTTTTGGGGAAATCAATCGCTGTTTTGACGAAATATAACTTGATTGGGCATCATTGAACAAAGAATAGGAATCTGAGGTTGTATCAAAATTAAATGTTTTTTCATCTGTACTTCGATTGTCTGTTTTATAGTCTGCACCTACTCGCAACCTAACCACATTTGACAATGGCTCTGTGTATTCCAATTGGCCATAATACAAATCTCGTTGAATAGTATTATCATTTAACTGGTTTCTTAACTTTACGTTTCCACTCGTAAAAGATTTGGTACTGTTGTCATTAAAACCCAATAAATCATTTTTTGAGTTACTGTTTGTAAAAGAAAAGCTTAAGTTGCGTGCTCTTTTTGCGAAGGTCTTATTAAAAGTTAACTCGTTATCAAAACTTAGCAAATCTGTATTTTTCGAGTAAGTTCCAGTATTTTCATTAAGCAAAGCCCCTGCTTCATTACTAGAAATACTTGACGAGGTCCCACTACTTTTATAATTCGATTTTCTAAGTTTTGGTTCAAAAACAATCTGAGTGTTTTTTGTCGGCTTGTAGGCCACCTCAAAATTAACCTTATGATTGGTATTTTCAGTTTTTGCATCACTGTCAGATGCTGTAGTAATATTTCCCGTAGGCAAAAATCGTGTTTGCGTCGATTTTTTAGCATTTGTATTTGCACTGTTATTAAAGGAATAATCGCCTGTAGTTTCTAGCTGCTCAGACCATTCGTTAAAATAATTAAAACCAGCTAAGTTGGTAGTCGTGATTCCTTTTCTCGAAATTGTAGCTCCCACATCACCGTTAGAACTCCCCTTATCTTCCCCAAAAGCTTCATCGATTGAGAAACCAGATAAGTTGATATTATTTGTAGATCCAACTGCGCTTATTCGTTGCTTATTATCAAATTGATTGACCAAGAAACTCCCTTCATACCGATCATCACTACCATATCCTCCCAGGAATTTTCCAAAATAACCTTTATTCTTCTTTTCATCAATAGTCAAATTGACACTCAAAAAATCAGAGGCAGCATCATCTCCCGCTAGCTCTTCTTTTTTGGTTTTAAAGTCAGAAACTTGAATTTTATTAATAATATCCGCAGGCAAATTTTGCAACGCAATAGCGCCATCTTTACCAAAAAAAGCTTTCCCATTGACCAAAATCTGACTTACCTCTTTCCCGTTGACCGTTATTTTACCTTCGTCATCAATTACAAAACCAGGTAATTCTTTCAGCACCGCATCCACATTATCATCTGGACGTACCTTGAACGATGACGCATTATACTCTAATGTATCTTGCTTCACTACCATTGGCGATGCAGTTGCTTTGATCACAACATCTTTTAATACATTTTCGGTACTAAATAAATATATTGTACCCAAGTCTCTGTTTTCAACAATTCCAGAAAGCTCATCCTTATAGTTCTCATGACCAACATAGGATACATTCAAAAAAACGGGATTATCATATTTTTTTATTCGAATTTTAAACATTCCGCCATTATCCGTGGTAGTACTTCCTAATTTCAAGGAATCCTTCACTACCGAAAAATAGACATTGGCAGCTTCTAGAGGTTGCTGCGTATTGATATCCAAAATCTGACCTTGTACAAAATAGCTTTCCTGTCCGTAACTTAAAAATGATAAAAATAAAAACAGAACTACTAATTGGCTTTTCAACATGATTTATTTTGGTTTGGTAAATAGTACACGTTGGACGATTAAAAACTAAAAAGGTTTAATCCAAAGTAAAAAAAATACCCCAAAAAAGCAATTTGCTCTTTTGGGGTAGTATTTATAAGTGATAATTTTATTATTTTTCTCTGATGTAAATATCAATTGGCACACCCGAAAAATCCCAATTATCTCTAATTTTGTTTTCAAGGTAACGCTTGTATGGCTCTTTTACATACTGTGGCAAATTGGCAAAAAACACAAACTGAGGTGTTTTAGTTGGCAACTGCATACAATATTTAATTTTCACATACTTCCCTTTGGTTGCTGGTGGAGGATACGCTTCAATAATTTTCAACATATAGTCATTAAATTTTGAAGTCGGAATACGCTGCTGTCTACTTTCGTACACTTTTACAGTTGCTTCCAAGGCTTTCAATAAACGTTGTTTGGTCAATGCCGACACAAAAAGAATTGGCACATCTGTAAATGGCATTAATTCTTCTCTAATTTTATCTTCGTAATCACGGGTAGACATGGTATCTTTTTCTACCAAATCCCATTTATTAACCAAGATCACAACACCTTTACGGTTTTTTTCAGCCAACCAAAAAATACTTTGATCTTGCCCTTCAAATCCACGAGTGGCATCAATAATCAAAATACAAATATCTGCATGCTCAATCGCACGTACCGAACGCATCACAGAATAGAATTCTAGATCCTCTTTCACTTTCGCCTTACGACGAATTCCAGCAGTATCTACCAAGTTAAATTCAAAACCAAAACGGTCAAATTTTGTATCAATTGCATCACGAGTTGTACCTGCAATATCTGTAACAATATATCTTTCTTTACCAATCAAAGCGTTGATAAAACTAGATTTTCCAGCATTTGGACGTCCTACAACTGCAAAACGTGGCAAGTCTGAAGCATCTTCAACTTCTGGTTTCTCTGGAAAAGCTTTAATCAAAGCATCCAATAAATCCCCTGTTCCACTACCTGAGATACTTGCAAATGTGTAATACTCACCCAGTCCTAGGTTGTAAAACTCAATTGCATCTTTCTCACGCATGGCATTATCTACCTTATTAACAGCCAATAACACTGGTTTTTTAACCTTACGTAACAATTTTGCCACAGTATCATCCATCGGCGTAATTCCTTCCTCAACATCAACAACAAAGATGATTACATCTGCCTCGTCAATGGCCAATTCTACTTGCTTGCGAATCTCTCCTTCAAACACATCATCAGATCCACGCACATATCCACCTGTATCAATCACCGAAAACTCTTTTCCGTTCCACTCGCTTTTACCATAGTTTCTATCACGGGTAACTCCCGAAACCGAATCTACAATAGCTTCTCTTCTTTGTATCAGCCTATTAAAAAGGGTTGACTTCCCTACATTAGGTCTTCCTACTATCGCAACAATATTATTCATAATCTATTTTTCAATTATACGGCAAAGGTAGTGTTTAAAAGCTTGCGTTTCATTTTTTTTGATATATTAGCACAACCGCAGTCACTTAACACCAAAATTAACCACCTATGGAAGTCGATCATGAAGTTAGACTATTGCTCCGTTTTTATAACGATGTGCCCCAACCAGCTACACAATTAGAACAAAAATTCAAAGATTTCAAAGCCTTAAAAAACGACAAGTACTTCGTCAAAACAAGTCGGGATCACGTTTGGCTACACATTATTGGACCCGAAAAAAAATATTATTCGCCCCACTTACACCTTGAATTTGAGCCAACCGCCGAAAACCAGACGCATATACGAGGCTTGTATGGGCCAGATCAAACATTATGGACCTTTTTCATGTTCCTACACTTTATCCTGGGCGGTCTTTTCCTAGTATTTTTATGCGTACTATACTCCAATTATATTCTGAAAAACGACCTGATGCTCGACTACTTTGTCTTAGGCATTCTCCTATCTGTTTGGATCATACTCTATTTCGTAGCGCGCCAAATTCGACATAACGGAAACGATCAAATGAAGGAACTCGAAAAATTATATTTAAAAATAATAGAAAATTAGTTTTCAGAAGCCACTCCAGCTCTTCATTCCAACTCCTCGCTCAAAAAGGAGTTGTTGCAATGTGCTTGCAGGAGCTTCCTCCGGTCGCTCTGCAACCCCAGCAACAACAACCTTTTTTCACTGCGGGGTTTCCATTTCGATCTGGGCTAAAAAAAAACCAGGATTAGAAATAAATTCCAATCCTGATTTAAATTTTAATACCTGAATATTCAAAAGTAGTACCGTTTTTTAATTCTGATTATATCCAAAACGCTTTAACATATTAGCGTTACTTCTCCAATTTTTATTTACTTTCACGTATAGCTCGATGTGAATTTGCTTCCCAAAGAATTTCTCTAAATCCTCACGAGACTCCACTCCTACTTTTTTCAAAGCAGCACCTTTATGACCAATAATGATTCCTTTTTGGGTTTCGCGCTCTACCATTATCAAAGAACGAATCTTGATTATAGCATCTGTTTCAACAAACTCCTCAGTCACAATTTCAACTGCATACGGAATCTCTTTACTATAATTCAATAAGATCTTTTCACGGATAGTTTCATTTACAAAGAAACGTTCCGGTTTATCAGTCAATTGATCTTTTGGATAATAAGCTGGCGATTCTGGTAGCAATTCCAAAATACGTCCAAAAACCTCAGGAACATTAAAGTTCTTCAAAGCCGAAATTGGATAAATCTCAGCATTAGGTACTTTCTCCGTCCAAAAAGCAACTTGTTCCTCTAATTGTTCTTGGTTTGAATTGTCAATTTTATTCAACAACAACAAAACTGGAATTTTGGAGTGTATAATTTTATTAAAAAAAGCTTCATCTTTCAAATCTTGTTCTCCAATCTCAACCATATAGATTAAGATATCTGCATCTTCAAAAGCCGATTTTACAAAATTCATCATCGACTCCTGCATTTCATAAGCAGGTTTAATGATTCCAGGAGTATCCGAAAGAATCAATTGAAAATCTTCTCCATTTACAATCCCTAGAATTCTATGTCTTGTAGTTTGTGCTTTTGAGGTAATAATAGACAATCTTTCCCCAACAAACGCATTCATTAGCGTTGACTTCCCTACATTAGGATTCCCTATAATATTTACAAAACCTGCTTTGTGTGCCATTTCCTTAATTTTTTTAATACTGCAAAGGTAATCATATCAAGTCAATACATGAAATAAAACATTTTTTTAAATTTACCGTTGCTAATCTCAAATTTATATGTATCTTTGCACCCGAAACAATAAGGAAATGCAGTAGCAACCTAACTGAATCACATCCTTGAAAAAGGAAAATAAGTTCTGAAAACATTTTGTGTAATACGACTAAACAAAGCTAGCCTAGCAACGTTTAAAAAGCACAAGTTTATAATATATCGCGGGATAGAGCAGTAGGCAGCTCGTCGGGCTCATAACCCGAAGGTCACTGGTTCGAGTCCAGTTCCCGCTACTAAGTTTATTAAATTTACCGTACATCGCGGGATAGAGCAGTAGGCAGCTCGTCGGGCTCATAACCCGAAGGTCACTGGTTCGAGTCCAGTTCCCGCTACTAAGAAAGCTTCACAGAAATGTGAAGCTTTTTTTTTATATTATATTTTACATTATAAAAAATATAATTTATAGTAAACAACTTGGAGGACTCGTATCCGCCGCGGCGGACACTAGTTCGAGTCTCCGCAGCGGCGGACTACTAAGAAAAACACCAACTTATTAAAGTTGGTGTTTTTTCGTTTATAAAACTTTTTACCATGGATGAATTTGTTGCTTACATCTTATATTCTGAAAAATTCGATAAAAACTACACCGGATTTACATCCAACCTTATTGAACGTTTTAAATCTCACAACGAACTAGGTACCAAAGGACACACCTTGAAATTCAGACCATGGGGCGTAATTCATGTCGAGTTTTTCAACTCTAAATCGGAAGCGATGAAAAGAGAAAAATATTCTAAAACTGGTATTGGTAGAGAATTTATAAAAAATCTAATTTATAGTAAATAACTCAAAGGACTCATATCCGCCGCGGCGGACACTGGTTCGAGTCTCCGCCGCGGCCGACTACTAAGAAAAACACCACCTTATTAAAGTTGGTGTTTTTTCGTTTATAACACTTTTTATCATGGAAGAATTTGTTGTCTACATTCTATATTCCCAAAAATTCGATAAAAATTACACTGGATTTACATCCAATCTTATTGAACGTTTTAAATCTCACAACGAACTAGGTACCAAAGGACACACCTTGAAATTCAGACCATGGGGCGTAATCCATGTCGAATTTTTCTCTACCAAAAGTGAAGCTATGAAAAGAGAAAAATATTTTAAAACTGGTATTGGTAGAGAATTTATAAAAAATCTAATTTATAGTAAATAACCTGGAGGACTCATATCCGCCGCGGCGGACACTGGTTCGAGTCTTCGCAGCGGCGGACTACTAAGAAAGCTTCGCAGAAATGTGAAGCTTTCTTTATATATGTTTGTTTTTTAAAAACTTTATTCATCTTTGATCAAGCACAAAACTTATGGTCAGGCAAATAATTTAGTTCATCCAAATAGAAAAACCCACTTTCGTAACAGTACTACATTACTTTCCAAATACTCTTTACTTTTACCTTGTAAGTTCTTTCAGCTTAAAGAATTTTTAGTTAATCATTTCTTAAGTCATTAAAAAAGTCATCCGTATTACTATAAATTCGCCTTATCAATCAGAAAAGCAACTTTTATATCAAAAAAAATTGATTTACACAGCACTTTTAAATATTGCGATTTTTCAGGGAATTGTCTTAGGATTTATTATACTAAAGTCTTCCTTATTTAATAGTAATTCAAATAAATACCTGGCTTATTTGTTATTTACACTGTCAATAGAATTACTGAAACATGTTTGTGAAATTCAACACGTATTCACCTCCTACCCTTTTCTGCAATTTATTGATGACATAGAATGGGTTTTTCTAGTACCTACTTTTCTCTTTTTGTTTACAATCAATCGCACCGATAATCCTTCAAAAGGTAGACAACGAATTTTTTGGTGTTATATTCCATTTACTTTGTCAGTCTCTCTTGCATTAACAAGCAATCTTGAGCATATTACTGGGACGGCTACTATCTCTGACACAGGAATGTTAATTATCCAAATATTTAGTTTAATTCACTTTTTGCTAGCTATTACATTCATCCCATTTCTTACGGTATATACTTTTTTTAAAATCAAATATTTAAAAGATCCAAAAGAAGAAAAATGGATTCTAACTTTAATAACCATAATCTCCTTAACACTGCTTGCTTGGCTTAGTGCCGCACTAGCGGGCTTAATTTTTAATTATGATATTACTCACACCATGAGTGTTTTGGCTTTGGTGGCAACATTTTTAATTCACTGGATAGCCTATATGGGAATTTACAAATATAAACTTGCCAATAATAAAGATGCTATTGCTACCTTTTTAAATACAGACTCAACTCTTTCCCTCAGCAGTCTTTCAATCACAGAAAATGGCCAAACCGAAGATCGCAAGGACGCAATAACAGCAGACAATCTATATTATCAAAAACTTGAATCCCTGTGTAGAGAGCAGCATATATACACCGACAACACTTTAAACAGAGAAAAAATTGCCGAAAAACTAGGCATTAGCGCAGGGTACCTCTCTCAAATTATAAATTCTATAACAGGAGACAACTTTGCCAACTACATCAACAACTATAGAGTTGAAGCTGTAAAAGAAATGATTTCAAATTATGAATATGACAACTATAATTTATTGACCATGGGATTGGAATCTGGTTTCACTTCTAAGACAACTTTCTACAATGCTTTTAAAAAAGCAACTGGTCAAACACCAAACGAATATAAAAACACAATGAAATAAGTACCATTTTATACACTTTTAAGCTTTTGAAACCTTTTACAGTACTGTTTGCCTGACTTTTGCATAAAACAATTCAAAACACACTTTATGAAAAAAATTTTGACACTAGCTATACTTACAGTTTTAGGATTTACAAATGTTACTGCCCAAAAAATTAAATTTGGTATTAAAGGAGGTTTAAACTTTGCAAATATTAGCGGAGACAACACCAAAGATGCTAGTACTGTAACAGCATTCAATTTTGGCGTTTTATCAGAAATTCCACTTTCTGATAAATTTTCTTTTCAACCCGAGCTCCTATATTCTGGTCAAGGATATAGTTTAAATGATAAGACAATTGCCTTAGGTTATTTAAATGTTCCTTTGATGGGGAAATATTATGTTTCAAAAGGATTCAGTGTAGAAGCTGGACCACAAATTGGCTATTTATTATCTGCTAAAAACGAAAGCCTAGATATAAAAAATTCCCTTAAGACTGTAGATTTTGGAGTCAATTTTGGACTAGGATATAAACTAGAAAATGGACTGAATTTTGGCGCGAGATACAACATGGGAGTATCCAACATCAATAAATCGGACTATAGCGCAGATAAAATTAAAAACGGAGTACTTCAGTTGTCAGTCGGTTACTTCTTTTTCTAAATCATAAAAACACCAACAGATTTTACCCTAAAACCTTATTTTAGAATTCATTAATCTAGTTAAGTCTAACAACCAAAAATCCTTATTCTTTTATAGAATAAGGATTTTTTTTGCTACTTTCCCAAACCGAAAAAGGCTACTTCTTTATAATCTTCATATAATACGATTTACCATTCCAGATTTCATCACAAAAAACATCTAAGAACTACTCACTTTCGTTACTACTACCTATCGTCCCGCATTAATAGATAATCCAGATAAAAAACAAGTTACCTTCTTTTCAGACAAAACAATAATAGTAAACTAATCTCAATCCCAATCTTTAACCCGGTTCACAAACTTACAAGAAACTTTAACAAATGAACACATTGAGATTGGAACAAAAAAAAACTGCCTTGGAGGAGACAGTTTCTAAACAAATTTATTAAATACTAACTTATGAAAAACTCTTTTCTACTATTCTTCAGACACTAATGGTCTTTGAATATCCATTGCAACATTCAATAATACTGCAACACCCTTATCATTGAACATTGTCATGTTTAAGGTATCCAAAACTGCCAATCTTCTTGAGATTAATCCGCTGAATTTATTGTATGATATGTTCATTTCTTTCAAACGATTAAGTTTTTCTAATTCCATTGGAATTTGACCCTCAAAATTATTTTCGAATAAACTTAAATTTTCTAGAGACTTCATGTCTGCAATATTATGACTCAATTGACCAGATAATTTATTACTATTTAAAAGCAATACCTTCAAATTTTGAACTGCATATAAAGAAGCAGGAATCTGACCTTCTATTTCGTTATTGAATAATGACAATGTTTCTAAATTTACCAAGGCTCCTAATTGTGCTGGCAATTCACCGGTTAACCTATTCATATAAAGACTAACATTTACCAATTTTGTCATTTGACAAATTGAAGCAGGAACTACTCCACTCAATTGATTAAAACCAAGGTCCAAAACTCTCAACTCATTCATTTTTGACAAATCAGCTGGAAGAGATCCTGAAATTTTGTTACGATATAAATTCAGTTCTTGTAAGTTGATAAGCTTAACAAGCTCAGCAGGCAACATACCGACTAAATTATTGTTAGGTAAATTTAAAGCGATCACTTTATTTCCTTCAACGGTTACGCCTTTCCAAGAAGCAACTGCTGCGGTCAAATCCCACTTTGCAGTCCAACTAGCACCGTTTGTAGCATTATACAATTTTACAAGTGCTGCTTTCTCAGATGAAGATACCTCTGCCATCATTAAAAATGAAGCTGTAAAAGTAAATAAAAGTGTGAATAATTTTTTCATGATCGCTGTTTTTACATCGTTAACATGCTCAAATATACGATTAAAGACTTGTTTGAAGTTAAAAAAATCGTTTAACTACACTTTTTAAATTATTAAGTAAGACTATTCTCTTGTTATCAACCCGGATAAAATTAAATATGTTTATAAATGTGCTACTCAAAAGGTTAATCCCTTAAAATCAACTCCATACAATCCTATAAAATACCTCGTCAACACCTATATTCTAGTAAAAATACATTTACCATAACAGAGTATTAAAATGTTGTAACGATAAAGTTCTAATTCCTAACAAACCCACTTAACTACCTAATACACAAATAAAGTACTTCAATTTTAAAGGCAAACTTTATTGAATGGACAAAACAGCACCTATTGACAAAACCAATCTAGAATAATACTAGTCAATATAATCTCAATTTGAATTGTTAAAACAATCTAACTCTTACAACTCTTCTATAGCTGTGGCCAAATCAAAATCTTTGTCGGTCACACCACCAGCATCATGCGTAGACAAGCGTATGACTACCCTCTTATACACGTTAAACAATTCTGGATGGTGATTTACTTTTTCGGCCAAAATCCCAACTTGAACAATAAAACCAAGGGCTTGAGTAAAGTTTTTAAAACCAAATTCTTTTTCTATACCATTATTGCTATACATCCAGTTATGTAAATTTGCTAACTTGGGCATTGCTTCATTCTCACTATACTTCTCCATTTCTATACTTTTTTATTGGTATAAAATTAGTTAAAATTTTCCCATTGCCTTCCTATATTAAGTTTAAATAGTAATTTAGACCATTCAAAATTGAATACTTCACCTTGGCATCAGCATTTACTTTTCAAATTTATTCTTCTACAAAAAACCTTCCTTCAAACTGGAATGATTTAGCTATCAAAAATATTTTTTTAAGTAAAGAATACTTATCTATTTTAGAAAAATCCGCCCCCGACAATATGAGTTGCTTTTTTATTGGTTTGTTCGAAAAGGAGCTTTTAGTCGGAGTATCGGTGGCGCAACATATCAACCTTAGCGATGTTAACTCGTTGGGAGATCGCGATCATTGTTTTAAAACGGCCATCAAAAATTTTCTATTTAAACGATTTATATCCAATATACTTGTCATCGGTAACAATATGTTTACTGGTCAAAATTGCTTTTGCTTTAGCGAAAAAATAGCTTTGGAAGATGGCGTTTCCATTTTACAAGATGCCACTTCTGCTTTGACAAAACAATTAAGACAAAATAACAAGAAAGTGCACCTTACGGTTTACAAAGATTTTTTGACTACCAATACTCCTTTGTTTAAAACTAAAACGTTCAAGCCCTATTACCATTTCAATACCCAACCAAATATGGTTTTTGATATAGCACCAAACTGGCATTCTATGGAAGATTACATTGGTGATTTAAACAAAAAATATAGAGATCAATACAAGCGAGCTCGAAAAAAAGCGGCTGGTATTGACAAAAGAAAAATGTCATTGGACGAAATACAAAAACAGTATTTCAGAATTAACGAACTGTATCTGAACGTTGCTAAGAATGCACCTTTCAATACTTTTTATCTTCCGGAAAATCACTTTGAAGTCTTTAAAAAGAAATTAAATGATAATTTTTTATTTTACGGTTACTTTATTGATGAGCAACTTATCGGTTTTAACACCTTAATCAAAAATGGATCTGACATTGACACCTACTTTTTAGGCTATGATGAAAACCATCAAAGAGACAAAATGTTGTATCTAAATATGCTGTATGATATGATCGCTTATTCGATTAATAAAAAATACAAGCGTATCATTTTTGCTCGAACAGCACTAGAAATTAAAAGTTCAGTAGGTGCTAAACCAGTTGAAATGATTGGATTAATTAAACACAAAAATTATTTCGTTAATTTATTGATGGAAAAAAGTTTCGCTTATTTCGAACCAAAAACAGAATGGAAAGAGAGAAATCCGTTTAAAGAAGCCGTTTAAAGTCATTAAGCAACCGTAATCTTCATTTTTGAAGGTGACATTCCCACAGTCAAAACAGTTTCTGTTCCGCAATACTCACCATCGATTTGAAAATTCACCGGACGGTTGGTCGTAATTTTAGCATAGTCTGTACTAATAATTTCAACATTTTCTGGTTCTACGACAGTTGTGCCTGAAATAATCTGTCCTAAAACAAATAGGTCCAGATTTTTAAGAATAATCAATTCGAATTTCCCATCGTTGATAACTCCTGCAGGATTGATCACCACACCCGTACCATACTTTTGAGAATTTGCCATTACAATCATTCGTGCTTCGCATTCGATCCTCATTTCATTCACTTCGATTAAAGCCCTAAACGGTTCTTCGCGATCAATAAAGGTAGAAATTGCCTGAATAACGTACCCTAACTTTCCTCGAATCGTACCATTTTCATAGTTCTTTATCAATTCGGCATTTAGACCAATATCACTAAGATGAAGACTCTTTTTACCATTGATGACAACCATATCAAGTTCGATGAATTTATCCTTAAAAATAATATCCAAACAGTCCTCTGTAGTATTTGGCAAATCCAAATCGGTAGCCAATCCATTTGCTGATCCAGCTGGCAAAATACCAAATATCACATCATCGTGTTCTAAAGCTTCTCCAACCATCTTGATTGTACCATCTCCACCGGCAATGATGATGCGCTCAGGATTTAATTCATGAAATATTTTTTTTATATTCAAAATATCGCCAGCTCCTTGGGTCTCATATAGATTAAAATTCCTATTTTTAACTGCAGTAAAAGCTGCAACAGTATCAATTAATTCTGTCTTGTCAATATCTCCAGAAATAGGATTTACAACCAATAAAATATTTTTCTTCACAGTCTTAGTTCTTAATTGATTTTAAATAATTAAATTTCATTCTCCTCAAAAGTATTAAATAAAATGAAGCCAATTTTAAAATTATATCGTGGGTATGCCAATGACGAAGAATTAATTGTCATGGGGCATCTATTTCAGCCAACGAATAAAAAAGATTACGATTTTCTGGCCAAAAAATATAAAAATGCGAGCGCAACCATAGCCATGTTTCGAATTAAAACGCAAGCAAACGCAGCTGTATATCTAGAACATGGTACAGAAAAAATACTTACCAAAACACTAGATGATGGCTATTTTAAATTTTGTATCCCCTTAAAAAGTGAGCACTACGGATGGATTGATTATTCGGTAAGCACAATGTACAATGATAAAATAATAAGTTCAAAAGCGAGTTACAACCGACCACGAAAAGGAGATCTTGGTATAATATCAGACATTGACGATACCTTCATTGTATCGTATACTCGCAATCCGATTCAAAAAATCTATAACCTGTTACTTAAAAACGTTACGAAAAGAAAAATATTTGAAGATGTTGTACTGCATTATCAAGCACTAAGTGCAGCAGGAAGAGAAAATGATGGAGAACAAAACACTTTTTTTTATGTCTCAAGTAGCGAATGGAATCTATATCGACTTATTGTAAAATTTACTGAAATTCATCAATTACCCAAAGCTGTTTTATTACTGAAAGATATCAAAACGAGCTTGACACAATTTTTTTGGTCCTTAAAACCGAGTAGTCACAATCATAAATTTGAAAAAATAAAACATATTTTAGAATTTTACCCGCAATTACAATATGTTTTACTGGGTGATGACTCGCAAGAAGATGTTTTTTTATATGAATCAATTTGCAAAATATTTCCGTTAAGCGTGCGTGCGATATACATAAGACAAACGGGCAAATCGAAGAAAAGTAAAGTTGTAACAACACTTGAAAACATAAAAACCTTAAATGTAGCGGTTTGCTATTTTGAACATAGTAGCGAAGCTATTACTCACTCCAAAGAAATTGGTATTATAACATAGCAAAGTACTATTCACTGTCAATGTTATAAAATAACAAACACCTTTTTTACAATAGTACTGCCGTCAATTAGACAAACAAATCTATTGTAAAAAAGGTGTTTTATTGAATAGTAAACTAAATTACAAATTATCTATTTCCTCTTGAACCACTTCCCAGTCCAATAGTAATTTGTCTAAATCTGCCTTTTTCTTATTGTAAGCTTTAAAAAATGCAGCATCTTCTATATGTTTGTCATAGTTAGATTCGAGCATTTTGTCATCATGTTGGATATCTTTTTCCAATTGCTTGATCTGACTTTCGATCTTGCTCAATTTATTATTCAAAGACTTCCCTTTCTTTTGATCTTCATATGACGCTTTATTACTTTCTTTTGGAGCAGCTGCTTTTTGAGCATCTTTTTTCTCCACTTCACGCATGTTTTCAAGATTACGTTGTTCCAAGAAGTAATTAATATCTCCTAAATATTCTTTGATCTTTTGATCTTTAAATTCATACACAAGATTTGACATCCCTTGCAAGAAATCTCTATCGTGAGACACCAACAATAAGGTACCACCAAATTTTTGTAAAGCAGCCTTCAATACATTTTTGGATTTTATATCCAAGTGATTGGTAGGCTCATCCATCAACAATACATTAATAGGTTGCAACAATAGTTTACAAAGAGCCAATCTATTACGTTCCCCTCCAGAGAGTACTTTAACTTTTTTGTCTACATCATCACCGCGAAACAAGAACGATCCCAACATATCGCGCACTTTGCTACGATTGGTATCCATTGCTGCATCTTCCATCGTTTGTAGCAAGGTGATCTCACCATCAAGATACTCCGCTTGGTTCTGTGCAAAATAACCTAGTTGTACATTATGCCCTAATTTGATATTTCCTTGGTATTCAAATTCGTCGACGATCGCCTTGATAAAGGTTGATTTACCTTGACCATTTTGTCCCACAAAAGCAATCTTACTACCTCTTTCTACCAATAAATTAATATCTTTCAATATGGTTTTATCACCATAACTCTTGGTTACATTCTCCGCTTCAACAACTACTCTTCCTGGCTCTTTTGAAACTGGGAAAGAGATGTTCATTACCGAATTGTCGTCCTCATCAACTTCTATACGCTCTACTTTATCTAATTTTTTGATCAGCGACTGCGCCATAGAAGCTTTGGATGCTTTGGCGCGAAATTTTTCGATCAACTTCTCTGTTTCTTCAATTTTTTTAGCTTGATTCTTTTGAGTTGCTAGTTGCTTTTCACGAATTTCATGACGTAGTTCTAAATACTGCGAATAAGGTTTATTAAAATCATAGGCTTTACCTAGCGAAATTTCAATGGTCCTGTTGGTCACATTATCCAAAAACATTTTATCATGGGATACAATAACAACTACTCCAGGATAATTACGCAAAAAACTTTCTAACCAAATGATACTTTCAATATCAAGGTGATTGGTTGGCTCATCGAGTAAAAGCACGTCATTGGATTGCAATAATAATTTAGCCAATTCAATACGCATTCTCCAACCTCCAGAAAAAGTCTCAGTTTGGTTATTAAAAACGTCTCTTTTAAATCCAAGACCAAGCAAAATTTTCTCTGTATCTCCAACATAGTTATAACCTCCTAAGAGTTCAAAACGATGTGTATAATCGGATAAGTCTTCAATTATTTTCGAATATTCGTCACTCTCATAATCAGTACGAGTCACTAGAAGATGATTGATCTCCTCTAACTTTTTTTCTACAATTTTTATTTCTATAAAAGCTTCATAGGCTTCTTCTAGAACTGTTCGTCCCACTTCAAAATCAATATCTTGACGCAAGAATCCCATTCGAACATCTTTCTCTTGAGAAATCACTCCTGAATCTGGCTTGAAGTCTCCCGCCAACATTTTGAGCATGGTAGATTTACCAGCTCCATTTTTACCAACAAGACCAACACGGTCTCCAGCTCCTAAACGGAATGTTACTTCTTCAAATAAATAAGTACCTCCGAACGAAACGGATAAATTGTGTATATTAAGCATATAATGTGACTAAAGTTACAAAGGGAAAGACGCTAAAATCGTACCTTTGTTAAAAATTTATACAAATGTTAAAAAAAGGATCCAAACTAAATAGTATTTTAACAGGAACTTGTCCGAAATGCCAAAATGAAAGCATGTATATTGAAAAAAATCCTTTCAAATTGGCCTCAGTATTAAAAATGCATGAGGATTGTAGCCATTGTGGCCTACATTATCAAATAGAACCTTCTTTCTTTTACGGAGCAATGTATGTTAGTTATGGTTTAAATGTTGCTGTTGGAATAGCAGCGTTCATAATTTCGTTTGTATTTTTGCAAACAAGTTTAAAAACTTCATTTTTCGCTATTATCGGTGCACTGATTGTTACTTCTCCGCTCGTATTACGAGGATCTAGAAACATTTACATCAATATGTTTGTGTCTTATGACCCAACTGCCAGCAAAAAAAATAATCCAAAATAAGAACCAACTATTTATCGATAGTAATGCTTTGGTTTGACCCTACTAATATTTACCTCGGCATCCAGCGGAATATTATTTTCAATCGAATTAAATAACGCTGTCGCCATTGTAGGCCCCAACATGACACCTCGCGTTCCTAAGCCATTTAATACATGTACATTATTGTGTGCTGCATGCGTTCCTACCAACGGACGCCTGTCGCGCACAGTAGGACGTACACCTGCAAAATGTTCCACAATCTCAAAATCACACGTTAGTATCTCCTTGATTCTGTCAATCAACTCAATTTTCCCTTCTTCAGTTGGCAAATCTGTTTTGTCTTTCCAATTGTAGGTTGCCCCTACTTTGAACAGATCGTTTCCTAAGGGTAAAATAAATACGCTTGTGTTTACAATAACAGATAAATCAAGTCCTTCTGCCCTTATAATAAATAGCTCGCCCTTAGTTCCTTCCAAAGGCAAGAAATTAAAATACGGATTGGCATGAATACCATAACCTTCTGCAAAAATGATATGCTTCGCTTTAACTTCTTGATATTCCACCAAATCGTCATAAACAGACAAATCGCTATAATCAAAACTTGAAGCTCTAAAACTATCTAAGGATTCTAAATACGTTTTATAAGCCTCCAGTAAAATTGCAGTATCAACGTAACCAGTGTGCAAAACCTCACCATAATCAAAAGGCGAATCGATACCCGCAAACCTGTCTTTGATAAGAACAGGAGATAAAAATGGAGCTAATCCAACTTTATCTGAAGCTGCAAACCAATTGTTTTGTTCCTCAATAGAAAAAAACTTCCTAAGAATAGGCAACTTCCAATCTACTTGAAGCTTAAGTTTAGACTCAATACCAGCATAAAAACCAGACATCAAATCAAGCTGACTTTTGGCGTTCCACACTTCACTAAAACGCTTAAAAATAACAGGATTATACAATCCTCCCGCAATTTTAGATGAATTTTGTGAATCATCGCCAAAGACTAAAACAGTCTTATTTTGATTCAAAGCTACTTCAGCGAAGGATATCCCTGCGAGCCCTGAACCAACGATTAAATAATCAATCATATATTTCTATTAACATATTTTAAAACAAAAAAACTCTTACTAAAAGTAAGAGTTTTTAATTCTATTGCTGTGCAATTAATAATTCCACATATCTGATTCGAAGTTACGAATCTTTTCTTTTACTCTTTCCGATTCTAATAATTGGTTTTGAGCATTATCTTTCATGTAATCTTTGATTTCTCTATCTCCGTATACATTCTCTTCTTTGTAAATGACACTATTAAATCGTCTAGAATTTAAAATCTGATCGAAAGAAACTGGCATTGATGAGTTTTTATCATTGAATGATTTCGCCTCATGTAGTACCGTTCTAGCTGATGGGAAAAAGATCCAAAACAATTCGATATAATCTTTCTCATCATTATTCATAGTATAAACGTCTGGAGTAACCGGACAAATACCCAAGAGACGATACTTCAATTCACTTTGACGCTTATCAAAATACCAAAAACCTTTGATTTTATATTGTGTAACATCTTGAGCAGTCAAATCAGATCTTAGAATGTATTCTTCAGAAACAGACTTTCTTCCTGCATTAATTTGTTCACGACCAGCATCAGTAGTATCCACTCTTGACAAAGAAGCTTCAATATCTCTAAACGACTTTTTTGTATTGAAGTAACTATCAGAGTACACCTCAGTAATTTTTCCGTTTTTAACAGCAGTAGTTAGAACATTATATAAAGAACGTCTATCGGATCCAAGATTTTCATCGATTGGAAAATACAAAGGAAAATTAATTCTTTCGCTAAGATCTATAATCTCCCAAACAGTCTTACCCATCAAAATATCTCTATCATGAACATAACCGTAAGCCAATGGCTTATCGTTATCAGATATCAATTGAGCAGGAGTTTTAAGTCCAATTTCAGAAGGCGTCTTTGCATTTAATAAGTTGGATTGAGCGAAAGAAGCTCCACTCCAAACTACAGAAAACACCACCAATAAAACATTTTTTACATTCTTCATAATGCCATTAAATAATATTAAAGAATTCCCTTTTTTAGCGAATTACTTATTTATTGTATTTCAAAAATAACCGGCGCAGTTCTTGGCAATAAATAACTACCAGCACCAACTAATTTTGTTTTAATTTCAGAGATCGTTACTTGATCACCTCTACCCGCTTTTGAAAGTACTGATTTACATTGTGCATTCAAACGATCACCTTGAACAACAACAGTAGGTTGTCCAGTAAGTTTCATATTAAATCCAACAACATTCAATCCTACTTCGAAATCAAAGTCTTCTAATTTTGCACCAATCGTTGCAATTTCAAGATTTGATTTTGGTCCTTTTACAACACCCGTTTCTCCACGGATAGTTCCTGTTGGACCAGGGATACCTTTAATTCTAAATACTTTTCTGTCAGAAACTTTTTCACCATTTGGTAATGTTCCTGTTACAGAAATACTTACTTCGTTTCCTCCACCAGGAGAAAGGTTATATCTACCTTTACCCGCTGGACTTAATCCTGGAGCAGAAGCACTTACTTTATCAGCAGCGATACCTGCAAATGATACAGAAATTGGATTAACAACTCCTCTATATACCACATTCATTTTGTCAGCTGAAATCGTAGCCGAATTCGGTTTAGGAACTACTACATACTTACCGTTAAAAGCAAGCGGAATCGTTTTACCATCTTCCAAAAAGCTAAATTGACCTTTAATACTTTGTTCTCCTATTCCACCAGCAGTTAAAGAGATAACCGCTTGACCGTTTACAATTTTACCTGGACCAGAAAAACCAGTTGGCTTAGTATTAGCATCATAACGACCTAAAACTACTTTACCTGTAACTGTTTCTCCTTGAAAATAAGCATTTTTATCTAAAACAACAATTGCTTGATAATTACTGTAAGAAGCAGCAGCAACAGCCGCTTTTCCTAACAATGTATTGTAAACATCAGACTCCACTTTATTTACGTCATTTTGCATAGAAGACAATTTTGCTACCGATGCAATACCTGGAAAACCTTTGTAGTGGTATTCTAAATATTTAATTGCAATACCGTCTTTATTCTTAACGTCTGACATATCCATTTTAGTATTCAACTCACTGATCAAACCTTTAAATTTTGCATCAGGACCAAGAATACTTCTTACGTCTGCTTTGTACTTTTCAACAATAGCAATAAATTCATTTCCTTTTTCAGAATATCCTTCTGGACTAAAAAATAAATTATCTAAAACTTCTGCTTTATCCATTTCTTCGTAAGGCAATTTACCAGTCTCTTCATCAACTTTAGTTTCGCTTAAAACTAAATTTTTGATTGAACCAATATAACTATAGAAGTTTTTGTTAACCGTTTGTAATTTGTGTGCTTTTTCAGAAGCAGTAATAAATTCACCTTTTGCTTCTGCAGCTTTAGCATCAAGAGCCATTAACAATTGCTCATTGGACTGAATAGAAGAAGTATTTGAAGCTTCGAATTTTTCGTTCATTAATCCAAAAGCAGAAATTACTTCTTTGGATACGTTTAATGCTAACATCGCGATGAAAACCAAATACATAAGGTTTACCATCTTCTGTCTTGGGGTTAGTTTTCCTCCAGCCATAATAATTTTTTTCTAATTAGTTTATCTTTTTATCTAGTGTAGGTTAAAACTAATTATCCTTTATTATTCATTGCAGAAAGCATACCACCATAAACATTGTTCAATGAAGCCAAGTTTGTAGTTAATGATTGCATTTGCTCTTTTAACTTTAAGTTATTTTCAGCTACTTCTTCATTAATTTGAGCATTTTTTGAAGCGCTCTCCAATTGAATTTTGTACAAACTGTTCAATTTTTCCATTTGATCAGCAGCAGTTGTCAACTCTTCGCTATATTTTTTTGTTGAAGCAATAGAATCTACCGTTGGAGCGATTCCTTTTGCAGCCGACTCAAAATTCTTAATACTGTTTCCTAAACTTGACATTAACTCTCCGTCAATTTTAGCTTCTTTCAACATAGAATCTAATTTTTTAGACAACATTCCGCTTGTGTCTTCAGACTCAACGATATTTTGTCTTACCGCTTTAGCTGGTGCAGCATTAACGTCTTTTAATTGTGGGTAAACAATTTCCCATTTGTATTCGTCATCAACTGGCTCAAAAGCAGACAATGCAAAAATTAGGGCCTCAACCAATAAACCTGCAGTCAACATTCTGTTTCCTGTCAATGGTCCAATTTCAATGTGGGTGATTTTGAATAATGCTCCTACGATAACAACCGCAGCTCCCATTCCGTATGCAAAATTCATTGCCTTTTTTCCTAGTAATGCCATAATTTTTAATTTTTTAAGTGATTTTAGTAGATTTGGATTTATTATTTTCTTCTTGAACCAGTAGTATTACCAGTTGTTTGAACTCCCATGTAATCTTGTACAGTACGGAATCCTATGTAACTTCTTGCAGAATCTGCGTATTCGTAATCTCTTGTAGCCACTTGTAGGAAGTAAGACACATCTTTCCAAGATCCTCCACGAACAACTTTACGTTTGTTGGATGAGTCTAAAACATTTGGGTTCATTGAAGACACATACTCGTAAGCATTTGGATCGTATGACGAATCAGTCCATTCTGAAACATTCCCCGCCATATTGTATAAATTGTAACCATTAGGATCGTATGATTTTGCTTCAACAGTATACAAAGCTTGATCTGCTGCATAATCACCACGGCTAGGTTTAAAGTTTGCCATGAAACATCCTCTATCATTTTTAGTATAAGGACCACCCCAAGGATAAGTACCAGACTCTAGACCACCTCTTGCAGAATATTCCCACTCTGCTTCTGTAGGTAATCTGAAAGAGTTAATAAGATCTCTTCCTTTTGATTTTGATTTAATATAAGAATTTTTATTTAAAGTTCTCCAAGCACAAAAAGCTTTTGCTTGTGTCCATTTAACTCCAACTACAGGATAATCTCCATACGCTTTATGCCAAAAATAATCATTGTGCATTGGCTCGTTATATGAATAAGAGAAATCTTTAATCCAAACTGTCGTATCAGGATAAATCTTTACTTCTTCGGTTTTGATAAAATCTCTTCTTTTCCCAACCTTAGCTTTAGCTGCAGCTTGAATATCCATCCATGAATAACGGAATTTTAATTTATCTACATCGATAGTACGTAATCCATTGTATGATTCCTCAACTGGAATATACATAGAGTCCATTACCTCAACATAATATTCATCTGGATATGCTTTAGGGTCTTTGATTAATTTTACTTTTTTATTTAAACGTCTTCCAGCGTATGGATCGTCAGATGTACCGATACTATAATAGTTATCATACATGTACTTATCATAAGCCGTCATCTTAGCTGGATCTGCGTCATTAAAGGCAAAATCGCCAATACTACCGCCTTTTCCACCTTTTCCGCCACCTGGCTTGATTCCCATCTCATCTGCTAAAATAGCCAAACGAACTCTCATTGTAGAGTCTTTTACCCATTCTACGAATTGACGGTATTCACTATTTGTAATTTCAGTTTCGTCCATATAAAACGATCTTACTGTAACTGTCTTTGTAGGTGCATCTTGTATACCAGCAACATCCTCGTCAGATTTACCCATGATAAACGCGCCTCCAGGTACTAGAGTCATTCCGTAAGGTTTTTCAGGATGCCATTTTGCTCCCTTAACCCCTACCAATTCTCCTTTATCACTAGATTTACCACAGCTACTTAACAGGGTCAAAATTGCTACAAATGCAATGAACTTCTTCATATAAAATCGGGTTATGTATTCATTATTTTTCAATGTGTAAACGTATTTAATATTTTGTTAAAAAACAATTTTTTTACACTAAACAAATTATTTTTTTGAATCTACCAAAAATCTAGCAAACAAAAAGAATATTACACAATATTCTTTCGTAACGCCTTCCACCAACGTTCTGGCAACTCTTGATTGCAAGCTCCTAGATATTCTTCGTAGGAACATGGTAATAACGTATTTCGTTTTAATTTATTGTTTCCATTTGTAATAAAAGGTATTTCGATCCACCATCTATCACTTTTGTCACTTTTATAAAAGATTAACGTTTCTTCTTCAATAGGAACTATAAATTTAATATAATTCTCTCGGCTTCCAAATGGATATTCTTTCGAACGATAATGATACCCTTCGATAAAATACCATATAATTTGGGCAATGAGAACTGACTCTTGCTCTGTATTTTCATGGTTAAAAACACCAAACAAACCTACCTTATCACTTATTCCTGCGTATCGTGACAAAGCGCAAATTTCTTTACCATTAAAACCATTCGGAACAAATGAAATAAAGTTACCTGAATCGGATGATTTTACTGCTTTCATATCCATACTCACCAAATCGGCATCTCTAAAAACCGGTTCTGCAAGTGCTAGATTACTCGAAATTTCGCCTAATCTGTAACTATCAAAAAACAATTTTTCGATCAAATCTATCTCTTCTTGCGAGTTAAAGTAGGTTTGATACCCAATATTACAAAAATTAAATAGATTATTAGGTTCATCGATAATCATTTTGGTTAAATATGAATTTGCTGACGCCGTTTCATTCTCTTTTCCAAAATCAAACTTACTATCAATTGACACCAAATTGACCATTTGCTCGAGATCATCATAAGCCCTATACAACGCATAAGTAAGATCCTGCGAACCTCCAATTACGATGGGAATAATTTTCTTTTTGATCAAAGCAGCCACTACTTTTTTCAATGCAAAATAGGTGTCTTCGATCGTGTTTCCAGGCAAAATATCACCAAAATCTGCAATCGATGCATCCCAATTTCCTGGATACATGCTATATAATTCTTTTCGAATAGGAAAAATATCCACATCCGAAATTGCTTTATCGTTCCCTCTATTATCCAAAACTCCAATCACTGCAATAGTAACTTGGTTAAGATCTGGAAATTGGTCTGCAGTATGAAAAACAACTTTACTACCTAATTGTTGAGCAGAAAACTGCCCCATCAAAACATCAAAGTCTTTACCTAAAGGCTTCAAAAACTCAAATTCCATTCTCTATTTCTTTTTAGGTGCTGCTTTTTTTGCTACTGTCTTTTTTGCTGGTGCTTTTTTGGCTGGTGCCTTTTTAGCCGCCGTTTTCTTTGCGGGAGTTTTTAAGGCAATCATTTCTTTCACTTCTTCCAAGGTCAAGCTTGCTGCATCTACCTCTTTACCAAGTTCAATTTTAATTTTCCCTTTCAAAATCACAGAACGACCCCATCTTGCTTTTTCAACCAAGATTCCTTCGTCTTCCCAATTATGAAGCACTTTGTCAATGTTTTTCTGAATTTTATCATCAATAAGAGTCTCAATGTCTTCTTGAGATAAATTATCAAAATTATATTTCTTACTTACATTGATAAATAAGCCATTCCATTTGATAAATGGACCAAAACGACCCACTCCTTTTTGCACACCTTCACCTTTGTAAGTTGCAATTGGTGCATCTGCTTTTATTTTTTCGTCAATCAATTCTTGTGCTCTCTCTTTAGAAAGACCTAGAGGATCTTCTCCTTTTGGTAACGAAATAAACACACTACCGTGACGTACATAAGGACCAAAACGTCCATTATTTACCTCAACTTCTTCGTCTAAATAATTACCTAGCGCTTTTGGCAATAAGAAAAGATTTAATGCTTCTTCCAGTGATATATTTCCAATATTTTGCTCCTTCATTAAGCTAGCAAACTTTTTCTCTTCGTCTTCAGCATCTCCTATTTGCGCCATCGGGCCAAATTTACCCAAACGAACAGATACTGGTTTTCCTGATTTAGGGTCTGTACCCAAAATACGTTCCCCGCTCTCGCGTTCTGCATTTAGTTCCACATCTTTTACCGTAGGGTGAAATTGATCGTAGAACTCTTTCATCATTATCGCCCAATCCACATTTCCTTCAGCAATCTCATCAAAATCTTGTTCTACTTTTGCCGTAAAATTGTAATCCAATATATTTCCGAAGTTCTTCACTAAGAAATCAGTAACGATTGTTCCGATATCTGTAGGTACTAATTTCCCTTTATCCGAACCGGTGTTTTCTTTTAATCCTTTTTCAACCAATTTTCCAGCTTGCAAGGTCAATTGGGTATAGTTACGTTCGTTTCCTTCTAAATTCCCTTTTTCAACATAATTTCTGTTGATAATTGTCGAAATCGTAGGCGCATAGGTAGATGGACGACCGATTCCTAATTCTTCTAATTTCTTTACCAAAGATGCTTCTGTATATCGAGCAGGCGGTCTTGAATAACGCTCTGTAGCCGTGATGAAATTATTATCCAATTTCTCATTCACTTTCATCGCTGGCAACATACCCTCTTGTTCTTCCTCATCATCATCATGCCCTTCCAAGTATACTTTTAAGAAACCCTCAAAAAGCAATACTTCACCTGAAGCAGTAAATATTTCAGAATGGTTATTGGCTTGTATCTTAACATTGGTACGTTCTAATTTAGCATCACTCATTTGTGAAGCCAAAGTACGTTTCCAAATCAAATCGTATAATCGAGCTTGATCTCTATCAATGTTTACTGTGTGGCGTGACATATCGGTCGGACGAATTGCCTCGTGTGCCTCTTGTGCTCCTTTACTCTTGTTTGTAAAAGTTCGTGGAAAAGAGAATTCTTTACCATAAGAAGTAATAATTTCTGCTTGAGCAGCATCCATAGCCTCTTTGGATAAGTTCACACTATCCGTTCTCATATAGGTGATCAATCCCGCCTCGTACAAACGTTGCGCAAGTTGCATGGTGATTCCAACTGGTAAATACAATTTACGAGCTGCTTCTTGTTGCAAGGTCGAAGTTGTAAACGGACCCGTAGGTGTTTTCTTGGTTGGTTTTGTTTCTAAATCAGAAACTTTGTATGTAGAACCGATATTTTTATTTAAAAAATCTTCGGCTTCTTTTTTTGTATTAAAATTTTTAGGCAATTTGGCTTTAAAAGTCTTTCCCGCTTCATTTGTAAATTCAGCTACAACTGAATAGGAAGCTACAGCGTTAAAATTCTGGATATCACGCTCTCTTTCTACAATTAAACGCACCGATACAGATTGTACACGACCAGCAGAAAGGCCGCCTTTTATTTTTCTCCAAAGTACTGGAGACAATTCATAACCAACTAATCGATCTAGTACGCGACGCGCTTGTTGTGCGTTTACTAAATTATAGTCAATTTCACGTGGATTATCAATAGCTTTAAGAATAGCATTTTTTGTAATCTCATGAAAAACAATACGTTTTGTTTTTTCTTTAACCAAATTAAGCTCTTCTGCAAGATGCCAAGATATGGCCTCACCCTCGCGATCCTCATCACTCGCTAACCATACCATATCGGCTTTTTTGGCTAGCCCTTTTAATTTAGTAACTAAAGCCTTCTTGTCTGACGAAACTTCATATTTAGGTTTAAAACCATTCTCTACATCTACACCTATTTCTTTGGAAGGTAAATCAGCGATATGCCCATAACTGGACTCCACTTGAAAATCACTTCCTAAAAATTTCTCGATTGTTTTCGCCTTTGCAGGGGACTCCACTATTACTAAATTCTTTGCCATTGCTCTATTTTTCTGAGACAAAAGTATAAGTTTTTTTTAAATATAATGCTTTTGCCCATTTTTTAAAAAAGTTTTCTACCTATAATAGCATCAAAAACGACCTTTAAAACATTTTTTTTTATCGAAAGTTAAATAATTACAGAGACCCTTAAGATAAGGATCACTTATAGTTTAGCAGCGACAACAACATCAATACCAAGCTCTTCTAATTTGGCTTTAGTTTCATTATCGATACCATCATCTGTTATCAGGATATCTATTTTATTCAAATTACAAATTTTACCAAAACCTCGAATATTCATTTTGGTAGAATCTGCCAAGACAATCACCTTCTCTGCAACTTCGATCATCGCTTGATTTAAATGGGCTTCTAAAGCATTTGAAGTACTCATTCCGAAATCCAAATGGATTCCGTCAGTACCTAAAAAAAGTTTATTACATGAAAACTGACTCAAAGTAGCCTCGGCAATTGGTCCAACCACAGAGGTGGAACTATTTCTAATATCGCCTCCGAGCTGAATAGTGTTAATTGTAGCTTCTCTGCACAATTCTAAAGAAACCTTTAGTGAAGAAGTCAAAACCGTCAATTTATTGAAGCCTTTTATTATTCGAGACAAATAATGAATGTTCGAACCCGAACCTAATATAATGTAGTCGTTATTACTGATGTACTTGAGTGCTTCGGCTGCTATTTGTTTCTTTTGCTCTACTTGTAACGATTCTTTATCATCTACGTTGCGCTCAAAGGCATACAAAGGTTTCTTGCTAGCGCCTCCATGTGTACGATGAAGCAGCTTTTCGTTTTCCAAAAAATTCAAATCTTTTCGAATTGTTACTGTCGAAACATTATACGCTTCACACAAATCAACCACATTAACGTATCCCTTTTTCTCTAATTCGTTAAGAATATCTTCTTGTCTCCTATTAATTACGGCCATCTAAATTCATTATAGTTGCACAATCAAGTCTAATTTTTACCAAAAATACAATTTTAAACCAAAATTAACAGCATAATAGCAAAAGTTTCATTTTGTTTCGTTATGTTTGCATATCGAAAGTAACGAAAGTAAAAAATAGCAAAAATGAAACATACAGAACAATTATCAAAACTAAAACAAACCCCTGAATGGGATGTTATTATTATTGGTGGTGGCGCTAGCGGGCTAGGTACTGCTCTTGACGCAGCCAGCAGAGGCTACAAAACCGTATTGGTTGAAGCTGTAGATTTTGCAAAAGGAACCTCAAGCAGAAGTACCAAACTAGTTCACGGAGGCGTACGCTACCTTGAGCAAGGAGATGTTTCACTTGTAAGAGAAGCATTGAAAGAAAGAGGATTAATGGCTCAAAACGCCAATCACCTTGTGAAAAATCAATCCTTCGTTATCCCAAATTACAATTGGTGGGGAGGTTACTTCTACACGATCGGACTTACGATTTATGATATGTTGGCTGGTAAACTTAGCCTAGGAAAATCGCAATACATTTCGAAAAAGAAAACTATTGAACTACTTCCAACAGTAGAGCAAAAAGGACTCGTAAGCGGTGTAATTTATCAAGACGGTCAATTTGACGACTCTAGATTAGCGATCAATATTGCTCAAACTGCAGTTGAAAATGGCGCTACCCTTGTAAACTACACAAAAGTTATCAATTTAATAAAAGATGACAACAATCAAGTAATTGGAGTTAAGGTTGAAAATCAAGAAACTGGTGAGGTATATGATTTAAAAGGAAAAGCCATCATCAATGCAACAGGTGTCTTTACCAATGCTATCATGAAAATGAATGATAAAGTATATAAAAAATACATCGTTCCAAGTCAAGGAATTCACCTTGTATTTGATAAATCATTTTTACCTAGTGATCACGCCTTAATGATTCCGAAAACAAGTGATGGCCGTGTCCTGTTTGCTGTGCCTTGGCATGATAAAATTGTGGTTGGAACTACTGACACTTTGATAAAAAGTCATAGTTTAGAACCAATTGCATTAGAAAAAGAAATCGAATTTGTACTTGAAACTGCTCAACGTTTCCTAGCAAAAAAACCAACTCGTGCCGATGTGCTTTCTGTATTTGCTGGATTACGACCGCTTGCAGCCCCAGAAAAAGAAGGAAAAAGTACTAAAGAGGTTTCGAGAAGCCATAAGATATTTGTTTCTGAAACAGGACTTATCACCATCACTGGAGGAAAATGGACGACTTATAGAAAAATTGCCGAAGATATCATCAACAAAGCTATTGCTACCAAAAAGTTACCTATGAAAGAATGTAAAACAGAACACATTTCGATCCACGGTAACCTACCAACAAACACTAAAGACAGAGAGAATCACCTGTACATATACGGGACTGATATTCCTAAAATCATTGCGCTACAAAAACAAGAGCCTGCACTAGTTGAAAAACTACATCCAAAATACGACTACACATTGGCAGAAGTAGTTTGGGCGATACGCCATGAAATGGCACGAACTATTGATGATGTTCTTTCAAGAAGAGTAAGACTCTTATTCTTGGATGCTAGAGCCGCAATGGAAGTTGCACCAAAAGTAGCCCATTTAATCGCGAAGGAACTTGGACATGATCAAGCCTGGATTGATAATCAGATTACAGAATTTAATACCCTTGCAAACGGCTACCTATTAACAGAATTTAAAACAATCTAAAATAAATAATTAAATCATTAACTATATCTATTAACTATATCTATTAACTATGAAAGAAAAATTCATCTTAGCCCTTGACCAAGGAACTACATCGTCTCGTGCCATTGTTTTCAATCACGAAGGAGAAATTGTAAAAATATCTCAAAAGCCTTTCGAACAAATTTTTCCAAAACCAGGATGGGTAGAACACGATCCTAATGAAATCTGGTCTTCACAAATTAGCGTTGCGGCAGAAGTAATTGCAAAAACTGGAATCAACGGAAAGGAAATTGCTGCGATAGGAATCACCAATCAAAGAGAAACAACCATTGTTTGGGACAGAGAAACTAGCGAACCAATTTACAATGCTATTGTATGGCAAGATCGCAGAACAGCAAAGTATTGTGACGAACTAAAAGCTGCTGGACATATTGATATGATTCAGAAAAAAACAGGTTTAGTGCTAGATGCTTATTTTTCGGGTACGAAAGTGAAATGGATTTTGGACAACGTACCTGGTGCACGTGAAAAAGCAGAACAAGGAAAGCTATGTTTTGGAACTGTAGATACTTGGTTAATTTGGAAACTAAGTCGTGGTGCGTTGTTTATGACAGACGTATCAAATGCGAGTAGGACATTATTATTAAACATTCATACACTTGATTGGGATGACGAATTACTAGAGTTATTCACCATTCCAAGAGCAATGCTACCAAGCGTAAAACAAAGTAGCGAAATATACGGTGAAACTTGCACCACTCTTTTTGCAACTAAAATTCCGATTGCTGGAGTTGCAGGTGACCAACAAGCAGCCCTTTTTGGACAATTGTGTACAGAGCCAGGAATGGTAAAAAACACGTATGGCACAGGATGCTTTATGCTAATGAATACAGGTGACAAACCAGTATATTCAAAAAACAATCTACTTACCACAGTAGCTTGGAAAATAAACGGAAAAACAACCTATGCCTTAGAAGGAAGTGTTTTTGTAGGAGGAGCCGCAGTACAGTGGTTGCGCGACGGAGCAAAAATGATCGAATCATCTGAGGAAGTTGAAACTTTGGCCATGCAAGTTCCAGACAATGGAGGTGTTTATTTTGTACCAGCCTTAACAGGTCTTGGCGCACCACATTGGGATCAATATGCAAGAGGTGCGATTGTAGGAATCACGAGAGGAACTACAAATGCGCATATCGCAAGAGCAACACTAGAAGGAATAGCCTACCAAGTCTATGACCTAGCAAAAGCTATGGAAGGAGATTTTGGTAAAAAAGGAAAAGAACTACGTGTAGACGGAGGCGCTGTTTCTAATAATTTACTGATGCAATTTCAATCTGATTTATTCGGTTTTAAAGTAATACGCCCAAAAACACTTGAAACAACAGCATTAGGAGCTGCTTACCTAGCTGGTCTAGCTGTAGGATATTGGGACAGTATTGACGATTTACAAAAACAATGGTCAATTGATCGCGAATTTACACCCGAAATGCCTAGAGCAGAAGTTGACAAACTAGTTCACAATTGGGACAAAGCAGTTGGAAGAGCCAGCAATTGGATCGAAGACTAATTATTACCCTCAACTAAAAAACCAAAAACCCAAAATAAAATGTCTCCATTCACAGCAGAAATTATTGGCACGATGCTAATGATATTATTAGGAAATGGCGTAGTTGCCAATGTTGTACTTAAAGATACCAAAGGAAATAATTCAGGCTGGATCGTCATCACGACAGCCTGGGCTTTTGCCGTTTTCGTTGGCGTTGTTGTTGCAGGCCCAATTAGCGGCGCGCATTTAAATCCTATCGTAACTTTAGGACTTGCTCTAGTTGGTAAGTTTGCATGGAATCAAGTCGCAGGCTATGTTCTTGCGCAATTAATTGGTGCGATGTTAGGAGCCTTCCTAGTTTGGCTTTCGCACAAAGATCATTTTGCAGCCACAGAAGATGAAGGTGGAAAATTGGCTTGTTTTAGTACAGGTCCTGCCATTAGAAATTACAGCTCAAATTTGATTAGTGAAATCATCGGGACCTTTGTCCTTATTTTTGTTATTTTCTACTTATCTGGACCAGACTTAAGCATCGCAGCCGCAGCAGATGCCAAGATCGGTCTAGGATCTATAGGTGCATTACCAGTCGCTATTTTAGTATGGGCAATTGGATTGAGTTTAGGAGGAACAACAGGATATGCCATTAATCCCGCAAGAGATTTGGGCCCTAGAATTGTTCACTCTATTTTGTATAAAGGTAAAAGCGATTGGAGCTATGCATGGATTCCTATTCTTGGACCAATCATTGGGTCTAGCCTTGCTGCTATATGCTACACTTTACTTACGTAAACTAATTCACCTTTAAACTAGAATAACCCACTAAAACCATGAAGAATTTTTTAATTGCCACTGCATTATCTTTTGCAGGGTTAAATGGCTATGCTCAAAACGCAACCGAAATTGACACCATTGAGAAAAAACAAATAAGTACCACAAAACCATCAAGATTAGATTTTAATGTATTGTTAGAAACGAGTCATTTATGGAGAGGCTTAGTTATAAATGATGGAATGACGGCAACTGGAAACATACATTATGCAGTAAACAAATCACAAACCATGAAAGTAGGAATATGGGGTGGCGCTGGATTTGATGGAAAGTACAGAGAAATTAATTACTATGTGCAATACCAAAAAAATAATTTGTCCATTGCAATTTGGGATTTATTCAATACAACCGGAATCGAAACTCCTAAAGTATTTAATTATGACAAAAACAGTACAACCCACATTATTGATCTACGTACATCATATCGTTTTAATGACAATTTCCCTTTACGTATCGAAGCAGACATGCTACTTTACAGCGGTCTAAATGATCGTGAATTAAACAGTTCGAATGAATATCGAAGTCGAAACTCTACTTATGTGGAGCTTAGCTACCCCGTTATTCGCGATCAAGTGGTAACGCTAAATGCCTTTGTAGGTGGCGCCTTCCCGTTGAACGGAAGCAAACATTTATTTACAAATAAAACTGAAAGCTCTTTTGATATTGTTAACGCTGGAATTACAGCCAGCAAAAGCATTGAAATTTTTCAATACAAGCTACCTGTTTCTGCTACTGCAATGTGGAATCCTTCCAACAAAATAGCTAGAATAAAACTAGATGTAAATTTGTTTTAAGCTAAAAGAATACACAAATCTAAAAACTCTCTTTTTTTTAAAGAGAGTTTTTTTTTGCTTTAGTACCAAATAAAACTAAAATACTGTTAATTCTTAATCTGCCAACTTGTCATATTCGATCAAATAATTGTACATTTGTGCCCTTATTAAAACACACTTTTGAAAGTGCCCTATGGAAAAGATTATTGACGAAAACAAACAAGGCGAAAGTCTAGTTTTACAAAATAAACCCGAAAACAAAAAAAAATTATTTATCGAAAGTTATGGTTGTGCCATGAACTTTTCGGATAGTGAAATTGTAGCTTCGATATTATCTACAAACGGATACAATACCACTCAAATATTAGAAGAAGCCGATCTTGTTTTGGTAAACACCTGCTCTATTAGAGATAAAGCAGAACAAACCATTCGAAAACGACTAGAAAAATACAATGCTGTAAAACGCATCAACTCCAAAATGAAAGTAGGCGTTTTGGGATGTATGGCAGAACGTTTGAAAGAGAAATTTCTTGATGAAGAAAAAATAGTTGATCTCGTTGTAGGCCCTGATGCTTACAAGGATTTACCCAATTTACTAAGTGAAGTTGAGGAAGGCCGTGATGCTATAAACGTAATTTTATCAAAAGACGAAACTTATGGTGATATCTCACCTGTTCGTTTAATGAGCAATGGGATAACTGCTTTGGTTTCGATCACACGTGGCTGTGACAATATGTGTACATTTTGCGTGGTTCCTTTTACTAGAGGGCGTGAGCGTAGCCGTGAACCTCAAAGTATCATGACCGAAATTCAAGATTTATGGAGTAAAGGTTTTAAAGAAATCACCCTACTCGGGCAAAACGTGGATAGCTATTTATGGTATGGTGGCGGACTGAAAAAAGATTTTGAAAACGCAACAGAAATGCAAAAAGCAACAGCGGTAGATTTTGACCAGTTACTCGAAATGGTAGCGGTAGGTTTCCCAAAGATGCGCATTCGATTCTCTACTTCAAATCCACAAGATATGCACGAAAGTGTTTTGCACGTGATCGCAAAGCACCCAAATATATGTAAGCACATTCACTTACCCGTACAATCAGGAAGTAACCGTATTTTGAAAGAAATGAACCGCTTACACACCCGCGAAGAATACATGACTTTGATTGATAAAATCAGAAGTATCATTCCGGATTGCGCTATCTCTCAAGACATGATTGCTGGTTTCCCAACAGAAACTGAGCAAGATCACCAAGATACCATGAGCTTAATGGAGTTTGTAAAATATAACTTCGGATACATGTACTCCTACTCTGAACGTCCTGGAACATTGGCCGGAAGAAAAATGGAGGACGATGTAGAAGAGCCAACCAAAGCGAGACGCCTGCAGGAAATTGTTGATTTACAGCAAAAACACGCTTGGTTACGATCTGAAGAATTTATTGGTAAAACAGTCGAGGTTTTGATCGAAAAAATTTCAAAAAAATCGAAAGAAGAGTTTTCTGGAAGAAATTCTCAGAGTATCACGGTCGTTTTCCCGAAGGAAGATTACGAGATTGGAGATTTTGTAAACGTAAAAATTACAAGTTGTACTAGCGGAACATTAAAAGGTGAAGCTGTGGGATATAGCGAAATGAATTAACATATTTTTTTAAACCGCAAATTTCACAAATTTTCGCAAATTAAATCCCTTTACACCTTCAACATGAATGACTCAGATGAATATTATTACAAAAAAGACGAGAACTATGAAATCATAGGTCTTTGCATGGAAGTTCATCGAATTCTAGGTCCAGGGTTATTGGAAATTGTTTACAAAGACGCCTTAGAAATAGAATTCAAAAGACACAATATACCTTATAAAAGGGAGAAAGAATTTAGTGTAGAATATAAAGGAATTATTCTACCTCATAAATTTTATGCCGATTTTGTAGTTTACGAAGATATAATTTTAGAAATAAAATCAACCAAAGATATTAGCAATGATCATCTAGCTCAAACTTTAAATTATATGAAAATCGCAAAAACTCCTATTGGAATTATTGCAAACTTTCAAAACAAATCATTAGTTCACAAGCGATTGATAAATTCATAAATAATAATTTGTGAAAATTTGTGTAATTTGTGGTGAAATAAAAAACAATTTATTCCTAGCAATTTAAAATATGGAATCAGTTCAAAATATAAAACAACGATTTGAGATTATTGGCAACGAGCCAAAGCTTAATCGTGCGATAGAAAAAGCTATTCAGGTTGCCCCTACCGATATTTCAGTATTGGTTGTGGGTGAAAGTGGAGTTGGAAAAGAAAGTATTCCAAAAATAATCCACTCTCTATCTCATAGAAAACATGGAAAGTACATAGCCGTAAACTGTGGAGCAATACCCGAAGGAACGATTGATAGTGAACTTTTTGGCCACGAAAAAGGAGCTTTTACAGGTGCTACAAGTACACGTGAAGGATATTTTGAGGTAGCAAACGGCGGAACCATCTTTTTGGATGAAGTAGGTGAATTGCCTCTTACCACTCAAGTTCGACTACTAAGAATTTTGGAGAATGGAGAATTCTTAAAAGTAGGATCCTCGCAAGTTCAAAAAACAGATGTACGTATAGTCGCAGCTACAAACGTCAATTTGTTTGATGCCATTGGGAAAGGTAAATTCCGTGAAGATTTATATTACCGTCTAAGTACTGTTGACATCGTCCTGCCTCCACTACGCGAACGCAAAGATGATATCCATTTATTGTTTAGAAAATTTGCGGCCGATTTTGCACACAAATACAAGATGCCTCCTTTAAAACTAGATGATGGAGCGATACAATTGTTACAAAAATTTCGCTGGAGTGGAAATATTCGTCAGCTACGAAATGTAGCAGAGCAAATTTCGGTTCTAGAAACCAATCGAGACATTACTGCTGTAAGTTTACAATCGTATTTACCTGCAGAAGGTTCTAACTTACCTTCTGTAATTAGTGATAAAAAAGCAGAAAGCGACTTTAGTACCGAAAGAGATATTTTGTACAAAGTACTTTTTGATATGAAAAGTGATCTGAATGATTTGAAGAAACTCACTTTAGAATTAATGAAAAATGGGACTGCGAAGGCTCAAGATATTAATCCTAATTTGATTCAGAAGATATATGGAAATCAAGAAAACGATAGTGAAATTGATTTTGAAGAAAGACCTAAGACTGCTTTACTTCCGCCACAAAATCCAGAAAAACAATACGAAGAACAAGAAGACAGTTATCTTTTTGCTGAAACGATAGAGGAAGAAGAAGTTTTGAGATTGGAACAAAAAGAAATTGAAATGATCAAAAAATCATTAGAAAAAAACAAAGGAAAACGAAAAGCCGCAGCAGAAGAATTAGGTATTTCGGAACGTACTTTATACCGAAAAATTAAACAATTCGATCTATAAAACTAAAATCAGTTCACAAAAACGATTTTCATACCTTTGAAAACAGAAATACAATACAATCTTTTTCTACCATAACACATGAAAAAATCATCCTACCTTATTATAGCATTCTTAGCTCTATTCCTGAGCAGTTGTTCCGTTTACAACTTTACTGGAACGGGTAAAATAGATGCTAAAACGTTCCAAGTTAACTTTTTCCAGAACAATGCCGACTTGATTGAGCCAGGAATCGACAGAACGTTTACCCTAGCGCTACAAGAAATTTTGCAAAATCAAACTAATTTGAATCTTGTAAAAAATGGAGCAGATTTAACGTATGAAGGTGAAATTATTGACTACAGAATAAGTCCAATGACCGCTACGGCAGATCAAAAAACCTCTCAAAACAGATTAAAAATCCGTATCAACGTTCGTTTTATCAACAAAAAGAAAGAAGCGGATAATTTTGAAAAACCATTTGAATTCTATTACGATTATCCTGCCACATCACAACTTACAGGTACAATAAAAACAGCGGCTTTAAAAGATATATTTGATCGAATCACCCAAGACATCTTTAATGAATCGCTAGCCAAATGGTAAATTATTTCGTTTTCTATCAACGAAAGAAAAACTGCTTATGAACATCCTTGACTATACTTACTTACTAAATAGCCCTGATACTATTGCCGAAACACAAACCTTGGCACTAGAAACTGTATTGGATGATTTTCCGTATTTTCAAAGTGCTCGCGCATTGCGATTAAAAGGATTATTCAACTTAAATAGTTTCAAATACAATTATGCGCTAAAAGTTACAGCGGCACATACGACTGACAGAACGGTATTGTTTGACTTCATAACTTCCGATTCATTTACTGCCATTCAGCGCGAATTATTTGATCAACAAGCAGCAGAATTATTAGACATAATGGTTGTAGACAGCGAAATAGTAGTCGTTGAGAAACCTGTGACCAAGCTTGAAGATTCTATTTTAAACACGATAAAAGAGGCAACAGCAGAAAAACCAGAAGTTACACAAGCTAAAATAGAAGAAAAACTATCCATTGGCGCACCTCTTGAATTTGCTAAAACAGAAAAGCATTCGTTTCAAGAATGGCTACAACTGTCAAGAACGCAACCTATTATTCGAGAAAAAGCCGAAAAAACCTTGTCGACTGCACCTACCCCACCTACACCAGTTGTAGAATTGGACCCAGAAAAGCAAAAGAAAGCAGCTATAATTGATAAATTTATAGAAACTAGCCCGAAGATTTCACCCGTTAACAAAGGCGCTATACCATCGATACAAATTGACATTAATAAAGAGGATCATTCATATCTAATGACCGAGACTTTGGCCAAGGTATATTTGGAACAAAAAAAATATCTGAAAGCAATCCAAGCTTATGAGATATTAATTTTGAAATATCCAGAAAAAAGTAGTTTCTTTGCAGACCGTATTTCAGATATAAAACTTTTACAACAAAATAATTAAACATACAATGAGCACATTTTCAATTTTTTTAGTTTTGATTACAATAGTTTGTTTTCTATTGATCGTAGTAATCATGGTTCAAAACCCTAAAGGTGGTGGATTATCTTCTACAGTAGGTGGATCTCAAATGTTGGGTGGTGTACAAAAAACAACTGACTTTTTAGACAGAAGTACTTGGACACTAGCAACTGTTTTGATTGCGTTAATTTTATTATCAAGTTTAAGCTTTACAGGAAGCCTAAGCGATACTGATTCAAAAATTATTGACAATACACCTGCGGCTGCTGCACCAGCACCGATCCAAAATGCTCCAGTAAGCCCTGCAAAATAATTTTTTGCATCTCAAAATAACTATAAAATGCCAGCTTGTCAAAGCTGGCATTTTTTTTAGGAAAGAATGTCAGTTAAAAGGGCTTGGCACAATTTCTGAAAGACTATTAACATCATAGAAATAATTAATCATTAAAATAAATAAAAATCATGGCATTAAACATTAAACCACTTTCAGACAGAGTTCTTATTGAGCCAGTAGCAGCTGAAACAAAAACTGCGTCAGGAATTTTTATTCCAGATACTGCCAAAGAAAAACCACAAAAAGGAACTGTTGTTGCTGTTGGAAATGGTACAAAAGACCACACAATGACTGTAAAAATTGGTGATACTGTACTTTACGGAAAATATGCAGGTACCGAACTTAAACTTGAAGGTACTGACTATTTGATCATGAGAGAAGATGATATTCTTGCGATAATCTAAAATCCCCTCCCAACCTCCCCGTAGGGGAGGAGACTGGAATAAATAAAATATTTACAAACACATATCCACCTCGGCTCCCTTCCCTTTGGGGAGGGTTGGGGTGGGGAAAACTTAACAAAATGGCAAAAGATATAAAATTTGATATTGAAGCACGTGACGGACTAAAACGTGGAGTTGATGCATTGGCAAATGCAGTAAAAGTAACTTTGGGACCAAAAGGTCGTAACGTAATTATTGGAAAATCATTTGGAGGTCCTACAGTGACTAAAGATGGTGTTTCGGTAGCTAAAGAAATCGAATTGAAAGACCCATTGGAAAATATGGGAGCTCAAATGGTAAAAGAAGTAGCATCAAAAACTAACGACTTAGCCGGAGATGGAACAACAACTGCAACCGTATTGGCGCAAGCAATCGTAAAAGAAGGTTTGAAAAACGTTGCTGCAGGTGCAAACCCAATGGACTTAAAAAGAGGAATTGACAAAGCTGTTGAAGCAATCGTAGGTGATTTGGCGAAACAAGCTAAAGTTGTTGGTTCTGATTCAGATAAAATCAAACAAATCGCTTCTATTTCTGCTAACAATGACGAAGTAATTGGTGAATTAATCGCTACTGCTTTCGCAAAAGTTGGAAAAGAAGGTGTAATTACTGTTGAAGAGGCTAAAGGAACAGAAACGTATGTGGATGTTGTAGAAGGAATGCAGTTTGACAGAGGATACCTTTCTCCTTACTTCGTAACTAATTCTGAAAAAATGGAAGTAGAACTTGAAAACCCATACATCCTTTTGTATGACAAAAAAGTTTCTTCTCTAAAAGAATTATTGCCAGTATTGGAGCCAGTTGCTCAATCAGGAAAACCATTATTGATCATTGCTGAAGATGTAGATGGTGAAGCACTTTCTACTTTGGTAGTGAACAAATTGCGTGGAGCCTTGAAAATCGCTGCTGTAAAAGCACCTGGTTTTGGAGACAGAAGAAAAGCAATGTTAGAAGATATCGCTATCTTAACTGGCGGAACTGTAATCTCTGAAGAAAGAGGATACAACCTTGAAAACACAACACTTGAAATGTTGGGTACTGCTGCAAAAGTAACTATCAACAAAGACAACACAACTGTTGTAAGTGGTGCTGGTGAAGCAGATATGATTAAAAACAGAGTAAACCAAATCAAAGGTCAAATGGAAGCTTCGACTTCTGACTATGACAAAGAAAAATTACAAGAGCGTTTGGCTAAATTAGCTGGTGGTGTTGCTGTTCTTTATGTAGGTGCTGCCTCTGAAGTTGAAATGAAAGAGAAAAAAGACCGTGTTGATGATGCATTACACGCAACTCGTGCCGCTGTAGAAGAAGGAATTGTTGCAGGTGGTGGTGTTGCTTTATTGAGAGCAAAAAATGCTTTAAAAGATATTACTGCTGAGAATGCTGATGAAGCTACAGGAATTCAAATTATCTCTCGTGCTATTGAAGCACCTTTGAGAACTATTGTTGAAAACGCTGGTCTTGAAGGATCTGTTGTTGTTGCAAAAGTAGCTGAAGGATCTGGAGATTTTGGATACAATGCAAAAACAAATGAATATGTTGACATGCTTGCAGCTGGAATCATTGATCCTAAGAAAGTAACTCGTGTAGCATTAGAAAATGCTGCCTCTGTTTCTGGAATGATCTTGACTACAGAATGTGCTTTAATCGATATTAAAGAAGAAGGTCCTGCTCACTCTCATGGTGGTGGAGGTATGCCTGGAATGATGTAATACTTACTTCAATATAAAACTTAAAAATCCGTTCATTTATTTGAACGGATTTTTTTTTGTTTTCTAACTAAACTATTTTTCTAGGCAAATGAATCCTTTCAATACATGAATAGAAATATTTTAATTTACTAAAAAGCATAATGCTACTTGTGCTTTTTTGAGTTTCAGATTACCCGATCGCGCAGGCTTATCTTCTATCGTTAGCCCAGGCATTTGCCTGTGCCGACAAAGTTGAGCAAGCAAAGTAAAAAGAAAGTTGTAATCATTAAAACGGTTACAGCTTTCTTTGTTTTTAAAAATAAGAAATGACTAAAAATTGATTGTTTTTGGGTTACTATTGGAACGGGCACAGGTAAATACCTGCGCTAACTAATGTGGTAAGTATGCGCGATCAGGATTCTTTACCCATCTATTAAGGATGCCTATTTATATTTACAAATAACTACTTACTTTTTTCCCATCAATATATTAAATCCTTTAATGCCAAATTACTTTTGAATTTAACAAAACGAAATTTTAATGTTCAAAAAAAAATCCAAAAAACTACATCCTGAATTAATCACAATCTAGACGAATAAAGAATTCTGTCTATTTTACCCCTATAAAACCAAAGATTTCCAAAACAAATATATACAACAACCTCCACAAGTACAGTTTTTGTCTAGTCAAAAAAACGACAAAAAAGTAATTTATTCTCTTAATTTGCTTCATTAAATAATCAAAACCATATTTATTTTATGAAGGCAACATTATTATCTTTTATCGCTTTATCCAGCTTAATACTAAGCTGTACTAATAAGGAAGAAAGCACATTATTGGAATCAGCGTCAATATTTGACGACAATTTAATTTCTCAAAACCTTACCAACAAATCCATTCTTTCTACAAATTGTCCTAAACCTGCAGACGCTAATTTATTTATCGCAATTACCAACAACAACTCCAAAGCGTTAAATCGTTCCCAAAACGGCATGGGCACTTGGGTTTTAATACCTGAGCTCTCGAACGAATTTAATTATTCAAGCAAAACTGATCCTGCGTTTACAACAGACTGGAAAGACTCTTACATTAATAGTTGGACAGGACCAGCACCAACAAAATGGGTCGCTAGTGGGTCTTCACTTGGAACAGCACCAACTGGAGAAAAATGTATAATTCTTCAAGCAACAAAGGTGGGGAATACCTTAGAATGCGGAATGGTTACATCTAAAGCTAAAGCAACATTCCCACTTTACCAAGAGGCCAGAGTAAGAATAAGTGATTCTCACTTAGCCAATGCCGTGTGGATGTTAAGTACTGATTCTAGAGAAGAAATTGACAACCTTGAATCTTATGGAGATAAATTAGGGTCAAAACCATATTTTGGAGATAAATTACATTTAAGCCATCATACTTTTAAAGATATTGCAGGTATTAGAAAAGATTATCAACCCCAATTAGAGACCTGGATGATAAGAAAAACAGGGACGGGTTGCAATGCTACTGATGATGTAAAATGGAATACCGATTTCCATATTTTTGGGGTAAAATGGGTTGATGCTACTAATCTAGAATATTATGTAGATGGAGTAAAAGTAAGAACCGTAACAGGCACCGATATTGACCCGAACGGCTACACAGATTGTTCAGGAATGAAAAAAGCTTTGCATATGATTATTAGTCAAGCAGCACAAACATGGCGATTTGCTGACGTGAATGAGTTTTACAACCAGAACATTACCAATGGCGCAAGAACTAAGATGTACATAGACTGGATTCGTGTTTACAGACCAAATCAAAATTTAGGCACCTCTACTTGTAATTAATTATATTTAAAAGCATTGTTGTCCGATAGCGCAGGCTAGTCTTTAAACGTTAGCGCAGGCATTTGCCTGTGCCAACAAAGTTGAGCAAGCAAAGTAACAAGAAAGTTGTAATCATTAAAACGGTTACAACTTTTTTGTTTAATTTTAAAATAAAAATGTCAACAAAATATAAAGCCACTGCAACTGAGGAAGTTTATTTTATTATCCCGATCGCGCAGGCTTGTCTACAAACGATTAACCCCCATCGCGCAGGTTTGTAGCCACGTTAGCGCAGGCATTTGTCTATGCCCTCAAACTTACGCAACAAAACTACAACCATAAAAAAGTTGTAGTTTTTTGTTTTAGGAATAAATAATAACCAAACTGTTTTAGCGATTGAATTGCTGGTATTTAAGGGTGATCTTCATTCCCGAAGTTTGGAGAATGTACTAATTAATTTGGTAAAAGTGTGCCACAGGATTTTTTTGTTTTCAAATTAAACCATTCACAATTTTATAAGTCTAATAGTTTGACTTTAGTCACCTTTGATATAAGAAGTGAGCTATTTAAAAACGCTATTAATATTTCGTTAACAATTATTGAACTTATTTGTAGTTAAATTTACTAAGACCTAGCTATTGTCATCTTTTAACCAACTAAACCAAATTCTCAACATGAGATTAAAAATCACCTTCATAAGTTTACTGTGCTTCTTGTCTACCTTTTCACAAACGAAAACAAACACCGATAAAATCAATTCTTATATAGAAAACTATTTTCGATTAGACAGAGAAAATATTCATGTACAGTTTAACAAAAACACCTACGTAAACAATGAAGACATAGGTTTTAAAGGTTATGTACTGAGTAAAAATAACGGAAAATTAAATCTAGGTACTGCAAATATCCAATTGGTGATTTATGACGATCAGGAGAAAATTGTTTTAAAACAATTACTTTTTACTAACAAAGGTACTTTTGCAGGCGGTATACATTTGACAGAAACATTTAAATCTGGTATTTATCACTTCCATTTTTATACCAACTGGATGAATAATTTTAATGAAGATGACTCTTTTACACAGAAAATCGAAATTATTGACAAGAACGAACCTTATAATTTACAAAGTACCGATCCGAATTATAAAACTGCCCAGGTAACTTTTTTTCCTGAAAGTGGAATAATTCTAGACGACATCAATAATAGAGTCGGCGTACAACTAACCGACTGCAATAAAAAAGGTATTCAAACAGATGGTATACAAATTTTAGATTCTAAAGGGAATGAGATTACAACTTTCAATACCAACACAGTAGGAAACGGAAGCTTTTACTTTATACCTAGCATTGTGGAAACCTACACTTTAAAAATTAAAAACGACAAATTATCTGTTTCGCAACCCCTTCCAAAAATTACAGAAACGGGCTTAGCACTAAGTTATAATAATAATTTACCTAAAAATATTTTAGCTATAGCCTTAAAAACTAATTCAAAAGGACTAGAAATATACAAGGGAAAAAAATATACGATTTTGATCCACCAAGATGGAAATTCGATTCAGAAAGAGCTAACTTTCACAGGCGATGAAACTGAGCAAGTAGTATTATTTGACAAAAAGTTTATTTCGAATGGAGTGAACAGCATCCGTTTATTAGATGAAAATCTAAATGAAATTGCTGAAAGGTTACTGTATGAATACCGTACAGACAAAGCAGTGACAACCCTTGAAGCCAAAAACATTGCCAATGATAGTATATTACTTCTAGGGAAAACAGATACTAAAAATGCAAGTGTAAGCATCAGTATTTTACCCAAAGACAATGTACATTTTGAACAAAATAAATCTATTGCAGGAAGCTTCTTCCTCAATGCTTATCTGGAACATCCAGAAAACAACAACTACCTCTATTTCGATCAAAATAATCCAACCCAAAAGCAGGATATGGACGTATTGATGCTCAATCAACCTAGAAGCAAATTCCTATGGGAGAATATCAAAAATAATCCACCAAAGACAGGCTATACCTTCAACAAGGGGGTAACTATTAGCGGGGCGGTTGAGAAGAACACTACAGGAAACACAAATTATAGAATTTCTCTTATTTCTTTAAAAAACAGCGTCTTTGAAGAAACACCGATCGACAAGAATAGCAACTTCAAGTTTGAGCACTTTTTTGCTCAGGATTCAACCGTGTTTTTACTTCAAATGATAAATGAAAAAAGCGTGGTGAAATTCACCAAAATGGAAGCTCGAGTAACATCAGACGAGCAGAATTTCCACCTTCCTATCCCTTTCGAAAAAAATAATTGTCCTGTAGAAAAAAAGCCTGAAAATGCCTTTACATTTTCTAAATCTGCCTTTGATGATGGAGCGGTTGATTTGGCTGGAGTTACCGTTCAAAATAACTTTAAGAAAGAGATATTTGCTCACAAAGGCGATATGAGTTTGAATGCTACCGCGTTTAAAATGGATGAAACCGATTTTGGAAATGTTCTAGACTTTATAGGCAGAAATGGTTTTAGAACCGGAATCGACCCCGAAGAAAACACGGCATACATACGCAATACGCGCGATGCTTTTTCTGATAATCCGCCTGCAGTTTATATTGACAATGTGCAGCAAACCGATTTCAATTTACTCTACAGTTTAGACTTAACTGATGTGGACGAAATCTACATTGACAAGTCAGGTGCGTCGGATACAGCGGCAAGTGTTTCCGGAACTATAAAAATATTCCTCAAAGTAGGCGCTGACAAAAATGACTATTTTAGAGCCAAATACACTTCGTTACTTGTAACCACAGGGTTTGCAAAAAACATCAATTTTAAAAATGCCACTTTCGAATCACAAAAAGAATATTTTTACTTTGGAACATTAAATTGGACTCCTACAATCGAAATAAAAGATAACCCTAATTATGAACTTCGTTTCCCAAAAACGGGCCAAACAGAAATTAAGGTCCTTGTAGAAGGAATTGCAGAAGACGGTCAAGTAATCTCAGAGATACAAACTATTCCTGTAAAATAATCAGAATAAAAATTAAGTCCCGATGCAACCAAAGTTGTTATCGGGATTTTTTTTCATCTAATTACCCTACTTTCGAACAAGATAAAAAAGGGGAACATTACCATAAACCATTCGTTGATGTTATGGTAAAACTATAGTAACTTTCGGCTGTGCTTAATTATGCAATTTTGAAAAAAATCTAGACAGCAAAATGGAAACACCAAAAAATAGCAGAAGACAATTTCTCCAAAATACCTTTTGGGCAGCAGGAGCGCTTATTATTGCACCCAATTTTATAAGTTGCACAGACAACAATGAGAAGAAAGGAAGCTCAATTATAGCTACAGATTACACCCCTATAAATTTTGATCAAGGCGTAGCAAGTTTTGACCCTACAAAATCAAAAGTGATCATTTGGACGCGTTACAATAGCGCAAATAAATCAATCCTTTGGGAAGTATCCAAAAAAAGTACATTTGAAACCATTTTAAGAAGTGGGACCATAACTACCTCAGCAAGCAGAGACAATACTATTGCTATCGAATTAACAGATTTGGAAGCCAATCAAAAATTGTACTATCGTTTTAGTAACAAAGATGACAAAGCAATCTCGGTGATTGGTGAAACCATTACTTTTCCAGAAAACGCATCAACAGTAAAACTAGCCGTTTGCTCCTGCTCCAATTATCAAGCAGGACTGTTCAATGTTTACAACGCCATGGCAAAGTCAGAGGCCGATGTGATTATTCATCTTGGTGACTATTTTTATGAATATGGTGCTGGTGGTTATGGGGCAAATGCTGCAAATGCGTCTCTAAACCGAGCACATCAACCTGCGCATGAAATTATCACACTTGATGATTACAGAACAAGATACAAACAATATAGATCTGATAAAGACCTTCAGTTGGCACATCAAAAAAAGCCTTTTATTTGCGTTTGGGACGATCACGAAGTAGCCAACGACTCCTATAAAGATGGTGCTCAAAACCACACACCCGATGAAGGATCATATGAAACTAGAAAACAAAATGCTCTGCAAGCGTATAGTGAATTTCTACCTTTCTCTAGATTAGAACCAAATAACCAAACGCTAATCTACAGAAACTTCAACTTAGGAAACCTTGTGAACCTGACAATGCTAGACACCCGCATTATTGGTAGAGACAAACAATTGGAAATTGGTAATTACATCACAGCAACTGGTTTTGATGGCGCTAAGTACCAAAAAGACATCACTAATCCAGATCGAGCATTGCTTGGGACTACACAGCGCAATTGGCTTACTCAAATTGTAAATGCAAACACAGCCAAGTGGCAAGTATTGGGGCAGCAGGTTTTGATGGCTAGAATGTATGTTCCTGCCGAAATGCTTACTGCTTTTGGTTCTCCAAATTTCAATAAAACCTTAGCTGAACTGGTAACATTAAAGGTTCGATATAAGCAAAACGACCCTACTTTGACGGCACAAGAAAAAGCGAGAGTCACCACTGTCCTACCTTATAATCTAGATGCTTGGGATGGCTATCCTATAGATCGCGAAGCAATGTACACTGCCTTTGGTAACAAAAAAATTATTACACTCGCAGGTGACACACACAATGCATGGAGTAGCAAACTGACCAAACAAGATAAAACTGAAATCGGAATCGAATTGGCTACATCAGGCATTAGCTCTCCTGGATTTGAAGAATACTTGGGTAATCCGTCCAAAGAGACTTTAACTGCTTTTGAAGGTGCTTTGACTACCTTGATTGATGACCTGAACTATTTTGATGCTTCGAGAAAAGGTTATATTCTAACTACCTTTACTAGCAGCACAGTCAAAGCAGAATGGATTTTTGTTGATACACTTTTGTCAAGTACCTACACTACAACAATAGGCCATACGGTAGTGTATTCATAACAAAAACTATACATAACAAAAAAGGAAAGCCAAATAGCTTTCCTTTTTTTATTATTATCTGAATCTAAAAATATTTTAGATTTAATGTATTATTCTACTGTTGGTGATTTTTTGGCAAACTTGATCAAAACTGGAGATAATGTTACCACAACCAATCCTATAATAATCATTTCGATGTGATTTTTTAAATCAATTTGATAGTTATCAAGCAAGAAACCATACAAATAATGCCCTGCAAAAATCAAAGCAAACGACCATAAAAAAGAACTTACGACATTAAAATACATAAATTTCTTTTTTTCCATCGAAACAATTCCTGCTACGATAGGTGCAAAAGTTCTGAAAATTGGTAAAAATCGAGCAAAAATAATCGCTCTACCACCATGTTTCTCAAAGAAATCTTTAGACTGAATCAAGTATTTCTTTTTGAACCAAAAACTATCTTCTTTGTTATATAAGTAGTAACCGCTTTTGGATCCAAACCAATATCCAATTATATTACCCAAAATTCCGGCAATGGCTACGAAAGTTGACAATAAAAAAACATTCAAAAAATCGCTCTCAATTAGTAAGATATTCTCAATCAATTCTCGATTATAGATTCCAGCCAAAAAAAGCAAACTATCACCCGGCAGAAAGAAACCAGCAAACAATCCAGTCTCAGCAAAAATGATAAAGAGCACAATAAACAAGCCTACTTTTATCCCACTAACTTCAAAATGTATGTAAAAAAGTGGGTCAATTAAATTTTTCCAATCAAAGCTACTCATAATCTATTATTTGTTTGCATCTATATATGCCGTGAAAGTAGGTATAAAATACTTTATCAACAATTTATTCTTAATTTTTAGAACTTTATTAACTTAAAATATCCCTTATTTTATCGTTAATAAAACTTAGGCTATTGGTATCACATCAACCTCAACTTTGACTTTGTGTTGACCAGAACTAAATATGATTCCTTTCAATGGTGAAATATCAGCATAATCACGACCATAAGCCGTAACAATATGGCGTTCTCCAGGAATAATATTGTTGGTAGGATCAAACTCGCACCAGCCCATATCAGGCACATATACAGACACCCATGCATGTGAGGCGTCTGAACCTTGTAATTTTACTTTACCCTTAGGAGGTAAGGTTTCCAAATAACCACTTACATAGCGCGCAGCAAAGCCTAAACTCCTCAAACTAGCAATCATCAAATGGGTAAAATCTTGGCATACTCCCTTGCGTTCTTTCAAGACCGTTTTCAAAGGCGTATTCAAATTGGTAGCTCCTGATTTGAATTCGAAATCAGTGAAAATTTTTGCTGACAATTTGGTTACAGCTTCATAGAACGGCTCTTTGGATACAAAACAAGTTTCGGCAAATGCTTTAATATCATCATCCCAAAAAATAAATGGACTCGGTAGTTGGTATTGCAACAATTCGTTTTTAAAATTTAATTTTGTTCGAAATAATTGCAGCACTTCATCACAAGTAAGCGCACTTACAAACAATAATTCGGAAGGAAGCACTTCTACGATACTTGTGGATATAACTTGCAAAACCTTATGCGGATTAAGAATCGAAAAATAATATTTGGTATTCCCAAAATAGTCCTTTCTAGGATATAAATTTTGGGGTTTGGGCTCAATCGTTAGTTTATAATCTTCACATATTTGCGAAGCTGAATTCACCGGATGCAAACATAAGATACACTGGTAATTGTGCACTGCATTTACATAGGTATAGGTTGTTTTATGTACTAATTTATACTTCATCAGAGTCAATTTTTTCTGTGTCTAAAAATGAAATTTGCATCACAGAATGGTTAAAATACAAACTAGAAAGTCCGCTTGTTACAGACGAGATCAAAGTAGAGACCTTTTTGATTGTCTCATCCAATGCCTCTCTGTAATTGGATTCATCAGCTTGAACAAGCTCTTCGGGATCAATCAATTTAATAATTGTACTTGCTTCAAGCACATTTTTTTCTGCAACAGATAATTGATTCAATTCAGATTTCTTTGGCAATTGCGCAATATTATAGGATAAGGTATCCAATATAAAGGCCAAAGTATAAGGTGATTTTTTTTCTAAAAACAACATATTAATCACTGTTACCAAATTAATTTGGGATTTATACATGCTTCTGTACTGCGCCAACAAATTATGATTCTCTAATACTGACTCTAGTAAAAGCTGTTCTACCTCTTCGCTACGTTTAAAGCAAAACAAGGTTTGAATCACCGAAATGAGGGACAAAAATCGCTCTATATTTTTACCTGATTCGAAAAGGAAAAACCCATTCTCTCTAGGAAATGTTTCGTACGTATTTCCGTAAAAAGCCATTAATCGTATGTACAATTTTTGCAAATTGTGTGTTGTTCGATTAATATTTTTGGCATCTACTGCTTTTAAGCTCGTTAAACTATCTTCTATCAAACTAATAATTCGTTTGGTATCGTAGTTCCATTTTTCGCTAATATGATTTACAGAATACAATAATGACTGCACATTATAAGTAACTGACCCTTCCTTCTTGACATCTTTAATTAGGGATAACAATTCTGCCAACGGTTTTTCGAACACCGTTTCATCTTCTTCACCATCTTCGCCCACAAAACCGGGATACGATTGTGTCAAATGCGTCAGTGCTTTTAACAATACAATCAAAAATTCAGGTTGTTTTTTTCCACGCGCACTTACGTTTTCATTTAAACGGCTAAAAATTATTTTTAAGAAACCAGTCAATACCATTGTTCTTTCAGACAAACGTCCTACCCAAAACAAATTTTCAGCATTACGACTTGTTAACGCTATATTTCTAGAAACATGACTCGCCTTTTTGACTTCAATTACTTGGTCTTGCAACTCAACAACTTCTTGTACTTCTTTGACTTCATCACTAATGATCCATGTATCCTTTGAAATTCCACCAAATTGATTTGAAATTTGAAACTTATCTTCAATCACAGACCCACGCGTCAAACCACCTTGCATGACTGTATATTCTTTTCCGTCAGAGACCAAAAAAGCTCTAATTACAGCCAGTCTAGGTACAATTTCGCCATCTACAAAAGAAGGTGTTGTAGACAAGCTCACCTCTTCTTGCGCCACATATTCTTTTGGATTCTTGATGATGGTCGCTTTAAGGGCTGCTAATTCTTTTTCGTTTAACTTTCGACCATATATAGATTTTACTCCTAGGTTTCGGTTTGTTTTTTTGATAATTAATTTTGGTAAATTATTCAAAACATAATTTAGTTCTTTCGTTTGTCCACACCACCAAGTAGCGGTAGAGTTCATAATCAATGGTTCCTTCAACAAAAATTTAGAGGCATTTTGTATAAAAGCCATCAAACCATGATTTTCTAGAACAGCAAGTCCTGGAGGATTAATAACCGTCACATTACCCAAACGCATCACCTGCAACAATCCCGGAATTCCGAGTAACGAGTTGCTATTAAGTTCTAATGGATCACACCACACATCATCAACTCGTTTAATGATGACATCAACACGTTCCAATTGATCAATCGTTTTCAACCACACATAGCCTTCACGCACAAGCAAGTCACTACCTTCTACAAGTGTATAACCCAAATAGGACGACAAATAAACGTGCTCAAAATAGGTTTCATTCCCTTCTCCAGGAGATAAAAACACAACGTTTGGATTTTCAGAATTACTACCAAATTTACCAACTGTTTTTTGCAACTCATTAAAAAAGGGTGCTAGTTTACTGCGGTGGATATTTTTATTTAGCTTAGGAAAAATGTTTGCCATCACTATTCTATTCTCCAAAGCGTATCCTGTACCCGATGGCGATTGTACCCTATTGTCTAGCAACCACATTTTCCCGTCGGGACCACGTGCAATGTCACAAGCTAAAATAGTAAGTTGATGAAAATCTTTTTGACTGATATCAAAACAAGGCCTAAGAAAACCCGTGTTATCAAATACTAGGTCGGCAGGAATGATATTATTTTTAATCAATAACTGCTCTCCGTAGATATCTTTGTAAATTAAATCGAGTAATTTTGCGCGCTGAATTAGTCCTTTTTCAATTGTTTTCCATTCAGATTGGTGCAATACAAACGGAATAGGGTCTAATTTCCAAGGACGTACCAATCCATTTTCAGAATCGTATACATTATAGGTAACTCCATTTTCCTTTAACTTATCTACAATTTCTTTTTTTCGAATGGTTAACTCCTCCATCCCTACCTCTTCCAAGGTTTTGAAAAGTGTTTCCCAATAAGGTCTTACTTGTCCGGCTTTGTCAATAACTTCATCATAGGACTTTATTGTTTTTTTGTAGGAATCTAAAAAAGATGGTGCTGTGCTCATTCTGGGAATTTAAAATAGCAACAAATCTACATTTTTTTTATAGAAAACAGGCCCGATTATCCTCAATATTAGTACTTTTACTTTATGGAATTCACACTTAAATCAACAATTCATTACGATGTATATAGCCCCACGACCTTCATATTTAATATTCAAGTATTAAATGAAAGTCAAAACCAATCCATACTTTCAGAATCGTTGCAAATAACACCTGCTCTACCCTACAAAGAATTTAGTTTAAAGGGGTCGAAAACGCGTTTTATCAAATTACAAGCCAACGCTTTCCAACCTTTCAAAATCGAATATCAAGCCCATGTTGCAATGCAGCACACTCTTATTCCCAAGAAAAAAGTATCCAAAAACACCTCAATATTTACTTTAAAAAACGAAATAATTCCGTTTCTAACTCCTACTCGTAATTGTCCGTCGGATAAATTAATGGAATTTGCTTTTCATCTTTTCGGCGATCTTACTACCGATTTAGAAAAAGTGACTGCAATAAACGAATGGATTTATAACAGCATTGAATATGTTGGTGGTTCTTCCAATGCCAATACAACTGCTTATGACACCTTGAACCGCAAGCAAGGTGTTTGCAAAGATTTTGCGCATTTGGGCATTGCGCTTTGCCGTGCTTTGAACATACCTGCTCGCTATTTCACCTGTTATGCTAGTAATTTATTTCCGCCTGACATACATGCTTGTTTCGAGGCATATTTGGGCAAAACATGGATTGTCTTTGACCCTACCAAACTCGCAGAATTGAACCAATTGGTCAAAATAGCAGATGGAAAAGATGGCTCAGAAATTGCTGTAGCTACCCTGTTTGGTAATGCATATTGCACCAACATGACCATCGAATGTCATCAAATAGATACACATAAAGAAATTATTGGATTGGGAACAGATTTTTTCATATCGTATTGAAGCCGAAACAAATTTATATTATAAACAACTTTGAGTACAATAAATTATCATTTTGATATTTATTATTTTCATAACTGTTTTTTCTTTGTCTTACAACATTAAAACCGTATTTTTAATAAAATTTAGAAACCAAAAACACTTTATTTATGGCTGTTAAAATTGCTATTTCACATAAAACAACCTATACATTTGACCGTAGTGTCAAATTATTTCCACATGTTTTTCGGCTTCGACCAGCTGCACATTCAAGAACACAAATAGAAGGTTACACCTTTAAAATAAGTCCCGAAAACCACTTTATCAATTGGCAACAAGATCCTTTTGGAAACTACCAAGCGAGAGTTGTTTTTCCAGATCCTGTGCAAGAATTAAAGGTAGAGGTTGAAGTCATCGCAAAATTGCAAGTCATCAATCCGTTTGATTTTTTTGTTGAAGAATATGCCGAGCAGTTTCCGTTTACTTATGACAAAACATTAGAACAAGAACTTACTGCATACAGACAATTGTCTGAGGAGAGTCCGATATTCTTGAAGTTCATGGAAGAATTGAAGACCAACAAATCAATGCCAACCAACGACTTTTTGGTTGCAATAAACCAAGCCGTATACAAAGAGCTTACTTATAATTTACGAATGGAAGTTGGAGTGCAAACTCCCGAAGAAACACTACGTAAAAAGAGTGGATCCTGTCGTGACTTTGCATGGTTACTTATACATGTGTTACGCCATTTTGGCCTTGCCGCACGTTTTGTATCTGGTTATATAGTTCAACTAGCACCCGACCAAAAATCACTTGACGGCCCATCTGGTCCCGAAACTGATTTTACCGATTTACATGCTTGGGTAGAAGTTTACTTACCTGGAGCCGGATGGATTGGACTAGATCCTACCTCTGGACTTTTTGCCAGTGAAGGTCATATTCCGTTGTGTTGCACACCTCATTATGAGAGCGCAGCGCCAGTAACAGGTGCGACCGGAAAATGCGAAGTAACGTTTGATTTTGAAAATAAAGTTACGCGCATACACGAAGATCCTAGAGTTACAAAACCATATTCTGACAGTCAATGGAATGACATCATGGAAGTCGGAAACGTTGTAGAAAAAGACTTAATCGAAGGCGATGTTCGACTAACAATGGGAGGCGAACCTACCTTTGTATCTATTGATGATTACGAAGCTGATGAGTGGAATACTGCCGCTGACGGCCCATTAAAAAGAAAGTTAGCTTATGATTTGGCACTACGTCTAAAACATCGTTTTGCCTTTGGTGGCTTACTCCATTTTGGACAAGGAAAATGGTATCCAGGAGAACTTTTTCCACGTTGGCAATACGGATTGTACTGGAGAAAAGACGGATTACCTTTATGGAACAATGATGCTTTGGTTGCCAAAGAAGGTGAATCTAATCACACTTTTCACGATGCCGAAAAATTCGCTACTGAACTAACAAAATACTTAGGAATTGACCCTCAAAACATCACTCCTACTTATGAAGATCCAATTTACTGGGCGCTTGAAGAAGGTAAATTACCAATCAACTTGGACCCGTTAAAAGTTGATCTAAAAGATTCAATTCAACGACACAATCTAGCTAAAACTCTTGAAAAAGGCTTAAATAATCCTTCTGGATTTGTATTGCCTTTGCGTAAAGATCATGTTGCAGATAACTGGGAAAGTTGTGCATGGGAATTCAGACGTGGGAATTGCTTTTTGATTCCCGGAAACTCACCAATTGGTTTACGACTACCCTTAGACTCCTTACCTCAAACATCCAAAAATGTTAGAGAAGCAGTAGTTGACAGAAGTCCGTTTGAAGATTTAGCGCCATTAGGTGACTACAATGAAAAAGTTAAAAAAAGGTACGGAACTATCATTAAGATGTTTCAAAATGCTAAATTAATTTTAACTAAAAAAGAAACCAAAGAGAAAGAAAAAGAAAAAAGTCCTCCTGCAATTGAGGTAAACACTTTTATCACTGCGATTTGTATCGAAGAGCGTGACGGAATTATTTACATCTTCCTTCCGCCAACAGACTACCTAGAAGATTATGTAGATTTAATCACGTCGATTGAAAATACAGCAGAAAAATTACAGATGCCTGTTCGAATAGAAGGGTACCAACCAAAATCAGATTACCGCATGGAAAAAATGATGGTAACTCCAGATCCTGGTGTAATTGAAGTCAACGTGCACCCTGCAAAAACATGGCAAGAAATTGTAGACAATACAACAGCTTTGTATGAAGAAGCCTTTTTGTCTCGTTTGGGTACCGACAAATTCATGGTAGACGGTCGCCATACCGGTACTGGTGGAGGAAACCACGTGACCTTGGGTGCAGAAAGACCCGAAGACAGTCCGCTATTGCGTAGACCTGATTTGCTACGAAGTTTAATCACCTACTGGCAGCACCATCCTGTATTGAGTTATTTATTTGCTGGACCTTTTATTGGGCCAACAAGTCAAGCGCCTCGTATTGATGAAGGCCGTGATGAGAAATTGTACGAAATGGAAATCGCATTCGAACAAATTCCGAAAGGACAAGATGTTCCTTATTGGATGGTAGATCGAATATTCCGAAACTTACTAACTGATATAACAGGAAACACACACAGAACTGAGTTTTGTATAGACAAATTATATTCGCCAGATTCCTCTACAGGACGATTGGGGATTTTGGAGCTTCGTGCCTTTGACATGCCACCGCACAAGCACATGAATTTGGTACAAAATTTATTAGTCCGTGCCTTGGTAGCTAAATTTTGGAAACAACCTTACGAGAAAAAACTAATACGTTGGGGAACTGAATTGCATGACAAATTCTTATTACCGCATTTTGCGTACTTGGATATGATTGATGTGGTTAACGACCTAAAAGATTCTGGATATAATTTTGACATTTCGTGGTTTGATCCATTTTTCGAATTCAGATACCCGCACCATGGAACCGTAACTATTGACAATATTCAATTGGAAATACGCCTCGGAATCGAACCTTGGCATGTATTAGGAGAAGAACTATCAAGTTCTGGAACCTCCCGTTTTGTAGATTCATCATTGGAAAGGCTGCAAGTAAAAGTATCAGGTATTGTACCCGAACGACATATTTTGTTATGTAAAGGATGTAGAATTCCGTTGAGAAGTACGGGGACAAAAGGAGAATATGTTGCCGGAATACGTTATAAATCATGGAATCCGCCATCTGCTTTACATCCAAATATAGGCATCGACGTTCCACTGGTTTTTGACCTTGTTGACACTTGGAATAATAAAGTGATTGGTGGTTGTACCTATTTTGTAACACATCCTGGTGGTCGTAGTTTTGACACTTTGCCTGTAAACAGTTTTGAAGCAGAGTCTAGAAAAATGAGTCGTTTTTGGGATTTTGGACACACACCTCCAGCATCTATGCAAGACAAAGATTTTGAAACGCCTGCCAACAGCACTGCAACTTCAAGATTTTTGGTCGAATCAAAATCAGACTTAAAACATGATACTCCAATTGAGTTAATTAATCCTGAGTATCCTTATACTTTAGATTTAAGACATTTTTGGACGGCAAAAAACTAATTATACGCTGGGCCGTTTTGCGTGAGGGATAGTCCCGAAGCGTCGGGAGAAAAGCCCACAAACAAGTGTAGCGATAGCGGAACTTGTTGAGGACTTGCAACGTCCCGAAGCGTCGGGAGCCCGACCCGCTTTTTTCTGCGGGTCACGCCCAAATAATAAAAGAATTGGTTTTCTTTTTAAAACTGAGATACTATTTGAAATCACTTTTCGATGAGAAGTTGTTTTAAATAGTATCTTTTTTATTTTACAGAAAGTCGCTGGTAGTAAAATGCGGGGATAAACAGCAAAACAAAAATGGGCTGTATTAAAAATCTACGAATGTAAAAAAGTGTAAAATTATCATCCGTTTCATAAAAATGTAAAACTGCACTCATACTAATCATGAGAACTAGAAAAAAAACAGCGTACAATACTAATGCAAATTTGATCATAGTGCACTCCTTAAAAACGATATAGATAAGCAGTAAAGAAAAAACACTATTGAGCACGTACCTAAACGTGAGACTAAGGAACAACGAAAAAGAATCGTAAGTTGGTAATGGAATCCTATTGAACTCCAACTCAAAATAGTGTAGAAAGGGATCATAAAACAAAACCCTCTCAAAGACACGAATCAAGATTAGCGCAAAAACAGCTAGACCACCCAAAAGGATTCTATATTTATACTGGCGTATTTTTTTTAGCATATTTTGAAAAATTAGAAATCCACAGTATCCATAGTAGAAACACAAACCCGTATATAAAAAGCGGAAAAAAAATGCGATGTAAAAAGGCTTCTTGCTCCGGGAAATAAAACAGCAACACACAGAGTACCGCAATACGTACTGCATTTAGAATATAAATAAGTGCAACACCGCCAAAGAGAAATAAAAGCGTTGCTTTTAATGTACCCGAAAATGACACTACAAAAGAAACGAAAAGAATAAGAACACTCACACTATTGCAACCTTCAATAATTCGGGCCACATATTTTCCATCATAAAACAGCCTCAAATAGGATTCGTTTTCATTTTTATCGAATGAAAAAGGAGCTCCAAAAAGATCCAGAAGTTGCTTTGTGTTGCGCCCAACAGCCTGCGTAATGCCATCAATTTTATCAAACCCAAAACTATTTAAATAGCCTTGATACAAGAAGGTTAAAATTCCGTAGGTCAAAAAAAACTTCAATAAGAACAATAGGAAGGGCTTATATTGTAGGAGATAATATTTCAAAGCTGATTTTTTAACAAATTTATGTAATTTATAATATGGAGTTTAAATACTTTTGTATAAAAAACATAAAAATATGACATTTCAGGAATTAGAACCTAAAGTAATCGCTATTACGACAGATGCTACACATACAAGAGACGAAAAACTTTTGGCTATTTGCACACTTTTAAATGAGAATATTGATTACTACAACTGGGTTGGGTTTTATTTTGCAAATCACGAGACCAAAACTTTGCACCTAGGCCCGTATATAGGAGCAGAAACAGATCATACGGTTATTCCGTTTGGAAAAGGGATTTGCGGACAGGTAGCAGAATCAAATGCAAACTTCGTTGTTCCAGACGTCGCAGCTCAAGACAATTACATCGCTTGCAGTTTTACAGTAAAGTCAGAAATTGTAGTTCCATTATTTGTAGACGGAAAAAACATAGGACAAATTGATATTGACAGCCACGTAATTGATCCTTTTACCGCTGATGATGAACGTTTTTTGGAATTTGTAAACGTACAGGTAGCCCAACTTTTCGCTTAAAACCCCACCTATATTCCTTCTATATGAAAAAATTATTACTTGCACTTCTGTTTATTCCTACGCTCTTTTTTGCCCAAGATAAATTTGAAAACAAAATCTACTTGGACTCACTTTGGCATGAATCTACCGAAAGCAATTATAAATACTATAGAATTGTAGCAGATTATGATGCTTCAACGGAATTATACCTTATCAAAGACTATTACAAATCTGGCGTTTTACAGATGGAAGGACATTCGAAAACTAAAAATAATGGTAGCAAAGAAGGCGAATTCACCTTTTACTATGAAAACGGTCAAAAAAAAACCGTTAATAACTTCCTTAAATCTAGAAAAACAGGAAAAGAAATCCAATGGCATGAGAATGGTCAAAAAAAATCAGAAGGAGAATATGCTGATTCTAAAAAAGGTTTCAGTAATCAATTTCGAATGAACCAATATTGGGACGTAGATGGTAATCACCTAATAATTGACGGAACGGGACTATACGAAAACAAAGGAGAGAACTTTTTTGACAAAGGCTGGTACAAAAACGGAATGAAGGATGGAGAATGGACCGGTCAATATAACAAAGATAAAACGTATACGGAAACATACAAAAAAGGCGAATTAGTATCCGGTGTTAGTAAGGACAAAAATGGGACAGCGTATCATTATACCGAACTCGAAAGTAGACCATTACCCCTGAGAGGAATAAACGACTTTTACAAACACATTGGAAAAAACTTCCATATTACAAAAGAATACGAATCATTAAACGGAAAAATATTCACCACCTTTATTGTAGATAAGGACGGCCAAATTGTAGAACCAAAAACTATAAAATCATTAAATGAAACATTGGATGCAGAAGCTATTCGGGTAATTAGTAGTTATGAGCGATGGATTCCGGCCAAACAAAGGGGGCAATATGTGCGAGTCTTATACTCAATACCCATTACATTAATGGGAAGAAAGTAAAAAACAGCAAACCCATAAAATAAATTGTATTTTTTACTTCAAATTATAAAATTATTATTTACTTTTGCACCCGTCTTACAATACATGTAACGGCATACATAATAATCATTAAATAATATTGGAATGTATTTAACTAAAGAAGTAAAAGAAGAAATCTTCGCACAACACGGAGGAAAAACAAACACTGGAAAAGCAGAAGCACAAATCGCTTTGTTTACTTTCAGAATCTCTCACTTAACTGAGCACTTGAAAAAAAATCGTCATGATTATAACACAGAGCGTTCATTAGTATTACTAGTAGGTAAAAGAAGATCTTTACTAGATTACTTGAAAAAGAAAGAGATCAACAGATATCGTGAGATTATCAAAGTATTGGGTATCAGAAAATAATCAATATAAAAAAGAGGTGCGCAAGTACCTCTTTTTGTTTTTTTGGTCCGTACCGACGTACGATACCAACGTATAGTAGAATAAAAAAAGTTTTGGTTTTTCATTGGATTTTACGCATTAACTACGCGCAGCAACTACAACACAACTAGTTATCCATTTTTTTAATAACCAAAGAAAAAAAAATTTATGATTCCACAATTATTTGTAGAAAACATCGATTTAGGTGATGGAAGAAACATCACAATCGAGACAGGTCGATTGGCTAAACAAGCTGACGGATCTGTAGTAATTAGAATTGGTAAAACTGTAATCTTAGGAACAGTAGTATCATCAAGAAAAGCAAGTCCTGGTATTGACTTTTTACCATTAACGGTAGATTACCGCGAAAAATTTGCTGCCGCTGGACGTTTCCCTGGAGGTTTCTTCAAGAGAGAAGCTAGACCAAGCGACAACGAAGTATTAACAATGAGACTAGTTGACCGTGTATTGCGTCCACTTTTCCCATCAGATTACCATGCAGAAGTTCAAGTTATGATTCAGTTAATGTCTTATGACGAAGATGTTATGCCAGATGCACTTGCAGGTCTTGCAGCATCAGCAGCATTAGCTTTATCTGACATTCCTTTTGAAACACTAATCTCTGAAGCTAGAGTTGGTCGTATCGACGGACAATTCATCATCAACCCAAGCCGTGCACAATTAGAATTATCAGACATCGATATGATGATTGGTGCTTCTATGGATTCTATCGCAATGGTAGAAGGAGAGATGAAAGAAATCTCAGAAGCTGAAATGGTTGAAGCAATTAAATTTGCTCACGGACATATCAAAAATCAAATTTCTGCTCAACTACGTTTACAAGCTGCTTTTGGTAAAAAAGAAGTTCGTACGTACGAGGGAGAAAGAGAAGATGAAGCAATTTACGCAAAAGTAAAAGCAGCATCTTACGATAAAATCTATGCAATTGCAAGCAAAGGTTCTTCTAAACAAGAACGTACAGCAGCATTTGACGAGGTAAAAGAAGAAGTTAAAGCTTTGTTTACAGAAGAAGAATTGGCTGTAGACGGAGAATTAGTATCTAAATACTTCAAGAAAACAAACAAAGAAGCAGTTCGTAACGTAACCCTAGATTTAGGAACACGTTTGGACGGTAGAAAAACTAACGAAATCAGACCAATCTGGTGTGAAGTAGATTATTTACCATCTGTACACGGATCTGCATTGTTTACACGTGGAGAAACTCAAGCTTTGGCAACTGCAACTTTAGGAACTTCTAGAGAAGCAAACCAAATCGATTCTCCATCACAACAAGGTGAAGAGAAATTCTACTTGCACTATAACTTCCCTCCTTTCTCTACAGGTGAAGCTCGTCCGTTGAGAGGAACTTCAAGAAGAGAAGTTGGTCACGGAAACTTAGCGCAAAGAGCATTAAAAAATATGATTCCTAGCGACTGTCCTTATACAATTCGTGTGGTTTCTGAAGTATTAGAATCGAATGGTTCTTCTTCTATGGCAACTGTTTGTGCTGGAACGCTATCTTTAATGGACGCTGGTATCCAAATGATTCGTCCAGTTTCTGGAATCGCTATGGGATTAATCACTGATGGTGACCGTTACGCTGTATTGTCTGATATTCTTGGTGATGAAGATCACTTAGGAGACATGGACTTTAAAGTTACTGGAACATCTGTAGGTATTACAGCTTGTCAAATGGACATCAAAATTGACGGTTTGAAATACGAGATTATGGAAGCAGCTTTGGCTCAAGCTAGAGACGGACGTTTACATATCCTTGGAAAACTAATCGAAACTTTGGCAACTCCAAAAGAAGATGTTAAAGCTTACGCTCCAAAAATTATTACAAGAAGAATTCCTAATGCCTTTATTGGTGCATTGATCGGACCTGGTGGAAAAGTGATTCAAGAATTACAAAAAGCTACTGGAACTACAATTGTAATCAACGAAGACCCTACTACAGAAGAAGGAGTTATCGAAATTCTAGGAACAGACCCTGCTGGAATTGAAGCAGTATTGGCTAAAATTAAGTCAATCACTTTCAAACCACAAATGAACGAGTCATACGAAGTGAAAGTAATCAAAATGCTAGATTTTGGTGCAGTTGTAGAATATACATCAGCTCCAGGAAACGAAGTTTTATTACACGTATCTGAATTGGCTTGGGAACGCACAGAAAATGTTTCTGATGTTGTGAACATGGGTGACGTTTTTGAAGTGAAATACTTAGGTATGGATCCAAAAACTAGAAAAGAAAAAGTGTCAAGAAAAGCACTTTTACCAAGACCTCCACGTGAGGAAAGAAAAGAGTAATCACATCTTAGTTTACTACAGGTTTAATTATATAAAATCCCGTTTCATTAATTTGAAACGGGATTTTTGCATTATTAGGGTATGCCGCCACCAAAGTACAAGGGGCTCACTTTCATAAGCGCTACAAGCCCTTTATCCTTGCTGCCGTCGGGCTTTGATATTTCGAGCGCACTACTTCAGTAGTTAGCTCCAAACGCAGTTTACTGAACACCTATAAAAAATAAAAGCTAGACGAAGTAATCCCTCATGTGGACATGAGACAACCCAAAAACCACACAAAACCACTAACCACAAAGTTTGTAATACTAATTTATCTCAGAATTAATACTGGCCGCTACAACGATTGACTCTACTCTTGAGAATGAGAGAAAAGATCTTGACTTTCCGAAACCATTCTGTTAGCAGTAACCGTGTACAAAAAACCAAAAAGTTGATTTAAATACCAATTTTTGGTATCTTTGATAAAAAAAATTATGGCACGAAATACATCCATATTGTTAGGCGATTATTTTGAAAATTTTATCAATGATCAAATTGCTACGGGAAAATATAGCTCCGTAAGTGAAGTTGTTAGAACTGCTTTACGAATGTTCGAGCAGGAAGAATCTAAAACTAAATCTCTAATCAATGAATTAAAAATTGGTGAAAAGAGTCCTAAAATCAGAAACATTGATCGAAATAAAAATCTAGAAATGTTAAAAGCCAATATTCAAAAATAATGTCAGAGTATATTATTAACGAAAAGGCATTAGAAGACATTAATAACATTTGGATTTATACAGCAGAAAATTGGTCCATTGAACAAGCAGATAGGTATTATAAGTAATAAGAATAAAATAATGTCGTATTTTGTTGTTAATATATGAAAAATTTACTATATTTATCTCATTATGAGATATGTAACACTAAAAGAAGAAGAGGTTTTGGTACTAGAGCACCTTTACCAAAATAGCCCTAATAATACTGTTAGGAAACGTAGTCAATGCCTTGTTTTATCACATCAAAGACACAAGATTAAAGACTTGGCTTCTATTTTTAAAGTCAGTCGCAGAACGATTGAACGTTGGTTTGATAGTTGGGCTAGTATTGGGGTTGATTCTCTTGCTATATCAGAAGGAAGAGGAGCAAAAACTCTTTTAAAAGACTATACGGAAGAAGTTTCCAAGCAATTAGAACTTCACAATAGAAATTTAAAAAATGTATTAATTTACTTTGAGGAGCAACACAATATTGTCATCTGCAAAAAGACTTTGCAGAATTTTTTAAAAGTTACTGGGCTATAAGTGGAAAAGAGCTAGACTCTCTTTGAAAGGCAAACGCAACGAAGAACAATTTAGATTTAAACAAGAGCAGATAGAAACATTAAAGAGTTTGGAAGATAGCGGTTATATTGATTTATATTTTGGAGACCAAAGTCATTTTGGACTCTCTCCTAATGTGCCTTATGCTTGGCAAACAAAGGATAATCCAATTTTGTTACCCGCTGCTAAAGGTAAATATCAGAATGTAGTTGGATTAATGACCCGTAAAAATAAACTCTATTTCGAAACACTTGAAACAACCTTTAATTCAGATAGAATCATCAGTTTTATGAATCGATTTGTGGAACAAACCATTAAAAAAACCATTGTAATTCTTGACAATTCTCCCATACACAAATCAAAGAAGTTTATGGCTAAAATAGAACAATGGAAAGAAAAAGATGTTTTAATTTACTTTTTGCCACCTTATTCTCCAGAGTTAAACCTGATTGAAATTCTATGGCGGAGAATAAAATATCAATGGTTAGATTTTGATGCTTATAAATCATTCGAAAACCTCAAAGAAAAATTAAATTTTGTCCTGACTAATTTTGGAATAAAATACGACATTAAATTTTAACCATTACTTAACTTAATTTATGACGAAATTGAATATATCGTTAGAAATTTTGAAATGGCTCATGATTTTGGAAAAATTCGAAAATCATATAGATACTCAAAAGTAAAATCACATCTAATATTCTTCAAAAAAGATAAAAATAACGAAATTGAAGTTGTTAGAGTTTTACACGAAAGAATGGATATTGAAAACAGATTAGCTGAATAAATAAAAAAGCTACTACTACAAGACATTTGCATTTTAGACTGAATTCAAAGATTATTTTGTACTTGGAAAACTTGTGCATCATAGAAAAATCTCGCCTCTTTAACCGCAAACATGTTGTACCGTCAAGACGCTCAAAAAAATCAGGCAAAAGCTACCGTTCCCTATTCCCCACTAACATACAGTTATATATTGGTAAAAATTAACCTATATTTGGCATTTATAAAAATGTAAAATAATGGCTATACTTATATTTCTGATCATTGTCGTTGTTCTTTATTTATTCTTAGAATTAAATGGTTTAAAGAATGAGGCTAGAGAAACAAACTCTTTAGTACAAGACATTCAAATTGAAAATAGCAAACTCAAAAAAGACCTAATAATCAAGGCATACCGCCAGCAAACATAAGGGTTTCACTTTTATGAGCGCTATGACGCCCTTATCTTTGCTGCCGTTGAAGCCTAACGCTTCCGGGCGCACTACTCCGGTAGCTAGCTCCAAACGCAGGGCACTGAATACTTATAAAAAATAAAAGCTAGGTAAAGTAATCACTCATACGAGCTCGTAGTTCCTAAAACGCATTCTAATTCTCACCATAGCTTGTCATGCTGAAAGCATCTCACACAAGCCAAGAACTTTCTATTTGCTACTCTTAAAGGTGCCAACACTATTTTTAAAAGAATCCAAATGGTTAATTCGAGCGGAGTCGGGAACCACTATTGCTCCTCTACCGCGCTCGAGGCGACAAAAATTAGGTTACATTTCCAACTTTACTACAGATAAAATAATCACTTCTGGAGTAACTCTAAAAGACCCCAAGATGGCTGTGCAAATTTACTGAGATGCTTTCAGCGTAACAAACTGTTTCGAGTATTAGTCGCCAAAAACCATGGCTAACAAAATAGGTTAGAAACAAAAAACCCAGAGCAAAGTCTGGGTTCATGTATTTTTTAGTTCAAAACTAAAAATCAAATATCGTTTTCTAAATCAATTTTTAATCCTTTGATTAATTTGGAGTTTTCCATTTTTGACTGCAGATGCAATTTTTAATCTCAAAACCGCATTAGGGATAGAAGCGGTATCCTTTGATGAAATGAAATGGAATCAAAGATATAGCGGATAGCCCGACCGTAGGGAATGCCCAAATCATACAACTTCAAAATTCGGCAAGCCTCAACTAAAATGATCTACTTATTCTATAACCTCAACCGTGCTTTCTACGATTTGCAAGATCGGAATAATGACTTTTCCTGTTGCAGTTTTCAAGCTGAGGCTAATGTTGTCAATTGCAACTATTTCGCCTTCTTGACCATTGACCTTAATGTATTCACCAACGGTATAGTTTTTTCTAGCATAAAATGTAAGGAGCAAATTGGTGATTACATCTTTTGATCCTAGTCCAAAAGCCAAGACAAAAGTGAGTAAAAAAGCACCCAAAATAATAGTCACATTATTAGTTATGATGGTCGTGTCAACGCCTGCTTGATTGAGCGCAGTGATGGTCACCAAAATTGCAATACCATAAAAAGCCATGCTACTGATCACTTTTCCTCCGCTCATGCTGAGTGAAGTAAACAAGCCAGAAATTGCTTTTCGAACAAAATTGGCAATATAAACGCCGATCATAAACAAGGCCAACGCACTAAATAATTTTGGTAAGTAACGCAATAGATTACTGATTTCGACAGAGATTATTGTCCATTGCATGACATCGGCAGCGATAATCATGAACACCAAAATTAAAATCCAGCGCACAAAACCAATAATTATTTCGGAAATATTGATCTTATACTCTGATTTTCCGAACAAATCAGATTCGTTTATTTTTTCGCCTACTTTATCAATACTCGATACATCAAGGGCTTTTCTTAGAATAAAAATTACTCCTTTTGAAATTGCCCAACCTATTACCAATACAAGAATGGCATAAATAAAGCTAATCAATCCCTCGCCAATTTTAAAGAAGAGCGTATTAATTGTGTTTAACGTATCGGATTGTAATTGATCTAAAACCTCCATATTCTTATTGTTTGGTATCGTTGTTAATTTTTGATTTTGTTTTAAACATACTCTCAATGGTTGAAGCGTAGTTTGACGAAAACAAGCTAGTAACTTCTAAAATGAATTTAACGGTATTTACGTCGTCCATCACTTTTTTCTTCAAGTCCTCCGGTACTTCTTGCTGCGGAAGGCCAATTTTTTTGAAAGGATTTTCGTTTTCCATTATACATCTATTTTATTATACAATTCGGCTATTTTTGTTTTGGCTCTCGAGAGGCGCATTTTCACGGCGCTTTCTGATAGTTCCAACACCTCTTGAAGTTCTTTGATCGAAGCTTCGTCTTGGTATTTCATTTGCAATATCATCCGGTCCTCGGGCGCAATTAATGTCAATGCTTTTTCAAGTTTATCCACTTGCATTTGCGACAGGCTGTAATCACTAACTTCGATAGCGAGATCATATTGCTCTTCTATTTGGTTCGAATGAGAGGCCATTTGTCGTTCTTTATCGCGACTCAAATAATTGACACAAAAATTATAGGTAACAGAATACAACCAAGTAGAAAATTTAGAATTCCCTTTGAAGGTGCCAATTTTGACAAAGACATGCAAAAACACATCTTGAGTCAAATCTTTGGCTTCATCAACAGATCGCACAAAGCCATAACATTTATTATATACCAAATGTTCGTATCGATCGTACAGCACTCCAAATAGTACGGTATCATTTGTTCTTCCTATTTTTGAAGCTAATTCTTCATCAAGAATGCCATCGTAATTTTTGACCATACACCTTCTTTACATCTTTTAACCAAAAAAGCACTTTTACCATACTAAATAAAGGTTTTAGTCTCGTACGTCAAAGCTCACTTCTACTCTACGTGCTGCTGCAGCGTCAAGGCTTGTAGCATCTACACCGTGATATTCAGACGAAATTCTATTTGCAGGAACTCCTTCTTGTATCAAATATTGTTTGACAGCATCGTTTCGTAACATAGATAATTTGGTATTGTAGGCTACATTACCCGATTTACTAGCATAACCATCAAGAAAAACTTGTAAACTTGGGTTCAAAGTCAAATCATCTAATAGTTGGTGCAAGCGAAGTGCATCTGTACCACTAATTTTGGCAGAATTATTATCGAAATAAACTCTGGCTTGTATTTTGGCAAATTTTTCTTTTAGCAATTGCGCAGCGGTAACAGTTGTGATTTCTGGTGTAATAACTATGCTTGTTGTTGGTGCTGCCGGTGTATCAGTAAGGACAACCAAACTTTCTACAGGCGCTACAGTGACAACCTCTTTTGGTTGCGCTTTTGGTTGTGCCACAACAGCTACAGCAGCAGGAACCGCAACTGTATTAACTGTTTGCAAAGTCAACAGTCGCTCTTGATTGCGTAAAATAGCATCGTATTTGGAATTTAAGTCACTTAACTGACGTTCATAATTACGACTATCTTCGCTTACCACAGTTGGTTTTTGGTACGCGCTGTTAGCATTATAGACCGTGTCTCGGGTTACCACTGTTTTTAATGTAGACAAATATACTGTATCACGCACTACAGCACGTTTTGAGACGGTATCTATTTTTGACCTCAAAGATTCTAATTCATTTTCTAGCACACGCATACGTTGCATCACGCTATCGTTGGCAACTGTTTTTAATGCCAACAAAACTTGTGACGTTACTGCTTGTTTATCAAGTGTACTACTGTCTTGTTTTTTGAATTTTTGTAAAATCGAAATCAAATGTGCTTTTGATATTACGATTTCGCCTTCTTGTTGTGTTTGTCCATAAAAAGTAGAACAAACTAGAAATAAGATAAAAGATATTTTTGTTTTCATAGATAGTAATTTTAAAATTTTAATCGAAAGTGACTCGTCCTTAAGCAACATTCTTTTCGAATAACCAACGTATTGTGTAAGTCCGGAATTATTAGTCAAAGTAACAAAAGTAAAACGTATGACTTACATTATAAGGTATGTATTTTTTATCAAAACGCAGTTCTATTTACAGTACTTATCATTGAGACACATCAAAAAGCAAAAAGTCACCAACTTTTTTTTGAATAGCCGTTCTTTTGTAATTAAAAACACATTGGAGCATATTATTAGGTAGACGTAAATCAGAAATTCTTATTTTCTATACACCTATATAGTCTATCCAATCATGACACGAATAGATCCATTAATGGTTTGTATTAAACTATTTTAAAAATAAATGTGACCTATCTGTTTTTTCTGTGTCTTAACTATAGAACAGTTACTTTTTAGATTATGAAAAAAATTCTCGTATTAACCTTTTCGATCTTAGTTATGATTTCTTGTGATAAAAAGCAAGAAGCAAAACAAGCTGTTGTTCCTGAAAAAATAACTGAAGTTGATTCGACCCTGATACGCCAACAACAACAAATGGCTCAGGCTAAAAAGCAAGTTGATAGTTTGGTGCAAAAGAAAGATTCCTTGTTGCAGGTGGTTACAGGCACGCAACAAACACTTGCCCGATTAAACGATTCAAAAAACGAACAAGGAATTGCTAGTGAGACGTTAAAATTAAATCAACTATCGGGACAAAAATCTAATTATGAAGAAGAAATAAACTTTAGAAAAAAAGAAATTGAACTTACTGACAAAAAGTTGGAGCTTTACAATCAAGAAAAAGCAATGTATCAAGATCATAAAAAAGCAATGTATGCCAAAGGAGCAAAACCGCAAGCATTGGCAAAGATTGATACTTTACTCACAAGTGTAAACACCAAAATTTCTAGATTAAATACAGTTTCAGAAGAAGCCAACAAAGCACTTGCGCAGGCAAAAGACGATGCTACTACTATTGACGATCAGCAGGATGCAATGAGTAAAAAAATTAGTACTGCTTATCTTTCTAAAGTTGTTTTTGAAGATTTTGCTAAACAAGAAAAAATTGCCGTTGATGCTCAAATACAAGAACTTGATTCTATAATCGACATCCGTAAGATTGCTATTAGCACTATGGCAGCGCCGTCTCCAATCGAGAAAGATAGCTTAACAATGGGACTACTAGCACCAGAAAAAAGTAAAAACACGATCGCAACTCAAAAAGAAACCAAAAACAGATTGTACTATGCCTTTGGCGCTGTTGGTATTGTTATCGTTGTTTTTGGCTTATTTAACTTTATCGGAAAAAAGAAAAAAACATCCGGAACAGACTACTTTAATTAAAACCATTCTAGATAAAAAACGACTGTGTAGACCATGTTAATGAGTACCTTTATCCACCAATTAACAGTTATAAACAAGTTGTTATTCTAACTTTTACAAACAAAAAGAAATAAAATAACATGAGAAATAGCTACTTACTCGGATATCTAATCATAATTGTTTTTCTGGGCACTTTAAATTTTGAACTTATTCTGACTGAATTCCCGTTTGAATTTGGATTTGGTACGTATCAAACCTACCCTTTCTTACTACTGGCAACGATCGGATTTGTATTTTGCTTTTTATTCTTTCTATCCGATAAAAATAAACAGTATAAAAATGAAGCAATTATCGCAAAACTGCATAACGAAATTACCATTCAGCAAAAAGATTTAGAAATAGCACAGCTACAAGCGAGTGAAAGCCAAAAGACTCCGCCCATGTTTAATACAGATGCGAAAGTATAAAAGCTTTTTTCTCTTTCGAAAATAATAAAACGAACCGCTAGTCGGAAATAAAAATAAAACAAACAAAAATGAAAAAAACAATACACATACTATTATTATCACTTTCTACCTTAGGGTTTGCACAAGTGAAAGACATCAGTTTTACAGCCTCACCATTTGTTGATTATACATTTTATGACAGTCAATCAGGATTGGAAAACGCTACCTCTGTAGGAGGAAAAATCGGATTTGGTTTTGGCGAATATGTTGAGATCCGTGCTGTTTATTTGCAATCATTAGGATTGAAAACAAAATTTTCAAACTTTGGACTAGCAGGATATAACGACGCTCTTTTTCAATCACAAGACATTAACCTAACTCGTTGGGGAGGTGAATTTAAAACCAACTTGGGTAGAGGACGTTTTATTCCGTATTTAACTTTGGGTTCAGGTGTTCAAAATATCGAAATCAAAGACGGAGCAGATTTTGACCAAATATATACTAGTGTAGGTTTGGGTTTCAAAACTAAATTGACCGACCGAATTGTATTTACTGTTGAAGGAAAATACAATCGTTACAACTTTAATGCGGGAGCAAATTTATTGACAGACCAAAACAAAATTGATTTTGGCGTAACAGATAGTGATTTTGAATCAAAAGGTTTAAATAACTTTTCGGCTCAAGCCTCGTTACAATTTTACTTGGGAGGAAGAAAACCAGGGACTTTGAGCGCACTAGACAAAGCGTATTACAGCAAGTTTAGTAATGGTTTCAAAGGAATTCAGTGGATTGTAGAACCAAGTATTAACTACATTAAATTTGATGATAAGTCATTATTTAAAGATACTTACTTGGCTGGATTGTATGCTGGATTTGATTTCAATCAATACACAGGAATCCGTGCTTTTTACTTGCAAGGAATGGAAAACGAACAAATTTCGACTTCGTTTGACAAATTGTCTATGTACGGTTTAGAATTTAGAGCTCGTTTGAATGATGGTAACGGTGTTACACCTTACTTGATTTTGGGTGGTGGTTACTTAAACACACAAGACAATTACCTAGGAAAGACAAATACAGCAGTAGAAAGCGAAAAATTTGCAACAGCAGGTTTGGGATTAAACATTCCGTTGAGCAAACATATATTGATTACCGGTGGAGCAAGAGGAATGATTACCTCTGCAGCTGATGTTGCTGATTTGACAAGTCCAGACAATTTACAAACGCACATTATGTACAATGTGGGAGTAAAACTGAGTTTTGGAGGAAAAAAAGCAGATCCTAATGCGGTGTACGATGCACAATTGAACGAACAATTGGACATTAAAGACAAAGAAACACAAGTGTATATTAATGAGAAAATTGCGCAAAACAACGCAGACAACTCGGATAAAATTGCCAATTTAAAACAAGAATACCAAGATAAACTTAATGGACTTGAAGCCGATCTAGAAAAAGCGAAAGCAAATAATGATATCGACAAAGCGGTAGTAATATTAGAACAAAAGAAAAATGCACAAAATGCACTTGAAGAAGTCGCTCTAATCGAAAAGAAAGCAGTTAAAAATCAAGAAGCACAGCAAATTAAAGCAATTGCAATAAATAAAGAAGTGGCAAAACCAATTGCAAAGGATAGTATTGTGATTGTTCCTGTAGCTAAAGTTGTTACCGACAGCGTGGTTACGACAAAAGTAGTTGCTCCTGCAGCTGCTCCTACTGTTGTAGTTGTAAATGATACTACTGCTGCAAAAGTGGTTGCTCAAAAAACTGCCGTAGCAAAAACTACAACTAATACTGAAGTGGTAGAATACATTAAACTATCGCCAGCAGAATTGGAGAGTTTGATTGACAAAGTAATGGAAACGAACAAAACCAATTATAACAATGCTCTTGAAAACGAAAAACTTAAAAAGAGAGTTGAAACGATAGAAAAAGCATTACTGGAGAAATCCAAACCAGCGGTTATAAAAAAATAACATTCAAATCCTTTACGCATAAGAATAAAATGGAGTATGATTTTTTTAAATTATACTCCATTTTTTAGTTAACTTTATAAAAAACAAACAACATGAAATATAAAGTTACGATCGACAACATTCAAACAATTGATGAATCGAATACCTATTGGTCTGTTGAAGATTATGTAAACCTTTTGGGTTTATACGGTTTTCCGGATGCAAAAAGCAAGGACATAGCAGAATTGCGCGAATTGCTGTTTATGGCGATTAGTGACTACGAGCCAAATGAAGCTGCTGTGATTATCTTGACCTACAAATTATCGGATGAATTGACTGAAGGACAAATTGACCAAATATCAAATGATATGCTATTGGACAAGGTTTGCGAGGAATATCCTGTGATCAAACTACATGCTCGTTTGTTTCATTGCAACCAAATGTTGCACCATGCTTTCAACGGGAAATTTCCGAATGCGAAAGCTCTTGTGGTAAAATGTAAAATCACCGGCCAAGAAAAAGAAGTCTTAACCAAAGAACAATTCTTGAAAATCATGAACAATGGTTTGGCTGAAGCCACACTTATTAAACGTCTTTTTGACGAACCAATGACTACCGAGGCTCCGTTTCCTGATGCGGAAGGAATTGTATGGGAATTAAACACGGTAGACAATGAAAATTACGAAATGATGACCTCTGAATATTGGATGGAGCGCAATGACATTATCGCTGGAGAGTTTGAAGGTGAAGTGCTAGAAGAAGCATAATATCGTTTTAAAGTTCCATTTTGGACTTTTACATTTCAGCCACAGTTTGCTAACGTTTTCACTAAATTGTGAAAATGATTGTAAACTGTGGCTGTTTTTTTTTGCTAACTATCCTTTTTAAATATAAATATTCTGGTCGAACGGGTTTTGCATTAGGGATAGCAGCGGTATCCTTTGATGAAATGAAATGGAATCAAAGATATAGCGGATAGCCCGACCGTAGGGAATGCCCACATTTGATTTAGCTTCGAATAAACTAAAATAAATTATTTTCATATTTTTTGTAACATTAAATGTACTTCGTACGTATAACTATATGTACACTTAAAATTGAGGAGACAACACCATGAGACAACTTAAAATTACCAAGCAGGTAACGAATCGTGAAACTGCATCGTTAGACAAATATTTACAAGAAATAGGTAAAGTTGACCTTATTACTGCTGATGAAGAAGTAGAATTGGCACAAAAGATCAAGGCGGGAGACCAACGTGCTCTTGAGAAATTGACAAAAGCAAATTTACGTTTTGTGGTTTCGGTTGCAAAACAATATCAAAATCAAGGTTTAACGCTTCCCGATTTAATTAATGAAGGAAACTTAGGTTTGATCAAAGCAGCACAACGTTTTGATGAAACGCGTGGTTTTAAATTTATCTCTTATGCTGTATGGTGGATTCGTCAATCGATTTTGCAAGCACTTGCTGAACAATCTCGTATTGTACGTTTGCCATTGAACAAAATTGGTTCTATCAACAAAATCAACAAGATGTACGCTTTGCTAGAGCAATCTAATGAGCGTCCGCCATCTGCTGAAGAAATTGCAAAAGAACTTGATATGACGGTAAATGATGTAAAAGAGTCTATGAAAAACTCTGGTCGTCACTTATCAATGGATGCACCTCTTGTTGAAGGAGAAGATTCTAACCTATATGACGTATTACGTTCTGGTGAGTCTCCTAACCCAGATAGAGAATTGATCCACGAATCTTTGCGTACTGAAATTGAGCGTTCTCTTGAAACATTGACGCCTCGTGAGGCTGATGTAGTTCGTTTGTATTTTGGTCTTGGTGACCAACACCCAATGACTCTTGAAGAAATTGGAGAAACTTTTGACTTAACTCGTGAGCGTGTTCGTCAAATTAAAGAAAAAGCAATCCGCAGATTGAAACATACTTCAAGAAGTAAAATCTTGAAAACATATTTAGGATAATCTCCGTATTCATCCTCTTAAAACTCCAGTCTTGTACTGGAGTTTTTTTTTTGGATTAAAATGTTCAGTAATTATCGGTAAAGATAATTTAACATAAAAAACTGACAACAATAATATTATTTTCTATCTTTATTGCTACTAAAACCAAAAAACATGAAAAAGATTGTCGTAGCCCTATCGTTACTAGCCGTATTTGCTTGCAAAAACAAAGAAGAACAGAACGACGAGCCTGGTATTATGGATGCTGTTGAAAGTGTAAAAAGCATGAATAAAGGAGCTGACGCTATAAAAGATTACGAAAAAATTACTGAAGATTTAAAAAAACTCACGCCAGTTAAGAATGATGTTTATAAGGCCGTATTGGTAGAAACTTTGGGTGATCTTCCTCGTACTAAATTTAGCGCTGGAAATAATGCGGCGGCGGCAGGACTTAGTACTGCGGAAGCAACCTATAGTAATGCTGAAGGAAAAGCAGTAAAAGTAACTATATTTGATGGTGCAGGTGAAACAGGAAGTGCCTTAATTACGATACTACATATGACTATCGCTATGGGAATGGAATCAATTGAGGGAACAAAAACTATGCAAACTGAAGAAATTGACGGGAACATGTGTTCTACCCAAAACGATACAAATCCAGATAGCTACAACAACTCTTCAATTAACTTCATTTATAACGATAGATTTCAAATTACCCTCGAAGGAACTAAAATTCAGTTGGAGGAACTAAAAAGTTATCTGGCAAAACTAGATTTATCCCACTTGAAATAAGATACATTTTTCAATAAAACAGAAAAGGTATTCCGTAAAACGAATACCTTTTTCCTTTTTACAGAAAACGGTAAATTCTTTATTAAAAAGGCAAGTCCGTTTTTGTTTTAAAAACTATCTTTGCAAAAACTACACACAACTCAACTATAATGAAAAACACGCTTATTGCCCCATCGGTCCTAGCAGCTGACTTTGCTAATCTAGAACGCGACATTAAAATGATCAACTCAAGTGCAGCCGATTGGTTTCACATTGATATTATGGACGGTGTATTTGTTCCCAATATTTCTTTTGGAATGCCCGTATTAGAGGCGATAAAAAGACATGCAACTAAAACGATCGACGTACACTTAATGATAGTTGATCCAGACCGCTACATTTCGACTTTCAAAAAATTGGGTGCAGATGTGCTTACTGTACATTATGAAGCATGCACGCACTTACACAGAACCCTACAAGCGATCAAAGCTGAAGGAATGCAAGCAGGTGTTGCACTTAACCCACACACAAGCGTAGATTTGCTGGAAGATGTAATCAACGACATTGACTTGGTTTGTATTATGAGTGTCAATCCTGGTTTTGGCGGACAATCTTTTATCGAAAATACCTATGCTAAAGTAGCAAAACTAAAAGCATTGATTGAGAAAAAAGGCGCTTCGACTATTATCGAAATCGATGGTGGTGTCACGAATAAAAATGCGAAGCAACTAGTAGAAGCAGGTGCCGATGTGCTTGTTGCCGGTAGTTATGTTTTTGGAGCACAAGACCCAATTGCAACTTTAGCAGGTCTTAAGGAAATGACCTGTTTTTAATATAAAAACCAAAACACTTAAAAAAGCTGTCACGATACCTATCGTGACAGCTTTTTTGGTTTATAACACTTTTAAAGTTAACCATACTGATTAACTGATTACATATTGCTTTGCCTATTCGCACTTTCAGGCTCTGGTCACTATAGCCCAACTACATTGGTCTCTTATCCTATTAGACCGACGGACTTTGAATTGAATATAGATTCATTTGTCATGTCGCAAAAACATTACAAAACAATACTACTTTGTAGCGCATTTTATTTTATTTGTTTGTCTTCTACTCTCCTATTTAGCATACAATTAAAAAATTACTCCCATGAAATTGAAAATTTTTTAATTTTTGTAAAAGCACCCTCTTTTATCCATTTTAAAGGTGCCGTTTACACCCTCACCTTACTACCCATAGGAGCTAAGGACGAATATGATAAAATATCATTTTATCAAAAAATCACACTAAAACCACTCGAAAAAGCCTTGAAATTAACTTTTCATTTTGAATTACTTAAAAAAGTCTGTATATTGCAAACCCTTATTGGTAAACCAATTTGGTAATCCACAATAACTAACAACTATTTTAACTAAAAAAACCATTATGAATTTAAAAATTACATTATCATTACTGGTCATTTTATTATTTAATTTGGCGGCCGTCGCCCAAGATAGATATAAATTGACAGGAACAGTATTAGCAGCCTCGGACAACTTGCCTATTCCGGGTGTTAATGTCAATATCGCAAAATCAAAAAAAGGAGTTTCAACAGACTTTGATGGTAAGTATACTATTGATGTAAAAAAAGGAGACATTCTTCGATTTTCATATTTAGGTTTTACTAGTCAAGTACAAATAATAAACAATCAACAAAACATAAATATTGTACTTAAAGAAAATGCAAACCTGTTGGATGACGTTGTAGTCATTGGATATGGTACACAAAAAAAATCACATTTAACGGGAGCTATATCCAAAGTAACCAATGATGACTTGGATCAAATTGCTGTATCAAGAGTTGATGATGCATTGGTAGGACAAGTATCTGGTGTAAACATACAAGCCACAGATGGTGAAGCTGGAGCTGCACCAACCATTACCATTAGAGGTGTTGGTTCTATGGCTGGGGATTCTACACCACTGATTGTTGTAGATGGAATCATTGTTGATTCTAGTTTTCTTGGTTCTTTGAACATGAATAATGTGGAATCTTTTGAAATATTAAAAGATGCCGCATCCTCTTCTATATATGGATCTAAAGGTTCAAATGGTATTATTATGATTACCATGAAATCTGGTGTAGCAGGAAAAACTAAAATCAACTACAGTACTTATACCGGAATAAAAACAGCTCGAAAAAGTGAGGCTTATGGCTACACCACTGCGGATTGGGCAAAAAAACAAACAGATGCAGGATTAACTCTTTCACCTTACACCGTTGCCCAATTGCAAATTGGAACCGATCGCTCTTGGCAAGATGTTTTTTTTGAAACAGGGGTAATTACCAATCATTCTATCTCTTTGAGAGGAGGTAATGACAAAACTAAGTTTGCTACTAGTTTAAACTACACAAATGATGAAGGTGTTTTATTATTAGATAATTATAAAAAATATGGTGCTAGACTAAAAGTAGATAGTAAAATAAGTGATAAAATTACTATTGGCGCAAATTTGAGTCCATCCTTTACTACTAGAAGAAGATTCTCTGAAAACATTCACAACGTAGCGAGACACCAACCATGGTTACCTATTTATCATACCGAAGAAACATTACGTTTTATTGATCCAAACGGTGTGTATGCAGGATTAGTTCCTGGAGATTATGCTAGAATGGTTCATTTTGAAATGTTTGATTTAGATGGAGATGGCCAAATTAACGACAAACTACAAAATATAGGTAATAGTAACAATCAGAATCCTTATGCTAGAGTTGCAGAACGTAACAGAACAGACAAGAAATTCCAGTTGTACGGGAGTTTTTATGGGCAATATAACATTTTAAAAGATTTGACTTTTAAATCTACATTGGCAGGTTCTTATGACGATACAAAAAGAACAGACTATTTAGGAACTTTAGGAAAAGAAAGTCCAACAGATGCTTATATGACAGAGATTGCTCAAAAAGAAAACTATATAATTTTTGACAACTTTTTCAATTACAACAAATCAATAGGAAAACATGACATTGGTGTTACTGCTGGTGTATCTCTAGAAAGCAGAAATTATTTTTTCTCGACCGTTACAGGAACCGGATACACAAATGATGTTGTACAACAGATTACCAATGCAACTACTATATCTGATGCAGATGCATTTGAATGGCAAAAAAGAGGAATCTCTTATGTATCGAGAGTTAACTATGCTTACAACGACAAGTACTTAGCATCTATAAGTATGCGACGTGACGGAAGTTCTATTTTTGGATCAAAATACAAATATGGTAATTTCCCTGCAGCATCTATTGGATGGAATATTGGAAAAGAAGAATTTTTAATAGATAATAATTTTATTAAAAACTTAAAATTCAGAGCTAGTTTCGGGGTTACCGGAAATGACAGATTGAACACTGGAGCAGTAGATCCAGATGCTCAAGGGAGTACATCTACCCTAAGCACCGGAAACATACTTGTAGATTATTATCCGCATTTAGCTTTACTTACCGCAGACGGATCTAGTTACAGTGTAGATGGTGGTGTGCAAGCAGGTTTGTCACCTGCAAATATTGCTAACCCTGAATTGCGTTGGGAACGACTTATTGAGTTTAACCCAGGAATAGATTTTGGTATTTGGAACAATAGAATCACAGGATCTGTTGATTGGTATCAACGAACAAGTGACCAATTATTATTACCAAATCCAATATCTGCTACTACAGGTTTTTCAAACGCCTTGGTAAATTTAGGAAAAGTTAAAAATACAGGTTGGGAATTTGAGTTGAGAACAAAAAATATCAGTACACGAGATTTTAAATGGAGTACTACATTAATAGCTACAACAAACAACAATACTTTAATTGATTTTGCTGACTCGAACGGACAAATTACAAGTCTAGACCCTAGCCGTCCTGCTGAATGGATTAATCTTGAAGGACAACCTATTTCTTTGTTTTACGGTTATGTTGTAGACAAAGAATTAGCATTTGAAGACAGAGACAGACCCTACAGACACGTTGGTGCACAAGCAGGTTTGGTTTATGTAAAAGATTTAAATGGGGATGGAGTTTTGGATAGCGAAGATAAAACGGTTTTAGGTAACCCTTACCCGGAACTTATTTGGAGTATGACAAATGAATTTAGTATCGGTAATGTTGATGTTTCATTCATGTTCCAAGGTTCACATGGTGCCGAAGTGAGAAACATTGCGGATCACTATTTATTTAGCAACAATAACAATAGAACCTACTTGGATACTGCTGAAAACACAGAGTTTTTAGTTGATAAATTTTTCACAAATAGTATAGTGCAAGATGCGTCTTACATCGCATTAAGAAACGTAAGCATTGGATATAACTTTCCAAAAGATGTATTGAAGAAAATTGGAGTTTCTGGATTAAAAGTATACGCTACAGGACAAAATTTAATGTACAAAACGGCTTCAAATTACACCGGATGGAACCCAGAAGCTGTAGACAAAACAAGTCCTACACAATATGGATACCAAAGAGGAGGATCCCCGATCTATAGTACAGTGTCTCTTGGTCTGAATCTAGACTTTTAATAATTTCTCTAAACGATAAAAAAAATATTATGAAATATATAAAATATATAACCGTCATATTAACAATAGGTGTATTTACATCTTGTAGCGATTTCTTATCTCCCGCTCCAAGTTCTAGTATAACATCTGGAAATTACTACACTACGGCAGAAGAACTAGAAACAGGTTTGATAGGCGCTTATGCTGCTGTTAAGGGAATTAATGATTATGACAAGGATAATAATCACGGCGTACAATATGAGTTTTATGTTACTGAAATGCGTAGTGATAACACGAGCACAAAAAGTCCAGACTCTGAAGATGCCTCAGATGCAGGTCAACTAGAAAGCTTTAGTGTACTACCTACCAATAGTTTTGTTTTAAATTACTACTCCAGCTATTTTCAAATAATTTACAGAGCAAATGTTATTTTAGAAAATCTTGGTGTAGTAACCGATACCAAAAAGGCTGCAGCGCTTGAAGGTGAAGCAAAATTTTTACGAGCATATGCGTATTTTAACCTTGTTAGACTTTTTGGAGATTTACCGTTGATTGATCGTGTGATATCACCTGCTGAAACGGGCATTCAATACACAAGAGTTAGCACAAACGCTATATACGATCTCATTGTTGCCGATTTAGACAATGCTGTTACGGGTTTAGATCCTGAAATTACAGGGATTTCAAGTTATAAAACAAGAGCTTCAAAAGCAGCAGCACAAGCCCTGTTAGCAAAAGTACACTTGACAATAGGAACTCCAGAGTCTTACACCAAAGCGCAACTATTATGCGAAAGCATTATCAACAGTCAAAAGTATACGCTTAAAAATGATTTTCATGATGTTTTTTATAGTGAGCTAAATTCTGAAATTATATTTGCAATAGGGTATGAAGGTGGTATTCAAAATAACAGCCAATTATTTTCATCAGAATGGATGAATGCTGTAGGTAGAACAAGTGGTGTTAATTATGCTACTTCAGATGTTATCACTGCTATAGATGCAAATGGAGGAAACAGAGTTGCCGATTCTTATAGAGAAGATCCTATTTCAACTGGAACAATTAGATACCAAGTAGCGAAGTTCTTCCCTAACGGCGAAAACGGAGGTAGTGACGGAAAAACTTTTACTGGCCTACCTAGATTAGCGGGTAACGACTGGATCATTTTACGCTATGCTGATGTTTTATTAATGCATACAGAGGCAATTATGGCTGGAGCAATTGAAACCTCTGCTTCCACAGCAGTCGCTTCCTTCAAATTAGTAAGAGATAGAGCTGGGTTAAATACTCCAAGCACAATTAAGAAATCAGATTTACTACTAGAAAGACGTGTCGAATTTGCTTTCGAAAACCAAAGATTTTTTGATTTAATACGATTTGGTGAAGCAGAATCAATACTACGAGCTTTTTCATTAGCAAATGATTTCACTTTTGATTCAACTGATTTGTTACTTCCTATTCCGCAAAACGAAATCAATTTGAGTAAAGGTACTATGAAACAAAATGCAGGTTATAACTAAGATAAAACATATAATTATGAAAACGAATACTAGCATAATAAAACGAATCGCAAAATTCAGCAATAGTGCTCTAGCGATTATGACTTGCTTTTTAATTGCATCTTGTAATCCCACGATTGATTCACTTGCCTTTGAACTACCCGAAGCAAATTCTAAAGCCGATTTGAATCCTCCAATAGCTAAGTTTGCAGCAACAGAAACTGCTGATTACCTAACGTATACTTTCTCTAACACTTCTACTAGTGCTACCAATTATACTTGGGATTACGGGGATGGTAAAACAAGTATAACCAAAGATGGAGAGAATACATTCCCTGCCGAAGGTACCTATACTGTAACCTTAACAGCTAAGGACAAACTTGATAAAACAAGTGTTTTTTCAACTACAGTAACGGTAGTAAAACCAATTGTTCCGCCATCTATAATTCCGGATATTCTAAACGGAGACTTTAATGATGGACAAGACAATTGGAAATTTAGTAGCTTCTCTGGAGGGACCACGAGTCCATACAATACAAGTGGTGATGGTTCTTGGTTGAATTATGATGAATCTGATAATGGTTCAAAAACTGCAGGTGCAAAATGGACCAAGTCCACGTCTGCAGGTGTATATGTAAGTAGTAAAACACAATATGCCTATCAGGCAATCGATATTACTCCTAATACAAACTATATATTAGAATTTGAATATGCTATTAAAACAGAGGCAGAACAAGATGGTGTTGCTCCAGGCGGTAATCGAATTATAGGAGAAATTCTTAACGGACAATTTTCTGACGGAGCCGATGCAATTGCGAGCTCTACTGCAGGACCATTAGCACAACACAATGGTACTATTGTTTTAGGAAAAACAACTTTCACAAAAGTGACAAAAGTTTTTACCTCAAATGCAACAGGAAAAGTTTCTATCTTGATTTACGGTGTGACGGATGTGGACGCTTATGTAGACAATGTAAAAGTATATCCTGCAAAATAATCTAAATGAGGAAAACACTAAAAATCACACTCTCAATTCTCTTAATGGTATTTATATCTGTTACTGCTACTTGTCAAGAAAAGGCAAGTAGCAATGCAGATAATATGATGAAAACAGAAAAAAGAGCAAAGAAAAAAAAGAGAAGAAAAAGGATCAGACTGCCTAATATCGATTTAAGCCATTGGAGTGTAACCATACCCGAGTTAAATCAAAAAGGGAGCGCGCTGAGTGTACAACCACCAGAGATCTTAAATTATGCAAAAGACAAAAGACTTATTCCTTATATGTATAATGATTCTATACGTGGTACGCTAGTATTCTACTCCTTCCCTAGTGCTGCAACTACTGCAAACACCAAATATACCCGTTGTGAACTAAGAGAACAAATGGTGCCTGGTGACAACAAAACCAATTGGACATTTGCTCAAGGCGCAAAAATGAAAGGTGATCTTGCCATGGGAGAAGTTTCCAAAGACAGTGACGGTAAATATCACCGAGTAATTATTATGCAAATTCACGGCATATTGACCGATGAGCAACGTGATTTAATAGGTCAAAAAGATAATAATGCACCACCAATATTAAAAATTTATTGGCAAGATGGTAAAATTAGAGTTAAAACCAAAATCTTGAAAAACCTCAACGCTACCGGACCTGATCTATTGCACGAAGAGGCCTGGGACGATGACGATGGTTTTAATTTTGAACAAGAAGTTGGATTTGGTCGATTTACACTCGAAGTAAAAGTATCTGACGGCGAAATGGTAATAATCTTGAATAACAGCGAGTACAAAGTTTACGACGGTATTCACATGAGGAAATGGGGAATATTCGAAAATTATTTTAAAGCCGGAAATTATTTTCAATCCAGAGATGAAGGCGCTTATGCAAGGGTTAAATATTACAAGCTAGAAGTAAGCCATTAAAAATCTGATTATACCAAAATTAAGCACAAATAGTAAAGGAGAGATTGTTCATAACAAACAGTCTCTCCTTTTTTTTTTATAATTGACAGTAATTGTCCTTACTCAAATATTCTTCCTTAACCAACATCAAAACAAAAAACATCTCAAAACGATGGCCAAAAAGACCTAATCTTCGTATTGACGCAACAAATACTTAATCAAATCGGTACTGGTAACGATACCCATCAAGGTATCGCCTTCACATATAGGTAAGGCATGAAAATCATTTTTAACCAAAATCTCAGCGGCTTCCTTAATTGTAGTATAGGGTTTGATAGCAACAACATTCTTAGTCATCACTTGTTGAATCGTGAACATATTATACACCACCGAAGACAAATCGACATCATCCTCGTCATCCACTTCTGTACAGCAAACCCGTAACATATCGTTTAGACTCAGCATTCCCACAATTTTATTGTTGCTCAAAACAGGAATGTGTTTGATTCCGTTTTCTCTAAACAAAGCCTCGGCCTTGGTTAATTCATCAGTCAAATTTAGCTTCACTATGTTTTGTGTCATAATAGACGACACTGGCACTTGTTGTTTCATGATTAATCTCTTATTAATTAGAAAATAGTAACTCAAAATAATGATTCAAGTAAATTTACGATTATAAAACAACATAAAAAAAGAAAAACCACAGAAGTCTAAATACTTAAAAATCATATGTTTTATCATTTAAGACATATAAAACAAAATAACAGTTGTAAACAGATAACTTAGCTTAATAATTAAAAAAACCTTTTACCTTTTATAATTATTAACTATGAAACACCTCTACCCTTTTTTATTTTTCCTATTCTTATCTTTTTCCAGTTGGAGCCAAACCATCCTTTTTAAAAGTGGATTTGAAGGCAATCTTGCGACTGAATGGGGAGCCAATACAAATATTGGAACCATGCCAAAATTTGAAGTAAATTCTATCTCTAAGCGAATAGGGAATAATGGCTTTGAAATGGAGTTTAATTCAGTTTCACAAAAGGGAAATCTAGAAACTCCCAGAAATATAAGTTGGGAAAACGGGATAAGTTATCGCATTACATTCTATTATAAAGCAGTAACGACAATTGAAAACACCGATAGTAATATCAAAATTTTTGCCAATAATGGCGCAACAAAACTATTTCAAATAAATTTCCCTCTCACTTCAACGAGCTGGACAAAATACACCAGCGATTTTACCGCTACTGTCAATGACAACACTGGCTCTGTATTTTTCTCCATTAGACCTAACACAACAAATACTGGAAAGATCTATTTTGACGACATTCAAATCGAAAAAATCCCTCCTATTTCCACCTTTTTTACAGATATAAAAACCAAAGATATCGTCTCTGATTCTTCCATCAAATGGATTCAATTTGGACCTGGAATGAGTGGAAACAACACCTCCTTTTATACACATCCTACAGATAGCAATACGCATTTTACTTCGCCCAATATGGGGAATTCTTATCGTTCAATAGACAGAGGTTTCACCTACGAAACCATCATGAACGAAGACGCTGCGGCATGGGATAGCGGTACGAGAGGACCTGTTGAAACTTATTCCATTGATTTTTCGCGTTCCAACGAAAATTTTGGATTTTCGACAGGAAAACGTTTAGGCGATTTATTCCAAACATCAGATAAAGGAAAATCATGGACACGAGTACTTTCTGTCCAAGGACAAGCCGGAAACGCTTATCTTGCTTGTGTAGCAGTTGACCCTCAGAATGAAAACATCTGGTACTTAGGTGCTGGACGTATGCGTGATTACGGCAGAGTAGATTTTCCTCTTTCGCAGCCCAACGGATCGTATATCCATAGTAACAGTCAAGGAAAAATATGGAAAACCACAGATAAAGGCGCTAATTGGACTTTGGTTAATTCAGGTTTACACCCAAATGCAGAAATTGAAACCATATATACAGACCCTACAGACTCAAATGTAATTTATGCGGGTACCAATTACGGCTTTTACAAAAGTATCAACGGAGGAACAACCTGGGCATTAAAATCAAATGGAATTACTAATAATGTAATTCGTTCCCTTAGGATGTATTACAACCCTAGCTTAAGTGGCACTCAAGTTACTCTTTATGCATTGAGTAACATTATGTGGAAAGCAGACGGAAGCACACTAACTGATGACACTGGAGGGATTTACAAAAGCACTGACAAAGGAGAATCATGGACAAACATTAGCGGCAATCTAGCCTTAGACATGACACAATTCAGTAGCAATACAGGGGTGGTAAAATCATATTATAACACTGTTGCATTTTATTATGGAATACCATACGACGAAGCTGTATCTCTATACCCAAATATGCCTTCCAAAATTACCCAACGTTTCAATCAAATTATAGTAGACCCAAAAAATCCTGACAATATTTACTTGGTCAACAACTACTCCAATGCCTCTGGAAATAATTTCAAGCCTGGACAGTTATGGAGAACAACAAATGGAGGTTCCAAATGGTTTGTAACGCTTAGAAATGGTAAAAATTGGAACTCAGGAAGCCCAGATTTAACTTATTGGACAAATCGAGAAAACCCTTTAAACACAAATATTCAGATCAAATACAAACATGATTGGGTAAATCGTGATGATTACGAGCAGAAATCATGTAATTTCATTCAGTTTAATGCTGATGGAACCGTATTATATACTCAAATGGCAAAAATTGGTTTTGTTTCCTATGACAATGGTGATAGTTGGCAAGATATAGATGACATTGAAACCTCACCCAATAGCGAAAGCTATGTTGGAGCAGGAAATAGCAATGTACCAGGTCATGGTTTTTACCAAAGTGAAAATGCCCCAAATAAAGTTCTTTGTCCATCGGGTGAAAACAGTTTATGGATCACCAATTCCGAAGGTTCACTGGTTCGTCCCAATGCTCAAGGTGCTTCAGTACGCAACTTAACATCAGGTGAACACTCTGTAAGCTCTGTAGCAATAGACCCTACGAATCCAAATATTTGGTTTGCGACTTTCTTCCGTCAAGACAGAAGAGGACAATTACTAAAATCTATAGACAATGGTATCACATGGGCAACCGTAGGTACACCTGTACCTTTGCCTTGGCCTGTTAACACTGCAGGAGGTGATCAATCTGTACACCAAATGTGTTTATTAATAGATAAAAGCAACACCAACAACATGTATTTTTGTGTTCCAAGGTCATCGCTCAAATTAGAGTGGGTTGGCGACTCTGTAACAGGCTGGGGAATACACAAATCTTCAGATGCTGGTGTAACTTGGTCAGACAGCAATAACGGCCTGCCTTCTTCTCTAGACGTAGCCCGAATAGCTTTGGATCCGAATGACAACAACATTCTATATGCTGCAGTGATTGGCACAGGTGGAGGTTTATACAAATCTATTGATAATGCAAATAATTGGACAAAAGTAAGCTCCACCACAGATATTTCTGGAACTTCTGGCATCAATGATATTCATTTTGACAAAGATGGAAAATCATATATTACCGCTGGTTTTGACAATGTAGCAGCAAATGGTGGTGGTTTATGGGTAAGCGATGACAACATGCAAAATTGGACAAAACTTTTTGATTACCCATGGACCAATCGTGTGGAAGTAGCAAAATATGACACCCGAACAATATTGGTCTCTACTTTACCAAACAATACCATTGGAATGATTAATGGAGGTACCTACATTTCTAAAGACTCTGGAGAAACCTGGGTAAAATTTAACAAAGGAAATGGACAATCCGACAGAATAAACGATATCGCAATTGACTACAATACACCCGGCAAATATTATGCTTCTACTAGAGGAAGTGGGTGGTATGCAGCTGTCGATTCAAGTCCAAACTTAAAAATAAAACCGAATAAAGTATCCACTGTAAGTGCTATAGTATATCCAAATCCTGCAAGAGATCATATAAAAATTGTTGCAACACTTGATTTTCAAGAAATAAAAATTTACGCATTGAATGGTTCACTTGTTAAACAATATGACAAAAAAGAATCCAATGAATATTCTATTTCAAATTTACCCGCAGGTACATATCTCTATATCATCAAGAATGAAACAGAGGTATATAAAGGAAAATTTATCAAACTATAATTCAAAACCTAGCAAGGCTAACTCTCAAGGTTAGCCTTTTTGATTCGGTTTATTCAGGAGCTATTTCCAGCTATCATTCCAAACGAAGTTCACTGAACGCCAAAAAAAATGAGTATATGGTGAAGTAATCTTTTTCGGGCTGAAAAAAGCCCAAAAAAGGATTTTCCCTTCTATCTGGGCTATCTCATTTGTTCCTATTAAGAATTAGATTTTTTTTTATAAAATTAATACACTTAACCTATAGTTTACGTCTTAGTTATTCAACTCTTACTTAATCTCTTCACTTACACGAATGATCCCATGCATATAACTATGATCAAGACCACACGAACCTATTATCAAATCAAAATTCAGCTGCTTTATTAATGAATTCAATTTTAATATAGAATAATATCCGTTCACTTCTATCCGAAAGCAGATTCTACCGCTCCACCATCTATTCTAATATTACTTCCGTTGATGTAGCTCGCTTGTTCTGAACATAAAAAAGCAACTACCGAAGCTACTTCTTCTGGTTTCCCTCGTCTTTGCATAGCAATATGTGGACGTTCATTTTTTACAAACCATTTAACCGCATCTTCCACACTACAATCTCTCTCCTTTGCTAGTTCTTCCATCATTGCATCTGTCATAGGAGTTTCAATATAAGCCGGAGACACACAATTAAATAAGATGTTTTCTTTTGAATACGATCTTGACAAACACTTAGAAAGATTTATAATCGCCGCTTTACAAGCATTGTACGGGCTTTCTTCAACATAGGGCTGAAAAGCATTTTCAGATGAAACTAAGATCATTCTCCCCCATTTTAATTTTTGCATTTGTGGAATAAAAGCTCTTGCAATTCTCACAGATCCTAACAAATCAATATCAATTGTTTTCATCCAATCGTCATCTGTTAAACTTAAAAAATCACCCGCTGCGCCTCTAGCACCCGCAGAATGAAAGATAATGTGTGCTCCACCATAGTCCTTATCAATTTTAGCTGCTAAAGCTAGTACTTCATTATTATCTGATAAATCAGCAGCTATTCCTACTACTGTAGCGCCATCTTTTGCTTCTTTTTCAACTTCTGTTACAGCATCGGATAAATCTTTACCTTCTTTCCTATCTGATAAAATTATATTTACTCCTTCTCTCGCCAAAAATTTTGCTGTTTCTCTTCCTATACCCGAATCTCCTCCAGTTATTAAGGCTGTTTTTCCTTTAATATTTAAATCCATTTTTTTTATCTTTTAATTATGCAGTCGTAAATTGTAAGGCCACTAGAACTGAAAATTCCAACTCATGCAACTCACTAAAGTACCCTTACTTTATCCTGCTTATATCGTTCAAATGTAAATCTACAGCTATTAAAAAGTGATTTAGAACGCAATACATTTTTATTTTAACTCAAATGACTTTTGTTTATTTATTTTTTTGAGTTAATTTTTTATTTCTTAGGAGTACTACCCTTCAGATAATTAACGTTATTTTGGTTTAAAAATTAATTACTATGAATGCATTAAACAACTATAGCTATACAGATGTTGGACAAGGAGATGCTACGATAGTTTTTGTCCATTATTTTGGAGGAGACGCAGGTAGTTGGTCTTGGCTAATCGATTATTTAAAAAGCGACTACCGTTGTGTAGCACTAGATTTGCCTGGCTTTGGCAATTCAGAATCTTTAGAGCATCCATCTATATCCTCATACAGTATTTACATCGCTAACTTTATTGAAGCTTTGGAATTAGAAAACTATTATCTATGCGGCCATTCTATGGGTGGCAAATTGGTGTTGTATGTAAACACTCTTCTAAAAAAGAACCTGCCAAAAAAAATCATTTTGATTGCTCCCTCTCCTCCTACTATTGAAAACATGTCTCAAAAAGAAAAAGAACGCATGCTTGATCATCCTAATAGGGTTGAAGCTATAACTACAGTAAACAACGCCATCAAAAAAGAGCTCGCCCATGACAGATTTGAATATGCGGTAGAATCACAATTAAAAATTGAAGAAGGCGCATGGAAATGGTGGATTAACGACGGAATGAATGAATCTATAACCGATATAATTATCGAGAACTCCACTCCCGTATTACTAATTTATTCAACTGACGATCCTATTATTAAGGAGCATGACATAAACAAAGAAGTACTTCCTTATTTAAAGAAGGTAGAAACTGTCGCTTTATCCGGCATAGGACATTTAATTCCGATGGAGTCTCCAGAAGAACTAGCAGCACTATTAAGAGATAAGTTAAAATAATTGAGGTATGAATTGTAGATATAAAAAAAACGTAAATCATTATATAAATGATTTACGTTTTTTTTGTGTGGCCGCGACAGGGACAAAACCCCCAAATCCGAACGAAACTATAATTTAAAAAAAAACCAATAAAACCAATACTTAAGATGGTTTAAAGATTTAAAGTAGTTCGTAACAATTCGAACGAAAACACTAAAAGTGTAGCAAAGGTGTAGCAAGAGTGTAACAAAAGAATTATCTTTGATTTGTTCAAACACTTTATCACTATGGCAACACTAAAATTAAAACTACGTAATGAACTAGATAACTCAAATATTTACGTTTACTACTCTATCAGTAAAGACATAAGGCTTTGGAGAAAAACAGGCTTTATTGTAAATTATAAAGATTGGAATGCTAAGAAAGAACAAAGCAAATTATTAGATGAAGATTCTAAAAAAATAAATATTCGTCTTTCTGAATTAAAAACGCATTTAGAGAAACAACACAATATTGCAATAAGTACAGGGATTGAATTTACAGGCGATTGGTTACAAAAGCAAATTGACGTATTCAACAATAAAACACCTGTAGTGGAATTGGACATTCTTACTAACTATATTCAAAAGTATATTGATGATGCACCCTACAAACAAAATCAAAAAAAAGAACTTGGTTTAAGTGCTGGCCGTGTAGCTAATATAAAGTTATTCAAAAAAACTATTTCAAAATATGAAACCGAAGCACTCAAAGGCAAAAGCATTATAATTAAAGACATTAATTTACAGTTTGTCGAAAAGTATAAAAGCTGGTTATTTAGTAAAAATTACTCTATTAATTACGTAGGTAAAAATATTGCAAACATAAAAACTATTTGTAATGATGCTTATAAAAATGACATTCAAGTTTCTAACCAATTAAAAAATATTAAAGGAGTTTCCGAACGCAAAGAACCTGAGGAAATAGTCTATTTGTCCGAAGAAGAACAGCAACACATAAAAACTGTCCCCTTATTACGTGAAGCTCTTGAAAACGCTCGAAAATGGCTTTTGTTAGGGTGCTTAATAGGCCAGCGTGCTGGAGATTTATTGAGCATTACTGAAAATAATATTAAGAACTTAAACGGCATGATGTTAATTGAGATTAAGCAACAAAAAACAGGCAAACAAGTTGCAGTCCCACTACTACCCGATGCACTCGAAATAATAAAAAACGGTCTACCTTATAAAATATCTTTACCACGATTTAACGAATACATAAAAGATATTTGTAAAATAGCTGGATTAACTCAAATGATTAAGGGCAAAAAACCTACCAGCGTAAAAACAGGGAATAAAATAACATCTCTAAAGACTGGTAAAAAGATTGATGAAAAAGTCAAATTAAATATTGCTGGAACGTACCAAAAATATGAATTAGTAACTTCACATATTTGTCGCAGAAGCTTCGCTACAAATTTCTACGGACGTATTCCAACACCTGTTTTGATGAATATAACTGCTCACGGAACGGAAAGAATGTTTTTGTTCTATATCGGCAAAACTACGTATGACAATGCCTACCAAATGCTAGAATATTTCAGTAAATTAGCACCTAAAGAAAAAATACCTCAATTGGAGGTAATACATAACACAGGCACTAAATGAAAAACTTATTTAAAAGTCCAACAGTTTACAGTTTATCAGAATATGAAAGTCAATATGACAATTTATTAATAGAACATTTTACAATTAATTCTGATTATGATTTAAAACACTTTTTAATGACTGAAATAGGTCTTTACAGAGAACGAATTGAATGTATAAATAACTTTGGAACTATTCCAGAGGATTTTTCTGAGGAGGATTCCAAATTAATGAGAAATGTGACCTATACATTAGAAGACAATACAACTGTACAGTTGCAAAACATTTATGTAAGCGATAAAGAGTACTATTGTCAAGTGATTGATTTTGATAAAGAAATAATAAAAAAATTAGCTTACCTAGACCACGAAGATACATGGCTGTTTTTGTACAACACTAAATTTTCATTTATTAGAATCATTGAATATTTAAAACTCAAAAAGAAAGAGATTAATATAAAAACAATTCCAACATTAGCCTTTGACTTAAGCGATTGCACTGCAACCGAAAAAATAATTTATTTACAAAAATTAGGTATAATCGATTTTCTAAGAAAAAACAATCATGTTTCAATTAACGGTTTAGCTTCTGCTTTAAGTGCTATTACTGGAGAAAAACCAACAACGATACAATCTGCTATAAATCCAATAATCAGCAGGGATGCTGGACAAAAAAACAATCCATTTAACAGTGAAAATACTGTTCAAAAAGTTGAAAAACAGCTTATAAAAATTGGTTTCAACATAGATGAAACGATTTAGGGAATCCCTAAAAATACCCTAAGATTTATTTGTACTTCACTTTAACAGTAAGTACAATGACTTCACAAATTTTAATTCAAGGCTACACAATAGAGCAACTAGCCGAAGCTCTAAAACCATTGTTTGAAACCCAAACACCATTAAAACAACAGCAACTCGAAAATCCCTTACTTACAAGGGATGAAGTTTGCAAATTACTGTCTTTCAATAAAACTTCACTTTGGAAGCACACTAAAAGCGGTAAGCTAAAAAGCTACGGCATAGGAAACAAAGTATATTACAAGCGTTCTGAAGTATTGGAAGCCGTGAAACCTATTAATCATTAGCATTATGAAAAATAGAAATACACAGGCACAACAGTACATCGATTATGTAAGAACCAGCGTTTTGAAATTTTACATTAGTGATTATTTGGTTTTTAAAAATCTTCCTGAAACGGTTATTTTCTACAAAGCACTAAAAGTGCAACCAGTCACAAAGAAAGCAATTTGCACCGCCTTTGATTTAAACATTGAGGCAATGTGTAGGTACAAACGCCAACTCGAGAAAGAAGGTTTGCTAGAGCAGTCAGATAAAAAGGAAATTTGTAAATACACAGGACACCTTGCACATTTATTGACCACCAATACATTTTTATTCAAAGTAAATAAAAGAGAATAGGAAATGGACACGGCAACTACACCAGCCGTGCCAAAAACCTATATTGCTGAATGGATTAAGTTAGATTTTTTCAATAATTCTAATTTAAAAACCGATATACAAAATCGTATTTCGAATAATATCGAAGTTGAATTTATTACCTCTTTACAGGATATGAAAGGCGATAATAAAGACAACTTTGGTATTCCATTTTCAGACATTACACTTTTGGCAATGGCTTACTTTTATTCTGAGATATTCACGGATAAAATAAAAGATGAATATTACACGCTAGAAATGGTGAAAGGTTTTTTTGATGCAAATAACTTTACACCATACACCGCAATTCACGAAATAGATGTAGTTTTTGTTTCAATGAAAGACGCACCTTATTTTAAACATTGCTGGTTAATTATACAAAGTGCATGGTTCTTTAATTCGTCGTATTTTGGACACCACCAGCATATTGACTACGTGAACCACTACATAAGCACAGGCGAAAAGCTACTAATTGAGAACTATAATTTTGATCGAAATTATTTAGAAAAAAAATATGGTGACATTGACAGCAGAAAAAGCAAACGCATTCCAATAAATGGATTCACACTAGTAAACCAATGGTATTATGGAATATTATTTTTAATATGTAGTGAACTAAAGCTTTCAACAAAACATTTTGTTATATCAACAAAACATGATAGAATTTACAATCCTTTAGTTAAAACTTCCCGACAATTGAGAATGTTAGCACCATTTAAAATTATCGAATGTGATATTAAAAGCGCCTTCCCTACTTTCTTAGACATAGAAGCTGGAGCAACCTTAAAAGACCATGTTTATAACAATCTTATGAAAGCTAAAAAAATAACGAGAGGAGAAGCAAAAATTTTATTTAACAGCGTTTGTAATAGTGGAAAATACAAAAGCATAAAAGAAACAACCGCTTTTTTTATGGATTGCGGTTATACACCTGAACAATGTAAAATACTTATATCATTGACACATGACAGTAACAGAAAATTTATTTTTGCTATGACAGAATACGAATCATTGGCAATTAACAATTTTGCAACAATGAATGATTTAAAACATGGTGCAAGGCTTCACGATGCGATTATATTTATAGATGATAAAAACAGACCTCAAATATTACAAGTTCCACCAAATTGTGACTTTGGAATTAAAGAACTAAACCGCCCAATTCTAAAAGAATATTTTAAAGTAAGTAATAAAAGATTAAATTTTGCTTACATCAATTCTATTCCTAGAGGTTTAAATTTGATTAGCAAACTTGATTTTGCAAAACCTGAAGTAAAAGGAATTTCTAACGGTTTTAAGTTCTACAAATCAAAGTTTGAATACATAAGCGCAAGCTTTAATTTAAATGAATATAATATTGATTACTACCAATTTATAGGCAAGTGTACTATTATGTTTAATACTTTGCTAGCTCTCAATAATAGCAGTTACTTAAACCCTGTTCATAGATTTTTGATACTACGCCATATTAGACAACATTCAAATTATATTTTTAATGTCCGTGCCTTACAATCAAAATTTAAAGCCATAAATCCTTCTTTGATAATATCAAAAAGTAGAGATTATGATATAACTGAAAACATGACTTTTAAAAAGAAAATTGACTTTCTCAATGCTATGAATGAAGCAAAAAAGCTAGTAACAATTAATTGCAATTATTTAGAATTATTTGATTTGATGCTAGAGCGATTAACCAACAATGATTTTTCATACATTGATAATACAGTATTTACAGGGCATAAAAAAAACAATTTATTGAGCTATGCAATAGTAAGAACATTTAATATTTTATGCACAGGAAGAAGCAGAACCAAACGAAAAACAGTTAAGAGTGAACCTCTTTATTTAGCACCTATAAAGAGACTCACTCTAAAGTCAATATCGTTAAAAAAACAACAGCAAAACGCTTTTATAAAGAAAGGAATTGCAAAATATGAAAAAGAGTTAATAGCCTTGAATAAGTTAGTTTGTAACCGAGAGAAAGCAAAACATTTATTTATAATTCTTTGCGATGTTGCTGGACAAAATACTGATTTAAATATCAAAAAGGATGCACAAATAATCACAGAATTAAAAATTGATTTATTGCGGTTAATTGACAAAACAGAATATTTGGATTGTAGCGCTGGAGAAATCGAATTTGATTCAAGATACAAATTCATTAAACCGAAAGAAATTCCAGTAATTTCAGATATAGAAAATATATTTGAAACTGATTTAAGCAACAGTATTTTTAATCAAATAGACATAGAAGAAGCAAACGATAGAGGGGAAACGTTCTTTAATGAATATTTAAAATTTCACGGATTAGAGAAGGTTTGTAAGACAGCTATATTAAGCGAAAAGCCAATAGAAAAATATAAACTTCCTGAAATTAATTTTGATTAATTTACCCATAAGTACGGAAAGCCGTAAAATAGATTTAAAAGGTTTACTTACATTTGAAAAAAATTTAAAACTAAAAAATTATGAAAAAAGTATTAATGCTATTCCTTTTATTGATTACTGGATTAATAACTGCACAGGAAACAGAATTTAAATTTACAAAAGATGGATTTACAGATTATGTTGTAGGGACTATTCCAAATAAAACTGCAAATGAATTGTATAAAAAAGCACTAGATTGGGTTTCTGTAACTTATAACAATCCTAAAGAAGTAATTAAAGCACAAATTGAAAATGACTACATAAGGATTGAAGGTAGTGAATCAAATATGCTTTGTATTAAAACACTTGGAATGATGAACTGCAGTAATGGAAGATACCAAATTGAAATATCATTTAAAGACGGTAAATATAAGTTTGATGTAATAAAACTTGAACAGTATCTTAAACCATCACAATATTCAGTTATAAGTGGCTGGACTGAAGTAGGAATAGGACTTACCAACCCCTATTATAAAGAAAACGGTGACTTAAGAAGTATTTATAAATTATACCCTGAGGCAATTGAAACTAAATTTAATAATTTAAACACATCATTAAATGAATTTTTAAAAAGTGATAATATTCCAAGTAAAAAAAGTGAATGGTAAAATTCAATCAAAATAAACAAGAAAGGCGCACCATAACGGAGCGCCTTTTTTGTTTGTTCAATAGTTCACACAGGCATTGCATAAAACCAAAACAAATATAACTAAAAACAATTGATTTTTAATAATTAATAGTTTATTTTTATAGTTCAGTATTCCTTAATAATTTAGGTTTCACAGAAAAGACAATACTATGCCAAGACCAGCAAATTACAATAAAAAAGTTGATGATTGTTTGACAATAAGCACGACCAAATTAAAAGAATGGGAATATTTAAAAAGAGGCTCTAAGGCGGGCATTATTAGCTGGAGCAGAAACGGAGATACACATTCTAAAATAAATATCGAAGTTAATTTCTTAGAATTTGAAAAACACATTATCTTAAATTATAATGTAAATGGAGAACCCAAAAACTACAAAATAAAAATTATCGAAGTTCCTTCAAATTTAGGTAAAGGATATTTATACTATTTTAAATGCCCAATAACACATAAACTTTGCAGAAAGCTATATTTAGATAGTGGAATGTTTTTGCACCGTACAGCGTTTAATATGATATACGCAAAGCAAACGGAATCTAAGAAGTGGAGAAGCTTAACAGCCGTATTTGATAAAGCCTTTGTTCCTGATGCAGTCTACCAACAACGATACAAAAAATACTTTAAAACACATTATAACGGAATACCAACCAAAAGGTATTTAAAATTAGAACAACGGATAAGAACGGCAGATAATTACCCAGCAGGAACAATTGAAAGATTAATGATGATGTAATAAAGGCTTCATTTAACTATCAAAGCTTAATCCTATTGAGATACTTATCTAATAATTCACCTTGTTTAAAATGTTTTTTATAAAGTATTTTATTTGTTTTAGTATCGTAATAAACCTCTACAAAAAATTCATTAACAGCAAATAGATTTGCAACTGTAAATTCATTAAAATACTGGTCAACTAATATTCCAAACGGTATCGTATTGTTGAATTTCTGTAAACTGACAAAATTCGTAAAGTTTCATTTATACAGATGTATTTTTTTTTTATATTTTTTCGTGCCTCTTTCCAACTATCATTATGATATTTATCACTGGGATGGCTTTGGAATTTATCCCAAACCAATTTTGCTACTAAAGCAAATACAACTACACTAATAAATGTATCAAATATCCCCATATTTTACAAGAGTTAAAAAGTTGCATGTATAAATCAAATGTAAGAAATTATAAAAAAGGCCATAACTTGATTAATCAATTTTTTTCAAGAAATATTAAAACCTAATCGAGTGTATCAACTAATTTAAAAAATTAAAACAATACGCGCACGCGCGAGGCGTAAAACTTAATGAAATAAAAAAAACGGTAGCCTGCACAACTACCGTTTTAACTATTGTATAAAAATTGATTTAGAAAACACATAAAAACTATACTACATAAGGCATTTTTCAATCTATGTGTAGCAAATGCGTAGCAAAATCTACGTTAAGCCTATTAAATAGGCACTTTTTGTGGCCGCGACAGGGTTCGAACCTGCAACCCTCAGAGTCGAAATCTGATATTCTATCCAGTTGAACTACACAGCCTTTACCATTGCAAATTTTAGATCAACGATTTTAGATTAAAAAATCTTAGCACCCTTACTCTAATTTAAGCAATTTATATTTTAAACCAAAAGCTTCTTCACAATGGAAGAGATCGTCTTTCCTTCAGCAGTTCCTCCTAGTTGTGCAGATGCTAATCCCATTACTTTTCCCATAGAAGCGATTCCTGATGCTCCAGAGTCTGCGATGATTTTTGCGATGATTGTTTCAACTTCTTCTTCACTCAATTGTGCTGGTAAGAATTTTTCAATTACAGCTACTTGCGCCAATTCTGGTTCAGCAAGGTCTGGACGGTTTTGTTCTGTATAGATTCTTGCGCTTTCTTTTCTTGTTTTTACCAAACGTTGTAGCAATTTCACCTCTTCGTCTTCTGAAATTTCTTCTTTGGTACCTGTAGCGGTTTGCGCTAACAGTAATTCAGATTTGATGGCTCTTAATGCTTCTAATGCTACTGTATCTTTGGCTTTCATGGCAGTTTTGATATTGTCCATGATGTTTGCTGCTAAACTCATAATTATGATTTTTTATATTTTTTATATTGACTATTATGTACTGAATATTTATTATGCCCCAGATGGTAGTGAAAAGCATTTTGAGAGAAAATGGATTTTCTATAGGGTTTAAAAAGCGACCGAAGGAAGCTCTTTTAAAGACTAATAAAAAACCATTTTGCGATAAAATCTTGAAACGAACAGTTGGATTAGGCCCAAATAAACAGTACCAAACTGGCAACGAAGATAAAAAAAATAACCCGAAAATTAACTAAAATTTTCGGGTTAGCTTTTAATAAACGTTACGTTTTAATCTACGTTATCGTGTAAAAACGAATTGTTTGATCGTAACTGTAAATCGTTGTTGCTGTCTCTCCCCACAGAGGTACGAGAGTTGGCATTATTGATTTGCTGATTCGAAATATCTATCCCTAATCTTTTGTAAGCAGGCTCTTTTTCAAACTCTTCTACTTTTGAAACATTGTTATGAAACTTATAGTTGAATTCTTTTAATTTCTTACGTCTTTCGTCTGCTCTCATTCTCAAAGTTTCTTCGATTGTCATCTCCATTGGAGAAATATCTTCGAATCTAACTTCTTCTTTTTGAGACAAATCTACTTGCTTCATCGTGATATTTAGTTCAGCTGGAATTTCTTCTACTGCAACTTTAGCCACTGGTTTTGAAGCCATCAATTCATTTTCGGCATCCATGTATTCTTCTAAAGAATATTTGATGATCCCGTTTTCAGCCACCTCAGTAACGGGTACAAATTGTACTGGTTCGTTTACTTTGATTTCGCGTGTTTCTTGAGTCAATTCGAAAACTACATTTTCATCTGCCTCTTTAACCACATCTTTTACTACAGCTTTTGGTTTTTCTAATGGCAAGTCAAAAGTAAAAACAGCCTGTTCTTGTCTTTCAGTTGCTCTTGGTTGTACCGGTGCTGCAGCTCTTGGTTGTGTGAACGTGAATTCGATATCCTTTATTGGCGAAACGATTTCAAAAGTAACATCTAGATTTTTAATAAAATCTGACATTTCAACTAAATCATTATTTTCAGCAACTGGAGTTGGCACAGGTGCAACAAGTACCGGAGCTGGTTTTACTTCGTCATCAATTAAATCAAAAACGATTCTTTTATCTTCTTCTTTAGTAACAGGAACATCTGTGTTTAAATCAAAACTTGTCAATGTATTTTGAGACAAGTTGTACACACTTTTTTGTTCGTCTTCAAGTGTGTGAATGATCTTTTTTGGCTCCGTATTTACGATTCCATTTTGTTGTTCGATATCAAAACCAGTTGCGATGATAGTTACAGCAATGGCATCACCTAGCGTGTCGTCTTCACCAACACCCATTATAATATTGGCATTGTGACCTGCTTCAGTTTGAATATGGTCATTGATTTCACCAATTTCGTCTAATGTGATTTCATTTGAGCCAGAAACGATGAGCAACAAAACGTTTTTGGCACCTGTAATTTTATTATCATTCAATAACGGAGAATCCAAAGCTGAAACGATTGCTTCTTTCGCTCTGTTTTCACCTTCAGAAATAGCAGATCCCATGATTGCTGTTCCACTGTTTGACAAAACAGTTTTAGCATCACGTAAATCGATATTTTGCGTGTAGTGATGTGTAATTACTTCGGCAATTCCTCTAGAGGCCGTTGCCAACACTTCGTCTGCTTTGGAGAATCCAGCTTTGAAACCAAGATTACCATATACTTCTCTTAATTTGTTATTGTTGATAACGATAAGAGAATCGACTTGTTTACGTAATTTTTCGATACCTAATAAGGCTTGCTCCAAACGCACTTTACCTTCAAAAGTAAATGGCAATGTCACAATTCCCACAGTCAAGATTTCTCTCTCTTTTGCCAATTGTGCAATTACTGGCGCAGCACCTGTACCGGTACCACCCCCCATACCTGCGGTAATGAAAACCATTTTGGTATTGCGATCCAACATCTTCTCGATGTCTGCAATACTTTCAATAGCTGATTGTTGTCCTACATCTGGATTTGCTCCAGCTCCCAAACCTTCGGTAAGGTTTACCCCTAACTGAATTTTGTTTGGCACTGAACTGTTTTGTAATGCCTGTGAATCGGTATTACAAACGATAAAATCCACTCCCTTAATTCCTTGTTGGAACATGTGATTGATAGCGTTGCTACCTCCACCACCTACACCAATTACTTTTATGACATTTGATTGATTTTTTGGTAAATCAAATGAAATACTTCCAAATTCTGAGTTGCTCATCATTTTATTTGGTTTTTGATATTTATAACTATTATTGCTTTATTCTATTTTGGGCAAAGCCCTATTCTGCGTTGTCCAAAAAGTCTTTGATTTTGTCAACATATTTATCAAAAAATGATCTTTTGATTTTATCTCCTGTTGACTCGTCAGCTTTAGCTTTTGGAGCTACTCGTTGTTCTACTACTTCTTCTGGTCTTTCATATTCCTGAACAGCTACCGGAGCTACTTGTTCACGAAAAAAGGTTGGTCTTGCTGGAGGCGCCACTAACTCTTCCATGCGAACCGCACTTTGCGTTTTGTTCTCAATGCTATTCATCACCAATCCTACTGCGGTTGCATATAAAGGACTAGAAAACTCTTCGTCTGAATCACCTGCCAAATGCTCGTTTGGATATCCAATTCTAGTATCCATTCCGGTGATGTATTCTACCAACTGTTTGATGTGTTTGAGTTGTGCTCCTCCACCAGTAAGTACAATTCCGGCAATTAACTTTTTGCGAGGATCCTCATGACCGTATGCTTTCACTTCATTAAAAACCTGCTCTATAATCTCCACTACTCTTGCATGGATAATTTTCGAAAGATTTTTCAACGAAATCTCTTTTGGTTCTCTACCTCTTAAACCTGGAATAGAAACGATTTCGTTATCTCTATTTTCACCTGGCCAAGCCGATCCAAATTTTACTTTCAGTAATTCTGCTTGTTTTTCGATAATCGAACAACCCTCTTTAATATCATCTGAAATCACATTACCTCCAAACGGAATTACTGCTGTATGACGAATGATTCCATCTTTAAAAATGGCTAAATCTGTTGTTCCACCACCGATATCGATAAGTGCTACACCTGCTTCTTTTTCTTCTTGACTTAAAACCGCATCTGACGACGCCAATGGCTCTAAGGTTAATCCAGACAACTCGATACCCGAACTTTGAATACAACGCCCTACGTTACGTATAGACGATGCTTGCCCAACTACCACGTGAAAACTAGATTCTAGTCTCCCACCATACATCCCGATTGGTTCTTTTATTTCCGATTGACCATCAATTTTAAATTCTTGAGGCAATACGTGAATAATTTCTTCACCAGGCAACATGGCTAATTTATTGACTTGATCAATCAACATTTGTATATCGTCATTACCAATCACTTCTTCAGGATTGTTTCTGCTGATATAATCCGTATGCTGAATGCTTCGTATGTGTTGTCCGGCAATACCAACAACTACATCTTTTATTTTATACCCTGAATTGGTTTCAGCTTCTAGTACTGCTTGTTGAATAGATTGTATCGTTTGTGTAATATTATTTACTACACCACGAGCTACACCTAAACTTTTAGATTTCCCTACTCCTAAAATCTCGAGTTTTCCATACTCGTTCTTTTTACCAATCATGGCAACAATCTTGGTCGTCCCAATATCAAGACCTACTGCAATGTTCTCTTTTTCCATTAATCTATTATTTAGTACAAACTACTTGTTGTGTAAACCTAAGGTCAATTTTCTTATAATTATACAATGAACTATCTAAAACAGCCTTTTGAAAAAAAGCTTTGTAATTTCTGAATTTTCGCTCAACATTTACCACACTTCCAAAATCTATCAGATAATTAAAATCTCTATTCAGCATTTTTAGGCTACCATTGGGCATAATTTCAATTGCAATGATGTTCTTTTTCAAAAAATCATCGTCATAAATCACACGAAATAAATCGGCTAATTTTTTCTTATTTTGGTCGGTAATTCGTCCAGAAACAAGAGGAACTCTAGCAGTAAAATTGTCAGACAAAGGCATCTTAGTACCCTCATAATCAAGATAAAAAGAACGATTTCCATCGTAAACCCTTGCAACAGGAGTCTTTTGTTTTACCACCGCTTTTAGAACACCATCAACACTTACAAACACATCAGATTCTTCAATCATCTCGTTTGCATTCAAGATATTTTCTAACTTGTTCAAAGCTAAATCTTCTTTTTGAATACTTGAAGCATTATTCTTATTTTCTATTAACAATTTATTAACCGATTCTTTATCGATAAAAAGTGTATTTTCACCGATAAAAACTACCGACGATTTGATTAAATTTCGACTACCGTTGCGATTTGCAGTAAACGAATATAAAAAAATCACTACGATACTCATCACAATTAATCTTAAATTATCCCAATTAATTTTCCTTTTCATTTAATGCTTTTTTGATCGTTCCCACCATTTCTCCAATATCACCTGCACCAATTGTTACGATTATTGCGGCATCACTTTCTACAATAGCTGCTATTAAATTCTCCTTGGCAACCAGTTTTTTATTTCCTGACTCCATCTTTTCCATCAACCAGGTAGATGTAACTCCTTCCATCGGTAATTCTCTCGCGGGATATATTTCTAACAAAATAGTCTCATCAAATGCAGATAAACTTTTTGCAAAATCATCTGCAAAGTCATTTGTTCTACTAAATAAATGCGGCTGAAAAATCGCCAAAACCTTTTTACCAGGATACAATTCTCTTACCGCTTGATGCACGGCATTAATTTCTGTTGGATGATGTGCGTAATCGTCAATATAAACTAAATCATCCGTTTTGATTTGATATGAAAAACGTCTTCTAATTCCTTTAAAAGAAGCCAATGCAGACGCAATCGCAGCTGTAGATGTTCCGTATATATCTGCCATAGCGATAGCCATCAACGCATTCATCAAATTGTGTCGTCCTGGCAATGCAAAATGAAAATCTTTCAAAGTCCCTTTTGGCGTAACAACATCAAATACATAGGCACTATTTTCAATTCGAACATTGACGGCACTATAAGTAGCCGTTTCGTTTACCGCGACTGTAATTCCTTCAAGAGGTAAATCTTTGGTAACAATCAAATTGCGACTATCAGCTATTTTATCAGCAAACTCCACAAATGATTTTTCGATCTCATCACTTGTACCGTATATATCCAAATGATCTGCATCCATAGACGTCACGCATGCAATGTTGGGATGCAGGTGTAAAAACGAACGATCAAATTCATCTGCTTCAACCACAGTAACCGTTTTTCCGCTTCCGATCAAATTAGAATTGTAATTTTCAACAATTCCTCCAATGAAAGCTGTAACATCTGCACCACTTTCGAATAAAATATGTCCCAAAATGCTCGAAGTTGTGGTCTTGCCATGTGTACCCGCAACTGCAAAGCAGAAGGTATCTTTTGTAATCAACCCTAATACTTCGGCACGTTTAAGTACTTTGTAATTACGTTCCAAGAAATAGTTCCATTGCGAATGTGCCTTGGGAACTGCTGGTGTAATAATTACCAATGTATTCTCAGCATAGAAATTAGAAGGGATTAATGCGATACTGTCTTCAAAATGAATATCGATTCCGTTTTCGATTAATTCAGATGTCAAAATCGTTGGCGTTTTATCGTAACCCGAAACATTTTTGCCAATATTTTTAAAATATCGCGCTAATGCACTCATACCGATTCCTCCGATTCCAACAAAAAAGACATTATGTATTTGATTTAAGTTCATATCCTATTTCAATTTCAAAGTTCAAAAGTAAATTCAAGTTCAAACTTCAATTGTGATTTGCTTTTGAAATTTGCTTTTTGATTTTTTAAATCCGTTATTTTAATAATTTTTCAATTCTATCTACAATCATTTTTGTAGCGTTTGGCAATGCCAATAGTTTTATATTTTGACTAAGCTGCTTTTGCTTCTCGGTATCCTTTAGTAAATTTTCGAAAGAAACTTCAAACAATTCATCAAGCTCATATTCCTTCAACAACAGAGCACCATTTTTGTCTACAATTGCTTTTGCATTTTTAGTTTGGTGATCTTCGGCTACGTTTGGTGACGGAATAAAAATCACTGGTTTCCCAACAATGCACAATTCTGAAACCGATGAAGCTCCTGCACGTGATATGATCACATCTGCAGCTGCGTATACAAGATCCATTCGCTCTACAAAAGCCAATACTTGAACATAGGCCGAATTGTATTTTTTATATTCTTCGAAATATAATTTTCCGCATTGCCAGATAATTTGAATACCCTGCTCCAAGAAAAATTCTAATTCTTTCTCAATTAATTGATTTACTCGTCTAGCACCAAGACTACCACCAAGCACCAAAAGCGTTTTTTTATTTTTATCTAATTTAAAATGTGCGATACCTTCTTCTCTTTTATCATCAATCGAAATCAAATCTTGACGAACAGGATTGCCTGTCAAAATCATTTTTTCAGATGGAAAAAAGCGTTCTAGATTTTCATACGCCACACATATTGCGCTAGCTTTTTTACTCAACAGCTTGTTGGTTATACCCGGAAACGAGTTCTGCTCTTGAATCACAGTTGGTATCCCCATTGAATTGGCCATTTGCAATAAAGGACCACTAGCAAAACCACCAGTACCAATGGCTACATCGGGTTTGAATTCTTTGATAATCTTTCTGGATTTGATAAGACTATCTACAATTTTAATCGGAAACATCATGTTTTGCAACGTTATCTTACGCTGCAATCCAGCAATCCATAACCCCTTGATTGCATATCCTGCTTGGGGTACTTTTTGCATTTCCATTTTATCTTGAGCCCCAACAAAAAGGAATTCCGCATTAGGAAAACGCAATTTTAATTCATTTGCAATCGCAACCGCAGGATAAATATGTCCTCCAGTTCCTCCGCCACTTAATATGAATTTATAGGGTTTCATTATCTATTATTTTTTTATTATTTATTTGCTACTGCTGCCATCGGGTTTGCTGTTGTATCTTCTATCGAATAGGTTTCAGGTGCTACAGCTTCTTCGTCTTCCAAATGCTTATCGATCATTCTTTGCAAAGCTTCGTCTCTTTTGGCTGATGCTTTTTGTTCTTCTTCAATCTCTTCCTCTTTTTTGGTGACACCAATTATAATACCCAAGGCAATACAAGTCATCCAAATTGAGGTTCCCCCACTACTTATCAACGGTAGCGTTTGACCTGTTACTGGCAATAATTCTACTGCTACTGCCATATTAATCATGGCCTGAAATATCATCGGAAAACCCAAACCAATTACCACCAACTTTCCAAATAACGTATTGGCTTTGTGTGCCGCGACTACAAATCGGAATAAGAGTAACAAATACAAAATCAGAACTCCAAAACCACCAACTAAGCCATATTCTTCAACTATAATCGCATAGATAAAATCGGAGGATGATTGTGGTAAAAAATTCTTTTGAACACTTTTACCTGGTCCTAACCCATAAATCTTACCAGAGGCAATAGCAATCTTAGCTTTTTCGATTTGGTAGTCATCTTCATCTGGCTTGTCTGTGGTAAAGTTTTCTATCCTGCTTTCCCATGTACTAACACGGCTAAAGAATTTGGACTCCGGAAAAGCTTTCGCTAATAAAACAAAGAAGGCCAAAAAAACGATTCCTGAACCGATGATATACATTAAATATTTCAACGGATATTTACCAATAAATACCAAGATTGAAATCATGGCAAAAATTAAAGCTGTTGTCGAAAAATTGGATGGCAATATAAACACCAATGTAAACCCAACGGGCAACCACAACTCCTTTAACGACTCCTTAAAATCAATAGGAACTTCTCGCTTTTTTGATAAATACCGCGCCACAAAAACATACAAAACCAGGGCAGCAAAAGCTGACGGTTGAAATGATATACCAACAAATGGAATTTGCAACCAACGACTTGCATTAGCTCCACCAATAACTGTTCCTTTTATCATGGTAATACCCAAAATCACCCATACTACGGGCAATAAAACTTTGGATATGGATCTAAAATATAAATAAGGCACTCTGTGGACAAAAAATATAATGGTGAATCCACACATAATATGACCAAAATGCTTGAGTAAATAACCTAATGTATTTCCGGTACCATGACCTAAATACGCCAAATTACTACTGGCACTAAAAACAGGCATAAACGAAAACAACGCCAATAAAGCTACAAAGGACCAAATCCCCTTATCACCCTTTAAATAGTTTAAATATTGTTTCATTTTTTTACTCTAATTATTTTTAGTCTTTATTACTGCTATGCTTTCAATTATAAATTTTGTACTGCACGTTTGAATTGATTCCCTCTGTCTTCATAACTTTCGAACAAATCAAAACTAGCGCAAGCAGGCGATAATAAAACGGTATCTCCTCTTTCTGTTAAGCGCTGTGACATGATAACTGCATCACGCATTGTTGTTACCTCAACCATCATATCAACCACGTTACCAAAGGCGTCAATAATTTTTTTATTATCAACTCCCAAACACACGATTGCTTTTACTTTTTCGCGTACAAGTGGCATTAGTTCATTATAATCGTTTCCTTTATCAACACCACCTACTATCCAAACCGTTGGAGTAGTCATACTATCTAATGCAAAGAAAACTGCATTTACATTGGTAGCTTTTGAATCATTGATATATTGTACGTTTTGAATCTTTAATACTTTCTCCAAACGGTGTTCTACCCCTTGAAAATTTGACATACTTTCACGAATTGTTGATTTTCGTATGTTCAAAATATTTGCAGCAGAACTTGATGCCATTGCATTTTTCGTATTATGTTTTCCCTCAAGCGCTATTTCTCTAGTTTCCATTTTAAACTCGTCTTGATTGATTCTTACTTCCATATTATTATTTAGTATAAAGGCTCCTTGTTCAAATGTTTGTGACAGTGAGAAAGGAATTAATTTTGCTTTTGTTTTATTATTCTGTAACCAGTTTGCTATTGCTTCATCATCTGCGTCATAAATCAAATAATCATCCTCAGTTTGATTCATTGTTATTCGAAACTTGGCAGCAATGTAATTTTCGTATTTGTAATCGTACCGATCTAAATGATCTGGACTAATATTGGTAATCACAGCAATGTGAGGTTTGTAATCTACGATTCCGTCTAGCTGAAAACTACTTAATTCCAACACATAAAAATCATACTCTTCATCGGCCACTTGCCAAGCAAAACTTTTACCAATATTCCCACCCAATCCTACATTCAATCCTGCCGACTTTAGCAGATGATAAGTAAGCATTGTTGTGGTCGTTTTTCCGTTACTACCGGTAATCCCAATGGTAACTGCTTTGGTAAAAGGAGCCGCAAATTCAATTTCAGAAATTACTGAAATTCCTTTTTCGTGTAGCTTCTTAATTATTGGCGCTTTGTCCGGAATCCCAGGACTCTTCATAACTACATCGGCATTGAGAACTAAATCTTCTGTATGCTTTTCGTCTTCCCAAAGAATTTCATTATCTATTAGAACTTGTTTGTACTTCTCTTTTATTTTTCCGAAATCAGAAACGAAAACATCGTATCCTTTTTTCTTTCCTAAGATGGCTGTACCAACACCGCTTTCTCCTCCGCCTAAAACTACTAGCCTCATATTATCTTAGTTTTAATGTCACAATTGATAAAATAGCGAGTAGAATAGCAACAATCCAAAAACGAGTTACGATCTTACTTTCATGATATCCCTTTTTTTGGTAATGGTGATGTAAGGGTGACATCAAAAATATTCGCCTTCCTTCACCAAATCGTTTCTTGGTATATTTAAAGTAACTCACTTGCAGTACTACTGAAAAATTTTCGACCAAGAATATTCCGCACAATAACGGAATCAACATTTCCTTTCGAACTGCAATTGCTAGAACTGCAATAATTCCACCAATGGTTAAACTCCCAGTATCCCCCATAAAAACCGATGCCGGATACGAGTTGTACCATAAAAATCCAACTAATGCACCTACAAAAGCCGCAATAAACACGGTCATCTCACCCGAGTTGGGTATATACATAATGTTTAGGTAGTTCGAAAAAATAATATTACCAGACAAAAAGGTAAAAATACCAAGTGCCAAGACCGATATCGCAGAGGTACCGGCAGCGAGGCCATCAATACCATCAGTAAGATTTGCTCCATTGGAAACCGCCGTGATAATAAAAATAACTACTGGAATAAATACCAACCACGCCCATTTTTCATATCCTTCACCTGTCCATGCAAGTACCTCAGCATAATCAAATTCGTTATTTTTAAAAAACGGAATTGTTGTAGCTGTTGATTTCTCTTCAACTGGAGCAGGATAAATTACGTTTTCGGTACCTTGTGCAAAAACATCTCTTGTACCTGTATCTGTACGTACCACTACATCTGGGCTGAAGTACAATACATATCCAACAATCACTCCTAATCCTACTTGTCCAAAAACTTTAAAAATTCCTTTTAAACCTTCTTTATCTTTTTTGAAGATCTTAATATAATCATCTACAAAGCCAATAGTCCCCATCCATAAGGTGGTTACAATTAGTAATACGATGTAGATATTTTGCAACTTTGCAAACAAAAAAACAGGAATCAAAGTAGCAAATATGATAATTAAACCACCCATAGTTGGTGTACCGGCTTTTTCATTTTGACCTGCCAAACCCAACTCTCTTACCGTTTCACCTACTTGTTGTCTTTGTAAGAAAAGAATAATTCTTTTTCCGTAAATAGTAGACAATAGCAAAGACAAAATAAAGGCCAAAGCAGATCGAAAGGTGATGTACTGAAAAACTCCTGTTCCAGAAACATCTAAGGTTTTGTTTAAGTATTCAAATAAATAATATAGCATAGTCTATCGGTTGAATGTTGGTTTGATTCGCAATTATTTACCTAATTGCTCTAAAATTTCTTTAACTGTTTTCATATCATCAAAGTCGTGACGCACGCCGTTAACTTCTTGATAGGTTTCGTGTCCTTTGCCGGCAATCAATATAATATCGTTTGCTTGTGCCAGTTGGCAGGCTGTTTTAATAGCTTGCTTGCGATCTGTGATCGTTAATAATTTTTTATAATTGTGTGCCGCAACTCCTTTTTCCATTTCGACAATAATCGCTTCTGGATCTTCATTACGTGGGTTATCTGCTGTAAAAATAGCTTTGTCACTAAATTCTGTTGCAATACCGCCCATGATTGGTCGCTTTGTAACATCTCTATTTCCACCACAACCTACAACTGTAATTAGCTGTTCGTTTTTGGTACGAATGTCATTGATTGTTTTCAAAACATTATCAAGTGCATCTGGTGTGTGAGCATAATCTACAATGGCAGTAATATTATCTTTCGAAACAATAAATTCAAAACGCCCTGAAACACTTTCTAAATCTGACAACAATCGCAGGGCTTCCAAGCTATCCATCCCTAACTCAATGGCAGCAGCATAAATAGCCAACAAATTGTAAGCGTTGAAAGTCCCAATTAATTTTACCCAAACTTCATTTTCATTGATTTTCAACAATAAACCTGATAATTGGTTTTCTAAAATTTGAGCTCTATAGTTTGCATACGATTTTAACGCATACGTACATTTTTTTGAAACCGTATTTTGCAACATTACCGCTCCATTTTTATCATCTAAATTGGTGATCGAAAAGGCTGTTGAAGGTAAATTATCAAAGAATGATTTTTTTACATCTCTATATTCTGCAAACGTTGCATGATAGTCAAGGTGATCGTGTGAAAGATTTGTGAATATTCCACCCGTAAAATGTAAAGCCTCTGTTCTTTTTTGATGAATCCCATGAGAACTCACCTCCATAAAACAATGCGTTACTCCCGCTGCTATCATTTCGGTCAAATAATGATTGATTGTGATAGAATCTGGAGTAGTATGTGTGGCTTTGTATTCTACTTGATCGACAACTATTTTTACAGTCGAAATCAAACCTACTTTATATCCTGCTTTTTGAAATAATTGAAACAATAAAGATGCTATGGTAGTCTTACCATTTGTACCAGTAATACCTACAAGCTTTAAATCTTTTGAAGGATCTTCAAAGTAATTTGCTGCCATAAAAGCCAATGCCGTATTGGTGTCTTTTACTTGTACATACGTTATTCCCGCGGTCATAACTGTTGGCAAAGTATCACATACAACTACAGTAGCACCAAGATCAATTGCTTTTTGTATAAAATCGTGACCGTTTGAAACAGCACCACGAATAGCAACAAAAACATCATGAGCTTCCAATTTTCTTGAATCGAATTCCAATTTATTGATCGCAACATCCGTTGAACCTGAAATAGATTCGATGGCTACCTTATATAATATGTCTTTTAATACTTTCTTCATTTTTGTTTCTGTTACTTCTCAATTCTCAATAAATGATACTTGCTATAATAATTCGAGCGCTATCGTTGCATTTTTCACAACCTCTTGACCCGCTAGTATGGATTGATTTTTTACTTTACCAATACCCTTTGCTCTCACTCGTAAACCTAAATTTTCTAATAATGCAACTGCATCCATACCCGGCATCCCTTTGACGTTGGGTACTTTTTCATTCTTTTTTTGTGCGCTAGTGTAGTATGCACCATAACTTGATTCTTGTTTTGGAATCTTTTTGTTAATGTTCTTGATCTCATTTGTGGACGGAACATCGGTGAATATTTTTTGAGCAATACGTTTAAAAACTGGCCCTGCAACATCGGCACCATAATAATTATTATTTTTTGTACTTGGCTTATGTACCACTACGATACACGAATATTTTGCATGGTCAGCAGGAAAGAATCCAACAAACGATGATGCGTAATATTTACCAGACCCACCGTCTCTACCATAATTAACCTGCGCCGTCCCAGTTTTTCCAGCCATCGAGAACTCTTTCGAATACAACTTAGACCCTGTTCCTTTTTTGACTACATTTTTCAAAACTGCTTTCAGTTTCAAAATAGTTTCTGGCGAACATATTCTTGGATTAATCACTTCCGTTTCTATTTTTTTGATGGTTTTATTCCATTCTTTAATTTCAGAAACGAAATACGGTTTTACCATCACTCCATTATTTGCAACAGCATTATAAAAAGCCAAAGTTTGCATCGGCGTCACCGAAACACCATATCCAAAGGCCATCCATGGCAAGGAGATATTGGACCAACTTTTATTTGATGGTTGCGGAATATAAGGACGTCCTTCACCTTTAAAATCCATATTCAATTTTTTGTTTAATCCGTATGAATTCACATGATTAACAAAACGAGATGGTTCATCTTTGTAGGCATTATAAACAGCTTGTACCATAACCGTGTTTGAAGACAATTCAAATCCACGAGCCAAAGAAATTTTTCCGTAACCACCTTCATGTGAATCACGTACCGATTTACCCGAATATTTAATTACACCACCTTTACTGTCATATACCGTACTAGTATCAGCCACTTTATCATCTAGCAAAGCCATCATATCTACTAGTTTAAAAGTAGAACCTGGCTCGTGCGACTCAGCAACAGCATAATTTGTAGTTTCATAATAACTACCATCTTTTGCTCTTCCTAAATTAGAAATTGCTCTAACAGCTCCCGTCTCTGTTTCCATAACCACCACACAACCGTGATCGGCCTCAAATTCTTCCAACTGCTTCAATAAAGCATGGTGTGCGATATCTTGAATATATACATCTATTGTTGAGATCACATCGTATCCATCTTGAGGATCTACTTCATTCAAATCACGAATAGGTTTCCATTGCCCTTTTGCGATTTTTTGTTTTAAAATATTTCCGTCTTTACCATTCAAGTAATCGCGGTAGGCCCATTCGATCCCTTTACCTTCAAAAGAAGTTTCCCCCGTTTGACGTTCGTAACCAATCGTACGTTCTGCAATTTTACCAATTGGATGTTCTCTAACTGTTTTTTGTTCTACGATAATTCCGCCTTTGTAAGCACCTAACTTAAACAATGGAAAACCTTTTATTTTGATATAATCCGTATAACTCAAATCGCGAGAAATCAAATAATAACGGTTATTATTGGCTCTTGCACGACGCAATTCATTTTGATAATAACTACTTGGCTTGCCTAACATCAAGGCCAGAGAATCTGCTAGTGATCCAACATTTTTTTCGAAAGTTTCTGCTTTTGGTGCAACTGCATCAAAACGAATGGCATAATTCGGAATCGATGTTGCTAATAAACTCCCGTCAGACGAATAAATATTTCCTTTGTTGGCTGGGATTACAAAATTACGAACCGTTCTTTCTTTGGCTAATTTTCGATAATAATCACCCTCTACCCATTGAATATTAGTCAATTTCACAGCAATAGCAATCGCCATCAAAAAGATGCCAAATGCTACTAGGTACATTCTATATGATATGTTTTTGTCCTCTACTGCCATAATTTTTTCAAAAATCCTTTTTCTGCTTCTTTTTTAACTTTTATTTTTACTGGTGGTACCGTAGAAGGAAAAATTTCTTTGGCAACCATTTTTGCTGAAACCGTCGATTCCATTCGTAACTTCATCAATTGCGAACGTCTATCTACAAACTCAGATCGCAACTCTTTTACCTCGCTAGTAAGAGCGGCTATTTTAAAAACCTTTTGTTCGAATCGTTGTGTATTCGCAATCATAAAAATTGCTAGAATGATAATAAAAACGATAAAGCGCCAATTTTTCATCGAATCATCATCGATAAGAAACTTAGCTTTTAAGAGACTATAAACTCCTTTTTTCATTTTTATTCTTATTTTTTTTCTGCAATTCTAAGCTTTGCTGATCGCGCTCTATTATTTATTTTGATTTCGGCATCATTTGGAATGATCAACTTACCCACCGTTTTGAAAGGCACTGAAAAGTTTCCAAAAAAATCTTTTTCAGGTTCCCCTTCAAACATTCCGTTTTTCATAAAACGTTTCACCAAACGATCTTCTAGGGAGTGATACGAAATAATACTCAATCGCCCTTCGGGTTTTAAAATCTCAAGTGATTGTTCCAAAAACTCCTTTAAAACATCCATCTCTTGATTCACTTCAATTCGAATGGCTTGATAAATCTGAGCTAATACTTTGTTTCGAACACGCTCAGGCAAATATTTTGCTAAAATCTCTTTTAAATCATCGGTTGTCTTGATCGGTTGTTGTTCTCTAGCTTCGATAATGGTACGAGACAAAGCTGGTGCATTTTTCAACTCTCCATAGTCATAAAAAACCCTTCTTAGATTGGCGTCGTCATATTCATTTACCACTTTGTAAGCGCTCAACTCATTTTTCTGACTCATTCTCATATCTAGGTCAGCATCAAATCGAGTAGAGAAACCTCTTTCCGGAACATCAAATTGGTGCGATGAAACACCTAGATCACCCAAAATCCCATCTACTTCTTTTGCCCCATAAAAACGCAAAAACCGTTTTATAAAACGGAAATTCTCATTTATCAAAACAAATCGACTATCGTCTATAGCATTTGCCAATGCATCTTCATCTTGATCAAAGGCAAACAGTTTTCCGTTTGGCCCTAGCCTATTCAAAATTTCTCTTGAGTGACCTCCACCTCCAAAAGTTACATCTACATAAACCCCATCTGGCTTTATATCCAAACCATCAATTGATTGGTGTAGTAAAACTGGATTATGATATTCCATTGTCGTCGTCATTTAAATTTCCCATTACCTCTTCTGCCAAATCTGCAAAATCAATATCTTCTCCATTTATCGATTGCTCGTATAAATCTTTGTCCCAAATTTCTACAATATTCACCGCTGATGAAAAAACAACATCTTTGGCAATATTCGCAAAACCCACTAAATCTTTGGGAACTAATAATCGCCCCAAAGAATCAATCTCAACAATCTTTACACCAGCGGTAAAACGTCTGATGAAGTCATTATTCTTCTTTACGAAGCGATTTAATTTGTTGATTTTTGCCATCATCAAATTCCATTCTTCCATGGGATAAAGCTCTAAACAAGATTGAAACACAGAACGCTTCAAAACAAAACCGTCTTGAAGTGAGGTAGTTAACTGCTTTTTTAAAGGTGCAGGTAACATTACCCTCCCTTTAGCGTCAACTTTGCACTCATATGTTCCTACAATTGTATTCAATCTTTTCTGTTTAACTATTGATCTAAGCAAAAATATAAAAAATTATACCACATTATACCACTATCTACCACTTTGTTGATAAGTTTAACCACAATACTCCCGCAACCCCTAATTTATATACGATCAACACATTAGCCTAAAAAATGGTCCGTGGTAAGAATATTCACAGACCATAAAAGCACATTTAAATAATCCTTATCATTTTAACATTTTTAATCTTTTTTTGCTATTTATACTGGTGTTTCATGTGTAGATAAAATGCAGTATTTTTACCACTATTCCTTTCGAAAAAGATTCTATTTAAAAAAGATATTCAAAAATTCGTTTTTACTTTATAAATCCTATATTTGTGAAAATTGAAATTCGCATTAAACAAAATGGAAAAATACTACAAGAAAGAAGGTAGATACAGCTACTACGAAGCTGGAGAGGGAACGCCTATCGTAATTTTGCATGGCCTCATGGGAGGATTGAGCAATTTTGATGGTGTTGCGAGCTACTTTTCTGAGAAAGGATATAAAATTGTCATTCCAGACTTGCCTATATATACCCAAAGCATACTTAAGACTAATGTGAAGAGTTTTGCCAAATACGTAAAAGATTTTATCACCTTCAAAGGATTTGATAGAGTAATTTTGTTAGGGAATTCTCTTGGCGGACATATTGCATTGTACCATACCAAAATGTATCCAGAAAAAGTGGCTGGATTGGTAATCACAGGAAGCTCGGGTTTGTACGAGAGTGCCATGGGCGACAGCTACCCAAAAAGAGGTGATTACGAATATATCAAGAAAAAAGCTGAAGATGTATTTTATGACCCAAAAATTGCAACGCCAGAATTGATTGACGAAGTATACGCTACTGTAAACGACCGTATCAAATTGATCAAAACGTTGACCATCGCCAAAAGTGCTATTCGTCACAATATGGCAAAAGATTTACCAAAAATGCACGTGCAAACATGTATTATTTGGGGTAAAAACGACAAAGTTACACCTCCAGAGGTGGGAACAGAGTTTAATAAATTACTACCCAACTCTACCTTATACTGGATTGATCATTGCGGACATGCTGCCATGATGGAGCATCCAGATGAGTTTAACAGGGTACTTGAAGAATGGTTGATCAAAACCAATATGTAACTAAATACAAGTGAGGATAGCACCTTACATAAATACCATAGCGTATGAAAATTAATACTGCCGAATTTATAATCAGTAACTCTGATGCTGCCAAATGTCCAAAAGACTTTTTGCCAGAGTATGCATTTATAGGTAGATCAAATGTTGGAAAATCATCGTTAATTAACATGATAACCAACCAAAAAAAGCTTGCAAAAACCTCAGGAAGACCTGGGAAAACACAATTAATCAACCACTTTTTAATCAACAAAAACTGGTTTTTGGTCGATTTACCTGGTTACGGTTATGCCAAAGTTTCAAAAAAAACAAAATCTGTATTCCAACAGTTTATTACCGACTATTTTGAAAACAGAGAACAATTAGTTTGCGCCTTTGTATTGATTGACATTCGTCATGAAGCACAAGCGATTGATGTTGAATTCATGTCGTATATGGGAGAAAGCGAGATTCCGTTTTGCATCATCTTTACCAAAGCAGATAAGATTAGTAAAACAAAGATAGACTCGCACATTGCCGCTTACAAAAAGAATATGTTTGCTAATAACTGGGCCGAGATGCCCCAATATTTTGTAACCTCAGCAACCGAAAGTATCGGTAAAGAGGAGTTACTAGGTTATATTGACGAAGTAAACCAAGAGATGTTTAAAAACGGAGACCAGTTTTAAACACCTAATTATACTCATACAAAAACCCCAAAAACAAGCTTTGTTTTTGGGGTTTTTTATGTTGTTGAAGCAGATTTTGCTATTTATTCGAAAAGACAAATTTTATATCATCATTTTCCAAAACTAGTTGATCCTCGTCTATAGTACTTGTAAATGTAAACGGTGTTCCTGTCTCATCTTTTATAGTCACCGTTTTTCCTTTGTCTTTCAAATGATACACGCCATCAATAAAATCACGTTCCAAATGCCCATTCACAATCCCTTTATCAGCAAAAGTCAAATTTCCTTTTTCAAGAATATCCTTCTTTATTGAGTCTGACAGTGGCACTTTATCTACAACTTCGGTAACTTTCCAAGATTGTTCCAATTTGTTTCTTTTTTTATTACAAGAGGTCAGCATCAAAGAGAACAGTGCAAGTCCGAATAAAAGTAATTTTACGTTTTTCATGTTTTTATGGTATTAGTTTATATACTAGTAAGTTACAAAAAATTTATAAAAAAACCAAACAAAACATCTTACCAAAACACCATCCTCTACAATCCTAACCGTCACCACAACCTGTCATGGATACAAATGAAAAGCAGTGACAATAAAAATATGTTATAATTATTTTTTCTAGGAGCAGAATATTTAGCAGTATCAGGCATTATTGTTCCCGCTTTTCGTTTCAATCTTTTGGGGGCATCCCGAAAAATCGGGAGCTACCCCCAAAAGGATTTCCCCTACAATCGGGGCTAAAGAGAAAGATTTGATTTCCTATTTACAAATTCATCATAAAATAAAAAAGCACAACACAAGCTGTACTTTTTGGAACAAATGACACTATTTTCATTGCTATGCAAAAGAGATTTGTGCTGAAAAGAATTGCAAGATGGCATGATCAAAACATTAGAATTTTTAGAAAAAAAAAAGAATACTGATCAAGAGGATAAATTTTTTCTTTTTAAAGTTTAATTTTAAGTAATAAATTTGGATCAGGACAGTTTTTCAAATAAAACTGTTGATTTGTTGCGCTACAAACACCAGGATAATCGCCACTGTAATCACCAATATCTGCTATAATTTGAAAGTGTAAATGTGGAGCATAATCCCCGTTTACACTAGCACCACCAAGCCTAGCTATTTTGTCGCCTTTTTTAAATTCTTGACCAACTTTAATATCCTCAATACTGTCTAGGGACAAATGACCATACAAAGTGTAAAAGGTGCAATTATCTATACGATGTTTCAGGATAATGGTGGGACCATAATTCCCTAAGCTATCATTATTTTCAAAACTATGAACCTTTCCATCTAGTGCTGCTAAAACAGTTGTTCCTTTTTCTACCCAAAGATCTAGCCCAATATGAATATTGCGTTCTTCGGTTTGATCGTCCTTAAAATCAGTACTTCGCTTGTACAAATTACGTTTTTCATTGTACCCGCCGTAGGCAACACTACCCTTGTTTGCCGCTAAATACGAATTGATGTAAGACTCAAATTCATCCGCATTAGTCAACGAAACCGTATCCAAATTAGCATTTGTAACAGATAAATCTAAAGGATAATAAGAGTTGTAATCAAATTTTAAATCAATAACTTTTACGTTTTCTTGATTTTTTAAAATTGTTTCTAAAGTCATTTTGTACTTTATTTAGCGCATAAGGTTAGAAAATAAATTAAAAAACCAACATAAAATTTTCATGTTGGTTTTCTAACTTCTAATGTAGGCATTTTTAACTTATAAATAGTAAAAACAACTCTGGTTTAGATTAATGAATATAATTTGCTTGATGACAAATGTTATTTCACCGCAAGCAAATTCAAAAATTCAATTACAGGATCTTGAGATAATAAATCACCCGCATGTTTTGTTAATTCTGCTGCAATTTGACCAGCAAGGTGTGCCTGTCTTCCTTCTTCACTTTCAAATGTATCGAAAATTCCAAAAGTCGATGGTCCAATTTGCCATCCGTACCATTTTACAGTTTCTTGTTCTCCAATTGCAATGGGTAGTGCATTTTTTATAAAAGCAGCTACTTCATTTTCTTTACCTGGCTTAGCCTCTAAACGACCTAATAGCGCATATTTTTCCATACTTTTTGAATTATTTAATTGTTGTGATAAATTTGAAAGTACATCTTTCTCCTTACCATTTCTTCAAGCCAAATTACTTCATTAAAGTTTTCTGCTGTGTTAAACTAATCAAAAAAAATCTGGCATTATTAAAATTTTAATAGTTGTTTAAGTCATAAAAATCAATATGCAGTTACAAATCAGTACTTTACAAACACCATACTTCAACATACCTTTCAAACAATCAGATACATCAAACATACTTACGATATTAATCAAAACTCTAGCGCTACATAACCGTTCATATACCGATCCAACTAACAAAGTTTACCTTTAAATGTACAAATATTATAAAACGCAAAAAAGCACAACTCTCGTTGTGCTTGTTGATATATACTGGGATGACTCTATTTTATTGAAACCACACAAAAGCTTTCCAATGCTATGCATGCCTATGCAACGGCAATTGCAACATATTTTGCATGTTGTATTTCTACCTATATAGTAATAGAAACTATTCTTCTGCTTTTAATTCTAATTTTTCAGCAAAGTACTCACAGAAATCTTTCATGGTAGCGGTCATTTTCTCATCACCTGTGGCTCTGTGAAAAGTATCAGCCATCGCAACCAATGTTTGGTGAAAGAAGATTTTCATTTCGTCTACTGGCATATCTTTTGTCCACAAATCTATACGCATACTCTCTTTGACCTTACTGTCCCAAATGGAAAGCATAATCGCTTTCGTTTCTTCTAACTGAACCCCACCGTCTTTGGCAGACCACATTAATTTTTCGGGTACACGATTATCGTCTAATTCAACAAGGAAATTTATTTCTGATCTATTTTTATTTGACATTATTTCTTAGGTTTATATTTCGATTTTTCAAATATTTCTTTGGCATTTAAATCAAAAAGAGTCGCCAAGTTACTCTCATTGTTATCCATATAGGCACGTACAATTTGCCATCCTAACCAAGCCCCTACTCTTCCTGGGCTCTCATTGTCTATTTCTAGGTAAAATTTAGAAAACGGAGCTGGATTTACAAATCGACCGGCCAATTTTACATCATCATTATATAGGAGTTGTTTTTCTATAAAATATTCCCACATATATTGTTCGTTATCCTCACACCATTTCAATTGTTCTGGACTGTACCCCATTTTATCAGCATCAGTAGCATTCGGAATTAATTTGTCTTTCAAATACAATTCTTTTCCTGCATATATCATTTTTGACAGCAAACTCTTTTCGGTATTAGGCTTCACTTTCGATCTAAAAAAACTTGAGACTGCATCGGGCATGATTTGAGATGGTTCAAAATTTTGCTTGATATATTTTGGAAACTCATAAAAACGATGTTCTTTACCTAAATACAATTCTAGTGCTACCACGACCAAACTATCAGCATAGATGACTTTGTTATTGTAATCCATCTCTCCTATAACGGTAATCACCTTTGGCGTTTTTGTCTCTGGAAAATAAAATTTGAGATGTTGAAATAATTGTTTAAATTCTTCCTGCTGCACATCAAAGTTAGCATACTTTTTTTCGACCTCTACAAACAGCTCTTTCCATAAAGGATTTTGCAACTTTTCAATCCAAACTGCATCCTCATTTCCTTCTGGAAAAAACAAAGGATACTGCTTTTTTAACTTTTCAAGATCATTTGGAGTAGACTCAAAGAACGCTTTATCAAAACGTTCGACTTTTACATTGACAGAAATTTCATCAATTTCTCCTTCAATCTTGCTTTTTTTGTCGCAAGAAAGGAAAAAGAAACAGATAAGAATTGGAATACAATATAATTTCATATTTTTTTATTTAAATTTGTCACGAATAAACTACTATTTGTACCTAATTAGCAATTGTTTGCAAATATACATATTCCTGCTTTTTAAAACTGAAACAATTATGACTAAAAACAATGCCACTATAGTTGAAAAAGTAAATACACACATTGTCAACTGGTTAAAGAATTATGCAACTGCAGCGAGAGTAAACGGATTTGTAATCGGGATTTCAGGAGGAGTTGACTCCGCCTTGACTTCTACTTTGTGTGCTCAAACAGGACTACAAGTTTTGTGCGTAGAAATGCCAATACACCAACATAAAGACCACGTAAGCCGCGGTCGTGAACATATAACGCAGTTAAAGAATCGTTTCCCAAACGTTTCTAGTGTTGAAACCGATTTAACACCCGTATTTGAATCTTTTAAAAGTCAAGTACCTGCTGATTTTGATGATGCAAAATTACAACTTACATTAGCGAATACCCGTGCCCGTTTGCGCATGACAACCTTATACTACCATGCAGGAGTACATGGATTACTTGTTGCCGGAACTGGAAATAAAGTCGAAGATTTTGGTGTAGGATTCTATACTAAATACGGAGATGGTGGTGTAGACATCAGTCCAATTGCCGATTTAATGAAATCGGAAGTTTTTGAATTGGCCTCTTTCCTTGCTGTTCCCGACTCTATTTTAAAAGCACAACCCTCTGACGGACTATTTGGTGACGAAAAAACAGATGAACAACAATTGGGCGCAAGCTATGACGAGCTAGAATGGGCTATGTTAGCCGCAGAAAACAACGAATCTCCGGCTAATTACAGCGATAGAGAAAAAGAAGTTTATGCTATCTACCAAAGACTTAATAAAGCTAACCAACACAAAATGAACCCAATACCTGTGTGTTCCGTGAAAAATTTATAATTTTTTGTCCGAAAAATTTGCATAACAAATTTTTTTAATTAACTTTATAAATATAATCAACCATCTCATTGATAAACAATTACAAAATTAATATAAATTAAATACCACAAAAATTAAATACCATGATAAAAGTTTGTTTAGCTGATAGCTTACCCGTAGTGCATTTTGGAGTAAAATCGTATTTCAAAGACAATGCAGAAATTTCAATTACTGCCAATGTAGGTAGCTTTTTGATGATTAGAGATATTCTTCTTACAAAAGAGATAGATATCTTAATTCTTGACCTCGAATTGGAAGGTCTTGCAAGTATTTTTGAGATTAAATCAATCTTGAAAAACTTCCCAAAAACAAAAATTATGATTTTCAGTAATCTTTCTGAGCAAATCTACGCACCAAATGCTATTAAAGCTGGTGTATCTGGATATGTACACAAGAAAGAAAAATTGGAAACTCTTGGACAATCTATTATTAAAGTAAGCCAAGGAAAAGTAATTATGAACGAAACCGTTAAGAAAAACTTGGCTCTTATTGCTAAGCAAAGTAAAAGCGAACGTTTGTACAGAAAACTTTCTAACCGTGAGGTTGAAGTATTGCGTTACTTAAGTGGAGGTAAAAAGAACCACGAAATCGCTACAATCTTAGGATTGAACGAAAAAACAATTAGTACTTACAAATTGAGATTATTGACAAAATTAAATGTTACCAATCTAGTTGATTTAGTTGAAAAAGCTAAAAAATTAGAGATCGTTTAGTCTAACTAAAACGAGACATTACCCTACCTAGTTTTTTTGAAAAAGCAGTTGTTAGGGTATTATAATCCATAATCATTGAAATAGACTCCGTATTATCTGTATCAGGTAATATGGAGTTTTTTAATTCCTCTATAATGCTACCGACCAAGTACCAACGCATGGTCAAAATAGTTTCGGTTACATTTTGAGCTATTGTATCATTCTTTGATTTCGGGAAGATGTTTTGGCCTTCCCAGTCGTGCATCACCAATTTTTCGTCTTCCATCAAGATATCTGTAACCTCTTGTGCATAATTTGACGGAAGGTGCATCAAATATTGCTCCAGACTAAAGGTTTCATTTTGCAAATAATGATTGATTAAATCATTATACACAGCCCTAAATAATGGGTTTGCCAACTCTACTTCATCTTCTTGCAAACTTAGATATATTCGATAAAAGACTTTTAATTTCTTTTTTTCAACAACATTTACGACATCACCTTCTTCATTGGTTTTAAAAAAAGTATCTTCAAATTCCTCTTCTTTATTACCATACAAAAGTAAAATTTCGATAATCTTGCGCTCTAAGCGGTACAAAATGTCTACTTTTTCTAAAGCTTCAGGGTGATCATTTTTGACTACCTCAAAAGACTTTTGTTCCTTTTTATACTTCTTCTCTACTTCTGCGACTTCTTTTTGGTTTAATTGCGCCAAAGTACTGACCAAAACTTGCTCCGAAATATCCATGATGCGTGAACACTCTTGGATGTAAACCTCACGTTGAATACGATCTGGAATTTTGGAGATACTAGTTACCATATCTCGAATCAAATCGGCTTTCTTGATTGGATCATTTTTGGCTTCGTCCATCAAAAGCGAGGCTTTGAACTGGATAAAATCTTTGGCGTTTGTCTCCAAATAGGCTACCAAATCATCATAAGATGTTTTTCTGGCAAAACTATCCGGATCTTCTCCATCAGGAAACGTGCAGACTTTAACATTCATTCCTTCCTCCAGAATCAAATCGATTCCACGTACAGAAGCACGTAAACCCGCAGCATCTCCATCAAAAAGTACTGTGATGTTTTTTGTTAGTCTGTTTACCAATCGAATTTGATCTGGTGTTAAAGCAGTACCTGATGATGCCACTACATTTTCTATCCCAGATTGATTGAATTGAATCACATCTGTATATCCTTCAACCAAATAGCAATTGTTTTGCTTGGCAATGGCTTGTTTGGCTTGATAAATACCATACAAAACTTTACTCTTGTGGTACAGGTCACTCTCTGGTGAATTGAGATATTTAGCCGCTTTTTTGTCATTGGTTAAAATTCGACCACCAAACCCTAAAGTACGACCAGACATAGACTGAATAGGAAACATCACACGACCTTTGAATCGGTCAAATGGTCTATCCTCTCTAGGAATGGTCAAACCTGTACTTTCTAAAAACTCTAATTTATACCCTTTCCCTAATGCTTCTTTGGTTAATGCATCCCAGGTTTCAGGAGAATATCCTAAACTAAATTTCTCTATAGTTTCGCTTGTAAAACCTCGTTCCTTGAAATAGGATAAGCCGATGGCTTTACCTTCTTCAGACTTCAATAAAGTATTGTGAAAATAACTTTTGGCAAACTCAGATACTAGATACATACTCTCACGAGCATCCATATTGGCTTTCTCTTCGTTCGTTTGTTCGGTTTCTTCGATTTCGATATTGTACTTTTTGGCCAAATATCGAATAGCTTCCGGATACGTAAAATGTTCGTGCTCCATGATAAAAGCAATAGCATTCCCCCCTTTTCCAGAACTAAAATCCTTCCAAATTCCTTTTGCAGGAGAAACCATAAAGGATGGCGAGCGCTCATCTGAGAACGGACTCAACCCTTTGAAGTTACTACCCGCACGCTTCAAATGAACAAAATCACCAATAACCTCCTCTACACGAGCAGTTTCATAAACGGTATCAACAGTAGCTTTTGAAATCAATTTTTTTTGGAATAAAAGTTATAAAAAGTCAAAGTTACAAAGTTTTTAAATAGCAAAACCCTTTCGAGATTTAATATCTGAAAGGGCTTGCCAACTAAACAAAAAATATTCTAATTAAAATCAAAACGCACACCAAGGGACAGGTTATTTTGCTTTACAATGTTATCCTTGAATAAAGGATTTAGATCATATTTCAGGTATAAACTTGTAGCTTTGTAACCTATGTACGTGCTTAGACCGTATACAAAATTGTTTACATTGAAATCTCCTTTCACCCTTTCCCTAGCTTTATATCCGTCATCATCGTAGGTCGTTATTTGTTTTGATTTCACATTGGCTCCAAAATATCCTCCGATACCTAAACGAAAACTATCGTGAGTTTTAAAATACTGTTTCCCATCTATTTCTTTCGCTTTAGAGAAATCAAATTCAAGATGCAAAGGAACAACCAATGAAACAGTTCTAAACCTAGAGTCCTCATAACTCACCGGATTGACTTCTAATTTGGTTTGATTCCCATCAACAGCAAACGCTCTATTATCTGTAGCTCTCAAATTGTTATACATTAAGGACAAACCGTATTTTGCATGTAGAACATTAGCCTCTTTAAAAATCCTTGAATTAAATGTTAAGCCCCATTCATAGAAATGAGAACCCAAATACTTAAAATCAGCATTTTGAACACGTTGATCAGTAACTAAATTATTTAATCCCATTGCAAGCACCATTTGCGAAGTGGTTCTTTTATAACGACGATCCAGTTTATCTTCTTGGTTATTATAAACTTTAAATGAGGTTAAATTAATTTCGGTCCTATCCTCGTCTATTGATAAGTTACTATCTCCAGTGGTTAGTATTATGCCTGAGGATTTTTTTTCTTTCTCTACTTTCCCTTCAACTTGATCTTTGACCAACTGATTTAATTTAGCTTCTTCAATCGCTACTTTTTTATCAATAGTATTTGCATGCTCCGTTGCTTTCGTAAGTTTCACTTCCTTTGCCACAGCAGCTGTCATGTGGCCGTTTTCAACTTCTTTATCTAGTGAATCAACAGCTGTTTTTAGTGCTAATTTTTCCTTATCAGTAATTTTTTTAATTTCACTTCCAATTGCCCTTGCTCTCTTTTCGAAGGATATTTTCTTGATGACTTTCCCTTTAATTGATCCTGTTTCTACGGCAGTTTCCGCTATAATCTCGAGCGTCACATCCTTGAACATAATTTGACCAGTGCTGTCAAGTAAAAGACCGTATGAGATAGATGTAGCTTCATTGGGAACAAATAAAATTACTTCATACTTTGTCCAGTCCGTTGTTTTTCTAATAGGTCGATCACGCATATTGTCAAAAGCGAGAACAGCTTCTTTGTAATAATCGACACGCATCCACAAACCTGCCCAAGATTTTACATTAGTACTCTTTACATACGCCGACATCTTAACCATTTTACCCAAATACGTATTGGCTTTAACTGTTTTCATCATCGTTCCAAATCCCTCTATTTTATTATCAATAGATTTTATTTGTAAAACATTTGAAACGGTCGATGTAGCATTAGCAACTGATCCCATTTCATAACTAGTTGGTTTAGATCCCGCATGAAACCATTCAACCTTTTCTTTTATCGTATCCGACTCTTGAGCACTTAATTGCACTACAAAACTCAGCATTAAAATCGCTATAATTAAAACATTCTTTTTCATAAAATTAATTTATTAAATGGTGATGAATTATGTACTTATTCTTGATAATTTCTATTTACAAAAGCTGTTCGAACCACATTTATCTTCTTATTTACTTTCTGTAGAGTAGATTCTTTAAATGATTGATTTAGTTCCACTTCAACAGTAGATAGCAGCGTATTGGGATCTGTAGTTATTCCAGTTTTACCAATTTCATAAGGCTTCTCTACGTTATAATCATTTGAATTTAAATCAAGAACCTCCGCTAAGAGCTTTTCGCCGCTAATGTAGCTTTTGCGACTACTTGCAGTACTTGGTTTTGTATCTAGAGCAATAACCTTCGGCACACTTTCTATAATCGCATTAGCAACTATATCATTTTTCTTTATCTGAGATTGGCTTGAGCGTTTGTCGATTTTAATCAAGTTGTTTGTACTTGCAACAGTCGTATGCTGTTTTTTCACCATCTCCGTTTCATCCTTAGGATCACTTACAACATCTGTAACATGATATACCACATCTTGTTCTACTACTATCGAATCACCTACAGCAACCTCAATTGGTGCTATTTGATTGAAAAATACAGAACTAACCAACGCCACACCCACAAAACTAGCGGCAACATACCACCATGTTAATCTGCGTTTTGGTTTTTGAGCAACTGGTAACATCGCTTCTAATTTCTCCCAAGCATCCGTAGAAGGCACAATCATTCTTGCCTCTATTCTTTCTTTGATATTCTTATCGAATTTATTTACTTCCATAATCGTACTTTTTAGTTGCCTTAATTTGCTGTTGCAAAATCTTTCTCGCATGTGACAATTGTGACTTTGACGTTCCCTCATTTATCCCCAGCATCACCGCAATTTCTTTGTGTTTGAATCCCTCAATCGCATAGAGATTGAAAATCAATTTGTAACCGTCAGGTAAATTATCAATCAATAACTGAAGATCGTCCACTGCTAACTCACACTCATTATCAACTGTATTTTCTTCTGTAACAAAAGTATCTTCTAAGAAATGTACCTTTTTGTGTACCCGTAAAAAAGAAATACATTCGTTTACCATAATGCGCCTAATCCATCCTTCAAAGCTTCCGTTGTGTTGAAAATTTTTCAAACTTGAGAAGACCTTCATAAAAGATGTAATCATAACATCTTCGGCTTGTTGTATATCTTTGACATACAAACGACAGATGCTTAACATTTTTGGAGAAAATCGTGTATAGATTTTTTGCTGTGCATGACGATTGTGATCGACAGCTAGCTGAATCATTTCTTTTTCCTCCTGATTTAAGTTGATTACTTTCAAAGTTATTGTAAAAGGGTTCTATAACTATAGACGAATGTCAATGCAAAAAGGTTGCATGATGGTGCAATTAAATATAAAAAATTTTAATAATTGGAATCCGATTGATGTAAAAAGCCAAAAAAAGGACTACTTCTTTCTTTCGATAACATAATTAACCATCAAAATAAGTGCGTCTTTAAATTCAGACTTGGGATAATTATCAAGGATATGTAAAGCTTCTTGTTGGAAAGAAACCATTTTTTCTTCGGCATAAAGTAAGCCGCGGTTATTTTTGACAAAAGCAATTACTTCTTTCACACGCTTCTTGTCTTTGTTGTGATTTTTTATCGAATTGATTAACCATGACTTTTCTTTGACTGTACATGTATTAAGAACATGAATCAAAGGCAATGTCATTTTTTGTTCTTTGATATCGATTCCGGTTGGTTTACCGATGGCTTCTTCAGAGTAATCAAACAAATCGTCTTTGATTTGAAATGCCATACCAATTAGCTCACCAAATTTTCGAATATTCTCTACCTGAACTTCATCATCAATCACAGATTTCGCACCAAGAGCACAACAAGCAGCTATAAGTGTTGCTGTTTTTTTTCGAATAATTTCATAATAGATATCTTCGGTAATATCAAGACGTCTTGCTTTTTCGATTTGAAGCAATTCTCCCTCACTCATTTCCCGTACTGCAACTGATATAATTTTGAGTAAATCAAAATCCTCATTATCTATAGACAACAGCAGCCCTTTCGATAATAAATAATCACCGACTAATACGGCAATTTTATTTTTCCAAAGTGCGTTTATGGAGAAAAAACCTCGGCGTCGATTGCTATCATCCACTACATCATCATGTACAAGTGTGGCCGTATGTATTAATTCAATCACAGAAGCGCCACGGTAGGTGCGCTCATTTACTTGACCGTCTGCCACCATTTTGGCACACAAAAAAACAAACATTGGTCGCATTTGTTTCCCCTTTCTATTAACAATATAATAGGTGATACGATTTAGCAAGGCTACTTGCGAAGTCATAGCATCACGAAACTTTTTTTCAAAAAGTTCCATTTCGTCAAAGATGGGTTGTTTTATTTGTGAGGTAACATTCATTTCGGTGTCAAAGTTACATTATTTAGGAAAAACAATTAGCCTTAAAACCGCTTTTAGTACTTCATAACAGAAAATAATTGCTAGGTAAGAATTAGAATACTTGAAAGTGAAGAAAAGGTAGCATAAAATCAAAAGGGTTTGACACAATTGTCAAACCCTTTTGATTTTTTAAATAAACTTAAGCTTCTTTATTAGCTAATTGTCCACAAGCTGCATCGATATCTTTACCTCTACTCCTACGCACTTTAACTACAATTCCGCTTGCTTCCAAGGCTTTTATGTATGCATTAGTAGCTTCTTCAGAGGCTTGTTGAAACTCGCCATCATCAATTGGGTTGTATTCGATCAAATTAACTTTGCATGGAACGTATTTACAAAATTTAACCAAGGCGTCGACTGCTTCTTTATTGTCGTTTATACCTTTCCAAACTACATACTCGTATGATATTTTTGACTTGGTTTTTCTATACCAATATTCTAATGACTCTCTTAAATCGGCTAAAGGAAAATTAGCACTAAAAGGCATGATTCGAGCACGAACTTCATCAATGGCAGAGTGCAATGAAACTGCTAGTTTGAATTTCACATCATCATCGGCTAATTTCTTAATCATCTTAGGAACTCCAGAAGTGGACACCATAATACGTTTCGGCGACATACCTAAACCCTCTTCAGACGTAATCATTTCGATTGCCTTCATCACATTATTGTAGTTCATCAATGGCTCACCCATACCCATGAAAACAATATTAGAAAGCGGATGGTTGTAATACAATTTACTTTCTTTATCAATAGCAATAACCTGGTCATAAATTTCACCTGGTTCCAAATTACGCATTCTCTTCAAACGTGCAGTCGCACAAAAGTTACAATCCAAACTACAACCTACTTGGCTGGACACACATGCCGTAGTACGTGTTTGTGTAGGAATCAAAACGGACTCTACCACAAGACCATCATGCAAACGTACTGCGTTTTTCACTGTACCATCCTCAGATCTTTGCATTGTATCTACTTTGATATGATTAATCACAAAATGAGTTTCCAGCATCGTTCTGGCCTCCTTTGCGAGGTTGGTCATATCATCAAAGCTGTGTGCACCTTTACTCCACAACCATTCATATACTTGATTACCACGAAAAGACTTGTCGCCATTGGCTACAAAAAAATCTCTTAATTGGTCTTTACTTAATGCTCGTATGTCTTTTTTCTCTAATTGCATGCTGCAAATTTAAGGACTATTAATTGATTTGTTGTTTTGATAATTTAATAACTTTACAAAAAATTAAAAAATGCACTTCCTTTCACAAGATTTAGAAGACTACATCGAGCAACATTCTGAAAAAGAACCTGCCCTACTTGCGGCTTTGAACAAAGAAACTTATCAAAAAATATTATTGCCTAGAATGCTAAGCGGACACTTTCAAGGTAGGGTTTTGAGTATGTTGTCAAAATTGATTCGCCCAATGACTATTTTGGAGATTGGTACATATACGGGCTACTCGGCCTTGTGCTTGTGTGAGGGTATGCAAGAAAACGGAAGCCTACACACAATTGATATTAAGGAAGAATTGGTTGATTTTCAGCGTAAACATTTTGACTTATCGCCTTGGGGATCACAAATAACGCAGCATCTTGGTGAAGCAACGACTATTATCCCTAATTTGGAGGCGAAATTTGATTTGGTTTTTATTGATGCGGATAAAGAAAATTACATCAATTATTTTGAAATGATTGTTCCAAAGATGAATAAAGGCGGCATCATCCTGTCTGACAATGTTTTGTGGAGTGGTAAAGTGGTTGAAGAAGTACACCCCAATGATGTTAGCACAAAAATATTGATCGAATACAACAAATTATTGCGAGATGACCCAAGGGTAGAAACGGTCTTACTACCTATACGAGATGGACTCACGGTAAGTCGTGTGCTCTAACATTTGCACCACTAAACTATAAGAATTAAGATTCTAATTATTTTTATCGAAATAGAAGGCATAGCCCAGATCGAAATGAAAATCCTTGCACGCCAAAATGGATTTTTTTCTTGCTAGAAAAGAGCGACCAACGGAAGCTCCTTTTGTAGCTTAGAAAAAACCATTTTGGCGTGTAAGATTGTAATGTAGTGCTGGAAATAGCTTCTAATAATTATGAAACCGGAAAATATTTGGCTTGTGCTAGTTTGTATCCACTGAACACAAAATAGCCTGAGGTTATGCCGAATAGGTAACCGCAGCATATATCAAGTGGATAATGCAACCCTAAATAAATACGGCTGTAAGCAAATATTAATGGCCATAGAAATAGTAAATTCAAATGCTTGTAATAGGGCTTTAACAACTGATAAATAAAAACACAAACAGCCATACTGTTCGCCGCGTGCCCTGAGAAAAAACTAAAAGAGGCACTTGATTTTACTACTCGAATGATGGTATTGATTTCGGGATTACTGCAAGGACGCAAACGCTCAAAGGTATATTTAAACGCATTGGTAGCTTGGTCTGTAATAGCAATAAGTATCGCCACAAAAAGTAAAACAAATAGTGTTTGCTTCCCTCCTATTTTTTTGTAAATAAAATAGAGTAGCACCAAAAAAAAGGGCGTCCAATTGGTTTGTTTGGTGATTGCAAGCCATAATGCGTCAAATGTAGATGATCCTAACCCGTTGAGATATATGAGCAATTGTGTGTCTAGCGACAGTACTTTTTCGATCATTACATGTTACGTTTTACTGGCCCTGAGATTTCTTCGATATCTTCTTTTATCTTGTTGGCGTGGGTCACGGTATCGCCTAGGAGATCCTCGGCTGTTTTATTGATTTTATTACTTAAGCCGCCAGACATATCGGTTAGTGATTTGGCATCCAATCCGTTTTCTTCGATACCTTTATGTATTTCACTCTTAATATCGTTGGTAGCATTTTTTACTTGCGCGATGGTCTTACCCAAAGTACGTGCAATCTCTGGCACTTTGTCGGCACCAAATAGCATTAAAACAATAAACATTATAAAAACCAACTCGCCTCCTCCTATACCAAACATAATTTTGTTTTTTTTGTTGCTGCAAAGATATTAAATTTTAAAACCTCGTCTTTTAAATTAATCATAAAAAAAAAGACTCTTATCGAGTCTTTCTTTTCTTTTTAATCTTTCTAATCAAACTTAGAGGTAGCGGCTTCTTTGGGCCATGCATTATTGGTTACATCAATATCTGCTGTTTCTAACTTGGGATCAATTTGTATTTTTTTAATAGCCTTTTCGGTAGCGTATACTTTTCTGGCTGTTTCATTATTCTTTCTCCAAATTTGAGCTGGATACTTAAAGTCCTCAACCGATCCATCTTCGAAGGTAAGTTGAACAAGTATTGGCATAATCATACCTCCTGGCTTATTGAACTCTACTTCGTAAAAATATTTAGGAGATTTCAAACTTCCTTTTTCTTCAGCAGTAAGGGTACTTACATAATCTGACAGTAATTTAACCTCTTCGATTTGCAATGCTTTTTTATCTTTGGCACCTAGCTCTGCATTATCTCCTTCTACTAAATAAACAAAAGGTCCTGGATCCAATCCAAAACGTCCTTTTCTAACTTTAGCATTTTTCAAAGCTGCCGTAGGAGTTTCGGTTACATAATATTGTTTGACTTTGCTAATCCCGATATCTACAAAATCTGTAGAATAAAACCATCCTCTAAAAAACCAATCCAAATCTACTGCCGAAGCGTCTTCCATGGTTCTGAAGAAATCTTCAGGCGTTGGATGTTTAAATTTCCAACGGTTGGCATACACTTTGAAAGCATAATCAAACAGCTCACGACCCATGATAGTTTCTCTCAAAATATTAAGACCCGTAGCCGGTTTTCCGTAAGCATTGTTTCCAAATTGTATGATCGATTCTGAATTAGACATAATTGGTTCCAAATATTTTTGATCACCACTCATATAAGGTACGATATTTTTGGCAGGACCTCTTCTTGACGGAAAGTTTGTTCCTAGCTCCTCTTCGGCCATGAACTCCATGAACGAATTCAAACCTTCATCCATCCAAGTCCATTGACGCTCATCTGAATTGACAATCATTGGAAAAAAGTTGTGTCCCACTTCGTGAATTACTACTCCTATCATTCCGTTTTTAACTTGTTCACTAGTTACTCCATTTTCGTCAGGACGACCGAAGTTCCAGCAAATCATAGGATACTCCATTCCTTGGTCTGCAGCCGAAACTGAAACCGCTTTTGGATATGGATAATCAAAAGTGTGTGATGAATAACTTTTTAGCGTATGGGCAACCATCATAGTTGATGTTTCTCCCCATAACGGGTTTGCCTCTTTTGGGTATACAGAAGCTGCCATGACCACTTTGTCATTTAGCTTAACCGCCATTGCATCGTATATAAATTTTCTAGAAGTTGAGATTCCGAAATCCCTAACATTTTTGGCACTGAATTTCCAAGTTTTTTTCTTGTTCGAAAAACCCTTTTCTGCTTCCTCAGCTTCTGCTTGTGTTACAATAACGACAGGCTTATCAAATGTTTTTTGAGCCAGCTCATATCTTTTCACTTGTGCAGGCGTGAAGACCTCACTCCTGTTGGTTAGTTCTCCAGTAGCTTCCATAACATGGTCTGCTGGAACGGTGATATTCACGTCAAAATTACCAAAAGGCAATGCAAACTCACCACTACCCCAAAATTGCATATTCTGCCATCCTTCAACGTCATTGTAAACGGCCATTCTTGGATAAAACTGTGCTATAACATATAACCTGTTTCCTTCTTTTTCGAATAACTCATAACCTGAACGACCACCTTCTAACTGATAGTTATTGATGTTATACCACCATTTAATCGAGAAAGACATCGTAGCTCCAGGCTTCATAGGCGAAGCCAAATTGATACGCATCATGGTATGATTGATTGTATAAGACAAAGGCGCACCTTTTGTGTCCTTTACATATTCAATATTAAAACCACGTTCTAAATCCTTCTTTAAAAATTTATTGGTAAATGTACTAGCTGGAAAAGTTTGATCTATACCATCATTTTCAGCTAAAGGAGTTTCAGACGTTTTAGCTGCTTGATTTTGGTCTAATTGAATCCACAAATATTCTAATGTATCGGGAGAATTATTGGTGTAAGTAATCGTCTCAGAACCCATAAGTTTTGCATTCTTATCATCCAACTCTACATCGATTTTATAATCAGCTTGTTGTTGGTAATAAGCTGGTCCTGGCGTACCAGAGGCCGTACGAAACATATTTGGCGTAGCCAACAAATCATACATCTGTCTGAACTTGTTGGTATCATATTTCCCTACTTGCTTGGGAGCTACGGTAGCCGCTTTTTCTTGTGCCATAAGTAACACCGGAAAAAGAAATAAGAGTGTAATTTTCTTCATCATTCGAATTCAAGTTATTTGAATGCGTGAAAATAATACATTTCGGCAAAAGAGCCGCTACCAATTAGAACTTTAACACATGATTCGTTACGGATTCTGTAAAGAGAAAGCTTTGTTTGGCTCCAAAACCTGTGAAATGTGCAATGTTTTGTTGTTCAGCGTCCCAATCGGTCAATACAGCATTGTATGTTTCTAAAGTTTTTATTTTCGAAATACCCTTAATATTTAAGTAGCAAATCAACACATCGCTTTCCATCTCTTTGCTTAAGTACTGCATTGGCATGAATTTGCCATTTATCTTAAGTCTAAATTTTTCGGACAGGTACTTTTGCATTAAAGCAAGGTCTTCTTGCGTTTCTTTGGTGGTACCTATATGTGTTACTTTTTTATATTTATTTTCTAAAGCTTTATTCAAATCATCTACAAAAATCCTAGTAGTGATTTGAAGCATCTTTTTTTCTGGAGCATAGTTAATTTGATAAATTCCCATATAGAATTTATGCAAACCAAAACTTGACATAGCAATAATTAGTATCGAAAATAAAAGAGATAGTTTTAATTTTCTCATTTACCACTTGAACTAATGTTCTTAAACTCTTTATTCTTGGTAGTTAAAAAATCAAGCAATTGAAACTCTGAAGAAGGATTCATGAACGTTCTTGATTTTGAATCATTTTCACAATAGACCAAAAACAGTTTTATTTGATCGTCATGCAAGGCCAAAGTATTCGATAAAAAACTATAATTTACATGCGAAATTACGTAATCTGCAAAGGTTGTGTCTTTGTAAAAATCTTTTTTACCAGGAACATCTTTACGCATGGTTTTGACTACATCTTTGTAAATCCTAACAAAATCCATCCCTTTATCGATGGTTTGATCTGACGGCATAGAAGTATTTTTTGGCGATGAAAGTGGATCATCAAAAAACCTCATATCGACATATTTTTGTGTGCTACTCGAAACCGGATTCACTTCTTTTTTAGCCAAAATAACAATCTCAGCCAACTCATTGGTAAAGATCTCTAATGGCACAACAATTTTTGACCCAATAAAATCTTCCTCTTTCAAAATCATTCTTTTGGACTTAAAAACAAGACTAGAAAATACCAAAGTATCATTTACTGAAGCTAGTATCTCAAACGATCCGTAAGCATTTACAGCCGCACCTGTATGATGTTTGGTATTAAAGACAATTACATCTTCTACGGGAATTAATTGATTTCTTACCTGACCTTTTATTAACTTATCCGTCGGACTTTGAGCAAACAAAAAGTGACCACATAAAAGTGCGAGAGATAGGATTGTAATTTTAAATTTCATCTATATATTTTTTTAATTAGTCATTAACAAATAGTTCTCAGAACAAGAACAAAAGAAAATAGGGATAAATCAAATTATTTCCCATCTACTGTGATACCTTCTTTATACATTTCTGCAAGCTCAGAAAGAAGAAATTCAATACTTACTTTGTTTTTGGTTTCAAGAACACGCGTAAATTTAGGGTTTTCTACAGCATAATACATAAAACCTCTAACATAAATTGACGGAATTTTTAATTTATTGGTAAAGTGATCTTCGTCAAACATATACTCTAACTGTAGCATGAATTTTTCTTTTTTCTCTACCACGAGTTCCTTTTTGAGCATCGCCGTTCGACCAGAAAACATATTAAGCAACGGATCCAATCCCACTGATGCTCCACCAGACCCACTAAAACTTCCAGCCTGCTTCAACTTGCGCTCAGCTGCTGTATACGAGCGTTGCCCTTCAGGAATTATACCTAAATTAACCGCATTTATATGGCTGTACTTCCCGATTATAACCTCGTCAAGATAATTCATAAGCGGAAACATATTCACAACCATTTTCAAGCCTTCAATATTCTCTGCCTTTACCCCAATAGTTAATCTCGTGTACTGAAACATCGAAAAAACAAGACTGTCTCCCTTGACTGCAGCAATAGTAAAATCACCCTTACTGTCTGTTTGAACCATTTTTTCGGTCTTTAGATTGATAACATAAACACTTTCTAAATTATCCATAGTACTACTCACCTTTCCGCTCACAAAAGTAGCAGGCAACTGTTGACCAAAAGAAACTGAAAAAACGAAAAAGAAAATAAAAGAAACAACCTTCATATATGGGGGATATGGGGTAAAAGTATCTAATAGGCTTCACAAGATTTCACAACAGCTTGGTAAAAATATGTTAATAATAATGACATAGCCCTCCCTAAACATCCATCTGTTTTAGTATCTTTAGGCTAAAAACAGCATGAAAAACTTACTTATTGCCAGCACCTCAACTGTGCATGGAGAATCATATCTCGATTATTTATTACCAGCGTTACGCCTACATTTCGAAAAATGTAAAACAATCCTTTTTATCCCGTATGCACGTCCAGGCGGGATTTCGCACCAAGAATATACCGACTACGTTGCTAAATCATTCAAAAAAATAGATAAAGAAATCAAAGGTCTTCATGAATTTGACAACCCTATTGAAGCAATAAAAAATGCGGAAGGTATTTTTACGGGGGGAGGCAACACTTTTTTATTAGTTTCACAATTATACAGTCATACAATTATGACAACTTTGACTGAAGTTTTAAAATCGGGCACCCCTTATCTTGGCACGAGCGCAGGCAGTAACATTTGCGGTTTAAGCATGCAAAACACCAATGACATGCCTATTGTTTACCCGCCAAGTTTTAAAACCTTAGGTGTGATTCCGTTTAACATTAATGCGCATTATCTTGATCCCGATCCAAGCTCGAAGCACATGGGGGAAACTAGAGAAACTAGAATAAATGAATTTCATGAATTTAACAGCATCCCAGTTTTAGGATTACGTGAAGGAAGTTGGCTAGAAGTTCGCAATTACAAAACTACTTTAAGAGGTGCTTTATCGGCACGTCTATTTAAAAAAGGAGAAAAACCAAAAGAACTAGCAACAGGAACAGACCTAACTGACCTAAAATAAAAAAACCGAAACAAAATTGTTTCGGTTTTTTGAAGAGCGAAAGACGAGGCTCGAACTCGCGACAACCAGCTTGGAAGGCTGGAGCTCTACCAACTGAGCTACTTTCGCATTAAACATATTTTAAAAGCAATTAATGAATTTGCTTTGAGAGCGAAAGACGAGGCTCGAACTCGCGACAACCAGCTTGGAAGGCTGGAGCTCTACCAACTGAGCTACTTTCGCATTGGTGGTGCAAATATAGAGATAAAGTTCTGTTTGAAACAAATTTTTTGGAAACTTTTTATCAAAAAAAATAACAATTTCTTATAACCTTTTTAAAACTAAAAAGTTAGCAGAAAACTTTTTTTTACTTATCTCAAGAAGCCTGGCAAAAATCAACACAAAACAGTTATTATCTCGTTACCTCAACTTAAAAAAGAAGCATTACGATACCAAATGAGACATAATCTCATCACTGTTACTAGGATGATATATAAAAAGACATGATTTATCTTTGATCATTTGAATAATCTTATTGCACAAAGCAACAGGAATAGCAGGACATCCTAAGCTTCTTCCTAATCGTCGATTGTTTTTAATGAAATTATTCGAAACATAATCAGCTCCATGAATAACTACGGCGCGTTCTCTAGCGTTATCATTTAGTCCTTTCTCAAGGCCATCCAATCGCAATGACATTCCGTGTTTACCATTATAAATTTCGGCAGTAGAATAAAAACCTAAACTACTCATGAAAGATTCTGGTCTATTTGAAAATTCTGCAGCATACTCATCACCGGAATTTCGACCATGTGCAACCAAAGAATTAAACATAATAGTGTTTGTATCCAAATCGATTACCCAAAGGCGCTCTTTGTTGGACGAAAGACTAAAATCAATTAAGGTTAGGATGTTTTTCTGAATCTTACCCTTCTCTTTCAAAAGGTAAAACCCCTTTAAAGCTTGAGTAAAAATTTTGAAATTAGGAAGTTCAAAATCGTTAGAATTCAAGTTTTCATACACTCTCTCTTCTTCCGTTTGTGGAACTACCGCCGCAACCGGCTTAAAAACAACTTGCTTTTGAACTTTAACTTCTTTTGATTTTGTGTAGGACAAATTCATAAAGAGGGAACAACAAAGAACAAGCAACAGACTAGTAAAAATTTTATAACGCATTGAATTTGATTAAATTAGACTATAGATTTGGGATTACAAATATAAAATTACTTAATAACTAAACAAACATTTTTAACATAAATATCACATTAACACCATAATAAGGATACAATAAGAAAATAAAAACTACAAAAAACATTATTTTCTACTTGCGGGAATTGTTAAAATTATGTTATTTTGGCATAATTATAAAGTACAGCATGACAAAATACCCCTACCTACTATTATTTTTTTACCTACTCATCCCTACCGAAACCTATAGTCAAAAAAAGACTTTGCTTTCGCAGAAAAAAGACAGCAAAACAATATATGATAGTGATACCACATCAATAGAACGCTATAAAAACCCATATATTGCAACTGATTTTGTAATGTTTGAGCCCGATAACGGGAAAGCGATTCCAAATGAAAAAAGGACAGAGGTAAAAGTTGACCATGATAATGTTGCGCTGTACATCACAGCTAAAATATATGACAATGAGCCAACTAAAATTTTAAAGGAAATTACCACCAGAGATATTTTTGGTGCCTCTGATCATTTTGCGGTATACATTAACGGTTTTAACGATGGACAGCAAGATTATCGCTTTTACGTGAGTGCTGCAGGTGTACAAATGGACTGTATTGCCACAAAAGACGAAGAAGATTTTACTTGGGACGCCATTTGGCACAGCAAAGTCAAAATGACCGATTACGGCTGGAGTGTTGAAATGAAAATACCTTATGCTGCTATTCGGTTTTCTAACGTAAAAAACAAAACGTGGGGATTGAACTTCATGCGAGAAATAAAACGAAATGTACAAAAGTACACTTGGAACTATATTGATACAAAAATAGAAAACCCCATTACACAAAACGGTCTTCTTGAAGGCATTAACGAAATCACACCTCCTACCCGTTTGTTCTTTATTCCGTATACTTCTGCCTACTATCAAGAGGACCGCATTGCTTCTGACAGAACCTTTAAGGCAGGTTTGGATATAAAGTACGGTATCAATGATGCTTTTACTTTGGATGCTATCCTAGTGCCTGATTTTGGTCAGACAAAATTTGATAATGCCATCTTAAACCTTACGCCATTCGAACAAACTCTTACCGAAAACAGACCCTTTTTTACAGAAGGAACAAATCTTTTCTCTAACGGAAATTTATTTTATTCCCGAAGAATTGGCGGAAGTCCGATTACAGATTACTATACCCTAGAAGAGCAAATTGGTGCTACCGAAGAAATTAGCAATTACCCAACCACCGTAAACTTAATTAACGCAGTTAAGGTTTCTGGTCGAACAAAAAGCGGATTAGGAATTGGTGTTTTGAACGCTATCACCAAAAAGACAGATGCAACAATACATGACGTTGCAACAGACAGTTACCGAGAAGAAATGGTACAGCCTTTGACAAATTACAACATTATCTCTCTAGACCAACGTTTTAGACAAAACTCCTCCATCTCTTTAATCAATACTAATACGATACGTAACGGAAATTATAGAGATGCCAACGTCTCTAGTTTATTATTCGATTTAAACACAAAATCGAACTCCTATAACTTATTCGGAAATTACAACTTCAGTACCGTAAAAGATGTAGAAGATTACAATGGTTATCAATCAGCCTTGGGATTTGCCAAAACATCTGGCCGCTATAGATATAAGATATCGGGAGACTATTATTCGAAAAACTACGACACTAACGACCTTTCGCAACTTTTTTATAGCAACTACACCTCCCTTAACTTGCAAGGAAGTTATCGAATAGTAAATCCAACGAAAATATTTAATTCATTTAAAGCTTATCAATATGTGAACTATGAATTCGAAAATACGACTCACAAAAAGCAATTATCTATCTATACGACATTGTTAAAAGCATCCACTTTACAAAATGATGCTTTTGAATTTTATTTTCAGGTAAGCCCAGAGACTACATACGATTTTTATGAACCACGAGTAGCTGGAAGATATGTTGCAGTACCAGGATATGTAAATACAGTTTTCAATTTTACCTCCAACCCAAACAGACCTTTTTCATACGTTATTCAGCCGTCCATCACCAATTTTTCTGAAACTGATCGTTTAGTGTACGACCTTTACCTTTCGGCGAAATACATTATCAATCCAAAATTGTCCTTTTCGCTTATATCAGAAATACAAACAAAGAAAAATGACAAAGGTTTTGCCACCATCGATAATGATGATATCCTTTTTGGAAAAAGATCTAGAACCTTTTTGCAAAACGATTTAGCTGGAAAGTATGCAATTACCAATAGAATGTCACTTAATTTGACCGCACGTTATTATTGGTCTTTCTCAGATATTCATCAGTTTCAAACCTTACAAAGTGACGGAAGTTTAATTGACAATACTACGTACACAACCAACAAAAACAGAAACTTTAATTCTTGGAATTTTGACCTTGCCTATTCTTGGTGGTTTGCTCCTGGAAGTGAAATATCCGTTTTGTACCGCAATTATGTGCAGCTAAGCAATAATGGAGTCGAAGTGGAAAAGAAATTAAACAAAAACTTCACCAATGTATTTGATGGTAATTTAACGAATATCATATCCATACGATTACGTTATTTTATAGATTATAATTCATTAGTCAAATAAGTTAAATATCAGCCATTTTATTACTTTCGAAAAAGAACAAACTCTTTCAAAGCTTTACAGAAGGCTCGAAAGAGTTTTTTTTTATAACTAATTCTATCGTTCCTAAGTTATAAATAATCACAGAACTCCCCTACTACCATTTTAAAATTTTTATCTTTGTGTAAAACTTGACAAACTAGAAAAAATGAACAAAAAAGTAATCTTAATGATCTTAGACGGTTGGGGAAAATCACCTGATCCAAAAGTTTCTGCAATTGACAATGCTAATGTGCCTTACATTAATAATTTGTACAAAAACTACCCAAGCGCTCAATTGAGAACCGACGGCTTACATGTTGGATTACCTGAAGGACAAATGGGAAACAGCGAAGTAGGACATATGAACCTTGGAGCTGGTAGAATTGTTTACCAAGATTTAGCCAAAATCAATTTGGCGGTTGCCAATAAAACATTAGCAAAGGAACAAGTATTGAAAGATGCTTTTCAATATGCGAAAGACAACAATAAAAAAGTACACTTTTTAGGACTAGTATCTGATGGTGGTGTTCACTCTCATACGTCACATTTACGCGGATTGATTGACGCGACACAAGACTACGGACTTGAAAAAGTTTTCATACATGCCTTTACAGATGGTCGTGATGTTGACCCAAAATCGGGTGTAAAATACATTCAGGATTTGCAAAACTACATTGCTCCAACGACAGTTAAAATTGCGTCTATCATCGGTAGATATTATGCAATGGACAGAGATAAACGTTGGGAAAGAGTAAAATTAGCATACGATTTGGTAGTGAACGGTTTTGGCGCAAAAGCTGCGAACCCAGTAACAGCTGTAGAAGTTAGCTATCAAAATGACATTACAGATGAGTTTATAGCTCCTGTTGTTATGGTTGATGCTAACAACCAACCATTAGCAAAAATCGAAGAAGATGATGTGGTTATCTTTTTCAACTTTAGAACTGATAGAGGTCGCGAATTGACTGAAGCACTTTCGCAAAAAGACTTTCACGAGCAAAACATGCACAAGTTGAACTTGTACTATGTTACGTTGACCAATTATGATGAAACGTACCAGAACGTAAAAGTAGTTTACAACAAAGACAACATCACAGAAACATTGGGTGAAGTTTTGGAGAAAGCAGGCAAGAAACAAATTAGAATTGCTGAAACTGAAAAATATCCACACGTAACTTTCTTCTTTTCTGGAGGTCGCGAAGAGCCTTTTATTGGCGAAAGCAGAATCTTAAAAAATTCACCAAAAGTAGCAACCTACGATTTGCAACCAGAAATGAGTGCAAATGAATTAACAGATGCTTTGGTTCCTGAAATTGAAAAAGGAGACGTAGATTTTGTATGTCTAAACTTTGCCAATGGAGACATGGTAGGACATACTGGAATTATGGCTGCTGCAATTCAAGCTTGTGAAGCAGTTGACAATTGTGTCGAAAGAGTAATCAATGCTGCTATTGCAAACGATTATACAGTACTTGTAATTGCCGATCACGGAAATTGTGAAACAATGATCAACCCTGACGGTAGTCCAAACACCGCTCACACTACAAATCCTGTCCCTTTTATCTTGGTTGATAAAGAAATCAAAAAAGTACATGATGGTGTCCTTGGTGATATTGCTCCAACAATACTTGACTTAATGGGAGTTGAAAAACCGGCAGTAATGACGCAACATTCACTTTTATAATCCATTATAAAATCAATAAAAAAGTAAAGCTACCTTAATCGGAGGGCACTGAAAAAGTCTTTCTAATAAATTGACACATAAAAAGGAGTAGATATCTATGGATTTCTACTCCTTTTTTCTTATATTTAAATCTAATTATAAGTGTTTTTTAGATGTTAGTACAACAACAAACAATACAATTCAGCGAGTATTCTTCGTTGTATGATTTAATAGTTCCAAAAGAAAATCTATTAAGAAAAATTAATGATTTGATTGATTTTTCATTCATTTACGATGAGTTGTTAAATAAGTACTGTCCCAATAATGGGCGAATGGCAGAAAGTCCCGTTCGTATGTTTAAGTATTTACTACTTAAAACAATCTATACTGTTTCCGATATTGATGTCGTGGAGCGTTCTCAATACGATATGTCCTTCAAATATTTTTTGGATATGAATCCAGAAGACGATGTTATCAATCCGAGTTCGTTAACAAAATTTAGAAAACTACGTCTAAAGGATACCGACCTATTAAATCTGTTGATAAACAAAACAGTCACCATTGCTATCGAAAAAGGTATTATTCGTTCGAAGTCTATCATCGTTGATGCCACACATACTTTATCAAGATCCAATCCATTTTTAGCCATCGATGTATTGAGAGAACGTTCCAAGCTACTGCGAAAAACAGTATACAGCTTTGAGCAGGAATTCAAAGAACATATGCCTGAAAAAAATACAGACAATGACTTAGAGAAGGAACTTGCTTATTGTAAAGAGTTGGAAAAACGCATTGAAAATGAGCCGTCAATAAGTTCGATTCCAGCTGTGAAAGAGAAATTAAATCTACTCAAAGAAACTGTAGAAGACACTCAAGAAAATTTTACCTTATCAAAAGATGCAGATGCTAAAACGGGTCATAAATCTGCTGATAGTTCTTTCTTTGGATATAAGACTCACTTAGCTATGACCGAGGAGCGCATCATTACAGCGGCTGTAGTCACATCAGGTGAAAAAGGGGATGGACCAGAATTACCTAGACTTTTAGCGATTAGTCAAAAAAACGGAATTGATGTTGATACTATTATTGGGGATGGAGCTTATACAGGAAAAGAAAATCTCAAACTCACAAGGGAGCAAAATATTAAAGTGGTAGCCAGACTAAATGTTACAATAGCACAAGGAGCTAGAAAAGACGAAGATAAATTTGACTATAATAAAGATGCCGATAGATTTGTTTGCACTGCTGGTCATATGGCCATACGAAAGGCTCGCCAAGGTAAAAAAAATGTTGGAACCAATCAAATACAAACCTACTATTTTGATGTGGAAAAATGTAAGACCTGCTCTTTAAAAGAGGGTTGTTATAAAGAAGGATCCAAGACAAAAACATATTCGGTGTCGATAAAATCGGACTTACACCAAGAACAAATCAGCTTTCAAGAAACTGACTATTACAAAGAAAAAGCAAAACATCGATATAAAATAGAAGCGAAAAATAGTGAGTTGAAAAATGTACATGGTTATGATAGAGCAATATCATATGGCATTACCAATATGCAAATGCAAGGTGCAATAGCAATTTTCGCAGTCAACTTAAAAAGAATACTCAAATTAATGTAGAAAAATGAAAGCTACTGCTGCATTACTCAAAATGACTCTAGCTAAACTCAAAATAGCCTTATTGAACCAACATTAAAAATCAAGATTAAAAAGGAAAACGCTTGCAACGGATTATATAACTCCTGTTACAAGCGTTTTTTTATTGTCTAAAAAACGATGATAATCAAAATATGCGATGTTTTTCAGTGCCCTCCTTAATCGGGTAGCTTTTTTTATTTAAAAAAAGGTTAAAATTTTCAAAATCGATAGTATTACTATTATATTTGTGCAAACAACTTTCAACATGCACTCAATAGTATCCAATATTTCGATTAAGGTAAACGAAAAAATCTACGTCAAAGATCCTGAAACCTCAGCACTAGGAAAAAAAATTCTGCAAGAAAGCATCTTTCTTATTGACGAAATTGGCTTCGATGCTTTTACATTTAAAAAATTAGGTGAAAAGATAGGGTCAAATGAAAGTTCGATTTACCGTTATTTCGAAAACAAACATAAGCTATTGGTTTACTTGTGCTCTTGGTATTGGAGTTGGATCGAATATCGTATGGTTTTTAATATGATCAATATTGATGATCCCTATGAACGATTAAAAAGGGCCATTACCGTAGTTACTGAGCGATCAGAAGAAGACCTGTCGATACCACACATAAATGAAGCCGTACTGAACAAAATCATCATTTCTGAATTCACAAAAACATTACACACAAAGGAAATTGATGACGAAAATAGAGAAGGCTTTTTCTTGATTTATAAAAGTGTAATCAATCATATTGTTCAATTAATTATCGAAATCAATCCTGACTATCCTTACCCAAAAAGTTTAGCATCATCAGTTATAGAAGGGGCATTGCATCAATATTTTTTACAAGATCATTTAAAAACCATTACCAATTGTAATGAAAACATATCCCCTACCGACTTTTACCTAAATCTTATTACCTTAACTCTGCAAAAACAATAAAAAGCTACTTATGAAACCATTAGAACGTTTTTACAACTTACTCGAATTAGACAAGAAAGATGTCTATCAATTGTTTTTTTATGGTATCCTATCTGGAGTAATTAGTTTATCACTACCTCTAGGAATCCAAGCTATTACTAACTTCATTCAATCTGGTCGCGCTAGTGCTTCTTGGATTGTGCTGATCATCATGGTCGTTTTTGGAGTTGCGTTGGTCGGTATATTGTCTTTCATGCAATTGCGTATCATGGAGAATCTACAACAAAAAATATTTATCCGTTCATCGTTTGAATTTTCGGTTCGTTTACCTAAAATAAAATTTGAAGAATATTATAACAGTTACGCACCAGAACTTGCTAATCGTTTTTTTGATACTCTAACAATACAAAAAGGAACTGCAAAGCTACTTATCGGATTTTCAGCGGCCATATTGCAAATTATTTTCGGAATTATACTATTGTCGTTGTACCACAATTATTTCATTATTTTCGGAATCATGTTAATGATTTTGCTGTACTTTATATTTAAATTCTCCTATAATTCCGGCTTAGATACAAGTATGAAGGAGTCAAAATACAAGTACAAGGTAGCTGGATGGCTGCAAGAATTGGCACGAAACAATTACACTTTTCGCAATCAAATGCATCATGATTTTGCTTTATCAAAAAATGATGCATTAGTATCTGAATATTTACTTTATCGAGAGAAACATTTCTCTGTAATCAAAACTCAATTTACACAGCTAGTACTTTTCAAAATTATCATAACAGCTAGCTTATTGTCCATTGGAGGTTACTTAGTACTTTCGCAAGAAATGAATATTGGTCAGTTTGTAGCTGCAGAAATCATTATATTATTAGTAATTACTTCGGTAGAAAAAATAGTTCTAGGACTAGAAACATTTTACGACGTATTAACAGCTGTGGAAAAAATTGGACAAGTTACTGATCTAGCATTAGAAGAAGAGTTTCCGGTTGATTATAACAATTGCTACACCTCCATCGCACTAGACGTGGAAAAATTAAGTTTCAAATTCCCTGACTCCAAAACAAAGATTCTTGATACTATATCGTTAAAAATAGAACAAGGAGAACGCATTTTTATTGATGGAGAAAATGGATCAGGAAAAACAACATTAATTCGTATTCTATCAGGCTTAATGCAGCCTACACATGGTGCTATTTATATAAATGATGACAGTTTTACCAAAATAAATCTTAATCAATACCGATCACAAATTGAAAGTATAATTTATAACGAAACCCCTTTTGAAGGTACAGTTATCGAAAACATTACGTTCAAAAGCCAACATATCAAAGAGGAGAACTTAAAATGGGCTATTGAGGGCACAAAACTATCTGATTTTGTAAAATCGTTACCACAAGGACTTCTTACTCCGATTTTTCCTGAGGGAAAACAACTATCGTCTTCAAATGCTCAAAAATTACTTTTAGCACGAAGTATTATAAGCAAACCAAAGATATTATTTTATGAAGACCCAACTGATACTATGGATGACAAAGTAGCCAATGAAATCATCGATTTTATAACTGCAAAAGAAAACAACTGGACAATCATAGTTTCTTCTAAAAACCCCTACTGGAAAACCAAATGCAATCGAGAAATCACCATGCAAAACGGAAAAATTCTTTTAGACCAAAAAAAATAACAGCATGCTAAACATCTCCGACAATAACAAACATGCCATGGCGCATCTTGACCGCTACAAAACAATAACAGGTCTAAAAACAAGACCGCATTACAAAATATTAAATCGAATAATTACTGTTGTTTCGCTTATAGCGTTAGTGACTTTATTCCTTCCGTGGACACAAAACATTTCAGGAAAAGGAGCCGTGACTACATTGAAGCCCAACCAAAGACCTCAATCGATTCAAAGTGTTATTTCGGGTCGAATAGAAAAATGGTATGTACAAGAGGGTGACTTTGTAAAAAAGGGAGACACCATCTTGTTTATATCTGAAATCAAAGAAGATTACATGGATCCAAATTTGGTCGAAAACACCAAAAATCAATTGGATGCAAAAAGCCATGCTTTGGATTCCTACAATTCCAAATATGGGGCTTTGGCCAATCAAATTGTTTCTATTCAGACTGAGAAAGGATTAAAACTAGTTCAAGCGAAAAATAAATTGAAGCAAGCGCAATTCAAAATTAAAAGTGATTCGATTGACTTGGTAGCCGTAAAAACACAACTTAAAATCGCCAACACACAGTTTAATAGAGCCGTTCAATTAAACAGCGAAGGTCTAAAAGCACTTACCGATGTTGAGGAAAAGCGTTTAAAACAACAAGAAGTTGAAGCGAAAATAATCACGCAGGAGAATAAACTTTTGACCACCAAAAATGAATATATCAATGCGCAGGTAGAACTTAACCGTATTGAAGCTGAGTATAGCGAAAAAGTTGCCAAAGCAGAAAGTGATCAGTTTACCGCTAGAAGCAATCAATTTGACACTGAAGCTCAGGTAAACAAATTAAAAAATCAATATGCAAATTATAGCATTCGTAACGGAATGTACTATATCAAAGCGGCCCAAAACGGCTACATTAATCGTGCTTTGCAAGCCGGAATTGGTGAAACTATCAAAGAAGGCACACCTATCGCTACCATCATGCCATCTGACTATGATGTAGCTGTGGAAACTTTTGTAAATCCTCTAGATTTACCGTTGATTAGCACAGGTGATAAAGTAAGAATCTGGTTTGACGGATGGCCAACAATTGTTTTCTCGGGATGGCCAGACATGTCATACGGAACCTTTGGAGGAAAAATTGTTGCTGTAGAAAAATTCATTAGCGACAACGGAAAATTCAGAGTTTTGATTGCACCAGATGTAGACGAAGACCCATGGCCAAAACAATTGAGTATGGGATCGGGTGCGCAAACTATTGCGTTGCTAAACACCGTTCCTGTATGGTTTGAACTTTGGAGAACTATGAACGGTTTCCCTCCAGATTATTATGAAGCACCCACTAAATCATCAAAATCTAAAGAGAAAAAATAATGAAATACGCCATTCTTTTTTTACTCCTTTGTGTCTGGAATACCCAAGCACAAACACCAGCCGACGAGACAGCAGAAGCCCAAATGGAATTCACTTTCAATGAATATTTGGGTTATGTAAAAAAGTTTCATCCTTTGGTGAAAACTGCAAATTTGGAAATCAACAAAGCACAAGCCAATTTGATGGCTGCTCGTGGCGCTTTCGATCCAAAACTAGGTGTCGATTTTGACAAAAAACAATACAAAGGCACCGAATATTATTCAGTTCTAAACAGCAGTTTCAAAATTCCGACTTGGTACGGAATCGAAATCAAAGCTGGTTTTGATCAAAACGACGGTTATTATTTAAACCCACAAAACACCGTGCCTACTACGGGACTAGCTTCACTTGGAATATCAGTACCTATTGGTCAAGGTTTGTTCATAAATCAAAGAATGGCCGATTTGCGAAAAGCTAAAATGCAAATCAAATTGAGCCAAGCTGAAAGAAAATTACAAGCAGTTGCTGTACTTTATGATGCCTCAGTAGCCTACTTTAATTGGAAAAAAAACTATGAAGAGTTTCAAATGTACACGCAATACAACACCAATGCAACTACACGATACAAAGCCGTTCAAAGCTTAATCGTGCAAGGGGACAAACGTGCGATTGACAGCATAGAAGCTGGAATAAGTCTAAAAAGCAGAAGGTTGAGTTTAGAAAATTCGAGATTAAAACTATTGAAATCCAAATTGGAATTGTCCAACTATATGTGGTTAGACAATTCAATTCCAATGGAACTGACCGATGCGCTTTTCCCTGAACAAGGAATCGAGAACACAATTCAGGAAACACTAAAAACCAATGATTTATTGGCACAGGAATTCACAATTGATAACCACCCAAAAATCAATGCATTAGAAAGCAAAATCGATATGCTAGAAGTAGACAGAAAGTTAAAAGCAAATATGCTATTACCAAAAATCGATTTGTCCTACTCCTACTTATCAGAACCACAATATATTGATAGCTACAAATTTGAAAACTACAAAGTAGGGGTCAATTTTGCTTATCCAATATTTTTACGAAAAGAAAGAGGAGGCTTGAAATTGGCAGAATTCAAAATTCAAGAAACGACCAACAGCCTAAACTTGGAACGATTACAACTTTCGAATAAGATAAAAGCTCAGAAAGAAGTCATTTACTCTTTGAACAAACAACATTTCATGGCTAATGATTTGGTTAACAATTACAAAACGATGCTAACCTCAGAGGAGCGCTTGTTTACATTTGGCGAAAGTTCACTTTTTTTGATCAACAGTCGTGAGAGTAGTTTGATTACTGCACAATTGAACGCAATCGCTTTGCGAAACGAGTATTGCATCTCTAACTCTGAACTATATAAAATCTTGGCAAATCCTGATTAAATCAATAAAAATTGTACTTTTGCCAATTCAAAAATTAGAACTATGATTATCGTAAAATCACGTGAAGAAATAGAATTAATGCGCGAAAGTGCTCTTATTGTTTCCAAAACTTTAGGAATGTTGGCTGCTGAGGTAAAAGAAGGCGTAACTACTTTGCACCTTGACAAACTAGCCGAAACCTTCATTCGTGATCATGGAGCAGAACCAAGTTTTCTTGGACTATACGGTTTCCCGAATTCGTTATGCATGAGCCCAAACGCTCAGGTAGTACACGGAATCCCAAATAATACCCCGTTGGTTAGTGGTGATATTATCTCAATCGATTGTGGTGCTTTCAAAAATGGCTACCATGGTGACCACGCTTACACGTTTGAAGTGGGAGAAGTAGCTCCAGAAACTAAAAAATTATTACAAGTTACCAAAGAGTCATTATATGTAGGTATCCGTGAATTCAAAGCCGGAAACCGCGTGGAAGATGTGGGTAACGCTATCCAAAAATATACTGAAAGTTTCGGTTACGGCGTAGTTCGTGAGTTGGTAGGACACGGTTTAGGGCAAAAAATGCACGAAGATCCAGAAATGCCAAACTACGGAAAACGTGGTCGCGGAAAATTGTTTGTCGAAGGAATGGTAATCGCTCTAGAGCCAATGATCAACCAAGGAACACGTAACATCAAACAACTAAAAGACGGTTGGACAATCCTTACTGCAGACGGAAAACCATCAGCTCATTTCGAACACGATATCGCCCTTGTAGACGGAAAACCAGAGTTACTTTCTACATTTGCCTATGTGTACCAAGCTTTGGGGATCGTGAGTAACGAGGAAGATGAGTTTAGAGAAGTACCATTGGTTCTTTAGACACGAATTGCACTAATTAACACAAATTCTATACGGTAAAAATTGCACGAACTAGAAGATAGTGATTTTAATTTTGACACGAATTGCACAGATTAGCACAAATTCTATACGGTGAAAATTGCACGAACTAAAAGATAATGATTGTTATTTTGACACGAATTACACAGATTAGCACAAATTCTATACGGTGAAAATTGCACGAACTAGAAGATAGTGATTTTAATTTTGACACGAATTGCACAGATTAGCACAAATTCTAAACTGTAAAAAATTGCGCAAAATAGAAAACCGTGATTGTCATTTAGACATGAACTTGCACTAAGATTTAAGGTAAAAATTTCACTAATATCCTTTAAATATGGAAGCTATTTATTTAAAAGAAGAGTCCTATAAAATAGTTGGAATTTGCATGGAAGTTCATCGAATTCTAGGTAAAGGTCATAGTGAAGTCGTTTACAAAGATGCTTTAGAATATGAATTTAAACTAAATGCTATCCCATTTGAAAGAGAAAAAGCATTTGAAATTGAATACAAAGAAATTATTTTACCTAGAAAATACGTCGCCGATTTTGTTGTTTACAATGAAATAATATTTGAAGTTAAAGCAATTTCTCAATTAACAAATAGCGATACTAGACAAACATTAAATTATCTAGCTTCATCCAAAAACAAATTAGGCCTTCTAGTCAATTTTGGAGAAGATAGCCTGAAATACAAACGAATTATTTTATAAACTAAAATTAGTGAAATTCCTTTAGCCCAATCAATTAGTGCTAATTCGTGAACTTCGTGTCAAAATAGTAACCCATGAAATCTGTGTTTAAACTTATACTTAATACCATTCCTCGCCCCTTACTTATTCGTTTGAGTTATGTGGCGCGCCCTATAATTGCTTTTACTTTGAAGGGAGATAAATTTACTGATCCTATTGATGGGAAAAGTTTCAAATCGATGTTGCCTTATGGGTACGAGACGCAGCGCAATAATGTGCTTTCGCCAAGTACTTTGTCATTGGAGAGACACCGATTGTTATGGTTGTATTTAAATGATCAGACCGAGTTTTTTACAGCACCACTCAAAGTATTGCATTTTGCTCCAGAGCAAGCTTTTTATAAGATGTTTCGAAATCAAAAAAATTTAGAGTATACCACAACTGATTTATTTTCGCCATTGGCAGATGTGAAGGCGGATATCTGTGATTTGCCATTTGAGAACAATCAGTATGATGTTATTTTGTGTAATCACGTTTTGGAACACATTCCGGACGATACCAAAGCCATGCAGGAACTTTACCGTGTATTAAAACCGGGTGGAATGGCGATTTTACAAATTCCGCAAGATTTGAAACGTGCCGTAACTTTTGCAGACGATACCATTACCGATCAAAAAGAACGCGCAAAAATATTTGGTCAATACGATCATGTGCGTATTTATGGTCGTGACTATTTTGACAAATTGCGTTCGATTGGATTTACAGTTATCGAAGAAGATTACACCAATAAAATAGCACCCGAATTGGTTGAGAAATATTGTTTAGCCAAAGGCGAAATTATTCCTGTGTGCTTTAAATAAGTAAAACAAAAACTATAAAATTTCCATTTAAGGGATTAAGATAATTGAGTCGCATGCTTAATTTCCTTAATCCCTTACTAGTGAAAAACGGTTACCTCTAATCGTTAAAAACCAAATTATAATTGTGACAACAGTAGCAAAACACCCTTTTTGTTTTGATTTGAGTTGGGATGTAAAAAGTAATTTTTACGTTCCGACAGTTTATGTCGTTTCCGAAGGTCTACCGATTGGCTATTTGGACAAAAAAGCCAGTCCTGAAGTTTTAAAAAGTTACGGAATCGAAATAAACTCCTTATCGAAAGAGGCACAAAGAGCACTTTCTATTTGTGAAAAATTAACTAGTGAAGCAGTAGCTAAAAAATTCAATACCGGAAAAACCAAAAAAAGCATTGAAGACCTTCGAAAGGATACAAAACTTGCGACGGGAATTCAGTTGTATCAAGAAATACAATTAGCCGAATTTTTAAAACTAGTGAACACTCACTCTTTTCCGATCTGTTTTGCGTTAAACAAGGACAAAGATTTTCAAAAAAGTGCTATTTCGACCCAAAATAAAGCATTAGAAGCTAAAATTCATTTTCTAAAAACAGAAAAAGGCATTACCTACACCCTTCAATTGGCAGAAGAAGAACAGGTTTTTTATCCTTCTGAAAAGAAAATAGACATTATTCTGAATGAGCCAGCTTGGTTGGTGCTTGACGATAAATTGGTAACGCTAAATGCCATTGACGCTAAAAAGATAAAACCGTTTTTGACAAAAAAAACAATAGATATTCCTGCTCGAACGGTGACCGAATATTTTCAAAAATTCATCAAAGATATTGTCAAAAAAGTAGATGTTACTGCTGATGGTTTTGAAATATTACAACGCAATGTTATACACAGCTGTCAACTAGAAACGGTACACGATTTCTTTAAAAAATGCTATTATCTGAATCTAAAATTCGACTACAATGGCTATTTGTTTGATGGTTCGAAAAGCAAAAATAGCCATTCTGAAATTGATTTAGACGATCCAGAACAAATCAAAGTCATTCAATACAAACGTAATACTGAAAGCGAAGGCACTTTCGAACAAAAACTACTCCATTTAGGTTTTAATAAAACAGATAATGGCTTTTTCACCCTTTCGCTACAAACAGAAAATAGTACACCACACGACGCAATACAGTGGGTTATAGAAAACAAAGAACAATTGCAATCTTTGGGCTTTGCGTTGAACACTTTTTCATTGGAAGGAAAAAAAATTCAAACTAACAAACCTGAAATAACTTTTTCGAATGCGATTCAGAACGATTGGTTTGACATTAAAATCACGATTCGTTGCGGTGCATTTAGTTTTAATTTTAGCGAAATTATTCCGAATCTAAAACAGCAAAATCAAGTATACATTTTACCCGATGGCAGTTGTTTTTTAATTCCGAAAGAATGGATGATGCACTACGCACCTTTGGCCAAACTTGCCAAGGTAATTGACAATACGTTACAATTACCCAAAAGTAATTTTGCGATTTTGAATACCATTCCCGAATTGCAATTGGACACAAAACCAATACTAACAGCGGAATTTGTGATTTCGCCATTGGTCAAAGCAACTTTGAGACCCTACCAAACGGAAGGCGTAAAATGGTTGTTGGAACATTATCAAAACGGTATGGGCGCCTGTTTGGCCGATGACATGGGATTGGGGAAAACACTCCAAACCTTAACTACATTGGTATCGGTACAAGAGCAACTCGAAAACCAACAAAGGGAAGCCGAGCAATTGGATTTATTTGGTAATGTGATTCCGCAAGCTAAAGAATATTTGAAGGTTTTGGTAGTTCTTCCTTCCTCATTGGTATTCAATTGGTATAACGAGGCACGAAAATTCACCCCGCACTTGCGTCGCATACAATATGTAGGTAATGAACGGAAGTTGATTGCCAAGAAACTAGCGCGTTACGATTTGGTTTTTACTAGTTACGCAATTGCTTCTCGAGATGTTGCTATTTTAGAAAAGTATCAATTTCGTTTTTTAATTTTAGACGAAAGTCAATATATTAAAAACAAAAACTCTAAAATTTTTAAGGCGATTAACCAAATCAAAGCTGATAATAGGATCTCACTAAGCGGTACTCCTATCGAAAATTCGTTGGATGATTTATGGTCTCAAATGGAGTTCATCAACCCTGCTATTTTGGGCAGTCATACCTTTTTTGTTCAAAATTATAAAATCCCGATTGAGAAGAATCAAGACGAAACCGTTCTGGCAGAACTTAAAACCTTGATTAGTCCGTTCATTTTAAGGCGAACTAAAGAACAAGTTTTGGATGACCTACCCGAATTGACTGAACAGATTTACTACTGCGACATGGAAAAAGAGCAGGAGAAATTATACGAAGAAGAAAAATCTAAGGCACGCAACGCACTTCTACGCACAGACGGGACTAAGGCTGACAAAATTAATATCATCAACACCTTGATGCGATTGCGACAGTTGAGCAACCATCCTAAAATGATTGACGCCAAATCAGATCTGGATTCTGGTAAATTTAATGCCGTAACCGATTATTTGACGACTTTAATTCAGTCCAAACAGAAGACGATTGTGTTTAGCTCGTTTGTTTCGAATTTAGGATTTTATAAAGAGTGGTGCATCGCCAACAAAATTAAATTTTGCGAGCTAACGGGTGCTACCGATCAAAAAGATCGTGAAATTGCTGTAAACCGCTTCCAGGAGCAAGAGGATATTTTGGTCTTTTTCATTTCGCTTAAAGCAGGTGGCGTTGGCCTGAATATCACCAAAGCATCCTATGTTTTATTTCTAGATCCTTGGTGGAATCCTTTTGCTGAAAAGCAGGGAATTGGTCGTGCACATCGCATTGGTCAATTGAACAAAGTGAACGTCATTCGATTTATATCCAAAAATACGGTTGAGGAGAAAATCATTCGATTACAAGAAACCAAAAAACTACTTTCTGATTCATTGTTAGATGATAATAGTATGAGTCCGGATATTGAGGCCAATTTGAGTTATATTTTAGAATAAATTTATCGCTAAGACGCAAAGTCATTAAGCTTTGTTTTACGCAATACTTTTGTTCTAAAGGCATACTGCCTGTACATTTTTACAGTCAGACGACATTACTAAATAGCAAAAAAAATGCCCGCTAAAAATAGTTTAGCGGGCATCTTTGTTTTAAATTGTAATCTAATTATTTTTGTACCTCAGGCATTAACATCGCAATTACTTTATCTTTTGTTAGATATTTTTTAGCAACAGCTTGAATATCCTTAGCAGTAACTTTATTAAGCGCTTCTTCTACTTGAAAAATCTTATTTGGACTTTTTCCGTCAATATACGATTGTGTAAAATTGCTTAACCAAAAGTTATTATCTTTAATATCCTTTTTGTATTCCAATAATTCGGCTTGCTTGAATTTGGCCACATCTTTTTCGTCTGGACCATTATCAATGATTTTTTGTAATTCTTTCAATGCAGAAGCTGTTAACTTCTCAGCATTTTCAGGACCACAAGGGAAATTAATACTAAAATTGAAAGAACCATTAGGAACTTTATTCATGCTACCTCTTGCTCCAATACCATAAACACCACTTTCGTTTTCTCTTAATTCTTCAATTAATTTAATCGTTAAAACTTCGGCTAACGCGTTTATTGTCAAAGCTTCTTTATCAGAATAAATAGCATCTCCGTAAAACATAATTGAAACAGTGCTTTTAGGATCTGTTCCTTTATTGATTACTTTTTTCAGATCACCTTTTAGCGATCTATATCCAAGATCTTTTACAACATCTTTTTTATCCGTAGACGGCAATGATGCAATGTACTTAGCAGCATATTCCTCCATAACTTTATCATCTACATTACCTACAAAAAAGAATTCAAAATCTCCCGCATTGGCAAAACGCTCTTTGTACTTTTTATAAGCTAAAGCATAATCTGTTTGTGCCCATGTTTTATCTGTTGGAACAATTCCGATAAATCTAGGATCTTCTTTCTTTAAAAATGCGTAGAGTTCTTGTTGGAAATAAAACGAAGGTCGTGAAGCCATATTTTTGTAAAAAGCAGATTGCTTTTGTTTGAAACCTTCAAAAGCTTCTTGATCCATATTTAAATCGGTGAAATAAGCATAGGTACTTTGGAATAAATATTCTAAATCCTTTGGAGTAGCACTACCCTTGAGTCCTTCGGTAATAGTACCAATATAAGGAGTAACCGAAGCTATTTTACCCGACATGAATTTATTAATATCATTCAATTTCAAACCTGAAAAACCTGCTTCAGCCAAAGCACCATTTGCAAATTGGGTTTTGATAATTTCTTCGTTAGAATAGGTATTAGTACCTCCGAAACTAACCGCATCCATCAAAATTTCGTCATTCTTGAAGTCAGTTTTTTTATACTTCACTTTTGCACCATTCGAAAGAAACAAAGTCGTTAATCCTAAGCTTGTATCTGTTTCTTTCTTCACGATCGTGCCCGGTTTCACTTCTGTACGAAGTAAGCTAGCAACTGCTTTTGAATCGGTATAAGGTGTGATTTCATCAGCACTAATTTTCAATGCATCTAACACTTCTTTTTCTGTCACTTTTACCAATCCTTCTTTTTCTGGACCAGTTATAATAACCACTCTATTGTCTTCTTTTACTAAGTCCTTCATGAATGTAGCAACATCAGCCAACGTAACAGAAGGCAATAATTGTTTTGTAGTTATATATTCCCATTCGATTCCTGGCGAAGGCTCCTGCTCTAAAAACTGAGCTTGATATTGACTTACAAATTTTTCCGATTCTGTTTTATCACGATCATTATATTGCTTCTCGTATTGAGCAAGAACTTCAGATTTGGCTCTTTCTAATTCTCCTTCGGTAAATCCAAACTTTTTAGCACGTTCATTTTCAATTGCCAAAACTTTGATCGCCGCTAACTGATTCTCCTCTGAAACAACCGCGAAAGATTGATACGCTTCTTTGGTTCGTGCATACGTTCCTCCATGAAAAGAGTAACCATAAGTAAAAGGTGGCGTAGCCGAATTAATTAATTCTTGTATTCTATTGTTTATCATAGTAGCAAATAAACTTTCGGTTAAATTCTCTCTATAATCACCAATAGTTACCATTTTTTTTGGCGTTCCGTAATCTTTATACATTAATTGAACCATAGTATAAGGTGATTCTTTATCACTTTCTACTGCTACTAATGTTTCTTTATGATTGGGTACGTCAAATATTTTTCTTTCCTTCTCATTTGCTGGATTTTTATACTTAGAGAAATGATCTTTCACTTTTTTCTCCATCGCATCGACATCGATATCACCTACCACAATTACACTAATCAAATCTGGGCGGTACCAATCTTTGTAAAAGTTTACAATTTTATCGTATTTGAATGTTTCTAAAATCTCTTTTTCTCCAATTGGTAAACGATCTGCATAATGACTTTTGTACATCATTTTAGGCAAGTAACGGCCCATCATTCTTTTATCGGCACCAAGACCCAATCTATATTCTTCTAACACTACTCCTCTTTCCTTTTCGATTTCTGCTGGAGTCAAATCGGCATTAAAAGCCCAATCTTCAATGATATTAAATCCGTTTTCTAATTTTTCTGGACTGTCAGATGGGATAGGTAAAAAATAAACCGTTTCGTCAAAACTTGTGTAGGCATTCAAATGCTGTCCAAATTTCACTCCAATACTTTGGAGGTAATCCACTAATTTATTTTTAGGAAAGCGCTTTGTTCCATTAAAGTTCATGTGTTCCATGAAATGCGCTAAACCTTTTTGATCATCATTTTCAAGAATAGATCCTGCATTCACCACAAGTCGCAAGTCTACTTTGTTTTCTGGTTTGGCATTTTTCTTGATGTAATAGGTTAATCCATTGGACAAAACACCAGTTTTGAAAGATGGATCAGTAGGGATTTTTTTAGAAAGATCCATATCTTGCGCAAAGACTGCTGAAGAACACAATATAAGTCCGAGAGTAACTCTAGAAAATTGTTTCATAAATGTTATTTTAGTTTCAATAAAGGTATTGATTAAAATCAAAAAAAATAATTTTTGTAAGACTATTTTAACACATTTCTTACATTTAGTAATTATTCAATACTACTGTACGTATTCAAACACCAATTATAAATTAGTATATTTAGCTTTTTTTTAAAAACAATGTTTCCATGAAAAGAATAACTACTTTTTTCCTATTATTTACCATCCAATTCTTATTCTCTCAAGTAGAGTCGGAAATTACGCCGCCATACAACATCAAAACGGTTTCGTTTGTTCAAAACAGTACCAACATGGTTCCGATTTTTGAATTAGGGTCAGGGTTTCAATTTCAATTTGATGACCTGTACGGCAACAGTGCTGATTATTTTTATGAAATTGTACATTGCGATTATAATTGGAATCCGTCTCCTATTCCGAAAATTGAATATTTGGGTGGCATTGACAATCAGCGCATTCAAACAGTCACTAACTCCTTCAATACATTACAAATCTACTCGCATTTTGCTTTGTCGATTCCAAATCAATATACAACCCAAATTAAGTTAAGCGGAAACTATATTTTGAGGATCATGAATGAAAGTAGGGAACTTCTCTTTAGCAGACGTTTTATCTTGTATGAAGATTTAGCTACCATTCCAATGCAGGTTAAACGTGCCCGTACGATAAAAAACCTGACCTTCAAACACAACATGGATTTCTCCATTTCGTCAAACACCATCACGTTTCAAAACCCAATTAAAAACGTGAGAGTTTCAATTTTTCAAAATGGTAACTTTAATATGGCCATCAAAAATATCGTTCCACAATATACGATGGGTAACAATTTGATTTATAAGTACGATACCGAGACACAGTTTTGGGCTGGCAATGAATTTTTATATTTCGAAAATAAAAACATTCGTTTTCCTGCCAATTTTATTGCAAAAGTGGACAGCAGTACCGACATCTATAGCACCTATTTATTTCCTCATCAAGCGAGAGCAAATGCTCCTTATACATTTTACCAAGATGTCAATGGGAATTTTGTGGTTTTGAATGCCAATGCTGAGAATAACGAAATCGAAGCTGATTATTCTTGGATATACTTTACACTTTCTGCACCATCTTTCTACCAGAAAAAAAACGTTTATGTTGTTGGAATGTTTAACAATTACAACCTTGGAGCCGAGTCCAAAATGGATTATAACGAGAAGAAGGGTGTCTATGAAAAAGCAATGTTAATCAAGCAAGGCTTTACAAATTACAAATATGTCGTAGCCGATAGCGAAGGTGTAATTGACAATGAAAACAGCATTGATGGTAATTTCTACCAAACTGAAAATGAATATACTATCCTTGCCTATTATCGAGACAATACTGGACGATACGATCGTGTAATCGGGAAAGGATCGGCCGTATCTACAAATGTGGTTAATTAAAAAATAACAATTTAAAGACGGCTTAGTAAATCCTTTTTTTGTATTTTTGTTTAGTATAACACAACTACTTATTAGTTTATCATGGTTACTCAAATTACAAGAGGTATAAAAATTTCAGTTTTGACTAGTTTTGAAGGCACGTACTTCAAAAACTACAAGATTCATTTTGCCTTTAGTTACGAGGTTATGATAGAAAATCATAGTAAAGATTCAGTACAACTTACATCACGTCACTGGGAAATTTTTGATTCACTAAAGGAATTAGAAATAGTTGACGGAGAAGGAGTCGTTGGCAAAAAACCCGTTTTAAAACCGGGCGAGCAACACACTTACAGCTCAGGATGTTTACTTGCCTCTCCTTATGGCGCCATGAAAGGTCATTTTAATATGATCAACTTCAGTAATGCAAAAAATTTCAAAGTATACATTCCGACATTCCGATTGTGTGCTCCTTTTGCATTAAATTAAGTAAAATCCCCTTTTTACCCGTTATTCTTTAGCCAAATCTAGTTTAGATGTAAAAATATCTATGTATTTTTGTGTGTGATTTTTACTTTTTTGTTATAAAATGAGTAAAAATACTTTCTAATTCTAAATACAAATAAACAATAACACCATGCTAAAAGGATTTTTCAAGACACCAAAAGCTGTTAACGAACCCGTAAAAACGTATGCTCCAAATTCACCAGAAAAAAAAGCAGTACTAGAAGCTTATTCGAAAATGTGGAATACTAAAATTGACGTTCCGTTGTACATCGGAAGCGAAGAGATTAGAACTGGGAACACCAAAAACATGACCGCTCCGCACGATCACAAGCATGTTGTAGGTACGTACCACCTTGCTGAGAAATCTCATGTAGAGAAAGCTATTGCAAACGCATTAGCATCTAGAACAGCATGGGCAAATATGGCATGGGAACAAAGAGCAGCTATATTTTTGAAAGCAGCTGAATTAATTGCAGGCCCCTACAGAGCAAGAATCAATGCAGCGACAATGATCGCACAATCAAAAAATATTCACCAAGCAGAAATTGATGCTTCCTGCGAGTTAATTGACTTTTTACGTTTTAACGTAGAGTTCATGACTCAAATATATGCTGACCAACCTTCGTCTTCATCTGATATGTGGAACCGCTTGGAATACCGTCCTCTTGAAGGATTTGTATATGCGATCACTCCTTTTAACTTTACAGCAATTGCTGCCAACTTGCCAGCGAGTGCTGCTATGATGGGTAACGTTGTGGTATGGAAACCAAGTGATAGCCAAGTATTCTCGGCTCAAATCATTATCGAAGTTTTCAAAGAAGCTGGAGTTCCTGATGGCGTTATCAACGTAGTTTTTGGAGACGCTTTAATGGTAACTGATACCGTTTTGGCAAGCCGTGACTTCGCAGGATTACACTTTACAGGATCAACTCATGTATTTAAGGATATCTGGGCAAAAATAGGAACTAACATTCACCACTATAAAACATACCCAAGAATCGTAGGAGAAACTGGAGGAAAAGATTTTATCATCGCACACTCAAGCGCTAACCCAAAACAAGTTTCTACAGGAATTGTACGTGGAGCATTCGAATTTCAAGGTCAAAAGTGTTCAGCAGCTTCAAGAGCTTACGTACCACAAAGTATGTGGCCAGCGGTAAAAGAGCAAATCATCACTGATGTAAAATCAATGAAAATGGGATCTCCCGAAGATTTTAGCAATTTTATTACTGCAGTAATTCACGAAGGTTCTTTTGACAAACTAGCGAGCTTTATTGACCAAGCCAAAAAAGATACTGACGCTGAAATCATCGTTGGAGGGAACTATGACAAATCAGTTGGATACTTTATCGAGCCAACGGTTATTGTTACTACAAACCCGCATTACTCAACAATGGAAACCGAATTATTCGGACCTGTGATGACTATTTTCGTTTATGAAGATGCAAAATGGGAAGAGACGCTTGAATTAGTAGATTCAACTTCTGAGTATGCATTAACAGGAGCTGTTTTCAGTACCGATCGTTACGCAATTGAAGTAGCTACTGTAAAATTACAAAACGCTGCAGGTAACTTCTATATCAATGATAAACCAACAGGTGCCGTAGTAGGACAACAACCCTTTGGTGGAGCAAGAGCTTCAGGAACAAATGACAAAGCAGGTTCACCTTTGAACTTATTGCGTTGGGCATCACCTAGAACAATCAAAGAGACTTTTGTAACTCCAGTAGATTACAGATACCCGTTTTTGGGAGAATAGTCCCTCGAGGGCGTACCCCCTAGCCCCCTGAAGGGGGAGAAAAAAAAGAGCCCACAAGATTTCAATTTTGAAATCTTGTGGGCTTTTATAATTATAGATTTAAAAAAAAGAAATAAAAATCAATCTTCAACCGATATTCTCGGTCGCTATTTAAACTTTTAAACAATCAAACCTTTAAACTTTTTTCTATACCACAAACTTTAACGGTAAGTGTACTACTTTTTTTGTTTCGAAAAATTCATCTTCAAAAATCGTAGCTAAATCATACTCTGTAGCCTTAGGGAAATCCTTCAATTCTTCGGTTAGATCACCTCCTTTTAGATATAAGATTCCGTTTTTCAATGCGTGTTTGTGCTGTTTTTTGATTTTAGTTTTTACCCACGAAACAAAATCCGGCATATTGGTAACGGCGCGGCTAACAATAAAATCAAAATCACCTTTTACATTTTCGGCTCTTATTTGCTCTGCTTTAACATTCTTCAATCCCAAAGCATCAGAAACTCCTTGTACTACTTTTATTTTTTTGGCGATTACATCAATCAAATAAAAACGAGTCTCTGGAAATAAAATCGCTAACGGAATTCCAGGAAAACCTCCACCTGTACCTACGTCCAAAACATACGTACCTGGTTCAAACTTCATGATTTTTGCAATTCCCAACGAATGCAAAATATGTTTGGTGTATAGTGAATCAATATCTTTTCGTGAAATCACATTGATTTTTTCGTTCCAATCATGGTATAAAAAATCCAATCTTTCAAATTGTTCTTTCTGAATTTCCGTCAAATCTGGAAAATACTTCAAAATCTCGTCCATTGTCTAATTTTTTAACAAAAGTAACACTTTTAAATCTTAAAATTTAGCCGAATTTCGCAAATAGAAATTTTTAATAATTACCTTTGCAAACTATTAGAACCTAAACTATTTATGAATTTGACTCCTCCAACTTTTCCAAGACAAGATGCTTTAAAATTTTTTAAAATTTTAAATTCTCGTGTAAACGAATATTTCAGGGAAAACAACATTAAGAAAACGGGGAACTGGAAATTGTATATCAAAACAGCTATTATGTTTTCGTTACTTTTCATTCCATACTTCGTACTTCTTTTTTTACCAACCATGCCATTTGGCATCCATTTACTCCTAAGTTTTGTCATGGGTGTAGGTATGGCAGGCGTAGGTATGAACGTGATGCACGATGGTAATCACGGCTCTTATTCGACCAAACCATGGATCAACAAAATAATGGGAGGTAGTATCTACATTCTAGCTGGAAACGTTTACAATTGGCAAGTACAACACAATGTTTTACACCACACCTATACCAACATACCTGGACATGATGAAGATCTTGAAGCAGGACGAATCATTCGATTCACCAAACATGCCAAATGGTATAGTTTTCATAGATTTCAACAATATTATGCTTTGTTTGCTTACGGCTTATTAACCATCAACTGGTGCCTAACAACCGATTTCAAGCAAATGGGCGCTTACCTAAAAAGAAAATTATCTTACGGTGGACCAGCAAATCCAAAAAAATTATGGACTGGATTAGTCATTTCTAAAATTGTATATTTCTCCTTTTGGTTAGTGGTTCCAATGTTGTTACTTACTTGGTGGAAAGTTTTAATTGGCTTTTTCATCATGCATTATACCGCAGGATTAATTTTGAGCATGGTCTTTCAATTGGCGCATGTGGTGGAAGAAACAGATAATCCAACACCAAATGAGTTGAACGAAATGGAAAACACTTGGGCAATACACCAATTGTACACCACAACCAATTTCGCACCAAAAAGCTGGCTACTTAACTATTATACAGGAGGGCTTAATCACCAAATTGAGCACCATTTGTACCCACACATTAGCCATATCCATTACGGAAAAATTGCTCAGTTTGTCAAACAAACGGCAAGCGAATGCAACCTTCCCTATTTCGAATATAAAACCATGTTTAGCGCTGTGGCAGCCCACATGAAACATTTGAGAGATTTAGGAATGCAACCAGAAATTACGCAATAAAAAAAAATAAATCAGTAACCGCTTTGGTTTCTTCACAGAGACCAAGCCTTTTAAATCAACCTTAATGAACCATATTCTTTCAGACAGAATTAACAATTTGGCTACTTCGCAAACATTGGCAATGGCAGCATTGGCTCGCGAATTAAAAGCGCAAGGAAAAGACATTATCAGTTTAAGTTTAGGAGAACCTGACTTCAACACACCAGACTTTATCAAAGAAGCAGCAAAAAGAGCTGTAGATGAAAACTATAGCACCTACTCTCCAGTAGATGGATACGGTGAGCTAAAAGATGCTATTTGCAGAAAATTCAAAAGAGACAACGAGTTGGATTACAAACCAGCAAATATCGTAGTTTCTACAGGAGCAAAACAATCATTGTACAACATTGCACAAGTAATGCTAAACGATGGTGACGAAGTTATCTTGCCTGCACCTTACTGGGTTTCGTACTTCGAAATCGTAAAATTATCAGGTGGTGTACCGGTTGAAGTTCCTACTTCTATCGATACCGATTTCAAAATGACACCTGCACAGCTAGAAGCAGCCATCACACCAAAAACAAAAATGATGTGGTTTTCATCACCTTGTAACCCATCAGGATCAGTTTACAACCGTGAGGAATTAACAGCGCTTGCAGCAGTATTAGAAAAATACCCAAACATCTACGTTGTAGCAGATGAGATCTATGAGCACATCAACTTCTCTGGAACTTTTTGCAGCATTGCCTCTATCCCAGGTATGTTTGACAAAACGATCACTGTAAACGGAGTTGCCAAAGCATTTGCTATGACAGGATACCGTATTGGTTATATTGGAGCACCAGAATTTATTGCAAAAGCCTGTACCAAAATTCAAGGTCAAGTAACTTCAGGAGCCAATTCACCAGCACAACGCGCAACAATCACAGCAGTAGATTCAGATCCATCTGTGTTAAAGCACATGGTTGATGCTTTCCATTCTCGTAGAGACTTGGTAGTTGGATTGTTAAAAGAAATTCCAGGAGTAAAAATCAACGTTCCAGAAGGAGCATTTTACGTTTTCCCAGATGTATCTTCATTCTTCGGAAAAACATTGAGAGGAACTGAAATCAAAAATGCAATGGATTTATCGATGTACCTTTTGGCCGAAGCAAACGTAGCTACTGTAACAGGTGATGCTTTTGGTAACCCAGACTGTATCCGTTTCTCTTATGCAACAAGCGACGACATTTTGAAAGAAGCTTTAAAAAGAATCAAAGACGCTTTGGCAGCTTAATTCTTTTTTCGATTATAGATTACAATGCCTCAAGATTCAGTTCTTGAGGCATTTTTATTTTGTATTATAATTGAAAAATACTGAGCTTGTCTAAGTATGGGCGTGCCACCAGTATCAAAAGGGGCTTACTTTCCTTTGCGGTGACAAAGCCCCTTTTACTACTGTTGTCGGGCTTTCGGCTATATCTCTTCGTTTCACTACGAGGATACCGCCTCTATCCCTCACGCAGGTATCGTGGTTGCATTCATGTATATTTCTGTTTAACGTTTTGTAGATCCAGAAAAAACGCATAAACTTGCTCTTTTTATAAATAGTAACATATGAACAAACTGACTAATTTCTTAGTATTATCATTTATCCTATTGAGTCTTAATTGCTTTTCTCAAACAATAGATGCTACTATCTTCTTCAAAGATGGAGGTTCAATAATAGGCTACGGATTAATTAAAGATAATAAGATAAAATTTAGAGTTTCATTAGATAGTAAAGCTGATTCTTGGGATTTTGAAATGGTTGATAAAATTGAATTTCAACATTTTTTCGAAAAACAAGTATATAAATACATTAAATTAAACAAAACTAATGACCCTGTTCTAATGGAGCTAGTTACCGAAGGAAAAGTTTCCCTTTATAGACTGACTGATTCTTCTTGGATATCGAATTATAATTTTGGATATAATCAGTATGTAGGAAATACTAAAATCACGAAAATAACTAACTTTGTAATTAGGAAAAATGAGGAGTACCCTTCATGTTTAAATTGTGAACTTTTCAATAAATGGAAAAAACGAACAATGGACTACCTAATTGATTGTCAAACTCTAATCAAGAAGATTAAATCGAATGAATTAACAGAAAGTGATTTAAAAGAAATAGTTGAGTACTACAATGACTTATGCACTGAATTATAATACTTCTGGCAGAAATGCATGCAAACGTCAAATTTTCCCATGCTAGCGCAAGGCTCTGCCTCATGCTAGCGCGAGCGTTTCGCTCGTGCACGCAAAGTTTTTCATAGTATGAAAACATAGAAATAGTCAATTAAGACTTTTGACACGAGTAAAGTGCAAGTCTCACACCTACCCTACTTCGATAGCTAGCTCCTAACATTCAAGCTTGTTTGGAGTAGTATACGTGTATATTTCTATTTTACGTTTTGTGGATTCAGAAAAAACGCATAAACTTGCTCTCTTTATAAATAGTAACATATGAACAAACTGACTAATTTTCTAGTATTATCATTTATCCTACTGAGCCTTAATTGCTTTTCTCAAACAATAGATGCTACCATCTTCTTCAAAGATGGAGGTTCAATAATAGGCTAAGGATTAATTAAAAATAATAAGATAAAATTTAGAGTTTCATTAGAGAGTAAAGCTGACTCTTGGGATTTTGAAATGGTAGATAAAATTGAATTTCAACATTTTTTCGAAAAACAAGTATATAAATACATTAAATTAAACAAAACTAATGACCCTGTTCTAATGGAGCTAGTTACCGAAGGAGAAGTTTCCCTTTATAGACTGACTGACTCTTCTTGGATATCGAATTATAATTTTGGAACTAATATGTATGGAAATAATATGTATGGAACTAGCCGAAAAATAACAAAAATAACCAACTTTCTAATCAGGAAAAATGAGGAGTATCCTTCATGTTTAAATTGTGAACTTTTCAATAAATAGAAAAAACGAACAATGAACTACCTAATTGATTGTCAAACTCTAATCAAGAAGATTAAATCGAATGAATTAACAGAAAGTGATTTAAAAGAAATAGTTGAGTATTACAATGACTTATGCACTGAATTATAATACTTCTGGCAGAAATGCATACTAACGTCAAATTTTCCCATGCTAGCGCTAGCGTCTCGCTCGTGCACGCATAGTTTTTCATAGTATGATAACACAGAAATAGTTAATTAAGACTTTTGACATGAGCAAAATGCAAGTCTCACACCTACGCCACTTCGATAGCTAGCTCCTATCATTCACGCGTGTTTTGTGGTTATATTCATGTATATTTCTCTTGTACGTTTTGTAGATTCAAAATTAACTTCTAATCATAACTATCATAAACAAACAGATGACCAACGATTCGGTTGAAGTATGCAAAACACCTAGTTGATTTAACGATGTTTTCTATAACAGTTAAGATGTAGGCAGCAACTACCAGCCGCCACCACCACCACCACCACCGCCGCCGCCAGAGCTTCCGCCACCTGAACTACCACCGCTCCAGCTTCCGCTGCTTCCACTAGAAGAGGAAGACGATGACCTTGAAGGTGTAGGATCAACTCTAGAATTGCTTACATTTTTAGAAATGCTCGATATAAAATGACTTGAATTTCTAAAACCATCATCGCCGGAGTACCAACTAGGATCATATTTGGCTAGTTCAAGAATCGTTTCAAATTGTTTTCCCCAAGCCACATCTACTTCCAAGGCAACTGCATATGGCAACAGCTCCTCAAACAAAGCCGGAGTTAATTCTGGTGGTTTAAGCATGTTCATTTTGTTTTTCTCTGCAGTTTCCAAATACAGCTTAAAGCCTTCTAGTCTCTCCAACGATTCGGCTCCTTTGACAGTGTACTTTCCTAAATTAAAACTGTAAATAAGATAGCCGATAAATACCGCAACTTGCACTCCAATTTCGATCCAAGATCTAAAGAACAAGGAGGCAAAATAAATAAATATTGCAGGCAACAACCACATAAAACACAAAATACCTCTAAGAATTATCCAACCCGAACCTTTCACTGTTTTCGACACCCAATAGGTTAAGGACGATGATCCGATTACTAGGACGATATAAAAAAAGTAATTCATATATCCATTAGTATGACTTAGAATCAAAAAGACCAGCCCCACATTAATAAAAATCAAAAACCCAATTGTTTTCTCCCAACCATTGTTGATATAGTAGTCTTCGACATTTATTTTTTTGGTTACTACAGACAACCAACCCTTGTACGCTTTTTCAAAAACCCTGTAACTAGTTTGACTTACAATTATTTTCTTCCTGCTCGCCATGGGCTTAAAAAGTGCTTTTTCCTCCTCACTTAAATTATTTGGAGAAGCATTTAATACCTCTATCTGGTATACTGTACTAGTTGTGAAAAGCGATTTTTCGATGGTAGAGGTTATTTTTATCGCTCCTTTGATAGCTACTTGCACCATCGATGCCATATATATTCCGTCGGTCACTGCTCTATTGTACACGTAGCCCACAATAGCGGGTGACCAATCAAAGGGAGGTCTAAATTCGGGTACAATTGTTTTTATAACAGGATCCTTCCCTTTTTTCTTCCATTGAAAAAAATAGAATAGCAACATTCCTAGTCCAAAAACTGTAGACCATAAATTGTTTTTAATTTTTTTATAAAAAGAAGATGCTTCCTGGATTTTACTCGGTGGTAAAACAATGCCTTTATCAAATGAAGCTGCTACAGTTAAGCCTTGAGTGGCGCCTAATCCTGTAACATAAAAATGAGCAATTGTTTTGTTGGAATCCAAACTTGCTGTGCCTTGCGAACCCTTATCTCCTTCATAGCCAGTGTACGCATTTACATTTCCAAAAGTAGCATTCTCATTTGGTAGATACAAAGTACAACTTGCTTTATCAATTGGAATATCCCAACCGTTTCCCGTTACGTTCCAATATAATTCATCGTATGAATCAAAATACCCAATTTGAAACGGAACAGTATACACTATTTCGTACTCATAAATACCTGAAGGCAGATCAATATCTTTGTCCCCAATGTATATTTTGAAATCACCGTCGGCTTCTTTTGTGAAATAATTTTCAGAAACCCCATCTTTTTTGATCGATTGCAGTGTATAACCCACATCGACAGCATTGCCATCAATATCTTTTCGGTTTAATGGCAATTGCCGTAACAAACCGTGCACAAATAGTTGCCCTTCTGCCTTTATGGTTATTGTTTCGTTTACCTGAATTACTCCAGAATGCTCTATTTTGATCGTTGTATCAAAATTTAATATGCGCTCTTGAGCATTATTGAAAAAGAAACACAGTAAGAACGAGACAGTGACAATTATTTTAAAATACTTCTTCATCAATTAGAATTTTACTTTTGGAGTTTCACGTACCGAAGCATCTGTCAACTCAAGGAAACTCTTTTTGGCAAATCCAAAAGCACCTGCAATAAGGATGCCTGGAAAGGACTCAACGGCCGTATTATAATCACGCACAGTACCATTGTAATAACGTTTGGATCGCTCAATATCAGTTTCTAATGTAGCTAAATCTGCTTGTAGACTTTGGAAATTGGTGTTTGCTTTTAAATCTGGATATTGTTCTGCCAAAGCAAATATTTTGGTGACAGCTTGACTCAAGCTGGACTCTAGTTGGTTTTTTTGTTCCGCATTTCCAGCGGTAAGGGCTTCGTTGCGCAGCTTTACAATTGCACTCAAGGTTTCCTTTTCGTGTGTTGCGTAACCTTTGATGGTTTCGACTAAATTAGGAATCAAATCGTATCTTTTTTTGAACATGACATCGATTCCGCTTAATGCCTCGTCTACCAAATTTCTTTTAGCTACGAAACCATTGTAAGTCATTATTAACAAACCAATCAAAAGAACACATAGTGCTAGAATTACAAAACCTACTATCATTTTTTTACTATTTATTATTTTTATAAAATTCTATTTTTTATGCTTTAAACCTCAAAATATCTTTTTAAACAAGGGCCTAAAATACACATTTTGAAACATTTTGTAGCGATTTTTGCTATAAAAGCTCTTTTTCTGAGATTACTCTTGAAGTAATATGCTATTTAATTAACCCTCTTTTCGAATCATAAACTTTCTTTTATCTATAAAATTGGCTTGCGTAAGGGATAGAAACGGAAATCCTTTTGTGGGGTGTTTTCGACCCCACAAAAGATTACAGTGTATAGCCCGACCCGCAGTTTTTACGGAGGGATACGCCCAAAAAAAGCATTTAATTTTAAAAACATCAAATTAAGTATGTACCCCACACATAACTTTTTGTTAGTATCGAACGAAAGCCTGAAATTGTAGAAATTATTATGGTAGTCCAATGCAGGCGCAAGCATCTCGCTCGTGCGTATAAAGGTTTTCATGATTTAAAAACAAATTATTGCTTGCAATTTTTGGTTTTAAGATTTGTAGACAACAACTAAACGGTACTTATTCTTAATAAAATCCTATCTATTCTGAAGTGCAAGCTTAATCTTTAAATACTGATTAATACAATGCAATTGACTAGCTTTGTTATATGTCAGAAAATCACAATATAGTAACGCTACTAAACGAATTTAGGAATAAGAGTAAGTTTTCTGCGGCTTGCTGGGAGGAGCGTGGGCTTAACCCTTCGAATATTGAAGTCTGTGATTATCTCGAAAATATTTTTAATGATTGTTCTGATCACCTCATCAAGGGGGTACAAAAAAATGCTATTGACAAACAATTAAAAAAAACAATTACAGACTGGTTAAATAGTTTGAGCAACTCACAATACGATACCGAGGAGCTAGAATTTATTTGTGATTACTTTTATCAACTAGCACAGATTGTCGAAGTCGATTTAAAAGACAGCTTAAACGTTTGGAATTACGGAAAAGTGCTTAACAATTTATTTAAAATCACCAGCTTCCTGAAGGGCAAAGAGAATATTATCGCTACCCTAAAACAACATTGCACCGATTGTAACGCACTACTGGAAACTTTTATTCTGAAAAAAGAAGCAGGAATACCAGATCACAACTGGCATGTTGTGAGATGTAATAAATGCAAAGGATACAACCTATTGTCACTAGGTCCCAATATTAAAGAACTACGTTACGGTGAATACCAAACCATTGAACAACTGGCAAAAGCTAGTTTTAACAAAGAGCAAGCAATGATACGCCTGAAGCAAATTAAAATTTTTAGAAAAAACTAAGAAAGCTATAACGGTCAAAGTCTTTCATAGAATCAACCATTACGAATTGTTTTCTAACAATTGCGAACTTCTATCATTTACTTAAACGAAAATCCTTGGGTGACATTCCTGTATTTTTTTTAAAGAACCGAGCAAAATAGGAATAATCATCGTAGCCTAACTCAAGTGCTATTTCACTAACGAGGCTATTTTTATCCATGAGCATTCGCTTCGCTTCCAATACTATTCGATTCGTAATTATTTCGGTTGTGGTCTTATTGACGGTTTCGTTACAGATACGATTGAGATGTTTAAGGGATATGTGCAAGGCATTTGCATAAAAAGAGGCTGCTTTTTCGGTTTTAAAGTGACTTTCTAAAACTTTTGCAAACATTTTCAATTTCGAATTATAAGCATGCACCTCAGAGGCAAAGGTTTCCTGATACTTTCGTGCCAGTTCAATATGAATGAGGTCTAACAAATTCATTATTTTGTCTTTTTTAAACAATTCATCTGATTGGCTTTCTTTAAAAATCAAGTCAAAAAATGGCTGTAAACTTTCCATTTCCTGTTTGGTCAAAATAATCTCTGACTTTGTATCATTCGAATAGAAAAACGGAAAAATATCAATTTCCTTTTCTCCAAAATACAGATTGTACATTTCTTGAGAATAGAATAACACATATCCACCAATATCCTCAGACAGACTCCAATGGTGCATTTGGCCCGGCTGTAGTACAAATACACTGCCGGGAGCAACGCTATAGGAATCAAAGTCTATCTCGTGCGTACCAGATCCTTTGGTAAAAAAAGCCATGACATAAAAATTGTGACGGTGTGGCTTCTCGACAAATGGATGTGTAACCAAATGTTTCTGGAACGTGTTTACATAAAAATCGGCTTGCACTGAATTGCAATTAAACTGCTGAATTGAATAAACTGGATATTTCTTCACTGTCAAAAATGTCTTTATTATGCTATAAGTAGCGAAGATAGTAAATAGCTATTTGAATGGTATAGAATATCTTTGTAAAAAAATAGGACCGATGGCACATACCTTGATAAATATTTTGAACAACACTTGTCCACATTGCCATGAAGGCAAAGTTTTTGACGAGAAATCTCCATTTTTAAATTTTGGTTTTCCAAAAATGCACAAAAGCTGCTCGCATTGTCATAACAAATATGAAAAAGAGCCTGGCTACTTTTTTGGTGCAATGTACATGAATTATGGTATCACGGTAGCAGAATCTATTGCTACTTTTGTGATTGCTCAACAATTTTTTACAGAAAGATTTGATCTTAGAATCATTCCGATCATAGCATTTGTTATTATTTTCTTTGCCTCTTTTAACATTCGCTTATCGCGAATGCTTTGGTTGTACATGTTCAAAAATTACTCGATGTAACCTTATAGAAAGCCTTTTACCTTTCGATAAAAAAAACAAGACAAGTACTACTTTCAAAATCAAAAACAATATTCTATATTTGACGCTAACATAAAAGTCTAGTTTGTAAAAAAATTCGACATAGCGTCACAACTTATGAATTGGAAGCCGATACTCAAATACACTGCAATTACACTCCTAAGTGTGGTAGGCTTTGTTTTACTATACAGTCTTACAGCCTACTGTTTATCAAGAATTACGGTAGATGGCGAACCACAGTCTTCGTCAGATGTTACCATATACATCCAAACTAACGGTGTACATACAGACATTGTTGTACCCATAAAAAGCGAACAAAGAGATTGGAGCAAGAATGTTTTATTTAAAAACACGATTGCAAAAGATAGCACTGCTCAATTTTTGGGTATGGGTTGGGGAGACAAAGGTTTTTACCTTGAAACACCAACTTGGGCAGATTTGAAGGCTTCGGTTGCATTCAAAGCAGCAACTGGACTTAGCACAACTGCAATTCATGTTACTTATTTTAAGACCATTACTGAAAATGAATCTTGCAAAAAAATCAATATTAGCAAAAAGCAGTATCGTAGACTGATCGCTTATATAGATACAAGTTTTCAAAAAGACCTCAACGGAAATTTCATAAACATAAAAACAAATGCTAATTATAGTAAACACGATGCTTTTTATGAAGCAACGGGTAATTATAGTTTGCTCCACACGTGCAACACTTGGGCAAATAATGCCTTGAAAAGCTGTGGCCAAAAAGCGTGTTTATGGACTCCTTTTGACACTGGAATATTCTTAAAATACTAATCAATAACAATTAATTATGGTACAAAAAACTTCAAACGCATTTATTGCAGCCTCATGGGTAGCTCTTGGAACAGGAATGACAGGTTACTTAATAGGACTTTGGAGATCGGAAATGGCGCTTAACGAAATCGGATATTATTTTACAATTTTAATGTTTGGTTTATTTGCAGTAATATCACTGCAAAAAAGTGTTCGAGACCGATTAGAAGGTTATCCTGTTACTGATATTTACTATGGACTATGTTGGTTTTCGACCTTATTGTCTATTGCATTATTAATTATAGGTCTTATAAATGCGACTTTATTACCTAGCGAAAAAGGTTTTTATGCCTTTGCTTTTCTTTTAGCCTTATTTGGTGCTATTGCTGTTCAAAAAAACACAAGAGACAATTTGGTTACCGAAAAATAGATACATCATTGTACGGACAGCCTTCTAGCTGTCCGTACAATAGCTACGTATTATTTACTAAAAAGTCTTTATTTAATTAGAAATCTTGAATATTTTATTAGACCTTTGCACACCTTTTTTTTCGTGTAAAACGAAAGCCTAAAGTTGTAGTAATTCAAATAGTATCATCAAAAGATGAAGAAAAAAATAGAGATTCTAGCCCCTGCAAAAGATTTATTTCACGGTATGGCCGCCATAAACAGCGGTGCCGATGCAGTTTATATTGGTGCTCCATTGTATGGTGCACGATCAAATGCCACCAACTCAATTGAAGATGTGGCGGCTTTGGTGCAATATGCGCACTTGTATCACGCACAGGTTTTTGTGGTAATCAATACCATTTTGTATGACAATGAGCTAGAAAACTGCCGAAAAATGATTTACCAATTGTACGATATAGGCGTAGATGCCTTGATCGTGCAAGATATGGCAATTATGGAAATGCAGTTGCCCCCGATCGTGATACATGCAAGTACACAAGCCAATAACCGTGATGCCGACAAGATTAAATTCTTGAAAGATGCAGGTATAAAACGTGTGGTTTTGGCGCGTGAATTGAATTTACATCAAATTAAAGAAATAAGTTCGGCTAGTGATGTTGAATTGGAGTTTTTTGTGACGGGAGCACTTTGTGTATCCTTTAGCGGAAATTGCTATATGAGTGTTGCCAACGGAGAACGTTCTGCCAACAGAGGTTCTTGTGCTCAAAACTGTCGTTTGCCATACAATTTAATTGATGGTAACGGCGATACATTGATTAAAAACAGTCATTTACTTTCGATTAAAGATTTTGATGTATCCGATCAGATTCCAAATTTGGTTGAAGCGGGAGTAGTTTCTTTCAAGATTGAAGGTCGTTTGAAAGATGTTGTTTATGTGAAAAATAACGTTTCCTATTTACGTCAAAAGCTAGACAGCTTTTTGGAAGGAAGCGACAAATACACCAAAGCATCTTCGGGTAAATGTACCTTTACCTTTGATTCGGCTTTGAACAAAAGCTTCAACCGCGGCTATACTGACTATTTTGTAAACGGAAGAGATGCCTCGATTGGTTCTTGGGAAAGTCCAAAATCAAAAGGACAATACATTGGTAAACTGATCAAAACGATTGGAAATGCGTACCAAATTGAAAATGGTGAACTATTAAACAACGGTGACGGACTTTGTTTTATCAACGAAGAGAACGAAGCCGAAGGTATTTATGTTAACAAAGCCGAAAACGGTATGGCATACCCTAACGTTTTTAAAGAAATAAAAGACGGTACCTTTATTTACCGAAATAACGATGCTGCCTTTATCAAATTGGTAGAACGTGAAGATAGTGCGGTACGAAAAATTGGCACTACCCTATTGCTAACCGAAAACGAAACTGGTTTTGAGTTAATCGTAACCGACGAAGATGGTTATGTTAGTATGGTAAAACTAGAAGCACCAAAGGAAGAAACCAAAACGGGACTTTCGATGGAAGACAACATCAAAACACAATTGGCAAAAACGGGATTTACTCCTTATACTTCTGACGAAATTAATGTGATGTTTACCAAAAACTGGTTTATGCCTATTTCTAAAATTAACGAAATGCGTAGAACGGCTTTTGAACAGTTGAGCGAAATACGTTTGGCAAATTACCACCGTGAAGAGTACCAAATTGTAAAAACGTCACACCCTTATCCTGAAACCAAATTGGATTTCATGTATAACGTAGCTAATAAAACTGCTCGAAAATTCTACGAACGCCACGGTGTTACCGAGATAGAACAAGCCTTTGAATTACAATGGGAACCTGGGAAATCACGTGTGATGACCACCAAGTATTGCATTAAATACGAACTAGGCAAATGCCCAATTCACCAAAAAGCAACTATGGGTGAAAAACTAAAAGAACCACTAGTGTTGAAACAAGGCGAATTGGAATACAAATTGAAATTTAACTGCAAACCTTGCGAGATGGAAATTTGGGAAAAAGACGCCGAATTTGAAATCGAAGAGTACTAAAACATACCTAGCCTCATTTTTTTAATGAGGCTTTTTTTTGTACTAATTTGAAGCTAAAGAAATTATATAAAATCCGATTCAAATTCTGTAAGACAAAAAAAGGATAACTGTGCCACCTTTGTATAATAACATTTAAAAAAAAATACAATGGAAAATACAGCCCACAACACAGAAGCAACAGTAAACATTTTAGAAAATTTAATCGTTATTCTTAATGATGGAAAACTTGGTTACACTAATGCTGCAGAATCAGTAGAAGATACTCATTTAAAAACTGACTTCTTAGTTTTTGCAAGAGAACGTTCGTTGATGATTGTTGAATTACAAGACGAAGTTAATAAATTAGGAAAGTCAACAGATACTGAAGGTGGACCAATGGGAGCTTTGCACAGAGCTTGGATTGACCTTAAATCTATTTTTACAGGAGGCGACAAAGAAGCTATCATTAATGCTTGTATCACTGGAGAAAAAGCAGCAATCGAAGAATACGAAAATGCACTAAAAGATGTACAGTTAAACACGATGCTACACCCAGTAATCATCAAACAAATGGCGAGCATTCAAAGTACGTTAGCTAGAATTGAAATGAAGAAAATGACTTCAATATAATTGAATAGCAGCTAAAAAAAGACATCATGAAAGATCACAGTAACAATACACACCAATCAGACACTGCAAAAATGAGGCAAGAAACTCTTGACTCAACTTTAAGTGACAGCTTATCACCTAAAAAATCGGCAGATACTACCGGTGCTGAAGATTTGATTGATGATATTAAAAAAGACAAAATTGATCCTTTGACCGAAGGCGACACTAATCTTGGATACGAGGAAAAAGCACCACGTAAAAAAGAATTAGAACAAAAAGAACATTTAGACCAGGATGAGGAATCATAAGTACTTAAGTCAAACAGACTAAAAAAACAGTAATCATAATTGATTGCTGTTTTTTTTTGATCGAAAACCATCCTCGATTTGCGTTAAAAATAATTGTACTTTTGAAACTATGAGCACGATACTACAAAATATTGCCAAGCAAATTGAATTAACTCCAGCTGAAGAATTGCTCTTTCTATCTAAAACAGAAGTTCAGACTTTTAAAGCTAAGTCGATACTTCATAGTAGTGGCTTGGTTTGCAAAAACTCGTATTTTGTTAATTCGGGTGTGCTTCGAAGTTTTAGTATTAATGATAATATCGTAGAACACATACTCACTTTTGCCTGCGCAGGATGGTGGATTAGTGACATGTACAGTCTACTATCACAAAAGCCTGGAACCTTATTTATTGAAGTTTTAGATGATGCCGAAGTTGTGATTTTATCGAAAGAAAATCAAGAAATACTATATCGCGAAATCCCAAAATTAGAACGCTTTTTCAGAATTCTAATCGAAAATTCATTGGTCGCCAACCAAGAACGATTAATGGACAACCTCAGTCTGTCAGCCGAAGAACGGTTTGAAAAATTCCAGAAAAAATTTGGTGACTTGCAACATAAAATTCCACAAAAGCAAATTGCCTCCTATATAGGCGTAACGCCTGAGTTTTTCAGTAAGATGAAAAGTAGGTTGTTAAGGAAGTAGTAATCGGTTTTCAGTCGCAGTTTTTAGTTATTGTAGAATATCTTTTCAATTGATTAAGTCTTCATTTTCCTTATAATTTTCAGCTGCATTTTGCAAAATACGTTTCATTCTGTTGCGTATTTTTTCTGGTTTTAGGACAATAAGACCTTTGATTCAATTACTAAATTGTAAATATAGCGTATGCTAAAAGAGTTGAATAATAAAACCATGAATTCTTCAAGTGATTGAAAGGTTTGTGGTTTATTTATTATTAATTTGCAATACATTTCGACCAAATATCAAGTAGTATGCTAGATGATTCGGCTGCGATTAAAATCCTTTAGCTCAAATAATATGTCAAACCGAACAATTAAAATCACAGTATTGTTACTAGTAGCTTTATTTGCTATTTCTTGTAAGAAAGAAATCGTCAAAGATGTTCCTAAACCACCTAAAGATAGCATAACTGTAGCAGAAACTATACAAGAACCAGAACAAGAGGAAGAAGAAATTGTTGGAGAAAAAATACAATTACCTGACGGGAATCGAGATTTTTTAAAAAAACTCATTTACGACGAAATTGGTTATGAAAAATATTCAAATCTACAGGTTACCAAATCACCCTACCAAGTTACATTTGATAACGATGGCGATTCGTATACTTTATCCTTTTCGATTATTAAAATATTTGATTTCAATAAAGACGGAATTATGGATTATGTGATCAACAGGAATTCAGAAGGAATGCTGGGCGGTAGCGCCAATTCCAATCAAGAATATTTATATTATATCATGAAAGATGAAACTAATTACTCAGAGTGTCATTCCATTTTGGGTTACGCACCATTTTCATACAATATAATTGACAAAGCTATATTTGTAAATAACAAATTTAAAATTGACATTACACAAAACTTTAGATCTTATGATGCAGATAATTTAGAATCTGCTTCGTTATCTTTTGTATACAAAAACGGTAACGTCTATGAGGAAACTTACTTGTCAGATTGTAAATTGGCGAAATTAAAATCTAAGACCATTTTTAAAGATATTCCTGAGATTGAAAAACGTGTCAGAAGTATAGAAATGCACAATTACACCGAGACCATAGAAGAAACCTTTAAAAATGGAGACACTATCATTACTGCAAATCTAGAAGGTTGCGATAATTTGAGTTTGACTTTTGAAAAGAAATACAACATTTCTAAAAATCAAATTATTACTGCCGAATTCAAAAAAAATGCTGGAATACAATTTTTGAAATTTCTAAGCAAGAGTACACAATTTCTAAAAGAAGCAACAATAGCAGAGAGATATTACAGTCAAAAACCGGTAACCGATAAATTTATAGAAACGATAAAAGGATATTCTTTCAGAATTTTAATCGAAAGAGATAGCCAATACAAAAATGAAATACGTTTATTGTTTCAAATAACTGTACTTGATAATCCAAATCAATTAGAGAATTGGGGTGTTACTACTCGCCAAAAAAATTGAAAACTAGGCTACTCTATAACTTCTAAAAAAGAATTAGTATCTTAAAATAATTTTAAAAATAGCACTGATAAAAGATCTGACACAATTTGAAATTAAAGAAATAGCCGAGCAAATGGATTGTGGTATGCGATGTTATCATAATATCAAAACAAACAAACTCTTGTTTTTTCCTGCTGATTTGGAGTTAGATGATGATTATGCCATAGAATTTTTTGAAGATGTATTAAACGAGCTAGAAAAAACCCTAACGATTATCACGAAATTGAAAAGCCCCAAAGTCGTGAATCCTTTAGAATCATTGAAGAATTTGCAAACACTGCTCAAATCGATGAAAAGTTTAGAATTAAATTGCAAACGGCCTTAGAACGTGAAAAACCATTTTCGAATTTTAAAACCTGTATCGATAATTCGGACTACAGAGATGATTGGTTTAGTTTTAAGAGCATTTGGTTGCAAAAATGGGTAAAACGTCAGATAGAAATTTATTCTAAAGAATAGATTAGCAGTTAATAATAACCAAAATATTTATGCAATTTAAACAGTCCTACTCTTTTCTTAACCTACATTAAGTGACAAACCCTTCCTCCTGTCGTAAATTTGTATAACAATAATCACTAAATTATAAAGTTATGGCAACTACAGTTTTACACACAGCAGATACAAGAGGAAACGCTAACCACGGATGGCTAAATGCTTATCATAGCTTTAGTTTTGGAAATTATTACAATGCAGACAGAAACCAATTTGGTGTTCTTCGTGTTTTGAATGATGATACTATTGCAGCAGGAATGGGTTTTGGAACACATCCGCACAAAAACATGGAGATTATTACGATTCCGTTTGAAGGCGATTTGGCACACAAAGATAGCATGGGAACCAGTTCTACCATCAAAAGCGGAGACGTTCAAGTTATGAGCGCAGGATCTGGAATTCAACACTCTGAATTTAACCCCAATGCTGACCAACAAACAAAGTTGTTCCAGATTTGGTTATTCCCAAATAAACAAGAGGTAACGCCACGTTACCAACAAATCACACTAGATCAATCGAAACAGAAAAATAATTTTGCTCAAATACTTTCTCCAAATGCAGATGACGAAGGCGTTTGGATCCATCAAGATGCCTGGTTTTTCATGGCCGATTTTGATGCTGATTATAGTAAAAAGTATGAAATTAAAAAAGGTGGAAACGGAGTTTACCTCATTGTAATCTCTGGGAGCATAACTGTTGAGGGAAAAGAATTAAATACCAAAGACGCTATTGGAATTACTGATTTTGAAACTTTGGAAATAAAAGCACAAACGGCAGCACGATTTTTAATCATGGATATCCCAATGAAAATGTAAGTAGTTTAAGTAACCCCTGAATGGTTTAAAACCCTTCGAGGGTTAAAATGTTGGTGCTCCTAAAAAAAATACTATTTTTGCAACCAGTTTTTAGTTCGCAACTTAAAACTTCAAACATTAAAAAAAAATTTATGAAAGCATACGTTTTTCCTGGACAAGGAGCACAATATACCGGAATGGGTAAAGATCTATACGACAACTCACCGCTTGCTAAAGAATTATTCGAACAAGCAAATGAAATACTAGGCTTCCGTATCACAGACATCATGTTTACAGGTACGGCAGAAGAACTAAAAGAAACCAAAGTTACCCAACCAGCCGTTTTCTTGCACTCGGTTATCCTTGCAAAAACACTAGAAGATTTTAATCCAGAAATGGTAGCTGGACATTCATTGGGAGAATTTTCTGCCTTGGTAGCGAATGGAACTTTGTCTTTTGAAGATGGCCTAAAACTAGTTTCCCAAAGAGCATTAGCGATGCAAAAAGCCTGCGAAATCACGCCTTCTACTATGGCTGCAGTTTTGGCTTTGGCAGATAATGTAGTCGAAGAGGTTTGTGCTTCTATTGATGGTGTTGTGGTTGCTGCAAACTACAACTGTCCCGGTCAATTGGTAATCTCAGGAGAATTTAAAGCAGTTGAAGCGGCTTGTGTAGCCATGAAAGAAGCAGGTGCAAAACGTGCATTGTTATTACCTGTAGGTGGTGCGTTCCACTCGCCTATGATGGAGCCCGCACGTGAAGAGTTGGCCGCTGCTATTGAGGCAACAACTTTTTCTACTCCAACTTGTCCTGTATATCAAAATGTAACGGCTTCAGCTGTCTCTGATGCTGATGAAATAAAGAAAAACTTAATCATTCAATTGACTGCTCCTGTAAAATGGACACAATCTGTGCAACAAATGATCGCCGATGGTGCAACTTTGTTTACCGAAGTAGGTCCAGGAAAAGTATTAACTGGATTGATTGGAAAAATTAATAAGGAAGCAGTTACTGCAAACGCATAATTAATTCTTCAGCAACCCGTTGAATATCTTGCAATAAAAATCCTCAAGAACAAAAACTGTTGTTGAGGATTTTATTTTTTAAAGCTCTTTTGCTTCTATGCAATGGTTATTTATTATTCCGGTAATCAAATAATTATTCTCTTTTTTTTCGAAAAAGATAAACCAAGTGGTTCTTGCATTTGATTTATAAAAAACATAATTCGAACCTAAATTACTAAGCTTTTTTGGCGTTATTCTCGACGTACTCAGCCGAATATGTCGTGGTACCGCATCGTAAATTTTGGACACATACTCTTCAGCTGTTTCTACAAACCCGAAATATTCCTTTTTGTATAAAATTTGGACTAAATCATCTAGCAGACCAATCACTTTTGGTGTGAAAATTACTTTTATTTCCCCCACCATTCCCTAATTCTCTTTAAAGCTTCAGCCTTTGCCTCCTCTGGAGTATATCCTTTGGAAAACTCAGCGTCAAAATTAAAGTCTTCTTGATCTGCCAAAGCAATTTTCGATTGAGAACCAGTGTAGGCAACAGTCGGTTCTTTTACCTCTAAAGACTGTTTTTTGTTTTTTTCTGTACTCATAGCTATTGAATGATTTTTTTGTAATTATATAAAGATGCTATACACTTCATTTAAAACGCATTAAAAAGCAAATTTACAAAATATTTGAACACAAAAAATCCCAAAACACAGGCACTGTACTTTGGGATAATTTTACATTTAGTTTGAAATTTTTACTTGTTCAAGAATTCCAATACACTGTTTGTTATAAATTCAATTTGATCGTCTTCCAATTCGGTATGCATTGGCAACGAAAGCACTTCTTTCACCAACTGATTAGTAACCGGAAAATCTTCTTCTTTGTAACGAACATCTACGTATGCTTTTTGCAAATGCAATGGAATCGGATAGTAAATCGCACATGGAATTCCTTTATCCAGCAAGTGTTGCATTAGTCCATTTCGATCTGCATCGACAATTCGTAACGTGTATTGGTGGAATACATGACAATCGCAAATATCACAAATAGTAGGTGCAATAATATTTTTATGACCTTCAAGCGCTGTTGAATATTTCATTGCTGCCGTTTGTCTCGCCTTATTATAGGTATCCAACAAAGGTAATTTTGCATTCAAGACCGCAGCTTGAATACTATCCAAACGAGAATTTACGCCCACAACATCATGGTGGTAACGTTCATACATTCCGTGATTTACAATTCCACGTATCGTATGTGCCAAAGCATCATCATTGGTAAAAATTGCTCCACCATCACCATAACAACCTAAGTTTTTGGACGGAAAAAATGAAGTCGCTCCAACGTGACCGATAGTTCCAGCCTTCTTTTTTGTACCATCCAAAAATTTACAGTTAGCTCCAATGGCTTGTGCATTATCCTCAATTACAAATAAATTGTGCTCCTTGGCCAAAGCCATAATTGCTTCCATATTAGCAGCACGGCCAAACAAATGTACTGGAACAATCGCTTTTGTTTTTGGTGTTATCGCGGCTTTAATTCTTTCGATCGAAATATTCATGTTGTACAAGTCAACATCAACCAAAACGGGTGTCAACTGCAATAAGGCAATCACCTCAACAGTAGCTGCAAAAGTAAAATCGGCAGTAATAACCTCATCACCAGGTTGCAAACCCAATCCCATCATGGCAATTTGCAAAGCATCGGTACCATTGGCACATGGAATAACGTGTTTTACATCCAAATAATCTTCTAGCCCTTTTTGAAACTGATGAACCTGTGGTCCATTAATATAAGTATTGGTATTCAAAACTTCTTGAATCGAAGCATTAACAGTATCTGCAATCTTATCGTATTGACTTTTTAGGTCAACCATTTGAATTTTCTTCATTGAAACGTAATTTATAGTTAGAAAGTTCGAAGTTGCTACATCCGCAAAAACGCACTACTTTCTTTAAAGGATAACAAAAATAGGGATTATTGATTTCAAACCAATGCAATTAAACTAAAGAAAACGTATTTTAGCCCAAAAAAATATCGAATGCATTTTCTCTACAATCTTATTATTGGTATCGCCTCCTATTTATTAAAAATTATAGCATTGTTTAGTCCGAAAATGCAATTATTCGTTTCTGGTCGAAAAACAGTTTTCGAGACACTTTCGAAAAAAATAGCTCCAAACGATAAAACAATTTGGATTCACGCCGCATCATTAGGCGAATACGAGCAAGGGCTACCTATAATCGAAAAATTAAAAGAAAAACACCCTACACATAAAATCATCATTTCGTTTTTTTCACCCTCAGGCTATGAGGTCCGAAAAAATAATACTATCGCAGATGCCACCGTATATTTACCTTTAGACAGCGAATCAAACGCTAAAAAGTTTATAGCACTCGCCCACCCAGAGATGGTTTTCTTTATCAAATATGAATTTTGGATTAACTACTTAGCAGAACTAAAAAAACAAAACATACCCACCTACCTTATTTCAGGTATTTTTAGAGAAAAACAGTTGTTTTTTAAATGGTACGGAGGTTTTTATCGAAAAGCACTAAGCACCTTTACGTACTTCTTTTTACAAAATGAAAGTTCGAAAACATTAATCGAAAATCTGGGATTAAAAAATGTTGTGGTTTCAGGCGATACTCGTTTTGACCGTGTAGCAGCTATTTTAGAGAAAGACAATCAAATTGATTTTATATCGAAATTCAAAAACAAAACCACAACGGTTGTCATCGGAAGCTCTTGGCCAAAGGATGAAGAATTACTGGTGCAGTATCTTAACGAGACCAATCAACAAGTTAAATTCATAATCGCTCCTCATAATATAAAGAGCGAACAAATTCAGCAGCTCCAAAGCAGTCTAAGCAAAAGAACAGTTCTATATTCACAAATGAAAGGTAAAAACCTTGAAGACTACGACGTATTCATTATTGATACGATCGGAATTCTAACCAAAATCTATAGCTACGCAGATATTGCGTACGTAGGCGGCGGATTTGGACAGCCTGGTGTTCACAACATTCTAGAACCAGCCACTTTTGGAGTCCCTATTGTTATCGGAACAAACTTTTCGCATTTTGCAGAGGCAACAGCATTAGTAGCATTGGAAGGATGTTTTTCAATTTCAAACGCATCCACTCTAAAAACGGTAATAGACAAACTGATTACAGATGTTAACATAAGAGAACAAACGGGAGCAATTTGCAGTCAGTTCATTAAAGAAAACACCGGTGCAACCGCTACCATTATGACCAAAATAGGGTAATAAATAAGCACCACCTATTCAAAGCTAGTTAATTTTGGATTTTTAGGCTCTAAAAAGTAGCGTTTACAAGTACAATTGTAATACAAAACAAACAAAAATACTAGCAGTTATCCTATTGACAATTATATTTTAATAGCTCAATATTAGCTACTTATCCATAAAAATAAGGGGTTAAATTAAAAATTCAATAAATTTTACAAAAAATAATTAAAAAAATATTCTACATATCAATTATTTTATATCTTTGCTCCGAATTAATAATTAACCTTTTATATTAAAGTAAGATGAAAAAAGTATTTTTAAGTTTAGCTGTAGTTGCTGTTTTGACTGTTGTATCTTGTAAAAAAGCTGACGCTGCTGCTGAAGAAGTTGTAGCTGTTGACACAACTGCTGTAACTGTTGACACTGTATCTGTTGATACTGCTGCTGTAGCTGCTGACACAACTGTTACAACTACTGAAGTTGAAACTCCTGCTGCTCACTAATCAAGAATTTATTCTAGAAAAATCAAAGCCATCTTTCAGATGGCTTTTTTTTGTTTTATATCGAAACAAGAAAAACATAGAACTAAAAAAAGGAACCCAAGAGACCAACTCCCGACTTCCTTTCGTTTCTATTCTTTATATCACCTACATATTACTTCATCTGTTTGTGCTTTCAGACTCGGGTCAATACAACCCTATTGCATTGTAGTATTTTCACACTACATCAACATTGGGACCCAAATATAAATTCATTTGGCATTATTTTAAAGTTTAACCCTCCCAGTCATCAAATAATACCTCTGAAGCTGCAAAGTCCAAAATCTCTGCCCTAGCTCCATATTTTACAATTTCATCAATTCCCTTTTGCGCCATAAGCACAGTGCTGTATTTTCGACTTACTGCAACCAAAACATCATCTAGTACCACTTTGAAATAAAACTTCCCTTTTGCGGTCTTATATTTCAAAAACGAGCAACTATCAAACTTTGCGCGCAAGAGTTCAGCTTCAGCTTCGCAATCCATACGCAATTCATAAGCATTACTGGTAAAAATAGGCTTACCCTTTCTTGAAGTGTATTCAAACTTATAATCCCCACTAAAACGCTTACTAATCACAAAAGACCCCATACTTAAACTACATTTTTTTTAGAAAATTAAAAATACAATCTTTATAACCAAATACATCAAAAAGATCGGCTTAGTTATAAACAAAAAAAAAGCCTCTTCAAAAGAAGAGGCTTTGTACTCAGAGCGGGACTTGAACCCGCACGAACATTGCTGTTCACTGGATTTTAAGTCCAGCGTGTCTACCAATTTCACCATCCGAGCGTTTGGTATTAATGGTTTTAATTTTCGAAAAAATTAATTGAAGCTTACCATTGTAGCTTTATATTTTTCAAAGATACTATTTTAATTGATATCTTTTTGAGCTTTTACGCTTTGAGCGAAAAACGGGGCTCGAACCCGCGACCTCGACCTTGGCAAGGTCGCGCTCTACCAACTGAGCTATTTTCGCATTTTCAATTCTTAAAAAGAACCGCGATACTTGTTCTGTATTGCGGATGCAAATTTAAGACTTTTATTGAGTTAAACAAGGGGTTTTGCAATATATTTTAAAATTATTTTTTAACCCCTTGATAACGTTTATTTTAAATATTGAATTATTTTCGAACCAACATCCTTTTCAGCTCATTTAGCTTCATTAACGCTTCAACGGGCGTAACCGTGTTAATATCCAAACTCAAAATTTCTTCTTTGATTTCCTCCAATAATGGGTCATCAAGGTTAAAAAAACTCATTTGCATCTCGTCTTTCTCTGCTTTTATTCCGTTTAGAGCGTCACTACTATGATCTTTCTCCAATTTCTTCAAGAGTTTTTGCGCCTTTTGAATCACAATCTGCGGCATTCCTGCCATTTTAGCTACATGAATTCCGAAACTGTGCGCACTTCCCCCCTTGACTAACTTTCGAATAAATAAAACCGAATCTTTTAATTCTTTTACAGAGACGTTATAATTTTGGATACGTGGTAATAGCTCATTCATTTCGTTCAGCTCGTGGTAATGCGTAGCAAACAAAGTCTTAGGCTTAGCCGGATGCTCGTGTAGATACTCCGCAATTGCCCATGCAATCGAGATTCCGTCATAAGTACTCGTTCCACGACCAATTTCGTCCAACAGTACAAGACTTCGATCAGAAAGGTTATTCAAAATAGAAGCTGTTTCATTCATTTCAACCATAAAAGTTGATTCTCCCATTGAGATATTATCACTCGCTCCTACCCTAGTAAAGATTTTATCAACGATTCCCATTCGAACTGCATCTGCAGGAACAAAACTTCCCATCTGAGCCAATAGCACAATCAAAGCCGTTTGCCTCAAGATAGCCGACTTACCCGACATGTTTGGCCCTGTAATCATGATCAGTTGCTGTGTTTCTCTATCCAAGAAAACATCATTGGCAATATAAGGCGTACCCAACGGCAATTGTTTTTCGATAACAGGATGGCGACCATTTTTTATATCCAATTCAAAAGTTTCATCCAATTGCGGACATACATATTGATTTTCGATTGCCAATTGTGTAAACGAACACAAACAATCCAACTGCGCAACTAAATTGGCGTTCAATTGCACTGGTTTTATATAGGTAGTAATCCAAGCCACCAATTGCTCAAACAGATCAGATTCAATTTTTTGAATTTTTTCTTCGGCACCTAATATCTTAGTTTCGTATTCCTTTAATTCTTCGGTGATGTAGCGCTCGGCATTTACAAGAGTTTGTTTTCTAATCCATTCTGTTGGCACTTTATCTTTGTGGGTATTTCGAACTTCGATATAATAACCAAACACATTATTGAAAGAAATTTTCAACGATGTTATCCCAGTACGTTCTGATTCTCGCGCTTCTATTCCAGCCAAATATTCTTTACCCGAAGTAGATATTGCTCTAAGCTCATCCAACTCTAGGTTCACCCCCGTTGCAATAGCATTTCCTTTCGAAATAGCCACAGGAGCCTCTTGATTCAAGGTCGTTTTAATTTTTTCGCGAAGCAATTCGCAACTATGAAAACTATCACCAATTACTTTTACCGCTTCTTGAGTACTTTGCAAAGCCAACGTTTTCATTGGAATAATGGCGTCTAAGGATTCTTTTAAATAAATCACTTCTCGAGGCGATACTTTGCCAGCAGCGATTTTAGAAATCAAACGTTCTAAATCTGATATTTGCTTAATTTGATATTGCATTTTCTGCAAGACCTCTTGACTTTCTTTCAAATAAGTCACCACTTGGTGACGGTTTTTAATTTTGTTCGCATCCTTCAAAGGCAAGGCCAGCCAACGCTTGAGCAATCGACCACCCATAGGCGAAAGTGTTCTGTCAATTACATCCAATAAGGTCACTGCATTGGGATTGTAGCTGTGGTAAAGTTCTAAATTTCGAATAGTAAAACGGTCCATCCACACATACGCATCTTCTGCAATACGTTGGATTGATGTGATGTGCTGCACGCGATTGTGTTGCGTTTCAGACAAATAATACAAGATTGCGCCAGATGCGATAATACCTTCCTTCAAATCTTCGATACCAAATCCTTTTAAAGATATAGTTTGAAAATGTTTGGTTAGGGTTTCAAAAGCATAATCCTCTTTGTAGAGCCAATCTTCTAGAAAAAAACAATGAAAATCATTACCAAACTGTTCTTTAAAATCATTTTTACTAGCTTTTGGCACCAATATTTCTGACGGGCTAAAATTTTGCAGCAATTTATCTATGTATTCCGTATTTCCTTGAGCGGTAAGAAACTCACCCGTTGAAACATCTAGAAATGAAACTCCGATACTCTTGCTTGTAAAGTAAACAGATGCCAAGAAGTTATTGGACTTAGAATTCAATACCTCATCATTCATGGATACACCAGGAGTCACTAACTCCGTCACACCACGTTTCACGATTGTTTTGGTCATTTTGGGATCTTCGAGTTGATCGCAAATAGCAACACGCAAACCTGCCTTCACCAATTTTGGCAGATAGGTATTAATAGAATGATGCGGAAAACCTGCCAAAGCAGTTTCAGTTGGTGACCCAGCACCACGCTTGGTTAAAGTTATTCCTAAAATTTTTGAAGCACGAACGGCATCCTCACCGAAAGTTTCATAAAAATCGCCCACTCTAAACAACAAACAAGCATCAGGATACTTCCTTTTGATTTCGTTGTACTGCTTCATTAACGGGGTTTCTTTTACTTCTTTTTCTTTTGCTGCCAAAATATTTATGTTTGATTTATGATTCACTGAAACTAGAAGCGAATTTATAGTTTTTAAAGCGAAAATGTAAATACTTGAAAAATAATCTTCATTTTTAAGGAAATTTTGTGGCATTGGCATGATATTTTCTTTAGTTTTGTTATACGAACTTAAAAATCTAACAAAATGAAAAAAATAGTTTTAATTGCCGTACTAGCGGTATTCGGAATCTCATCTTCTAATGCGCAAGAAACTTCAAAAAAAATGAGAGCATCTGCTAAAACTGCAGTAGCAAAAGTTGCTAATGTTAATGGAGCTGGTCTAGTTTTTGAAAATGAAACTATCGATTACGGAACAATTGCTCACAATGCAGACGGTAACCGTCAATTTGTATTTACAAATAACGGAAACAAGCCATTAATTATAACAAACACACAAGGATCTTGTGGATGTACAGTACCTACTACTCCAAAAGAGCCAATTTTGCCTGGTGCAAAAGGTGTGATTGGTGTAAAATATGCTACTGATAGAGTTGGACCTTTTACAAAAACAGTAACAGTAACCTCTAACGCTGAAGGACAAGCAACAAAAACACTTACTATTAAAGGAACAGTATTAGCTGATAACGAAAAAAAGAGCTAATTTTGCCCCACAATTTATAAAAGCTTCCAAATTGGAAGCTTTTTTTTTACCCTTTTACCAAGGCCGCAGTAGATAAGCAGGTTAGTAATAAAACCAAAAAAGGTTAATTTGCGGTAGCTAATTAAACAAAAAAAACAATGAGAAAGCTCGAAAACAGTGAACTAGAACGCAAATCAATTGAAGATTTTAAAAAATCTGAAAAAACACCCATTATCTTGGTTTTGGATGATATTCGTAGTTTGCACAACATAGGATCTGTTTTTAGAACTGCCGATGCTTTTTTGATCGAAAAAATTTATTTGTGTGGAATCACCGCTACACCACCCAACAAAGAAATGCATAAAACCGCTCTTGGCGCTACCGAAACTGTAGCTTGGGAACATCATGAAAATGTTTTGGATGTAATTTCGAATTTAAAAAAAGAAAACGTTTTGACTCTTGCTATAGAACAAGTAGAAAGCGCTACTTTTTTGCAAGATTTTAAAGTAAGTGCCAATCAAAAATACGCATTAGTTTTTGGGAACGAAGTTTTTGGCGTTTCTCAAGATGCAGTACAACTTTGTGACGGTTGTATCGAAATTCCACAACTGGGAACTAAACATTCATTAAACATTTCAGTAAGTGCTGGAATTGTGGTTTGGGATTTATTTCAAAAACTAAACTGGCCGCAATAAATCGGTATTATTTTCTACTGAAATTTCGATAAAAAAATTTTCTATAAAAAAGCTAGCGCTTGAACAACGACACATTCACTCTGATCTGAACAATTTTCGAGTAAAACAGGAATTGATTGTTTCAAGATAGGATGCTCCCAGTCTAAATTTAAATCAGTTAATGGCAATAAAACAAACTTTCGTTCTTGCATCAAAGGATGCGGAAGTTGAAGTTGCTCGCTATCTACCACTTCATTACCAAACAAGATTAAATCAATATCAATAATTCGAGATTGATAACCTAATTGCTCGCTACGGGTACGCCCCATTTCTTGTTCAATTGCCAAAGCTAGTTCCAAGGTTTCAATAGGCGTTTTATTCGATACCAACTCCAAGGCACAATTAAAAAAAGGATCACTCTCAAAACCCCAAGATGGCGTTTGATAGATTTTTGAAACTTGCGTTACCATGCCAATCTTTTCTTTAATCAATTGAATACACTGCACTATATTCTCTAGCTTATCCCCTTGATTTGTTCCAATTGACAGCACTATTTTCTTTCCTTCCTTCATTTTATTCTATTCTATTTCCGATTTAACCCCAAATTAACTAAAACATTTTTAGAAATAGGAATATATTTGTATAAACTAAATCGAACATAGCATAACTTTGTGCAGATCGATTCTTTTTAAAACGAAATAAATATGAGATTTTTAGGAAATGTATTAGCTACCATAGTAGGTATTTTTGTTTTTTGTCTATTATTCCTAATTGGTATAGGCGTGATCGCTGCTGCAGTAGGTGGCGGGTCTGAGGTGGCTACCGTAGACAACAATTCTGTTATTGAATTGAATTTGCAAGACGTATCTCTTGATTATGCCGGGAAATTCAAAGATCCTTGGATGAGTAAATTTTCTGCAGGAGATGGAATTGGCTTGACCGATATCATAAATGCGATCACTGTGGCTAAAACAGATGACAATATAAAAGGTATTTCAATTTTAAACAATAGTTCTGCTCTGGGAATGGCACAAACCAAAGAGCTACGTGATGCATTAGAAGATTTTAAAAAATCAGGAAAATTCATCATGGCCTATGCCAATACCTATTCACAAAAAGAATATTACCTAAACTCTGTGGCCAACACCATTTATTTAAATCCTGTTGGAGACATGGACTTTAAAGGACTTTCGTCTGAGATCATGTTCTACAAAGATTTGCAAGAGAAAACCGGAATCAAAATGGAAGTCATTCGACACGGAAAATATAAAAGTGCCGTAGAACCCTTTTTGGAAAATAAAATGAGTGATGCTAATCGGGAACAAGTTACTGCTTTACTACAATCTATTTGGAGTGCAACCTTGACAGATATTGCCATTAGCAGAAAACTATCGGTGGCAAAACTAAATGATATTGCCAATAATTTGGCCGCTAGAACACCTGAATTGGCAAAGCAAGAAAAATTAATAGACATTATAGGTTATGAAGATGAATATCACTCTGCTATTAAAAAAGCATTAAAAGTTGCAGAAAAAGAGGACTACAAAAAGATCTCGATAAGTGACTATACTTCTAAACTCTTGACGGAATCTGAGCTAACCGAAGCCGACGACCAAATTGCAGTCATATATGCGCAAGGCGAAATCCAATCTGGCGAGGGTGATGTGAATACTATTGGAGAAATATCGATGAATCGTTCGTTACAAGATGCAAGAAAAGACAAAAACATTAAAGCAATTGTACTACGCATCAACAGTCCAGGTGGAAATGCATTGACCTCTGATTTAATTTGGAGAGAAATTGAATTGACCAAAAAAGTAAAACCTGTAGTAGTGTCTATGGGGAATTATGCTGCTTCGGGCGGGTATTACATTGCGTGTAATGCGAATCAGATTTTTGCTGAGAAAAATACCATCACGGGTTCTATTGGTGTTTTTGGGATTTTGCCCAACTTTAGCCAATTAACTGCTAAAATCGGAATCAATATCGAACAGGTAAAAACAAATGAAAACGCTTCAGAATACAGTCCTTTTGTGCCAATTGATGAAAAATTCAAAGCGGTTACACTGGAAGGCGTTGAACACATTTACAAAACCTTTGTTACACATGTAGCCCAAGGACGAAAAATGACATTTGCACAAGTAGACTCGATTGCGCAAGGGCGCGTATGGACTGGAAACGAAGCCCTAAAAATAGGACTGGTTGATAAAATTGGAAACTTAAACGACGCTATCAAAGCTGCTGCAGCCATGGCAAAAACTAAAGAATATTCGACTAAGAATTTTCCGGAATTTAATAAAAGTTTTGAAGATATGTTGAGCCAACTCCCATTTGTGAAATCAAAATCTGATTTTATAAAAGAAGAAATAGGAATTGAGAACTACAAAATAATCCAGCAAGTAAGAAAATTGCAGGCCCGCAAAGGAATTCAAGTGATCATGCCTTATGAATTTGACATTAATTAAGCACAAAATACTACTATTGAAAAAGGTATTGATAATTGTATAAAACCAACAGTTACTCAAAGTCGTATATTTCAAAAACTGTTAGGCAACATTTTTGATGCTTATCGAATATTAAAAACAATTACAATATGGTTAAGAAAATCGCACTAATAATTGGAGGACTCCTTCTCTTGGTAATCGGAAGTTTATTTGCAATTCCTTATTTTTTTAAAGATCAAATTAAAGCAAAAATTGCTTTAGCTATAAATGAAAAAGTTGATGCAAACGTAAGTTTCAAAGATGCTGATTTAAGTTTATTCAAAAGTTTCCCAAATGCCACAGTGACTTTGGACTCTTTGGTAATCATCAATAAGGCACCTTTTGCGGGTGACACCTTGGTCGCTTTGGGTGAACTAAATTTAAAGATGTCTGTCAAAGAACTTTTCAAAGAAAACAATGAGGCAATAAGTATTCAAGGAATTACCAGCAAAAACGGATTGATCAATATCATCTTCAACAAAGATGGATTAGGGAATTATGATATTGCCTTGAAAGACGACAAACCTGCTACAGACAAAGCGAGTGATCCATTGAATTTATCGATTCAGGAATATAAGATTGAGAACTTTCAATTTCGCTACACCGACCAAGGCTCAAAAATAAAAATGGTTATTAATAGTTTAAATCATGAAGGAACAGGTGATTTTGCAGCATCAAAATTAGATTTAAAAACCAAATCTACTGCAAAAGTTTCATTAGATATGGACAAGGTCAACTATATGAAAAATGTAGCCCTTACGTTGGATGCAGTTTTAGGAATCGATTTGGAACAAAGCAAATACACCTTTAAAGAAAACAAAGCTTTAATCAACCAATTGCCATTGGAATTTGACGGTTTTATTCAAATGGTTGAAGCCGGTCAAGTATATGATTTAAAATTTAAAACCCCAACCTCTTCCTTTAAAAATTTCTTAGGATTAATTCCGGTGGCCTACGCATCAAGTCTTGACAATGTAAAAACCACGGGAGATTTCAGCGTAGTGGGATTTGCAAAAGGAACGCTTACCGAAACAACGGTACCAAAATTCAATATCGAAATCGCATCCAACAATGCTTCTTTTCAATATCCAGACTTACCAAAATCAGTACAACACATAGTTATTGATACTAAAATTATTAATGAAACCGGAATTTTGAACGACACCTATGTCAACCTAGACAAGTTATCGTTTCAAATTGATAAAGACGTATTTAATGCCAAAGCCAACATCAAAAACGTAACACAAAATGCATTGGTAGATGCAATGTTGAAAGGAACTATTAATCTTGGAAACCTATCAAAAGCCTATCCTATTAAATTGGACACACCCTTATCTGGGATTTTAAAAGCAGATGTGGAAACTAAATTTGATATGGAATCTGTGACTAAAAGTGACTACGCAAAAATATACAATGCAGGAACTATGAGCCTTTCTGGGTTTAAATACACGGATGAAAACGGCAAAGGAATGAATATTAGTACTGCCATGGTTCAATTTAATCCTAGTCAAGTAAATTTGAAACAATTTAATGCAACAACCGGAAAAAGTGATATTGCTGTAACTGGAATATTGGACAATTTCTATGGTTTTATATTTAAAAATCAAGAATTGAAGGGGAATTTCAGTCTAACTTCTAACCAATTGGCAGTAAGTGATTTTATGACTACCGAAGAGCCTGCAAAAACAAGCACTGAAGCCGCTAAACCTGCTGATGCCATGAAGATTCCTGCTTTTTTAAATTGTACGCTTAGCGCAAAAGCCAATACGGTTTTGTATGACAATCTAACCCTGAAAGATGTTTCGGGTAAACTTATCGTAAAAGATGAGAAAGTTACCATGGAAAACGTGAAAACATCCATTTTTGGTGGAAGTATTGGTTTGAATGGATCAGTATCTACTAAAGGAAAAACACCTGTATTTGATATGAATCTAGGTCTAAACCAAGTAGATATTGCACAATCGTTCACGCAACTGGACATGCTGAAAAAGATTGCTCCAATTGCCGGAATCATCAATGGAAAATTAAACTCAACCATCAAATTAAACGGAAATTTAACCAAAGACATGAGTCCTGACCTTACAACCTTAACGGGTGATTTATTGGGTCAGTTGCTTTCAACTACGGTGAATTCAAGTAATTCGACATTATTGACTGCGCTTACATCAAACATTAATTTTTTGGATTTAAGTAAAATCAATTTCAATGATTTAAAAGCAGCGGTAACATTTAAAGACGGAAAAATAAATGTTCGACCTTTTGACATTAAGTACAAAGACATCAAGGCTACCATTGGCGGTACACATGGATTTGACCAAACGATGAATTACAATTTAAAGTTTGATGTACCAGCCAAATATTTAGGTTCAGATGCGAATGCATTAATCGCAAAATTAACTCCTGCAGATGCTGCCAAGTTAGAAAACATTCCGATTAACGCTTTGATGACCGGAAATTTTTCGAATCCTAAAATATCGACCGACCTTAAAACGGCGGTTACCAATCTGACTAATCAATTGGTGCAACAACAGAAAGCAGCTTTGATTAGCAAGGGAACATCAAAATTAACCGACCTGATCAATAAAAATAAAAAACCGGGAGACACTACCAAAACGGTTATCCCAACCACTAAAGCTGAGGTGCAAGAACAAGCAAAAGTAGAAGTTAAAAAACAAGCTACAAACTTACTAAAAGGCTTTTTGAATAAAAAGAAACCTGCCGAAGAGCCAAAAGCTGCCGAATAAAAATACAAAAGCCGTTTTAAGATTAAAATCTTGAAACGGCTTTTTTTTTAGATTGGGTGTGAACTGAACAGCTTGGTTACTTCTTCATTTTTAGTACGACTTGCTATTGCGGGCACGGATTGCATGTCTGAGGTAGCTGTTTTTTTTCACCATAAAAGTCATATAAGTTTTGCCTTTATGATAAACTGAATATTGAGCACTGCTGTAAATTAAAGACCATATAAGTTTTTTTTTGCTAAGTAAAAAAGCGCTACAATCTTGTCATACTGGGAGTGTCTCACGTGAAAATTTATTAAACCATCATTATATTTAGTACAATCTCGCGTGAGGGATAGAAATGGAAAGCCCGCAAACAAGTGTAGCGATAGCGAAACTTGTTGAGGACTTGCAATGTATAGCCCGACCCGCTTTTTCTGCGGGTCACGCCCAAATAAAACTTACACTTTCAACTGCACCACATACCCCTCAGAACCTCGGACATTAAAAACGGTATTGTCTTCAAAAATTAGATATTGGCCTTTGATTCCGGTTAGTTTTCCTTGAAAAGTGGGTGTTTTGTCTAGGCTTAAACTTTTTACTTTGGTAGGATATTGCAAAACAGGATACTCCATTTGGTATAAATCATTTTTATCTAGAACGAAATACTCGCGTGCTTCGGCTGGAATAAGCGCCTCAAGTTTCATGCGTTCTGCGATTAAATCTGCTGCTGGGACGTCATTGGTTAACATTTTGCGCCAATTGGTTTTGTCGGCATAATGATTTTTTAGGGCTACCTCGGTGATTCCGGCCAGGTAGCGGTTGGGAACTTCGATAATAGAGATGGCTTCGTTAGCGCCTTGGTCGATCCATCGTGTGGGCACTTGGGTTTTGCGCGTTACCCCGACTTTTACCTCACTTGATAAGGCTAAATATACGATATGCGGTTGCAACTGCACCTTTTGTTCGTAATCCAAATCACGATCAGCTACGCCAAGGTGAGCGGTACTTAGTTCGGGACGCATGATCCAATCGCCCACAGCGGCACTCGAGTAAAAACAGTCGTAACAGAATCCTTGACGAAAGATTTTCTTTTTTTTACCACAATTCAAACATTGATAGCCCACAAAACTAATTTCGATCTCTTGATTCAGGATTTGGTTCATATTTAAAAAACTATCCTCAAAAACCAAATAGTACTGAATAGGATTTCCGAATTCTGTTTGCATTTTGGTAAGTACGCCTTCGTATGTCATAACACTATAGGATTTTTAAAATTTAGGATTTTATATATAATAATTTTAGTATTTTTGATACCGCTGTAAAATTAGCATTTGTTGACCGATATTCAAATCCTAATTCAAAAATCCTTAAATTACAATCAAAAAATGCCGCTAACCATCATCAATTCATTTGCTTCTTGGGTTTTAAAACAACGCATTCATCAAATTGAGCTTTTCTTGAAGTATCCTAATGAGGTTCAGGAAGAGTTACTTATGGACTTGATCCAGTCAGCACGCTATACTGAAGTTGGCAGAAAATATGGATTTGACTCTATCTTGTCTTACAAAACATTTTGTGATCGCGTCCCTGTGTGTACATACGAAGAGATTCAGCCCATGATTGAGCGCACACGTAATGGGGAACAAAATTTATTTTGGAATACCCATATCAAATGGTTTGCAAAATCAAGCGGTACAACCAATGCCAAAAGCAAATTTATACCCGTAAGCAATGAAGCGCTAGATGGTTGCCATTACAACGGTAGTAAAGATTTGTTGTGTATGTACTTGAACAACAACGAAAACTCAGAGATGTTTTTGGGCAAAAGTTTGCGCCTGGGTGGTAGCTCACAAATTTATGAGAATAACAACAGCTTCTTTGGGGATTTATCGGCGATTTTGATCGAAAACATGCCTATTTGGGCCGAATTCAGTAGTACGCCAAATAGCAAAATTTCGTTAATGAGCCATTGGGAAACAAAAATTGCTGCCATCATTAACGAAACCAAAAATGAAAATGTGACTAGTTTTGCTGGTGTACCTTCTTGGATGTTGGTTTTAATGAATAGAATGCTCGAAGAAACCGGCAAAGGAAATCTATTTGAGATCTGGCCGAACCTGGAAGTTTATTTTCATGGCGGTGTAAGTTTTGAGCCTTACCGTGAACAATACAAAAATATTCTTCCGAAAAACGATTTTAAATATTACGAAATATACAATGCCTCTGAAGGTTTTTTTGCCATTCAGGATTTAAATTATTCTGACGAATTATTACTGATGTTGGATTATGGTATTTTTTATGAATTTATACCAATGGATGTCTTTGGCACCGAAAACCAAAAAGCCATTCGATTGGTGGATGTCGAATTGAACAAAAATTATGCAATTGTAATTACCACCAATTCTGGTTTGTGGCGTTATCTGATTGGCGACACCATTCGTTTTACCTCTTTGAGTCCGTTTAGGATTAAAGTAACGGGGCGTACAAAGCACCATATTAACGTCTTTGGCGAAGAATTGATGATCGAAAATACAGACAAAGCCCTAGCCCAAGCCTGTAAAGCAATGCAGTGTGAAATGATCGATTATACGGTTGCACCCGTTTTCATGAAAGACAGAGAAAAAGGAGCACATGAGTGGATGATTGAGTTTAAAACGCCTCCTCAGGACTTGGAACGCTTTAGAACTATTTTGGACGAAAGCCTGCAAAACATCAATTCTGACTACGAGGCCAAACGTCACAATAATATGACTTTGAATCCACTAACAATTAATGTAGCTCGCAAGAATTTATTTTATGATTGGCTCAAAGACCGTGACAAACTAGGAGGTCAACATAAAATTCCGCGTTTGTCAAATAGTCGTGATTATTTGGAGCAATTAATAAACATGCAAGTTAAAGCTACTGTATAAAAATAGTACTTAATGATTTTTGATTTCTTTAAATTGATTTTTGACCTTTGACTTTTGACCTTTGATTTTTGACCTTTGATTCTTGATTTTTGATTTTTGAAAATCCCTCAAATTTGTATTTCATCAAAAAAAAAAAAAACGGTAGCACAATAAAGCACTACCGTTTGAATATATTTAGTTATAAATATTAGATCTCATCCATCATATCAATGTGTCTATCGTGGTATCCTAATAAGTATAGCACACCATCTAATCCTAGACTAGAGATAGACGTCTCAGCACTTTCTTTTACTGTTGGTTTGGCATGAAACGCAATTCCTAATCCCGCAAGATTGATCATTGGTAAATCATTGGCTCCATCACCTACTGCAATCGTTTGATTGATATGTATTCCTTCTTTCTCTGCAATCTCCTTCAAGTATTGTGCTTTCTTTTTACCGTCTACAATTTCGCCTAGATAGTTACCCGTAAGTTTTCCGTCTTTAATTTCTAATTGGTTGGCGTGAACGTAATCAATTCCTAATTCTTTTTGCAGGTATTCGCCAAAGTAGGTAAATCCACCAGATAAGATTGCTGTTTTGTAACCATAATATTTAAGCGCTTTCATCAAACGATGTGCACCTTTTGTGATAGGCAAATTGATTGCTACATTGCGCAAAACATCTTCGCTAAGTCCTTCTAGCAAGGCCATTCGCTTTTTAAAACTTTCGTTAAAATCGATTTCACCATTCATAGCCGATTCAGTAATGGCGCGTACTTGCTCACCTACTCCGTTTAAATCTGCCAATTCGTCAATAACTTCTGTTTGAATCAAAGTTGAATCCATATCAAAGCAAACCAAACGTCTGTTTCTTCTATAAATCGTATCTTCTTGAAAAGAAATATCGACATCCAAAGCTCTAGAAGTCTCCATGAAACTAGCCGTCATTGCTTTTTTGTTGACAATATCTCCCGACACAGACAACTGCACGCAAGAGCGAGGATATTCTTCAATATCAATAACCGATGTTCTTCCGGTTAATCTTTTGATCGAATCAATATTCAAATGTTGATCAGACATGATTTTGGTCACCGCTGCGATTTGTTTGGCCGCCAATTTTTCACCAAGAATATTAATGATGTAGCGTTGCTTGGACTGGGTTTTTACCCAACTCTCATAATCACTGATCGAAATCGGAATGAATTTTACTTTGATTCCGAGTTCATATCCTTTGAACAACAAGTCTTTCAACACGGGAGCCGAACAAGAGCCTGCTTTTATTTCGAATAAAATCCCCAAGGATAAAGTATCATGAATATCTGCTTGCCCTATATCTAAAATAATTGCATCATAAGTAGCCAAAACTGATGTTAACCCTGCGGTAACCCCTGGTTTGTCTTGACCTGAAACTTTTAATAAAATAATCTCCTTATCTTCTATTGCCATTTTATTTATCTATTGATTACGTTTGAACAAAAATCGGTAATCTAATGTTTATAAAAAAGGATAATCACCGATATTTTAAGAACAAAACAAATACATATTGTTGGAAAACAAAAAAACCTGCTCCAATGAAGGAGCAGGTTTTTTTATAGTTTTTATATTAATCGTTAAGAAGCGATCTCTAAACGTTTCAATAAATTTTTATTCAACGTCTCTTGAGCATAGTCTTTGTCAATTTCTAACACCTTGTTTTCAGAACTTGGAAGTTCGTACATGGCATCTGTCAAAATTGCTTCACAAAGAGAACGCAATCCACGAGCTCCTAATTTATATTCTAATGCTTTGTCAACAATAAAATCTAATGCTTCGTCTGTGATTGAAAATTCAACCTCATCCATCATGAATAACTTTTGATACTGCTTGATCAATGCGTTTTTTGGCTGTGTCAAGATGGATCTTAAAGTCGCTCTGTCCAAAGGATCCATATGTGTAAGCACTGGTAAACGACCAATGATTTCTGGAATCAATCCAAAATCTTTGATATCTTTTGGAATGATGTATTGCAATAAATTGTCTTTGTCGATATTGTCTTCATTTTTTGAAGTCGAATATCCTACTGCTTGACGGTTCAAACGTTTCGAAATAATTCTTTCGATTCCGTCAAAAGCACCACCAGCGATAAACAAGATATCTTGTGTGTTTACCTCAACAAATTTTTGGTCTGGGTGTTTACGCCCACCTTTTGGAGGTACGTTTACTACTGTTCCTTCCAATAATTTAAGCAAAGCTTGTTGCACACCTTCACCAGAAACGTCACGAGTAATAGACGGGTTATCACTTTTACGAGCAATTTTATCAATTTCGTCAATAAAAACGATTCCGCGTTCGGCTTTGGCAACGTCATAATCTGCTGCTTGAAGTAAACGTGTCAAAATACTCTCTACATCTTCTCCAACATAACCAGCTTCTGTCAATACGGTAGCATCTACGATTGCCAAAGGAACATCTAACATTTTTGCGATAGTTTTGGCTACCAATGTTTTTCCTGTTCCTGTTTGTCCCACCATGATGATGTTACTTTTTTCGATCTCTACCTCATCGTCTTGTTGCTGTTGCATCAAACGTTTGTAATGGTTATAGACTGCTACAGACATTACTTTTTTGGTTTGATCTTGCCCGATAACATATTGATCTAGAAAAGCTCTAATTTCTTTTGGCTTTTGCAAAATTAAATCTCCTACAGTATTCGCTCCTTTTCCAGATTTAATCTCCTCTAGCACTATGCCATGCGCTTGCTCGATACATTTGTCACATATGTGCGCATCGATACCTGCAATAAGCAAATTGGTTTCAGGCTTTTTTCGTCCACAAAATGAACATTCTAATTTTTCTTTTGCCATTCTTTTATAGTTTTCAGTCTCGGTTTACAGTCACAGTATTGAACACTGTGACTGTAAACTGCAAACTGATTTTATCCTCTTCTCAATACTTCGTCAATCATTCCGTATTCTTTTGCTTCGTCAGCAATCATCCAGTAATCACGCTCGCTATCAGTATGTACTTTATCAAAAGTTTGACCTGAATGGTGAGAGATAATTTTGTATAATTCATCTTTCAACTTCAACATTTCGCGTAAGTTGATTTCCATGTCTGTAGCCACACCTTGTGCTCCTCCAGATGGTTGGTGAATCATTACTCTTGAATGTGGTAAAGCCGAACGTTTTCCTTCTGCTCCTGCACATAAAAGTACTGCTCCCATAGAAGCCGCCATACCTGTACAAATAGTAGCAACGTCTGGTTTGATGTACTGCATCGTGTCATAAATACCTAATCCTGCATATACGCTTCCTCCTGGAGAGTTCAAGTAAATTTGGATATCCTTAGAAGCATCTGCGCTTTCTAAAAACAATAGTTGTGCTTGTACGATGTTCGCAATTTGATCATCAATACCTGTTCCTAGAAAAATAATTCTGTCCATCATTAATCTAGAAAAAACATCTAGTTGTGAGATATTCAATTGACGTTCTTCAATAATATAAGGAGTCATATTGGTAGGATTCATAGCAGCAATGATTTTATCATAATACATTGCGTTGACTCCTTGGTGCTTTGTAGCAAATTTTTTAAATTCTTTACCGTAGTTCATATTTTTTTATTTCAGGTTTAACTTTAAGTCTTCAATTGTGTAATTTATTGCAAAGGTCGTTCCGCTTTACAGATAATGTCAATATGTCGTATATTTTTTAGCCCAGATGGTAGTGGAAAGCTTTTTGAAATGGATGCCTATTTTTGTTGGTAAAAAAAAGCGACCAAAGGAAGCTCTTTTTTTGCCGTACAAAAAAGGCAGTAATGAAAAAACTTGTAACGAACAGCTGGAAAAGCTCCATAAAAATAAAAGAGCGCCAAAGAAAAACTTCTTATGACGCTCAAATATACTTAATTTTTTAGAAATTATTCTCCGTAAGACGCAGCAATAAATTCGTCATAAGTTACTTCTTTGATTGTTGGTTTTGCTTTTTCTTTGAAAACCTCCAATAACTTCTCAGCAACTACTTGCTCAGAAAGTCTTTTTACTTCGTCTTGGTTAGACAAAACTCTTGCAACGATTCCTTGAACTTCTTCGTCAGTTGGGTTTGTTTGACCAAATTGCGCCATTTGTTGACGGATATTTTTGGTTGTAAAAGTTTTTAAATCTTCAAAAGAAACTTTGATATCTGTTTGAGACATTGCTCTACCTTCGATCAATTGAAAACGCAATCCTTTTTCAGAACGCTCGTATTCAACTTCTGCTTCTTCTGGAGATAATTTTTTCTCTCCTACAGTTTGCAACCATTTTTTAAGGAAGGCAGCAGGTAAGTCAAACTTTGTGCTTTCGATTAAAAATTCAGTAACATCACCTAATAATTTTTGGTCTGCTTGTTGTGCAAATTGCGACTCAGCATCTTCTTTAATTTTAGCTTTCAACTCATCAAGAGAAGCTACAGTTCCTTCACCAAACAATTTATCAAACAATTCTTGGTTCAATTCTGCTGGCTCAGATGTAGTGATTTCTTCGATTGTGAAGTCAACATCAACTGCCAAATCATGTACGTTATCATGTGGTACTTTTAGGTAGTCCATCAATTGATGAGCATCTTCAAATAATCCACTAGTATTTACAGTAACTACGTCACCAACTTTTTTACCGATAAATTTATCTGCAGTTGCTTTGTCTTTGAAAGCAGACAATGCGATAGTAGTAGTATTTCCGATTCCTTCAGCTTCATTTGTAAAGATACCTCTCAAATCTACACCTTCAGAAACAGTTTCTTGAGGAACTGCAGTACCGAATTGTTTTTGAATACGCTCTACTTGTCCGTCGATTAATTTGTCATCAGCAGAAACTACATATTTTACGATTTGGTTTTCAGCTTCTAAGTCTAAAACGAAATTTGGTACTAAACCAATTTCGAATTCAAAAGTTAGTTCTTCTGCAGACCAGTCTAAATCTTCGTTAACTACAGGAAGTGGAGTACCTAAAAGATTCAATCTTTCTGACTGAATGAAACGTTCAAGAGCTAAATCAACAACTTTTTTGATTTCTTCTTTTTTGATCTCTCTTCCGTATTGTTTTTCAACAAGATCTTTAGGCACAGCACCTTTTCTAAATCCCTTAACTTGTGCCAATGGCATTTTTTCGTTGATTCTTTTGGTTATTTGACCTTTGTAATCCATGTGAACCACATTCATTACTATAGTTTCGCTTACTGCGTCTATTGCTACTCTTTTAATATCCATCTTCTTCTTTAATTTACATAATAAAATTGGGTGGCAAAATTATAAAATTTTTAGAACCCAAACAAGCTTTTTTATTTATTGGATGCCATCACATGATCATTACCCTAAAATGATAGCGCACTAATTATTAATGAATTAAACTAAAAATAATTTAAAGTACATAATTTAAATAAAAAAGACATAATCAACTCGTGTTTTTCACGGACTATTTGTCACTTTATCGGCTTAAGGACATAAGATGATAATATTTTAATAATTAATTTGTTATGCATTATAATAATCTTACTTTTATATCTGCTTTCTAAAGTAATTAAAAGTTTAGAGAGGAAAATACCGCAATAAAAAACATGAAAGAACCTACTACGCCACTGCATGAAGCTGAACGATTAAAAGAACTAGAATCCTATAAAATTATTGGAGAGCTCGAAAGTTCAGACTATGACTTTTTGACCCAAATGGCAGCTGAAATTTGTGGTACAAAAATCTCATTAATCAGTTTAATTACCGAGGATAAGCAGTGGTTTCTATCTCATCATGGGATTGACGCTAAAGAAACTCCAAGAGAACTGGCTTTTTGTGCACATGCCATAAATGAACCTGAGGAATTGTTTTTGGTAGAAGACGCAACGATTGATCATCGCTTTTTTGACAATCCGTTGGTGACAGGAGCTGCTCAAGTAATCTTTTATGCTGGTATGCCCTTGGTTACAGAAAAAGGTGTCCCGCTAGGAACTCTTTGCGTGATTAATGACAAACCACAAACCCTAAACAAAGACCAAGTCAAAAAAATGAGGTTGCTAAGCGCTCAAGTAATGAAATTACTTGAACTGCACAGACAAACCCTCACGCTCAAAAAGCAAAATATTGAATTACAAAAGGTTACTGAGCTATTCAAAGAAAGTCAACGGATTAATCATGTAGGTACTTGGGAACTTGACCTTACTACCAACGAAACAATTTGGACAGAGGAAGTTTTTAAAATTCATGAGGTTCCAATGAATTTTGATCACAATAAATCAAAAGCAGTTGAATTTTACCACCCAGAGGACCAACATATTATACTCGAAGCCATCACTAAAACGCTGGAGACAGAGGAACCTTATGATGTAATATGTCGCTTTGTTACAGCCAAAAATAATCATAAATGGGTGCGTGCTGCAGGCCGAATATGGAAAGAACCGGGGGAAAACCCAAAAATGATTGGTATTTTTCAAGATATTACTGAGCAAAAAAATACTGAAGATCAATTAAAAATAAGCGAAGAAGCCTTTAGAGGAAATTTTGAACACGGTGCCATCGGTATGGCATTACTAACCGAAAAGGGTAATTGGCTTAAAGTAAACAAGAAACTTTGCGACATACTGGGCTACCCTGAAGAAGAGTTTTTAAACCTATCCTTTCAAGACATAACACACCCTGAAGATGCAGCAACTGATCTATATTTACTAAAACAACTTATCCAAGGTAAACGTGACAATTACACGCTAGAGAAGCGTTACATTCATAAAAACGGTGCAATAGTACATATTATACTCGCCGTTTCTACTGTGAAAAACGAATTAAATAAAATACAATATTTTGTAGCTCAAATAGTTGACATAACCATAGCTAAGAATTTTGAATTAAAGCTATCAACGACATTATCCAATAAACAAGCTATTCTAGATGCAAATACGCAAGTAGCCATTATAGGTACAGATCTTAATGGTATTATTACTTTGTTTAATAAAGGAGCTGAACAAATGCTTGGTTACGATTCTAGCGAAGTAATTAATGTATGTAATACAAAAGCATTCCATCTAGAAAGTGAACTTAAAGAGTATTACGCACCAAAATTGCATAAATCTAAGAACGACATAAATAAGGATACTCCTTTTGGACAAAAAGTCCAAGTTGACCTACACCAAACTCATGAATGGACCTATGTACGTAAAGATAAAACGACGTTAACCGTTTTACTCTCGGTTACGCCAATTACACACGAGGGAGAAACTACTGGATACCTTGGCGTTGCCGCAGATATTACTGAGACTAAAAAAGCAGCACAAGAAACAGCAGCATTACTTGAAATAGCAGAGTCACAAAACGAACGTTTAAAGAACTTTGCTTATATCGTATCACATAATTTGCGCTCTCATTCTGGCGGAATTTCATCATTGATCGACTTAACAGAAGCGGAGTTTCCAACTTTTAGTGATACAGAAATTTTTGATTACCTAAAAAAATCATCACAAAACCTAACCGAAACTATACAACATTTGACTGAGGTAGTCCAAATTAACTTATCTGATAAGTCAAAGTTAAAACCTACCCTAATCAAACCATTTATTGAGAACACCTTTAACAGTCTAGTGATCCAAGCTCAAAATGCAAATTTCAAACTAATTAATAAGGTTTCAGATAGCATTGCAGTAAATGTAATTCCTGCCTATCTTGACAGTATAATTATGAATTTTGTGACCAATGCAATCAAATACAGTTCTCCTGAGAGAGATAGCTTTGTACAAGTTGAAACGGAACAGACGGAAAATTATGTCATACTTAAATTCATTGATAATGGACTCGGAATTAACCTAGAGAAACATGGCGACAAATTATTTGGAATGTACAAAACATTCCACAACCATCATGACTCTCGCGGAATTGGACTATTTATCACCAAAAATCAAGTCGAAGCGATGAACGGAAAAATTGAAGTTGAAAGCGAAATTAATAAAGGGACCACTTTTAAAATATATTTTGAACATGAAAAAAATTGATCAAGTCTGTATCATTGACGATGACCCTACTCATATATTTATAACAAAAAAATATGTTGAACTTTCAGGTCTGGTCGAAAATATCATGATTTACAAAAATGGCAAAGAAGCCTACGACCATCTAAAAGCTATTTTTACGGCCTCTGAAAAGTTGCCCGAAATAATCTTATTAGACCTTAATATGCCTATTTGGGATGGATGGCAGTTTCTAGAAGAGTTTATTAAAATTCCAATTAAGTCAAAAATTAATATTTTTATATTAACGAGTTCAGTAAGTGCAACTGACAAAATACAGGCTGAAAAATTTAACCTTAATGGAAATTACTTAGTTAAGCCTATTGCATTCAGCGAAATAAAAACGATTTTCAGCACGCTTTAACTTCGAAAAATGAGCTTTAGTTTTTATTCGATATAAAAAATCTAATGCTCATTTTATTACTCGAACATTATTTTCTCACCTACAGTGACCAAACCACTATCCTTGGCGATTAAATTTTGTCCGAAAATAACATTATTACCTTCCATTTTATATTTAGATAAGGTAGCGAGTGGTTCTTTACCTGAAACGATTCCTTTTTCTGGATCAACAGATATCATCACACAACGCCCACAAGGTTTAACTCCTTGAAATTGCTGATTACCTATAGTAAAATTCTTCCACCCTTCTTCCTCGTATGCAACACCACCCTGAAATACAAAATTGGGACGAAATCGCTGAATAGAAACGGGTTCTTTTAATCTAGAATTTAAATCATCCAATGATGATTGTCCAATTATTAAAAACGGATAACCATCTGATAACGAAGTAATATTATCCGACTCAATTGCATATCTAGGATCCACCTTTCTGTGACTCTCATCTGGCATGTACACTAGTCGAACCGAAAACCTTAAAATAGCCGAAAACCATTTAGCTATATTTTCATCTTCAACAATGGCCTGAACCTCATCTTCCCAAACCATACTCGATATAGCAGGTCCTTTTTTTGTATTCGAAAGTGATATTGTAACATTTGAGGCAGTTGATGGATGAGATACTTCTAAAAAACCATCCTTAATGGCTGTTTTAAACAAAACCATCTCTGGGAAATTTCGTTGTGTCACAAAAACACCAGCATCATCAACCAACATCCAACGACGGTCAAATTCAAGGCCGCGAGAGGTAACTTGAGATTGCTGCAATGAAATTCCGGCCAATGATTTTATTGGATAAATCCAAATCTGAGAGAGCTGAAGCATAACTGTTCATTTTTTTTCAAAACTACAAAAAACCTTCATTGAAGCCCATAAAAAAAGCCTCGAAAAATTTCTTTTTCGAGGCTTAGCCTTTTGAATTGTAGCCCGTAGCGGAATCGAACCGCTCTTACATGGATGAAAACCATGCGTCCTAACCGATAGACGAACGGGCCATTATTTCTTGTTGCGGTTGCAAAAGTAGTACTATTTTTGAGATTTGCAAAGACTAAACCTCAAAACACCGCTATTTCTTATAACCAACCGAGCGATATATTTTATAACCATTTCATAACTAGTACTTACCAGTTAAAAAAAGAAGGAAATATTTTTTAAGGATTTGTTTCTTTTTCTATATTAGCATAACCCTACCTAAGAAAACCCCTTAATAATTAACATTTACTCCAAAACCAAATCCCATATCACTATCATAATGAGTAGTTACACCTATGTTTTTCCCAACGATATATTTGAGACCTCCCATATATTCTTTGTCGGTGTTTACCATTAATGCCATTCTTAGCCTTTTGGTTAGCGGAATATCTTCACGCATCAACTGCAACCTTACATTTCCGTCATGAAAAATCTCCGTTTGAAAAACAACTAGCATGGGTAAAGTATAATTAAACCCCAAACTAGCCTGAATGCGTTTGTCTTTCGTACTGGTTTGATTAAAAATCGTTCTCTCCACTTCATTATGCCCTAATTTTCTATATCGAGCATCCAATCCGATGAAAGGCATAAACCATTGATTTTTACCAATGTATCGACCAATGTGTGTTTCTGACTCGTAACCGTGTTCATCATGATATCCCAAACGCCATTCGGTTCCAAAACTCCAACGTGCATTTTGCAACATGGCTTGCCCATCATTACCATTGCTAGCAAAATCATTTTCTACCATAACATGTAGCTGATCACTCTCTGACTGCAACTTTTTATATGCCTCTTTTTTATTAGGTATTAATGGATTCGGAGCAGAATTCTCATAGCTAAAAACCCTGTTCATTCCCGCCATCATGTGATACAAAATATGACAATGAAAAAACCAGTCGCCATCAGCATTTGCTTCAAATTCTATGACATCAGTTTCCATTGGCATAATATCAAGAACATTTTTTAATGGAGCATAATCCCCTTTGCCGTTCAACACTCTAAAATCATGACCATGAAGATGCATTGGATGGCGCATCATCGAATTGTTATATAATGTAATGCGAACAATTTCGCCCTTCTTGATTAAAATTTTGTCGCTTTCTGAGAGTACTTTATTATCCATACTCCAAACATAACGATTCATATTACCTGTCAATTCAAATCGAAGCTCGCGAGTCCCTCCATCCCCAGAAGACGGAGTGGGTAACGTGGTAACTGTTGGCGATTTTAGCATGCCATAGTTCAAAGTAACTATTTTAGCCTTTTTCGAATTCATGTCCATTTTTGAATGATCCATCTTCATAGTATTCGTTTCTGTTGTTTTACCATCAGTTTTTTTCATGGCCTCGTGATCCATTTTCGAATGATCCATTTTCATACTACTCATCTGCTCCCCTGCTTTCGACTGGTTCATGGAGGACTCTGGATACATGACAGCATTCATATCCATTTGTTGCATGCTCATTTCCATTCCCATATCATCCATGGTACCGTCCATGTTCATCATGTTATTCATCATTTTCATCCCTTCAAAATACTTTAATTTCGGTAGAAGATCGGCTGCCTTTTTCGTTCCTTCTCCAATGTAAATTGCAGTAGATTTGGTTCTATCTTCTGGAGTTGCTAAAAACGCATAGGAAGTATCTTTTTCTGGAACAGTCACAATCACATCATACGTTTCAGAAACACCAACAATTAATCTATCCACTTCAACTGGATCTACATCATTTCCGTCATTAGCCACGACTGTCATTTTTCCGCCACCGTAGGTTAGCCAAAAATAGGACGACGCTCCACCATTTGAAATTCGTAAACGTACTTTATCACCTGCTTTAAATTCTGACAACTGACTTTCCGTTTTTCCATTGATCAAAAACTTGTCATAATACACATCGCTAACATCCATTGCTAGCATTCGTTTCCACTCGTTGATTATTTTTGTCTTAAAGTGCCCCGCTTTTATCGCTTCAGCATAACTTTGAGTGGTACCTTTTTTTATTGCAAACCAATCTGAAGCGTTGTGTAACATCCTATGCACGTTTTCAGGTTTGTAATCCGTCCATTCGCTTAAAATAATAGGAACTTGTGGAAGATCATCAATTCCTTTTCGAAAGGTTGAGTCGTCTGATTTTTTCTTTAAAATCAAAGAACCATACATTCCTATTTGTTCTTGCAAACCACTATGACTGTGGTACCAATGCGTACCCGATTGAATTATAGGAAAACGATACACGTGCTCGGTTCTTGGTTTTATAGGCATTTGTGTCATATAAGGAACACCATCTTCTTTATTGGGCACAAACAAGCCGTGCCAATGCAGAGAGGTTCCTTCTTTCAGTTCATTGTACACATGAATTTCGGCAATATCCCCTTCGGTAAAAGTTAAGGTTGGCATTGGAATTTGTCCATTTACTGCGATCGCTTTTTTTGGTTTCCCTGTAAAATTGACTACTGTATCCCTAACATACAAATCATACCGAACTACCTTTTGAGCAGTAATTTTAGTTGAAACAAATACTAGTAAAACCAATAGCATTAAAGTATTATTTTTCATTTTCTAACCTTTTTATCATCAATTTCATTTCTTCTATTTCCTTCTTCTGAGCTTTTATAATATTATTCGCTAGCTTCTTAACCTCTGGATCTTTGACATCTGCTCTTTCACTAGTCAATATGGCAATAGAATGGTGTGGTATCATCCCTTTTAACCACAAAACATCACCAATAATTGGTTTTTGAGTTCGAACAAGAAATAAAGCCGAACTAAAAAGAAGTACACTCCCCAGAAATATCGCTGTATTTTTCTTCTTGTTTTTATACATTCCCATCATCATCATCAACATGATCACTGCCATTGCAGATATCCCGAGACAGCTCATGTAGAACCTAGTAAGACTAAAATATACATGGTCTATCGAATAAGTATTCAAGTACATTGTGATATACATTGCTACGAATGATAGGCCTAACATTACAAAGAATCTGCTGTAATTTTTATTATTCATATTATTATTTTCCATAGTACTATGATTTAAGATTAAATTTTTAAATTTCGTAATCTAAGCGCATTTGCAATTACCGAAACAGAACTAAAACTCATTGCCAAGGCAGCAATCATTGGTGAAAGCAATATTCCAAAGAAAGGATACAATACTCCTGCCGCAATTGGGATTCCGATTACGTTATAAAAGAAGGCGAAAAATAAATTTTGATTGATATTTTTCATCACGGCATGACTTAGTTTTTTAGCTTTTACAATTCCTTGTAAATCTCCTTTCACCAAGGTTATTTTGGCACTTTCAATTGCCGCATCTGTCCCCGTTCCCATTGCTATTCCTACATTGGCTTGAGCCAAAGCGGGTGAATCATTAATTCCGTCCCCTGCCATTGCTATAATTTTGCCTTCGGTTTGCAAACGTTTAATTTCATTAAGTTTATCCTGAGGCAAACAACCTGCTATAAACGAAGTCAAATGCAGTTCATCGGCCACAGCCTTAGCGGTGTTTTCATTATCACCAGTAAGCATAATGACCTCAATTCCTTGCGCCATCAACTCTTTGATCGCATTGGCACTTGTAGCTTTTATAGCATCTTTAATCGTTACATAACCTACCGCTAAGCCATCTACAGCAATGTAAGAAACTGTTTTCCCTAGTTTTTGCTCCGCTATGATTTGGTTTTCAAGTTTAACGTCAACTTGAGCATTCACTTGATCCATTAGTTTTTTATTTCCTAATGCTACTTTTTTACCCGCTACAGTTCCTACCACTCCTTTTCCTGTTATGGAATCAAAATCGTTAACTTCGTTTAAAACGATATTTTTCGCTTTCGCAAAATTGACTACGGCTTGCGCCAAAGGATGTTCGCTATATTGATTTACCGAAGCAATCAATTGAAGCAAATCCTGCTCATTATTATATACAGCCACCACTTTTTCTACTGAAGGTTTCCCCTCTGTAATTGTTCCTGTTTTATCTGTAATCAATACATTTACTTTGTTCATTACCTCTAAGGCTTCGGCATTTTTTATCAAAACACCTGACTGCGCTCCTTTACCAACTCCTACCATAACCGACATGGGAGTCGCTAATCCCAAAGCACAAGGACAAGCAATAATCAACACCGCAATCGCATTGATAAAACCATACACTAATGCCGGTTCTGGACCATAAATTGCCCAAACAAAAAAGGTAATTATAGAAACACTAACAACGATAGGCACAAAATACTTCGCGATGCTATCTGCTAGTTTTTGGATAGGCGCTCTAGATCGACTTGCATCAGTAACCATTTGTACAATTTGCGCCAACAAGGTATCTGAACCAACTTTTTCGGCCACCATTACAAACGATTTTGTTCCATTGATAGTTCCTGAGACCACCTCATCATCAACCACTTTATCAACCGGAATAGGTTCTCCAGAAATCATTGATTCATCAATAGTACTTTCTCCTTGCGTGATTTTTCCATCTACCGGAATTTTATCTCCTGGCTTGACACGTAACAAATCACCTTTTTTAATGTCATGAATCGAAATGATTTTATCTACTCCATCCATCACCAATGTGGCTTGAGTAGGAGCTAATTTCAACAATTCTTTTATTGCTCCACTAGTTTTACTGTGCGCTTTTGCTTCTAACAACTGTCCCAATAATACTAAAGTCAAAATTACTGTGGCTGCTTCAAAGTACAAATGAACACTCCCTGTTTCCGTTTTAAATTCTGCTGGAAATAGTGCTGGAAAAAACAACCCAAAAACACTAAATAAAAATGCTACTCCAGAACCAATTCCGATCAGGGTAAACATGTTTAGATTCCACGTTAAAACCGATTTATAGGCACGGACAAAAAACATACTACAGGCATAAAAGACCACGGGAAGCGATAAGGCAAATTGTACCCAATTCCAACTTTCCATGCTCATGACTTTCATCAAAGGATTATTCGGAATCATATCTGACATGGCAATGATAAAAATAGGCAAGGTAAAAAATAGTGCTATTTTCATTTTACGCCATAATTCATTGTAGGTTTTATTGTCATCGCTTTCTTTTGGCTCCATTGGCACTAAATCCATTCCGCAAATAGGACAATCACCGGGATGATCTTGAATGATCTCTGGATGCATTGGGCAAGTATATTCGACCTTTCGATTTACAATCGGCTGTTGTACCAGATCCATTCCGCATACGGGACAATCTCCTGCTTCATCATAAACTTTATCTCCCTCGCAGTGCATTGGACAATAAAACTTACCTGCTTCTACGGCCTGAGATTGAATTTTACTATGGTCGTGATTATGTGACGCCGAAGATGCGCAACATGATTTCTTTTTAACTTCAGGAACACTAGCTTCTTTGTCACCTTCCATTCGAATAGTATAATTACCCAAGCCCGCTAGTACGGTCGCAAAAGCGGTGGTTTCAATGTGATTATCCATGGTGATCACAGCTTCTTTTTTCTCAAGTGAGATATTAGCCTGAACACCTTCTATTTCGTTCAATGCTTTTTCTACTTTTTTACGGCAGCCATCGCAGGACATTCCGTCAATTATATAGGTATGTTTCATAATGTGGCTTTTTGAATATTACAATACAAAGATCCTACTATTACACCTCATCATTGTTACACAATTATGGAAGACATTTGCATCATTTATAAAGCATCAATTTGCTTGCGGTGATTATCTTTCAATTTCTTGAAATGGGTTGGAGTCATACCCGTTACTTTCTTAAATTGATTACTCAAATGAGCCACATTGCTGTAGTTTAACTGCAATGCAATTTGGCTTAAACTCAATTCGTCATAAATCAATAACTCTTTGGCTTTTTCGATTTTTTGAGCTATAAAATAATGTTCGATAGTAATGCCTTCCTCTTCTGAAAAAAGCTTACTCAATGCACTGTAATCTTGGTGTAGTTCAGTAGCTAAAAACTCAGAGAAATTGACTTTTAGTTTTTCATTTTGATAGTGCACTAAATCAATGATGAGGTTTTTTATTTTCTCAATAGTTTTACTAATTTTATCTTCTAATAATTCAAAACCAAGTTCCTTAAGAGCCACTGCTAACGACTGTTTTTCTTCGCTGGTTAATTCCCGCGAAAGAATTACTTCGCCTAAATTTACCGAAACTACAGCAAGCGACATTTTTTCTAAGACTGTCTTTACAGCGGCCTCACAACGACCGCAAACCATATTTTTTATATATAATTTCATTTAAACTTTATTATTTAAGAAAATATTGAAATCAAAATCACTATAAATACCAACCTACATTTTCATTCCCGCCATAGGATCTTTTCCTTTTCGGAATTCGTATTCGCTATTAACAGCATAAACACCGGTAATTACAATCTTTTTATTGGTATCTATTGTTGATGTAATTTCGATCATGCCATTAGACTCCAATCCTGTAGTTACCTTTAAGTTTTCAAAAACACCATGACTTTTTTCGACCCATATAAAAGTAACTTTTTCATCTCGAACAACAGCATCAATAGGAACAAAAATCCCTTTTTGATTGGATTGTGTTACCTGAACATTTGCCTGCATTCCGGGTTTTAAAAGCAAGCCTGGATTGGCTACTTCTAACTGAATCAATAGCAATCGTGTATCTGGATTAATCTCTGGATTGATAAAAGAAATTGTCGCTTGTACCGACTTGGATGGGAAATCTACAAATGAAATCGTTGCCGTTTGACCCAATCGCAAACTTTTGGCATAGTTGACATTTACTTGGGTTTCCAACCAAAGTGTGTTAAGGTTTGCGACTTTAATGATTGGGGCACCTTCCATGACATAACTTCCTTCAGTAGCCGTGATTTCGGATATTGTTCCGCTGTAGCTGCTATAAAAAGTAGTATACGGAGAGACTTCTTTGCTTTTTTTAACTGCCTCAATTTGTGCGTTTGATAATCCGTAAAACAAAAGCTTTTGCTTGGCCGCTGCCACCATCGTTTTGGCATTTTTTCCAAAATCTCCCGGCATTGCGAGTTGACTATAAGCCGAAACATAATCTTGTTTCGCTATTGCTATCGGCTCACTATACAATTGATAAATTGCTTGTCCTTTTTGAATAAAATCACCTTCGGTTTTAAAATATAATTTTTCAATTCGCCCCCCTGCTCTTGCCGAAATACTTTTTACTCCTTCTGGATTTACCGTCAAAACTCCAGTATAATCTCCTTGTTGACTTTGTTGTGACGTTCCAATAAAAGCTGTGCTGATATTCCCCAATTTAATTTGTTGGTCACTTAACGAAATCGAATTATAAGCCCCATTGTCTTTTTTTGCAGGCGTTAAATCCATGTGGCAAATAGGGCATTTCCCTGGCTTATCTTCTTTAATTTGAGGATCCATCGAACAAGTATAATAGATACTTTCTTTGAACTCACGAGTTTCGTGTTTATCTTCATTTTTAGAATTACATCCCAAAACGAATATAAAACCAATTATTAAAAAACAAATTTTATGTAGCTGTTTCATCGTTATTTCGTTTTTATAAAGCTTCCGCTATCAATTAAATACTGTGCATTTTGCGCTAAGCGATCTCCTACTACAACTCCGTCTAGCACTTGTAAAAAACCATTTATCTCTAATCCTGTCGTTATTTTAATAGCCTGAAAACCTTCGCCTTTTTTTACAAAAACCACTTTTTTATTTCCTAAACTAACCAATGATTCTTTTTGCAACCACAACCCTTTTTGGGGGTTGGTCTCCATTGATCCTTCAAGACGCAAACCAATAGGATATTTTAGTTTTTCATTATCGAGATACACTCTAATTCGGTTCGTTTTTTCTTTTGGATCTAATTGTGTTTCCACAAAATTTACTTTGGCATTCACCACTTCATTAGCGTCTAATTCTGATTTAATCTGAATCGACTGATTAATCTTCACAAGACTATTGTAACCTTGGATAACATTAAAAACAGCCCAAACTTTTTCAGTATTTACTAGTTTAAACACTACAGCACCCTTAGTTACATAATCGCCTTCTTTTAAACGCAACACTTCCGTAGCGCTGGTTTGTTGACGGGTTTGATTTTGCGAATCACTATTTTCAGTACCATCTACAATTCCGTTTGCAGGACTATAAATTGAAACTACTGGATTTAATTTTTTGGCTGTAGCCAAAGCATTTACTTGACTAGTACTCATTCCGTAAAGCAACAGTTTTTGTTTTACTGCCTTAATTATAGTAGCGTTTTGCGCATCATTTGCAATCAAATAAATAAAATTTTGCTGCTCTGTTTGCAACTCAGGACTATATAAATCAAATAGTTTTTGTCCTTTTGTAACCCTTTGAAATTTACGATGCACATACATTTTCTCGATTCTCCCGCTAATTCTTGCGGCGACATTCACACTTGAATTTGGATTATAAGTCACCGTTCCAGGTAAATTTACAGTACTTGCGATAACGGTATCTTTGACGGTTGTTGTTTCAAAATCGCCAACAACAAAACCATTGGCAGGCTGTAACAAAGCAGCAATAGCATTGCTATCTACTGGTTGATCCTCCGTAACTTTCTGAATTAAATCCATTCCGCAAATAGGACATTTCCCTGGTTCGTGTTTTATAATTTGAGGATGCATTGAGCAGGTGTAAATTTCTTCGTTATGACTGTGAGTTCCATGCTCATTTGAGTTTGAAACAAAATAATACACGCCAAAGCCAACCAATGCAATTAGTACAATCAACAAACTATATTTAAAATATTTATTTCTCATTATTTTGTTTCTAATTGTTTTTCTATTGCGACTTGTGTGCTTAAAATAGCTTGTAATTTATCTAACTTATCCAGTTGCGCCATATTCAACGCTTCCCAAGAATCTAAGGCTACAAATAATTCTCCTGTATTATTTTGCCAAGCTAAAATTGCAGTATCATAGTTTCTTTTTAAAGCGGGAATGATGCTTTTATCACTAATATCATATTGTTTGTGCAAGTTGATCAATGCCCTTTGCAAGCCCGAAAGCATTCCGGTTGCTTCATTTAAAATCATTTGCTTTTGCCATTCTAAACTTTCGTTTTTTATCTGGATGCTATTGATGGTTGCTTTATTAGATTTGGTAGACCAAGGCATCGGAATAGAAACCATTCCCATCAAAGAAAATTGTTGTGGCCTGTCACCAAAAGCAAACATATGATCGTATTTCACACCAAATTCAGGTTTCATTTTTGACTTTTCGATCGCGATTTTTAGTCCGTTTAGCTCCTTTGTTTTTTCAATAGCTTTTATATCGCTACGACTCTCAGAAAGTGAGATTGAATCGATCACTACAGCATTAAAATCTTTTAGATCTGCTACTAAATCAATTTCAAAAACAGTGTTTTTATCACTAGCCATCAAAGTATTTAGCAGGAACCTTCTTTGTGCTATCTCATTTTGCAACGTAACTATTTCGCTTTGCAAACTGCTGTATTGTGATTTTGCTTTGTAATAAGTTGCGAGTTTATCACTGTTGTATTTATAGCGTATTTCGATACTTTTAATCATGTATTCTAAAAGCAATAAATTCTCGTTGGCGATTTTTGTTTTTTTATCTAAAATTCCCCATTGGTAATAATTGGTTTTAGCCAAAGCATTCAATTCATTAATGGTATAATTTTTATTTTCTACCTCAACCGAAGACAACGCATTTGCATAATCCGCATCGGCTTTTAGCTTGGAAGCATTCGGAATCATCTGTGTAACTCCAACCATATAGGCACCCATTCCAGGATTCATGCCGTCTGCTTTCCACATACTAGTAGCATAAGGCGTCATGAACAAACCCGTATTAAGCTGTGGAGCAGACCAACTTCTAGCACCTTTTGCGGAGGCATCCATACTCTGAATTTCGGCATCATACATTTTCAGTTGTGGATTGTTTGTTTTTATTATTTCCAAAACCTGCTCTAATGACATCGTTTGTGCTTTTGCGAAAGCAGAAGACAAAATCAAACAACTAATCAAGATATATTTTTTAATGTTTTGCATCGATAAGATCTATTTTGCCTTTTGTTTTTAGCTCGTGTAATTTTGACATTTCAAAAACAACTGGCGTTACTAATAATACATAAATAATGGATGTGATCGTACCACCAATTAACGGAACTGTAATAGGAATCATCACATCTGCACCTGTTCCCGTGGACCATAGAATAGGAATTAATCCAAAAAGAGCAACAAATACAGTCATTAATTTGGGACGCAATCGCTTAGCAGAACCTTCAATAACATATTCTCTTATAATATCTTCATTGATTGTCTCAGCAGTATTCCCGTGTTTCGCAACCATTTTCATCATGGCTTCATTAAGATAAATAGTCATCAACATTGCTGTTTCTATCGCCATCCCGAATAAAGCAATAAAACCTACTGCAACGGCAACTGATAAATTTATACCGTAGAAATACACCATAAAAACGCCGCCAATTAATGCAAACGGAACAGTAATCATGGTTATCATTGCTTCTTTCATCGAATTGTATGTAAAGTATAAAATCAAGAAAATGATACAAATCACAATAGGTAAAATCAAACTCAAGGTTTTATTTGCCCGAAGTTGGTTTTCCCATTGTCCACTCCATTCTACATAATAGCCTTTGGGCATTTTGGTCATCATCGCATTCAATTTATCTTGCGCTTCTTTTACGGTACTACCTAAATCACGATCCCTAACATTAAATAGCACGCTCCCTCTAAGCATAGCATTTTCGCTATTAATCATAGGAGGACCGTCCGAAATTTTAATATCTGCCACAGTTTCTAGCGGAATAGGACCAAAATCCATTGTTTGAACCTGCAATTTCTTCAATCCGTTAAGGCTACTTCTATATTCTTGAGCATAACGCGCATTGACTGAAAAACGTTGTCGCCCTTCAATTGTAGTTGTCAAAGTCATTCCACCAATCGCCGCTTCGACTACAGTATTAATATCGTCAACACTGAGACCATAACGGCCAATCACTCCTCTTTTGGCTGAAATATCAATGTACTTTCCGCCTGTAATAGGTTCTGCAAACAAATCTTTTACGCCTTCCGTCCCTACTAATGCTCGTTTAATTTTTTGAGACAAAGCATCAATTGTATCCAGATTAGCACCATAGACTTTGATTCCCACATCTGTCCTGATACCAGTAGAAAGCATATTGATTCGATTAATAATAGGTTGTGTAAATCCATTGGTCACACCCGGAATTTGAAGTTTATTGTTAATTTCAGTAATAATTTCACTTTTTGTGATGCCAGCTCGCCATTCATTATGAGGCTTTAGTAACACAATAGTTTCAATCATACTAATCGGACTATTGTCTGTAGCGGTATTTGCTCTTCCTGCTTTTCCTAAAACATGTGTCACCTCTGGAATTGATTTTATCAATTTATCCTGAACCTGTAATATTCGTTTGATTTCTGAATTAGAAACATCCGGCAAAGTTACTGGCATAAACAAAATCGAACCTTCATCTAAAGGCGGCATAAACTCTGATCCTAATCTCGTAAACATTAATCCCCCAATTAGCAAAGCAACAATATTGACGGCCAAAACTGTTTTTCGCCACTTTAAACAAAAAATTAAAACTGGCGTATACAGTGTTTCTAGTTTTCTATTAATAGGGTTTTTAGACTCTGGTCGCAATTTTCCTTTTAGCAAATAACTAATTAAAACGGGGGTTAAGGTAATTGCCAAAAACGCATCTACTATTAGAATAAAAGATTTAGTCCATGCCAAAGGGCTGAACAATTTACCTTCCATTCCTGTTAACAAAAAGACAGGCAAGAAAGAGGCAATGACAATTAATGTCGAATAAAAAACACCTGGACCAACTAACTTTGAAGAATCTGAAATAAGCTTCATTCTTTCTTCCGAAGACAAAGGGTCGTGTTCTTTTTTAAATATTTTTTTTAATAAATTTTTCATTGCCCTACTATTGATTATTATCTAATTCTTCTTGTCTTTCCGAAATACTACGATAGGCATTTTCGACCATTACGATTCCGTCATCGACCACCACGCCAATTGCTAGTGCGATTCCGGTTAGTGACATAATATTAGACGAGATCCCAAAAGCTTGTAATAAAATAAATCCAATCGCTACTGAAATGGGTAACTGGATCAAAATAATCAGGGCACTACGCCAATGAAAAAGGAATAATAAAATCACAACCGAAACTGCAATCATCTCCTCAATTAAAGTTCCTTTGACAGATTCAATCGCTTGTTCTATCAATTCGCTTCTATCATAAGAGGTTTTAAAAGTTACTCCATCAGGCAAGCCTTTTTGGACTTCCTTCATTTTTTCTTTAACTGCTTTTATAACTTTATCGGCATTTTCGCCGTAGCGCATCACTACAATTCCGCCTACAACCTCACCTTCGCCATTAGCGTCAAAAACTCCTAATCGTAAATCACCACCCATTTGCACCGAACCAATATCGCTAACTTTCACAGGAACCGAATTGTAATTCTTGATAGCAATGTCTTCGATATCTTTTATGTTTTTTATATAACCCAAACCTCTAACGACATACGAGCGATCACTCATTTCAAATTTCCGACCACCAACATCGTTATTGCTTGTCTTTACGACTTTCATGACTTCCATCATACTCACATTATAGTATTGCATTTTAAGTGGATCCAAAACCAATTGGTATTGCTTTTCGAAACCACCAAAAGAAGCAACCTCAGCAACGCCTGGAACGGTTTGCAAAGCAAATTTCACGTACCAATCCTGCAACGCTCTTTGCTCACCTAGATCCATTCCATTGGTTTCCAAATGATACCAAAACACATGCCCTACGCCTGTTCCGTCAGGACCAAGTGTGGGAACTACATTTTGTGGTAACAATCGTTGTGCATAATTTAATCGTTCCAGCACACGGGTTCTTGCCCAATATGGATCTACATCATCATCAAAAATGATGTAGACAAAACTCATCCCAAACATAGAAGAAGCACGAATGTTCTTGATTTTTGGGATTCCTTGTAAGTTTGACACCAAAGGATAGGTCACCTGATCCTCAATTACCTGCGGACTTCTCCCCATCCATTCTGTAAAAACAATTACCTGATTATCAGATAAGTCCGGAATGGCATCAATAGGATTTTGTTGTACACTATAAATTCCCCAAGCAAACAAGCAGCCAGAAATGATCAAGACTATTGCCCGATTTTTTAAGGAAAATGATATTAGTTTTTCGACCATAATAGTTTAATTAATGAAAATATTTTTCATCTTAAAGGTTAGAATCACGTATTACAATTCTTTTGTAATTCTGCCACAAGTCAACATTTCAGCTCCGTAATATGGATTTTCAATGTCTTTAACTTCACTAATCCAGTACCCGTTTTTCCCTTGATTGTACATTGGGCAATAGTCTTGGTACAGTTTTTTATCGGTAGTAAACATTTTAATAAAGTTATGCATGTCAGCACTTAATAAAGCAAACGCATTTCTTTGCGCAGCAATTTTACCTGCATTCTCAGTGATTGTTGCGGTGTGTTTCTTAGCAGCATCAGCAATAGTGCTGTATTGCTTTAGTAAATCAGCTTCAATTTTGTCCGTGGTCGTTTTTTGTAAAGTTGTTTCTAATGCTTTGCTTGATGCAGTCGCTAATGCAGCGTCATCATTAGCTAAAGCATTTTTTAGTTTTAAATAATCATTTAAAATCATATCGATTGAAAAACCTGATTTGCTTTTTGTAACGTCCATTTCTTTTACTTCTTCTACCACTTCTTCATGGGTTACAGGCACCGTTAAGGCCATTCCGCATTTAGAACATTCTTCTCCTTTTTTACCGTGTACTTCAGGATGCATTTCGCATGAATATTGTTGGCCGTCTGCTGTTTCCTTGGTTGCTTTATCTGTCGTTTCTGATTTGTTGTCTTTACAAGAAGTAAAAGTGATTAAAATTGCCAACACCATTATTTTTGTTATATTTTTCATTTTATTTTATTTTAAAAATTAATTTCGTGATTTCATTTACAGATCAAGTAAACTTACTTCTCTGCAATACTGTATGTTTTTGTTTAATTTATTTTGAAACTTTAGATCCTTCAACCACTGTATTGCGTTCATATTGACAACACACAGGTAGTTTATTATATGCCTTATCTGAAGCGAGGTGTTTGTCACTTTCATATCCCGATAGCGCTATTTTTTCCAAAACAGCATCAAGATTGGTTTTAGTTTCATCATAGGTAATGGTTGCTACTTTTGACTCAACATCCCAAATCACATGAGATAGATTATTAGAGTTAGCTGCTTTTTCAATTACTTTTTTACACATACCACAGTTTCCATTAACTGTTACGGTTTCTATTTTTGCGTTTTTTATTTGAGCGAATGAGATTGTTGTTGATAGCAATAGAGTTATTGCTATCATTACTTTTAGAAATGATTTCATTTTAATACTATATAGAGTAGAATAAATAATTAGCTTATGCAACAAAATAAATATAAGACATAGTTATTTTGAGTTTTACATTAAGCCGATAAAAGTAAAGATGGTAAACCAAAATGGTTTAAAATGGATAGAACTATGGCTATCCAAAGTGTATTTAGCCTATTTTAGGTATAAGCCATAAAGAAGAATAACCGTCAGAAAGAAATCCTACGGCTTGATCTATTTTTAATTTCTGAACAGAGAAATCAAAACAATTAAAAGGAATTGTCGCATCAAAAGCCAAGAAAGCTATTGTCTGTACAGAACTTGTACTACATTTTGAATGACCACATTTGCCGTCACAACCTTTTTTATCTTCTTTAGATTTTTTTGAACAGCAATCCATTTTTTCTGCATCCTTGGATGCCATTTTTTCTTTGGCGCATTCTTTTTTAGGAGCATTAGATTGTGTATTCCCACATGCCATAGCGCTATTAGGCATCAAAAAGACGCCTAATAGTACTAGTATATATATGTAGAAATTTTTCATTTATTATCTAATGTTTGACAAAGCTACAAAAAACTGCTGTAGTGGCATTAAAATTTTATGTTAAAGAAATTTAGTTCTTACCTAACACAGCAAACATAATAGACTGAGATAGTGACAATACAACACTAAACAATAAAGCAGGTAAGAATCCATCAACAACAAAACCGCCAACTATGGCTGAGCATAATAAAATCATGATGGCATTGATCACCAGTAAAAACAACCCCAACGTAAAGATGGTAATTGGCAAGGTAAAAAGTTGAATAAGTGGTTTGATAAATGTGTTTAGCAAACTCAAAACAAAGGCAACAATAAAGGGAGTTGCATAGCCTACAACGTGAATCCCTTTTAAAACATGTGACAAAATCACAACCAATATAGCCGTGATAACCATTCTGTATAATAATTTCATAAATATGTGTGTTTAAAACAAAGGTAATTTATTTTAGTTTTAAAAATTACTTCAAAAAATCGCTTGCGAATTGATGAAACAATTTAGGGTTCTCAGCATGAAGCCAGTGTCCAGCATTTGGGATCGTTTCCAGTTTCATGTCTGGAAAATGAACATTGATGTTCTCAATATCAGCATCCAAAATATATTTTGAATTTCCACCACGAATAAAAAGTGTTGGTTTGTTGAAAAAAGCATTATCTGGAAGCGCTACTCCTATCTCATTTACTTTTTGGTTAAAAACAGCCAAATTAAATCGGAAGGCCAATTGCCCCGGTTCGATCCAATACAAGCTCTTCATCAAAAATTGACGGGTACCAAAATCGGTGATAAAGTTACCAATGATTTCTTCAACCTCTGAGCGGCTTGGTTTTTTTGAAAAATCGACAGCATTCAGACCAGCCAAAATTGTTTGGTGGTGCTGTGGGTAAAATTTCGGACCGATATCGGCAACGATTAATTTATGAACTTTTTCTGGATACGTACAAGCAAACAGCATAGCGGTTTTACCTCCCATAGAGTGACCGATGACGTCTACTTGTTCTAAATTGTGCCCAACACAATAATCATAAATATCTTTGGCCATGATCTCATAATTAAAATCGTCTGATTGCATACTACGACCGTGGTTGCGCATGTCGAGCATGTGTACCTCAAAACCTTCGGTACTAAATTGCGTTCCGATTGTTTTCCAGTTATCTAGCATTCCTAGAAACCCATGTAGGATTAAAAGCGGTTTTCCTTCTCCTTCTATTTTTGAATATAGCATTTTTCTATTATTAGATATCTAAATACAAAGATAAGAAATGAAAGAGTAATAAGTAAACAGCAATACGAATTCAAACAAAAATATCACTAAAAGTGGGTATTGTATCTCAATTTCAATTGCTTAATTTTGTAGGTGTATTTCACATAAACAAAGCTTAATAAATAGCGCCAAATCTTAAAAATTAAATTATGATCAAAAAAATCCTTTTAATGGGACTTGTTGTCACACAACTTACTACATCATGTACAAATTCTGGCACAGATACAGCCACTGAAAACCTGTCAGATCAAATTGCAACCTTAACCAAACAACCTTATTCTGCATTAACCCCTGCACAGCAAAAAGTAAAACTAGAAGCAGAAGCAAATGCTATGTTAACTCAAATGGACAAATCAAAAACGTCTGGAGCAGTAGAAGCTATTCAAAACTTAGGGCGCTTACTTGACATAAGTTCTGTTGATATATTTAATGGAAAGAATGATAATAAAATTGCGGACATCTTAAATGTATCGGGAGTTTATGGTATCTACACATGGAATAACTCAAAAAAAATCTGGGTTAGAACTACTTCAACTACTGAGTTAAAATTTATTTTCCCTGCAAAATCATCTCAAACAGCGAACAATGCCTCGTTAACTTCAAATGCAACTTCCTCAGACATAAAGGTTAATCTTATAGACACGTTTGGAAATTGGATTTACAATAATACTACACAATTGTATACGCAAACAGCTTCAGTATATGATGAAATTTACTTACCTACATCTGTAGATGCAACTTTAACTATAGACAACGCTCAAGCAGCGACGTTTGCAACCAAAGGAAAATACAACAATGGAAAAAATATCCCTGTAGAATCAAGTTTCAAAATGGTTTTAAATGACGGTTACGCTTATGAGATTAGCGGTATAAAAGGAGATCCAAATTCTGCACAATCATCATTTTCATACAATAACAAAAACCTAGTAAAATTCACCGCTGGAAGTACTGCCAAAATTGATGCATTAATAGATGATAGCTCCCTAGTTTCATACAGAGGATCTGCAAATGGTCTTGTTGAAATAATGGACAACTTCGTTATTATAGCAGATATAGACATCGCTGCGTTAGCAAATGACGAGGCAGAGTTAGAAAAAACTTTGATTGAACCAACATACAATACTAGCACTTATTATTCTAAGATTAGTGAATATAATAGAGCATACTCTGCTGCTGCGGTAAAATCGCAGAATAAAAATACTAAATTAATTTTGGTTTCTAAAAAAGATGGAACTAAAATTGCCGACGTAATTCAGTCCTCAGAAAAAGGATATAGCTATACTAATTATTCTGTCTGGGTTAAAGACAATAGTACTAATGGCGGATACTGGAGCTGGAACAGTAACAACAATGCCGGAACCCTTGTTCAACAATATGACGAAGTCCTTTATTTAAAGTTCAACGACAATACACAGGTTGAAATGAGTGCTTATTTTTCTAGTGGATTTGATGATTTAGAAAAAAAATTCGAGGATTTCTTAAAAGCTTTTGAAAGATAGATAACTTCAAAAACTGACTTAAAGCCGAACTGAAAACCTATTCAGTTCGGCTTTATTTTTTTAATGGTGTACGCACAATAATTGTACTCTGTCCATAACCTGTCCATAATCCTAAACCTCCTTTAATATTTGATTTTAAACTTGAATTTGAAGGATATATAGGATTCCTACCATTTACAATTTCGTTTTGCCAACTATTCCAAAAATCAAAAGCTTCTTTATTTAAAGTTTTTAATTTCACATAAATCAGATCTCCATCAGTAAAATAAGGTCTGAATTTAGTTTTAGGAAAAATTAATATACCTCTATTGATCTGCATCGAGACCAAACTCGAATTAAAACTATCATCATTTAAGTTTCCATAAAAAGCAGGCACAAAAATAGGCTCCTCTTTTTCGATTCTTGTAGTGACTTGATAATAGTTCTTTTCGAGAATAGGATCTTCAAATGTTATAAAAACATAGCCAGTAGTATCTTGCATACTCTCCTTTATATAAGTCGCGGTTTTCAAAGGAACAGTATTAGGAATTGTGGTTTTGGCCTGAATTATGCGATCTAGATATTCAATTTTTAAAGAATACTCATTGCCAGATTTACCAAGTAATTCACTGCCATAATAAATAAAGGGTGGGATTCGATCATTATTCCTTTTCAACCTTAAAACCTCTTCATTTTGACCATCAGAAACAGTAATTTTTGCTGATCTAACGACATGGTTTAATATCGTTGTAGAATCTACCGCAGCAGCAATTGGAATACTTGTTGATAAAATGACTTGCGCATAATCACCCGACTCAATCCAGCCTTCGACCACAATTTTTGATTCTAATTGTGAACTTTTATCAAAATCGGCTTGATCACATTTAATAAACAATACACTTATAATTACTATAATAAAGTATTTCATATACATCAAAATTTAAATCTCCAACTTATAGAAGGAAGAATGGAGTAAAGTGTTTTTCTTTCGGGATTAACCTCTATATTTTGTTTATCTTTATCAATGGCAACATTCAAAACAGTGTAGATTGGATTTTCTATATTAAAGGTATTAAAAACAGAAAAATTAAGTGAACTTTCGTTGACTTTAGTTTTTATAAGAAAATAATTAACCGATAAATCTGTTCTAATATAATTTGGCATTTGAGAATTATTATACTTACCATACTCTTTTACAGGATTATTATTTATAAAATACCAAGATGTAGGAGTCGTGAAACGATTACCAGAACTATAGATTTGCGTAATTCCAAAATTCCATTTGGAATTCAAATCATAAGTCCCAACAATAGCAAGGTTATGTCTGCGATCATACTTTGCAAAATAACGTTCCCCATCGTTAATTTGATCAAATTGCCGATTAGCCCAACTCAAAGTATAACTCAGCCATCCTTTAAATTTACCGCTATTTTTTTTCAGCATCCACTCTAAACCATAAGATTCCCCTCGCCCTACCAAAACATCATTTTTAAAAGTTGTAATTTCATTAAACTGAGTCACGCCATAAGGGTATTCAATTAAATTATTCATAGTCCGATAAAAGATATTTGTAGAAAAATCGAATTGTCTCTTCAAATTTAGATTGTAACCCAAAGAAAATTCATTGGAAGACTGAGCAGGAATACCATCCGAAGTAGCAACCCAGAAATCAGTTGGAATACCAACACTAGATGTTGTAATGAGATTTAAATATTGATTTTGATGCGTATAAGACGCAAAAAACGAGCTGTTTTGCAGGGGATTAAATTCTAGAAGCAATCGAGGTTCTGCTCGTAAAATAGCTGTTTTTCCATAATCAGAACTATAATAATTAATTCGCAAACCAATTTCAGCAACCAACTTATCTGACAACCTCGGCTTTGCAGCGGTGTAGATTGCTATATTATTTGCTTTATATATTTTAGGTTGCTGGTCAATCATACTAGCACTTAAATTTTTTACATCAATTCTTTGAGGTTGCAATTCGTAATTACTAAACTGTAAACCTGATTCAAAAGGAATATTACTAATAGTATAATTTACAGCATTAGATAATCCAAAATCTTTAACATAGGAACCAATATTAAGCTGTACACTAGCTTGCTCCATCCTTAAATTATTTTCATACCACGTAAAGTAAACAGAATTAGTCATTACTGTTTTTTCGGATAATTTGTACTTCCATGCGGACGATATAGTTCTATTACTCCATTTTAAATTTGCATTTAATGATAAATTTGAATCTGCAATTCGTAAAATATCTCCGCTTACAAAAGCATTAACAGTAAATAGATGCTTATTTGATGGTGCAGTAATAAAGGTTAAATTACCATCTCCAAAACTATACTTCAAATCTTTAGTATCACTGTTTTTATTTTGTTTTGAAGAATCAAATAGCGGAGCAATGATCTCGTCAATATATGTTTTCCTTCCTGAAAGATACAAGCCCATTTTGTTAGTTATAGGGATTGCTACAGTAGCCTGAGAAGCCAAAACCCCTATATTACCTTTAATTGAAAAATTCGTTGGTAATTTATCTGTAGGAGAAACTGCAACAGTAGCACTTAATCTCCCTCCGTTCCTCGCATTTGAATTGGATTTGTCAAATTGTACTTCTTGCACATGGTCTGGATTATAAAAGGGAAAAACACCTAATAAATGAGACATCCCATATACGGGTGTCGTTGCATAAAGCATTAAATTATGCCCAGGATCACTTCCTCTTACATACAAATAGCCATTTGCATCTCCTGAATTTTGAACTCCAGGTGTCAGTTGTAATAATTTAATAATATCCGGCACACCCATCAATGATGGGACCGACGATAATTTCTCAGGGGCAAATATTAAACTATTTCCTGAAGAAATAGAGAGCATTTTTTTTGCATTTGAGAAAATCACAACCTCTTTTAACGAACTACTTTCTTTTTCTAAGGTAAAACCTAATTCGCTATCGACTTGGAAACTGCACTTCAAATTCTGCCTATCAAAACCAATACAACTAATATCAATATCATAAATACCTGCAGACAATTTAATTTTGTATTCGCCCACCTTATCAGTTACAATACCATAGCTCTTATTACCCGACACAAATACTAATTTAGCACCTGAAATCGGATGTTCTTTTTTATCCTTAACGATACCTGTTAATGAAATTTCAGATTGACCTCGGGACTTTAGGCAAAACAACAGTAATAAAGTAGAGAGTATAAATGCTTTCAATCGCTCATTTTTAATAAAGCGCTAAAGTAAGCATTTACATTGTAAAAATATCATTGTACACCTACTTGCTCTAATCAAATGTGAACTGCAAAAACTTTTTAAAAATATCTTAAAACACGGGCATATTGCGTTATATTTTCCACAAAGAGGATTACAGCAAGTAGCTAACACGTACTTTCAAAAAAATCTTCTTTCACGAAAGGTCACGCCCCAATTATTTTATTTTAATTTTTGCAAATACATGTTCACAACATTTTCGAGACCTAAATATAAGGACTCGGCAATAAGTGCGTGACCAATGGATACTTCTAAGAGTCCTGGAATATTTTGCTTAAAAAACTGAATATTATCTAAACTCAAATCGTGCCCTGCATTGATTCCTAACCCAAGTTCGATGGCCAATTCAGATGCTTTGATGTAAGGATCAATTCCGCTATGGTTACCCAGACTATATTGGTGCGCAAAAGCTTCGGTATACAATTCAATACGATCTGTACCTGTTTTTTTTGCTCCCTCAATCATATCCAATTGTGGGTCTACAAATATAGACGTACGGATATTGTTGCGTTGAAACTCCTGGATCATCTCGGTCAAATAGGCTTGATTTTGAACCGTATCCCAACCTGCAGATGAAGTAATGGCACCAATAGCGTCAGGCACTAAGGTTACTTGCTCTGGTTTGCATTCTAAAACCAAATCGATGAAATTATGTTGTGGATTTCCTTCGATATTAAATTCGGTATAGACTACTGATTTTAAATCTCGAGCATCTTGGTAGCGTATGTGACGCTCGTCTGGGCGTGGGTGAATGGTGATTCCATGCCCACCAAATTTTTGAATATCGGCAGCTACTTTTAGTAAATCAGGCACATTTCCGCCACGGGCGTTGCGCAAAGTTGCTATTTTATTAATATTTACACTTAACTTTGTCATGGGAATACTTTTTGTTTCGGTATTTTTACAGAATATTGACCACAAAAATACAAAGTAAAAGGTAGGTGGATTTGCCTTTTTTTGATTATTTTGCATAAAATTAGAGGATTTATTGACGATGAATATTACAGACTACATAACAAACGACTACAAACCCCTTGACTGCCAAGAAACTATTGAGACAGTGAAGGACTTTTTTGCGGAATTACATTTTTCGCATTTTCCCGTTGTTGAGGAAGGCATGTACATTGGAAGCATTGCCTCTGACGACATTGAAACCTTTGATGACGACAAAAAAATCATCGATTACAAATATACGCTCGAAACTTTTTTTGGTAGATCGAATGCGATTTGGCTCGAAATATTAGAGGTGTTTGCAAAAAATCATAGCAATTTGATTCCTGTACTTGACGGTGAAAATCGTTATGTTGGGTATTATGAAATTGAAGAGATAATGACCTTTTTTCACCAAACTCCGTTTTTAAAGGAACCTGGACGCATTATCAAAATTAAAAAAGGGGTTCTAGATTACTCCATGAGCCAAATAACACAGATAGTAGAAAGCAATAATGGAAAATTATTGGGTCTATTCATATCCGAATCTGATGTGGATTCTATTGAGGTAACTTTAAAAATAAGCCTTGGAGCTATAAATGAAATTGTTCAAACCTTTAGAAGATACAATTATGAAATCACCTCTGAACATGTTGAAGATAATTACATCAACAATCTAAAAGAACGATCCGATTATTTGGACAAATACTTGAACATATAAGTTTAAGATCAACTACTAAACAACACTCACCATCGATTCAATCACACCAATGAAAATAGCCATTTACGGTCAATATTACCAAGACAGCACAGAGCCCATAATTAGGGAAATACTGGATTTTTATTCGAAAAAGAAAGTAGTATTGGTAATGGAAAAGAAATACCAAGAGATGCTATTGGAACAAAAAATTATCGATAAAGAATATCCAACCTTCTCTACTCACGACGAAATTAACTCCAGTTACTTCATGCTTGTGAGCATAGGTGGCGACGGTACTATCTTGAGGGCTGCAACGTATGTGCGTGATTCTGGTGTACCTATATTAGGAATTAATGCTGGAAGACTAGGTTTCTTAGCCACTGTGCAAAAAGAAAACATAAGCGAATTTTTGCAACTTGTATTGGACAAAAAACATACATTATCAAAGAGGACACTACTAAGTTTGACCTGCTCTCCGTCTAATGAAAGTTTAGAAGACATCAATTTTGCTATGAATGAGGTTTCAGTAAGTCGAAAAGACACCACGTCGATGATTACTATAGACACTTATTTGAATGGTGAATATTTAAATAGTTATTGGGCTGATGGATTAATAATCTCTACCCCTACTGGATCCACAGGATACTCTTTGAGTTGTGGAGGACCGATTTTGACGCCAGAAACCACTAGTTTGGTCATAACGCCAATATCTCCGCACAATCTTAATGCTAGACCATTAGTAATTCCTGATGACACCGAAATCAGGTTGAAAGTATCAGGAAGAGAAGAAAATTACTTGGTTTCACTTGATTCACGCATTACCTCTGTCGGTAACGAATCAATATTAAAAATCAAGAAAACTCCTTTTAAAATTAATATGATTGAGATTCCGGATGAAACTTTTTTGAAAACCTTACGTTCCAAGTTACTTTGGGGAGAAGATAAACGCAACTAATTTATAGTTATTTCGCAAGCCAATTATACGAATACGGCTTATTTTTCGTTTTCAATTTATCAAAATGAGATAAATTATAAACTAAAAGGCCTAATAATCAAATACCAGTATACATTTATCGCAAACCATATTGTTTGGTAGTGATAATTATTATATTTGCAGGCTATTTCGAATAAAATGACACAAAAAATCAGCTTATTTATTTACTTTTTACTAAGTACATCACTTTATTCTCAAATTCATGAGGTAGGTGTTTTTTTGGGAGGAAGTAATTTCATTGGAGATATTGGTCCAACAAACTACATCAATCCAAATGAGCCCGCATTAGGAATTTTATACAAATGGAACAAAAGTCCTAGGCATGCGTATCGTATATCGTACACGCAAACAAAGCTAGCTTCAAACGATTTAAATTCGAATGAAGGCAGCCGTAACCTAAGAGGGTACAATTTTGAAAATAACATAAAAGAACTATCTTTAGGCCTTGAATTCAATTTTTTTGACTTCAATTTACATGAATTAGGAAACAAAACAACACCCTATATATATAGTGGTATGACCTATACGAGATATAGTAGTTTGCACTTCAACTCAGGTGAGCAAGTTGATGATTCTAGAAAAGGTACAGTAGGAATACCTATTATATTAGGAATAAAAACAAGATTAGGTCGTATGTTTGTGCTAGGATTAGAGGCAGGAGCACGATATACATTTGCAGACGACATAGACGGTAGCAGACCTGCGAACGAAAATCTAAGCCAATTGAGCTTTGGAAACATTAATAACAATGATTGGTATGTTTTTTCGGGGGTTACATTAACGTATACCTTTGGTGAAAAACCTTGCTATTGTACAGATTAAAAAATGAACTTACTAGACAAAATAGACAAAGACAATTTGCCAGGACATATTGCTATCATTATGGATGGTAACGGTCGCTGGGCAAAAAAACAAGGGTTCTTTCGTGCATTTGGCCATGAAAGAGGAAGTGAGTCTGTAAAAGACATCATTCAGACTTGTTTTGAATTGGGCATTCAAAATCTTACTTTATATACGTTTTCAACTGAAAACTGGAACAGACCAAAACTAGAGGTTGATACTTTGATGAAAATCTTAGTAAAATCGCTAACTAAAGAACTGGTGCTGCTTGAAGAAAAGAAAATTAGACTGACAACGATTGGAAATTTCGACAAATTACCTGACAATGCAAAAAAAGTAATCAAGGGAGTCGTTGATAGAACAAAAGATCACACCAAAATGACTATAACACTAGCACTCAGCTATGGTTCTAGAGAAGAGTTAGTTAATGTGGTAAAAACAATCAGCGATAAAGTTAAAAATAATATAATTTCAATTGACGATATTGACGATTCAGTTATTAATGAGCATCTTTACACGCATGATTTACCAGATGTAGATTTATTAATTAGAACTAGCGGAGAACATCGTATTAGTAATTTTCTACTTTGGCAGATTGCATATGCCGAATTTTATTTTACAGATATATTATGGCCTGACTTTAAAGAACAAGATTTATATGAGGCTATTATTAGTTATCAAAAAAGAGAACGAAGATTTGGAAAAACAAGTGAACAAATTAAATAAATTTTTAGTGTTGAACAACAGTATAAAAGCAGTATTAACCTTTTTATTTTTGGCAAGTTTTTCGCAAGTCAAAGCACAAAAGAGAGTTGATTTTGACAAGGGTGAAAAATACATCATCGCCAAAGTGGCTCTTACAAACAAAATAAGTTTTAACGACCAAACAGTAGTTACTTTTTCTGGATTAGAAAAAGGACAAACAATTACTGTACCAGGAGAAGAAATTAGTAGCGCCATCAAAAAACTAGGTAAACTAGGTCTTTTTGATGAAATTTCGTTTTACATTAATAAAATCGAAGGAGATAGTATTTATTTAGACCTAGATATCAAAGAGTTACCAAAACTGAGTGAGGTAAAATTTGTAGGGGTTAAAAAGAATAAAGTTGACCAATTAATCAAAGATAATGGTCTAACGCAAAGCAAAGTAGTAAATGAGAACTTAATTACTACCACTAAAAACTACTTAGAAAACAAATACAAAAAAGATGGTTATTTTAATACTAAAGTAAACATCAAAACAATTCCGGATACTACTGCAGTCAATCAAGTGAAGATGCTTGTGAATATTGACAAGGGTGAGAAAGTAAAAATCCATGAAATTGATTTTGTTGGTAACGAAAAACTGTCTGATAAAACATTGCGTAAGGCAATGAAAAACACCAAACAGAAAAACCCAATTCGAATTCTAAAAGCTTCGAAATTTATAAAATCGAAGTACAAAGAGGATTTAGAAAAAGTGATTGCTTCGTATAAAGAAAAAGGATATCGTGATGCCAGAATTGTATCTGATTCTGTTTCATTTAACAAAGAAAAGAACGCACTTGCAATAAAAATCAAAATCGAAGAAGGTAATAAATACTATTTTGGAAATATCAAATTCCTAGGAAACACAGTTTATCCTGACCAATTTTTGAGTCGTATAATAGGTGTTAAAAAAGGAGAAACCTATAACGGTGTTTTATTAGAAAAAAGAATTGCAGATAAATCTAAACCTGACGGTGAAGACATTACGAACTTGTACCAAAATAATGGTTATTTATTTTCGAACATCAATGCCGTTGAGGTAAAAACTGTTAATGACAGTATTGATTTTGAGATTAGAGTTACCGAAGGTCCATTGGCTTATTTCAACAAAATTACAGTGGTTGGAAATGACAAGACAAATGACCGCGTTATTTACAGAGAATTACGTACCAAACCAGGTGAAAAATACAGTAAAGAATTATTGGTAAGAACCATTCGTGAGATTGGTCAATTAGGATTTTTTGATCCTGAGGCTATCGATCCAAAATTTAAAAATGTAGATGCAAGTGCAGGTACAGTTGATATTGAATACAACTTAGTCGAAAAAGGATCTAGCCAAATCGAACTACAAGGTGGTTATGGTGGTGGTGGATTCATTGGAACACTCGGACTGTCGTTCAACAACTTCTCGGCAAGAAATATCGGGAACAAAGAAGCTTATAAACCATTACCAATGGGAGACGGTCAAAAAGTATCGTTGCGTTTGCAAGCAAGTACCTATTTCCAAACGTACAGTTTATCATTTTCTGAGCCTTGGTTCGGACAAAAGAAGCCCGTACAATTTAGCACTTCACTTTCATATAGTAAACAATTTTTAACCAATTTCACCTCTTCATCAGGAGTTGATAAAAGCAAGAGTTTTAACATCTTGACATTGTCTGTTGGTTTAGCAAAAAGATTAACTGTGCCGGATGATTTCTTTGTATTATCGCAAAGTTTGAGTTACCAACATTATGATTTGAACAATTACAACACAGGTTTATTTACCTTTGGTAACGGACAATCACGAAATCTAGCCTATACAATTGGTTTAACAAGAAATAACAAAGGGGTCAACCCTATTTTCCCGACCTACGGATCTGAAGTAAGTATTTCTGCTAAATTTACTTTCCCATACTCGTTGGTAAACGGAATCAATTATGCTGGTTTAGGAGACCTTGAAGCGTACAAATTAAAAAGCACAACTGCAGTTACAGATGCAAGTGGAAATGTTACGCCTGCAGGAACCTATTATGATGCTAGTGGTAATGTAGTATCTACCTACCAAGAAGCAGGAGCTGATGCTTCAAAAGTAGACCAACAAAAATACAACTGGTTAGAGTATTACAAAGTGAAATTCAAAGCAGATTGGTATACTAAAATCTATGGTAAATTAGTTTTAAGAACCTTAACTGAGTTTGGTTTCTTAGGTGCTTATAACCAAGATAGAGGTGTGATTCCTTTTGAGCGTTTCTATGTAGGGGGAGATGGAATGGCTAATTACTCAATGGATGGTAGAGAAACAATCCAATTAAGAGGATATACCAACAACTCGTTGACGCCAATTATTACTGATTTAACTAGTAGTAGATATGGTCAACAAATTGGAGGAACAGTATATAATAAATTCTCTATGGAGATGCGTTACCCAATTACCTTAAAATCTTCAGCATCTATCTATGCATTAGGATTTTTGGAAGCTGGAAATGCATTTGCAGATTTCAAGACTTATAATCCTTTTGATTTAAAAAGATCCGCTGGTGTTGGACTACGTGTATTTATGCCTGCCTTTGGACTACTTGGAATTGATTTTGGACATGGATTTGATGCCGCTACCGGACAAACGACTAAAAGCGGATGGCAAACCCACTTTATTATTGGGCAACAATTTTAAGAACAGTTAATTTTTCAAATTTCATAAGATATGAGAAAATACTTTTTAGTTTTAGCAGTTACATTAGCGAGCACGTATACGACAAGCGCCCAAACTAGAGGTACTAAAATCGGGTACATTGATATGGAATACATTTTGCAAAATGTTCCTAATTATACAGAGGCTAATGCACAGTTGGAAATCAAAGCACAAAAGTGGAAACAAGAAATTGAGGTTAAAAAAAATGATCTCAATAAGGCAACAGAAGCATTAAATGCTGAGAAACCGCTATTGACTAAAAGTTTAATCGAAGAAAGAGAGACAGAAATTAAATTTCTTGAAAAAGAATTGCTAGAATTGCAACAGCTAAGATTTGGACCAAACGGAAATTTATCTACTCAAAAGACCGATTTAATTAAACCGATTCAGGATCAAGTTTTCACTGCGATACAAGATGTTGCTGAACAACAGAAATATGATTTCATATTTGACAAGACATCGGATTTTACAATGATTTTTGCTGCCAAAAGATATGACATTAGTGATTTGGTACTGCGAATCTTAAATCGTTCGAATAAAAGAGAGCAGCTAACAAAAAAACAACTTGAAGCAGAACTTGCCAGAGAAAAGAAAGAAGATGCAGTAGATGTTAATCCTAATCTTGTAGACAGACAAAACGCACTAGAAGCAAGAAAAGCAGAACGTGAAAAATTACTTGCAGATAGAAAATTGGCTGCTGAACAAAAGAAAAAAGATGCAGAAGATAGAAGAGCTGCTTTAATTGCTGAGCGAAATGGAACTGCTGTTCCTAGTTCAAATGCCACCACATCTAACACAGAAGATGCCAAAGCTGCAGCGCAACAAAAGGCAGATGAAGCTCGACAAGCGCAAGAAGATGCAAAAGCAAAAGTTCTTGCCGATAGAAAGCAATTGATGGAAGACCGCAAAAGAGAATTGGAAGAAAAAAGAGCGCAAGTTCTTGCTGAAAGAGAAGCTAAAAAAAGTGGCACGGTTTCTGCCTCTACTAAGATAGAAGCGGCACAAGCCAAAACAAATAAGCCAGCTGAAACAGTAAAAGCAGCCGAATCTACTCAGACGTTGACTACGGAAGAAATTAGAGCGAAAGCGCTTGAGGAAAGAAAAAGAATCATTGAAGAACGAAAAAAAGAGATTGAATTAAAACGCGAAAAAGCATTACAAGTTAGAGATTCAATTAAGAACGCTAGAGAATTACAATTAAACAATAAATAATTACTTAATATTTAAAAACCGATGAAACAAATTAAAACTTTATTAATTGCTGCACTATTTATTTTCGGAGCAAGTCAAACTATGAACGCACAAGCAAAAACAGCTCACGTTGATGTAAGTGAAATCATGGCCAAAATGCCAGCAATGCTTGATGCTCAAAAGCAACTTGAAAAACTAAGTGGTACTTATGATACTGACTACAAAAAGATGGTTGAAGAATACCAAGCAAAACTAAAAAAATACGAAGCAGAATCGGCTACAGTAACTGATGCAGTTAACGGTGACCGTTCAAAAGAAGTGCAGGATATGCAAAAGAGAATTGTTGACTTTAGAGACAACGCTCAAAAAGAATTACAACAAAAAGAATCTGATATTGTAAAACCATTAATGGAAAAAGTGAGAGCTTCAATCCAAAAAGTTGGAAAAGCAAAAGGTTTTCAATATGTTCTTGACGGATCTACTTTATTACTTGCTGATGGTCCAAACATCACAGCTGACGTAAAAAAAGATTTAGGTTTCTAAAAAACGACTTTTACAAAAAAATTATACCGTTCCTTTTCTACCCAGAAATTGAACGGTTTTTTTTTGAGTAGTGAATAGGAATTTTAAAATAGAGCGACTAACTTTGTGTAGATGGACAACAACAAACCGATAGGTATATTTGATTCTGGAATAGGCGGTACTTCGATCTGGAGTGCTATCCATGCCCTGTTACCAAATGAACAAACAATTTACCTGGCTGATAGTAAAAATGCTCCTTATGGTCAAAAATCAAAACAAGAGATAATTGATCTTTGTATCAAAAATACCGAATTCTTATTACAAAGAGATTGCAAACTTATTGTTGTAGCCTGCAATACTGCTACTACAAATGCAATAAAAGAGCTTCGTGAATTGTATCAAGTACCCTTCATCGGAATTGAACCTGCCATCAAACCAGCAGCTTTAAACTCTAAGACGCAAGTTATAGGCATATTGGCCACACAAGGAACCTTGTCAAGCGAATTGTTTACACAAACAGCAGAAAAATTTCAATCCACAAAAATAATTGAACAAGTTGGCCATGGATTAGTCCAATTGATTGAAGCTGGTGAAATGAATTCACCTGAAATGTATGCACTTTTAGAATCTTATTTACAACCAATGATCACGGCAGACATTGATTATTTGGTTTTGGGCTGTAGCCACTACCCTTACCTCATACCACAGATAAAAAAGATACTTCCAGAGCACATTCATATCATAGACTCGGGAGCTGCGGTAGCCAAGCAAACACAGAAAATACTGGAAACAAAAATAGGGTTCACCACTTCAAAAAGTAGCAAACCCTTATTTTATACCAATACCAATCCCGTGGTATTAAAGGATATCATTGGAGGACATTATAATGTATTGGAAAAAAATTTTTAATTTAATCGAATTTTCTTTTGACAAACCAAAGTCCATCTAAACTTAAATTAAGTGATATTTTGTGATAATTCTCTTTGATTAAGCCGCTGGTTATGCTTCCTTTTTGACCATAAGAATAAGAAACATTCAACCTTGAGAACATATTATCCAAAGGAATCGAAACTCCAACTGATACTGCTACATTTCGAATTCTTTTACCTTCTATCTCTAGATAACCCGTATCATAATTAAATCCTGTAGAATATTTCATTCGATCAAAATAAGAGCGACCTTGCTTAGCACGCTCAAATGAAAGTCCTGCTGCAAATTTATCTTGGTTTAAAAACAATCCGTAAGAATCGGATTGATTGGTATTTGACCAAAAACTCTTTGAATAATCCGCTGTAAAACTAAAATTCTCTTTGAAAACTTTACTAATTCCGAACCCTATTTCTAATGGCATCTTGTAATCATCAGAGTCCAAAGTAAGATCAGTTGCTACCACTGTAGATCCTGCTGAACTAGTAGAAGTGATTGTACCTGTTTTTGATGCATTGATAGTAGTTGGTGTTTTGATAGTTGTAGCAATAGTAAGAGTAGAATCAACCTCAAACTGTGATCCTACCGTCATTCGAACACCTCCATAATTGGAATTTTTTTGAATATTTAATAATGAATTCGAAACAAAATAATTCTCATTAACGGCTGTATTTCCAAACAATACAGATCCTTTTGCTCCAACAGACCACTTTGGGCTTATTCGATAGCCGTATGAAACATCAAAATCATTTAGTCCGCCCGTACCTGTAGCGCCATATATGTAACTCTCGTTACTATCTTTTATATCTAAGGCTAGATTTGAAATAGTATATGAACTACTAGAATATGGTTTTAAAGCGACACTTACACCCGATCTTTTACTAATTGGAAATGCAAAAGCGATATGCGAAAATTGCATATTGTTCCGGCTTTCTTTAGTAGAAACATCCTGGTAACTTGTCGAAATTGCTTTTCCCCCTACGTCGAGTAAAAAATGATTTTGGTACATAAATCCCAATGCAGCGGGATTCAAACTGTTAATAAATTTATTTGTAGGCAAAGCACTTCCTGATGATCCTATTGCAGGCAAAGAACCATAATCTGCCTCATATTCTGACCCCAAACCAAAAAGGGAATAAGGTGAACTAGAAATGCTTTGGGCATAATTTGTCTCGCAAAGCAATAGTAAAAAAGCAATCAATATTATTTTAATTTTCATCTAGTAAGAGATATAATAGAGTTTTAGTTGTAATTTATTTTCTTTGCTAGCTTGATCGGCAAGCACTACCCTGTTTACACCTTTGGTTAGATTAGGTAGTACAAAAAGTAACGAATACTGCTGATCAGTCACTCTCAGCAACTCACTTTGAAGAAACGAACCAACAGAAACCGTGTAACCAATTGTTTCGTTAAACTCATCTTTTTTAGTATTTAAAATGGCGTAGGCTGCAGCACCTGAAGAAGTTGTCAAGGAACTTTTAATTCGATTTAAATGATCGACTACATAAACTTGTAGCGAATCAGGCAAGGGATAATTATCTGTATACGTACCGTTTGCCGGCTTTATTGTAAGCTGTGCATCAACAATTACTCCGTTGGTATACAATCTTTTCAACTGTTTAATATTAGGTATCTCGACTCTGCAAGCAACTCCTGTACCCGATTGTATATAACTTTTATTACCCGTTTTTAAGCTTGATAAGTTGAGTGTAGAGCTTGGCAGATCACTTATAACTGTACCCGTTTTGTCCAATTTAAAGTTATTAAACTGCTTTGCGGCATCAGTTATATTAAAAGTCTTAACCAAAGAAGTTTCACTCTCCGATGGTGATTTGGAATAATAAAGGCGTAATTCACTAGCCAAATTAAAGCCCATGACTGAGGATGAATTTCCTGCCGTTGGAGTAATTACAAATCCTTTAAAATATTCAACAAATTCATCTGAATTCGCTATTTGGTTACTTCTTAACTTTTGAAAAAGGGCTCTACCAAAGACGGAACTCAAAGCTACAGATACAGAATCTTGACTGTTTGGTTTCGGTTTATAAGATACTGTTCCTAAAATTTCAGCATCGTACGTCAGGTTAGAATCGTTATGAAAAGTACCATCTTCTAGAGTGGCCTTTACATTTTGTTGTAGTCTATGAATATCAAATGAATGTACTTTCAGCGTATCTCCGTAATAATACCTATCCAGTTTCATCACCATTCTAATGGAATCAAATACATAACTAGACCCATCAGTGTCTGATGAAGTAGCATTGATAGAATAACTATCTCCTGTAAGTTGAAAATAACTTTTCGCCTCTACTTTTCCAAATATAGGGTCGGTATAGCTTCCAACTGCAATGCGCAAGCGACTAGAGGTTACCAAGGAATCAATTTGAATCGTAGACACATTTACTGCGAAGGTATCTACCAAAATAACATTATTATTGGTTTGAAGGAATTCAGAACCAACTACAAAATTACCTGCATCAATATCCGAATCACACGAAATAGCGATAACCCCTAATATCAATAGTAAAAAACGTTTGTACATATCACTTTTTGAACAAATATAAAGTAGAGCAAATCATGACACCTAATAACTTATACTAATGTGACTAAACTGTCTATGAAAAGCACCATTCGCTCTACAAACATCAATAGAAATAGCTTAACGAATCCGACTGCTAAAACAGCCAATTAGTCTATGAAAAAAGCGGTTCTATATATCTTCTTTTTTTAAAAATATTTATACCGCTACTTTTGGCCTAATAGTTTCATTCATGACAAAAAATTTATTTATCAACTTCCTATTTATGATTACCACCACTTTCATATCTGCTCAAAATAGTGTCATCATTGATGCTACTATTGGTACGCAGTCAACTGGTGATTTTAATAAAAATGAGAAAAACATTAATATCACGAGCAGTCATGCGCTAACCACCACTACTGCAATTAACAACGCTGTAGAATATACCAATACCTCGTTCAATATTAAGACGGTGTGGAACAATGCTATAGAACAATTGAATAACCTTCAAAAAGTATCCTATACACTTGGAGTTAAACAATCTTTATCAAGTCAATGGTCGATCCAGGCAAATATAAATCCTGTAGCTGCCTTTAAATCAAATTTTAAGACTTCAGAAATCATACTATTAGGCGGACTTGGTTTAGAGCATTCCTTTAGTCCAAAAACACAATTAACTGTCGGACTACAACGAAATACCTATTTTGGAAAAAAACAAATACTACCTACAGTTACATTACATCATCAAATAAGCAACAGCATCAATGTAGATCTAGGTTTTCCGTCAACGCAATTTTCTTATTCGAATAATCCTCATACGACTTTTAGACTTTCGACACAAATCCAAGGGAGTTATTATACCATCACCCCTCAATTACAAGATAGTAACTCAAATTCAACGTTACAACTTTCGACCATAAGTTCATTAGTTGAATTCGAAAGAAATATTGATTCAGATTGGTTTTTGACTTTTAAAGGAGGATATCAGAACAACAGTACATTTAAATTGACAGAAAGCAATACAGTTACCAATCATAACAACACCGAAGGCCTTATTGCTGCCTTTGGAATTAAATACAAACTCTAATACAATTACATAATTATGAATATTTTCAGAAAAAGTTTTCTACTTACAACCCTATTAATAGGTGCCACATTTATCAGCTGTAGTTCAGACGACTCAACAGAATTAGTTGGAAACTGGATTAAGAAATCATCCTTTGACGGACCTGCACGTTCAAATGCTACGAGTTTTGTAATCGGCGACTTTGCATATGTTACCACAGGATACACAGGAGACGAGTACCTTAATGACATGTGGTCATACAACTCAACAGGTGATTATTGGGAACAAAAATCAAGTTTTACAGGTGTAGCAAGAAGCGCTGCCTCAGCTTTTGAGCTTAACAGCAAAGGGTATGTAGGACTTGGATATGATGGAACCAATAGATTAAAAGATTTTTATCAATATGACCCTGCCCTAAATCAATGGACTAAAAAAGCTGATTTCGCTGGATCTGCTCGTTATTCTGCAGTTGGTTTTCAAGTAGGTGGTAAAGCTTATTTTGGAACAGGTTATGACGGAAATTATCTAAAAGATTTTTACCAATACGATGCAACCGCAGATTCATGGACACTTGTTAGTGGATTTGGTGGTAATAAAAGAAGAAATGCTGCTGTTTTTGTAATCAATGACAAAGCATATTTAGGAACAGGTGTAAACAGTGGAGCATATCAAACTGACTTTTGGGAATTTAATCCTGCGACTGACGTTTGGACTAAAAAAAGAGATTTGGATGACGATGAAGAGGATCACGATACTTACTTAATAACAAGATCAAATGCAGTTGGATTTGCAATGAATGGCTTAGGGTATATTGGTTGTGGAGAATATTCGAAAACTATTTGGGAATACAATCCTACCACCGATATTTGGAATGAAAAAACAGCTCTTGAAGGATCTGCTAGAACAGATGCTATCGGGTTTTCAATCAACCAAAGAGGTTTTATTTTACTAGGAAAATCAGGAACATCTTATTTTGATGATGCCTGGGAATTCAAACCACAAGACGAACAATCAGATGACGACAACTAATATAAATACTAACAGCTTCTGGAATTTTTTCCAGAAGCTGTTTCTTGGTTCAAAGCAGTTGCAAATAGTAGCACTAGTATTATTTACAACTCTATTTATTGCTTGCAACAAGCAGCCAAATACTACCTTAGCAAGTATTAAAACACCAACAGGTTGGGGATATACTATTAGCCATAATGACAAAATAATTATCAAACAAAGCATCATTCCTGTTATTGATAAAAACGTTAGTTTTCGATCAGAAAAAGACGCATTAAAAGTTGGTCAACTGGTTATAGAAAAATTGAACAACAATTTATCGCCCACGATAACCAAAAATGACTTAAATTTATTGTCGATACAATTATAAATGAGGCAAGATCAAATTAAAAATACAAATTCGAACCAAATAATGATTCATTTCGTTATTTGGTTTTTGTTTATCATGGCGGCTTCACTTCCGTTTTATGAGAGTAAATCAAATATCAATAGTGATTTCTATTTTCAATGGATATCGGGTATAGGATTATTTTATCTCAACTTTTACTACCTAGTACCAAAACTTCTTTTACAAAAAAGGCTTTGGGAATACCTCTTATTACTGCTTTCGATTATTATTGTATTAGTTATTGTTCGTATTACCTTTTTTCCACATGAAGCACCGCCGGATGAAGGTGTCAAAATAATGACGACCAACGGAAAAACGATTTTAAGACGAAGACCACCTTTCTTTAGGAAAGCGCTTCCTGCTTTATTTTACCTTTTTATCACTGCAGGCAGTACCGTAATCAAAACATTGTCTGAGTTTTACAATGATCAGCAAAATAAACTACTTGCAGAGACAAATAGAACAGCTACAGAGCTAACCTATTTGAGAAAACAAACCAATCCACATTTTCTATTCAATGCCTTAAATAGTATTTATTCTTTAGCCTATCAAAAATCAGACAAAGTACCCGATGCAATTGTCACTCTGTCTGAAATGATGCGTTATATGCTTTATGAGACCGATAATAGTACGGTCTTCTTGGAGAAAGAGCTCAACTATATCAAAAATTATATTGATCTACAAAAACTGCGTTTGAACAATATCGAAAATATTTTCGTGAATATTCATGGCAATACCGCCGACAAACAAATTGAGCCTTTACTGCTCATTGATTTTGTCGAAAACGCTTTTAAATATGGAACTGATTATAAGGGAGTTGCTTTTGTAAAAATCAAAATCACAATAGAAGAGAATAATCTTGATTTTTGGATCGAAAACAAAATGCAAGAATTTCATAAAGACCCGAAAAACTCAGGTATTGGTTTGAGTAATATTGAAAGCCGACTTAATTTATTGTACCCCAACGCACATCAATTAACAACGTTGGAGTCTGATGATAATTATACTGTACACTTAAAACTAAAATTAGACCACATACTTAAAAAGTAGGTATCTTTACCGTAATCTGAACTAAAAATAAAAATATGAGATGTGTAATTATTGATGATGAACCCTTAGCGGTAGAATTGATAAAAGGATTTGTAAGCAAGATTGAATCTCTTGAACTTATTCATACCTTCAATAATGCGATTGATGCTATTTCGATTATCAATCAAACAGCTGTTGATTTGATTTTTTTGGATATCGAAATGCCTCATTTCTCAGGAATTGATTTCTTGAATGCCATTGACAAAAAACCGTTAGTGATTTTTACCACTGCTTATGAAAATTATGCTGTAGAAGGATTTAATTTAGGTGCCGTAGATTATTTAGTAAAACCTATTCCATTCAATCGCTTTTTAAAATCGGTTGCGAGAGCACAGCAACTTCACAATCCTATTCCGGCCACTGTTTTAAATTCAAATGCTATTTCGGCACCAGAATTAGAACAGGATTTCATGTTTGTAAAAGCCGATTATGAGAATATAAAATTGAATTATTGTGATATTTTATATATCGAAGGTTTAAAAGACTACGTGAAGATTTACACCACAGATCAAAAGTACACACTTACTTTGATTAGCCTTATAAAATTGGAGCAAAATCTTAGCAGTAAAGGGTTTGCTAGAATTCATAGATCGTACATCATCAACATTAAGCATGTTAAATCGGTACAAAAAAACAAAGTACTAATTGATGATAAACGTATACCAATTAGCGAAAGCTACAAAACTGCTTTTTTCGAAAAAATAAACATTTAATCTTCGGGTTCCACTTTGTACCAGCTGGAGTACAAAACGTAATTATTTGCAATACGCTCCACTTCTCCTGAAAAATCAGATTCCGACAACTCCTTTACCTTTTTGGCAGGAACACCTGCCCAAATAGAACCTGAAGTTACAACCGTATTTTGAATAACTACGGCTCCGGCAGCAATGATTGAGTTGCTCTCTACTACACAATTATCCATAACTATTGCTCCCATTCCTATGAGCACGTTATCATGTATCACACAACCATGCACCATAGCATTGTGACCAATAGAGACGTTATTCCCAATAATAGTTGGATACTTTTGATAGGTACAGTGTATAATAGCACCATCCTGAACATTCACTTTATTACCAATTTTAATATAGTTTACATCACCACGAATCACGGCATTAAACCACACACTACATAGCTCACCAAAAACGACATCACCAACGATTGTTGCATTTTCGGCAACGAAGCAGTCCGCAGGGATTTGCGGTGTTTTACCATTAATTGTTTTAATTAGCATCTAGGACTCTTTTAAATTAATTAATCGCAGGACAATTACACTCGTATTTTTCTCTTTTGCAAAACAGGTTAAGTCCCAAAGTAATTTGGTGGTATCCTCCGTTATCAAATTTCACGGCTCCCGTGATATGTGAGTAGGTGTAGGCGAACATGAAATTTTTGTAATTAACACCAACTATAGGTGTAATATATTGTAAATGTTGCACTGCGATTCCATTTCCACTTGCATATTGCGCACCATCTATCGACCTACGATAAGATAACCCACCCCAAAGTGTACCAAAATCCATGCTTTTGTATGCTTTTAAATTTAAATCCAAACTCTTTTCTTTTGTTTGATCCACAGATTGAAACAATACTGAAGGTTCCCATAAAATTGAATTTTTATCCCCGAAAACATACCCAACACTCAATAAATATTTCCTTAGATTATCACTCTCAAATTCTGAATAAATATTTCTTCTAGTCTCTAATAAATTTTTGACAGTTGCATGCGCATAAAAATCCAAGTAATTATAAGAAGCACCGATATCAAAAGTAGGATACGAATCTTTTTGAACAATTGTACCATTAATTAGCGGATCAAAATTACCTGATTGAGCAAATTTAGTTTCATCCAATTGACTTTCAACCAATCCAGCACTAATACCGAAAGACAATTGATTTAAATCAATCTCATCTCTTGAAAACATTAAGTGATAAGCATAACTTAGTTTCACTCCTTTTTGCGAGTGGTACCCGTTTTGATCATTAAAAACAATAATACCGGCTCCTGCTTTTTCGCTTATCCTACCATTAAAACTCAAGGTTTGCAAAGAGGGCGCATCTGATTGATCAAACCACTGTTTGCGTGACGTCAATCGTACTTTGGCACAATTAGCAGCCCCTGCCATTGAGGGATGAATAAGGTAATAATTGTCTGAGAGATAATCAGAATATACCGAAATACCTTCCTGTGCAAATGTATATCCACTAACAAACAAAACAAGAAGTAACGTTTTTATTTTACCTAACATCGATACTATTTTAAAAAATATGACTACTGAAAACAAAGTATAAAGAGAATTCTACCACTTTAAAATCTAAAATAAAGTTAATTTATCCATTTATATCCCAAATATAGTTATTCATAGAAAATAACTTTAGTAAATTTGTAGAAATTTAAAAAATCATGACAAAAATTCTCATAAAAGAAACACAAAACCCAACTATATTAAAATTTGAATTTGAAGATTTCATTACAAAAAACGAAAATTTCGAGTTCAAAAATATCGATGAAGCTAAGGCTTCTCCCCTAGCACAACAATTATTTTACCTTCCGTTTGTAAAAACAGTATACATTTCAGGTAATTTCATTGCTATCGAAAAGTTTAGCATTGTAGAATGGGATGATGTAAAAGACGCTGTAGCAGAACAAATAGAGGAATTTGTTAGCAATGGTGGTACAATTATTACAGTTGATGAGAACAAACCAAAGAAAAAACCCGTAACCGTTTACGGAGAATCAACACCAAATCCTTCTGCGCTTAAATTTGTTGTGAGCAGCATGTTAACTAAGAATGCTGTTGAATTCAAAAACATTGATGATACCGAAGCTTCGCCATTAGCCAAAGAATTATTCAAATATGCTTACGTAAAAGAAGTTTATATTGATGAAAACTATATTTCGGTTACTAAGTATGATTTTATTGGTTGGGAAGAAATTACCTTAGAGCTACGAACTTTCATCAAACAATACATTGAAAATGGAGGTACGGTACTAGACGAAAATTTTATACCAAAAACAGCAACAGACGAAGCCGCAAAAGAAGCGAACTTTGATTCTCTTGATGAAACTTCTCAAAAAATTATCAATATCTTGGAAGAGTTTGTAAAACCTGCAGTTGCTGCTGATGGTGGGAATATTGCTTTCGACTCTTATGATGAAACAACAGGTACAGTAAAGGTAATTATGCAAGGTGCTTGCAATGGTTGTCCATCATCTACTTTTACGTTGAAAAGCGGAATCGAAAACATGCTAAAAAGTATGTTGAACGATGAGAAAATCAATGTAGAATCGGTTTAAAAGAATTATTGGTATAGATAATAATTCTGATATTTTTCATTTATTTAATTTATTTTCAATAAGATAGCGCTTTAAAAAATTCTTGAATTAAAAAAAGAGGTGTTTTTGTTTGGAACTAAATTTATAACAACCATGGGAATATCAAATTTTATCACCAATTTATTTGGCTCAGCCAAAGAAACAGCTTCAAACCTTGCTGACAAAGTAGAAAACATTGCTGAGGATGCTGTTAATGCGGCCGCACCAATGTTGGAAAAAGCAGAAAATTTTGCAGACGAAAAATTCAGTGAAGCCAAAGAAAACTTTGGACAATTAGCCGACAAAGCGGAAACTGCCTTTGAAGATGCAAAAGTAAGTGTTGCTCCCTTGGTAGACAAAGTCGAAAATTTTGCCGAAGAATCTATTTCGAAAGTAAAAGATAGCGCCGAAGAATTAATGGAAGATGTGAAAACAAAAACATCTGAAACCATTGAAAGCATAACAAAAAAATAAGTGAAATTCAATTTCCTTATCTTATTTTAAAAACCTAAAACCTTCTCTAGCAGAAGGTTTTTCATTACAATCAACATGAATTTAGATCCAAATTACATTACCACTTACACTAACAAAATCCTGAAAGAAATTATAGAATATTCCCCTAGATTAATTTCAGCTTTTATAATTTTATTTCTTGGCCTGTACGCCATTCGAATCATTAATAGACTTGTTCGAAAGATAATGCTCAAACGAAACCTAGAAGTAACACTTTCTCAGTTTTTAGGTGACATTTTATTATGGGCGATGCGCATATTATTATTTGTTACATTCATTTCTAAGCTCGGGATAGAAACATCTTCTTTCGTAGCTATTTTGGGAGCTATGGGTCTAGCCGTTGGCTTGGCTCTACAAGGATCACTATCCAATTTTGCAGGTGGAATGCTTATCATTATTTTCAAACCCTTTAGAGATGGTGATTTGATCGAAGCTCAGGGTCTAATCGCTACGGTAAGTGAAATTCAGATTTTTGTAACCAAATTGGTAACCGCAAACAATCAGGTAGTATTCATACCTAATGGAATCCTTTCTAACGGAATTATAACAAACTACTCCATCAAAGGAACGCGTAGAGCAGATTTAACCTTTTCCGTTTCATACGAATCAGATATTAAGCAAGCAAAAGACATCATCTTAGATATTTTAAACAACAACCCTAAAGTCCTTCAAGAACCAAAGCCTGATGTTTTTGTAAAAAACTTAACTGATAGCGCAATAGAACTTGCTGTTCGTCCATGGGCGAACAAAGAAGATTTTGGAAGTGTGTTCACAGAGACATTAGAAAGCTGTAAAAATGCCTTTGATCAAGCAGGAATTATTATACAACCTTATGTCAAAGAAAAATCAGTCAGCAAGTAATTTAGACTGTTTATTTGAAATTATAATATATCACTTTACATAAAAAGGTCAAAAGGATAGATCCATAAATAATATGGTTTTATCCTTTTGACCTTTTTTTTATACATTAATAACGCATTATTTTCAGCATTCAAACACCAATTTAAAATATTAAAAATAGCATCCTGAATTTTTGATATTCGTAAAAATCTACAGTTCTATCTTAAGTTTTTGCACTGTGTATTCAAATTGAAAACTATCGAACCGGAATGGGAAATAAGGGTAAACTAGCATGTCCTAATTCATCTATCGCTTGCACTGCAAAAAGAAAATTATCCTTTGAATAGGGAACTGTAATTGTAGTATCGGTTGCAAACACTGCTTTCGTCCAATTGACATCTGATGTTTCTCGAATTAATAATTGATATCCATACACCTTTTTACCTTCGGGAGCTTTCCAAAGAAGAGTCGAAAAATTAGTCAGGTCTTTCACTTCAATTCCAACATTGGATGGTGCTTTTGGCGACCAAGCAAGGTTTGCCAATGTAGCTAAATTGGAAGCGGCAATTTTACGTAGGTACTCAAAATCCATGAATTCAGGGAGATCGCCATATTTTAAGCTTTTTTCAGTTCGAATATCTTGATGTTGGTGATCATAATTTTCATTCATCTCACAAAACCGAACCGCTGTAAAACCATTTTGACTAAAAGGTGTATGATCACCACCACGTAAAAAACGGTCATTTCGGTATACTAGAGTTACATCAAGTTGTGCCACGTATTGATCTGTTGTGGACTTAATGTAACGAGCTAGTTGTCTCGAAGGACTATCATTGTCTCTATTAATTTGTTTTCGCATTTTTGCCTCTTCAGCAGTTTCTAGATATGGTGTAGCTTCACTAAACACTCGAACTTTGGTATTGTCACGTAAATTGGTACCGCTAGATAAACTGTTCCCTATCATGTCATTGTTCAGCATAGCAATAATATTCCAATTTTCTCTTTTAGCCAATTCAGCCAAATGTCTTGCACCATATAAGCCCTGCTCTTCACCAGTAACAGCAACAAATAGTAAGGTGTACGGAAAAGAACGCTTGCTCATTATTTTGCACAATTCCATCATTGCAGCTACACCTGACCCATCATCGTTTGCACCTGGCGCATCTGACTTGGCGTCCATCACATCTGTAACGCGTGAATCCAAATGACCGCTTATAATCAACATTCGATCATCTGTTGCGTCTGTTCCTTTCAACAAAGCCATCACATTTCCCAACTGGCTATCTTGAGCGATGCGTTTACCATCTGCTTTAATTGTAAAATAATCAATAGTTGCTGTGAGTCTACCGTTTGATTCTTTTGCATATTGATCGAATTCTGATTTGACCCACTGCTGAGCCGCCCCTATTCCCCTCGTTTTACTTTTAGTATCACTCAAGGTATGTCTAGTTCCAAATGAAACTAGCTTTATCACTGTGTTTTCCAGATTTTCAGCTTTGATTTCCGAAATCATTTTATCGATTTCGGGGTCGCTATTTTTGATTTGTGCTGTAGCTATGGTAGAAAAAAACAAGAAGCTTAGCGAAAATAGGATCGTTGATAGTTTCATCTTTTACATTAATTAATTTACAAGAGCCAAATTTAGGTAAAAAAACATAATGAGTACCAACCAAACATAACCTTTAAGAGTTGTTTAGCTTAGATTTTGTCTCGTTAAAATAAAGGTGAATTTAAAAATTTATAGATAAAATAGAGAACAATGTGTCTGAAATTTTCTTGTAACTGTTTTACTAATTCTATTAAAATCAGAAGAAAACTAATAGCCATTAACAATTTATTATGTAAACATTCGACAAACACTCCTCCAAAAGTCGATGAATTTTAATTGAATGCAACATTAATTTTAGAATAAAATAATTACTTTTTTGAAGTTGTAATCATAAAATCTTTCAGGTAGAAAGGTTCAAAGTAAGCCACATCTACAGTGACCTCATTTTTGAATAATTCATAACTCAAAATGCTCATTTCTCTAGCAGATGGGTATATAATATTTTCAAGGAAGATAAATTTATCCCCGGTCAAAACTGTCTTGCATTTCTCAGCACAATCACCAACAAAATACAAAGGTCCTTCTAGATCAGTGAAAGATTCTTCAGTTATGATTTCGGCTTGTATTTCTCGTTTGCTTTGCAGACTTGCATCAAAAATCGCACTGTATACTTCCATACGCCTAGCATCTAGCATTGGCACGATTACGCCATCATTTACGTTAGCTTGAGATGCTAATGACTTTAAGGTATCAACGGCAATAAGCGGAATACCTAGCGCATAACACAATCCTTTGGCTGCAGAAACGCCTATACGCAAACCCGTATAGGATCCTGGACCTTGACTTACTGCTATGGCAGCTAAATCTTGAAAACTAATAGTGGCATCAACTAAACATTGCTCAATAAAAACATGCAACTTTTCAGCATGAGAAAAACCAGCTTCGGCAGCTTCAAGACAGACAATAGTTTCTCCATTTTTGGCAATAGATACCGAACAATTTTTGGTAGCCGTTTCAATATTTAAAATATAACTCATGGATGATGTAAAATTAGTAATGCAATCAGGGCGCAAATATAAATCTATTTTGCCTCTTTTGCAGATTTCAAAACGACTTTATCACCAGAATTAAGTTCTTTTGACACCGTGTTGTAAGGCCCTGTAATCACAACGTCCCCTTTTTTCAAACCACTAATTATTTCTATATTAGCATCATCTTGAATACCCGTTCTTACAATTCTAATTTTTGCTATCTCCCCTACTTTTACAAAAACACATTCCAGTTTTTTATCTTTCTTCACCACTTTATCATCATCGGCTACTTCAACTTCGACTACATCTTTGGTCGATAGCGTATCCGATTTCACTACGATAGAACTAATTGGTACATTTAGCACATTTGCTTTCGTTTTGGTCACAATATCAACAGTAGCAGTCATTCCTGGTCTAAAAGGCGAATAGGTAGACGGTTTACCAACTACCAAATCTTGATACGATTCTTTCAAAATTCTAACTTTAACCTTAAAATTTGTCACTTGATCAGCAGTCAAATTACTACTAGCCGAATTGGATATGCTCGTCACAACACCTCTAAAACGCTTTTTCAAGTAGGCATCAACTTCGATATTAGCGACATCACCTTCTTTAATTTTTACAATATCATTTTCATTCACATCTACTTCAACCTCCATATTGTTCAGGTTGGCAACTCTCAATATTTCGGTACCGGCCATTTGTTGTGTACCCAAAACACGCTCACCCAATTCTACGTTTAGCATAGAAACCGTTCCATCAGCTGGAGAATAGATTAATGTTCGACCTAAATTATCTTGCGCTTCATTCACAGATGCCAAGGCGCTTTGTACATTAAAGTAAGCCGTTTGTTTGGTCGCTTTCGCCACCTCAAAAGCAGCAATAGCCTTATCCCAATCCGATTTGGAGATTATTCCTTTACCAAACAAAACTTTATTACGCTCGTAACTCAATTTTGATTCGGTATACTGCGCATCTGCTTGTGACAAACCAGATTTCGAACCCGAAAGACCAGCTTTGGTTCTATTTAAACTTGAGGTATATAGATCCGGATTGATTTTTACTAGCAAATCTCCTTTTTTGACCAATTGCCCTTCCTTAATTGGTAATGCAATAATTTCTCCCGAAACCATTGAAGCAATTTTTACCTCTATTTCGGGCTGAATTTTCCCCGTGGCAGAAACAGTTTCTACAATAGTTCTACTTGCTACTGTTGCAATTTCGACTTCCACTCCTTTATCACCGCCACCAATCACACCTTTTTTAACGAGGGTAACCAAGACAGCAATAACGATAACAACAAGGGCTAATAAATAATATAATCTTTTCTTTGACATGGTTATGGTATGTTTACAATCGGAATCCCAAAATAGAATTCCAAAATCTTAATTTTAAATATATAATCGTACTTCGTTCTTAATACTTCCGACTGTGCATTAGACAGTAAAGTTTGTGATTGACTCAATTCGAATGCGTTCATTAAACCAACATCGAATTTTTCTTTTGCATATCTAAAAGATTCCTGTCTAGCTTCAAGCGCTTCTACTGAAGATTCATGAGCTTTTAAGGCCCCTTTGGCATCTGTAAACGCAGTATAAACCGAGCGCTCAAGATCTAAGTTTTGTTGTTCAAGTGCAATCTTTGACTTTTGAAAGTTTACTTGAGAACGTTCAACATTATTTCGAACTGAAAAACCGTTAAGAATTGGAATATTCAATTGTAACCCAAACGACTGTCCTTTGTTATCATTAAATTGTTGAAAAAATGGCGGTGCACTTTGAAGTCCGATAATACTACCTGTAGCATCACGCAAGGGCACATCTGAATAGGAAATCCTCGTATTATAGTTGTAAAAACCCTTCAATGTAGGCTGAAAAGCTCCTCTTGCAATAGCAATATTCTTCTCGGCAATAGCCAAATTTGTTTCAGCAATTCGCAAAGGAGTTCTTTTTTCTTTGGCAACTTTTAAAATAGACTGTGGATCTTCTGTCAAAATATTGTATCCGACTTCAAAAACACTTTTTTCTTCTATGTCGAAAGTAACGAAATCCTCTAATTGAAGCAATTGTGCCAAACTTAGTTTAGAAATTAGCAGTACATTTTCGGCGGTAACAATTCTTTGATTATCAGCAGCTACCGTTGCCTTACTATCTAATAAATCTCCGCGTGCAATCGTACCCGTGTTGACCAACTCTTGCGTACGTACATTTTGCTTTTTATCAATTTCTAATTGTACCTTTTGAACTTTTAAATTTTCTACATTAAATAGTACCTGCAAATAAGCATTTGCAACGTTTAGCGAGATATCCTCTTTCATTTTGGTAAGCTGATATTGAGCAGCAACTAGTGAAAGGTTGTTTTTTCTAAGTGTATTCTGATTTTGCAAACCTTTATAAATATCTACACTCACAGTACCTGCTGCAGAAGTAAATTGCGTGGTCTTATTTTGCAAAATACCCGTTGTGATATCCTGATTAAGACCAATATTCCAAGAATGAGAAGAAGACGCATTTACTGATGGTAAAAAGTTACCAAAGGCCTGCTTCTTGTCAATTACTGCCAAATCAACATCAAGATCAGATTGCTGAATAGAAATGTTGTGCGTAAGGGCATAGGAAACACAATCTTCAAGTGTCCATTTTTTTGACTGTGCACTTGCTATTATTTGAGACAGAAAAAGAGATAATAAAAGTAAATTAGTAATTTTTTTCATGTTGATCGTTGTAGAAGCTTTTCTTCAAAACAAATCTATGAATTTTAAAAACAACAGACTAATCAATTGCAACGAAAGAACGCACAAAAAAACTCCCATCTATAAAGACAGGAGTTAAAACCAAACAAATACCTTCATTTAAAAACTGGATATTATATGCTTACTAATTCAAAATGGTTTTAAAACAGAGTAGTATTCTCTACAAATACTACAGTATTTTCTATACTAAATTACAAAATACTATATAGGTTGACCATAAATTTCAAAAAAAAACCAAGAGCAAACTGGTTCGCCAATTCTAACCTATTTTTAATGCTAAATAATTGCAAAAATTTTTCCCAAAACCAAAGTTACCATCGAAGAAAAAGGAGGATTTCGAGCTATTCTTTATTAATTCTTATAGCCATTATCACTTTTTAACAATAGCAACCTAGTTGGTTATAAAATTTTAACTACAAAAAAATTCATTATTTATGTGCGAAAAAACAACATTCAACATAAAGAATACTTTTTAATACTCAAAAATAAAGACCATTAATACCTTTATACCTTAGTAATAATTTTTACTTTTGACTTCAATAAAGACATCCTAAAAATGAGAAGAACTTCATTCATAATTTTGCTTATAACTACACTTTTTTTAAATTCTTGTAGTACATTACAAAAAATAGATAGCTTAAAACCTGAACCAGATGATGCAAGCCCTATTGTATATGAAACCGTTCCCTCGTTTATAAACTTACCCATCAAAATCAAATTAAAAGATATCGAAAACCAAACGAACAGTCTTCTTAATGGTTTGATTTATGAAGACAATACTATAGAAGATGATGATATCGCTTTGAAAATTTGGAAAACTGCTCCAATTAAAATTTCGAATAATGGAAGCACTGCCACAAACAATAGCACGACAACTGTACTTCCATTAAAAATGGAATTTAAATACCGCATTGGCACCAAAACATTGGGAATCGAAATGTATGATGTTCGCACCTTTAATCTAAATGGTATCGTTACGCTAACAAGTAAAGTGCAACTGTCCAATTGGAAATTGAACACCGTAACAACATTAAAGTCTATAGATTGGAGTGAGAGTCCAACCATGACTGTTTTAGGCAAAAACATGCCGATAACCTACCTTGCCAATCCTGCTTTAAAAATTTTTAAAACTAAGATCGAAAAAACGATAGACGAAACCATTGAAAAATCAATGGACTTCAAACCAAATGTTCTGGAAGCCTTAGACAAGATTAGCACTCCATTTCAGATAAACGAAGCCTATGAAAGTTGGTTACGTATCAATCCTACTGAAATCTATGCCAGCAATGCGCAGCTACAAGGCGATAACTTAATAATGAACATGGGTTTAAAATGCACCATGGAAACATTAATTGGTAGACAGCCACAAACAAAATTCGATTCCTCTAAAATAACTTTGAAGGCAGCATCAAAAATTCCAAACCAAATAACAGCCAACATTATTGCGGTATCGAGTTATAATGATGCTTCGAAAATAATGACAAAAAATTTTAGCGGTCAAGAATTTGGATCAGGTTCTAAAAAGATTAAAGTACAAAAAGTAGACCTTTGGCACAAAGATGGTAAAATGATTATAGCGCTAGAAATGATAGGTAGTATTAACGGTGCTATATATTTGTCTGGTTTTCCAAAATATGATGAAAGTAGGAAAGAAATTTACTTTGACAATCTTGACTATGTACTCGATACCAAAAGCAAAATTATGCGTACTGCAAATTGGTTAGGTCAAGCCTATATCTTAAAAAAGATTCAACAGAGCTGTCGCTATTCAATAATTCCAAATTTAGAAGAAGGACAAAAAACATTGATGACGTACCTCACCAATTACTCTCCAATGCACGGCGTTTATGTCAATGGAAAAACAGATGCTATTCGATTTGAAAAAATACAACTTACTAACAACGCCATACTTGCCTCATTAAAAATAAATGGCACGATAGATATCACTGTAGATGGATTGAAATAAAGATTATTTATTATTCTTTTTCATCTTGTAAATGGCGTAGGCGGCTCCTGCAACCAACAAATAAGGAATAACCATTAAGTAGACAATCCCATCATTAACTGCTTCTGCTTGTACCTTATTTGCGTCGCCTCCTAACGAAGCACGACACATAGCACATTGCGCTTGGGCAGCACAACTAAATAAAAAACTAAAAACGATAATTAGAAAAGACTTGCGCATATCAATTATTAAAAATTATAGTAAGGTGCAATCATGAGATATACCACCACACCTGTAACAGCTACATACAACCAAATAGGAAATGTAATCTTCGCTATTTTTTTATGCTTATCAAAGACCTGAGCCAAAGCTCTAACGTAAGTAATCAACACCATAGGAATAATGGCAATAGACAATATAATATGCGTAATCAATATAAAATAATACACATATTTAATAACACCCTCACCACCAAACTTAGTAGAATCTGAAGTCATGTGATAGGCTATATACATCACCAAAAAAGCTAATGAACAACCAATAGCAGTCTTCATTAAATTTTCATGTAATTTTAAATTCCCATTTTTCACAGCAAATACAGCTGCAATCAAGATTATTGCGGTCAAACCATTGATAGACGCATAGATTGGTGGCAAGAAACTCAATGGAGCTACATCAAACCCTAATTTTCTTAAGTTAACACCAAAAAGAATTGCAACTACTACCGGAATAGCGATAGACAATACAACGATCCATTTATTATATTTCTGTTCTAAATCTTCCTTTTTCATCTTTTATTCTTGTAATAAAATGCTAATATCTTGTTGTAAATCTCTAACACCTTTCTTATCTAATCCATCGTAATATAAAAGTGGGTTACCGAAATCATCTTTACGAGATCTAATTTTTCCATTCTTATCAATTAAGGCAAATAAACCCGAATGCTCAAAACCACCCGCAACATTTCCGTTTTCAGCCGCATATAAATTGAAACCACTGTTTGCTAAACCTAAAATCACAGCTTTATCACCTGTCAAAAAATTCCAGTTAGAAGAAGTTACACCTAACAACTTTGCATGATCTTTTAAAACTTTCGCAGTGTCATGCTCTGGGTCAATGGTGATTGAAACAATTCCAAAATTTGGGTTACCGAAAAATTTCTTTTCTATCGTTAACATACTTTGATTCATCTTAGGACAAATAGAAGGACAAGTGGTAAAGAAGAATTCCAATACATATACTTTTCCCTTGTAAGTCTCATTACTGATATCAATGTTGTCTTGGTTTCTAAAATTAAACTTTGGTGCTGGACCTATTTCAACTAATTTCCCATCTACTTGATTAGAGTTCGAAACATTATCCAAACGTTCCCCCTTGACAATATCACCTTCTTTAAAACGATCAACGATTTTTGGGATGGCATATATTCCAAAAATTAAGATGATAAATGAAATTCCGATGTAAGATTTATTTTTAAACATACTATTACTTTAATAATTGCTTGGTTGCATTATGATTCTTTTTTAAGGCTGCTCTGTACTCGTATAAAATGATCTTGAAATCATCCAACATCTCATTACTTAATTCTGCAGGATGAAATGTATTATAACCTTCTTTGTAATCTTTAGCCTCTTTTCGGCCTCTTAGGTTTCTTGCTTTATCCACTATGTATACATTAGGCGTACTTGCTTCGTTACTTAATTTACCTTTAAGTTGCAAACCTTTGTAAAAAGTATCAATCTCAGACTTGGGCGCGAATAAAAAATGCCAGTTTGACACATCAGTAAACTCATCAAAAGCATCCATAATCTTTTTCACATCGTCTTGTGTACCATCTGCACAAATCATGACAAACTGCAAATCTTTGAAGGTATGATACCTTTGGTATATCTTTTCATTTAGATTAAAAAGATTCCCTCTGTTTTTAAGAACATCAGCTCCTCCAAAACCTAGAATAGTAATTTTACCATCAAGATGGACCTTCTCCCCGTTTAGGGACTGCCAACTCCCTACGTCAGGAATCTTAGTAGTAATTACAGGTAATTTAGTAAAACCATTAACACCCGATGCAAAAAAAAGATACGCAACAATAGGCAAGACAAACAATATAAAAAGCACGCTATTCTTCTTCATTTAAGACAAAATTTAATAGCACAAAAGTAAGCAAAAAAAAAGGTATCCGAAAAACGAATACCTTTAGTTTGAATTAATATAGTGTTAAAAATTCCACTTAATAGTTGAATCTTTAAAAACCCCATAAATATAATGTCCTTCTGTTAAAAGGATAAAAAGTAAATACAATACTAAGAAGATTAAAGGAATCACGACTGAGTTTTTCAACCAAGTAGTTTCACCTCCCATGTGCATAAAAGACCATACGATGTAATATGCTTTAAAAACTGTAAGACCGTAAAAGATCCAGTTCAAAAGATTCATACCAAGTAGGTCAGAAAAATAAAGAAAGTCTGGCTTTACGATACCTAAAATTACTTCTATAATAGTTACAAAAGACAATATTCCAAAAACCTTCCAGATTTGTCCTGTATTTGATTCATGTGCGTGTGACATAATAATATTTTTTAAAAAATTAAACTAGATAGAAAACTGTAAATACAAACACCCAAACTAAATCTACGAAGTGCCAGTATAATCCAACTTTTTCAACCATTTCATAACTCTTACGTTTTTCATACGTTCCAACAAGAACATTGAAGAAAATAATAATATTGATTATTATTCCAGAAATTACGTGGAAACCGTGGAAACCTGTAATAAAGAAAAAGAAATCAGCAAATAATTTATTCCCGTATTCGTTTCTAATTAAGTTCGCTCCTTCAACTACATAACTAGCATCTGCTAAACGAGTATCAGACTCCGCTCTAGATAAAATTGTTTTTTGTTTTGTATCTTGGTTAACATGTTCCGTTCTAATCAACAATTCAGGATGTGCTTTAAATCCTGCTTGCACTTCAGCAACTGAATAAGTTGGCAAAGATCCTTCACCTAAAAACCAAACACCTTTATTTTTTGTATGTTGTTCTCTTTCTTCTGGAAGAGTTGCAGCAAATTCAGCTAAAGCTACCCGCTTACAGTCTTTGTCAACAAATTGCAACAAACTACCACCTTTAGTCTCAATAGCTCCGTATTCTCCTTTGATGAAGTTTTTCCACTCCCAAGCTTGAGAACCAACGAAGATTAAACCTCCGATAATGGTTAGAAACATGTAAACTGCTACTTTACTTTTCTTCATTTGATGACCTGCATCAACAGCCAAAACCATTGTAACAGATGAAAAAATCAAAATAAAAGTCATTAACGCCACATAATACATCGGAGCAGATACTCCATGCATAAATGGAAAGTGTGTAAACACCTCATCAGCCAAAGGCCATGTTTCAATAAATTTAAACCTTGAAAAACCGTAGGCTCCTAAAAATGCTGAGAACGTTAAGGCATCTGACACGATAAAAAACCACATCATTAATTTACCATAACTTGCTCCCATTGGCTCGTTTTCGCCACCTCCCCAAATTTTTCCTTGATTGTCTGCAGTACTAACTGTCGCTCCCATAAAAATTATTCATTAAAAAGTTCCCAAATTTACGTTTTTTTCTTATTTAAAGAAATATAAAAATACAAATAAACACACCCACAAAATATCTAGAAAATGCCAATACATCGCAGCTAGTTCTATACCAAGAGTTTGAGTAGCATTGTACTTTTGTTTAAAATGATTATAAATTACAATTAGTAATGAAATAAGCCCTCCAGCAAGGTGCAACAAGTGGACAACTGCTATAACATACATAAAAGTTGTCGTAATTACGCTAGATGCCCCCGTAGGATAATACCCCATAGCTATCAACTGCGAAAAGCCTACAAACTGCAAAACAACGAACAATAAACCCAAAACCAAAGTACTCAATAAATACCCTGTAGTAGCTTGTCGATTATCTTTTTTAATAGCAGTTTTAGCCAAATAGATGGTAACACTACACCCAATAATAACTAATGTGCTACCAAAAAAAGCAGTAGGAAAGTGAAAGTCTTTCAACCAGTCTACCCTAGATTTACTTACAATATAAGCACTTGTAAGTCCTGCAAACATCATCACCATGCTTATCATCGCAAACATTAAGATCATTTTGTATGATCTACTTGTTCGGGATTGGTGCTCCTCTGTTGTCATCGTCATTCCCATAATTATCTTAAAAATTTATCTACTATATAAACAATTTGCAGCAACGATATATATGCAACACTAACTAACATTAATGTTCTCGCAGCTTTTGCAGTTCTCTCTTTATATAACTTAACTGCATAAAATAACATCCATACTCCAAGCAAAAATACCACAATTGCAGCATAAATACCAATAAATAATTGACCTGTATACCCAAAAGAAGGTAACAAAGAAGCTATTACCAACCAAACGGTATATAAAATAACTTGCAATGCAGTTCCTTTATCTTTTTTACCAGTAGGTAACATGAATATATTTGCCTTCTCATAATCATCATACAAAAACCAGCCGATAGCCCAAAAATGCGGGAATTGCCAAAAGAACTGAATCAAAAATAAGGTCCCTGCTTCAATTCCAAAATCTCCACTTGCTGCTACCCATCCTAACATGAACGGAATCGCTCCTGGAAATGCACCTACGAAAACTGACAACGAAGTCACCGTTTTAAGTGGTGTGTAAACACTTGTATATAAAAAAATTGAAATCGCACCAAACATTGCTGTTTTCGGATTGATCAAATAAAGCAATACAATTCCTGTCACTGTTAATAAAGTCGCTACTAAAAGCGCAACAGAAGATGACATTCTACCAGATGGTACCGGACGATTCTTGGTACGATCCATTAAAATATCCAAATCTTTTTCAATTACCTGATTAAAAGCATTTGAAGCACCCACCATACAATATCCACCAACCATCAACATTGCCAAAACAGACCATTGAAAAGGATGTTCATCACTGAAACCTAACAGATATCCTGCAATCGATGAAAACAAAACACTAATAGCAAGTCCAGCCTTAGTAATTTCTTTAAAATCAGAAAAAAGGGATTTAACAGAAAATGTATTTTGTATAGAATTCAAGCGGACTTTATTTGATTTTTAAACTTGCGCAAAGGTACAAATTAGATTGGAGAATATAGAAGCTAGATTTTAGATTTTTTCAATAAAACCGTTAAAAAAACCAATCTCAGCAATTAATAATCAAAATACCAATTAAACACATCAGTACGCAAACCAATACTAAACCAATTCGTACTTTCTTTAAATACCGTGGCAGTATTTTGCAACGGATTTACATTTCTATAAATAATGCTTGCAAACACTTTTAAATTGGTTGCTGGATTAACCAAATAACCTGCCTGCACATCTCCAATAAAAATATTAGTTTTGTTTCCTTGCCCTACCACCACGCCTGAGTCTGCATAGCGATCAACATCATAATCTCGATAAATATTACCACCGTAATTTGAATTATCTCCCGTATCTGCAAAGTCAAATCCTCGAACACCTACAGTAAACTTTGCATCTGCATACAAACGACCTTTACGGTACCTAGCTATTGCTACAAGCTCCTCGAAATTACCGCCCCATTGGTGCCCCATACTTTGATTGTTGTGCCCATAATTTGTAATAGGATCACTGTGCGAGTACACATAAGGACGTACATGATTAAATTCTAACTGCAGTAACAAGTTTTCAACATTAAAGGCATTATAATATTTGGCTCCCAATTGATACCCAAATTTATTTTTCCAACTATTATCTCTCTCTTTAACATCACCCAATGAAAATTCATCTAGCAAAAACTGCCCATAAAAGTTAACTTTATTATTCCATTTGTACTTGAAAGTCATTCCCAACATTGCGTTACCGGTACGTGCGGACGAAGCGAACTCTACCGAACGGTAAAAAATAAGGGGATTTACAAAACTAGCATCAAAACCTCTATCATTGGTATTGGTCCAAATCACCGATTCAAAAAAACCTAAATTAAGTTTGTTTGAAACATTCCAGCTCAAATAATGATTAGCCATAAATTTCGTGGCATAGGTACGCTCTAAGGTAACCTCTGGTCGTACATCTTTGAGCCACATAAAGGTATTGGTATATTTTATTTTCCAAAAATTTGTATTGATTTTAAAATATGGATAAGGACTAGCTCCGTCAGCCTCTAACAACGAACGGTAACCATCACCAATAAAATTTCGACCATAACCCAATTGCAAATCAATAAATTTACTAGGCGTATACGTTAAGTTCGCCTCAGCTAAAGGAAAATCATAGGCATCCGATTTAAAACTTTTGGCTATACCTACACCAGGAATAATGGCTGGATCACCACCTACAGGTTTTATCGATTCGGCATATCTATTAAAATAATCTGCAAATCTACCTTGACTTTCATAGATAGTCGTGGTGAAATTCAGTTGTGTACCCAAACCACCTCTCAAATTGATAGCGCGCGTATTCACGTAGGTGTACGAAGCAATACTTTGACTGGCTTTACCTAATTGTAAATCGACAACAGGATTTAATGTAAACCAATAACCATCTCCTTGAATGGCAACCATATTTTCATTCCATAACTTTCGAGCCCACCAACCATCGGCCTTTTTTTTGAGCTTGTCATTTTCTTTTTCGATATCATAATACTTATTCACTTCAGTATATGTATAAGGTTTTGAAGCCGTATGATTATTACTACCCACTTGATTCATCGCGGCATCAAAATGCGAATAATAACTATGAGAAAAAGGAATATTTAAATGACTATGAAGCTCTGGACTTTCAAATTTTTTATAAACTATTCGATCTAACTCTGTCAATTGTTGGTTTTGAGTTGCTACGGCAGCTGCATTTACTGGAACAACTTTTACATCTGCGCTTTGCAAAGGAATTGTAAAGGAGAAATTATATTGCGAGTAAGTTGGTTTACCATTATAAGTAGCAGGCTGTATTTTTCCGAATTTAGCAAAAACTCTTTTGGTCTCTTTGATTAGATTTTCGTCAACAGCATTTACAAATACCACCTTAAATACACCATTGGCATCCACTTCAAACAATACCCTTACTACTCCTGTGAATTTATTTTCTATCAAATGATCAGAGACAACAAAATTCTGAAAAACAAAAGCTTGAACTTCCGAGTAGAAACAACTTTCTAAATCGATACTTTCTTTTCCTTTACAATTTTCGAATACAGGAAAACGCTCCTCAAGACCCACCGCTCCATTTTGTCCAAAAGAGGAACAAAACACTATTAAAAACGTAGAAACAATAAAATATTTTTTCATAAAAAATTCAAATATTACTAAACTCATGCCCACTACACCATCTAAGCGTAGAACTCATTCGATAAAAAAGCGTACAATGCAAACCTACCAAAATTAAATACAGTATAAATACGATCCTAAAAAAAAAATCCCACCTAAGTGGGATTTTAACTATTTCAAACAATTTTTTATAATTTTCAAACTACCTAAATAGCAGCAGAACGCTATGGCTATCGTTGCTCCAAACATATTTGCCACCACATCTAAAGGGTCGGCAGCTCGGTTTTCAGTAAAATATTTTTGCATAAACTCAATAGCTATACCCGTACTTACCGAAAAAAGAAAGGCACTTGTTAGTGCTTTTGATATCGCACTCTCTTTAAACTCTAATCGAAAGTAAAGAAACCACAATGTGGTAAACACAAAATGAAAAGTAGCGTGAACGTATTTATCAAAATTATCAATTCTGATTTTTGGAGCACCATCAAGCGGTGCCAAACACATTACGAGTACTATAAAGGTCCAACTTATCGCTGCACCCAAAAAAAGCTTTTTAAGCACCAATCAATGCTTTATACTCTTCATCAGAAAGTAATGTTTCAAAATCAGCTACATCTGTAACTTTAACCTTGATCATCCATCCTGCTCCATAAGGATCTGTATTTACTGCTTCAGGAGTACTTTCAAGCTCTTCGTTGAAGGAAACAATTTCTCCAGCCAAAGGCAAGAACAAATCTGAAACTGTTTTTACAGCTTCTACTGTTCCAAAAACTTCATCTTTTTCAAGTACTTGATCCAAAGTTTCTACTTCTACATATACAATATCACCCAACTCTTTTTGAGCAAAGTGCGTAATTCCTACTGTAGCAATATCACCTTCTAAACTAACCCATTCGTGATCTTTAGTATATTTTAAATTTGATGGTATACTCATTTTATTTTTATTGATAATTAGTACTAATTTTTATATTGCAAATGTAACAATCTTCTATTTAATTTGTCTTCGGATCTAAAATTAATTACCAAAATTATATCGTAGTGTAAACCCTGAACGAATATTTGTCAAAGGGAAACTCGTCGAAATGACCGCTTGAGAAAAAGAGTGATCATAATAAAATATTGCCGTTAGGTTTTTACTAAAGGAATAATCTGCCGTCATTTTCACAGACCAAATATTTTGACCTCCTGCCAATTGATTATTGTCATAACTTAAATAACGCACAATAGTTTGATTATTTCGATACGACAAATCAGCTTTTAGATTGATATCTCCTTTAATAACGCCCGTTGGATTATCTGCCAATCGAGAAGAGAATATCACATCTTTAAATCGATATCCTAATCCAACTACATACTCAAGTCCTTTTACCTCAGTAAGTAAATTGTTATCAAAACTCATTGATAACGCTCTATCCTTTTTAATTTCTGTTAAGAACTTGAAAGCATTTTTTAATTCGAAATCAACTCTAATTAAAGGATTAAACTGTTCGACTAAGTTAATATTCGAAATAAGTGTTTTGCTATAAAAATTTCCGTTATCGTCTGTCCCATTAGGATTAGCATCATAATTAAAATTAGATCTGTACTGATTAACCGTGTACGAAGCTCGGTAATTATGCTGTAATGAAAAACGTTTAAAATGCTTTTTGAACATGCCGTAACGCATTAGACCATTATATTTAACTGACCAGTTTGGAATCGGGAAATTCCTAAATGCTCCTAAAGAAGTTGATCCTGCATCTCCACCTGTGTATGCTGCTAAGAAAGAAGGCAACAATACCGCTTGACTGGTTTTGCCAAAACCTATAGGATATCCATCTGCATCAATATTTGCCACATTATTTATATCAATCCCTTTTGCCGTTGCCAAACGATTTGCGACTACCAATCTATTATCCCTAAATTCATCAAAAACAACAGAAGATATTTCGTTTCTTTGTGAAAAAGCAGATCCAATCATCACTGTCGAAATAGAAAACATTCCGTAAGTATAGGGTGAGCGAGAATTATATGTTCCATCTGCAGACACATCGTACTGTTCTGAATAGTTACTCGAATACGTTCTGTCAGCAGTTAAATCAATTTTCAAATCAGGAAACAAATCTACATTGGCAGTTCCTTTGAAAGCTTTTGTACTTACTTGTGTGAAATTTTGATTAAAGTCTTGATAATTCGTTAACCAACCATTCTTAGCCGCTTCATAACGTACGTCTTCTTGACTACCAAAGATAAAACCTAATGTTGGTTTTGAAGTACCAAAAAATCCTAATCCAGGAGTATAACCCGGCAGCACCGTTCCGCTATTGTCAGTATAATTAAACTGAATATTTTTAACACTAGTCAAAACACCAATCAATCCATCCATGAATGGACTTCCTTTTTCTTGCGCATTATTTGACGCTATATTTACTACTTTTTCACCTGGTTTTGGCAATGCTTTAGGGGTTATCAACTGCTTACCGCCAGTATTTTTCGTGAGACCCAAGTACTTGTACAGCATCTCCATGTTCAACGACCCGTTCAAGGTATGTGATCTTGCATTCTGAATCGTATTTCCTAGATTATAATTAGCACCATCAATTTCTATATTAGATAAGGAAGTCGATGATCGTTGCCAACTATAATTCCCTGTATAAGTATAATTTGCTTTTACAAAACTAAACAAAGGAATTTTGTTAATTGGAATATCATAATTCAATACCAATTGTTGTGTATGGTTGTATGGATCACCACTGTCCCAATAGCCATCCCAAATACTAAAGTTCTCAATCAGCTCATCATCTGAATTCAAATAATTCTTAACAATATTTGCTGACGAGGCAGTGTAGTTTAGCTTCAATGATTTTGTCAAATTAAAGTTCACACCGTACTGGTAATTAAAGCCAAAATTTCTTCTGTACAAAGGATCTAACCCGATACCTTCTACTTCAACTTGTCTAAATTGTTGGCGGTTATATTGTCTATTAATATTGGTATTAAAGGTGATACTTGACGGTAAATAATTAAAATTAAAGTCACTCAACATTTTCCAATACGAACTTTTTTTCATGAATTTTGTTTTCTTGAAAGGCTCTATCGGCTTAGAATTAAAATTATATGAATAGTCCACAGAAGTTATTGACTGTTGGTCCAAATAATCTTCTATCTCATAATCATGACGTTCTACAGTATTTAAGGATTGAGAAAAAGTAAAGTTTTCAGGATCATAAACATGTTGTTTTTGCTCCGGACTTCTTTGTTTTCTAACTCCTATAAGATTAATACTTGTTCTCTTGGTATAATCAATTGCTCTATTAACTATATTATCTTTCTCTGCTTGACTTTCGGTATTTGCTAATAACTCTTTAATTTTGATATCAGAATTAAAAGGATCATAAAGCGGTGTAATAGTTTCTTCTCCAACGGAGTAATTGAACGGCAAATTTATTCCCCATTTACTTGGTAATAATTTACCCAAATTAATATTGGTCACTATATTATATTGCTGAATATCTTCACGACTACGCTCGTTTGCACCTTGCTCAATAGCTCCAAAACCAACAGTGCTTTTCTTACCTGTTGCAGAGATAGTAGCAAAATCGGCTAAATTGGTATCTACGTTTAACAAAGCAGCCATACCTCCTGAGTTATCCATACCTGCAAGACGTAGCTCATTGAACCAAACCTCACCTTTTACTTTCCCTTCGGCAGTAGTCGCATTACTTTTTATCCCGACCATCAAGGTACGTACCAAACCAAAATTTGGATTCCCTTTGACACCCAGCGTTAATTTATTCGATTTCGAACCCAAGCTATTATCGAGCTCATCTTCATCTTGGAAATAGATTCCATCCAAGGGTAAGGTAGAAATATCGATTGTTCTCGACCTAATTTTTAAACTAGTCAATAAACTAAGTGCTAAATCAATCTGATTACTTTCGGGCCAAACTACCTCTTCGCTTAGTTTTGCACATCCAGAAGGTTGTGTTACTTTTAACGGAATTTCTATTTGATAAAAGTTATCTGTAAAGTCATTTCCAAAACGAATAAAACCAACTAATTGATCATCATTCAACAAGGCTTGGTTAGGCAAAGATTCAGCATGCAAGAACATTTTTAATTTCTTGTACTGACGCATATCAATACTTACATTTTTATAAACTGCTCTTGAATCTTTTGGTTCTAATCCACTACCTGATACGCGCAAAGAAAGCGACTGCTCATTTTGATTAATGACTGTATTGTTATTAAAGAGTTGCTCTCTCACAACACCCGGAGGTTGAATATAATTTATAGGACAACGTGCATTGTTCTCTTGAATATTTACAGCCAAAACATCTAGATCTGTACCATCATCTGTTGGATTGGTGTCTGAAAAATCAAGTGTATTGGTATAACGTCTCCACTCTCCACGTACGAGGTCTAATGATCCGAAACGCAAAGTTACCTCTTGGTCAAAACCTGTCATAAACATTCTCATAAAGCGAATCGATCTAAAATCGGTAATCTCTCCAATTTTATTTTGCGGTTGAGCTACCGGAATTTTGAATTGCAACCAACGAGCAGAAGTAGTCTCACCATTTGGCAAATCTACCTGAGTCTCACGTATATCGGTAATATTACTATCACCAATTTGCATTCCTTGTCTCATATCAATACTGTATTCATAGTAAGCATTGATTGTATTCATCGTATTATCACGGTTAACATCTTCAACATCTGGTGCAGTTGTGGCCGCACGATTGGCATCATTAATATCTACAGCAGAGTTTCCTTGTAAACCGTTATAATTTTTATAACGATCAACGATACTCCCGGTAGTATTTAAGTAATAAGTGTAATCATCAGCAGCTGGATCGGCAGCACTTGCAAAATTATTATATACCTCTGCTTCTTGTCCGTTTGCTAATCCGTCCAAACCAACATCTTGATTTGATCTATTATTTACATCCGTATCAAAGGCATAAATCAAAGATTGAGATGCAGGAACATCTCCCCACAGTGGTCTAGGATTAGTCAAAATTTGATCTGGTCCTAAACCGTTTTCAAATTGCTTTCTATTATCTTTCAAAACATCTTCAGATATTTCACCTAGGTTAAAATATACTTTTCCGGTATTTCCTGGAGAAACTGTACCGTTACCTACATAAGGATCTTGTACCCAAAACTGAATATATTCTACATTTCCTTGTTCGAAATTGGTCGAATTAATAGCTCTCATTATACCCCCAAAATTATCTCTTGGGTTAACTGAGAAATTTGCATTGTTATTATAAGGCCCTCTTTCAGAAGGAAAATAGGTTAAGTCTAACGTGCTTACCACTTGCGTTTGTCCTAAAGCAATATCGGTAACAGGATAAAGTTCTCTACTATAAACCCTTCTAGTTTTATTTAAAGAAAGATCACTGTTTGAAATTCCAGCTGGTTTTGAAGTATAAAATATTGGGTCAATCGTGTACCATGCCAATTTGGATCTCTTGTAACCGTAGGTTAAATCGTTTGCTGTACCAAAAAAGTTATAAGCACTATTCATATTGCTCTCTGGCGTAGAAGCAAGGCTCCAAGCATAAGCAGATCGCATATCAATTGTTGAAGTAGAACCCTCAAAATCATCTACATAAATGGTGCTCTCTCCTCCAAAACTATCGATTTTTGAAGCATTTGGTTTCAAGAAAGCAATTTCACCGCGTACAGATAAATTAGACGGTACATCGGTATCAACGTTCGGTAATTTATTAACTAGACGTGTAAAAAACGGAACCTCAGTGGAGAAGTTGGTGTTAAAGCCAAAAATAGTATTATTTATAGATTCTTGACCATAATTTGATTTAGTAGTAAAAGGTCTTTCGCTCATTTTTAATAGAGTCCCACCAACAACAAATTTATCTGAAATTTTGTGCTCCACATTCACACCCATAAAACGAGTGGTTTGCTGGCCAAAAATAGAATTGTTTTCTAAAGATACATTGATCGGAGTATTTGAAGCTTGTAAAGAAGCATCCAAAATCTGGACACGACCTAACTGATAATTGACACTATAGTCAATACCCTCAACCAACTTACGTCCACCTGCCGTTACAACAACAGATCCTTGAGGCACATTGAAGGCTCCAATAGGAATACCGTCACTTCCTGTAGATTTATATTTTCCTCGAAGTAAAAATTTATTTTTATCACTGTCCTGCAATGCACCCGATTGTGTACTACGATACATACTAGGGAAAACATATTTTTTCTGATTGCCATTGTAAGTCGTTGGATCTGCATAATTACTTACATCAGTAGGATTATTTTTATCTTTTAATTTATCAAACAACAATTGTCCAAAAGGTTCTTTGGATGTAAATATAATTCGTCCGTTTTGTGAATCCATTGTTAATCCTTCGATAAAATCAAAAAAACCATCTCCACCTGTTTGTGGATCATTGTTGTAATTTAATTTATCCAAATTAAAGACCTTCAACAAAGGATTTTCGGCAATTTTATCTTTAACATCTGGATTCGCTGGAAAAGGAACTTTAGCACCTGCAGAAGTTATAGCCTCCGTTATATAATTTATCGGCGATGGATCTGTATATAAAATATTAAATCTAAAGTCTCCCTGCTTTACTTGATAAGCACCCGGGATTTGATAAATATTCTTCATCATCAAATTCCATATCGGATTACCTACATTCGTTAAATTACTTTTCAATAATTTCAAAATCAAACTTTGCGTTATTACCGCTTGATTTGAATTTGTTCCTGTAACTACTGTAGACTCGATACCATCGTTTCCAAATTCTCCAACTTGATATACTTTATCACCAATAGTATATTCAAAAGCAACCGCCAAAACTTCGTCATTTGACAAACGTTGCTGCAATGATATATACCCTAATTGAGTATTATAAGAATATTCGTTCGGCAAAAGTTTTCTAGCATTTTCCAATTTCGAATAATCTTGGCCTTCTCTAGCTGTAAATCCGTTGAAACCTGTGTTGGCAGTAGCCATTTCTCGAATATCACCATTCAATAAACTGCTCCCGACACCTATTTGCCCTGGATCGTACTTATTATTTTTATTATCTGTAGGGCTATTGATAGGATTGTTAAACATGCCCGCAGGTGTTGCTTTAACTACCAAGTTACTATTGTCAATACCAGTATACTCAGCTTCACCTAAATCTTGTAACGCAATAATATTTCGAAGATTATTTGAGTTGGTAGTTATTCTATTTTGCTTGTTGGTCACCCAAACTTCTAATCGGGTAATTTGAACCCTGCTATCAATAAAAGGATAATTTGTCAAAGCAGAATCGTACTTATTTCTAAAATATTGAGATAAGAAAAAGTGTCTATCGTTATCATAATCCAAAGCGTAGACATCAAAGTCTTGAATAGTACCTCCACCCTGCACTACTACACTTTTTGTTTGTGATTTTTGTTCAGAGAAAACTCCTGTCACGGTAGTTTTACCAAATTGCAATTGAGCCTTCAAACCAAATAAGCTTTGTGCTCCTCGAATTAACGAACTGTTAAGTGGCATACTTACATTTCCGACTTCAATTTTTTGGATAATATCGTCTTCTGTAGGTGTGTAATCTAATTTAAGTAAATTTTGAAAAGCAAAAGTAGATTGTGTGTCGTAGTTAGCATTTACATTTAAACGTGTACCCACCTTCCCCATCAAACTCATGCTGATTCTTTGATTAAAATCAAACGCTAAATTGGAGCGATTTCTAGGAGAAAAAGACGGATTGTCTTGTTTTGAATATCGTGCACCCAAATCCATTTCAACAGAACCAGTTGGCTTTACGTCGATAGTATTACTCCCAAAAATAGTCTCAAAAAAACCGCTATTTACATAATATTTGGGTAATAAATCTTTTTTTGCGTCTTCACTACCTGCTTTTTTTCCATCAATAGCATCCGATTTTTGTTTAAAATAATCTCTCATAGATTCTTTTACAACCAAATCTTCATATTCCTTTGGAGTTAGAATAATAGGATAATTAATAGAAAAACCATCAACAGAATTGGTATAAATATAACGATCTGTTTTTGGATCATATGTGTATGCTGAAAGTATACTTTGTGGTTCTTTCATTTTGACTCTTCCCAAAGAATAGCCTTTTTTTATAGTATCCTGTGGCTCTACATTAACCTGAGCCATTGATACAAATCCACAAAATAAAACAAGCAAAAAAGTAAAATTCCTACACATATAGTCGTGTTTTGTTTTTTATAAGTTTTTCAACGCCTTCTTTATAATCGTTTCTACAGAAGCATCTGGGTCTTCCTTAACGATTTTTTCAATTATTTTCTCAGAAGCTTTTCGAACAAAGCCTAACACCTCTAGAGCAGATAACGCTTCATCTCTATTTGTATTGCTTTGCGAAATCGAAACTTCATCGATATCGTACAATTTCAACATTTTTTCTTTCAAATCCAAAATAACACGTTGCGCTGTTTTGATTCCAATACCTTTAATAGATTGAATTGTAGCCACATCACCAGAAGCAATAGCATTGATAATTTGCTTTGGATCCATGGACGACAACATTTGTCGTGCAATATTAGCACCTATTCCTGAAACTGAAATCAACAATTTGAAAATTTCTCTTTCTGATTTTTCTACAAAGCCAAATAAAGTATGTGAATCCTCCTTTATTTGAAGGTAAGTAAACAACTTTATAAAATCTGTTGTAGGTAGTAATGAATACGTATGCAACGAAATATTGACATGATACCCCACTCCACCACAATCGATTACAACATCGGTTGGTGTTTTTTCAACTAATTTCCCTTGTAAATGTGCTATCATATCATCAATAAAAACACCTATAACTCAACAGAATCGAGTTATAGGTGTGTTAATTATTACTTCAATTATTTTTTTCTTTTTCCTTTTTCTTGTGCATCTAAAACAGCAATTGTTGCCATATTAACCATCTCTTCAACACCTGCACCCAATTGAAAAATGTGTACTGGTTTGCTCATACCCATCATAATTGGCCCGATAGATTCTACTTTATTCAACTCTTTCAGCAACTTATAAGTAATGTTTGCAGCATCCAAATTAGGGAAAATAAGTATATTCACTTTTTTACCTACCAATGTAGAAAACGGAAATTTTTCTTTTAACAATTCCGGATTCAATGCAAAGTCAGACTGTATCTCACCATCCACAATTAAATCAGGATGATGTTCGTGTAAATAGGCAACTGCTTCTCTCACTTTATTTGCTTTTGGATTTGAAGATGATCCGAAATTAGAATACGAAACCATCGCAATAACAGGCTCTACACCAAACATTCTAGCAGTTTTGGCAGTCATTAAAGCAATTTTAGCTAATTCTTCAGCAGTTGGATCTATATTCACAGCCGTATCAGACAAAAACATCGGTCCTCTTGCAGTCATCATCATATTGGTGGTCGCTACTATTGACGCACCTGGAGCTTTACCTACCAATTGTAACATTGGCTTTAAAACTGTAGCATAACTTCTCGTATGTCCAGTAACCAAACCATCAGCTTCACCTGTATTAATCATCATGGCTGCAAAATAGTTACGCTCACGCATCAAACGTTGGGCGTCATACAAGGCAATACCACGTCTTTTACGAGATTCAAAGTACGTTTCTGCAAAACGCTTTCTTCTTCCGTCTTCAGCTTTATCTTTAGGATCGATGATTTCTACATCAGCATCAAAACCAAGCTCTCCTTTTAATTCTGAAATTATTTCTTTGTTACCTAATAAGATCGGAATTGCAACCCCTTCTTCCAATACAATTTGAGCAGCTTTCAAAACATCAAGATGTTCTGCTTCAGCAAATACAATCCTTTTCGGATCCATTTTTGCTTTGTTGCTGATCATACGAAGCATTTTATTATCGTTACCTAAACGCTCCAATAAATCCTCTTCGTATTTTGCCCAATCAGTGATCGGGTTCAGCGCCACTCCAGAGTCCATAGCTGCTTTTGCTACAGCAGGAGCAACAATCGAAATCAATCGTGGGTCAAAAGGTTTTGGTATAATATATTCTTTACCAAAAACTAATTTGGTAGCACCATAGGCAACGTTTACTTGTTCTGGTACCGACTCTTTTGCAAGTAAGGCAAGCGCTTGAACAGCAGCCATTTTCATCGCTTCATTAATTTTGGTTGCACGTACATCAAGTGCTCCTCTAAAAATGTATGGAAAACCAAGTACATTATTAACCTGATTAGGATGATCTGAACGACCCGTAGCCATAATCACATCTTTTCTTGTTTGGATTGCTAAATTGTAATCAATCTCAGGGTTTGGATTTGCCATAGCAAATACAATAGGATTTTCAGCCATTCCTAACAACATATCAGCAGACATAATATCTCCTGATGATAATCCCAAAAATACATCAGCACCTACTAGAGCTTCTCCTAAAGAGATTGGCTCCATATCTTTGGCAAATTTTAATTGTAATTCAGAAAGCGCAGGATTGTTTTTGGTCAACAAACCTTTACTGTTAAACATCAAAATATTTTCAAGTTTTACACCCAACAACATATACAAATCAGCACAAGCTATCGCAGCAGATCCGGCTCCTGAGACAACCATCTTTACATCCTCTGCTTTTTTCTCAGCCAATTCCAATGCGTTTATAAGTGCTGCTGAAGAAATAATAGCAGTACCATGTTGGTCATCATGCATTACCGGAATATTCAATTCTTCAACCAACCTACGTTCAATTTCGAACGATTCTGGAGCTTTAATATCCTCCAAATTAATTCCACCAAAAGTTGGTGCAATATTTTTTACGGTTTGGATAAATTCTTCTATATTTTTTGTATCCACTTCAATGTCAAACACATCAATATCAGCAAAGATTTTAAAAAGCAACCCTTTACCTTCCATTACTGGCTTTGACGCCTCTGGACCAATATCACCTAAACCTAACACTGCGGTTCCGTTCGAAATTACAGCTACTAGATTTCCTTTTGCAGTATATTTATAAACATTATTAACATCTTTAGCAATTTCCAAACAAGGCTCTGCAACACCCGGTGAATACGCCAATGATAAATCTCTTTGCGTGGCATATTTTTTAGTTGGAACTACTTGTATCTTCCCTGGAGTGGGCTTTGCATGATACAATAATGCTTCTCTTCTTTTACTATCCTTGTTCATATTCTTTATTTTTATCCTAATCTACAAAGATATAAGTCTTGACTTAATAAGGAAGCTTTTATCTTAATCTTTTCTTAAAAACAAGTCGAAACATAAACAAAAAAAGGCCGCAATAATTTGCGACCTTATAAATCATTATATATTTAATTAACTTTGAGTACCGTTTATATAGGAGTCCAAGTGATCAATTGTATTTTTTTGTTTAGCAATAGTAGCTTTTACAATGTCACCAATCGACACTACACCGAGAACTATATTATTTGCAACTACTGGTAAATGTCTAATTCTCTTACCACTCATTAAATTCATGCAATAATCAATAGTATCTGTTGGTGCAACTGTAATAATACCCGTTCCCATAATATCTTTTACCAAAGTATCTTTTGAAGTTTTATCTTTCAAAACTATTTTTCGAGCATAATCTCTTTCTGAGAGGATTCCAACAATTACATCATTATCCATCACCAATAATGCTCCAACATTTTTTTCGCCCATGACCTTTAAGGCATCATAAACAGAAATTGTAGAAACTATAGAGAACACATCTCCTCCTTTAACGCTTAGTATTTGATTTACAGTCATATTGATAATAGTTTTAGAATACTAAAGTTATAAAAAAAATCAACATATTACTAAAAACCTAAACAATTTGACCAAAAAAAACTTAAGAACGATATTATTTAACAGAATTCACAAGTAAAAGAACCTTAACAAATAGCATTTTGAAATTATTGCAAGAATTTAATATTTCTAGTAATCCCAGAATATTTGGAGCGTTTAAGAGGAGAGTCTTTAAAAACATGCTTGAAAGTATCCTCAGTGATCTCTTCCCAGTCTTTTTTTGACATTGACAAAAGGTGCGAATTAGGATCAAATAGCGGTTCCTTATGTGGTTTAGAAAAACGATTCCAAGGGCAAACGTCTTGACAAATATCACAACCAAACGCCCAATCATCAAATTGGCCTTTCATACTATCAGGAATATTCTCTTTTAATTCAATAGTAAAATAAGAAATACATTTACTACCGTCTACCACATAAGGCGCTATGATCGCTTGAGTCGGGCAAGCATCTAAACAAGCAGTGCACGAACCACAGTGATCTGTTACCGCATGATCATAGTCTAATTCTAAATCAATAATAAGTTCCGCTATAAAATAAAAGGAACCCACTTTTTGTGTAATGAGATTACTGTTCTTTCCAATCCATCCCAAACCAGATTTAGCAGCCCAAGCTTTATCCAAAACTGGAGCAGAATCCACAAAAGCACGACCAGACACATCTCCAACAGCCGTTTTAATCGAAAATAACAATTCGTTTAGCTTGTCTTTAACAACAGCGTGATAATCGGTTCCGTAAGCATACTTCGAAATCTTATAACTATCTTCTACTTGTTTTTTTTCCGGAAAATAATTCAGCAACAATGAAACCACCGTCTTACTGCCTTCTACCAATAATGTTGGATCTAATCGTTTATCAAAATGATTCTCCATATAGGCCATTTGACCATTATGATTTTTGTTCAACCAATTTTCTAACCTAGGAGCTTCTGTTTCTAAAAAACCAGCTTTAGAAATACCACAAGACAAAAAACCGAGGCGCTTGGCTTCGAATTTTATGAATTGTGTATTTTCTGTTTTAGAAATAATGTAATATTTTAAATTTTAAATCAGCATAATAGGGCTCCGGATATTAGTATGTACTCTCTAATTGATTTTTTTTCGAAAAAAAAATCACAATCAGAAGATACAGCTTAAAATACTAAAAAAGTCCTCCTTGAATATTGGTCTTGATACGTCCCAAATGTTTATAAGCTTTATCAGTAACTTCTCTACCTCTAGGTGTACGCATGATAAAACCTTCTTGTATAAGGAATGGCTCATACACCTCTTCAATAGTTTCACTACTTTCAGATACAGCAGTCGCTAAGGTTGACAAACCAACTGGACCTCCTTTGAACTTATCAATAATAGTTGTCAAAATCTTGTTGTCCATCTCATCCAAACCATGAGCATCAACGTTCAAAGCTTTTAAACTATACCGAGCAATTTCAATGTCAATAGTACCATTCCCTTTTATTTGAGCAAAATCCCTTACTCTTCGTAATAAGGCATTCGCAATACGAGGTGTACCACGGCTACGACCTGCAATCTCTATAGCAGCTTCATGTGAAATTGGCATTTTCAAAATTGAAGAAGATCGCTCTACAATACTTGTCAATAATTCGGTAGTATAATATTGTAAACGAGAAGAAATACCGAAACGAGCACGCATTGGCGCAGTTAATAATCCTGAGCGCGTAGTGGCGCCAATCAAAGTAAACGGATTAAGATTAATTTGAACGGTTCTAGCATTAGGACCAGACTCAATCATTATATCAATCTTAAAATCTTCCATGGCAGAATATAAGTACTCCTCCACTATCGGACTTAACCGGTGAATTTCATCAATAAATAAAACATCGCGTTCGTCAAGATTGGTCAGTAGTCCAGCCAAATCACCCGGTTTATCCAACACAGGACCAGAGGTAATTTTAATACCAACTTCTAATTCATTAGCCAAAATGTTTGCCAATGTCGTTTTACCCAAACCTGGAGGACCATGAAACAACGTATGATCCAAAGCTTCATTACGCTGATTAGCTGCTGCCACAAAAACCTTGAGGTTTTCTAAAACTTGATCTTGACCAGCAAAATCATCAAAAGACAGCGGTCTTAATCTTTTTTCAAGATCAAATTCTTCCGAACCAAAACCATCTGTAGTAGGATCTAAATTTTCATTCATCTAACAAATATATAACAAAGTTTCATAAAATAAAAAATGCCTTTCTGTAATAGAAAGGCATTTTTTAAATATATTTTTTTTCTAGTGATGTAACACTTCTTCACCTGGTTTCATTGGAACCGTTTGCGGAACGAAATCTTCATCATGACCTGGATTAGAATAATCATAAGGCCATCTGTGAACTTCTGGAATTTCTCCAGGCCAGTTACCGTGAATATGCTCTACCGGTGTAGTCCATTCCAAAGTATTTGATCTCCAAGGATTTTGTACTGCTTTCTTACCAACAAAGATACTGCTAAAGAAATTATACAAAAATACCAATTGAAACACACCACCAACCAAGGCAAATGTTGTAATCAAAACGTTTACGTTTTGTAAATCATCAAACAATGGAAAGTTAGTATTAGTATAGTAACGTCTAGGTAAACCAGCTAGTCCAATAAAGTGCATCGGGAAGAAAACACCATAAGCACACACTGCAGTTACCCAAAAGTGAACATAACCCATATTTTTATTTAACATTCTTCCAAACAATTTTGGGAACCAATGGTAAATACCTCCAAACATACCGTAAAGAGCAGAAATACCCATTACTAAGTGGAAGTGAGCAATTACAAAATAAGTATCATGAACGTTAATATCTAATGTACTATCACCTAAAATAATTCCAGTTAAACCTCCAGTAATAAAGGTTGACACCATTCCGATAGAAAACAACATTGCTGGATTCAATTGTAAGTTTCCTTTCCATAAAGTTGTGATCCAATTAAATGCTTTTACAGCAGATGGAATCGCAATCAGTAAGGTTGTAAAAGTAAACACAGATCCCAAGAATGGATTCATACCAGAGATAAACATATGGTGTCCCCAAACAATTGTAGATAAAAATGCAATTGCAAGAACAGACATAATCATCGCTCTATATCCAAAAATTGGTTTACGAGAGTTTGTAGCTAAAATTTCAGATACAAGACCCATCGCAGGTAAGATAACGATATATACCTCAGGGTGACCTAAGAACCAAAATAAGTGCTCAAACAATACAGGAGAACCACCTTGATAATGTAAAACCTCACCAGCGATATAAATATCAGACAAGAAGAAAGAAGTACCAAAACTTCTATCAAAGATTAATAATAAACAAGCTGACAAAAGAACAGGAAACGATACAACTCCAATAATAGCAGTTACAAAGAATGTCCAGATAGTAAGAGGTAATCTAGTCATAGACATACCCTTAGTTCTTAAGTTAATTACTGTTACAATATAGTTCAAAGAACCCATCAAAGAAGATGCTATAAAAATAGCCATGGAAATTAACCATAAAGTCATTCCCATTCCTGAACCAGGAATAGCTTGCGGTAAAGCACTCAAAGGAGGATAAATTGTCCAACCTGCAGAAGCAGGACCTGCTTCAACAAATAATGAGCTTAACATAATAACAGCTGACAAAAAGAACAACCAATAGGAAATCATATTCATGAATCCAGAAGCCATATCCCTTGCTCCAATTTGTAGCGGTATCAGCAAATTACTAAACGTACCACTAAGACCGGCGGTCAGTACAAAGAAAACCATTATGGTACCGTGAATGGTAACTAGTGCTAAATAGACGTCATTTTTCATTACTCCATCTGGAGCCCATTTATCACCTAAAATAAAATTGAAAATTTTAAAAGATTCTTCTGGCCATGCTAATTGCATTCTAAAAAGCATTGACATACCAATTCCAATAACTCCCATAATAATACCTGTAATTAAGTATTGTTTGGCAATCATCTTATGATCAATACTAAAAATATATTTAGTAATGAATGTATCTTTATGATGATGTTCGTGTTCGTGATCGTGTCCGTGATCGTGACCTTCTGCTGACATATAAGTTTACTTTAAATTTTCTTAATAATTATTTTACTGCTACTACAGGAGCAACAACTACTGAATCTTTCGAAACACCTTCACCATCTGCAGCGGGTGCAGGAGCAGCGTTAGCATCTCTTACTTGTACAGCCAATAAAGCTTGTTCTTTTAACCATTTTTTATAATCCTCTGGGGTATCAACTACAATTTTCATTTGCATGTTGTAATGTGAAGCACCACAAATTTTATTACAAAGTAACAAATAATCAAAAGTATATGGATCAAGAGCAGTTCCACCCTTAGCCACTAAATCAATAGATTTTTTAGCTCTTAACTCATTAATATGAGATACTTTCTCAATCATATAAGGTAACTCTCTATACTCAGCTGTTGTGTAAACTGGTTCGAAAGCAAATTCAGTAACCATACCAGGAACACAGTTCATTTGAGCTCTAAAATGTGGCATATAAGCAGAGTGCAAAACATCCTGCGACCTCATTTTAAAGTGAACCTTTTTCCCTTTAGGAATGTGTAATTCTGAAACTACAATATCATCTTGAGAATTTTTGTCTGACATATCCACACCAAGAGTATTGATTCCCTCAATGTATCTTACGTTTGCCTTACCAAGAACATTATCTTCACCAGCATAACGGGCAGACCACTTAAATTGCTGAGCATAAAGCTCAATAACTACTGTATCTTCATCTTCATCTATAAACATAATGTTAGTCCAAGCATACAATCCGTAAAGAATCAAACCTGCAAGAACAACAGCTGGAATAATACTCCAAACAGCTTCTAGCTTGTTATTATCTGCAAAGAATAAAGCCTTTTGACCTTGCTTTCCTCTATACTTAAAACTAAAGTAGTGAATCAATACCTGCGTAATAGCCTGTACGATAAACAATAAAACCCATGAAATATTCATCAAACTATCTACTTGAGCACCATGTGCCGAAGCTGGAGTATGCAAAACTAAACCACCCCATTTAAACAAACCATAAATAGTTAGTATATAAATGAATGCTAGAAATCCAAACATCAAATAACCCTGAACATTATTATCATTATCATTAGCCACTTGAGAATTGTCCTCATTTGAACCTACCTGAGTAAGATCAAATATTTTGGTCAATTGCCATAGAGCAACTGCTAATAAAACTAAAACTATAATTACCAACAAACTCGTCATCTGTTTATCTCTTTAAATATTAATAATGAAAATGTTTACTTTCTTCTATAAATGGATTTCTTTTTGGTAACAAAGGAGTCTTAGTCAAAGCAGTAAACACTGCAAAGATAAACAATCCTAAGAAGAAAAGAACTGATGAAATCTCAGGAACACCGATAAACCAACGATCACCTACTGTTCCAGGCATAATCATATTAAAGAAATCAACATAGTGACCCGCTAATATAACTGTTCCAGCCATAACGATAACCCAACTAAGTCTTTTGAAATCAGTATTTAATAAAATTAATAATGGGAATACAAAATTCATAACTACAGCACCAAAGAAAGGAAGGTTGTACAATTGAATTCTTGTAATAAAATAAGTAATTTCTTCAGGAATATCTGCATACCAGATTAACATAAATTGAGAGAACCATAAGTACGTCCAGAAAATACTAATACCAAACATAAATTTAGCTAAATCGTGTATATGACTAGTATTTACATACTCTAAATATCCTTTTGATTTCAAATATACAGTTACAAGAGCAATAGTAGTAATACCACTTACAAAGAAACTAGCAAAAACGTACCATCCGAAAAGAGTACTAAACCAGTGTGGATCTACAGACATAATCCAATCCCATGACATAATAGATTCTGATACAATAAAGAAAACTAAGAAACCAGCTGACATCTTAAAATTCTTTTTGTAGAATAAATTATCATTAGCCTCATCTTGTGCAACACAATTTTTAGCAGAATAAAATCTGTATAGATTCCATCCTATCAAAAATATAGCAGCACGAATTATCCAAAATGGAAAATTCAAATAACTTGCTTTATTAGCAATAAGCTCATCATGCGCAACTACTTCTGGGTCTAACCAAATAAACAAATGGTTAAAATGAAGTCCGCATAAAATTAAAATAAAGAAGAAAATAGCAGAACCATAAGGAAGGTAAGCTGTAATCCCTTGCATAACTCTAAACAAAACAGGAGACCATCCCGCTTGTGCAACTTGTTGAATAGCATAAAAAGCTAAAACCCCCATTGAAATTAACATAAAGAAAATACACGCAACATATAAAGCAGCCCATGGCTTATTTTGCAACTGGTGCAAAACATGATTTAAATGTTTTGTATGTTCTCCATCTTCATGAGAAACTTTCGCTTGTTCGTGATGAGCAGCACCATGCGCATCATCTGCCACTTTACTCTCTTCATGTTGAGCAGCACCATGTTCACCATGGCTCTCAGCAGCAAGAAGAATTTCAACTTCTTGAATATCTTTAGGTGCATTTAAAAAACCATACCCAATCCCCAATAAACCAACGGCCATTAGGATAAAAGAAAGAGTTTTTAATTTACTTGAAAATGTATACATATCTATTACGATCAGTTTGTTCAACAATTATAATTGGCTTTTAAGCTTCAAAACGTAGTCAGCAACTAACCAACGTTCGTGAGCACTTAATTGATTAGCATGAGAACCCATAGAATTCAAACCATAAGTAACTACATGAAAAATACTTCCCTCTGTAATAACTCTATCTTTGTAACTAGGAACTCCCAAAAATTTCTCTCTTTCTACCAATTTACCTTTACCATTTCCAGATGCTCCATGACAACTGATACAATAAATTTCAAAAAGCTCTTTTCCTTTTTCAGAACCACGATCAATAGAATCTAATGGAGACTTTGAATTTGCTTTTGCTAATTCGTACCCTTCAGTAGTATTTGCGTATTCATATGGCTCAAACCCTCTGTTAATAGTACCATCTGGAGGAAGTTGACCTTCTTTTCCATTTTTAAAAGCAGCAGATTCTGAATAAGTTTCATATCCTGCTGATTCGTACATATTAGGAAAGTATTGATAGTTCGGTGATTTATTATTATGACATGATGTCACTAATACAGTGATGCCTAATAAAAGTGCTGTTTTATATACCCTTTTCATATCTTAATTAGTGCTTTTCAATTACTTTAACTTCTACAGCGCCTGTTCCTTGGAAAAAAGAAACTAACGCTTCTTCATTATCATTAACAGCTACTTCCATCAAGAAGTGATCATCTGTAGTTCTTACATCTGGATTTTCAGCTTCTTTGAATGGCCACAATTTACTTCTCATGTAAAAAGTAATAACCATAAGGTGAGCTGCAAAAAATACAGTCATCTCAAACATAATTGGCACGAAGGCAGGCATATTTTCAATATAACTAAAACTTGGTTTACCACCAATATCTTGAGGCCAATCTTGTATCATTACAAAATTCATCATCCAAGTAGCAAATGAAATACCTATACAACCGTATATGAAAGAACAAATTGCTAATCTTGTAGGCGCTAAGCCCATTGCTTTATCCAACCCGTGAACGGGAAATGGAGTAAAAACTTCTTCAATATGATGATGAGCTGCACGGGTTTTTTTAACCGCATCCATCAATATATCATCGTCATTATAAATGGCGTATATTACTTTATTACTCATGGTGTGAATCTTTATTTGCTTCTCTTTCTCTAATATAATTATCTCCCGTTCCTTTTAATATTGTTTTAACCTCTGCTTGAGCAATCACAGGGAAAGTTCTAGAGTATAACAAAAACAACACGAAGAAAAATCCAATTGTCCCGATAAAAATACCGATATCAACAAAAGTCGGAGAAAACATTGTCCAAGAAGACGGTAAATAATCTCTATGTAATGATGTAACAATGATCACAAAACGCTCAAACCACATTCCAATATTTACTACAATTGAAATAATGAAAGAGAACATGATACTTGTTCTTAATTTTTTAGACCACATAAATTGAGGTGAAAACACATTACATGTCATCATCGACCAATATGCCCACCAGTAAGGACCAGTAGCTCTATTCAAAAATGCATATTGTTCGTATTCAACACCTGAATACCAAGCGATAAATAACTCAGTAATATATGCAACACCAACAATAGAACCTGTAATCATAATTACAATATTCATCAACTCAATGTGTTGCAAAGTAATATAAGCCTCAAGGTTAGAAACTTTTCTCATAATAATAAGCAAAGTGTTTACCATTGCAAAACCCGAGAAAACTGCTCCTGCCACAAAGTAAGGAGGGAAAATCGTTGTATGCCATCCTGGAATTACAGATGTAGCAAAGTCCATCGATACAATCGTGTGAACAGAAAGTACAAGTGGAGTTGCTAAACCAGCCAATACCAAAGATACTTCTTCAAAACGTTGCCAATCTTTGGCTCTACCGCTCCATCCAAAACTTAATATAGAATAAATTCTTTTATTAAAAGGAGTTATAGCTCTATCTCTCAACATAGCAAAATCTGGTAGCAAACCTGTCCACCAAAATACAAGTGAAACAGATAGATACGTTGAAATTGCAAATACATCCCAAAGTAATGGTGAATTAAAGTTAACCCATAATGAACCAAATTGATTCGGTATAGGTAAAACCCAATATGCCAACCATGGACGACCCATGTGTATAATTGGAAATAAACCCGCTTGAATAACTGAGAAAATAGTCATTGCTTCTGCAGAACGGTTAATAGCCATTCTCCATCTTTGACGGAAGAGTAAAAGTACTGCAGAAATTAATGTTCCTGCGTGACCAATACCAACCCACCAAACGAAGTTGGTAATATCCCAAGCCCATCCAACGGTCTTATTCAAACCCCATGTTCCGATACCTGTAGATACGGTGTAAATAATACAACCTAATCCCCAAAGGAAAGCGGTTAATGCGATTGTAAATACAATCCACCAATGTTTATTAGCTTTTCCTTCAACAGGAGCAGCTACATCAACTGTTACATCGTGATAGCTTCTATCACCTATAACTAAAGGTTTCCTAATGCTTGATTCGTAGTGAGACGACATAATCCTTTATATGTTTCTAATTAATATTTATTTTAATACTAGGTATTTCTAACTTTAACATGATAAATCACGTTAGGCTTAGTTCCAACATGCTCCAATAAATGGTACATTCTTTCATCTTCTAATAAATTAGCAACATGACTTTCCTTATCATTTACATCTCCAAATATCATTGCCCCTGTAGTACAAGCACTTGAACAAGCCGTTTGAAATTCACCATCAACGATAGTTCTACCTTCTCTCTTAGCTTTTAAGATTGTCGCTTGTGTCATTTGAATACACATAGAACATTTCTCCATTACACCACGAGAACGAACATTAACATCTGGATTTAACACCATACGTCCTAAATCATCATTCATATGGAAATCAAATTCACTATTTCCGTTGTATAAGAACCAGTTAAAACGACGCACTTTATATGGACAGTTGTTTGCACAGTAACGAGTACCAACACATCTGTTGTATGCCATATGGTTTTGACCTTGACGGCTATGAGAAGTTGCAGCAACAGGACAAACAGTCTCACATGGAGCATGATTACAATGTTGACACATTACTGGTTGGAAAGCAACTTGTGGATTATCACCCGCTTTTTCCATCTCGTTAAAAGTAGACAATGAACTAGATAAACCAGCTATATTCTCTTTTCTTTCGTTATCACCTTCAAAAGTAGATTCAGAAGAATAATATCTATCAATACGCAACCAGTGCATATCTCTACTTCTTCTAATTTCAGACTTACCAACAACTGGAACGTTGTTTTCAGCGTGACATGCTATTACACATGCACCACATCCAGTACAAGCATTCAAATCGATTGACAAATTGAAATGATGTCCAACAGAACGATCAAAAGAATCCCATAAATCAACAGTAGTAGATTTAACTTCTTCATGATCTAAAGAAACCATAGGAACTGGGTTCCATACTTCAGCATCTGCAGTATTGAAGATCTCTAAAGTAGTTTCCTTAATAATATCCCCTCTACCCATTAGAGTCTTTTGACCTTGAACACAAGCAAACTCATGTGTGCCATTAGCTCTTTCAAAAGTAACAGATTGAACGTCATTAAAACCTTTATATAAACCGTAAGCATTTAAACCTACTTGCATTTCTTCTTTCAAAGCAGCCTTGCGACCGTAACCTAAAGCTAAACCTAATGTTCCCACAGCTTGACCTGGCTGAACAATAACTGGCACATTTTCTAATTTAAGACCATCTGCAGTAGTAATAGTAGCATAACTTCCGTTTAAACCACCATTAGCAACAATCTCATTAGAAAGTTCCAATTCCTTAGCATCTGCATTCGAAACAGTAACATAATTATCCCATGAAACTCTAGTAATTGGATCCGGAAACTCTTGCAACCAAGGGTTAGCAGCTTGTTGACCATCTCCTAGACCAGTTTTAGTATATAAATTCAATTCAAAACCTGAACCAGCTTTAGCACTTGCCAAAGTAGATGCAGCAGAATTGTAATCAGCAGCAGCGCCTGAAATAGCAACTGAACCGCCAACAAAAATACCATCATGTAACACCTTATTCCAACCAGCACCATCAGTTACACCTGCAGCAGTACCTTTGATATAATCATAATATGTTCCTCCAATACCGTTCAAAGACATTAAAACATCTTGAAATTGTTTTGTATCGAACAATGGTCGAATTGTAGGTTGAGTTATACTATAAGTACCTTTTGTCAAACTTAAATCCCCCCAAGATTCTAAATAATGAGGAACTGCAGCGGCAATGGTACTTACTAAAGCTGTTTCATCTTCTTTCAAAGAAAAAGCAACTGACATTTTAACCTTTTTAAGACCATCTGCAAAGGAAGCAGAATCAGCCAATGTGTAGATAGGATTGACACCACTCATTAATAAGGTATGAACGCTACCTGACTTCATCTCATTAATTAATTGAGCAACTTTTTCATTAGATCCTTTTCTGATTTGTCTCGTGCCTGCAGTTGAAAAAGCAGCACTTGACAATGCATTATTAATTGCAATAACTAATAATTGTGCATTTTTATCTTGAATACCTGAAACCAAAACACCTTGTGCTCCAGCCATTTTCAATTGATTAGCAGCTTTAACTACTTCAGCTTTCACTGTAGCATCTAAAGTAACTGACACATTTGATCCGGTAACAATATTATAAATTTGAACTAAAGCTTGTTTTTGAACTGCTGTAGACATTGCTAAACGCTTATCAGCAGCTGCACCAGACAAAGTCATATTAGCCTCCAACTGGAAGTGACGTGACATTTTTCCGTTTTTAGGAATTCTTCCTTGTGCAAAACCAGTATCATATCCACCACCTTGCCAGTCTCCTAAGAAGTCAGCACCAACAGATACAATTAATCCAGCTTGTGAAAAATCATAATCAACTAAAGCTCTTTCTCCGTAAACAGTTTCAAAAGCATCTAATGCTGCAGAAGACGATACCGCATCATAAACCACATGCTTTGCATTAGGATTTTTTGCAATAAACTCAGCTATTAATTTTTCAGTTGAAGGACTTGCCAAAGTATTAGTCAAAAGAACTACTTGACCACCCTTTGCTTTTGCATCAACTAAACTTGAATTGATTTTTGCAGTAACATTAGACCAAGCTACAGGTTTACCCTCCATCTTTGGTTCTTTCAAACGCATACTATCATATAATGATAACACAGACGCATGAACTCTAGCGTTAGCAGCAAATTTTGCTCCAGAAATAGTATTATTCTCTATCTTAATTGGACGCCCTTCACGTGTTTTAACAAGAAGATTTGCAAAATCAAAACCATCAAACATTGAGGTAGCATAATAATCAGCTACACCAGGAATGATTTGTTCTGGTTGTAATACATAAGGTATCGACTTGTGCACAGGACCTTCGCAAGCAACAAGCGTAGCTGCCGCAGTACTAAATCCAACGTACTTTAAAAAATCACGACGTGATGTTGAAGACGAAGACATCGCCCCTTCATTTCCTAAGAACTCATCGGTAGGAATTGCTTCAACAAATTCGTTATTTTTAAGCGCCTCAACAATAGAACTATTTACGTCTAGTTCCTCAACACTTTTCCAGTATTTTTTGTTTGATGACATTTTATATAAATATTAGAATCTTAATTATTATTTTCTTAAATCAGCAACCTGAAATTTAACTACTTCTTAGTTAACTCTCAAATCTAGTAGTGACATTTACCACACTCTAAACCTCCCATTTGAGCAGCAGTCAACTTATCGACTCCATACTTCTTAGAAAGCTCTTCGTGAATTTTGGTATAATACTCATTACCCTCCATTTTAACATCTGTTTTTCTATGACAATTAATACACCATCCCATAGTTAATGGAGCAAATTGTTTTTGAATCTCATAAGTTTCAACAGGTCCGTGACAAGTTTGACATTCTACACCTGCAACAGTAACGTGTTGTGAGTGATTGAAATAAACAAAATCAGGTAAGTTGTGGATACGAACCCATTTAACTGGTTGTGTTTTTCCAGTATATGATTGCGTATTTCTATCCCAACCAACTGCTGTATACAACTTTTGGATTTGCTCATCATAGAATGCTTTACTGTACTCTGGAGTAGCAGTAGTCTCAGCAACTTCGGCAATGTTCTTATGACAGTTCATACAAACATTCAAAGAAGGAATACCAGCATTTTTACTTACTCTAGCAGCAGAGTGACAATATTTACAATTGATCTCATTATCACCAGCATGAATCCTGTGAGAATAATGAATTGGTTGAATTGGCTCGTAACCTTGATCAACACCAACTTGCATTAAAAATCCGTATACAAGATACCCACTAGCCAACAACATAAAAATTGCTGTAACTAAAACTAAAAATTGATTTTTAGCAAAAGCTCTCCAGATAGGAATAGATTTTTCTTTTTGTGCAATTTCGATTCCGTTTGCATTTGCAACTTTCGTCAAAACTTTATTCACTAAGAATAACATTACCACCAACATTGCCATTACTAAAGCAAGAGCTCCAAGAATAACATTGTTAGATATTCCACCTTCAGCAGGAGCAGCACCACCAGGAGTAGCACCAGCTACAACAGGAGCAGCAGCTTTCTCTTCAGATGTATATGCAATAATATTATCAATGTCTCCTTCTGACAATTGAGGAAAAGCAGTCATTGCAACTTTATTGTTTTCTTCATAAACCTTTACAGCAGCAGCATCACCTGACTTAATAAGTTCAGCACTATTATGAATCCACTTATAAAGCCATGGCATATCATGTTTACCAGCAATACCTCTCAACATAGGCCCTGTAGCCTTAGCATCAAGCTTATGACAAGCAGCACAATTTGCATTAAAAAGTTCTTTCCCTTTTACAGGATCGCCACCTTGCGCGGCCGCAGGAGCTTCAGTTGCAGCTGCAGGAGCAGCATCTTGAGCAAAGGAAGTTAAGGAAAAAGCTAGCGATAAAGCAAAGCTTAAAAATAAATTCCTTGAGATCGAATTATGGTTACCCACCTTTTTCATATTATATAATGATTATCTACTAAAAATTGGCATAGTTTTTAATACTGTAACGCTATAAAAAGCTACCCCTTTATTATAAATCTCGACAAAAATACGACTTATGCGCTATTCACAAAAACCTAAAATAACCTTATTTCCAATTTATACTTATTCTAAATAATAATTCACTTTCACATTACGGCATTAAGCATTACTTTTGTCTAAAAATCATGACATTATGAATATTTTAACAATTAAAAATTTCCTTGCCCCTAGTATTTTACTGTGTTTTTTCACTATTGTTACACTAGGCCAACAATCACAAACAAGCATCAAACAGGATGAAAAATTCGAACAGTTACTAAGTGAAAAACGAAAAATAAACAGCTCAATGGTTGCTAATGAGCGATATAAGATTCAAGTATTTGTTGGAAATAGCGAAGGTGCTCGCAATGCTCTTTATGCTTGTAAACAAGATTTTCCAGAATTGGATGGAAGCATCAACTTTTTTACTCCCAATTATAAGGTTTGGATTGGAAACTTTAGGACTCGACTTGAGGCCGTACGCCATAGTATGGACATTAAAAGAAAATATCCAAATATGCTAATTATAAAACCGCAATAAGACACCGAACTTATTGAATGATGAAATTTCCTTGATAATTCTCTAAAAAATAAACAAACATCTTTCTGGCAGGATAACCTCCTCTAGTTTGCACTACGACTCGGGGATTATTAATCTTTTTGAAATATTGGCGATACAGCACCTTAGGATCTGAATAGCAGTTCGAAAATGTAATGAAATAAGCGTTATCACCTCTTTGCAAAGGCCTTCTAGTTTTGTTTAACCAAAAATAGTTATGAATATCCTCGAGCTTTCCTAAACCTACATAATCCAAATGTAATGGTTGGGCAATATAATTATCAACATGCGCTCCTGGAAACCATTTATTATTAACAATAAAAGTACTAGAATAACCCTTCTGCAAAATATCTTGGTTTCTAAGTTTAGAAAATTCATTTTTAAAAAAATCCCAATCATACATATCTAAGGTCACGTCACGTTTACCTAAGCTACTAGCCTGTTTATCCCCCATAGTACCTGGGAAATAATTAATAACTAAGACCCCTAAAAAACAAATCAGTACTATAAAATAATTTGCATAATACACCCAATTTAAAATAACACTATCCTTTTTCACATCAGACAAGTAACAAGAAACCAAAATAATCAAGGAAACATACCCAGGACCAGACCAATGAGGCAATGTATCCCTAAAAAGGGAAACAGCTAACAAAACGACAATCAAAGGCAATCCCATCAAGATTAGAATGCGCTGAAAACTTACATCAATTGTTATTTTTTTCTTAAAAAAAGCGGTGATTCCAACCGCAATAATCGTACTATTTATTGGATTATTATAAAAAGCTCCTCCCACTACTTCTCGAATAAAACTACTAAAGTTAATTCCGTTTTTGACAACAACGCGATCACTATGAAATTTGTAGGTGATAAAATCATTATCGATATTCCAAAGTATTATTGGCGAAGCAATAAAAACCGTCAACAATAGTGACACATACAAATATGGATTACAAAATAATTGTCTTTCGAATAAAAGAATATAGGCTCCAAATCCAAACCACAAAAAAACTGCATGTACTTTACTCATAATACAGCAACCAACCAAAATCCCAAAGTACACAAGATTACGATTTACTACGCTTTTAGCTTGATGTACCACAACAATTTGCAAAACACAATAAATACTAAGAATCCAAAAAAATAATTGAGGCGTATCAGGTAAAATGAATATGCCAGCGATAATACTAGAATAAAGTGAAGAAGTGAAAAGTAATGCTGCAAGAATACCTGCCCTTTCCCCTTTAATTTTTTTACCGATTTTATAAATAAAAAAAGTATTCACTCCAGCTAATATAATTGGACCTAAACGAATAAAAAATTCTGATGTAAAATATAAATTGAATGTCGTCAACTTAATCAACAAGGTCACTAAAGGAGGATGATCAAAATAATTCCACTGTAGGTGATGCGCATAAGATAGATAATATACTTCATCATTGCCTAATGACATTGAACAAGCTACAATCACACGTATTAATGTAGAAATAAGAATAATTAGGTAAATAGTTTTTTTTGAAGTCATTTTAAATTTTGAAAGTATAAAAAGAATTTGCTCCAAAATTCCAGAAAAAAACCAAGACAGTAACAACAACTTTACAAACATAAAAATTGATGGAAGTCCGTTTTTGCAAAAAATACAAAACACTTGTATTAATACTAAAGCCAATAACTGCAATAACTAAAAAGCTAATAAATTGTGCAGCTATATGCGGATCATTATCTTGAAAGGTAAAATATTTGTTCAAAAGATAATTATTGGTTACCCCAAATAAAAAGCCAAATCCATTTGCCACAAATTTATTCCACTTTAATTTTTCTTTACAGAACCATGTAACAGAAAAATCAAGGATTAAACCTGAAAACCCCACAAGACCAAATTTCAGAAATTTTACAAGATCCATATTATACTTAATTAAAATAGGGATTAGGGAATTCTGAATCTGAGGTTTGTGTGACTTTCTTCCATTTTCGAATCAATGGACTGGACAATATTATTTTTACCCAAATTACAGAGAGAGATCCAAACAAAACCCCTATGACAGCTCCCACAAATACATCTATCAAAAAATGATGAGCCAGATAAATACGTGAATACCCTACCAACATACTAGCCAACAATAAACAAATACAAACAGCTTTTTTACGACAGTATAAACTTAAGACAGTAGCAAATGCAAAAAACGAAGCTGTATGACCTGATGGAAAACTACTAAAACCAATACGACTAGAAGAAAACGTATCTACAACATAAGAAACCTTATGAATACCGAAGTAAACACTCGGTCTTGGCGCACTAACTATATTTTTTAAAAGCTGAGAAAACAATCCTGAACTAATATAAGACAACAGTAAAACGAAAGCCAAAAAACGATACTGCTTCATAAACAGCAAAAGTACAACGGTCAACAAAATAAACCAACCATCACCAAATAGTGTAATGTTTTCGAAAAAGGACCTTAGAAAGATGGTATGACACTGATTCAGCCAAATAAAACCTTCTGTTCTCGAAAAAAAGAGCAACAAGAAAACTACAAAGAAGATCAGAAGAAGTTGTAGCCCGTAGAATAATTTATTTTGATTGATAACAATAAAAAGTGCTTTCATTTTACAAAAAATTAAGTTCTTGTAAAACTAGCAGACAAATGTTTTTAAACCGTCAAGCCAACTTTGTAAAAATACAATCAAATCTTTAACCCAAGGTTAGCAATGAAAACTTAAAGTTAAGCATCTATAAAAAGCATTTAACAAATTATAAACTGAAACATTTTCGAAAAAGAAAACAAAACCATCAAATCAATTCGCTAGGTCTAACATTCTTTTGCTTTTTGAAGTAATTAGATAAATGACTTTCGTCGGTAAACCGAAATTCATGAGCAATTTGCTTCATAGACATTTGTTTGCTCAAAATTCGTTTCTCAATTAATTTGACACGCAAAGTATTAATGTAGTCGCGATAACTGATTAAAAACTTTCGTTTAAAATAGGTACCGAAGTAACTTTCTGAAATATTAAAATGAGAGGCAATTACTTTGATTTGAATTAAACGAGGATTATAAATATTTTGATGAATATAGCTTATTATCATCTCGTTATCGATACCACTGCCTGAAATTTTAAGGTTCATGATCGAAAGCGTCTCCTTAATCAAACCAAAAATTGAAAGAATTTGATAGAATATAATAGCCGAGGTAGAAATATCACCTTTACTACTATACGACATAATATTTTCAATAGTATTTTTTAAAATTAAACTACACGGAAATCCTAATTCCAACACATTTTCCTTCAAAACTTTGTCTCGCATAAAACTCTCTGGCGTATTCAGTAAAAACTCATCACAAGAAAGCTTCTTATTCGAATCGAAATAATTATCAGTGAACTTAATAAATATAAAGCGAGTACGCTCCTTAATATCAAAGTAATGTTCATCATCTGGTGACAATACAAACAAATCACCAGCTTTATACTGCAACAAGTTCGCGTTCAAATGATGCACACCACTCCCCTTGACAATATAAATTATCTCATAATAGGTATGACTATGTGTAGGTAAATGAAACTGATCTTCTTCAAATTCATCCAAAAGTAAGGTCTCAAACTGACGTAATTTATGCATAACCGATATTTACAATTAAACAGCGCAAATTTACAACTAAAATAGGTACGAGAATGAATAATTTTGAGCTGTAAAAATATCTAAACAATTAAAATGAAAAAGAGCCTTCTATCCCTTACCCTAGGCGGATTAACGATCGGGATAACCGAATTTGTAATGATGGGTTTACTACCTGATATTGCAAACGATTTAGATGTAAGCATACCTGTTGCCGGATACTTAATATCCGCTTATGCTTTTGGCGTTGTAATTGGAGCGCCATTATTAGTTATTCTAACTCGAAATCTACCTCCAAAAAAAACCTTATTAATTCTGACTGCCTTGCTAGCACTATTCAACTCCTTATGTATCATTGCACCGAATTATAACTTTTTATTCCTGGCGCGGTTTCTATCAGGGTTACCACATGGAGCATTCTTTGGTGTTGGAGCCGTTGTAGCAAGTCGACTTGCAGAAAAAGGCAAAGAAGCACAAGCCATATCGGTCATGTTTCTCGGGCTTACTATAGCAAACGTAGTAGGTGTCCCCATTGGTACATATATAGGACATCACTTTACATGGCGATACACCTTTATTATAGTAGGTGTTATAGGCACAATCACGTTGCTGTGCATACAATTCTGGATGCCAAAGATAGAAGCAGCCGAAGCGGGAAATATAAAAAGTCAACTACAGTTTTTCAAGAAACCAGAATCCTGGCTCGTAATCTTAATAACTGCGGTAGGATCAGGTGGATTCTTTTGCTGGATAAGCTACATCGCACCATTATTAACCAAAGTGTCTGGATTTAAAGAAGCTGACGTACCTTATATTTTGATCCTTGCAGGTCTAGGAATGGTGGTAGGAAATATAATCGGTGGAAAACTAGCAGACAAATTCTCTCCAGAAAAAACTACAATTTACATCTTGCTAGCAATTGCACTAGATTTAACGTTGGTATTTTTCCTTTCTAGCCATACAATAATCAGTTTACTTTTAGTTTTTACAACAGGAAGCTTGGCAATTGCATTAATTGCACCGGTACAAATGATGATGATTAGAACAGCTGTCGGCGCGGAAATGATCGCATCAGCCACTATACAAGCAGCCTTCAATATCGGTAATGCACTTGGCGCATTTCTCGGAGGATTACCCTTAGTTGCAGGCTACAGTTATGCCTCACCTAACTTGGTTGGTGTAGTGATGTCATTACTTGGTGTATCACTAACTATTCTTTTTATAAAAAGAAAGAAACATGCAGCAAAGGTTGTCACAACTTAAGAAACTGCTATTAAGTAATAAAGCAGACCTTGAACAGTCACAACAAGACACAAAAAAACCGCCTCTCTCACGAAAGGCGGTTTTTGTTTATTCGTTTATAACATTTCCATTTTTGTCATAGAAATGATATTCCAAGTACGTGTAAGCGTCACGTGGTATGATTTTAACCCATTTTTTATGTTCAAAAAACCATTTTGAACGTAATGATGGAAAACCTTTACTGAGGTATGCAGCCACAAACGGATGTGTATTTAATACAACATTGCTATGGATTTTTAATAATCTATCAAGATCAGATTTAATTTTGTCGATGATTAAGATTGGTGCTTCAATTTCACCATTCACATCGTTTGGATCTTCTTCTCTAGTTTTAATGTTTACTTCAGGTCTTACTCTTTGTCTTGTAATTTGAACAAGTCCAAATTTACTAGGAGGCAAGATCTTATGCTTCGCTTTATCATCATTCATTTCTTCTCTAAGGAAGTCGAATAAGACTTTACGATTCTCTGGATTAGACATATCGATAAAATCAATAACGATAATACCACCCATATCACGTAGACGTAATTGTCTTGCGATTTCGGCAGCTGCTATCATGTTCACTTCCATTGCGGTGTCTTCTTGGTTGGTAGCTTTATTAGAACGGTTTCCGCTGTTGACGTCTATAACGTGCAAAGCTTCAGTGTGTTCAATAATAAGGTAAGCCCCTTTACTCATGGAAACAGTTTTCCCAAAGGATGTTTTGATTTGTCTCTCTATATTGTATTTTTCAAAAATCGGATTGTCTTTTGATTGATAGAACTTAACAATAGATTGTTTAGAAGGTGCAATTTCTTGCAAGTAATCTTTTGTTTGATTGTACAACTCTTCGTCATCAATTTGAATGCTACTAAAAGTATCATTAAAAACATCTCTTAATATTGAAGAAGCTCTATTGAGTTCTCCTAATACCTTAGATGGATGATGAGCTGTTGGTAATTTTTTACACATTGCAGTCCATCTGTCTAGCAGGTTCTGCAAATCTTTTTCTAATTCGGCTGTATTTTTGCCTTCGGCTACTGTACGTACAATAACGCCAAATCCTTTTGGTTTGACAGATTGCACAAGCTTTTTCAATCGGTCTTTTTCTTTTTTGTTTTCTATCTTTTGAGAAATAGAAACACGATCAGAAAAAGGAACCAGAACAATAAAACGACCTGCAAGAGAAAGCTCAGCACTAATTCTTGGTCCTTTGGTCGATATTGGTTCTTTGACCACTTGTACTAAAATAGATTGATTGGCATTGATTACAGTTGTAATCGAACCATCTTTTTCTATCTCTTTTTCAAACTGAAAGTTTTTTAGGGAGAAATCTTTTATTTTACCTGCGCTTACAAGTTTTATGAATTTCAGTTGGGAAGATAAATTAGGTCCCAAATCGTGATAATGTAAAAAGGCATCTTTTTCATAGCCTACATTTACAAAAGCAGCATTAAGACCAGCAACGGGTTTCCTTATTTTGGCAATAAAAATATCACCAACTTGAAAGTTGCTTTTTTCTTCTTCTTTGTGTAATTCAATTAGTTTTCCATCTTTTAATAAGGCAAAATCTACGAAATCAGAACTAGATCGAATGATTAATTCTTTATTCATTTGTAAATTTTTATCCGAACTTTTTGGCTTTTAGCTCTCGGCTCTTGGCTTTTGGCAATTAAAAATTACAAAAAGCTATTAGCTACAGGCCAAAGGCTAATTGTAGGGATGGATTAAACAATAATTTGAACAGGTTTTATTACCCGAAGAAAATCAGCTAGCAGTCTTCAACTCATAGTTATCAGTAAACTGAGGACTATAATTTGAAGACTGAAGACTAATTTTCAATTTCAATGAACTTTTAAAAAGAAAAAAGTAGTTATAAACTACTTTTTCTTCTTGTGACGGTTAGCTCTCGCTCTTTTTTTACGTTTGTGCGTCGCTACCTTATGTCTTTTTCTTTTTTTACCACTTGGCATAATCTTTTAGATTTTATGATTAATAATATTATTTTGCTTCGTTATTTGTTTTTACTCCTTCTACAAAAACTTTTGCAGGTTTGAAAGCTGGAATATTGTGTGCAGGGATTTTGATTGTAGTGTTCTTAGAAATATTTCTTCCTGTCTTTTCAGCTCTCGTTTTAACGATAAAACTTCCAAAACCTCTTAAATAAACGTTATCACCAGTTTCTAAAGAGTTTTTAACCTCCTCCATAAAAGTTTCAACTGTTGCCTGAACATCACCCTTTTCAAGACCTAGTTTTTCTGAAATTTTTGCTACGATATCTGCTTTCGTCATTGTCTTTCCTATTTATTATATTGTAATAATTTTTTTTGAGTGTGCAAATATAGGAATTTAAAATACAATATATCAAGCTAATTCATTAAATTTTAATCATATAAACTTTTACTTTTGTTTACAAATAATTAATGATGATTTTTCATAACACGCTTATTTCTTGGTACTTACAAAATAAACGCGATTTACCATGGCGCAAAACCACCAATCCATACCACATTTGGCTCTCTGAAATCATGTTACAACAGACCAGAGTTGCGCAAGGAATGCCTTATTTTTTGTCTTTTACCACCAATTTTCCAACCGTTTTTGACCTCGCAAATGCCGACGAAGAGCAAGTTTTAAAATTATGGCAGGGATTAGGTTACTATTCTCGCGCTAGAAATTTACATAAGACGGCACAATATATAGCTTTTGAATTAGATAGCCAATTTCCAAACAACTATAATGATCTATTAAAATTAAAAGGTGTTGGCGAATATACCGCAGCAGCTATTGCATCTTTTTCTTATAATGAAGTTGTTCCTGTAGTTGATGGTAATGTTTTTAGAGTACTCGCACGGTATTTTGATATTGAATCTGATATTGCCCATGCAGCAACCAAAAAAGAATTTACAGCTCTAGCGGCAGAATTAATCCCTGCTGATCAACCTGCACTCTTCAATCAAGCCATAATGGAGTTTGGAGCTTTGCAGTGTGTACCCAAGAATCCCGATTGCGAAAATTGTGTTTTTAGCGACAGCTGTTTGGCATTACAAAGAAAAAAAGTTACCCTACTACCTGTAAAATTAAAAAAGACAAAAGTAACCAACCGCTACTTTAATTATATGATTCTTGAAGATGCAGAGAATAAAACCTTGGTTCAAAAACGAACTCAGAAAGGAATTTGGCATAATCTTTACGAATTTCCACTTTTAGAAACTCAAAAACCTGAAGATTTCGATTTTGTATCTGAAGCCATCGAAAAAGAACTCTATAAATCTGAAAATATCACTACTATATATGAGTACGATCACAAGAGGGTAATTCATAAATTATCCCATCAACATTTGCACATAAAATTTTGGAAAGTAGTAATTGAAGGAACATTATCAGAAGGCATAGATCAAATCCAATTAAAAACACTCCCCTTCCCGATCGTACTTCACAATTTCATCGAAGGAATTTAAAAAAAATGTACCTTTGAGTTAAATACCATAAACAATTATGAACGGAACATTAAATAAAGTGATGCTTATCGGTTTTCTTGGCGAAGATGTCAAGATGCATTACTTTGATGGAGGAAATTGTATTGGACGATTTTCATTGGCCACAAACGAGGTCTATATTAACAAAACAACCAATGAAAAAATAACCTCGACGGAGTGGCATAACCTTGTTGTGCGTAATAAAGCGGCCGAAATATGTGAAAAATATTTATCGAAAGGAGATAAAATTTACATCGAAGGAAGAATAAAATCACGACAATGGCAAGCTGAAGACGGATCAACCAAGTATACAAGCGAAATTCAGGTCACAGAATTCACTTTTTTATCAACTAAAAAAGAGAACGAAAACAACAAACAAAATTCTCCAACTGAATCCACAAAAAACACTAACTTTGACCCTCAAAATAATAACGACTTACCAATTAATGATTTGCCGTTTTAAATGTCTAACTAATCTTTTGTAATTTGGACCCAGAGCCCAGTTTAAATCTCGCATATACAATAGACACTGATCTATTATTTGGTTCCTTCGCAATACTAGCTTTGCTATTTTGCTCAGCAGTAGTATCAGGAGCAGAGGTTGCTTTATTTTCGCTTTCGCAAAAAGATATCGACGACTCCCTTCAAGAAGATCAATCTAAGGGTAAAATCCTTGCCGACCTTCTTACTCGCCCAAAAAAATTACTAGCTACTTTACTTGTTGCAAACAACTTCATCAATATTGGTGTTGTTATTCTGTTTTCATTTGTGGGAGGTAATCTATTCGCAACAATACATTCACCAGTACTCAAATTTATACTTGAAGTAATTGTAGTTACTTTTCTACTTTTACTATTTGGAGAAGTATTACCCAAAGTGTACGCTAGTAGAAACAACATTAAGTTTGCAAAGTTTGTCGCTTATCCTATTCTAATTTTAGAAAAGGTTTTATCACCTATAAGCATACCTATGCGTAGCGCAACCGTTTTTTTACACAACAAACTCGGCAAGCAAAAAACCAGTTTTTCGGTCGATCAGCTATCGCAAGCCTTAGAACTAACTTCTTCTGACGACACAACCTCAGAGGAACAAAAGATTTTGGAAGGAATCGTTTCTTTTGGTAACACAGACACCAAGCAAGTAATGAGCCCAAGGACAGATGTTTTTGCATTAGAAATAAATGAAACATTTGAAGAGATTTGCCCTAAAATAATCGACAAAGGCTATTCTAGAATTCCAGTTTATCGAGATAATATTGATCAGATCGAAGGAATATTATTTGTAAAGGACCTACTCCCATACATTAATAAGAAAGAATTTAATTGGGCATCACTAATAAGAGAACCATTTTTTGTACCTGAAAATAAAAAACTAGACAACTTGCTAAAAGATTTTCAAAACATGAAAAATCACTTGGCCGTAGTAGTCGATGAGTATGGAGGAACCTCTGGACTTGTTTCTTTGGAGGATGTTATCGAAGAAATTGTAGGCGACATCAGTGATGAATTTGATGATGAAGATGTGAATTACTCACAACTAGACGACAAGAATTATATTTTTGAAGGGAAAATAAATTTAAAAGATTTTTATCGAATAGTCGAAGTTGAAGACGAATTGTTTGAAGCTAAAAAAGGTGAAGCCGAAACTCTGGCTGGGTTTTTACTCGAAATAGTGGGTAACTTCCCCAAAAAAGGACAAAAAATAACTTTTGAAAATTGTACTTTTAAAGTAGAAACAGTCGACAATAAAAGGATCAAACAAATCAAAGTAACCCTGGAATAAGACGCAATATTTCTTTCGAAAAAAAACTAGAAAGCTTTTCCTCGATGCACTAAATCACTATAACTGACGTTTTCTAGCTTAACAACCTGAAAAGACAAGGTAAAAAAATTATGTTACTAAAAAAGATCACCTCTCTCAGCTTATTTTTTGGACTTACACTTTTGGTAAGTTGCAAAGATACCGTATTGCCAAAACCCTCAAGCTATCTGCGTCTGGACTATCCCGAAGCGCAATACGCAGCTTTTGCCAACAATTGTCCTTTTGCATTTGATATTAACGAGAAAGCAGTAATAAAGGGTGACAAAAATTGTGGTTTTAGCATCACTTATCCAAAAATGAAGGCGACTATTTACCTCACCTACAAACCTGTAAATGGCAATATCAAGAACCTGCTTCGTGACGCTCAAAAACTCACATACGAGCACGTGATCAAAGCAGATGACATTTTGGAGCAACCTTATTTAAATCCTGATAAAAAAGTATACGGTATGTTTTACCAAGTAAATGGAAACGCAGCCACAAACTCTCAATTTTATGTAACCGATAGTACAAAGCATTTTATAACTGGATCTGTCTATTTCTATGCAAAACCAAATTTTGATTCCATCATGCCCGCAGCGAGTTACATCAAAAATGACATGCAGCGACTTATGGAAACTTTGAAGTGGAAATAATACTGATTCATCAACAAAACAGTTTAGTTAGCTACTCAATCAAAGTTAAATAGCACGGATTAAAAACCGGACACACTCGATCTCATAAATTTACACTACTATATACAACAGTTGTCTCCTATAATTACTAAATTATAAACATAAAAAAGCCATTAAGACGAACTACATCTTAATGGCTTTTTTATAATTTGAAGGATATTTTTTATTTAAAGTCAGAAACTTTGTAAGTAGTTCCATCTCCAGCTGCTTGAACGATTTTTGTCAAAGACGCTTGATTTTGAACTGTTTTATCAAAAGAAACAGTCGCCAATTTTTTATCAAAATCTACAGCTGCTAATTGAACGCCATCAGTTTTAGTCAAATCTTCTTGTATAGTTTTAGCACAACCTTCTGGACAAGTCATCCCTTCAATTTTGAATGTAGCCGATTGCAAATTTTCTGCAGCAACTTCTTTCTTAACTACAGCTGTTTCAGCCTTAGCGTTTTGTGGAATTATTTTCTCTGAGACTTCGGCTTCTTTTTTACAACTTGTAAAAACAATTCCCGCCAAAACCACTAATGCAATTGATTTTATAATTTTCATCTGAAATAATTGTTTAAAAATTAATTACAAAATTACTCAAATTAGTGTCGATAATTCATAAAATAATTACAATTTTGGGTTAAAATAAAACAGCATGGAAGCAAAACAAGGAAAATGGGCCTACTTAACATTATTAGCGCTTATATGGGGAAGTTCTTTTATATTAATTAAAAAAGGTCTTATCGGTTTAACCGCAATTCAAGTGGGTTCTTTGCGAATTATATTTGCCTCTATCTTCCTGATGATAATTGGCTTTAAGAGTTTATCAAAAGTTCCAAAAGAGAAATGGAAATACCTTGCCTTAACTGCTTTATGTGGCACGTTTTTCCCTGCGTTTCTATTTGCTATTTCGCAAACAGAACTCGATAGTGGCGTAACAGCTATTCTTAATTCTCTTACTCCCTTAAATACACTAATCATAGGTGCTATAGCTTTCAAAGTAGGATTTCAAAAAAGACAACTTTTTGGGGTTTTCATCGGGTTGGCAGGTAGTTTATTATTAGTTTTAAATGGCGCAATGAACCATCCGGAACAAAATTACTACTATGCTTTTTTAATCATCATTGCATCAATTTGTTACGCAATCAATGTCAACCTAATCAAGCATTACCTATCAGACCTATCACCATTAAGTATCACAACCGGGAATTTTGCTGTGTTATTTTTACCTGCGCTTGCCATTTTATTCTTCTCTGGATTTACAGAAACAATGGCCGTAGAAAAAACACAAACATCAATACTCTTCATTTTGATTCTTGGCGTATTAGGAACTGGTATCGCAAACATTATATTTTTTAAACTAATACAAATTGCCTCACCGGTATTCGCCTCTTCGGTAACTTATTTGATTCCGTTAATCGCCTTTAGCTGGGGACTATTAGACAACGAAAGCCTCACTCCTGTTCAGTTCTTTGGAGCCTTCATCATCTTAATTGGCGTTTATCTATCTGCTAGGAAGCAAAAAGAAACTACCTGAAACAAAAAAACCAATCTTCATAATAATTTGAAGGTTGGTTTTTTTTTAAATAGTAAGTCTTTCGAAAACTACTGCGCTACTTGCAATTGCGCTTCAGTGATAGGACTACCAAATTTATCAAAATAATGAATTGGAATATTTAATTTCTTAAGACCCGGTAGCACTACTTCGGCATTACCAATTATAATGATTCGCGAATTATCAATTAAAAAATACTTATTCGCTGCTTTCAAAACATCATCTGCAGTTACTGCAGTTATCGTTTTAATATAATTTTCGTAGAAATCTTTAGGCAATTCTTCAATCTCAGTATTCAACGCATAACGGGCAATAGATTGAGGTTTTTCAAAGTTCATCACAAATCGGCCTATAAAACCAGCCTTAACATCTGTCAACAATTGGTCAGACACTTTTTCAGTACGCATTTTCTTGATCTCCTTAACAAATTCAACCACCGCACTATCTGTAGCATTTACACGCACCGAAGAGGATGATCTTAATTTATCAATATATTTTCCAACCCCCATTGAGGAATTAGCTCCATACGTCCAACCATTTGCCTCACGAAGATTCATATTCAAATTACTATTATACCCACCACCCAAAATATGAGTTGCAATTACTGCCGGAAAAAAGTCAGGTGCATTCATTTTTAAGTGAACAGTATTCACCACCGAGATTTCGGTTTGAGATGCAGTTGGCACATTAACAAAATTAATCTCAAGCGCACCTACATTTGCAGGCTCAGGATAAGATGCTACTGTCGTATTTCGTTTTTGCCATTTTCCAAAAAGGGTTTCGACACTCTTTTTAACTTCATTGAATTTCACATCCCCAATAATAACGAGATAGGCATTTTCTGGAACGAAGTACGCATTATAGTAGTGTTGAATATCTGCAAGACTCACATTATCGATCGTTTGCAAAGTGATATATTCGCCCATTGGGTGTTCTTTACCAAAGCTCAACACATCGACAACTCTATTTGATATGGCTGGAGCGCTTTTTTCTTGCGATTTTAAACTTTCGCGCATTTTGGCTTTTTCTTTATCCAACTCTTCTTGAGAAAAATTAGGATATAAAGTCCCAAAAGACATCAACTCCAAAACTCTACCAGCATATTTTGATAGTGAATTGGCATACGCACCATGCGAATTAAAATTAACGTTAGCGCCCAAAAAGTCCAACTCTTCATTAAAATCGTCTTTGGAGATCTTCACACTTCCGTTCCCCATTAGGCTGCTTGTCAAGTCATCTACTCCTTTTTTATCTTTTTCAGCATAAGGCGGATTATCAATTGTCAAATTAAAAGTGACTCTCGGTAATTTATGATCTTCAACCACCATCACCTTTAATCCATTCGAAAGTGAAAATATTTGTGGTTTTTTGACATTTACAACGGGTGGCTTGCCTTGTTTTGGCTGTTTATAATCTTGTGCTTGCATAGTAGCGGTAAACAATAATAGGATGAATAATAAGGAATATGTTTTCATATAGATGAACTATTTTTTTGATGGATCGCGCGACACTCCTTTTGAATTGAAGCAGATTACCAACCTTTAAAAAATACGATTTAAATCAAAATTAATTTTTTGGTTCTGGAACTGGAACATAATCCAACAACAATCTTTGATTTGGATTTAAATATTTTCTGGCAACTTCTCTAATTTCTTCTCTAGAGATCGAATGATAAATATCTATTTCAGTGTTTATCAAATTTACATCACCGTATAACATGTAGTATTTTGCTAAATTCTCAGCAACACCTTCCACGTTTGAATTATTGTTCACATATTGATTTTCGAATTGATTTTGCAACTTTTGAAAATCTTTTTCTGAAATTAAGTCTGTTTGAATTTTTACAATCTCTTCATCAATCTCTTTCAGTAAATCTGCAGCACCAAATTCTGCCATAGGCAAACTATAAATTATGTACATTCCGTAATCTTCTTGGCTGTAGTTAAAAGCACCAACTTGCAATGCCTTTTTACTTTGATCAACCATTTTTTTGTACAATTTTGAACTTTTACCATCACTTAGATACCCCGAGATATAATCCAATACTCGTGCTTCTCTAGTTTTCATCGAAGGCGTTCTGTATGAAGCCACCACCATCGGAATCTGAATATTTGGATCTTCGTATCTTGCTTTTATCGTTTCGGTTATTGGAGCCTCTTCAAATGAAACCCTTTTCACAGCTGGTCCTTTTGGTATAAAGCCAAAAAATTTTTGGATCCACTCTTTGGTGATTTTAATATCGATATCACCTGCAACCACCAAAACAGCATTATTAGGAGTATAAAATTGCTGATTAAACATTTGAAAATCTTCTAATTTAGCCGAATCCAAATGTTCCATAGAACCTATAATAGGCCATCTATAAGGATGTTTGGTGTACATATTTTCTTTAACCACTTCGATCACCGCACCGTAAGGCTGATTATCTGATCGCGACTTTTTCTCTTCCTTAATAACACCTTTCTGCGTGTCTACTCCTATTTGATTAATCACAGGATGATACAAACGCTCAGCCTCCATCCATAAACCCAACTCCAAACTGTTTGACGGAAAGACTTCATAATAATAGGTACGATCTTCGGTTGTATTGGCATTATTAACACCTCCATTGGCCGAAACCAATTTCATCCATTCCCCTCTTTTAATATTTTTTGTTCCTTCGAAAAGTAAGTGTTCGAAAAAATGTGCAAAACCAGTTTTATTTGGGTTCTCATCTTTAGAACCTACATGATACATCACTGAAGTAACCACCACAGGCGCGGCGCTATCTTTATGCAAAATCACATGCATACCGTTATCAAGATTATATTCTTCAAAAGTGATTTTCTGAGCAGACGCTACTCCACCCAACATAAGAGCAGTACTTGCTATCATTATATATTTTTTCATAAGGATTAATAATATTGTAATGTAATTACCTAAATAATGACATCAAAAATACAGTATTTTAATCATCAAAGAATATTTGTTCCTAATAATTCATCAAAAACAAGCTGCAACACCCATAAATACAAGGGAAATTGAAACCAGACTACAAAACTTAATAAATTTTATTTTAACTAATTGCATAATAAAATATTAATTGTATATTTGCAACCTTAAAAATTTATAAATCAATCGGTATGTATGCAATCGTAGAGATAGCAGGGCAACAGTTCAAAGTAAGCAAAGACTTAAAGGTTTATGTTAACCGTTTGGCTAGTGAAGAAGGTTCAAAAATTTCTTTTGACAAAGTTCTTTTATTAGACGACAATGGTAATGTAACTTTAGGCGCCCCAGCTATAGAAGGTGCTTCAGTAGAAGCTAAAGTGTTACAACACTTAAAAGGAGACAAAGTTATCATTTTCAAAAAGAAAAGAAGAAAAGGATACAAGAAAAGAAATGGTCACAGACAATATCTTACTCAAATTGTAATTGAAGGTATTACTGCTACAGGTGCTAAAAAAGCAACTAAAAAAGCAGCTGCTGAAGCAAGTACTGAAGAAGCACCAGCTCCAAAAGTAAAAAAAGCTCCAAAAGCTAAAAAAGAAGATACTCAAGAATAATAACAATATTTAAAACTAATACGTCATGGCTCACAAGAAAGGTGTCGGTAGTTCCAAGAATGGTAGAGAATCAGAATCAAAACGTTTAGGTGTTAAGATTTTTGGTGGACAAGCTGCTATTGCAGGGAACATCATCGTAAGACAAAGAGGTTCTAAACACAACCCAGGAGAAAATGTATACATCTCAAAAGATCATACATTACACGCAAGAGTTCCTGGAATTGTAAAGTTCCAAAAGAAAAGAGATAACAAATCATACGTTTCAATCCTTCCATTCGAAGTTGAAGGATAATTGATTTTCTCAATTGATAATAAAACCCAATTCGCAAGAATTGGGTTTTTTTTTGGCCCAAACTTAACTTCCGCAATTAAATTTTTTATTTTAAAACGTCAACTTCTACATTTTAAGAATCAATTATGTATCGAAAAGGCCTTTAAAAAAAACAGTAAAACTTTCAAATAAAAGCAATTCTTCATTTTTTGAGCACCTACATTACTATTGCTTTAATTTTACATATTATTTCAACTACCAAAAGATGATTTAATAAATAAATATTTATATTTACTACAATCTCAAAAACCTAATCAGATAATCAAACACAACATGACCATTAAAAAAGCTTTTATATTTGACCTAGATGGAGTTATTGTAGACACGGCGAAATACCATTATCTAGCCTGGAAAAAAATTGCAGATCAACTTGGAATTGATTTCACACATGAGCATAATGAGCTCTTAAAAGGCGTTAGTCGTATTCGTTCTCTGGATATTATATTAGACTTAGGGAAAATTGACGCAACACAAGAAGACAAAAATAAATGGCTAATTCAAAAGAATGATGATTACCTATTGTATTTGGTCGATATGAATCAAAGCGAAATATTACCAGGTGTTCTTCCGATATTAAAATATTTAAAAGAAATAAAGCAACCAATTGCCCTTGGTTCTGCCAGTAAAAATGCGCGACCAATCCTTGAAAAAACTGATATCATTTCGTACTTCGATGCCATCGTGGACGGAAATGATGTAACAAATGCCAAACCTGATCCAGAAGTATTTTTGATTGCAGCTCAAAAGCTTGCCATAAGCCCTGAAAATTCAATTGTTTTTGAAGACTCAATTGCGGGTGTGCAAGCTGCAAACATAGGCAAAATGACTAGCATTGGTATTGGAGACCCTAGCACATTATACGAAGCAAAATACATATTTAACGATTTTACCGAGATCACCACTCAATTTGTAGACACACTAATCCAGGAACAAAGCTAAAGCACAGCAGAAGCTAATTTTAAACAACACAAAATGAACCAAGATTATATACAACCAGACAATTGGTCTATCATAGAAGAAGGATTTGATGTCGAAAGAGTAAAATCATCCGAAAGCTTGTTCAGTATTGGTAATGGAGCAATGGGACAACGTGCCAATTTTGAAGAACAATATTCTGGAAAAACGTTCCAAGGAAGCTACATCGCCGGAATATATTATCCAGATAAAACTAAAGTGGGTTGGTGGAAAAATGGCTACCCAAAATATTTTGCAAAAGTATTAAACGCACCCAACTGGATCGGAATAGACATCGAAATTAACGGTGAGGCATTAGACTTGAACAGTTGTACTAAGATTGAAAAATACCGTCGTGAATTAAACATGCAAGAAGGTTGGTACAACCGATCTTTCACGGCAACTTTACAAAACGGCATCACGGTTGAAGTGAATTCTAGACGCTTTCTATCCATCAATGAAGATGAAATAGGCGCCATCAAATTTGATATTACTCCATTGAACCAAGATGCAACAATCATTTACAAACCCTATCTTGACGCAGGAGTATCAAACGAAGACACAAACTGGGAAGAAAAATTTTGGGAACCACTTGACGTAGCAACTGATAACAATAAAGGTTTTGTTACTGCTCAAACGCTAAAGACAGCTTTCAAGGTTACCACTTATATGCACAATAGCATTTTTGAAAATGATAAAGATCTGCAATTATCACCGCTATCCATCGAAAACGAAGTAGATAAAACACAATTTACTTATCAAGTTTCTGTTTCGAAAAGTATAAAATCTTCTATTCAAAAATTTGGAGGATATACCGTATCATTAAATCATAATAATACACTAGAAGCCGCAAAGAGTGCTATAGAAAAAGCAACTACGATTGGTTATGAACAACTTTTGTCTGACCAAAAAGAAGCCTGGGGAAAAATTTGGGAGATGTCAGATATCACCATTAAAGGAGATGTAAAAGCGCAACAAGGTATCCGTTTTAACATCTTCCAACTAAACCAAACTTATTTAGGGAAAGACAGCCGTTTAAACATTGGTCCCAAAGGATTTACAGGAGAAAAATATGGAGGCTCAACGTATTGGGACACCGAAGCATATTGCATTCCGTTTTATATGGCAACCAAAGATCAAAAAGTAGCTCGCAACCTACTAACCTATCGTTACAATCAATTAGACAAAGCGATTGAAAACGCAGAACAGAATTTAGGGTTCAACAACGGAGCAGCGCTCTACCCTATGGTAACCATGAATGGTGAAGAATGCCATAACGAATGGGAAATCACACACGAAGAAATTCACCGCAACGGTGCCATTGCATTTGCTATTTTTAATTTTTACCGTTTTACAGGTGACTATTCCTATATTCCAGAAAAAGGTTTGGAGGTATTAATTGGTATTGCCCGCTTTTGGCATCAGAGAGCTAGTTATTCGAATGACAAAAAACAATACGTAATTCTAGGTGTTACTGGACCAAATGAATACGAAAACAATATCAATAATAACTTTTACACCAACTATATAGCCAAATGGTGTATTGATTACACAACAGCACAATTAAAAAGAGTTGCTATTGAATACCCTAAAGATCACAAACGTATCATTGAAAAAGTAAAACTGGGTGATGCGGAAATACAAGCTTGGAACAAAGTAGCATCCAACATGTATTTTCCTAAATCAGAAGCCCTTGGAATCTACCTTCAACAAGACGGATTTTTAGATAAAGATTTAGTACCGGTAAAAGATTTAGACAAAGCACAGCGCCCTATCAATCAAAAATGGTCATGGGATCGCGTGTTACGATCTCCCTACATAAAACAAGCAGACGTACTGCAAGGTTTTTACTTTTTTGAAGATCACTTTACGAGAGAAGAATTAGAGCGTAATTTTGACTTTTATGAGTCATTTACCGTACATGAAAGTTCGCTTTCACCATGCGTCCACTCTATTCAAGCCGCTAAGTTAGATAAAATGGATATGGCGTATCAATTTTACCTGCGCACATCACGTTTAGATCTTGACGATTATAACAAAGAAGTTGAAGAAGGTTGCCACATCACATCAATGGCAGGAACATGGATGAGTATTGTAGAAGGTTTTGGCGGAATGAGGATCAAAAACAGCCAATTGCACTTCACACCAAAAATCCCAAAAGAATGGGAAGCTTATTCTTTTAAAATCAATTTCAGAAACCAAATCGTGACAGTAAACGTCAGTGCCGCACAATCTACTTTTACAGTCGATGGCAATCAAGAATTAGTTTTAAATGTTAATGGCAAAGAATTAACTGTTGCTCCAAATGTAGTAGCAACCATTTAAAATTAGTTACAACCATCAAATTCCGGTATAATCAGGTAGAAAGGGTTTTCTATCTACATTCAACATATAGCGACAAATACTAAAGCTCTTTCACTTTCATTCCAAAAAAAAGCAACTCAGTAATGTGTTGCTTTTTGTGTTTATAAACACTTTACTTCCTCAAATTACGAAGTATACCAGGAACCCTAGTCGCACAACAATAGAGATAATAGCGATTTTTAGTTTTAAATGAAATTTCGGGAAGTAGATACAATGCAGAATGACATCTACAACTTTTCAAATAAAAGACGTCAGTGAAAATCATTTTTTTTAGACTTTTACTAACTGATAAAAATTGGATCAACCCGAAGCGTCACGAACTTGAACCGTTTTTTTGGCGTTGCAAGTCCCTAATAAAAAATTACCAAAACAAACAAATGTCTTAATAAATTCGACTTCCACGATTTGAGAATACACATTCCAAGACATTCTTAAACACAAAAAATCCCGATTGCTCGGGATTTTTTACTTTATATACTGAAAATTCTATTTCAATTTTTTCTTGATTGCTACTTCATGGTAACATTCGATAACATCTCTTTCTTCAACGTCGTTGAATCCTTTTACTTGGATACCACAATCATAACCTTTGGCTACTTCTTTGACATCGTCTTTGAAACGTTTCAAGGCTACTAATTCTCCTTCGTGAACTACAACACCTTCACGAATAATACGAATCTTAGCGTTACGTTGGATTTTACCATCCATAACCATACAACCTGCAATAGTACCCACTTTAGAGATTTTAAACAATTCTCTAATTTCAGCAGTACCAAGTACTTCCTCTTTCATTTCAGGAGCTAACATTCCTTCCATTGCATCTTTCAAGTCATCGATTGCTGCGTAGATAATAGAGTAGTAACGGATGTCGATTTCTTCCTTATCAGCCAGTTGTCTTGCGTTTCCAGCAGGACGAACGTTAAATCCGATAATGATCGCATCAGAAGCAGAAGCCAACATAACGTCAGTTTCAGTAATTGCTCCAACACCTTTATGGATAATATTAATCTGAATTTCTTCAGTAGATAATTTAGAGAACGAATCAGAAAGTGCTTCAACAGAACCATCCACATCTCCTTTAAGGATCACGTTCAATTCTTTAAATTGACCTAATGCAATACGACGACCAATTTCATCCAGTGTAATATGACGTTGTGTACGTACAGATTGTTCACGCATTAATTGAGAACGTTTTGCAGCAATTTGTTTTGCTTCTTTTTCGTCTTCAAAAATATTGAACTTATCACCTGCTGTAGCAGCACCATCAAGACCTAAAACAGAAACCGGAGTAGAAGGACCAGCAACTAGTACTGAGTGACCTCTTTCATCATGCATTGCTTTAATCTTACCGTGGTGTTTACCAGCCAACATATAATCTCCAATTTTCAATGTACCGTGTTGTACTAAAATTGTAGATACATAACCTTTACCTTTATCCAAGAATGCTTCAACAACAGTTCCTTGTGCTGCTTTATTTGGATTTGATTTCAAATCTAAAATTTCAGCTTCAAGTAATACTTTTTCCAAAAGTTCTTTAACACCAGTACCTACTTTAGCAGAGATGTCATGAGATTGGATTTTTCCACCCCAGTCTTCTACTAGTAAGTTCATACTTGCCAAACGTTCTTTAATTCTTTCAACGTTCGAGTTCGGCTTATCAATTTTGTTTATCGCAAAAATGATTGGCACCCCAGCTGCTTGAGCATGAGAAATTGCTTCTTTTGTTTGTGGCATGATATCATCATCCGCCGCAATAACAATAATAGCAATATCGGTAACTTGTGCTCCACGTGCACGCATCGCGGTAAACGCCTCGTGACCTGGTGTATCTAAAAATGCAATTTTTTGACCGTTATCTAAAGTTACTCCATAAGCACCAATATGCTGTGTAATACCTCCAGACTCACCTGCAATTACATTTTCTTTACGAATATAATCTAGTAACGACGTCTTACCGTGGTCAACGTGACCCATAACTGTAACGATCGGCGCTCTAAATACTAAATCTTCTTCTTTATCAACAACTACTTCGATTGCTTCTTCAATGTCTACAGTTATGAATTCAACTTCATAACCAAACTCATCAGCAACAATTGTCAAAGTCTCTGCATCCAAACGCTGGTTCATGGTAACCATGATTCCAAGTGACATACAAGTACCAATAACTTTAGTAATTGGCACATCCATCATGATTGCAATTTCACCAACAGTAACAAACTCAGTAACCTTAATAGTTTTACTTCCTTCGTCTATAGCTCTTTGCTCATCATCAGATTTTTGACGGTGCGTATCTCTTTTATCTCTTCTGTATTTCGCCGCTTTAGATTTACCACCTTTTTTACCTTGTAGTTTCTCTAGCGTCTCACGAATTTGATTCTTAACTTCTTCTTCTGTAGGCTCAACTTTTGCAACAATAGCAGGTCGATTACCTTTTACAAAACCAGGTCTAGAACTTCTGTTCGCATTGTAACCACCACCACCAGTATTTGGCGTAATCTTATTAGGATTTGGTGCACCAGGAACTCCAGGAGGTCTTGGCGTGCCCGGTTTAGGAGCAATTCTTTTACGTTTATTTTTATTAGCCGCACCTGCAGCACCTGGTTTATTAGGTGTTATTTTTGGCTCTTCTTTTTTCTTTTTAGGTTTGTTAAACTGAGACAAGTCAATAGTTTGACCTGTTAGTTTAGCACCAGATAGTTTTTGATACTGCGTTGCAATAGCTTCTTCAGCAGGAGCTTCATCAGTAGCGGGAGTAACAACTACCTCTACTTTTGGAGTTGTCTTTTTTGGAGCAACTGGCTCAACAACTTCAGCTTTAGCTTCTTTTTTCTCAACAACTGGTTTCTCTGCTACCACTTCTTTAGGAGTTACTTTTTCAGCAACTACTTTTTCTTTAGGCACTTCAACAGGTGCTACTGTAGCTTTAACAGCGGGAGCAGCTTTCTTTGGGTTAAGATCAATCTTCCCAACTTGAACAGGTCCCGTAACCACAGCTCTAGCCTTGATTACTTCTTGTTGTTTCAAGCGTTCCTCTTCGTCTTGCTTACGTTTGTCTTCAATTTCATTTTCTCTCTCAACACGCAATGCCTCTTTTTCCTTTCTTCTTTCCTCTCCTACTTCTTTTGAAGCTTCTTTTTTTCCTTTGTCACCCGCAAATTGACCGCACAAGACCTTGTATTCATTATCAGAAATTTTTGTGTTGGGGTTAGACTCAATGCTAATCCCTTTATCTTTCAGATAATCCACAGCTCTTTCTAAAGAAATATTCAATTCTCTTAAAACTTTGTTTATTCTAATAATTCTCTCTTCAGACATAAAACCTTTTTAATATTACCTTTTTCGTTGTGTTGCTAGAAGTATTTAGAGGTTAACTCTCAAATTCTTCTTTCAAAATTTTCATTACATCTAGAATTGTTTCCTCTTCTAGGTCTGTTCTTCTAACTAAATCATTTACTTCTTGAGCTAAGATACTTTTTGCAGTATCCAAACCAATTTTAGCAAATTCTTCAATTACCCACGCTTCTATCTCATCTGAGAATTCTGTCAACTCCACATCATCCTCATCTGCCGTAGCACCAGCTACATCGCCTTCACGTATAACATCTAACTCATAACCTGTCAATTGACCAGCCAATCTGATGTTATGCCCTCCACGACCAATAGCCTTAGACACTTCTTCCAATTTCAAAAACACTTCTGCTCTCTTAGTTTCTTCATTGATTTTAATCGAAGATACTTTTGCAGGGCTTAATGCTCTTGTTATATACAATTGAATGTTACTAGTAAAATTAATAACATCAATATTTTCATTACCTAATTCACGTACAATTCCGTGAATACGTGATCCTTTCATACCTACACAAGCACCAACTGGATCAATTCTATCATCATAAGTTTCAACAGCTACTTTTGCTTTTTCACCAGGAATTCTTACAACATTTTTAACCATAATCAAACCGTCAAAAACCTCAGGAATCTCTTGTTCAAACAATTTCTCTAAAAACTTCTCAGAAGTTCTAGACATAATAATTTGAGGTTTATTTCCTTTTAGCTCAACGCTTTCAATAATTCCACGAACGTTATCTCCTTTACGGAAAAAGTCAGAAGGAATTTGTTTTTCTTTAGGTAAAACAATTTCGTTACCTTCATCATCTACCAAAATTACAACTCTTGGTCGAACATGGTGCACTTCTGCGGTGTAAATATCGCCAATTAAATCTTTAAATTGCTTATAAAGATTTGTATTGTCGTGTTCATGAATTTTAGAAATCAAGTTTTGACGTAAAGCCAAGATCGCTCTTCTTCCTAAATCAATTAATTTCACCTCTTCAGAAACCTCTTCACCAATTTCAAAATCGGCTTCAATTTTTCTTGCTTCAGTTAGCGTAATTTCTTCGTTTTCAAAATCTAGATCTTCATCAGCAACGATTACTCTTCTTCTCCAGATTTCCATATCTCCTTTATCAGGATTTATAATAATATCAAAATTGTCATCTGAACCGTATTTTTTCTTCAATGCATTTCTAAATACATCTTCTAAAATTGCCATAAGCGTTACACGATCAATAAGTTTATCATCTTTAAACTCTGAAAATGAATCGATTAATGCTAAATTTTCCATGCGAATTCTTTAATTAAAATGTTACTGTAACAATTGCTTCTTTTATATCTCCATAAGATAGCTCCAGTCTTTTTTGAACTGTCTCTTTCCCTTTCCCAATTTTCTTAGGTTCTCTTGCTTCCCACGCCAAAATTACAAAATCATCATTAGCTTCTACCAATTCTGCTTCTATATTTTCGGTTGCTGTTTTCACAATCAGGGTTCTACCTACATTTTTCTTGTATTGTCTAATAAATTTAAGCGGTCCACCAACTCCAAAAGAAGCTACTTCAAGCGAGAAATCTTGTTCTTCACGATCCAAATTACTCTCTACCGCTCTACTTACATCAATACAATCTTGTAAAACCACTCCGTTATCACCATCAATAGTCACAATTACTTTAAAAGCATCTGTGATTACAACGTCAATCAAGAAAAGCGAAGGCCTCTCTGATAACGCTTCTAATAGCAATGAATTTATTTTTTCTTTAAACACCATATTTTTATAAAAAGAGGGGACTATTAGTCCCCTCATTATCTAGATTTTAATAAATAACGGTGCAAATATAGTGTTTTTTTTATAAACCAAAAAAAATACCTTACCCTCAGACTATATCTTCGTCCTTTTGCATCCTAAAATTTATCGTTTCCCTACTTTTTTTTCATTCGAAAAATAAAAACTAACTTTTTATTGTTTCGGAAAAATTTGTATCGAAAATGAATTGTCGCAAAAAGTATCTGTTCTACCCTCCAAATTAAGAGCAAAAAAAAAGCTTCTCAATTGAGAAGCTTTTTGTTGGTCCACAAGGACTCGAACCTTGAATGACTGCACCAAAAACAGTAGTGTTACCATTACACCATGGACCATTATTCCTTTGTTGCGGGTGCAAATTTATAATAATATTTAGTTTGCGCAAACTTTTTCGGCACTTTTTATTGATTTTTTTTCATTTTTTTTTCGAAAGCATCGAACTAAAAACAAAACAAACTAGCATTCAAGTACTTAACACATGAGGTTAGTTTGCTAGAATTTTTTGTTAATGCTAAGTAGTTTCCATAAAAAAACATTTTCTTTGCATTGTAAAAATAAAACTAAATTTTGATACATGAATAAGGCAGCATTCAATTTCAACAAATGGAATACTATAATAGGTTGGGTTACATTTGCAATCGCATTAATAACGTACAGCTTAACAGTTGAACCTACTATGAGCTTTTGGGATTGTGGTGAATATATCGCTACATCGGCAAAACTAGAAGTAGGTCACCCTCCAGGAGCACCACTCTTTCAAATGATCGGTGCCTTTTTTGCAATGTTTGCTACAGACGCGCAACATATAGCGCTTATGGTTAATATGACATCCGTGTTTTCGAGTGCCTTCACTATCCTATTTATGTTTTGGTCTTCAACCATGATCTTAAAAAAGATGATTGGTGAGGATGCTGAAAAAGAAATCTCAAAAGAAAATTATATTGCAATACTCGGGAGTTCATTTGTAGGTTCATTAGCCTATACCTTCTCTGATAGTTTTTGGTTTAATGCTGTTGAAGCCGAAGTATACGCAATGGCCTCCTTATTTATTGCTTTGCTGTTTTGGCTAGGATTGCGTTGGGAGCAAGAAATGAACACTCCTCGCGGTAATAGATGGCTGCTTGTAATTTCATTAGTAATCGGACTTTCATTTGGTGTACACTTTATGGCCCTATTGACTATTCCTTCTATTGGATTATTATATTACTTTAAAAACTACAAAACAATTACCGTAAAAAACTTCATAATTGCCAATGTAGTTGTGGTTTCTGTCTTATTGTTTATTTTTAAATTGTTACTACCACTTACGATGGCGTTTTTTGGTAAGAGCGAAATTTTTATGGTGAACAGCTTCGGTCTACCTTTTGACTCTGGTACTATCATTGTCACTCTTGTTTTGATTGCCTTCTTTTACTTTAGTTTAAATTACACCAAAGCCAAAGGAATGATACACTATAATACATTGTTATTATGTGTCCTTTTTATTCTAATTGGATTCTCAACTTGGATGATGTTACCTATTAGAGCCAATGCAAATACGGTTATCAACGAGAACAAACCCTCAGATGCGGCAGAGGTTCTTGCTTATTACAATAGAGAACAATACGGTGTAAACCCATTATTCTACGGACCACAATACACTGAAGCTTTTGCTGGACTTGACCCAGAAACTCCATACTTGGACAAAGCACCTAACTACGAAAGAGATCGTAAAACTGGTAAGTACGTTATTGTAAACAATTACAAAAATGCTGTTCAAAATAGTGATGATTACCACAAAACTATATTACCTAGAATGTGGAGTTCTGAGCACGTAGAAAACTACATTAACTTCACCCATGCACCCGAATTTAAAATCAACCCAAATTATCCGTACGAGGAAGATTTGGCAAAATACGGAATCGACGCTAGTAAAATATCTGAGGAAGATTACAACAAAGCTATAGCACAGTTAAAAAACGAGGTTGAAAAAACGGTATCTGAATTTAGATTGGCCTATGCTCAAAAACAAATTGACAATGAAGGCTATGTAAAATTCTTAAAAAGCTACGGTGAATATTTAATTATCGAAAAACCAACTACTGCAGACAACTTGAGCTTCATGGTTGAATACCAATTTGGATACATGTATTGGAGGTATTTGATGTGGAATTTTGTTGGAAGACAAAGTGACAACCAAGGACGTTATGATTCTATGGACGGGAACTGGTTGAGTGGTATTGACTTTTTAGACGAAATCCATTTGGGTTCACAAACTGATTTACCTTCGGATGTATTGAACAATAAAGGTAGAAATACGTATTATTTCCTACCGTTTATCCTAGCATTAATCGGGATCATGTTTCACGCAAGCAAAGAGCGCAAAAGCTTTTATGTTTTATTGATGCTGTTCTTATTTATGGGACTTGCATTAAAAATTTACCTTAACGAACGCCCTTTCGAACCAAGAGAAAGAGATTATGCACTTGTAGGCTCCTTTTATGTGTTTGCGATGTGGATTGGATTTGGAGTTTACTCTTTATACGAAAGTTTACAAACCTATTTATCACCCAAAATAGCAGGACCAATAATTATCTCTGCAAGTTTACTTGCTGCTCCAGTCCTTATGGCTGCTCAAAACTGGGATGACCATGATCGCTCTGATAAATACACAGCATTGGCAATGGCCAAAGCCTATTTGAACTCCTGTGATCCAAATGCCGTATTGTTTACTATTGGAGACAACGATACCTTCCCGCTTTGGTATGCACAAGAAATCGAAAAAATTAGAACGGATATCAAAATCGTCAACACCAGCTTATTGATGACAGACTGGTATATTGATCAAATGAAAATGAAATCTTATGAATCTGATGGTTTACCTATTTCGTTCACACATGATGAGTACGTAGGAGACAAACTCGATTATGTAGCTTATATTCCGAAAATAAATAAAAGAGTAGGATTAGATTCTATTATTGATTTTATCAAAGACCCTAAATCTACAGTAGGCCTTCAAAATGGACAAACGATTCATTATTTCCCAACGAACAAATTGAGGATTACTGTTAATAAAAGTGACATCATCAAATACAAAGTAGTTTCACCTACTCAATATGATTCTATTGTTCCTTACATTGACATTGACATCAAAGGAAGCGCATTGTACAAAAACCGTTTGATGATGCTTGATTTTATATCAAAAAATAAATGGAAACGTCCTGTTTACTTCAGTGGAGGTGCCTATGACGATGAAGATTATTTATGGATGAAGGAATACTTGCAATTGGACGGAATGGTCTATAAATTGATTCCAGTACGCACCAAATCAAAAGAGAGAAGCCCAATTGATATGGGACAAATTGACTCTGAAAAGATGTATAAAAATGTAATGGCTTGGGATTGGGGAAATAGCGATAGCGACAAAATCTATCACGATCCAGAAACAAGAAGAGAAAGCATCACCTACAGAACCAATCTTGCTCGATTGATGGACAAATTGATTGCAGAAGGTAAAATGGAAAAAGCTAAAAATATAATTGAGCTAGCGATGACCAAGATGCCAGTAGATAAATTTGGCTACTACTCGTTGCTTGAACCTTTTACTAGAGGATATTACCAAACCGGTGAACCCGTAAAAGCACAAGAGTTACTGAACCACTTAATCGCTAAGTACAGAGAAAATCTGGATTATTACAGCAAACTAGAACCTTCTGAGCAATCAGAACTTGCAATGGATATCGTAACTGATATTGAACGCTATAGAAGCTTGGTCGAAGTGATGAAAGCAAATAACGATATGACTTTTTTCGAAAAGAATAAAAAAACTTTCAATACCTATATCGAAATATTCTCTCGATTTGGAAGAGATAAAATAGAATAAAAAAGCATAGTTAATTCAAAAAAAAATGCAGCAATTCCTTTCGAGATTGCTGCATTTTTTTGTACCTTAATGTCATCATATTAAAGACACAATCATGAGCTTTTATTGGGTAAAAACACATTCGATATTAAAAAAGATATTTTCAAAATACATTTGGGATATGCCAAATCGTGATAATAAAATATACCTAACATTTGATGATGGCCCAACGCCAGAAATTACGAATTGGGTACTTGATGAGTTAGGAAAGCACAATGCTAAAGCTACCTTTTTTTGTATTGGTAAAAACATAGAACAAGAACCTGCCCTATTTAAAAGAATTATCGAAGAAAAACATGCTATTGGTAATCACACACAAGATCATGCCAACGGCTGGGCTACATCCAAGGAAACCTACCTAGAAAGCATTGCTACTTGCGCCAAGGCCATAGGTAAACATATTTGTAATAAGACGAGTCCAAAACTTTTTAGACCACCATACGGCAAAGTAAAGTCGTCGCAAATTAATGCATTGAAAAAACTAGGATATAAAATTGTAATGTGGGATGTGTTGAGTGCCGATTTTGACACCTCTATTACAAAAGAAAAATGCTTAGAGAATGTCATTTCTAACATTTGCTCAGGAAGCATCATCATATTTCATGATAGCGTAAAGGCTTTTCCGAACTTGGAATATACGTTACCTAAAGTGTTAGAGTATATTGACCAAAAGCATTTTCAATACGCAACGGTCTCTTAATCTATAATTGACCTTGTACGATTGCAATAATACTATTGGCATCTAATTCTCCGGATTGTCTCCAAATCATCTGTCCACCTTTGTAGATCATTAACGTAGGTAATCCTTTGATGCGAAGTGCATCTGCCAACTCTTGATTTTTATCAACATCAATTTTAATCACTTTGGCTTTATCACCCAAAGCAGCAGCCACATCCCTAATTACAGGATGCATCGACAAAGAAGGTTCATTCCATTCTGTATAAAAATCAATCAATACAGGGACTTGTGCGCTTATAAGTTCTCCGAATTTTGACATAAAACAACGTTTTTATATATAACTCTACTAAAATAATAGCTATTAATTTACAAATGTAGCATTTTTAATGAATTAAGACACTTTCTTCCCTTTTTTTAGCTCAATCACGGTGATTTCAGGCATAATTCCTACCCTTCCTGGGTACGCATGAAATCCAAATCCACGGTTCACATATACATAACGCCCCATGGTTTCATACAAACCTGCCCATTGCGGGTAGATGTACTGCGCCAAACTCCATTTGAAAAAACCTGGGATTTCGATTCCAAATTGCATTCCGTGCGTATGACCTGAGAGTGTTAATTGGTAATTTTTGGGATCTTGTTTTAATTCATAATCCCAGTGAGAAGGATCGTGACTCATCACAATTTTAAAATCATCTTGAGCTACCTCCTTAGAAGCTTTCTTGATATCTCCAACTTTTTTAAAGTTATGCCCCCAATTTTCAACTCCAATTAAGGCAATTCTTTTACCATCTTTTTCAATAAAACGGTGTTCATTCAATAACAACTCAAATCCAATATCGCCATAAAGCTTTTTGATGGCCTCAAAGTTCTCCTCTTTTTCTTGTTGTGTTTTCCAGTCAATATATTCACCATAATCATGATTACCCAAAACAGAGAATTTACCATAAGCTGGACGATTAATCGCTTTGAAAGTGTCAATCCATGGATACATTTCTTTAGCATGCGTGTTCACAATATCACCAGTAAACAAAACCAAATCAGAATTTTGCTGGTTAATCAAATCAATAGCATAACTTATTTTTTCGGGATCATCAAAACTACCCGAATGCACATCTGATATTTGTGTGATGGTAAAACCATCAAATTCAATAGGTAAGTCAGGAAAATGAATCGTTTGTTTGATTACTTTGAAATTATATTTCCCAATGGTCATTCCGTAAATCAATGAAAAGAAAGGAATTGAGGCCAACCCCAACCCTATTTGGCTGACAAAAGTACGTCTTGCACCAAAAAACCCTTCACCAGAATCTCCTACAGCTGCGCGAAACATACCTGAAATCAAGCGATACATATCTTCACCAAGCAGCACCAATGCCAAAACGATTTTGGGAACGTAGACCAATAACATTAGCCCCATTGTAAACATCGTTTGTTTGGTTTGCCCAACAGAACGATCAAAATTTAAAAAAGAGTAAGCAATATATAAAAACAGCACCAAACTAATAGCACCATAACCCATCAACATCCATCTATTTCGCAATAATGTCTTAAAAGCTTGAAAAGCATATACCTCTACAAGAAGTAACAGCACAAAGAAAAACAACAACCTAACAACCATTTGACCAATTTTTAGACAAAATAACGACTTAAATCACCGATAGCGGTTCTAATTAATTAAATTTTAACGCAAAAATGAGTATTCTACCTAAGCTATTATCCCTAGAAAAAGTAAAAATTAACCCCCAAATCCCATCCGCGTTTAGAACAGCCTTTATTAGACTAATAGTAATAGCATGAAGAAGTGACACTTGACATCATCAAGACGATCAGGTTTTCAAATTTAATTTGAAACTGTTTTCTCCTTTTTTGACGCAGCCTTCTTTGCGGCTTTGGCTTTCTTCTCTTCTTCTACTTTTTTGGCCAAAGCTTCTCTTTCTATGTTATTCTTATTAATTTCCTCCTTATAACTTTCAATGCGTTTGGTAGTTTCAGCCTGTTTGGCATTCATTTTATCTAATTTTCTCTTATCCTTCTCTAGATGACTGTTTAGATTGTTCAGTTCACTTTGATCAGCTGCGTCACTAGCATTTTTTAAGGTTGATAATTCTGCTTGTTTGGTTTCCATAAGCTCTTGCAGCTTCTGGCGTTTTTTAGTAGTTTTAAGTAGTTTTTTTTCCTCTTTAGCCATTTTGATTTCTGCTGTTTGAACATTGTACGTCAAACTAGCCATAATACGTTGCTGCTGCTGAAATAGCATTGTCATACGATTTTGTTGGGCAAACATGGTATTTGACATTTGTACTTGGCGTTGTGCACTTGAAAATTGTGCTCTTGAAAGCAACGGCAACATTATTATAATCAAAAGCAATAAACGGGTTTTCATGTGGACTTTATTTAATTTCAAATTTCATCTACAAATATATCCCTAATCGCAAACCGTAGTATAACAAAAACAGCATTTTTCTTATCGAAAGTTATTATGCTATATTTAATTCGAATAGCCCAAAACCAACAACCTTTCTTATCAGCAGAAGCACCAACTTTTTTCATACCTTTGCGACCTTCAAAAAAAGCAAAAAAAATAGACTTTATAGGCATTTGCCTTTACAGCAAAACAAATAAGCAATGAATAACTTAGGAGGTTCTATACTATCAGCAGCGGTTTTATTATTTTTTCTAATGGATCCGATTGGGAACATTCCAATTTTATTATCGGTTTTAAAAGGAATAGCTCCTAAAAGACAACGTTTTATCATTGTACGTGAATTATTGATTGCCTTAGGAATTCTTATGATTTTCCTTTTTGGTGGTCAAGCTATGTTGACCTTTTTACATTTACAACAAGAGTCGGTTACCATTTCGGGCGGAATTGTATTACTTATCATTGGTTTAAGATTGATTTTTCCTCGTGAAGAAGGAATCATGGGCGTTCAAGCCGATGGCGAACCTTTTATTGTACCTATCGCGATCCCTATGATTGCAGGACCATCCGTTTTGGCCATGCTAATATTGATGACCAAAAACGAACCACAATTTATAATCAATTGGTTTTTTGCCGTTTTGCTGGCGTGGTCTGCAAGCGCATTAATTTTACTATGCGGCCCCTTTATTTACAGTATACTAAAGGAGAGAGGATTAAAAGCTATTGAACGTTTAATGGGAATGATCCTAATTATGATGGCGGTCCAAATGCTTATTAACGGAATCAAAATTTTGTTTTTGACCAAAGCTTAATTTTTTTTCTATGGAGAAAAACAAATCCGATATCATTGCTAATCTTTGTTATACCGAACTTGTATATGGACGAATCAATAAAAAACTCAAGTCCAATAAGTCGAATAAGGAGATTGAAGTTTATCTATTAAACATTTTAAAGAATACTCCACTATCAGGTTACATCAAAACGGGTAAGAATTTTTATGTTTCCAGCTTTGAAAACAACATTCGCATTACCGTGAACTCTTATACGTATAGAGTAATTACGGTAGACAAACTTGATTAGATTAACTTAAAACAGTATTGTTAAGAGTCACTATCGACCTCATTCGCCCGCGTGAGTGATAGTAGTGAAAAGCCCACAAACAAGTGTAGCGGTAGCGGAACTTGTTAAGGACTTGCAACGTATAGCACGACAGCAGCCTAAAAAGAAGCCTATCAACATACGCTGCATGGCTTCTTTTTGGGGTGGTGGCACGCCCAAATGATTCAGCAGAATTTGAATAATGACTTGATAAAATGACTGTTTTTAAAAAGCTTTGTTTATTTTTACGGTCAAATTATTTTTATTATGTCTACTCAAAAACGTCTTTTTCTACTCGATGCCTATGCTTTAATCTTTAGAGGCTATTATGCTTTTATCAAAAACCCACGAATTAATTCGAAGGGGATGGATACCTCGGCCATTATGGGATTTATGAATTCGTTGATGGATGTGATTAAGAGAGAAAAACCAGACCATTTGGCGGTGGCATTTGACAAAGGTGGAAGTGATTTAAGAAACGAACTTTTTCCAGAATATAAGGCCAATCGCGATGCAACTCCCGAAGCGATCAAGATTGCTGTACCTTATATACAAGCGTTATTGAACGCAATGCACATTCCGATTATCGAAGTGGCGGGTTTTGAGGCCGATGATTTGATTGGAACTATTGCCAAACAAGCCGAAAAAGAAAACTATAAAGTGTTCATGGTGACACCTGATAAGGATTTTGCTCAATTGGTGTCTGAAAACATCTTTATGTACAAGCCTGCTCGTATGGGTAACGGGATTGAAATTTGGGGTATCCCTGAGGTTTTGGCAAAATTTGAGATTGAAAGACCAGAACAAGTAATTGACTTTTTGGGAATGATGGGTGATGCTGCCGATAATATTCCGGGATTGCCTGGCGTGGGTGAAAAAACTGCTAAGAAATTTTTGGCTCAGTACGGCTCGATGGAAAACCTTCTGGATAACACCCACGAGCTCAAAGGCGCAATAAAAGTTAAAATAGAAGCCAATAAAGAATTAGGACTTTTATCGAAAAGATTGGCTACTATTCTACTAGATTGCCCTGTCACATTTAACGAAGATGATTATGAATTATCAACTCCTGATGTAGAAAAAACAGACGAACTCTTTAATGAGTTGGAGTTTAGAAGAATGGCAGAACAATTTGATGCCATTTTTAGAAAGCCTTCCTCAACTCTCTCAGAAGGAGAAGGAGCTGCCCAAAATGAAGATAGATTATACAAAAAACCACAACCGAAAAACGACGATCAATTTGATTTGTTCTCGGCAACCACTGCTGGGCAAGACTCCGAAGTAGCGCACCAGTCATTTTACAGTACGTTAGAAAACACCGAACACTCCTACCAAATAGTGCAAGGCGATTTGGGAATAAAATTGCTGCTACAAAATTTACAAAAACAGACTTCGGTTTGTTTTGATACCGAAACCACTGGTTTGGATGCTTTGCATGCTGAGCTAGTTGGAATCTCTTTCTCTTGGGAGAAAGGAAAAGGATATTACGTTCCGTTTCCAGAAAGCCAAGAAGAAGCACAGGTTTTGGCTGCGAAATTTATGCCTTTTTTCGAAAATTCAGAAATCGAAAAAATTGGTCAAAATCTAAAATATGATTTAAAGATTTTGGCGAACTACAATATAACGGTAGCCGGAAAATTGTTTGATACCATGATTGCTCATTATTTGATCAATCCAGATATGCGTCACAACATGGATATTTTGGCAGAAACCTATTTAAAGTATTCTCCAAAATCAATTGAAGCCTTGATTGGTAAGAAGGGGAAAAACCAGAAAACAATGCGCGACGTTGCCATTGAAGAGGTCAAGGAATATGCTGCGGAAGATGCCGATGTTACTTTTCAATTAAAAGAGCTTTTTGCAGTTGAACTAGAAAAAACAGGCACGCAAAAATTGTTTGACGAAATCGAAATTCCGCTTGTTCCTGTCCTTGCTGCTATGGAAACCGAAGGAATCAATCTTGATGTCACTTTCTTGAAAAACATGTCGGTTGATATGCAAAAAGACATTGACATTTTCGAACAAAAAATATACGAAACCGCTGGAGAGACTTTCAATTTAGCTTCTCCAAAACAACTTGGTGATATATTATTCGATAAATTAAAAATTGGAGGGCCGAAACAAAAGAAAACCAAAACAGGTCAATATGCAACTGGCGAAGAAGTCTTGAGCTATTTAGCAAATGATAACGAAATCGTACGTGACATACTCGAATGGCGCCAAATGGTAAAATTACAAAGCACATACATTGATGCTTTGCCTACCCAAGTAGATGCCAAATCAGGACGCATACATACCGACTACATGCAAACGGTAGCGGCTACGGGACGTTTAAGTTCGAATAATCCAAACTTGCAAAATATTCCTGTGCGAACCGAAAGAGGACGTTTGATCCGTAAGGCTTTTGTACCTCGCGATGAAAATTACAAGCTTGTTTCTGCCGATTATTCACAAATTGAATTGCGTGTGATTGCGGCTTTGAGTGGCGAAGAAAACATGATTGCTGCCTTTAAGAATAATGAAGATATTCACAAATCAACAGCTGCCAAAGTATTTAATGTTCCGTTAGAAGAAGTTACTAAGGAACAACGTAGTCATGCCAAGACAGTCAACTTTGGAATTATATACGGTGTATCTGCCTTTGGACTTTCGAACCAAACCAATCTTTCTCGATCTGAAAGTGCTGAATTGATTGAAGCCTATTACAAATCGTACCCACAACTGAAATCGTATATCAGCGATCAAGTTGATTTTGCTAGAGATAATGGTTTTGTTCAAACTATTTTAGGCCGTCGTCGTTACTTAAAAGATATCAATTCACAAAATGCCATTGTACGTGGTGGGGCTGAGCGTAATGCCGTTAATGCACCTATACAAGGTTCGGCTGCCGATATTATTAAAATTGCGATGATTAACATTCATAACAAACTAAAAACTGAAAACTGGAAATCAAAAATGCTACTTCAAGTACATGATGAGCTTGTGTTTGATGTACACAATGATGAACTAGATAAAATTCAACCCATGATTAAACATGAAATGGAAAATGCTTTTAAGCTTGATGTTCCTTTGGTGGTTGATTTAGGAATGGGAGAAAACTGGTTGGAAGCGCATTGATTTTTTAGTGTTCACTCACAGTTTTTAGTATTCAGTTTACTCAGAATAATTAAATTAAAAATTTTAGATTTGTTACTACCCATACAAACCATTCTTGCAGCAATGCTCGAATGGTTTTTTTTATTTTAAAAAAATATAACATTTAATTAGGACTATAAGTTAAGTAGGGATTAACTGTAAGTTATATTTTTGTAAAAAACCTTTAAAATCTATTAACAATTTGAAAAACTTAAAAAAAAACCTTGGCATTGGCCTCTTGCTAGCTGTAACGACCTTGTCATGGGCGCAAAATGACTCCAAAATCAACCAGACAAATGGCTGGCTGAGCTACAACGGAAATCATAAATTGACTGAAAAATGGGGACTTCACACAGAATACCAAAACAGAAGAAATGACGGATTCAAAAACCCTATGCAGACTATGGTGCGACTTGGATTGGACTACCATATAAACAAGGAAATAATGGTAACTGCTGGATGGGCACATATTGAAACATCCGCGTATGGAGACTTTGCTAAACAAACCCCTTCAAAATACAATGATCACAATTTTAGCGAGCACCGTATTTGGGAACAGTTAGCAATCAACCATCATGATATAGGTCGCTTTTCTTTTGACAGCCGTTTCAGGTTGGAACAAAGATATAGTCAGTCATTTAAAAATTTCGGAACAGGCTTAACCAACAACTACCTAAGATATGACGATCCCGAAGAAGGTTATTGGAAATTACGACACAGAGCTAGATATCGTTTTCGAGTTCAAGTCCCATTAACAAGTGCAAAAATGGAAGACAATACGCTATTTCTAGCGGTCGCAGATGAAATTTTTGTTAATGTAGGAGAACGCGTTGGAGCAAATGTATTTGATCAAAATAGATTATCAGCAGCTTTAGGGTGGCGCTTTAACAAACAATCAAATATTCAGGTTGGTTATCTTAATCAGTTTTCCGAAAAAGGTGATGGTATCAGCCGAGAGAACAACCACACAATAACAGTAGGTTACACTCATAATATAGATTTCACAAAGATATAATTCATTTATATTCAATAAAAAAACCATTCTTATTTAAATCATAAGAATGGTTTTCTACTATTTTATATAATCGCTATTTACTTTTTACGAGCACTCTTTTTCTTTGTTCTCGAAGACTCTCTTTCTTTCAATTTAGTTTTTATTACTACCGTTTCAAACGGAGGCTCAATTTCGTCGTCATTTTCCAAACGATCAATTAATAATTTTGCAGCAACCTCCCCTATCTCTACACCGTGTTGACTAACTGTAGTCAAACTTGGAGACAACCTTCTAGAAGCTAATATTCCGTCAGCAAAACCAATAATTGATAAATCTTCGGGTACATTATATCCTTTTTTTATTGCCACTCTTAAGGCTGCAACCGAATCATTTTCTTCTAATGCAAAAACAGCATCTATCGTATTATTATCGAAAACGCCTTCAATTTTAGATTTCATATCCTCCTCACAATCTGTACGCAAGATAATATTTTCGTTCACCGGAATTCCGTTGAGTTCCAAAGCCTTCAAATACCCTTCAATACGCAACTTCCCAACACTTAGATTTTCGATAGACGAAATCAAAGCTATGTTTTTACACCCCAGTTTAATTAAATGCTGTGTCACATTCAACGCCGAATCAAAATCGTCGACAACTACTTTATCACATTCGATTTCTTCTGCAATTCGATCAAACATTACTATTGGAGTACCTTCATTTATAATTTCAGAAAAATGAGAGTAGTCTTGTAATTTCTGAGCTTCTTCAGAAACAGACAAAATAAAACCATCAATTGTACCGTTACTCAACATCTCCAAAGTGTGTACTTCTTTGACAATTGACTCATTTGATATGCAGGTAATCACATTATACCCTTGTTTATCGGCTACTTTTTCGATTCCGCTAAAAACCTTAGCATAAAAAGAGTTCAATATATTAGGTATAATAACACCAATCGTTTTTGTTTTTCTGTTCTTTAGATTCAAACCAATTACGTTTGGCTTGTAATTTTTAAGTTTTGCATACTCTTTAATTTTAACTTTAGTTAGTTCACTAATTTCAGGACTATCATTGAGTGCCTTTGAAACTGTTGAAACCGAGACATTAAGTTCTTTTGCAATTTGCTTAAGAGTTGCTTTTACTTTCATAACACTATTGTTTTATTATTTAAATTCTTAACACCACATCCTACTATATAAAGGATAGCTATTTTTGTTGACCATTTACGATAAAACGCAAAGTTGTCGATAGTTCATACCTACATCGCTCATAATACATAAGACGCGAAGCACATTTTAAAACTACAAATTGTCAAAGGACAAAGTAGTGATTAAAAAAGTATGAACTCGCAAGATAATAAATTAAACAATATCATAAAAAAAGCAAAAAACAGTTGGCTAAAAAATTAACATATGTATAAAAAGGCGATACAAATCACAAATAAACCTGACAAGAGAGAGTACATGAAAATAGACAATTGATTATCAGCTAAAACCATAAATAAAATAATCATTTAAGGTATTTGTATTTAAAATAATTAATTGTACTTTTGCAACCCCTTTTATGGGGATGGAATGTTTAATTAAAATTTATTTATTGTGAACGCATTAAGCTACAAGACAATTTCAGCAACAAAAGCCAACTCTACAAAAGAGTGGATTGTTGTGGATGCAGATGGTCATAACTTAGGACGTCTTGCTTCAAAAGTCGCTATGATTTTGAGAGGTAAGTACAAGCCAAGTTACACACCACACGTTGACTGTGGAGATAACGTAATTGTTATCAACTCAGAAAAAATCAACCTTACAGGTAAAAAAATGGATGACAAAATTTACATGCGTCATACAGGTTACCCAGGAGGACAAAGAACTTTAACTGCTAAAGTATTGCAAGCAAAAAACCCTGCAACTTTGGTAGAAAAAGCAGTAAAAGGGATGTTACCTAAAAACAAATTAGGAGCTGAACTTTTCAGAAATTTAAATGTAGTTGTTGGAACTGAGCACAAACAAGGAGCTCAAAAACCAAGAACTGTTAACCTAAACGATCTTAAGTAATGGGAGTTATTCACAAAATCGGTAGAAGAAAAACCGCTGTTGCACGTGTTTATGTATCAGAAGGAACAGGAGTAATCACTGTAAACAAAAAAGAATTCGCAACTTACTTCCCTACAGCTACTTTACAGTACAAAGTTTTGCAACCAATGTCTATGACAGAGAACGCTACAAACTTTGACGTAAAAGTAAACGTATACGGAGGTGGTTCAACTGGTCAAGCAGAAGCTGTAAGAATGGCATTGGCACGCGTTATGTGTGAAGTAAATGCAGAAAACAGAGCGATATTGAAACCAGAAGGTTTATTGACAAGAGATCCAAGAATGGTTGAACGTAAGAAATTCGGTCAGAAGAAAGCTCGTAAGAGATTCCAATTCTCTAAACGTTAATATTGCCTGTCTTGTGCGATATGTACAAGACTTCGTTTATTTATTGAATTTAAAAACAATGTTGTTGTTGTCCCGTTGAGGCGGGAAATTAGTTTAGCATCTAAATGAAGCCAAAGGCCGAAAGCTAGAGGAACATTGCTAATCAACAGAACGTAAACTAAACAAAAAATGTCAAACAAAGTAGAAGTAAAAGACTTACTAGAAGCAGGTGTTCATTTTGGACACATGACTAGAAAATGGGATCCAAATATGGCTCCTTACATTTATATGGAACGTAATGGTATTCACATTATCAATCTATATAAAACTGCAGCAAAAATCGAAGAAGCTAGTGAAGCTATGAAAAAGATTGCTGCATCAGGTAGAAAAATATTATTTGTTGCTACCAAAAAACAAGCAAAAGACATCGTTGCTGAAAAAGCAAAAGCTGCAAACATGCCTTACATCACTGAAAGATGGCCTGGTGGAATGCTAACTAACTTCGTAACTATCCGTAAAGCTGTTAAAAAAATGGCTACTATTGATAAAATGAAGAAAGATGGTACATTCATGACCCTTTCTAAGAAAGAGCGTTTGCAAGTTGATCGTCTACGTGCTAAATTAGAGAAAAATTTAGGTTCAATCGCAGATATGTCTAGATTACCTGCTGCATTATTTGTAGTAGATATCAAAGCTGAACACATCGCAATAAAAGAAGCTCAAAAATTAAACATTCCAGTTTTTGCAATGGTTGATACAAACTCTGACCCACGTGAGGTAGATTATGTTATTCCTGCAAATGATGATGCTTCTAAATCAATTGACAAAATTCTATCTTTAGTAACTGCTGCAGTTACAGAGGGACTTTCTGAAAGAGGTTCTGAAAAAGAAGGTGAAGTTGCTGACAAACCAGCTGCTGAAACTGTTGCACCAGCTGCTCCAGTTGCTGCTGCACCTGCAACTGAAACTAAAGAATAAATTAAATAGTATATTCCAATACTAAAATTCCAAATTCCATATAAATAGTCAACTATAAATTGATGATTTAATAAAATTGGAATTTGGGATTTTAAGATTGGAATTTCTTTTTTTACATAAAAAAATAATCTCAAAACATACAAAGATATGGCAACAATAACTGCTGCAGACGTAAACAAATTAAGACAAACTACAGGTGCTGGAATGATGGACTGCAAGAAGGCTTTAGTTGAAGCTGAAGGAGATTTCGATAAAGCTATTGAAAACCTTAGAAAAAAAGGACAAAAAGTTGCTGCTAATAGATCTGACCGTGAGTCTAGTGAAGGAGCTGCTGTTTCTTTTATCAATGCAGACAAAACTAAAGGCGCTATTATTACTTTAAACTGTGAAACAGATTTCGTAGGTAAAAACGAAACTTTCGTAGCTTTAGCTAAAGAATTAGTTGAAAAAGCAATCAACTTCTCTTCTAAAGAAGACTTTTTAGCTTCAGAATTTAACGGAATGACTGTTGCTGAAAAACTAATTGAGCAAACTGGTGTTATCGGTGAAAAAATCGAAATCGGTGGTTTTGAAATATTAGAAGGTGCATATATTGGATCTTATGTTCACGTTAACAAAATTGCTGCTTTAACAGCAATCTCTACTCCAGTTGAGAATGGTGACATTTTGACAAAAGATGTTTCTATGCAAGTAGCTTCTATGGGAGCTGATACATTATCTTACAAAGATTTCGATCCTGCTTTCGTTGCTTCAGAACTTGAAGCTCGTATCGCTATTATCGAAAAAGAAAATGAAGAAGCAAAACGTTTAGGAAAAACATTGAAAAATGTACCTAAATATATTTCTTACTCTCAATTGACAGAAGAAGTATTGAAACAAGCGGAAGAAGATGCTAAAGCTGAATTAAAAGCAGAAGGTAAACCAGAACAAATTTGGGATAAAATTGTTCCAGGTAAAGTACTACGTTTCATCTCTGACAATACAACTTTAGATCAAGAGAAAGCTTTACTAGATCAAAACTTCATCAAAGATGATAGTAAAAAAGTAAGCGATCACGTAAAATCATTCAACGTTGATATCACTGGTTTCAAAAGAGTATCTTTAGGATAGTCCTTTTTAAACAGAATAAAATTAAGTCCCATTAGCTCACACGCTAATGGGATTTTTTTTTGCTCAAAAATATAGGGATACAAAATTCACACAAACCAATTAATGCATAATATATAACACTAAAGGAAATTGGGAAGTCCTCAATTTAACTAATACACCTACTAACAAAAATTAAGTAAATACAGCAAGTTATGATGTAATGCAAATGATCAATAACAAAAAATAATCTTATCGTTAAAAGGTAAAAAAGAACTGCTTAACGTAAGCCGTCTTCACAACGAAAACAAAGTTTAAGTCCCATCTGCTCAGGCTAATGGGATTTTTTTATTGTTTGATTTCTATTCATTATTACATAAAAAAGTGATTATATTTTGCCATATCAAGCCAAAAAAGTGCCGTTTATCTGAAATATAAAACCATTCAACAAGTAAATTTTTAAATGAAATAGTATTGTCTAATTTTACATCAACAAATAATTAAAACAATAACATTATGAAAAGATTCTTAGTATTATTCGGATTAGTGTTAGCTGCACTTACAATTGCAAATAACACAAAAGCTCAAGAAAACAAGAAAATTGTTGTTAGCGAAAAAACAGTGGCGAATACCACAACTGTTCGTAATTCTGATAACAGTTTTACCTTCAGCCAAGCTCAAACATTCCATGCTGGACTTACTAGAAGTCAGAATAAAATTGTTGATTAACGCATAACATTACCTAAATTAGTGAAAAAGCACCAATGGTTTTAGTACATAACTCCATTCTTTTTTTCTCTCGCATTGTACTACACCAATGCAAATCAGACCCTTTGTGCAGGTATTCTAAATACCCCGCAAACCAAAAGTAAATTTATCCAAGCTGAATACCACAATAAGCTAAAACTTTACTTTTCACTTTTTAAGAACATACAAACCCTTTTTCTAAACTCTGTTTTTAGTATATTTGAATACTAAAGAGAGAAAGCATGGAAGAAAAACAACGATGTAACTGGTGCTTGTCAAGTGACATATACAAGGAGTATCATGACAATGAATGGGGAAAACCTGTTTATGATGACGAAACTATTTTTGAATTTCTACTCCTTGAAACTTTTCAAGCGGGCTTGAGCTGGATTACGATCCTCAATAAAAGAGAAAATTTCAGGACTGCTTTTGACCAATTCGATTACAAAAAAATAGCCTTGTATGATGATGAAAAAATCGCAGCTTTATTACAAGATGCGGGTATCATTCGAAACAAATTAAAAGTATATTCTGCTGTAACAAATGCACAAGCTTTTTTAAAAATACAAAAAGACTTTGGTACCTTCTCCAACTATATTTGGGGATTTGTATCAGGTATACCAATAATCAATAGTCCTCAAAGTTTAAAAGATGTTCCTGCCACTACTCCACTTTCAGATGCGATTAGTAAGGATCTCAAAAAAAGAAGATTTAAGTTCGTAGGCTCTACTGTTATGTATGCCTACATGCAAGCAACAGGCATGGTCAATGATCATGTAGCAAGTTGTTGGACTAGAAATTAGACCTCAATATTCAGTTCTCAATCTATTACAAGCAGAAATAAGTTCAAAAGCTAGCGCGAGTTTATAACTCGTACCAATAAAGTTGTCCAAACTATTCAAATTAAAAAAAGCTACATTTTTATAATAAAGTGTAGCTTTTTGCTTAAAAAACAAATTGTTTAATTAGATTTGCTGTTGTTGCCAATTGTAGATGGTACAAACTAGGAAGAGTATGCAGCGCAATCGTAACAGAAAACGTATTTTTTAAAAGAAAAACTAGGAAGAGTTAGTTTAATGGTTTGTTGCAAAAATTATCTTAATTGGAGTTAACCTAAAATTTTAAAATTATGAAAATTTATAATTATTTAGCAATTATAGTAGTTACTCTGTCTGTTTCCTGCAAAGACAATACGGCGCCAGTTGAAAAGAATACTGTTGTAAAATCAAATACTCCTGAAGTTAAAGTAGACACTTCTTATAAAAAGAACATTAGATTGTATGACCAATTTTATTATGGAATGGCTTCTGATGTTGCACAAAAATTAAACAATCAAGATAGCACTCCAACTGTTAAGCTGAATTACAAAAACCAATCATTTGAATTAAAAAAGGATTTAAAATTTAATACTAATTTACTTCAATCAATTAAGTTATCTGGAGACAGTTATGATGGCACATCTATTCTAAATCTTTTTAAAGAAAAATATGGAGAACCCACAGTAGTTTTAAAAAAGATAAAGTCAGAAGAAAATGAAATAATTGCTACTAAAATTCTACAATATTTAGATAATACCTATACTAAAATAAAATACGTTCCTCGTATTCACAAAGAAGTATCAAATGAAGAATTTCAAAAACATTTTGAACAACCTGAAATAATGAGTGGTAAAGAAGCTAGTAGAAAACTACACGTGGTACGATATGGAAGTGACCATTTCAGCAAAGTAATGAAAGATATAACTAAAAATGAAACAATTGAACTTGATGTCGAAGTAGCTATTGAAAATAATTCTTTCTCTAAAAGCAAGAACTATGTGACATATACATGGAATGAAGGCAAGAAAGAAGTACAATTACATTTTTTGAAATCAGTGACCTTTTCAGGCAACAAAACATATCAAAGAATAACTCTAGATGGAGGTTTAAGTATAAATTTCAGTAATATGGATGACAAAATCAATACTTTAGAAGATAAAAAACCAGTTAATTCTATAAAGCAATTAGAAAAAAAATCATTTAAAGCTATTTAATCCCTAACTCCGCATCTACTTTAGGTGGTCTATTTTTGATTTTTTAAATAACAATACAGAATGATTGTGTTATCCCTGTATTTCCAAAGGACAACGAGAGAACTTTTGCTCATCAAGAGTTCATATAAATCGCTCAAAATGCCCTGTTGAACTTTTCCCAAATCAAAGGTTTGAGCAGCCTGAAATTCAAGTAAGCCATCAAATCAAAGGTAGAATACCTGATTCTACACATAAGAATGTTAAGGAATTACTAGACCATGACAAAACAAAGTACTTTGAAAAAATGGCTTTCATTGTTATAGTGTCTAGTGTTTTAGCTACGAGTAATGGCAATGAATTAGCCTTGAGACTTGGAGGGGTGAGAAGCTATAATTTAGAAAAGCTCTATAATAAGAAGTCATTTGAAAAGTTAAAGTTTTTCATTCTGTTTCAGAACAAGGTGTGTTGCATTCTTTGCGTATGGATTGATGACTTTACAGAGGAAATAAAAATAGCTTCTTAGCAAGAGTTACAAGACAAAATATTAAATTCAGTTCATAGCTACAATGTTGAAAAGCATTTATCATAGATGGAAGAATTAGCATGTCATTCCCTTTCAGAGCATCAATTTGCTCAATAAATTGGTAAAGCAAGGTTATACCAGCATTTACCAAAAAGTAAAAAGGCTTGTATTGCTAATGTGAATTTTACTGATGGTCATATCAATACCATAGCAAGAGATTATTACGAAGATGCTAGTTTTAGCAGAGATGAACAGGGATACATCAACTTATGGGATGTGTACAACCTCTTCACTAAAGCTAATAAAAGTAGTTACATAGATACTTTTCTTGACAGGAATGTGAATGCTTTTGATTTTGTCAAAGGCATTCAAAAGGCACTAATGGGTGATGAAAGTTACTGTTGGTTTTTGAGTTAAAAATTGGAGCCTTAACCTATTGAGGCTCCTTAACTATTATTTGTATTTTCTATTTTTTTATTATCAAAACGAACATCAAAATTTATTGTTAAAATGCCCTTTGCATCATATAAAAAGTATAGACTAAGCAATAATGTCATGATTATTAAGAACTTATAGATTTTTTTTAAGGTCTTTTTATTGTAAATAGCTACAATACAAACTATACCAACAATACAAATTACAAAATACCATAGCGTCAGAACCAAAAATAAAATCTGCAATGCAACATAAAGCAGAGGTAGTGTAATTATAGCTACTACTAAGACCACAAATAAATTATCCGTGAATTTCACAACCTTAATATCATCCGAAAGGTGATGAAATATCATGAATGTTGATATACTTAAAAAAATAATTCCTGCTGTAAAAGATTGAATTACATGCGACTCTCTTACAAAGCTTGTATAAAAGAAATATAAAAATCCAACAATAATTACAACAAAGAATGCGATTCCAAAAAATGATGTTGTAAAATCTATCACTTTTTCTTTCAAACTTTTTTTAGGTAAATCTTCTTTTTGCAATTTACTTACAGTATTTACATCTACTTCTTTTGGTTCAACATCAAACTGTTGTAAAGTTAAAATTATTGCATCAAAATCTATTTTAGAAATTCTGTTACTTCTAAACATAATGTCAATAGAGCCAACATCATTATACTCGTCAGTTATTGAAAGTTCATCATTTGTAATATAGTTAATCTTCCCATTCCATGGTAGAGTGTTGACATCACCATAATTAAAAATTATCTCATCATCACCCCATATACTCCAATTTCCTTGAGCTTGACTGTTTGCATGAACCCAATAAATAGAAAGTGCACCATCGCTTTCAAATTTGTACTCAATTTTATCATTCTTCCAACATCCAACAATTTTTTCTTTATAGTCATTCATCTTTTATAGTATTAATATACAATACAACATTGCCAATTCTTCAAGATCAGCTTAACTTTAAACAAGCAGTTTAAATAAAGGATTCAATTTCAATACGTTAAAAGTAGTAAAATCCACCATACTTTCATTTTTAACCTTAAATATTCTCTAAAAAGCACTACTTTTAACCCTATTATAAAATTTGACAAATATAAGTAGATGAAATATGGGAGTCTTTATGGACATGTGGAGTTTCTAACCCATTAACAGTTATTGAGCAGTTTACCTATATACTATTTGTACGCAGACTAGATAAAAACCAGTTGCTTCAAGAGAAAAATTTAAGCAAGAATTAATCGATTTTTTTAAGATAAAAATACCCATAAAGTTTTTAGTATAAATGAGCGAATTAATGAAAATGCAATGGGGTGAGACAATTGATTTTCTGGTTTGCGATTTAAAATTAGCAATGCAATGCAATAGCTATAAATTGATAATCATATTATGAGCCAGTATAATAATTACATTGCAGAATTAAATGATGAAGGTTCTATTCTTAAAATAGAGATAATAAAGTCATGGCTATTAGAACATGAAAATTACTTCAAATTTCTAATCAATGAAACTACTTGTAGAAAATGGAGCAAATGGATAAAAGATAAGTCAATACACCTTTTTCCTTGCGCTTGTCATACAAGAGAAGGATTTTGTGTATTCATTCAAACCTATTACGAGCTAGAAAAGATAATGGATTTACATCGTCGGCAAGATGAAATAGCCGTAGTTTTAAAAGGATTTGACAGAATAAAAAACAATCCAGATTTAGAATTTGAGTGGGTTGAAAAGTATTCTCAAATAGCTGATTTCTTTGAGGGCAAATTACAAATTACAGGTGAAGAGGGCAAATTGATAAACTTTATGTTTGATAAAGATGAATTTTATACTGCTATTCTATTTGAAGATATAAAAATGGAAATTTATTGTAGTGAAGAATATCAGATAAGAAGTAAATCGCAAGAAAATACCCTAATATTTGATGAGGATGAACTATCTTATGATGATGATAATTATTAATGTGTAGTTGAAATTCATCTAAACCTTTCTCCTTAATATTTACAACTATCACATTCTACAACCTTTATAATTTTTTTTTGGGAATTTTTTCAGGCCTGCATCTATATTTAAAATTCCACCCATTAGGAGAATATTGGGATGTTTTTGACGACGTTTATTTACATAAGATTACAGCTTTATTTTGTAGTGACCAAGTGTACATGATTTCTATATGTTTAACATCCCGCATCGCTACGAGCGAGCAATTGTTTTTATATGAATATAACGGAATGTCTGTGAAAAATTTCAATTGTATTTAATTTGATTTTTTTTATCTTATTCGATATAGTGCTATTTCTACACAAAACTCATTTTCATATTATAGTTAAACCATTAAAGACTTAAATAAGCGGGTGCTTTAAAATGTGTGTTTATTTAAAGCCTACAACTTATTATAAAAAAACAAAATTAATCATAATAGTGAATATAGAATTTTGGATAAACCAGGAATTTCTTTTACAATTGAAGATAGTGAAGAAGGAAAATGAATAACAGTATTTTAATTTTACGACTGCTCGGATATTCCCTATGTGTAGCAGCTAGCAGAAATTAGACCTCAATTTTCAGTCCCAATACTCAGTTATACTATTTTACAAATCTATTAATTTTGTGATTTTACAAACGGAATAGTAAAAATTGTGACTGAATACTAAAAAAAACATTACATTTGTATCACACTTTAGGGGTGTCTACATTATCGTAGGCTGAGAATTACCCTCTGAACCTGATCTAGTTCATACTAGCGTAGGGAAAAGTAAGATGACTTCCGTGGTCCCTTTTTTGGGTACCTTGTAGCCATTCCTAAAGTATAACTTATACAAAATTTTACAGGAATGGAACTAAAAATCAACAATCAAAAAAAACAATTCGAAGCAAATACCCTAAGTATTCAAGCCATGCTCGATATTGAAATTCCGCAAAAACAAAACGGCATCGCTGTAGCCATAAACAGCAACGTCATCCCAAAATCCAATTGGGTCGACTTACTCCTATCCGAAACTGACGATATTTTGATTATCTCTGCTACTCAAGGCGGGTAATTGCTTATGCAGTCTCAGTTTTCAGTTTTCAGTCCTTGAACAATAACTAGCATCATAAAATTTAATTAAAAAACAAATCTGTGTTTATCCGTGTTTTCGCTTTTGCGAATCCGTTTAATCCGTGTCCAATCTAATTACAAAAAAATGACAAACGAACAAGAAATCTCCAGACAACCTTTCCCGAATTCGACCAAAGTGTATATTGATGGTGAAATTCATCCTATCAAAGTCGCCATGCGCGAAATCAAATTATCAGACACCAAACTTTCAAGAGGAGGTGTAGAAGAAAATCCACCCGTAACAATTTATGATACTTCAGGACCGTATACCGATCCAAATATTGAAATAGACATTCGTAAAGGACTTCCCCGCTTGAGAGAGCAATGGATTAAGGATCGAAATGATGTAGAAGAATTATCAGAGATCACATCCAATTACGGTAAAGAACGACTAGAAGACGAAAAATTGAATCACCTTCGATTTGAATACCTTCACAAACCTATGCGTGCCAAAAAAGGTGCTAACGTATCGCAATTGCACTATGCAAAAAAAGGAATTATCACACCCGAAATGGAATACATCGCCATTCGTGAAAACCAACGAATCGAATTAATTGAACAACAAACCAAAGCAATGCAGTGCCAACACGCCGGACATAGTTTTGGTGCCAACACTCCTAAAACAAAAATTACCCCCGAGTTTGTACGTAGCGAGATTGCCCGCGGTAGAGCTATTATTCCCAACAACATCAACCACCCAGAAAGTGAACCGATGATCGTAGGACGTAATTTCTTAGTAAAAATTAATGCTAATATTGGTAACAGTGCTGTAACCTCATCTATTGAAGAAGAAGTAGAAAAAGCAGTTTGGGCCTGCCGTTGGGGAGCAGACACCATAATGGATTTGTCTACCGGAAAAAATATTCATGAAACTAGAGAATGGATTATCCGTAATTCACCTGTACCTATTGGAACCGTACCTATTTATCAAGCCCTAGAAAAAGTAAACGGTGTTGCCGAAGATTTAACTTGGGAAGTTTTTAGAGATACACTAATAGAGCAAGCCGAACAAGGCGTTTCGTACTTCACGATACATGCAGGTGTACTCTTGCGCTACATTCATTTGACTGCCAACCGCGTAACCGGAATCGTTTCTCGTGGTGGATCAATTATGGCAAAATGGTGTTTGTTTCACCATAAAGAAAACTTCTTGTACACACATTTTGAAGAAATCTGTGAGATCATGAAGCAATATGATGTGGCTTTCTCTCTAGGAGATGGTTTACGTCCTGGATCTATTGCTGATGCCAATGATGCTGCTCAGTTTGCCGAATTGGAGACTTTGGGCGAATTGACAAAAGTGGCTTGGAAACATGATGTACAAGTTTTTATCGAAGGACCAGGTCACGTACCTATGCACATGATCAAGGAAAACATGGACAAACAATTGGAGCATTGTGACGAAGCCCCTTTTTATACGCTTGGTCCCTTAACAACTGATATTGCACCAGGATACGACCACATTACATCTGCCATTGGAGCAGCAATGATTGGTTGGTACGGTTGCGCTATGTTATGCTATGTGACGCCAAAAGAACACCTTGGTTTACCCAATAAAAAAGACGTAAAAGATGGTGTAATCACCTATAAAATTTCAGCTCATGCTGCCGATTTGGCCAAAGGTCATCCAGGCGCGCAGTACCGAGACAATGCCCTGAGCAAAGCTAGATTTGAATTCCGTTGGGAAGATCAATTCAACTTGTCATTAGATCCAGATACGGCGAGAGAATTCCACGATGAAACCTTACCTGCCGATGGTGCCAAAGTAGCGCATTTTTGTTCTATGTGTGGCCCTAAATTTTGCTCTATGAAAATATCACAAGAAATTCGTGACGTTGCCGAAGCAGAAAAAGGAATGCAAGAGAAATCAGAAGAATTCATCGAACAAGGAAAAGAGATTTATATTTAAATCTCCCTAGCCCGCAACGGGAAAATTGAAAATAAGGTATGATAATTATCTCCAATCCAGTAGCAGTACCAAATGAAATAGTAACTATCCACGCTCTTTTTGAGGCAGGGATGCAGTTGTTTCATATTCGAAAACCTGATTTTTCTGAAGAGGAAATGAATGTTTTTATTGCAGCTATTGGATTGGAATATCATTCTAAATTGGTCTTGCATAGTCATCATCATATAGCCGATTCACATTCGATAAAAAGAATCCATTTTCCTGAAAAGCTAAGAAGTGAAACCACTTCTACGGAATTACGTGCATACAAATCGCGAGGTTTCACCCTATCGACTTCTACACATAACATTGAGGATTTCAACTTGCTGGATTCCAATTTTGATTATGCTTTTTTGAGTCCTGTTTTTGAAAGTATTTCGAAAGAAAATTATAATCCAAAAGGCAATTTATTCGAAGAAATTAAAAATAGAAGCAACTTTAATACTCAATTAATTGGATTGGGAGGAATCGAATTTTCTAACATCGAAAAAACATTAGAAGCTGGGTTTAACGATGTTGCTCTTTTGGGCACCATTTGGACTAGCAATCAACCTATTGAAAAATTTAAATTATGCCAACAAATCGTCCTTTCGTACTAAGCATTGCAGGATTTGACCCTTCTGCCGGTGCAGGAGTTTTGGCTGACATCAAAACTTTCGAACAACATAAAGTATATGGTTTATCCGTTCTTACCGCCAACACTATTCAAACCGAATCGCATTTTAGTTCGATTCAGTGGGTAGCAATTGAGCAGGTACTTGAATCGATACTTGTTTTATTCGAAAAATATAAAATCGAAACCGTCAAAATTGGTATTGTACCATCAATCGAATATTTAAAAGCTATTGTTGATTTGATAAAAAAACAATCACCAACAACCAAAATTGTTTGGGACACCGTCCTTACCTCAAGTACAAGTTTCAATTTCCTAGCTATTCAAGACCGAATAGCCTTGGTCGAAATCTTGAGAAAAATAGACTTGATTACTCCCAATTACAACGAAATTTTGGTATTAGGAAGCAATGCTGCTCCAATCAACTCCATTATCAATCAATTGACATCACACTGTGCCGTATTATTGAAAGGTGGACATAATCAAAATGAACTTGGAATAGATTATTTACATACCAAAGACCGATTTTTCAGGCTTTCGCCAAAAATTGATACTATTTATGAAAAACATGGTTCAGGCTGTGTACTATCAGCAGCGATAACGGCCAATTTAGCTTTGGGTCATGATCTACTACAATCGTGCAAAAAAGCAAAAGATTATATCGAACAATTTTTACTCTCTAACCCCTCACTATTAGGAAACCACCATGCTTAATCGACTACAATATATCTCACAAGGTGCTACAATTGAAGATCAATTGTTCAATATCCACCAAGCTTTGGACCACGGTTGTGACTGGGTTCAAATGCGTTTCAAAACCGCCGAATCGACTACCGAACTGCTAAAACTAGCAGAAGCTACAAAAATGTTGTGCGACGAATACTTGGCAACTTTTATCATCAACGACGCTGTACTGCTCGCACATGAGGTGGATGCAGATGGTGTGCACTTGGGTCTAACTGACATGGGAATTCCCGAAGCGAGAAGCATTTTGGGAACTAGTAAAATTATTGGAGGAACAGCCAATACCCTTGAAGATATTCTGTTGCACGTGAGCAATGGTTGTGATTATGTAGGTTTAGGACCATTTCGATATACAAAAACAAAGGATAAATTGAGTCCGATCTTGGGAATTGAAGGCTATAAAAATAGCATGGAACAGCTGAAACTACAACAGATTAAAACACCCATTTATGCGATTGGCGGCATCCAATTGGAAGATGTAAGCGAAATTATAGCAACTGGAATTCATGGCATTGCAGTCTCTGGATTGATTACCGAAAGTATTTCTAAAACAAAATTAATCACACAACTAAACGAAAAATTATATGGATACGTCCTTGTTTAAAATTGGTAACAAAGAACTAAGTTCCCGTTTATTTTTGGGGACAGGAAAATTTGGTTCGAATAGCCAAATGGCCGAGGCAATCCTAGCCTCCGAGTCCGAATTGGTGACTGTGGCCTTAAAACGGATCGATTTAGAAACCGATACCGATGCAATATTATCGCATTTAAAACATCCTAGAATCAATTTATTACCCAACACTTCGGGCGCTCGAACTGCCAAAGAAGCGATTTTTGCTGCGCAACTAGCCAGAGAAGCACTAGAAACAAATTGGTTAAAACTCGAAATTCATCCCGATCCAAAATACTTGATGCCGGATGCTATTGAGACTCTACGTGCAACGGAAGAATTGGCAAAACTGGGTTTTATTGTGCTCCCGTATATACATGCAGACCCAGTCTTGTGTAAGCGCTTGGAAGATGCTGGAACGGCAGCAGTAATGCCCTTGGGCTCCCCGATTGGAACCAATAAAGGATTAAAAACAATTGATTTTCTCGAAATCATTATCGAACAATCAAAGGTTCCTGTCATTATTGATGCTGGAATTGGAGCACCATCTGATGCTGCCAAAGCAATGGAATTAGGTGCCGATGCCGTCTTGGTCAACACAGCCATTGCCGTAGCCGGAAATCCAAAATTAATGGCTGAAGCTTTTAAAGAAGCGGTTATAGCAGGTAGAAAAGCTTTTGAAGCCAAGTTAGGACAACAATATAAGCATGCGGTGGCGTCGAGTCCGTTGACGGCATTTTTATATGAATAAAAGTTTGATGGCACGCAGATTTTGACACTCTTTACCTTTTTAACCCTATCAGGGTTTAAAACCCTGATAGGGTTAAAATAAAACAAAATACAATGACAACATTTAAATCTGTTTTTGAACAATACAGTTGGGACGATATCCAATCCAAGATATATGCTAGTACTTCCAAGCAAGTCGAGCAAGCTCTTTCTAAAACAAAACGCAACTTGGATGATTTTCTGGCATTGATTTCGCCAGCAGCGCAGCCTTATTTGGAGCAAATGGCGCAAGAGTGTCATGAGTTGACCAAAAAGCGCTTTGGAAAAACCATCCAAATGTATGCCCCTTTGTACCTTAGTAACGAGTGCCAAAACATTTGTACCTATTGTGGTTTTAGTTTGGACAATAAAATCAAACGCAAGACTTTGATGGATTTTGAAATCAAACAAGAAGTTGAAGCTTTGAAGAAACTTGGTTTCGACCATGTTTTGTTGGTAACTGGCGAAGCCAATTATACGGTGAACATCAATTATTTCTTGAATGCCATTGAATTTATAAAAAATGATTTTTCAACTATTTCGGTAGAAGTCCAACCGCTCTCACAAGACGAATACGAGCGCTTGCATGAAGCAGGTGTGTATTCTGTTTTGGTGTATCAAGAAACCTATCATCAGGATGTCTATAAAAAGTACCATACTAAGGGAAAGAAATCTAATTTTGATTTCCGCTTAGATACGCCTGACCGCATAGGAAAAGCTGGGATTCACAAAATAGGACTGGGTGTTTTACTTGGACTTGAAGACTGGCGTACCGATAGTTTTTTTAATGCTTTGCATTTGGACTATTTACAAAAAACGTATTGGAGGACAAAATATTCCGTTTCGTTTCCTAGATTGCGACCTGCAGAAGGAACTGTTCCGCCTAACTTTATTATGGATGATAAGGATTTGACGCAGTTAATTTGCGCCTACCGATTATGGAATGAAGATTTAGAAATTTCGATTTCGACTCGTGAGAATGAGAAATTTCGAAATAACATCATTCCGATCGGAACTACAAGCATGAGCGCGGGCTCAAAAACAAATCCTGGTGGTTATGTGGTGGATCCACAGTCATTGGAGCAATTTGAAATTAGCGACGAACGATCAGTAGCCGAAATTGCTGCAATGATTACAGAACGAGGCTATGAACCTGTTTGGAAGGATTGGGAGAGGAGTTATTCCCCCTAGCCCCCGAAGGGGGAACTCCTAGATTGTGGAAAATTTATGGGGGAATATATTCGATTCAGTGTCGACTGGTACGGTGCTATTCCCCCTAGCCCCCGAAGGGGGAACTCCTTGATTGTGGAAAATTTATGGGTGAATATATTCGCATTTGCTTCCACATCTACGAAGGATTACCTCCTTTTTTTCAAATAATTCATCACTATTACTCACAAATTCATTTAACACAACAATTATCCGCCCTAGTCTCCCCTCCTTCGGAGGGGTCGGGGGAGGATTTCCACACTACAACATGAGCATTATACAAGATTTTTTACGATATAACCGTCAAACCATCCTACCCGAAATAGGTGACGAAGGCCAAGAAAAACTAAAAAAAGCGAAAGTCCTGGTGATTGGTGCGGGTGGTTTGGGCTGTCCTATTTTGCAATATTTGGCAACGGCTGGTGTGGGGACTATTGGTATTGTAGATTTTGATACGATTGAAATTCATAATCTGCACCGTCAAATTCTTTATACCGAAGAACAATTGGGTCTACCTAAAGCTACTACAGCAAAGGCTACCGTTGAAAAACTAAATCCATTGATTGCTGTTTTGGCTTTTGAGGAAAAACTAACTTTCGAAAATGCTTCACAAATCATTAGCCAATTTGATTTTGTGGTTGATGGTTCTGATAATTTTAGTACACGTTACTTAGTGAATGATACTTGTGTCGCATTGGGAAAAACATTAGTCTATGGAAGTATCCTTGGTTTCGAAGGGCAAATTGCGGTTTTTAACCATCAAGGGAGTAAAAATTTACGTGACTTATTTCCGGAACCACCAAATCCAAAGGATGTTCCAAATTGTAGTTTTAATGGCGTATTGGGTACTTTACCCGGAATGATTGGCACCATAATGGCACACGAAACCTTAAAATTAATTACTGGATTACCTACGTTGAGAAATGAACTGATTTTGTACAAAACGTTGGAATGGGGTTTTGTGAAACTGAATTTTTAATTTTTGTTATAAAGCAGCAAGACAAATTGGCTAACTTATAATTCCAGTAATCTCGACGTTTTGTCTCGCCGCAAGCGTGTCAGCAAAGGTACGCACCTATCTTGAGACGCTTTCAGCGAGACAAACTAGGTGGTTATGGTCTGGTTACTTATTATTTATTTGCTATTTGCAATATCAAACCCTGCTCGTGCTCACAACCTACATTACTGTAACCTCAACGTTTTGTCTCGCTGAAAGCGTCTCAGTAAAGGTGCTCGTCTATCGTGAAACGCTTTCAGCGTGACAAACTAGGTGGTTATGGTATGGTTACTTATTATTAAATTGCTATTTGTAAAATAAAACTCTGCTCGTGCTCACAACCTACATTACTCTAACCTCAACGTTTTGTCTCGCTGAAAGCCTCTCAGCAAATGTGCTCATCTCTCGTGAGACGCTTTCAGCGTGACAAACTAGGTGGTTATGGTATGGTTACCTATTTTTTTTTCAAATATATTAAAATATTCATACAAATTATTAATAAATAAGAATTCGGGATTTACTGCCCCAGATGGTAGTGGAAAGCCCGGACTGAGAAAACCTATTTTTTCTTGGCATAAAAGAGCGACCGTCCTCTCCCCCAGCCCCTCTCCAAAGGAAAGGGTAGCAAAAATGCTCCTTTTATGACAATAGAAAAAATGTTTTTGAAGGAGGACTTGCAACGGACAGCTGGATTGGCCCTGAATAAAAATAAGACACGAATTTCACAAATTGGCACGAATGTGAAAACTAAAGTGAATTTCACAAAATTAGCTTGTCTTACAAATTTGGCAAAGTAATGGAACTAAACTTCATTTCGAAGGATCTTCATGAAGTCATTTCGTTCTATTTCGCGGCAGCCTAAACTCTCGAGGTGTGGGTTGTAGACTTGGCAATCTAGTAGTTGGTATTGGTTGCTTTTTAGGTGATGGACTAAACTGATAAAAGCGACTTTGGATGCATTGGAAACTTTGGAAAACATACTTTCGCCACAAAAAACGTGTCCCATGTCTACACCATACAAACCGCCTACTAACTGATCGTTTTGCCAAACCTCAACGGACTGTGCGATACCCAATTGATGCAAATTGCAATAGGCATCGATCATGTCGTTGGTGATCCAGGTTCCGTTTTGACCGTCGCGCTTGATGCGTTGGCAATTGGAAATAACTCCTAGGAAATCCTGATTGAAGGTTACCTTGAATTCTTGACGGTTTAGGATATTTCGCATGCTTTTGGTTACTCGGACTTCGTCCAGAAATAAAACCATGCGCGGATTGGGCGACCACCAAATGATGGGATCACCTTGCTCAAACCACGGAAATATGCCGCTTTGATAGGCTAGTTGTAACCGTGCTGCCGACAAATCGCCACCGATCGCTACGATGCCGTCTCGATTGGCGGTGTTTACATTTGGAAATACTAGCGCATCTGATAATTGGACCATTGTATTGATTATGAAATTTTAAAAAACAGAATCGCTTAACTCGGTTGTCAAGCATTCTAAAAACGCCATTCCACGGTAGGAATTACCCTTTGGATTTAACTTTGGACTGAAGACAACTATTGAGTACATGTTTGGAAGGATGGCTAAGATACCGCCACCAACACCGCTCTTGCCCGGAAGGCCTACGCGATAAGCAAACTCACCTGCCTCGTCATAAAAACCACAAAGCAACATGATGGCATTTATTCTTTTGTTACGGCTTGGGGTCAGAATAATTTCGTTGGTGATGGGATCTACGCCATCGTTGGCAAAAAACAAAAATGTTTTGGATAATTGCGCACAGCTCATACTTAGTGAGCAAATTTTGAAATAAAAATCCATTACCTCATCTATAGGATTCTGGATATTCCCGAAGGATTTCATCATGTTGATTAAAGCATAATTGCGGTAACCCACTCCTTTTTCTGACTCAAATACTTTGTCATCAAAGGTGACCGTAGGATCATTGGTAAGGCGTCTGACGAAATTTATAAATTCGGACTCGGGATCTTTGTAGTGTGATAGCAGTACATCGGCAATGACGATAGCACCCGCGTTGATTAAGGGGTTTCGTGGAATTCCTTTTTCTAGTTCTAACAAGATCATGGAGTTGAACCCAGCGCCCGAAGGTTCTACGTCTACGCGCTGCCAGAGTGCATCACCTTCTAAATTGTAGGCCATGATAAGCATAAGTACTTTTGAAATACTTTGAACCGAAAATTTTTGATGAGCATCACCTAGATTTACTTGTCTTTGGTTTACCGTTGTAAGACTTATACCAAATAAACGTTCGTCTACGTTGGCAAGTTCCGGAATATAGGTTGCTTTTTCTCCTATGTCTTCGAAATCTTTAAATTTGTTATATATGCTATCGAGCACGCTGTGTATGTCTTCCATGAATCTTGAGGCTAATGACGCTTATTTATAAAGAAAAAGAATCGAATTATTTAATGCAAGTTTAAGAAGAAAAACACAAACCAATGCCTTAAATTTGTTTTTTTGAACCCCATAGAATTCAATTGAATATGAGAAAGTTGCCTGTTATCCTTTTTCTTTGTTTGCTAGTCAATCAAATGAATGGTCAAATTAATGATACGATTGTAAAAACCCAAAAGCTAACGTACAAGAAATTCATACTTCCGGCTGCTTTGGTTGCAACTGGTTCACTTTTGCTCAATACGGACAGGAATAGAAAAATACAAGCAGATGCGAATCGTTTTTTTGGATCTGATTTTCATACACGTTTAGACGATATAACTGTTTTTGTACCTGTGGGACAACTGTATGCCGGCGGACTTTTTGGTTTTGAGGCCAAAAATTCACTAAAACACAGAACAATTTCGGTAGTGACGGCCAATGCGCTGAGTTTTACCTTGGTTAGTGTATTGAAAAACATTGTAAAAGCACATCGCCCAGACGACTCTGATCAATTGAGTTTTCCGTCGGGACATAGTGCCATTGCTTTTACCAACGCTGCTCTACTTTTTCAGGAATACAAAGACGATAATATTTGGTATGCCAGCAGTGGTTTTTTGTTTGCTACCACTACCGGTTTTTTGCGAGTAGCCAACAACAAACATTTTGCCTCAGACGTGTTTGCGGGCGCAGGAATTGGATTGGCATCTGGATTTTTGGTCACTTATTGGAATCCTTTGCAGAATATCCATCTTGGAAAGAAACAAAAAGGAACCGCTTTTGTATATCCGCAATTGGGTAATCAAATTGGTATTGGGGCTGTGATTTTACCGAATTTCTAGACCAAAAAAAAGCCCTACAAAATGCAGGGCTTAGAAAAATCAAACAAAACAATTATGGTAACAACACTTTGTCAATAACGTGAACTACACCATTACTACATTGAATATCTGGAATAACCATGTTGGCTGGAGTTGTGATTCCGTTACTTTTTACAGTAAAAATACCGTTTGTAAAAGCACTATATGTTAACATTCCACCACCTGCAGTTGCTGCCGTTGTTCCTGAATGCTCAGAGGTAAACTTACCACCTACGATAGCGTGATTTAACAATACTTGTTGTAAAACTGCTGGCGATGTATTGGCTACATCTTGAACTGTTGCAAAACCTGCTGCTTTAAAAGCGGCATCTGTTGGAGCGTAGATTGTGAAATTTGCGCTTGAACTTGACAAAGTACCTGCCAAACCAGAAGTAATTACCGCTTGCACTAAGAAAGTTAATTCTGGTGCTTTAAAAACTTTTGCATCTTTTAATAAAATTGCTGATTCTACGATGTTTACACCAGTAGCAATCATCACTTTGTCTATCCCGTGAATAGTACCGTTGCTTGCGCTTACGTCTGTAAGGATAATTTTTGATCCGTTGATGTACAAATCTGCTCCTCTACTGATGAAACGTCTGTCAACACCTAATAATGATGGAGCTGTACCACCCGCTTTAATTCCGCTTCCCATTAAATCTCCATTTGAAACATGGTATAACAAGGTGTTTGTCAAGAAACTATTTTGTAATCCACCTAGCGATCCAGAGTCTACCAAACCTAATCTTGCAAAAGCATCGTTTGTTGGAGCAAAAACAGTATAATGTCCTGATGGGTCATTTGGGTTACTGTTACTCAATACACCTACTACTCCACCTTGTACAGCAGCACCCTCAAGGGTACTAAAGTTTGGGTTGGCTACTGCAATACCTGCAATACTTGGTGTTTCGTCTTTATAATCTGTATCACAAGAAACCAAAGTTCCCATTAATGTTAATGCTAGAACTGCACTTTTTATATTGAAATTTTTCATTTTGTTTGTTGTTTTGTAATTAAAATTTATAAACTAATCCACCGTAAAAACCTGTAGCTTGACCAATATTTCTACCTGCTACCAATGTGCTAGCTCCTGCAGAAACTCCCCAATCTTTGTAAACTGGTGCGTATAAATCAACTCCAATTTTTGTGTAATTTACTTTTGTAGTTGGAAAATATCCAGCGAAACCTTCACCAAAGATATCTACTCCACCTGTTGATTTTTGATTAGCAATAAATACGTCACCATAAAAAGATTTTGCTGCGTATCCTACTTTAAGTTCTGTAGTTACAGAGTTTGGTACATCATTCGAAGCATAATTTCCTGCTACTTGTCCCGATGCAAAAACACCCGAATTCATTTTGAACATTGCCATACCCGTAGTACTTACTGTTGTGCTTCTGTTTCCAATTGCGATGATAGATTGAAAACCTTCTTCTACTTTGTAATTACTAAGTGGTGTTTTTACTCCAACTGCTCCAATAAGACGCAATGAAGAAGAACCAAAGTCAAAATTAAATGGACTGTACTTTACAAAAACTGACACATCTTGAAAACCTTGACGTTTGTTTTCTAAACCTAAGTTTGTCAAAACTTCATCTGTAGCATGACCTTTTGCAGTAACATAAGGTAAAACCATTACTACATCTACTTGGTCACTAATACCATAAGTAGCATAAATCGATGTACTTGTAATTGTTGTCTTGTTGAAGACAGGAACGCCTTCTACTTTTTCTGGAACGAAATAGACATCATCGTACTTTTCTGAGCTGAAAGAAACGGAAACATTTCCTTTTCCTTTTCCTTGCATAAATCCACTGATTGGACTTTGAGAATGAGCTGTGTTAACATATCCGAATGCTGTTACAGCCAAAATTAGGAGTAATTGTCTTTTAATCATCATATCAATTATTTATTGTTTGTTTCTATCATTTACGAGAGACAAATCGATACGGTTTTAAAAAACTAAAAAAAAACCAAAAAAAAGTACAACTAAAAATAAATTAAACTACAAAACACTCACTTACAATTACTTAATAAAAATATATTTTTTCGAAAAAAAATCAACTCACCTAATACTTATTCGCTTACTATTGATTTTTTGGGTTAGCACTATAAGGCATCAGATGCAATACAAACTTCGCACAGAAGGTTCTGTACATTCCTTGGGTGATAATAGCGCATAAAAAAACCGATAAAAATAAATTTATCGGTTTTGATTCGGTTTTTCGCTTTGTATTAGAAAGGTAAATCGTCTGCTTCTTCTTCGTTAAGATTTGTAGCTGCTGGAAAAACTGGTGCTGCTGGAGCCGATGGCGCTGAAGGAGCTTCTGCACCTGCTTTTTCAATTCTCCAACCTTGGATACTGTTGAAGTATCTAGTTTCTCCTTGTGGGTTTACCCATTCTCTACCTCTTAGGTTGATTGAAACTTTTACTGATTCTCCTACTCCATAATTGTTTAACAAATCACATTTATCTTGAGTAAACTCAACTAATATATGTTGTGGATATTGTTCTTCAGTAGTTACAACTAATTCTCTTTTTTTGAATGCGGCACTTACTTGTTGCTCTGGATTAATCACTTTAACTCTACCTATAACTTCCATCTGTTGTATATTTAATTCTTGTTTATATTCGATTATTGACTAGACTATTTTGCTTGAGACAAAAAAATCCCGGATAGGGAAACTTCTAGCAAGCAAATATACTAAGTTCTTTGGAAGCATACAAAAATAGCCTTGACCTAAATTTGAAAAATTATTAACAATCCTAAAGTTATTTATTTTCAGCCGTTTAAAAAAAAAGAGCGCTTTCAAAAATAGTTCTGAAAGCGCTCCTTATTATTGTAAACTGTAGTCTAGAATTCTTTTTTACCAAATTCACTTTCGATAAATTTAGCGCTACTCTTCGTTTTATTGAAGGTGTAAGATAAATTAAGTAAAACCATATCAACCTCATACACATAATTGGTTGTTGTGTAATATTGCCCCGTACTTTGCGTAGATATTCGCTGTTCATTGGTATTCAACATTCCCATATCGATATTTTGCCATTGCAGTGTAGCAATCAATTGATTGTCTAAGAATGATTTTCTAAAGGTTAAATTAGGCGAATAAAAACGAGAGTCTTCCCCTTGAGCCGTAATCTTTTTCGATAAATAATTCAAAGTAAACTGCATTGAAGTCGTAGGTGTAAAATTGTATGTACTATTAGCGTTTATAGAATACTGAATAGCATTTGATTTGATGGCTTTTCCGTTGAAGCTTCCGTCGATATTAAAGTTGTAAATATTTGCTCCAATAAAATTTGTCCATTTTGTAGACGGTTTGAACTGTGATCCAATTTCTAACCCAAGTGTTTTACCTCTACCAACGTTGGTATAAATTCGGTCCAAGATAGTATCATTCAAAACACCCGCAGTAGTATAGGACAAAGTATTTACACGGTTGATCAAATTGTGAACATCTCTATAGTATGCGGTTGCAAAAAGTGTATTTCCACCTTTGAAGTTTTTACTAATACCCAATTCTATTAAATCTGTAAATTCTGGACGAAGATTTTTATCCCCTTGTTCAAAAGTCTCTGAGTGCTCTCTCTCCTTAAAAGGATTCATTTGATAGGTTGGTGCACGATCTACTCTTTTACTATAGCCAGCCTTCACTTTTACATTATTATCCATCGTATATTGTGCTGATGCTGATGGAAAAAGCTTGACATAATCATAGGTTAAATTCTCTGCGGCAGTATTAAATCCTTTTAGGTAGAAATCACGGTTCATCGATTCCAATCGCAAGCCCGCAGCATATTCCCATTTAGTTTTGCTACCATTCAGTTGTAAGTAACCAGAATGAATTGAACGATCCAGGTTTACTTGACTCGTAAATTCTGGTACAATTTCATAGATCCCTGAGCTTAGGTTGCGTCTTTGATAAATGAAATCCCCGTTGTTTTTTAATTTTCTAAATTGATATCCTGCCTCTATTTTACCAAAAGAAAAAGGTTTGAATTCATAATCCAACTGCGCTCTCGTACCATACAAAGGATTATCATTTGTATTGTATTCGTCCTGGTACACAATTGAAGAATCTGTATAACCCAAATTCAAGTTGGTTGTAGGCCCACCCAACAAGGTATATTCGTATAAAAATGAAGCGGTCAATTTTGACTTATCCTCAAATTTATGTGTGTAATCAAAACTACCCAAAGCAAAGTCACCGTCACGAACTCTTAAATTTTCATTGTAATAATCAAAGCTTTTAAGCACAGCGCCTGTAGTCAAATCGGTTCTTTTATTGTTATAATAAATATCTGCTTGTCTGTCTACTTTTCGTTTACCGCCATAAAAACCAACCGAGAAATTATCGGTAATACTTGGTGTGTAATCTACTGTAAATCGTCCACTGTAGTTTAGTTCGTTGGTACTACGCTCTCCGTCTGACGGAAATTGAGTTTTATAGTTTTCCGTTATATTATTGGTAAAAACATTCCCTTCTCTACGCCCTTGTATATCATTACGCCCGTAACTACCTCCAAGCGAGATATCCCATTTGTCTTTTTTGATCGTATAGGTTCCGTCAATTCCATAACGTTGCGCTTTCTTTTTATTATCATAATTTTCAATCGAAGGAAAACCACCTTTAACATTCAGTTGCGCGTATTGTCCGTTTGTTGCTCCTTTTTTGGTGATAATATTCAACAGACCCGCTTTCCCATCAGGGTCATATTTAGCAGATGGCGCCGTAACCACTTCGATTCTATCAATGGCATTGGCTGGTAATTGTCCCAATATGGTCGAAATATTTCCTTGTGTAGGCTTTCCATTCAATAAAACCCTGAAACCAGTTGTACCTCTTACGCTCACATCTCCTTGTGCGTCAAGCGAAATAGAAGGCAAGTTTCTCAACACATCAATTGCCGATCCACCTTGACTATTTTGAAAAGATTTCGCATCATATACCTGACGATCAATTTTACTAATCACCGTACCTTTTACTGACTGTACAACTACAGCGTTCAATTGATTGCCTCCACTTACTAATGAAATCAACCCTAGATTGACTGATTTATTTTTACTACTAATTACAATATCTTTAAAAACCTGTTTATCAAAACCTATAAAAGATACTTCCAAATAGTAGCTATCATTTTTTAGGGAGCCAATTTTAAAAGTTCCCTCCTTGGTTGTTACAACACCCGCTACAACAGCTTTTGTTTCGGTCGAAAACAAAGTAGCCGTAGCATATTCTAACGGAAAGTCTCCGTCTACTACCTTACCTGATACCTGCCCAAACACGGCAGCACTTACAAGAAAAGCAACAAAGGCAATAAATTGATTTAATTTCATTATTCTTTTTTTTGGTTATTGGACAAAATTACTATTATCAAAAATTCTATTTTGGTACATATGGTGTTTTTAAGGTATATAAATGTGTTTTTTGCAGTTATTGCATTTTATACTACCCATAATCAAGTCAAAAAAACAAATTCTACACCAAAATCCCATTTTGTTTGAAGGTCAAAGGTGTAATTGCTGTATGTCTTTTAAAATATTTAACAAAATGTGAAACATCTTTAAAATCCAAGCTATACCCAATCTCAGATATGGTTCTATCCGTGTATAGCAATTGTCTTTTGGATTCTTGTATAATGTGCGTAGTAATTACTTGCGAGGCAGTTTTAGAAAAACTTTTTTTGCATATAGCATTCAATTGGGCCACATTTATACTCATCAAATCAGCATAAAAAGCCACGTCATTTCGTAACTCTTGCAATAACAACTCTTCAAAATGCACGGCTTTGTCTATCTCTACCATACACTCTACCCGATTGGAGTAGCCAATAATTTTTCCTAGTAAAGCTTTGAGACTTCCTTCAACAACTTCCTTTTGTATCGAATGTTGTTTCATTTCGAGACACAAAACCTCAAATAATTTATCGATCGATTCATCGGGTTGCACCTTAATTACCTGTTCTTTATTTAAGCGATACAACTGCTGATTTATATGTTTGTCTATTGTTTTTTCTAGAAAACCATCTTTTACGATGATCACAAATCCTTCGGGTACCGTATCAATTTCCCAGTGATGAACTTCATTATTACTTATACCAAAAACAATTGGAGGTTCGATTTTATAGGCGACAGAGTCAACATAATGAAAACCACTACCCGCTTTAAAATAGACCAATTCAATGTACTTATTATGACGATGTGGTTTGGTATATCTTTTATTCACATCAAAAGGCTCAATTTTTATATCGGTAACATTTGGAATTTTAGTGTAAACAGCGATGGCTTCTTTCATTATTTTGATTTTGATCTAACGGATCAGTGTTAGTAAACTATTTTTATTTGGTTTCGAAACAAAAATACAGCTCCGAATCATTTTAGACCTCATAAAACCTAAAAGGTTTAAAGCATTAACTACAAAACACGCTCCCAACGTATATTTTACTATATTTATAATCTTAAATTTCAAGTATGCAGTTTTCTGACAAAAGAAACACAACACGCTGGGTTATCATTTTTATCTCTTTTTTGATTGTATCCTTAATACTTTGGAACACCTATACATTTTTTCAAACTTTCAAGAATGAAGAACGTATAAAAATGAATTTGTGGGCCAATGCACAAAAAACGCTCATAAACGCTGACGAAAATACCGACGTTACTTTACCGCTCGAAATTTTGAGCAACAACGCTTCTATTCCAATCATCCTAACAGAGCAAAATAAAATAATCAACACCGTCAACGTAGACGAAAACTTGGGATTAAATAGTAAAGCAACCCATAGAATCCTAGACCGACTGAAAACTGAAAATGAACCCATTGTAATTGAATACGTTCCTGGGCAATTTCAAAAATTATATTATGGTAATTCTGCTCTACTAAACAATCTGAAATATTATCCCATCGCCTTGCTACTCATCATCTTTTTGTTTGGCTTGCTCGTGTACAATTTTTACAAAAGCACCAAAGCGGCTTCTCAAAATAAACTTTGGGCAGGAATGGCAAAAGAAACGGCGCATCAAATTGGTACACCGCTTTCTTCTTTAATTGGTTGGGTCGAAATCCTCAAAGCCGATGAGGTCGATGAATCCATTACTATGGAAATTGAAAAAGACATTGCGCGACTGCAAACCATCACAGAACGTTTCTCAAAAGTAGGATCGGTGCCTACGCTCGAAAACAAAAATATTATTGAAGAAACTTTTGAGGCTTATAACTACCTGCAATCTCGTTTTTCTAAGCAAATTGAATTTCATTTTGAAGCACCAGAGACCGCCGTTTTTCTTCCTATAAACCAAACCTTGCACAGTTGGACAATTGAAAACTTGGTGAAAAATGCTATCGATGCCATGAAAGGACGAGGAAAACTAAGCCTGCAAATCGAACTCGAAAAAGGATATTTGAGTATAAAAATTACCGATTCTGGAACTGGAATTCAGAAAAATCAATTCAAAACCATTTTTGAACCTGGATTTACTACCAAAAAAAGAGGATGGGGATTGGGATTGTCTCTCACTAAAAGAATTGTAGAAGAGTACCATAAGGGAAAAATAAAAGTATTAAAATCAGAACTTGGCGTGGGAACTACGATTCAGATTTTATTTAAAACTACGGTTTAACGCATCGGAACACCAAAAAAGGCCCCTTTTGAAAACATTAATTTACGACCTATTTTGGAGCGTTTCAAATACTCTTGAACAAATTCATTTTGCTCTTCACTAGAACGTACCGCTTCGTTAATTTGGCTTTTAAGGGCTGTCAATACTGCTTTATTTTCCTCACCCACGTCGCCTACACGATACACATCTTCTAGACATTGCGACAACTTTTCTTGGGGTTCACGGCCCTTTATCGCTAAGTCTTCGTCAGATATTGATGGAGAAAATCTTTTATTTCGATAAAAAATCAAATCATTCAGCAAAACAATTGCTTGATTGTAATTGGCCGCCACCATATTCATTTTTTCGACTCCGGTGTTTTTTCGTGCAGCACTTTTATTTTTCTTCATCACCTCCAAATAGGTTGTAATTACCGGCAACTTATACCCATTGCTTTCAATACGGTCGACCGTTTCAGAAAAGCGATCGAAAAAAGACAAGGATTGGTATCGAATGATTTCTTGCTCGAAATTAAAATTGATCTTTGCCACAGCGCTACCTGCTTTACCCGAGATAAAAAAATCAAAAGTCACTGGACTACTCAAAAACTGCCACAAATAATCAAACGGAAGATGTGTGAGCGCCATCTTTGATGGTGGAACTTTGTAGTACGCATTGTTTAATCGTTTACTAAATTTTCCGTTTAGAATACCACCAGCACCAAAAGTAGGATCCACAAAGTACCAATTTCCGTCCAATTGGACTGCACACCAAGCATGTGCAAGCGGACTCACTTTTCCGCCTTGCTTCACAAACCCTTCAATGATATAATTTTTCAGATTCAGATCCGTCGTAATAGCACTAAAAACTTCTGCGTAATGGATGCAAACTCCTTTGTGTGTTTTTAAAGTATTGGCAATTTTATATGCCGGAGGCTGCTCACTATTATCGATCATCATGTTTTTTACATCATAATCAATGTTGGTTGCAGTCCAATAAAAAACGGCTCGAAGTTTATCTTCGTCCGTTTTAAAATTTGCGTTAATATAGGTGGCTATCTTTGCCGTTGTAGTTGTAAAATCAACTGGAATCGCAGCCATCTTTTTATCGACTACATCATATTTCGGATTGATTTGACCCAAACCTACAAACGATATCAGCAGACAAACAAAGGCTACAAAACTTCTCATAAACACCTTATAGATTGGAGTTGATTGCTGCCGCTAGATTTTCAAAACCTTCTTTGGTCATTTTTACTTTCGATACAAATCGCATATCGTCCATCTCGTTAATAGGCACAAGATGTACGTGTGCGTGCGGCACTTCAAGACCAATTACCGACATCCCCACTCTATTGCAGGAAACGGTTTTACCAATAGCCAAGGCTACTTTTCTCGAAAACTGCATCAAACCAAGATATTGCTCTTCGTCTAAGTCAAAAATCTTGTCCACTTCTACCTTCGGGATACAAAGAGTATGCCCTTCGGTATTAGGGTTTACATCTAAAAAAGCTAAAAAATTATCGTCTTCAGCAACTTTATAACATGGAATTTCTCCTTTTATAATCTTAGAAAATATAGAACTCATCTTTTTAAATTTTACGATTTCAATGCAACAACTTATTCTTTATGCTTTCAATTATTCTCTTGAAATTTCAATGATCTCAAATTTCAATGTTCCGTTTGGCACAGTGATTTCTGCAATATCACCCACAGATTTCCCTAGCAAACCTTTACCAATTGGTGAGGTCACAGAGATTTTTCCTGTTTTCAAATCGGCTTCACTTTCTGCTACCAATGTGTAATTCATTTCCATTCCGTTTAATTGGTTTTTGATTTTTACTTTCGATAAAACCAAAACCTTTGAAAGGTCTAGATTAGATTCGTCAATCAAACGAGCATTAGAATGTACTTCTTCTAGTTTTGAAATACGCATTTCTAGCATTCCTTGTGCTTCTTTGGCGGCGTCATATTCTGCATTTTCAGATAAATCACCTTTATCTCTTGCTTCTGCAATATCAGCAGATGCCTTAGGGCGCATCACCGATTTTAAGTAATCTAACTCTTCTCTTAATTTTTTTAATCCTTCAGCTGTATAATAAGATATTGCGCTCATAATTGTGTAGTTTATATAAATAGAAAAAATCCCATCAGGACGGGATTTCTTTCCACAAAGATAGTATTATTTTTCTTAGTCAAAAATTATAGTGATTCAATATTCTATTTAGTACAATCGATCCTAGCTTTTTTTTATCGAAATACGCATTTCGGGCAATAATCAAAATTATTTTATTCGAAAAACAGCATACAAATTATAGTAAACAGATCAAAATCAAACTTAAATACTATAAATTTGTTCCCAGCATTCGATTTACATCACTCCAATTAGCCCATAAAAAGGCAGTTTTACTATAGTAAGCTCAAAGTTTTTTTTCGAAAAAAAGCAGCGGCATCGCAATGTTATTCACCATTTGGAGTTACTATTAAAGATTAAAAACACAATCATGAAAAAAGCACTCTTCTTAGTCTTCACATTGGCCTTCTTGAGCAGTTGCTCGACCAATGGAGTCAACAATAACAATCCATTTATCCCAAATTACAGTATTAATTTGACGATAAACACCGATTTACCCGCATACAGTAATTTAAAATTTGTAAGCAACTCTATTTACTATGCTGGAGTTGGCGCAAAGGGTATTTACATTTTTAATACCGGAAGCGGTTATAATGCATTTGATGCTGCCTGTCCTAATCAAGCTATTAGTGCTTGTTCAACTATGACTGTTAATGGTATTAATTTGGTTTGTCCTTGTGACAGCGAAGAATATAGTTTATTTACAGGACTTAGCACCTTAAAATATCCCCTCAAACAATACCGAGTTGAAGTAAATGGAAACTCGATACGCGTTTACAACTAACATACAAAAGGCTTTCTCACCACTAGTGAAAAAGCCTTTTTTTATTCGAGCAATCTTGAACTTATTAGATTATTTAAAAGCTATATCCAAGAGAAGCACTATAAATGCCATTTTTCTCTGTTGTACCACTATTACTTCTTAGATTGGTTATACCTAAATCATAACGCAGACCTAGGTTAATATTTTTCGTAAAATAAAGAGTAGAACCGATAAGCGCTCCAAATTGAATGCGGTCAAATTCTTTTATAGCCACTTCATCCAAAGGCGTACTGCTTAGAGAAACCGATGGATTTACATTTCCTCCAGTTGGCGTGATCGTTACATTTTCTTGAACTAATCGTTTGGCGTCTAACAAATAGCCTGCTTGCACCCCAGCGTCAATACTCCACCACTTTACGGGATAAATTTTTGCTAACATGGGTACATTAATATAAGCCGTTTTATAATTTTCACTCACAGATTGCTGGATGGCATCGGTCGGGTTTAATGTAACGTTAGCATTAGAAATTAAATCGGTTGGCGAAGCAGGGTTTATGCTACTTTCTTCTGTTGTGTCATACTTGTTTTTTGCATACAACAACTCAAATTGTAAATGAAAACGTTTTGATAGACTAATATCCATATAAGTTCCTGCCATGTAACCCACCTTAACCTCATCTTCAAATTGGTTGATGGATGTATTTCTAATAATCGAGTTGACATTTAATCCTAATTTAGAACCAAATTTCACACTTTGTGCATTTCCTACTAATCCTGACAATGCGATAATTGCTATTACGATACCTTTTTTCATGATTTTAAATTTTAATGTTTGAACTATTTTAGTTTATATAGTTAGATACAAGGACCATTAAAATTGTTACCCCTATTTTTAAATAAAAATTAAAATAATATAAATTTCAACAAAAGCACAACAATATTAAAGCAACAATCGGCACTATAAACAGCTATAAATCAACAATTAAAGTTGAAAAAACAGAATCTTATTATCAATTATAAAAATTTAAAAATATCAGGATCAAAAAGTTAATTATACAAAAAAGCCTGAAAGTATAAACTTTCAGGCTTTTTTTGATGTTGCAAAAAGCACTAGAACTTCAAAGTCATTCCGACTAAGAAATTTCTACGCGCTTGCGGATAATAGCCTGTACCTTCGATAGTTTTGATCGCAGGAGGATTAGAGTAATCATCATCATAGGTATAAAAGTAACCGTTGGAGATGTATTTTCTATTCATAAAATTATTCACCAAAGCAGAAAAAACAATTGATTTGAAAACCGAATTTGGTTTCACTTCATAACTTACATTTAGATCATTGATAAAATACGATTTAAGTTTTGAAGCCTCAGAATCGATATTTCCCATATATTGTTTCCCAACATATTTAGACAAAACCGAAACTTGTAGATTTTTGACTGGTAAAAAAGTAATTATATTTCCGGCAATAAGATCAGGAGAATAAGCAATATTTGTATTTCCTAACGAAGTCAAAACACCATCTCTTGTAAAATAGAAATCTTTGTTTTTATTAGCGCTTAGTGTCACGTTGGGTTTGATAAACAAATTATCCAAAATAGTAATGGTCATGTCTAATTCTAAACCTAATCGGTAACTATCACCACTGTTTTTACGGATTGGCGCTCCTACATCATCTAATTCTCCAGTCAAAATCAATTGATCTTTGTATGCCATATAATACATATTGGCATTCAATTTAAAATTAGCATCATTGTGACGTAGTCCTAATTCAAAGTCATTTAACTTCTCAGGTCTTGGGCTACCATTTTCATAATCGGTTCTGTTCGGCTCACGATTGGCTCTCGCATAAGAGAAGTACAAGACATTTTTCTTATCTACTTCATAATTTAAACCTGCTTTTGGATTGAAGAAATTAAAATTGTCATTTACAATTCCCGTTTCGTCACCATTTGCTTTGTAGTGCACATTACGTATTTGCAGATCACCATACAAACTCAATTTTTCTGCTACTTGATAATTTGCTTTTGCAAAAAAGTTAGCATCTGTTTTTACGGCATCGTCTTGGTAGTAGCGATCACCCAACTCAGAACTTGATGCGTATCGCGCCCAAATAACTTTACCAAAATGTGTCCCTTCATATTTATTGTAACCACCTCCAAGGATAAGGTCTAAACCTTCATTTTTGTAATTGGCAGAGAAAGTTGTTCCATAAAAATCATTGTCCAACCACTTTTGACGTACCAAATCGGTTCTATTGATGGTTGTTCCTCCAATAACAATTGGTGTTAAATTATAACTCGAAAACTTTGCATCTTGTTTGTAGTTCTCATAATATCCTTTTCCTTTGGTATAGAAAACAGCTAAGTTGGTATTCCAATGATCAGAAACTTTTTCATTCCAATGCAATTGTGAATGGTCTTGCTGGTAATTATCGGTTTCATTGTCATAAAATCTCGTAACGCCATTTTGGTCCACATACATACCAGCCGTATTAAAGGTGCGATTATCACGAAGTACATCTAGATCTTCTAGTCCGTTCCAAGACTGATAGGTTTTTTCTTTCCCTCCAAAGACAAGCGCTTTAATCAAAGTTGTTTTCCCCACATAAGTACCTTGCAAGAAATAAGATTTCAAATCAGAGCTTGCACGGTCAACATAGCCATCAGATTTTAAAACGGACATACGCCCAGCCAACTCAAAATGATCGTTTAATAGTCCCGAACTAAATTTTACCGTATGCTTGTGTGTATTGAAACTCCCGATTGAATTGGAAACTTCGCCATTGCTAGCCTTAGCATAATTATCAGTCAACATATTTAAACTTGCACCAAAAGCACCCGCACCATTTGTAGAGGTTCCTACTCCACGTTGCAATTGCAAACTTTGAAGCGAAGAAGCAAAATCGGGCATGTTTACCCAATACGTTCCATGACTCTCGGAGTCATTGTAAGGTATACCGTTTATGGTCACATTGACACGCGTAGCATCACTACCACGCACACGTATACCAGTGTAACCGACACCGTTACCCGCATCTGTAGTGGTCACAACCGATGGCATAAAATTCATCAAAATCGGAATATCTTGACCTAAGTTGCGAGGAGCGATTTCTTTTTTGTCTAAATTGCTAAAGCTTACCGGTGTTTTTTGGTCAACACGAATAGCCGAGATTAAGACTTCGTCCAACTTATTGAGGTTGGTGGTATCTTTCACTTGAGAAAAAGATACAATAGAGAATAAAGAAAAGAAAATAGAAAATAATAGCGGCATCATTTGTGCCTTTGTGCCTTTTTGGCAAAAAATAAACGTTGTTTTCATTCGTAAAAGTTCACGAATAAAAGGGGCAATTATTCAATTGTTAATTGATTTTTTATTCAAGCACGCACTACAACATCAACATAATTTGTTGTTGTTTTTTCCCTTGACAACATTACTCGTCCAGGTTCGTTGGGTATAATCTCAGCCAATTTATAATTTTCATTACATCTTAAGCACCCCTTTGAGACACTGCAAAGGTAAATAAAGATTTAGTTGAAAAACTACTCTATCACAATATTTCCTTAAATAAAATCGATATAAAACAGAAAACCAGAGCGTTAATGCTCTGGCGTTCTTCTAGTCTTCTTAATTTCCGATGTGTTTTTCTTATTTTTTATTCGCTTTCGAATAGCCGATTTTGGTATTCTGGTAGGCTTTCGAAGCTTAGGAACAATCAGGCCTTGCTCAATAATTTTCAAAAAGCGCTTGATTACAAGGCTTTTGTTTTTTATTTGTGAGCGGTCTTCATCACATTGCAAAAGCAAAATACCTTCAGTCGTTAATCGTGATTGTAATTTGGTTTCTAGCAGTGCTATTTCTTCCTCAGTAAGTGCTTGTGATTGTTTTAGATCGAAAGATAAAATCACTTTTGACGAAACTTTGTTCACATTTTGACCACCTGCACCACTACTTCGTACAGCTTTGAATTGTAATTCCCCTACTATTTTTTGTACGTCCATCGCTTACGATCTTTGATGCGCTTCTTTCAACAAGTCATTAACGGTTTTCACCGGATTAAAAGTGATAAGCGGCACTTGTACAAATATCGTCAACCATTCGGCCATAGCACCATTCCATAAACCTGGTAATTCATAGGCTTTGATTGGTATTCCCCCAACATTTTTTTCGACCACAAAACCACTATTATGATCCACAAACTGGTTCAAATCAAATTTCTCTCCTTTGTAATTTTTGATTACACAAACCAAATCTACAGGGTTAAAGTGAGTTGCTTCTTGAAGAATACTCGATTGTTTGCGGCTTCCGAGATCCACTTGCGTAGACTCGACGATTTGCAATGAGATTTCGTTTTTTTCATTTCGAACCCAAAATGGTCCTCCACCTGGTTCACCTTCATTCTTTACCATTCCGCATACGCGTATCGGTCTATCCAAAGCTTTTTTAATTGACTTCAATTGACTTTTAAAAGTAAAATCATAAAAATTAGCTTCCATATCACGGTTTAGCTTCTCTTTAAAAAATGCTACAACTTCTGGAATCTGATCTTCGGTTAGTTCATCATTTTCAATTTGATTTAAATAACCAAAAACGCCTTGCTGCACATCCAGTAAAATTCCGGCTAGTGCTTTTTTATACAAAGCAACATTTTCATTATTATGAAGAATTACGTTGTCGATATTTTTAATAAAAACCATGTCAGCATCAAATTGATTTAAATTATCAATCAAAGCTCCGTGTCCACCTGGTCTAAAGACAATTTGACCATCTTTATCTCTAAAAGGTTCATCATGCATATCGACAGCAATAGTATCTGTGCCTTTATTTTGGAATGAATACGTTACATCTACAGACGTCTGTGTTTCTCTTTCAACTAAATGCTTTACGGTATTGATTATCCCTTCAAACGAGGACTTATGATCTTCAGAAACTGTAAAATGTAGATTTGAAAATCCATTTACACTCGAATAATACCCACATTCGTACAAATGCTCTTCAATAGGAGTTGCAATATTATTTAGATACACATGAAAAGGTAAAATCCCTTTTGGCTTATTTGCATAATCAAAATAGTCTGGAGACATTAACATTTTGATGAAGTAATAATTCTTTTTATCACGACTCAAGCTATCAAAATCAGTATACACTTCTTTTAATTTAGCATAGACTTCATCAAAAAACGGAAACTTATCCATCCCCACAATAAAAATAGCAATATCGTAGGCCATATAGCGATTGACATAAGCGTTGATCGAATCTTTTTCGACATCAAACTTATTCAAAAATGTATTTAAGAATTTAAACATTCTAGTAGCTGCACCAGATGCCGGTACAAACTTTAGCAATTTAAGATTGGTTTTGTTTGCATCAAAAAACAACGCATGGTTTTCAAAATCAGCATCAGATAAATCAATGATACCTTTACCTAATCTAGCAGGCTCAACAAGGTTCATCTTAGCAATACCATGTTTAAAAAAATCAAGTTGTTTTTCAATGTTTTCTAACGAGATTCCGCGTGCTTCAAGCTGTTTACCATCTGCTTCTGAAAAACCCAAATCTGCTAATTCTATCTTACTATCTTCCATCCTACTTTTATCTTTACTAATTTTATATATGAAATCTCTTTCCTAAATAATTATCCAAATTTAACATTTTATTGTACTACATTCAAAATGACCGCCCTACTTTTTCAGGATTTTTTTCCATTCGAGGTAGGCAACTACCGCCAAAGCTGTAAAAATCACATATTGTAACGACAACATTCCCAAGCCTCTATAGGCATATATAGGCGCCGCAATAGCATCACCTATGATCCATAAAGTCCAATTTTCTATCTTTTTATTCGCCATAAACCACATTCCAGTAAAAAACAAGCCCGAGGTAAAAATGTCGATATAATTGTCCCAATGAATTTTATATTCAAAAATCACGTAAACGGCGTACACTACAGCAATTGTTAAGCCAAAAAGAAGGAATCCTATTATTTTTTCTTTTTGATTTGTTCTAGAAATGGGCAAAACAGCTCCTTCATCACCTTTTACACTCCATTTGTACCAACCATAAATACTCATTATTGTGAAGTAGCCATTGATCAACATATCGCCCAAATATCCGGCAATAAACAAGAGGTACATGGTTATCATTGTGGCAATTAAGCCGATTGGATAGACCAAAATATTCTCTTTTCTAGCAAGAAGCACACTCCATATTCCGCAAACAAATGCAATAAATTCTAAGACAATTTGATACAGCGGAGTATCTTGATATGCGTTCAAAAAAAATTCTACCATTATAAGGTCTTTATATTTAGCTCGTTTTGAAAATGTTCAAAAAAGCGATAATCATTTTCGAATGCCGTACCAATCACTACCAAATCGGCTCCGGCGGCATACATTTCGTTTATTTCATTTGCAGATGTAATTCCGCCACCTACAATCACCGGAATATCGACATTTGTCACAACATTTTTTACTAGACTTGTAGGAACAGCACATTTTGCACCACTTCCAGCCTCAAGATACACCATTTTACTGCCCATCATCTCACTAGCCATTGCAGTAGCAACCACAAGCTCGTGTTGCTCACGCGCTATTGGCTTGGTTTGGCTTACACGCTCTACAGCAGTTTGACCACCACTTTCGATTAAAATATATGCTGTTGGAATAATCTCTAAACCTGAGGATTTTAAAATTGGTGCGGATTTGACTTGATGACCAATCAAAAAATCAGGATTGCGCCCAGAAACTAAAGACAAGAACAAAATGCCATCTGCTTTTTTTGAAATTTGAGACGGATCACCTGGAAACAATAGTATTGGCAACTGTATTTGTGCTTTGAGTCGAAGAATTAACTCATCAATACGCGATGAAAAAACCAAACTACCACCTATAAATACATGGGTAGCTGGCGAATTATTAATTTGATCAACGAGTGTATCAAATTGTGACCAATCGATCTTATCAGGATCCAACAATATGGCTAACAATTTAGTTTTAGTACTTTTGTGGTCTACAATATTTTGATATATCTCTTTGTATTTTTGCATCGCGACGTAAAAGTAATCGTTTTTTCTAAAATTTTGATTCAAAACCAATTGATTATTAGGTGAAATAACTACTTTACGGCTGATAAATATCAGTGTCACTTAATATTAAACGCATAATTTTGTACAAAGAAGCCTTTACGACTTTCTAAAAAAGAAAAACTACACACTAATGAATTCCATTCGAAAAGAAATCACCGACAGAAGCGATATTGCAATTTTAGTAGATGAATTTTATAAAAAAATAAGAGCAGATAAAGAAATTGGCTTTTACTTCAACAACACTATAACCGACTGGGAGGAACACCTGAATAAGCTAACCGACTTTTGGGAAATGAATTTATTTGGCGGAAAAAAATACAAGGGAGATCCACTAAAAGCACATGTAGAAGTGGAACAAAAGTTTCAACACCAGATAGGCCCGAATGAATTTGGTATTTGGCTAAATTATTGGGCACAAACTTTGGATGAATTGTATGAAGGTGAAAATGTCTCCATCTTAAAACGAAGAGCTAGAAAAATGGGAACATTTATCTATATGGAAATGTTTAAAAGTCGTAGTTAGGTTTTGTTAGGTTTTGCGCCTTCATGAAGCGGTTAACTGCGTAACCGAGATTTCACGGTTAAGATAAAATTTCTTGCGAAAGATAAACATAAAATTACCTCATATTTCACCATTTATGCAAATCGCTGTTGGCCATTTGGTTTTCAATTCAATTATTTAAACCTTAATTCTGTTTCCTTTTTTTGGTTTAGTATTTTCTTTCGAAAATAGATTAAAGCAGCTAAAAGCAAAACAGAAAAGACGAATATAATTTTTAAATTTCTTATTGTAATACAAAGATTTTCACCATTAACATTTGAAATACAATCTTGAATATTTTCTGTTTCATATTTTAAACTAACCATAGTATTGATTATTCCATAATGTGAAATTAAAATTCCAAGAACTGAAATTGTAACTAACAAGAAATAAACAAATTTTCGTTTTATCATAAATTTTCAATGTTTTATTCTGTTTTGAATTATTCTCAACACAATGTATAACAAACAAAAATATAGAGTTATTTCAAAATAAAATTTCAAATCATAATTTGATATTCCTTTTATTTCTGGATTTGCAATTCGACTTATTAAAAAGAAAACAACAACTATGGATAAGATTAGCCATGTGTAAATAATTAGTTTTCGGATTATACTTATCAATTTTTCCATTTCTGTTTTTCGGTGCGTTTTTCTAAACTGACGAATAAGGCAGAGATATGCACAAGTTCGCAGTACAAATAAGCTTTACTCCTCAAACTCTTAACTCAAAACTACTTTTTCTCGAAAGCATACACTAAGCCAAAATTCTCTACGGCTTCATAATACACGTCAAATTGTTTCTGAACAGCTCCAAAATTAAGGTTAGCTGTCGTTTTATTTCGATCTAATTCAAATGGCAGCACTGAAATATGCTCTTTGAAACTGATTCCTTTTTCATTTTGAATTTTAAAAATAGCTTCTTTCGTTCCCCAAATCACGGTTAACTTTTGAATATATTCTTCTAAATCATCAATAGTCAGGTACTTTACTTCGGCGGTAATAAATTTATCTGCTATTCGAACAATTTTTTCGCGGTGCAATTCGATATCAATCCCAACCGGGCGATCACTTATAATGATGGCCGAAAACTCATGCGAGTGGGTGATCGAAATAAATTTATCATCAGAAAGGTGTGGTTTCCCAAATTCATCATAATACAAATCTAAATCGTTGAATCCCGCTTCTTGCAGGAGCTTGCGCACACTCAAAAATCCTCGTTGGTGCAGCTCCGATTTCATTCCGTTCAGGCGCTCACGATTTTTCATGTTTAAAACTACTTCGCTAAAAAGTTGGTGGTAGCTCTCGGTAATTTTCCAAACGAGAATTTGAGTATGTGAATCGAAAAAAAAGTTCTTATATAACGGCATTTTGTTAGTTTTGCAGGGTTTTCTAGCCCCGATAGAAGCGTAAATCCTTGTGGGGGCAGGCTTTATGCCCCCACAAGATTGAAGCACATAGCGGGAAATAGCTCCTGAATTAATATGCAATAAATTTTATATTAGATTGATTTATAAAAACTTAGACCTATCAACAATTCATAAATGTTTGTGAATCCTTTTTAAATCATAACTAATTACGTAAATTTGCGTAAAAATTTATACATTACAAATATACTATAAATGAGTACTACAACTATGCCTTATGTGGCTTTCAAAGTAAAAGATATTTCTCTAGCGGCTTGGGGAAGAAAAGAAATTGAATTAGCAGAAGCTGAAATGCCAGGTTTAATGGCACTTCGTTCTGAATACAAAGACGAACAACCACTTAAAGGAGCTCGTATTGCAGGATGTTTACACATGACTATTCAAACAGCAGTGTTGATCGAAACTTTGATCGCTCTTGGTGCTGAAGTAACTTGGTCATCATGTAACATTTTCTCAACTCAAGATCAAGCTGCTGCTGCAATTGCTGCTGCTGGAATTCAAGTTTATGCTTGGAAAGGTTTGAACGATGTTGATTTTGACTGGTGTATTGAGCAAACATTATTCTTTGGTGAAGACAAAAAACCATTGAACATGATTCTTGATGACGGTGGAGATTTGACAAACATGGTTATTGACAAATACCCAGAATTGGTTGCTGGAATCAAAGGATTATCTGAAGAAACAACTACTGGAGTTCACAGATTATACGAGAGAATGAAAGCTGGAACATTACCAATGCCTGCTATCAATGTAAATGACTCGGTAACTAAATCTAAATTTGATAACAAATATGGTTGTAAAGAATCTGCAGTTGATGCGGTTCGTCGTGCAACTGATATCATGCTTGCTGGTAAAAGAGTAGTAGTATGTGGATATGGTGACGTAGGAAAAGGAACTGCTGCTTCTTTTAGAGGTGCTGGATCTATTGTTACAGTTACTGAAATTGACCCTATTTGTGCGCTACAAGCTGCAATGGACGGTTTTGAAGTTAAAAAATTAGATACTGTTGTTGCAAATGCTGATATCATCATCACAACTACAGGAAATAAAGACATCATTAAAGGAAGTCACTTTGAACAAATGAAAGATAAAACTATCGTTTGTAACATTGGACATTTTGATAACGAAATTGCAGTGGCTTGGTTGAACCAAAACCATGGCGCTTCGAAAATCGAAATCAAACCTCAGGTTGACAAATATACTATCAACGGTAAAGATATCATCCTTTTGGCTGAAGGTCGTTTGGTTAACCTTGGTTGTGCTACAGGTCACCCAAGTTTTGTAATGAGTAACTCATTTACAAACCAAACTTTGGCTCAAATTGAATTATGGAAAAACAGCGCTGCATACCAAAATGAAGTGTACATGTTACCAAAACACCTTGATGAAAAAGTTGCTATGTTACACCTTGCAAAATTAGGTGTTGAACTAGAAACTTTAAGCACTGAACAAGCTGCGTATATTGGTGTTGAAGTTGCTGGTCCATTTAAACCAGAATACTACAGATACTAAATGATTGTAGATTGTTGATTAACGTTTTTGAAATTGATCTTTGAAGTTGATCTTTGAAGTTGATTTTTGACATTGATTTTTGACATTGATTAACGATTAAAGATATAGAAACCCTCACTGTCCCGATAACTATCTGGAGTGAGGGTTTTTTATTTTTTGGGCGTGCCCCTCAGTTTGCGTAGTCGTTCCTCCTCGCAACTTCGGGTCGGGCTATTCGTTACAATCTTTTATTCCGCTATCGCTACATAAAAGGATTTTCACTTCTATCCCTCACGCAAAATTGCATTCCAAAAGAAACATTTATTTTAACATAATTCATTTTAAGATAAATAAATTAGAAAAAAATAGTACCTATCTTTCGATTCCTAAATAATAACCAAAAGCAACAGACCACATTTGAAAGCCATATCTACTTCCACACTGTTAAATTATCTTTTTGCGTTTATCCTATTTACTTCCATTTTTGGATGCAAGGTTTTGGAGAAAAAGAATCAAAAATCTGCTACAATAATCAAAGTCAAAAACCCGATTGCAACTTTAAGAGACAACGAAACTATTTCGATTCCTTACAAACTACTTCAAAAAGAATTTCCTTCCGCCATAATCGCGTTTATACAACTCATAGATAACAAAAGCCACAAAACAATAGTAAGCCAACCCATAGATAATAATGAGGATGGAATTACCGATGCTTTTTTATTTCAAACAGACTTAGAACCGAATGAAACCAAGTATTTTTCGGTTAACCTCTCACAAAACATACCCGATTCCTCTTCGGTATTCGCCAAATTCATAAGCAAACCAGAAGGTTTGGGCGACTTTTGCTGGGAGAATGACTATATCGGCTACCGCATGTATGGACAAGCACGAGCAGACGCACAAGGCACCGGAACCGCAATTGATGTTTGGTGCAAAAAAACAGACCGAAAACTAACAGATGATTGGTACACAGCTGGTCAAAGTTATCACATTGACAAAGGCTACGGAGCAGATCATTATGCATCGGGAAAAAACCAAGGCTGCGGAGGATCGGGAATTTTGCATAAGGATTCTATCTATTATTCAAAGCCCTATTCTTCTTGGAAAATTATAGCCAATGGCCCCGTTAGGCTAGTTTTTGAACTTAAATTTTCGGGTTGGAAAATTGATAACACTTATCTAAGAGAAACCAAACGAATTACACTGGATGCCGGACAGTACTTAAACCGAATCGAGAGCACTTATGAAGTAACCGACAAAAATTTCAGCTTTTCTCACGCTATAGGAATAGCGCAACGATCGGACTCAAAAGTGATTATCGACAAAAAAAATAATCTCTCTGAAAGTTGGGAAAAACTTACTATTCCCGCCGGAAGTGAAAATGGATCACTGGGTTGCGCCTTCATAGCTGACCCGAAAACAAATGTAAAAAACATCACAAGTCGCAACAACCACTTATTTGGCATTATGACCGCCAAATCTGAAAAAAGCATCATATATTACACAGGAGCGGCTTGGAGTGAATTTGGAAACATACAATCTTTCGAAAACTGGAACACCTACATTCAAAACAAGAAAGAATGCATAAACCACCAGTGTACAGTAACGATTCTAAAATAAAATCTAGCTTAAAACCTATTACACTAAAAAGCCAAGTTATTAATTATCATTATATTCCACCCAAAAAATAGGCTACACCATTAACGGGATAGAACTCGCTCCTAACCTACAAACAGCCTAAACAACATTAAAGTTTGGCACAACTTTTGAAAGACATTGGCTAATAATTCAAACACCAATCAAATGAAAAAAATTATCTTAAGTATGGCAGTTGTAGCTTTAATTTTTGCTACCTCTTGTAAAAAAGAAACAGCAGAAGACGTAAAAACTGAAATGGTAACAAAAGGCACTGAAGATGTTGCTGCACTAGAAACAGCTTACAACGAAGCTGTTATAAAACTGGAAGAAGCTAAAAAAAGCGGAGATGCTGAAGCTGAAAAAGTAGCGCAAGAAGCAGTAGACCAAGCAAAAGCATCGTGGGAAGCAGCAGTTAGCAAAACTACAGACATGGCATCTGACCTAAAAGAAGATGTTGAAGAAACAAAAAGCGACCTTCAGGACGCTAAAGAAGACGCAAAAGCTGAAATCAATGAATCAGTTACTGAAGCAAAAGCAGCAATTAATACAGCAAAAACAGACGCCGTTGATAGCGCAACTAAAGCGAAAGCAGATGCAGTAGAAGCTGCCAACAAAGCAAAAGCAGATGCTCAAGCAGCTGCTACAAAAACGAAAGAGGATGCTAAAAAAGGATACAACAATACTCTTGACAAAATGAAAGCTAAATAGTTTCATTTTTGGCTAATCAAAAAACCTTGCTATGCGAACTAATATAGTTCAAACAGCAAGGTTTTTTGATTTTAAAAAACATTAAGAAACTAATCAATTTTAAAAAAATAACAGTACATTTGTACTGTAATAAAATTTAATACAGAATAAAGTGGTTAAGTCAAAATTTTCTATAGCTTTACATATCATGACCATTCTCGCTCACAATAAAGACCAATGGCATACTTCTGCATTTGTTGCTGGGAGTTTAAATATCAATGCAGTATTAGTTAGAAATGAAATTAAAACATTAAAAACTGGCGGACTTATCGAAAGCAAAGAAGGTAAAAATGGAGGTGTTCGTTTGGCTGAAGACGCAAATAAAATTTTACTATCTACAATTTTTAAAATAGCAAAAGGAGACAATCATGTCCTAGGATTTTGCAGTAATGATCCAAATCCCAACTGCCCAATTGGTAGACAAATTCAAACCAAATTAGACAAGATCTTTACTAGTGTTGATGATGCTATCATAGAATCACTAAACGATCAAACATTAGAATCTTTCAAAAATCAATTTTAGCTTTTTTTTAAAGTAAACTGTCATAAAAATAATTACATATAATAATTAAAAACAAAAAAAATGAAAATTTCAATTTTAGGAGCTGGTGGAAACATCGGACAAAGAATCACAAGAGAGGCTGCTTTACGTAAACACGAATTGCATTTAATTACTTCAAAACCAATATCTTTTTTTGGGCTAGAGAATACACCAACTACTACTGTAGATGTTTTTGACACCGAAGCTTTGGCAAATGCCCTGAAAGGTAGTGATCTAGTTATTAGTGCCTACGCACCTCCTTTAGACAATCCTGCTAAACTTTCTGCTGCGAGTGAATCAATTTTGGCAGCTGCCAAAAAAAACGCACAACGTCTAATAGTCGTTGGTGGAGCTGGTAGTTTATTGATTGGAAAAAACGAATTATTAGTAGATTCTCCAAATTTCCCGGAAGCTTACAAAGCCTTTGCAGTAGCACATAAAGATGCCTTACATAACATTTACCGCAAATCAGAAGGAGTAAATTGGACCAATGTATCTCCAGCTGCCTACATTTTTGAAGGTGAAAAAACTGGTCAATTCCGTATAGGACAAGATAATTTAATTACCAATGAAAAAGGAGAAAGCTCTATTTCTATGGAAGATTTTGCTGTAGCAATTCTTGATGAAGTTGACAATAAACAATTTTCTAATCAACGATTTACTGTTGGATACTAACCTAAAAAACAAAAAACCCAAAACAAATATGTTTTGGGTTCTTAAAAGTGCGGATAATAGGAGTACAACTATACATTTTATCAAATAAACTTAAATCCAACTACACAGCCTAAACTCCTTTATATATTGACTTTACACATCTTTTAAGTTTTATTAAATCACGTTAAATAAACTAACATTAATTGAATATAGGGTACTTATTAGGGGAATTATAAAGATATTGTTTGTATCTTTGATTCAAATATTTTAAGCTATGGCATCAGTTAGATATAGAATCAAAACCAACAACGATTGGAACAGTATTTATTTAAGATTCAAACAAGGAAAACAGTTTGATATAGAAATTTCAACAGGATTACAAGCCCCTAAAGACCGTTGGAGTGATGCAAAACAAAATGTTTTAGCAACTATTGACGTTGACTATAAATCTATAAACACAAAGCTAAAAGAACTAGATTCATTCATTAATAAAGAATATAGTTCATCTCTTTTGAGCGAAGAAATAATAAACTCAAAATGGTTGAAAGAGAAAATAAATATTTCATTTAATAGGGAAACTAAAAACGCTGAAATTGATGATAAATTATTTTTAACAAATTACATCAAATCATACATTGCGGAATCACACACTCGAAAAACAAAAAAAACAACAGTTGTTAAAAAAAGGACTATCCAGCATTACACTACTACTTTAAATAAAATTACTGCCTTTGAAAAATATTCTAATAAGAGAATGTTATTAGAGAATATTACACTTGACTTTCATGCCGATTTTATCGCTTTTTTAGAAAACGAACAAAAGCTAAATCCAAACACGATTGGCGGGTACATTGATGATATTAAGCAGTTTTGTAGCTATGCCAATAAAAAAGGGTATGAACTACCCAATGATTACAAACTGACTGAATTTTACTCCCCAACAAACAAAACAAAAGACATTTATTTAAAAGAAGATGAAATAAATTTAGTTTACAATACAACCTTTGAACAAGATTATTTAGACAATGCTAAGGATTGGTTTATTATTGGATTAAGAACAGGTTTCAGAATATCTGATTTTTTAAAATTGACGGCTAAAAACATTGATAACGATTTTATTCACAAAGAAACTTTAAAAACTGAATTTCCTGTAATTATACCAATTCACGAACAAGTAAAAAGAATTTTAGATAAAAGAAGTGGTAATTTCCCCCGTTCTATTAGCGATCAAAAATTTAATGATTACATCAAAATTATATGCGAAAAAGCGGGCATAAATGAAATTGTTGAAGGCGCAAAAATGACACCAATTGAAACAACCGAAAACGGCAAAAAGCAAACATTACATAGAAAAACCTTTGGTAAATATCCTAAATTTGAACTAGTATCATCTCACATTTGCAGGCGCTCTTTTGCTTCAAACTTATACGGCAAAATAGAAACTTTAACTATTATGAAAATAACAGGTCACTCAACAGAAAAACAATTTTTAGATTATATAAAAATTACACCAAAAGAATATGCAGAGAAGTTAAAAGCATATTGGAAAATCTACAATAAACAACCTAATGAGCTATAGCAATTAAAAGACTTTTATAAAATTTATTGCTTTTTTTTAATCAATTGAGGATAACCGTAAAAAACTTACATTACTTAATTGTATTTTTGTTTAAATCTTAAAACCAACACCATGAAAAAAGTAATTTATTTTTTAACTCTACTATTATTAACTATATCATGCTCCGATAGTAGCACAGACAACTCAACAAATTCTGACAATAAATCATTTCATCCTCCTACTTGGATTCAGAGCAGATGGACAACTGACCTCGGAGGAAGTAAGTTTGGATATAATTTCAAAAGTAATGATGTTTGCACCATTATAAATTCAACAGACAACTGTTTTAAAGCTATGTTAAATATTTATAAAGGAACACAAGCCATTATATCAGTAAACGAGGAGATTATATCCGAAACTGAATATAAGTTCTCTTATACTATTCAATCCTTTACACAATATTACCATTTCATAAAAGTATCTCCCACTTCAATCAAAGAATCAATAACAGACCCAAATGGCAACATTTTATATATAAAAAACTAAAATTTTAAATTATGTGGATATTTATAATTATTATCGCTATTGTAGTACTTGTTTTTAGTTTTAATTCAGCTCAAAATAAGAACATTACAGATATATACAACGAGGGTGGAATTGGACAAAAATACTCATATTTAATAAAAAAAATTTCTCATGGACAAATGCAAGTACTCGCAAAAACCAACACTTCTATAACTATAGGTGCTACAGAACAAAAACAGTCTTTCGAATTTCACATTATTAAAACATTCAACACTGTAAATATTCTATATACTTATAAATGTAAATTTCCTGTACCAGCAACCCACAATTTAAGTTGGGAATTCCCTCAAAATGGCGATCAAGAAGATATGGTAAATCAAATATTTTTTGATATTAAAAATTTAGTACATAAACTAAATATGGCAACTTTTTAATTTGAATAGTATTTCATATCAAGGATTAAAGTAAATCCCTATGAAAAAATAAAACAAAAAAACAATTCCGTAAGCAGATTAAAATTAGTCTATTTACGGAATATTTATTTTAAACTAAAACGCCCTTAAAACGGCTAAAAATACCTTTATTCGTAACGCTCCACTACAACAACGGGGATAAATCCAAGTTCTTGAGTTAAGGTTTGCAATACAAACTCTTTTACAACATCAATATTCTCAACGGTTGTTATTATGCAGTCGTGCAAAGTAAAAAACGGAATCTTTCTTTTGTACTTACTATTCAATTTTCGGGCTACAATATTGAGCATAAAATAACTTTCCATTTGCAAAACCAGGTAAGAAAAAAAGCAATGATTCTTTGATTTAAAAAGTTGCATAAATTTCAAAATGGTCGGATATTTTTCTTTAAATGCTTTTTGTTCCCATTTGAAGCAATTATTTTTTGCATTCCACATTTTCAAAAGTTGCTCTTTAGCCGTTTTTCGAGAATAGTATTTTGGCTCTCTAAATTTTTCGTTCTCATCTTCAGGAAAGTGATAATTAATAAACTCTCTTTCGTGATAGGTTTCTGTTAAGCAATTAAAACTGTTTAAATCGTCCTTAAATTCATCATACAAACTACCGTTCAAAATCTTAACACCAAAATCTTGAATCTCTTTATTATCAATACTTACAGCGTCTTTTGAGAACATATAATGTAAATAATATGATTTAGTAGATTTGATTATTTTAGATAAGTTAGAATTAAGATTTTGATAATGATTTAGTAAGTAAAATAAAAATGTTGGAACAGATGCGCAAATATCCACTTCCGCTAATTTTTTACTATCATATCTCAAAAATTTTCTAAATGCTTTTGGAAATCCTGTAATATTAGAATGAAATCTTCCGTCAGTTTCTGGATTGTGTGTCATATAATATTGTCCGTTCTGAATTTTCAGTATTTTAAAGGCATTACTTAAATAGTTGGCATATTCGCCTTTTTGCTCCAATAAATCCGCATTAAAATTTAAAGCATCATTTAACTGAACTGTTAATCTTTTTGGATTGAAATAATCAATAAAAACACGGTAATTTTTCCTAACTGATTCCTGAATATTTGAACCATATTGTTTTTTCAGTTTTTGCAACAAACTCAAATTAGTAATTTCGTATGCTTCTATTGGAATGTATTGATAATAAGATCTAAGTCTATAGGAATAACTATTCCCCGCTGTATAATTTTTGCGCTCCAAAATATTACCAACACAATCAAAGTTTTCACATAAATACCGAATATGGTTTCGGTAGTCCTTGCAATAACTTTCTAAAATTTTTGACGATAACGAATTGAATTGATTGTAAAGAGTAGTATTCTTGTCTTTAGTCATTCTATTGGTCATTTTTTCAATTACAAAATGAAGTATCAGGTAGGCAAAATCAAAGTTGAATTTAAAATCAGGTGGAAAACGGTTTACACGTTCTTGTAAATCAATGTTTTTCAGTTTTAAAATATAGTATTCTGTCATTTTTTTTAAATTTAAAATAAGCGATGCCTTACAGTGTGAAAACACCGCTTATATTTTTCCGTTAATAGTTGAATTAATTAGGCAGAAACGCCTTGAGAAGATGAAATGCTATGCAACTGCATTAAGTTTGTCCAAAACATCGTTTTTTAGATAATAAACTCGTGAATTTATTTTTCTTGCAACAAGTATTTTGTCTTTAGACCATTTCCACAAAGTTGTGTGCGAGACATTTAAGAGCTTTGCCGCCTCGTCTCGTGTAATAATTTTGGTCTGTTCCTCTTCTTTGGGAACTGTTTTCATTAAGTTACTGAACCTTTGAAATTCGGTTGCAACTGTTTGTTGAATTAAACTGATTAAATCAGATTTTGTTAAGTCAATTAATCTTATATTTTCTATCATATAGTATTTGCAAAAATGAGGATTAGTTTGTTTTGTTTCATCTTGCTTCTACAAAGAACTAAAATCACTCATTCCAGAAAGAAATGAAAACATACTATTTGGGAACGTTACGACTTCAAAGAGTTATATAATATTTCTGATTTACTATTGTACCTATTAAAAACCTTCAATTTATCAAGTGAAATTTCATAATCATCAACTAAAAACTCACGAAATTCAAGTTCTTTAACAGCTTTGTGAATTAGTTTATCCTCGGACATTTTTCTAAAAATAAAACTGTAATCCGCTAATATTGTTCTTTCATTAATACAGAGTTTTTCCTTTACTAATTCAAAAAAAGTGAATGCGGAATCATTTATAAAGATTCTTGAATTACTTTTTTTTAATTCTTTTGAGTTCTCTTCTGCTAAATTTACAGAAATTTGCATTTTGTTATTAAAATCAACCTTATCAAAGCCTTTCAAATAACCGCCATACAAATCAAAAATTGTATTATACGTTTTTATATATCCGTTTTTTAGATAAATCAGTTTTGGATATAATTTGGGGTTTTCAATTTCTGTACAATTATCAGATTCTTTAATATGAGTGACTAATATTAATAAAAATTGTTTTAGTACAGTTTTTTTTTCTTTTTTACCTAAATCATTTTTTGAAAATAACGTAGCAAAGTTAGCAACTATATATTCCAAAATATTATTATTATTACTAATATACCCAGAACCTGTACACTCAAATTTAAACATTCTTTCGTAAAAAGTTTCAAAATTATAGGGGCTTCCACTTTTACTATAATTTTCGGGTGTACCAATTAGAACTTCTTTTCCATCAATAAAATCGTGAAAATTTGTATGATTAATAACGCATTTAAGTTCCTTCATGTCAGAAATAAATTTATCAAACAAAAATTTTAAACCTCCATAACCACCTTTTATATTTAAGGTTGTCTTTTCTATGAAATCATAAGCCAGATTATATTTTTCTATAGACATAAATTGTTGTTTTTGTTTAAAATTCAATTACACTTACCTTTTAAAACAGTCATCAATAGATAACAAAATCAATACTTTTTATTTTTAATATTAACCTTTTAAAAGAAAATGACAGATTAACTACGTTCTATTTATATACATATTAATTTAATCGTATTTAAGTATGGTAAATAGACCGCACTTTACTTAATAATAATAAAAAAAAACCGCTTAAATAGTTCACTAAAAATACTAAAAATCTACTTACGGACAATCATCCATTTAGTCCTATAAGTTATAGTCTAGCAAAATAAAGCTTTTTTGTAGTTTCCCCTATCTTGGTTTATCTCATTTAATATTCAAAGATAAATCCTAATTCTAAAAGATTTGAATTATATTAATTTACATTAAAACAAGTTCCTTTAGGTTTAGCATTGTAAAACAGGGTGTTTATTAGGGGAATATTGAAAACAAAAAAGACTTAAAAAACTGATTAACAGCTAATTAAGTCTTTAAGTATGTGCGGATAATAGGACTCGAACCTACACGCCTTGCGGCACCAGATCCTAAGTCTGGCATGTCTACCAATTTCACCATATCCGCGTGCAATTGTGGGTGCAAATATAAACATTGTTTTGGATATTCAAAGCATTTTTTAAAAAAATTTATTTATCATTTTTTTGTATTTTTGAAAGTACTAAAAGTTTACAAATAAATGGACAATATAAAGCATTACATCAACGAAAATAAAGATCGTTTCATCAACGAATTAATAGAACTTCTCAAAATTCCATCGGTAAGCGCAGATGCTGCGTACTCACAGGATGTTATTGACACCTCTGAAGCTGTAAAAAAGAGCTTGGAAGAAGCAGGTTGCGACTTAGTCGAAATATGCGAAACAGACGGCTACCCAATTGTATATGGTCACAAATTAATTGACCCTGCCCTTCCAACGGTCCTTGTATATGGGCATTATGACGTGCAACCCTCAGACCCGATTGAACTGTGGACTTCTCCTCCATTTGAACCTGTTATCAAAACAACTGACATTCATCCAGAAGGCGCTATTTTTGCGCGTGGAGCATGTGATGACAAAGGACAAATGTACATGCACGTAAAAGCTTTTGAATATATGATCAAAAACGACTGCTTACCGTGCAACGTTAAATTCATGATCGAAGGTGAAGAAGAAGTAGGTAGCGTCAACCTTAAGACTTTTGTCGAAAATAATACCGAAAAACTGAAAAATGACGTAATTCTTATTTCAGACACCGGAATGATTTCAAACCAACAACCTTCAATTACAACTGGTTTACGCGGATTGAGCTATGTAGAAGTAGAAGTTACGGGTCCTAATCGCGATTTACACTCTGGATTATATGGTGGTGCAGTAGCTAACCCAATCAATATTCTCTCTAAAATGATTGCTTCGTTACATGACGAAAACAATCACATAACCATTCCTGGATTTTATGACAATGTTGAAGAGCTATCGACTGAAGAAAGAGCCGAAATGGCCAAAGCCCCTTTTAGCTTAGAAAATTATAAAAAAGCATTAAATCTTAACGATATCTATGGCGAGGCTGGATATACTACCAACGAGCGTAACTCTATACGCCCAACACTTGATGTGAACGGAATTTGGGGTGGCTATACAGGCGAAGGTGCAAAAACAGTCATTGCTAGCAAGGCATTTGCAAAAATATCAATGCGTTTAGTACCCAACCAAGACTGGGAGGAAATCACTGATTTGTTTACAAAACATTTTACAGCCATTGCTCCAGCGGGTGTAACAGTTGTAGTCAAACCACATCATGGAGGTCAAGGATATGTAACACCAATCGACAGTATTGGATACAAAGCAGCCAACATGGCGTATACAGAAACTTTCGGTATACCTGCCATACCGGTTCGATCAGGAGGAAGTATTCCGATTGTAGCTTTATTCGAAAAGGAGTTAAAAAGCAAAACGATCTTAATGGGATTTGGATTGGACAGCGATGCTATTCACTCACCAAATGAACATTTCGGAATATTTAATTATTTAAAAGGAATAGAAACTATTCCGTTATTTTATAAATATTTTGTGGAATTATCAAAATAGTCTCAAGCAAAAAAGTCCGTTACCAACAGTAACGGACTTTTTTTTCGGGTTTTCTGTGTTGATTTATTGTGCTATCTTTTATTAATACTAATTCAGAAAAAGAAGCAACTTTAGAAAATGTTGACAATGCAGTTGCAAACATATTTCCTTTTAACAAACCACCATCAAAACAATAGAAAATCAATAATTCGTAAGAAAAAAAGCGTGGAAAGAATTAACCAACCTTTTATAATAACTTTTTACGCCCAAGTAGCACTTTTCTTTTGAATACTTCAAAACTATCACCTCCCCTAATATCAATGCGCTGAATTTGATATTTATTTCGAAAAGGAAAAACATTTATCCTGTTCCCGATTCGTAAACCGTATCTAATTCCGTATTTCTTCAACAATTCAAACAAAGCTTTTTGCTTTGCATCTTTCTTTCGATAATAACCTCCATAGGTGTAGGCAAGCGCAGGAAAAACTTTCAACTTCTCATGAGCAATCACCTTTTGACAAAGTTTTAAATCTTCTTCGATTTCCTCTAACGTAAGCATCGCATAATTATCATGTTTGTAGGTATGATACCCTAGCTCAATATGTGAACCAATTTCTTCTAGTTGCGTTCTATCCATCAAACGCATATTGTCATTTTTAGAAATAAACTCACCTCCCCAATCAATTTTTTGACCAATCTTACCTAAAACAACAAAAAGAACTGCCTTAAAATCATATGCTTTTAAGATGGGATATAAGACCGTATAATTATCCAAAAAGCCATCGTCAAAAGTCAGAACAATTGATTTTTGTGGCAATGGGATATTATTCTCTTGATGAGCCTCAACCTCTGACAACCACATTGTGTGGTACTTATTCATTTTCAAAAAATCAAATTGAGCAATTAAGGATTCTTTTTTAATTGTAATTTGATCGTAAAAACCGTTAGTAGAAATTGAATGATATTCTAAAATTCGTAATTTATTTTTCGCTAAATAAAATAATTTGAATTGAAAATGCATCACTAATAAAACTAGGAGCATTAAAAAAACAAAAAAGCCAACCAAAATATACACCATTCTTATTTTCTATATTAAGCTATATTCTTCATCAACAACCTGAGACAATACAGCATTTATTTTGTGACCAATAACAATCCTAGAAGCTGTTCTCATTAAAAAGTCATAACCATTGTCAACACATTTATTCAATGTAATTGGGCAATTTAAAAACACTTCTACTTTATCAGCAAAATCTATTGCATTACCTGCCTCTGCCAACAATCCAGTTACATTATCTTGTAAAACAGTAGGGACTCCTCCTGCTCTCGCAGCTACAACAGGAACTTTGCAAGCATAGCTCTCGAGAATTACTCCACCTGTAGCTTCATTATTAGAGGTAAACAAAAATAGATCAAATTCAGGAATACATTGTTGTACGTCTGTACGAAAACCAGCAAAAATAATTTCGTTTTGCAAACCTTTGGATTTTACGTACTCTTTAATCTCATTTTCGAGACCACCTTCACCAATTAAAACATACTTAGCCTTCACTCCTCTTTTATACAATTCTGCTACAGTATCAACCCAAGTATAATGATCCTTTACTTTACAAAAAGCAGAAACATTACCAATAATTTTATATCCCTGCGGAATACTAAATTCACGGTGTAAAAAACCATTTTTTTTATGCAAACAAAATTTGTCTGTATCTACTACACTACCTACAACCACCATTTTTTGATGATTTTTGATTGTAGCTTTCAAAATATCAACAACTGGGTCTGACACGCAAATAATTTTTTTGATGCCTTTATAATTATATTTAAATTTTCTGAAAAAATTGGTACCTACATTCTTGATTAATGTCCTAAAAAGCACTAGCGGAATCTTTAACCCACAAAACATACTACTAACCACCCCAATTGTGTGTGATTTACTATTATGAAGCAAAACCAAATCTGACTTATTATGATCAGCTATATTTTTTAATTCTTTTGCGATCTTAATGCTGTATTCCGATTTATACTGCACTCCAATTACATTCAAATTTCTTTGGGTAGCTATTTCGAATATCTTGGAACCAATAGGACATACAATTAATTGTTTTTGAACCAATTTATTATCTTCTAAAGATTCATAAATATCAATAATCATTTGTTCGTGTCCTCTCCAAACGGTCGAGCAAGTAAAATGTAGTAAGTTCATAATTGAAGATTTGATACGAATATATCTTTCCTCTTTTGAATTGACCTTAAAATTGACCTTAAAAACACCTTAAAACTATCTTAAGAAACCTTAATCGCCCTACTAAACAAGAGTAAAGACTAGGAAAACCGAATAAAAAAGACAAATAAAACATCCGAATCAAAACCAATATTAACGTTTTTTACACAGATATACCTTATAATTAAAAATTACCCATACTTTGCAAATTAGAAATAAGTCGCTTTACATCACTATCAAAAGCGGTTTTCGATAAAAAAGAAAAAAATAAGATCAAAACACCACAGCCTCTAAATCATCAGAACCGATAATAAACCAAAAAAAATGTTAAGAATAAATTTCTTCGAATACCACACCATGCTTTTCTAGTTCCTTCAGAATAGGTTCGTAAATATTTTTATGAATAGGCAATTGCACGCCGTACGTATTTATTTTGCCGTTTAGAATTAGTAAACTTGTCATTGCAACAGGCAAACCTACCGTTTTCGCCATGGCAGTATACGTTTGATCTTCACCAATGCAAACCATTTTTGAATCAATTTGTTTGTCTTTCCCATTGATTTGATAACCAAATTCATGACACATTACAATCATGTCTTTGTCTGTAGGTTGTAAAAACCAACTTTCGGTCAAGATCTTCTCAAGGATTTCTGCTGGACTTGCCTGTACCAACCCAACAATTTTAGTAGAACTGAATAAATCTAATTCAGCTATTTTTTCGAAAATGGCAGCTTTTTGATCGGCTTCCAAAAATCTTTTTAATTTACTTTCAACAGAGAGTACGTTATCAAAAGGCAAAAAGCTATTCAGAAATTCACGATAAGTCATTGTAGCCGTGGTTTCCATTTTGTAACTATCATCGGTCATGCCGAGTTGAACAAAAACATTCCAAGCAGCAGAGAATCCTATATTCCGAATGGTACCACGATACATGGTTTCTGCCTCATCAATACCATAAATTGACTTGTACTTCATTGCATCTCGATTAGCGTACGCCTCAAAATCTCCAAAACCATTTACATTTATTTTTTCGGCACGTCGAAATAAATTGACATACGGAATGTACTTGAACTGACCTTTTTCTAGATACTTTGCAACTCCACCTTGGCCCGCCAAAACCACATTACGAGGAGCCCAAGTAAACTTATATTCCCATAAGTTAGTATTAGATTCTGGTGCAACAAGCCCACCACAATACGATTTAAAGGATTTAATGACACCACCCTGCTGCTTTATCTCATCAATTACTTTCATCGCACTCATGTGATCAATGCCGGGATCAAGTCCCACTTCATTCATAAAAACCAACTCATTTGCTTTGGCCTCATCATCAAGTGCCTGCATCTGCTCACTTATATAGGAGGCAGTAACCATATGTTTCTTAAATCGAATGCAGTCCTTTGCTACTTCAATATGTAAATGCGCAGGCAACATTGAAATTACTAAGTCTGAAGATGCAACCGTTTTATTCCGTTGTTGCTCATTTAAAATATCAAGAGCAATTGCAGTCGCATTGGGATGATTATTTGTCTTTCTATCGGCCAACTCCAACGAAATATCCGCAATAAGCAGATGCAAATCCTCTTCGGAAGATTTATCCAAAAGGTATTTAATCAACGAAGATGCAGATCGACCCGCTCCAATTATCAAAATATTTCTCATAATGATTCCTTCCTTATTAATGTTAGTTTCCAACTAGTATACTTGATAGACTTGAGTAGATTTAGATAAAAAATACAGTTTAAAATAGTAAGCCCTACTAAATCAAATTTACAAAATGCTACCTTCAAATGGTCATTTTAAACAATGAATAAAAAAGTGTTACTGCATCTATTGAACAACATCTATCTTTTACACTCGAAAAAGACTTTCATAGCGGCTAGCGTCAGCCCAAATTAATGTTAAATCAAAAGAAAATAGTAACCTTTGACGTTGTTATATATCGATATGCTTTATTTTTGTATTCTCTTAAAAAAGATTAAAATGGACAAAAAGATTACCTACACAGGAGCGTTAATGGGAATGATTGCAATTATTTTTGGTGCCTTTGGTGCGCACGCTTTAAAGAAAATATTGACTCCAGATCTACTAGCTACCTTTGAAACTGGCGTACGTTATCAAATGTATCAAGCTTTTTTCTTACTCTTGCTCCCCACTTTCAAACAACTTAGCGACAAAACCAAAAACAGTATCTATTATCTTATTGTCATTGGCGTAATTCTATTTTCAGGTTCGATATACGGCCTAGCTACCAACTACTCAACCCCATTTGACTTTAAAACAATTGGCTTTATTACACCAATTGGAGGACTACTAATTATCATTGGTTGGGGGATATTATTTTACAGATATTTAAAAATATAAAATTTTAACGCTATTTTGTTATATTTAGTTACCTTTAGTGTACACAAACTTAAACACTAAATTACACTATTTATGAATGAGAATACCTTACACGCAATTCCATCGCTTGACTACCTTGGAATTAAGCAAACTCAAATTCATTACCAATTATCACCTGAAGAATTGCACGAAAGAACAATTGCAGCAGGACAAGGAACTGAAACATCTACCGGCGCTTTAGACATTAACACTGGTAAATTCTCTGGACGTTCACCTTTGGACCGCTTTATTGTTAAAGACAGTATTACCGAAAATGATGTTTGGTGGGGTAATGTCAACATACCTTTTGAGCCACAACATTTTGATGCTTTGTACAACAAAATGACCGCCTACTTGTCAAACAAGGAGCTTTATGTGCGTGATGCCTACGTATGTGCCGATCCAAAATATCGCTTGAATGTACGCGTGGTAACCGAAACTGCTTGGGCAAATTTATTTTGTCACAATATGTTTCTGCGCCTTTCTGAAAGTGAATTAGCCGATTTTGATGCTGATTGGACTGTAATTTGTGCTCCAAGTTTCTTGGCTGTACCCGAACTTGACCATACAAGACAAGCTAATTTTGCCATATTGAACTTTAGCCGAAAAATTGCAATGATTGGCGGAACAGGATATACAGGCGAAATGAAAAAAGGAATTTTTTCGGCTTTGAATTTTATTCTTCCAGCATCTCGCAATGTATTGTCTATGCATTGTAGTGCTAATGTGGGTGACAACGGCGAAACTGCAATCTTTTTTGGATTGTCTGGAACAGGAAAAACAACTTTGTCTGCTGATCCAAAACGAAAATTGATTGGTGACGATGAACATGGATGGACACCCGAAAACACAGTCTTTAATTTTGAAGGAGGATGCTATGCGAAAGTTGTCAATCTGTCTGAAGAAAATGAGCCAGACATCTTTCGTGCGATCAAAAAAGGTGCCCTACTAGAAAACATTGTATTCAAAGAAGGTACAAACGAAGTTGATTACGAAGACATCTCTATTACCCCAAACACGCGTGTAAGTTACCCAATAGATCATATCGATAATATTCAGCCTGGTTCAATGGGAAAAGATCCAAAGAACATCTTTTTCTTAACAGCTGATTCTTTTGGAATTTTACCTCCAATCTCTAAATTGACCCCAGGACAAGCAGCATACCATTTCATATCAGGCTACACAGCAAAAATCGCCGGTACTGAAGCTGGAATCACAGAACCTATGCCAAATTTTTCAGCTTGTTTTGGAGCTCCTTTCATGCCCTTGCATCCTACGAGATATGCTGAAATGTTGAGTCAAAAAATCAAAGAAGATGACGCGACCGTTTGGCTGATAAACACAGGATGGACTGGCGGTGCTTATGGTACCGGAAGCAGAATGAAATTAAAATATACTCGCGCCATGATTGATGCTGCCTTAAGCGGCGAATTGGATGCCGTTGCATACAAAAACCACACTGTTTTTGGAGTTGCCATTCCGCAGAGTTGTCCTAATGTACCTGCCGAAATTTTAAACCCAAAAGACACTTGGAGTGATCAAGACTTGTACGACACAAAAGCAAAAGAATTAGCAGCAAAATTTCAAGCAAATTTCAAACAATTTTCGTCTTATGCCAATGAAGAAATTCTAGCAGGAGCACCGAAAATTTAGCTTACTATGATTTTACAATTTTAAGTTGGAGGACAGAAAAAAAGCAATAAATATATCCAAAATCTTAAAATATACTATTCGAAATTGAACATCGAAGTTTGAATTTCAATTTAAAAAAATAGCCTTACTTACAGAAATATATTTCTAATAAGTAAGGCTTTTTCTATTTGCTTTTTTATTAAGACTACATATAACTCATAATCTCTTTTTTCAACGTGTCATATTCTCCTTGAAGAATCAAACCATTGTCTAATAGTTTTTTGAAGTTCTGCAATTTTTCGAATAATTCCTCTGACGATAAATCTTTTAAAGTTTTTTCTTGAGCAGCACTTTCGTTAGGAATCGATTGGTATTCCGGTGGACTAACTGATACAATTTCGGCATAATTCAATACCTCTTCTGTTTCTACTTCTTCAATTTCTTCAACAGCAGCTTCTTTTTCAACAAATACAGGTGGCGTTACAGCCTCAGGTGTTGCCAAAGTAACTTTTAAATTATCCATTTGCTCCTTAGCAAAAGTATACAGTTTGCGCGCTTGTGTTTTAGGAATGTAATCGATAGAAATGGTAAGATCGGTTTTGGTCGAAAAAGAAAATTCTGAACCTAGAATATTTTCTTTAACAAAAACTCCAGCTACATCTTCCCAGTCATAATCCACAAAATCCATTGACAAACCCAAGTTTTTGGGCTTACACAAAATCATTCGTTTATTAGTAAGTACAATACTATCTGGAAAAACGGTTATAGCAGGTTTTTTTTGAACGCCAATATACCCGACTTCTTCATTTTTCATTAATAGATCCTGCAGTTTTGAAGTGATTTTTTCAATTGCTTTAGGGTCTTGATCTTCGTTTAAGAATTTTTTTATTTGATCTTTCATATATAGGTGTGCGTCGCTAGATTTTTATTAGAATCAAAGCTAACGAATTTAACGGTATGATATTGCTATTTGTCCGATTTGGAAAACGATTTTTAACGAATCTTTAAAGGATAACTTCGATCCGTCGGCATGGATCCATCTTTTTAATGGTTGCTCACATACCATCTTTTTAGTCTCTTCGTCTCCGTATATTTTTTTCATTCGCATAAAAATCTCCACATCAAAGAGCCATTTGGTCAAAAATTTTGTTTGAAATGTTTTTTCAATTACGTCTTTACTCATAATCTTGGCACCACATTGGGTGTCATTGAATTCCATTCCGATTGTTTTTCGAATAATAAAATTAATCATTTTACTAATAATCGCACGGGCAGATTCCTTGGTGATGTCTGCACCCATACGCGCCATACGGCTACCACTTACAATCTTAAAGTTAGACCCAGAAATAGTAGTAACTAGATCATGAAAATCAGCAAAATCGGTTGATAAATCGGCATCAAGAAAACCTAGGTAATCAAATTGATTTTGTTTGGCAAGGTGCAACATCCCTAATCGAACAGCTTCTGCCTTACCTCCATTTTTTTCGCAATCATAAATACTTATGTGGTCTTCATTACCCACACGTAATTTTTCTAATACTTCTAATGTTTTATCTGTACTTCCGTCATTGACAAAACACAAATGATAACCAAGGTTAGAATTTATAAAAGTTTTAAATTCATCATCTAATAATCTTAGTTCTTCGTTATAACACGGAATTACAACACCAATACAATCATTTTGAATAATTTGATTCTTTTTGGTTTCGTTTGATAATTTTTCACCACTACCGATAAGTCTTTTTACACGAGCTCCAATTTCGCTCAAACTTAATGGTTTTTTCATATAATCATCGACACCGATATCAAAACCTTTCACGATTGTTTCTTCATCTGTGTTACCAGACAGAATCATTACCGGAGTAGTATGCCCTTTGGTGACTTTAATGTGCTTGGCAATTGCCAAACCATTGTTTTCATTCGTCATTTCTTCAGCATGTGTGTCTTCAGAAAACGGCATATTGATATCAGCTATAACTAAGCTTGGTGCATTTAAATCATATTTTTGTATTCCATCAGAAACATTTTTGGCCGTTATCACTTGATAACCTAAGTCCAAAAGACATTTTTCTAAGGACAAAACAACCAATTCTTGGTCATCAACAATTAATATCTTCATAGTTTCCTATTTTTTTAGTAGATTGGGTAAAAGTAAATATATTAAATATCTGATAGCTTTACAACAGAATAGCATAAAAAAAGCTTTCAAACATTCATTATTAATTTGTATTTAAAGGTAAATACTTTTATCATTACATTTACATCTAGATAAATTATAATATTCGTGAAGGAAACAACCAACAAATATCTCATAGTGGCACTACTCATTGGGGTAGTATTTCACTCTAGTGCTATTTTCTTCACACTCGAGAGTACCTACGACGCTTTAATCCACATGTTCTTTGCGCAACATTACGCAACGAGCTGGTTTGAGCCATGGAATTATAGTTGGTACACGGGGTTCACCGTTATGGGCTATCCACCATTAGTTCATCAAACCATAGGACTCTTATCCTTAATTGGCGGACTTAAATTTGGTATGTTTACCGTTGCCATCATTGGTATTATTCTATTTATCACAGGAGTCTACCGGTATACTTTGATGATTACCGGTGATCGAAACGTGGCAGGATATGCCGCCATAGTCTCCGTTTTCTCATCATCGTTTGTAGAAACCCTTCATATTTTTGGACAATTACCCAGTATTGTAGGGGTTTCGATTTTGATGCACTGCATGCCCGAAATCTATCTCTGGATAAAGAACGGAAAAATAAAATACTTCTTTAGGTCGTTATCGCTGTTGGCTGTTACAATCACTTCGCATCATGTGACGCCTATTTTCGGAATGGTATTTTTTATTTTTCCGCTTATAGGTACCGTGATTATGGATGTTGCACGAGAGCAAGTTGACTCATACAAGGACATTAAATTCAAATTATTTCTCCAAACTTTTTTTAAATTATTTAAAAGAATTATGGCTTTCGGAATGAGTTCTTTATTCCTTATTATCTTTTGTATTTTTCCATATTGGGTAAATTCAAAGGCCAATCCAATCACACAAGTACCTATTCCGCATGGGAGTCGCGACAACTTTTTGGAAGTTACGTCGTCTGGATTGATGTTTTTTGTCATTCCTTGGGGGATACTATTCTTTATCTTGCCCTATATTATTTATCGATATTATAGCAAAAGATACATTTGTTTTGGGCTTTCTATTTCGCTACTTGTCGTTTTGGGAACAGGAGGAACAACTCCTATTCCGTTAAAAGTACTTGGCGAAACTGCTTTTAACATTCTTACTCTTGACCGTTTTACACTTTGGGCCTCCATTATGAGTCTCCCCATGTTTGGAGAATTTGTATACCGATTGATTGAAGGAGATCTAAAAGTTGCAATTCAGCAACGGTTTGGAAACGTTTATCACCGTATTTTGGGTGCTTGTTTTGCTGGCTCCTTTTTGTTTTTTGCAGGTTTTACTATTACACTGGGTTACTTTCGACCTTTTCAACCACAAAAAATAAATACTTTACCACTTGTCAATTTCTTAAACCAAGATCAGCACGATCAATGGCGCTTTTTGCCACTGGGGTTTGGTGATCAAATGGCAACCTTATCCTCACAAACTAAAGCAAAAACTGTTGATGGAAACTACCACTCTGCCAGACGTTTACCTGAATTAACTTCGCGTGCAATCGAGCGACTGGAGAACTCAAAATTTAGAGGAATGGAAGGTATTGGCTCGTTGCAGCAATTCTTGACCGTTCCTGAAAAATACAATTTGAAATATGTTTTTTCGAATGATAAGTTTTATGACCCCATACTTTATTTCTGTGGTTGGCATCGTTTGTCTTTGTTAGAAAACGGAATCATGGTTTGGGAAAAACTGAATGTTGCCCCTTTGCCCAAAGTACTCCCCAAGGATGAAGTACCCTTGTTCTTAAAACTCATGTGGGGAATTATCCCTGTACTTACCGTAATTTTAGCTTTTGTTATCAATGTTCAAAGCATATTCTACAAAGCTCTAAAAATTAAAAACGTTGTAAAGCCTGACTTCTTCAAGTTTGCAGTGCCCTACAACAAATTTCCGTTTAAAATCATAGTTGTACTTCATCTTTGGGTAATTCTATTAGGAGTGGTCATAAGCTACGGCATGTATCAGGCCTATATGTTTAATGCAACTCAGGTAAGCCCTACCAACGTTGTAAAAGCCTACTATGATGCACTGGATTACAAATATTATGAAAAAGCGCATTCGTACATTGACCCAAAAAGTCATCTAGCTATCTCACAATTTATGCTCGAAACCTCTGTTGCAGATGGTATATTAAACTCGTATGCGAAACTTGACGCTATCGAAATCGAAATTATAAAAAGTTCAAAAGAGCGAGCTACCTTAGTGGCACATACCAAATGGATCACCCCACTAGAAATTATCAAAAAAGACTACTATCATGAAACCATAAGTCAAAACGGAACTTGGTATTTACTTCCTCAAAAACAACCCTTGGACATTCCGCCAGATCAATTTTTGGCCGATAACACAACAGAATACTTTAAACAGGGAAGACGAAAAATCACCACACAGCAAACGTATCACGAAGACGTTTTGAAACAACCTGAACTCGAAATATTATCAGCAAAATTAATTCAGTACAACAATGAATACATTATTATAGGTGAATTGCAAAACATTGATAATTTCCCTGCCGACGTAGTTTTGAAGTCGACTTTGTACAACAATCATGATAAAGTTTTGGCTACTTTCAATGCCAAGGACGTTATCAAACATAAAATAATGCCTAAGGAAACTACTAGTTTCAAAGTGAATTTTGAAGAAATTTCGTGGTTAAAAAAGGATGTAGCACAGCCTACAACCTTCAACCCAAACGAGTATACTCCAAAAGACATTAGCGAAACCCCTGCCAATTTTGACATTCAGTCTGCAGGGAATGTGGCAATAACCGATTTTTATATCCAAGTTACTTTATCTGATTTAGAAATCGAGAACAATCACTTAAAAGGAACGCTGTTTAATTACGGTATACAAGAAGTGACGGTACCCGAATTATTAATTTCGTACTATACCGATCAAAAAGAGTTGTTATATGTAGATCATTACTTTTTAAGAGAGGGAGTACGTGTACAGCGTAAACAATATTTTGATTATAAAATGCTAGATTTGACCAAGTGCAAAATAATTCTCTCCTCACTGGCAACCTGCTATGTAAATGGATTACCCAACGGAGACCTCGCGCGTACCATCATACCCAAGCGTGATCGCGAGGTCGAAAAAGAATTACTTCAAAAAGTGAACGGAAAAGGATTTAGCTATATAAAAATTGAAATGAATAACTATATTGGTAATCCAAAATGATAAAAAAAGTCATACATAGCATACTCCCTATAGTGTTACTGCTCGCATTTGTTTATGTAGCGGCAAAGATAAACACGAGTCAAGCTGTTTCGCAATTGGTTACAGCGCAAAAAAGTTTCATAGCCGGAAGACCGATTACCTTGACTTTTACAACAAACTCAAAAACAGCAAACGCCAGTTTGTTTATTATTCATACCTATGGAAAAACAGTAGTTACCGCAACCAATAGTGACGGTAAACTAAATTTTAAAATACCTACTGTCTATTTTATTAAAACCGGAATCGTATCTTGGTATTTAATTCAGGACGACACGCAAACAGCCAATGGTAGCTTTACGATTACGCCAAACAATACAACTCCTACGCTATTAGAAAATTATCTAGGACCACCAAGCTTACTTACTGGAACAGATCATTTTACAATGATGGTCGCCATACCAACAGACAGTTATGACAACCCAAAAGAAAATGGCACAGCTGTACTGATCAAAGATCAATTTTTGGATAATGTTACCGTAACCGAAAAAAAGACAAAGTCGTTTATTGCTTGGAAAGATATTTATTCTAGAACAAAATCGGGAAAAATGTTGGTCTCTACAGAATGTAATTCGACCGACTCTAAAGAATTTGAGACCGAAATAAAACCATCGCCAAGTGAAGACTTTACAATCGATTATGCTAGAAATCACCAGTTTGCCGACGGAAACCAAATTACCACTGTAAAAACATCGGTAATTAAAGATCGTTTTGATAACTTAGTAGGAGACGGAACTGTAGTTATGTTTCAAGTCATTACTAATGCTAATATTTTACTGAAATCTTACGCAGCTACGATCAACGGCGTAGCGATAGGTCAAATTTTACATCCCGATCATGAAGATACGTACAAAATTAAAGCCTATGTCACTGGTATCGCCCAAAGCAAACCTATTAGTGTAAGTTATAAACCGCTTATCAAAACGTTCAAGTACACTTTTTCAGAGCAAAATCGAAAAATCACGGTAGGACCTGTTCGAAGTTTCATGAAGCAACTAGTCCCTGATGGTGTCAAAGTAGAATTAAAAATATTTCATAAAAAGGAACTATTAGAAACAAAAATCGTAGAAACCAACAAAGGCCTTGCTACCTTTATATTATTGGCTCCCTTTTATCCTAAAAAAGAATACCAGTTTACCATTAAAACATTAGGCATTACACAACAAACAGAAATAAAAAAATATGAAACTAATTAACAACAAGAGCATATTAAAAGCGGCCTTTGTGCTATCTTTTATTTTGATTAGTATTTTTACCATGTTGGGTATTGGCCGCATTCTTGACTACCTTAATACAGGAGCAAGTAGAGCAACAATGTTACACCTAGAAACCGAAAGTGAAGATGTTTACCTTCCAAAAGTAACTTGGACAAACCTCATCAATCCCGCGCGTGAAATGGAAAAAAACACCTTGGGGAAATTAGAGCGCGATTACTTATTTTCATGGTATGTAAAAAACAATGCTTTAGAAAAAAACATCTCAGATGGAGTTGACGATTATTATACTCAAAACACACGTCAAAATTTGTATCGCACTATCAAATACAATCGAACGCACGATATTTCGATAGAAAACACAACAATAAAACATTTTCCTGACCTAGAGTTTTACAGCGAAGACGGGCAATTGGTTGTCTTTACAGACAAAAATGTGATCGAATATCAAAAGGTTTTTCAAAATAAAAAACTATTAACTACCGTACAAGATACTGCCACTTACAAAGTGATGATGCTCTTGGAAGATGGTTTCTGGCGTGTACGACACTTTTTAAAAATGGAAGCTGAACCTTTCGAAAAAGATACTATTAAACCGCATCCTGTTTATACGGTTGCCAACAAACAAATTTTACAAAATAACAAACCATATACCATTAAGGGCATTAACTATTATCCTAAAAATTCAGCTTGGGACACCTTTGGTGAGTTATTTAACAAAGATACTATCGCTCAAGATTTTGATATAATAAAAAAGGCTAACCTTAATACAATCAGGGTTTTTATTCAGTACGGTGATTTTGGAAAAGCAGTAATTGTTCCAGATAAAATGGCGAAATTAAAGACACTTCTAGACTTGGCGGAGACTAAAAAACTAGCCGTTATCGTGACCTTATTTGATTTTTACAGTGATTACACGCTTGGTAGCTGGACCTTGACCCATCGTCATGCAGAGCAAATTGTTTCTACATTTAAGAACCATAAAGCGGTTTTGGCATGGGATATAAAAAATGAGCCCAATCTTGACTTTGAAAATCGTGACAAAGACAATGTTCTTAATTGGCTGGATCACATGATTACGGTCATTAAAGAGAATGATCCAAATCATTTGATTACCATTGGTTGGTCAAACTCGGTTGCTGCGACAAACCTTGCCGACAAAATGGATTTTATATCCTATCATTTTTATAACGACATCAAACATGTGGTTTATGAAACAGATTTATTGATCAAAACCACCAAAAAACCGGTAGTAATTGAAGAGTTTGGAATCCCATCCTACGGTGGAATTTGGAATTTATGGGAAAGCAGTATTTCCAAGCAAGCCGCTTACCATCAAGAAATTCAAGGTTATTTCAAGAAACACAATTATTCTTTTATGTCTTGGACTTTATATGATTTTCCACATGTACCGGATCAAGTTGCAGGTAAATATCCATGGCAAAAGTATAGACAAAAAAAATTCGGGTTTATTGATGATAAAGGAATCAACAAACCCGCATTTAAGTATATTTCGAATAAATAATATTATCCTTTAGATCGAATAATATCTTTGAAAGTGTCCATGTACATGTCGGTGATTTTATCCATCGACAGTGCATTTGCAGCTTTAAAATTTTGCATAGCAATTGCTTTTCTGTAGGTGTCATCGTTGAATATCTTTTCGATAGCCACAGCAAGTGATTCTGCACTTTCGGGATCAAAAAACTCTCCTTTATACCCTTCTTCTTCAACCAACAAAGCCAAATCACCCAAGTCGGGCATCACTACAGCTTTACCATAACTACCCGCTTGGTGCAATACACCCGAGCTACCCGTAGTTGACGTATAAGGAAAAGCGACAACAGTACAATCTCCAAAAATCTTCGGCACATCTTTTTCTTCTACATAACCTGTAAAATGAATACCTTCAACGTCTTTGTACTTCTTTTGTACGCTGTCTAGATATCCAGGCGTATTAGGACTATCGGTACCTGCTACAACCACCTCAATTTTTTCGCTCGTACGCTTGCGCATAATGATCGCTGCATCGATTAGGATTTCAACTTTTTTGTAGGTTCCAAATTTCCCAAAAGCCATAATTTGCTTTGGTCCTGGAGCCAGTTCAAATGAGGGCTCATCAATACTATCAAATGTTCCGTGTGGAATCACTTTGACATTTTTGCAATGGTATTTATTTTCAAGAACTGTAACATATTTACTAATGGTAACGGCAACAACATCTGATTTCAAAACAAATTTGGTCAATGTTGTTCCTATAAAATTATAAATTTTTTGCGCCAATTTGTTTTTGGTAAAACCAGCACTTTCTAGGTCTACTTGTTCCAAAATATTATGCAGTAATGAAACTGTAGGTACACCACTCAATCGTAAAACCATTGGAATCATCAATCCTAAGGCAGCAGGAATTTTTTGATCTCCAAATTTCATGAATTGAAGATTGATCAATACAGCATCAGGTTTTTCATCTCGAATGGCATTATTGATCGAAAGAATATTCGAATAACTATTAAAAGACCAACATTCATTCACCTTTACTTTATCACTGTTTGCAAAATCAAGCTCTTTGGGATCCATAGTTTTATCACACAACAAAACTACCTCGGTAACTTCAGATTTTTGAGCAAAATTCTTAACAAGGTGATATCCGTATTCGTTTAAAGTTACTTTACTTGGAGGAAATGCAGTGATAACAGCTATTTTCATAAATCGATGTTTTTAGGTTTAATTTTTTATTTCATTTGCCTTTTTTTTCTTTTTCGAAAAAGATAAAAAAAGTCAAAATTTGATTTATTGCAAAGATTTGGGAATCTTGATTTAAATATACTAAGATTTTAGATACTAATTTGATTTTTTGTTTTTATAAAAGAAAAAACACAATTGAAACACCAATAAAATCACCATTGCGATAATTTGCATGTACACTACTTGCTCCAAAGTCTCATGATGAAGAACGATAAGCCCTATTTGAGTCATACCCAAAACTGCAGATACGACCACCGGAAAATAATGATTGAGCGATAAATAATAGTAGGCAAAAATATTAGCAATAGCAAAAAGTGATGTAGCCAAAGCGTACTTCCAAAGTAAAAACGAAATAGACACATACTCTTCACCAAACATTACACTCACCACAAATTCTGGAAAAAGTGCTGTAAAGCCAACAATCAGTGATGAAAGTACCGCAATATACCCTACATATTTTAATAATATTGGCAAGGTATCTTGATTGTCCTTTTTCATTTGGATGACTTTTGGCAGCAAAAGCATTACAAACATCCATGCTACAAAATAAACTACACGACCAATCAAAGCTAGTGACGCGTACAAACCTGCATCGTGATTATTGAAAAAATGTTTCACCAAAATAATATCACTATTATTGATGATAATTTGAGTTAGTTCATAAAAAGCAGTTAAGGCAAAAAACGTGGTAATGGAGCGGGTATCGATCTCGGCAACGTTGACGGCTTTGAGTCCTTTGAAAATGACTTTTTGAAACGGAAATACTCCAAACACAAAAGAAAAAACGATTCCTAACGCAACAATTATTGAACTTGGCACGGCAGGAAAAATGAATAATGCTGCCATGGTTAATAACAATCTACTCGCCATTTCGGTTTGATAGGTGGTTGCCAATTTGTTGAGCACATTTTGACCTTGGTACAAACCTCTATTAACACTCATCATGAAATAAAGCGGTATACCGAATCCAAAAATATAAAACATTGAGGCCGTTTGGGTATGGAATACAGCCTGTAATTCTTGATAGAAAACAACAATAGCAATCCCAAATGCAATACCCAAAATGGCAGCGTACTTGGAAATGAGTTTTATAAAAGCCAAGAGTTTATTTTCTTCGAATAAAACAGCATACTTTGCCGTTACAATTTGAAAGGTCATTCCAACGAAAGACAGAATCAATAGAAGGGTGATTAAAATGGCCGCATCCGAGAACTCTTCTGGACCCAATAATCGGCCTAAAAGTAAATTATACAAATAATTCCCTCCGTTGACCAGTAGTATGGTCACCATAAAGAGTTGTTCTGGGCTAAGCTTCTTTGGTATTTTAGCAATCAGATTTGAGGCTATCTTCATTACTTTTGGGGGTTTTGGACTTGTAGTCAGCTTATATCAGGAGGCTAATCTGATTCATGGCTACAAATTGATTTTTGACAATACTATTTTTTCTTCCAAACACATAGAACATTTTTTGATCGCTCATGGCTTTCTCTCGCACAGCAAGAATACTTTTTACAGATTCACGATCCATCGATACTACATCCTCTAAAGAAAGTACGATACCTTTTGAATTTGCAATAAATTCGTTCAATTGATTTTCTAAATATACACAATTTTCTGAGTTTAATAAGCCTTTTACTTCATGAACTCCTCCGTTATAATTCATTTCTAATACCATAATATGTTTAATTTTGTAATTGTAGGTATGCAAATATCACGAATTAAACGCTTCACGTTAGAATCCTTAGACGAACGACACGAAAGTGTAGACGAAATATTACTATATTATCCTTAACTTGCATCAATGAATCCCAGATCTTAAAAAAATGAAAATAATTCTAAAAACTTCCCTACTATTAAGCCTACTATTTACGTTCTCAATGCGTGCGCAAGACATGAAAGAAGGCTTTGGGTATCTTGAAAAAGGAGATTTTGCAAAAGCAGAAACTTTCTTTAGTACTATATTAAAGGAGTACCCAACCAACAAAACTGCTCGTCTGTGTTACGCACGTGCTATAGGACTAAACCAGCAGGCCGACAAAGCCCTTGAAAATTTTATTCAATTAAAGAAAGAATATCCAGGCGATTTAGAAATTGAATTGAACTATGCCGAATCACTTCTTTGGAATAAAAAATTTGATGACGCAAAGGTATTCTACACCTCCTTGGTCGAAAAATACCCCACAAACTTTGTTGCTCACTTGGGTTTTGCCAATACGCTTTCGAACTTAAAAGAATATCCCGAAGCCTTACGCAACGTTAACAAAGCCTTGACCTTGTCTCCAGGCAACACCGGAGCTTTGATTTCTAGAAAATACATCAAGCTAGGATATGCCTATAAAAATGTAAGCGAAAAGAAATTTACAGAAGCCGAAACCTACTATGATGAAATTTTAAAAGATTTTCCGCTAGACAAAGAAACTTTGATGAACAAGGCAAATATGTATTTGATCACCAAAGAAATTGCAAAAGGAAAAGAAGTGTACAACCTACTCGCACCTGCGCAACCTGTAATCGCTTTGAACGGATTGTCACTTTTGGACCATATTGACAAAAAAGAAAAAAGTGCTTTGGAACTTGCAACAACATCATTAGAAAAATCAAAAACAATTACAGACGAAAGTTTGCAAAAACAAACCAAAGAACGCTACACACAAGCCTTAATTTGGAATAAGAAATACAAAGAAGCTTATGCCTACATTGCGGACTTAAAAGTACAATACCCCAACGAAAACTGGGTTTTATCCTTATCGGCCACGTTGGACATTTACAAAAGTAATTTTCCGGAGAGTATTACCTCTTATAAAAAAATACTTGAAAATGATAGTAAATCTTTTGATGGAAATCTAGGGATTGCCAATGCCTTCAAAGCATCTGGACTTACCTCTAAAGCTTACCAAGCAGCCTTGACCACTCTAGAAATTTTTAAAGATCAAGGTGATGCTATGAATTTTATAAAAAACATGAAAGCCGATTTCACTCCCTATTTGGAAGAGAAACTAACCTACTCCTTTGACAACGGTAACAATACTGCTTATGCCTCTCGCACGCTAGTTAGCATTCCGCTTTCGACCAAATGGACCGTAAATACTACTTATCAGTATCGAAAAACTGAAAATTCGGTTACCAAAGCAGCTGCTGAGAGTAACGATTTTCTACTAGGAGCAACCTATCAGTTTCACCCAAAGATTAGTTACACATTAGAAGCAGGTGTAAACTCTGCCAACTCTACAACTACTAGCTATACGCAAGTTTTAATCAATACCTACTTTAAACTGAAACCAATGAAATTGCAAGATTTGGAAGTTGGTTTTAAAAGAGAGATGCAAAACTTTAATTCTGATTTGATTGACAAAGAGATTGCTACCAACAATTACTACTTGAATTATAACTTGAGTACCAATTTTAATTTTGGATGGTTTACACAGTACTTTTTCACTGCACAAACAGATAATAATAATCGAAACTTATTGTTTACTTCCTTTTATTACAACTTCATGTCGAGTCCAGTACTTAAGGGAGGTTTAAATTACCAATACATCGCTTTTAAAGATCGTGTACCAGCAGATTATTTCAGTCCAAAACGATTTAATGCTGTAGAGTTGTTTCTTGAAATTTTGAAAGATGAGAACGGGATCGAACCTAAATCTTGGTTTTACCATGCCAATGTAGCATCGGGATTTCAGTTTAAAGAAAGTGATGCCAAGGAATGGACCTATAGAGTACAAGCAAAATTAGGGTATAAATTTTCTGATCGCTTCTTGGCCAACATCTACGGATTACGAAGCAACATTGCCTCTACCTCAGCGTCAGGATTTACTTTTAACGAATTTGGACTCCGTTTGAAATGGAAGCTAACCTCTAAGCCTTTGTTTAAATTACAATAATTTTTATCGAAATACATTCTAAGAGCTATCCATTGGGTAGCTTTTTTTATTTCGATATAAAGCAAAAAAAAGACTGCTCGTGGTAGCAGCCTTTTCTAACTAAACAACGTAGTTACCAAATAAATTTGTGTTTTTGGAATTGTTTGGTTATCCTTAATACTTCTCAGTACTTGAACAGTGTTTACAATTTAAATATAGAATGAATAGTGAGTACTAAAAACTATTTAATTTGAGACAAAAAGAGTGGTTATCCTTTCATTCTATAGTGTAAAGATACGTTGACTATGAAAGAATTTTTTGTATTATTCGATAAGTATAGGCTAGACTTTCGACGAATGGTTTGTAGCGGGCGATAAACAAAAAAAAACGAACTATCTTTTTGAGCAAAAAGTAGTTCGTTTTAAAATTTATAGTAGGTAATTTTTTTCTATCCTATTAGTTGTAATTGGTCGCTATCAAGGTTCAATAACTCACGAACCTCGTGTATGTTTGGTAAAACGATTTGATCGTTTAAATAGGATAAAAATGGCTTTAGCGCAGCGTGGCTAATCACACGCGTTGTCTTATTTTTTTCGGCACCTTTCATCGCATCCGACTTATGCATTGGACCTGCCCAATTAAGATTGTAACAGTATCCTAAAGTTTCGTTGCGAACGAAAGTTATATTCTCGTCATTAATCATTGTCCAACGTGTTGAAACCAAATAGTATCCTGCAACATCATTTGTAACAGTGTTCATCTCAATACGATCTATGTTAGGTACTTTTGTTTCCATCTTTGTTCTTTTTTAAATCCTTAACCAAAGTACTATTATTTAGTTAAATAGACCAATTTAATCGATGAACGGTAAACATTTACATTTATGGTAGTATTAACCTTATTTAAAATTGAATCCTAAGCTAATCACAAGAATTATAACCACCTCATAAACAACTGTTTAAACTTTATCTTTTTTAATTAAAAATATAACTGCTTGTTATTAACATATAAGTAGTTTTAAATTTGAAGAAAAAAATGTATTCCTTAAAGTTCATTTACCAGTACCAGAATACTATTCGCTGAGATGAAAAAATAATAATCAAAAAAAACTACCTCAAATCGGTAGTTCTTGTAATTATTGCGCTTGTATGATTTTAAAAAGTAAGTTGCATCTATTAACCAACTGTAATTAGTTAGCAAGTTGTAATTCACCACTATCAAGTCCAATCAATTTACGGACTTCTGGAGAATTAGGTAGTACCATTTCGTTATTTAAAAATGCTATAAAGGGTTTCAAAATACAATGGCTAACAATACGAGTTGTTTTATTGGATTGATTTGCTTTTTCTGCATCGAACTTGTTCATAGGACCAGCCCATTTTAAGTTGTAACAGTATCCCAACGATTTACTACGAACAAAAGTGATGCTCTTATCGTTAATCATGGTCCAACGAGTAGATACTAAATAATATCCTGCTGGATCACTGTTTGTATCGTTTGTAATTATTATTTCTGAGGTAGGTAATTTTAAATCCATCTTGTCTCTTTTTAAATACACTGCTAAAGTACAGTAAATACGTTTAAACGACAATTATAATCGATGAAATGCAATATTTTATTTATATTGTAGTACTTTTAATGTAATTTAAAGAACATTTAATCTATTTAAAAGTTCAGCTCGGTTTGAACGGCTTACTGGAACAACATCTTTTGCGATCAAAACACTATTGTCCTCGATATCAACAATTTTCTTAATATTGATAATAAAGGAACGATGGACTTTCAAAAATAAATCTGAAGGTAGTTTATCTTCAATCTTTTTTAAGGTTGAGTGAACGATGTAATTTTTCGCCTCTGTTTTTATGTGGATATAGTCTCCTTTTGCTTCAATCAAATTAACCGATTCAAAGTTTATTTTTATCAAGCGACGATCAACATTAACATAAAAATCATTTGAACCCTCTTCATGGATTACTTTGGAATCAGACTCAAGTGCTACTGCAGGACTCGCTGGTTTGGAAACAGATAATTTTTGAATGGCCTTCAAAAATCTAGCTTCGGTGATAGGTTTTACCAAATAATCAACGATACAGCTGTATTCAAAAGCTTCTATAGCAAAATTACGGTCAGAGGTAACTAAGATTATGTTTGGAGGGTTTTTAATGGTTTGAATAAAATCAAAGCCAGTAAAATTGGGCATGTGGATGTCTAAGAAGATTACATCCACTTCCTTTTGGTTCAAGAATTTTATCGCATCAATCGGACTAGAAAAATCTCCCAATTGTGTCAAATCGGTATAGTTGGCAACAAATTGGCTCATAATGGCTCTTGCCATTTCTTCATCGTCTACAATAATGCAATTCATATAGTGCGGTTTTTATAATTGTATTACAAACTCCTGCATCGCCTTTAATAAATTTTCAAAATCTTCTTTCAGGACCAAGGACTTCTCTTTCAAATTATCTTCATAATCTGAAGCAATATAATAACTTTTTTCGAGACCAAGTATAGAAACTTTGTGCTTTAATTTGTGAACTGCTAAAGCAGCTTGAATATAGTCTCCATTTTTTAGTTCATTTTCGTATAATTCCACTTCAAGAGGCAGCTCTCTTTTTAAAATACCGATTAGTTTATTTTTAAATTCCTGGTTATCTCCAGATAGATCGTTGATGTAGTTTAAATTAGGTGTTTCCATTATCTTTAGGTATTGTAAAATAAAATGTTGTTCCAACTTTGACTTGACTTTCGAGCCAAATTTTTCCTTTATAGAATTGAATAATTTTTTTGACTATCGATAACCCAATTCCTGATGACATACCATCATTTTGCAATTTGGTAAAAACATCAAATATTTTGGTTTGATACGCCTCGGGTATTCCCATTCCGTTATCCTTTATAGCAAAAGTTATTTCGTTGTCCGTTTCCGTGCTAGAAATATCAATTACCACTTCGCTTTTATCGTTGTATTTAATGGCGTTTTGAATCAGGTTTTGAAATAACTGTTTATATCGGAAGTCATTCCCTTCCAAAACAGGTAAATCATTTAATATATTTACTGAAACATTCTCTTTAATATCAATCGTTTTCAAGATATCGTCTACCAAGACATTTAAATCAATCATACGATCTTCGCTATTTTGCGTTTCAACCGAAGAGTAATTTAAAATTCCTTTAATCAGCAAATCCATCTTTTCCACATTCGACAAAATCACGTTTAATGACTTTTTATTCGTATCAGTCATCATCTCTTGATTGTCTTGCATAAACCAGTTGATCAAAGTGTCAATGCTACGCAAGGGCGCTTTTAGATCATGAGATACCATGTGTGCATACTCACTTAAGGCTTGATTTTGTTTTTCAAGATTAAATAACAATTCTTCTCTCTGCTTATTGATTTTGACAATCTCCATCGATTGTTGCTTGATATATTCAGTAGAATCAAAATCATCCATCTTGGAGGTAAGTTCAGAGTCTAGACTCATAGAGTCCAGAATAACTTGAAGATTTTTATTGACATCTTTTAGACTTTCTGCCTCATCTCTCAACCTTTGATTGGCTTCAAAAAGTTCGTCAGAACTAATTTTCATGGCCCGTTGCAGCATCTCAATCTGACTTTCATAATTTTGGTACGAATCATTAATTGCTACCAAAAAAATGTCCAAATCATTGAGACCTCCTTTTAATTTTTTATCTATTTGTCTTTTTAGCAGTGAGTGCATTATTCGCTTATTAAGGTTAATGTCATGGTTTGATTGTGTAGTTCACAACTTGTACTACCATTAAAAGGTGCAATTTCACCATAGGAATAGAAACCTGCTAGAGGGACTTTTTCTCCAACAATCTCTTTTACCTGTTCCAGCTCTTCTTCCACACGTTGACTCATTACCAATTTTCGACCAATACAACTCACGATCAAAGCCACTTCTGGTTTGTTTTTTCTGTCTTTCATTGCGTATTCAGCAGCAGTTTGTGCTCCCGCAGCAATACCATCAACAGAAGCCATCATTAATTGCACTCTTGAATTCACCGGCACATCACCAGCCAAAATCATAGACTGATCTTCATCATTAATATTTAAGATCGTACGCACCACTGGCTCGCTTTTCCCTACTGGCGTAACGTTTAACGGATACAGCAATGAAGCTTGCGGTAACTCATTTGATTTTTCGCCCAAATATTTTTTATATAAATCCAATGCTGGTTGCCCATCAATCTCGTATAATATATTCCCTTCAGATTTGGTTATAACACGCTCAGGACCAAACGTTATCCAACCGCCATAACTCGCTTTGGTAATTTCAAGCGTATCGCCATAAAAACCAATCAAGATAACTTCCCCTTCTTTTGGATCTTCTTTGTACGAAGCAAGAGTTTTTTCAAAACGTGCATTATCCCCGCACATACCACCCGTGAGGGTAATTTGCTCTTCTTTATTTTCTTCTAAACCATTGATAAGTGAACTTCCGTTGCTAAAACTCCCTTCTGAAAGCACAAATATATGCTTCAAATTTTCCTTTGGCATCTTCTCAAACAATACTTCACCAAGTGCTTTAGCGTCTTTATTATGATTTAAAACATTTTCACGTTCTACAATAAAAGTAGATTTTTCGAACTCAATTGCTGTAACTGAGACACTATCATCATTGACATTGCAACATACAATTTCGCCAGCACTTGATCCAAACACTATATGCTCATAAGGAAACTCAGCACGTATACTAGCAATTACTTCTGGTTTTTCGAGTAAAAAACGATTTCCAAACACTAATACTAAAGGGTTTATTAAAGTTGTTTTTTCATGAAAATAATGCCAATTTGTATTTAATTCTTTAGATGCTTGAATGATTTTCATGTTGTTTGAGTTTAAAATGTGTTTGAGTTTTTTTAATTTTCGAAAATTTCGATAACCAACTAGGACTTTATTTGTATAATTTCACAAAGAAAGTTGTCCCAGTACCTACTTCACTTTCGAGCCAAATCTCACCTTTGTAAAATTGAACAATTTTTTTGACAATTGATAGACCTAAACCAGTAGAATGTTTACTCGTGGTATAGGCTTTGAAGGTTTCAAAAATACGGGCATGAATCTCTTTTGGCATCCCTACTCCATTATCTTTTACAGAGAAAACATAGTAATTATCAAATTCTTCAGAGGCAATTTCGACCAAACCTTCTTTTTTATCAATGTAATTAACTGCGTTCCCGATTAAGTTTTGGAACATTTGTTGAATTCTAAAACGATCTGCCTTGATCGTTGGCATTTGATTATTGATTTGTACCTTGATGTGCTCCGGTATATGAATAATATCAATAATACTAGAAACAATATCGTTGGTATTTACATTTTCACTTTTAGTTTCCCCTTTGTCAATTTTAGAATATGTTAAGATACCTTCGATCAAATGGTCCATCTTTTCGACCTTATTTTCCATTAATGAAAAATATTTATTGGTATCGATAGTAAAGTTATCCGCATTTTCTTCTTTTATCCAATTGATTAAAGAATGGATACTACGTAAAGGCGACTTTAAATCGTGTGAAACTATTTGTGCATAATCTTCTAATTCTTGATTTTTCTTAGCCAAATCATCAAGAAGCACACCTTTTTGTTTTTCTAAAAGCTTTTGAGCAGATATATCTTCTTCAATCGCAAAATATTTGGTTATTTTACCTGACTTGTCATATAATGCTTGCCCTTGAATACGAACCCAGTATTTCTTTTTCTTTTTCGAATAATTAACTAATTCGCAATTGAATGGCAACCCTTTTGAAAGCTGCTTCCCTAAATAAGCAATAGTCTCCTTGTCTGATTCATCTCCCTGCAATAATTTACCAGGTCGCTGACCAATAACTTCCTCATTGGTGTACCCTGACATCGTCAAGAAACTAGTATTTACCCATTCTATCACTCCTTTGGCATCGCAAACAATTACGGCATTGATATTTTTTTCGGCTATGAGAGACAGCAAGTACAATTGCTCTTCTTGCTCTTTTTTCTCAGTAATATCTAAATGAATTCCGATAGAACCTATTAAGTCACCCTGAATATTATAGTTGGGAGCTCCGCTTATCAACCATGTTTTTTGTTGATTAAACTTATCCAGAACTTTAATTTCGTACGAATCTGTTATTCCATCAGAGCGCAAAGCATCTTTGGATGCAATAAGTTTTTGACTCTCCGCATCAAGAAACAAAGAATTAACCTTTCTTCCTACTAATTCATCTCGAGTGAAGCCACTCATATCAGTATAACTTTGATTTGCTAGCGTAATTGTATCATTAAGATCTACCTCTAGCAAGCCTAAATTCATATTTGCAATAATACTACGGTATTTTTCTTTTTCTACCTCTAGACTTTCGTCGTATTTCTTTTTTAAGGATATATCTTCTAGAATAGCAAAATATTGATTTGGACGATTATTTTCATCCATGATAGGTTGTCCTTTCACTCTTGCCCAAAAAGAATTTTCATTTTTTCTAGCGTGGTCCAACTCTACTTCAAACGACTCGCCTTTGTAAAAAGCTTCCATCATTTTATGGATTTCTTCTTTACTGGTTTTGTCTGTCTTACCAACTTGCAGAGGAGTTTTTCCGATAATTTCTTCTTTGGTTAAACCCGTTAATCTGGAGAAAGCATCATTACACCAAAAAATCACACCGTCTAGGTGCGTAAAAACGACACCATTTTTGTTGGCACTTGCAACATAAGACAGGCGGTTTAATTCCTCTTTATCTTTTTTGAGTTGGTTGCGTTGTTTATTGATGGTCAACAAAAGGTCTTTTAACTCTTTTGACGTGTTTTCTGCATTATTAAGGACATGCAATAAATCTAATGAAGGATCGTGATGTGCAAAATCATGTACGGTTAATTTTCTATCAATAACCTCAGTCATCGTTGTGAACCAAGGTGAACCAACAAAAAGTAAGGTTTGATCAACAAATTCAAATTGACCTCTAAGTAATAATTTGTTTTGGATACACTCAAGCAGAATATGTTGCTCCTTATTGTTCATTATTTCTTCAAAACTTAGACTATCAAGGTGAGGTCTATTTATTTCGAAAAAATCGTTCATCATTGCACCCTCTTTAAGATCCGGGCACACTTTTAATAAACTTTGTCCAAAGCTGAGAATCTTCAAATCTGGACTCAATTGGATATAAAATGGAAATAATCTATTAAAACTTTTACAATCGAATTTTATTCCTTTTCCATCCATGTTGTTACCAATTTATTTTGAATATTTCGTGTGAGCTACCTTCATTTCTAGATTGTATTAATTCTAAAGTAACTGGAGTTTCGTATATAATCCCTAATCCTTGTAAAATACCTCTAACGAACTCTTGCAAACCTTCTCGTTTAGAAAAATAATGCAAATGAAGACCGTTTACACTGATATTACTAATTTTAAATTCTGGCGGACTTAACTTAGGATAGATCAACATTACCCTATTGTGAAAGTTAGGTAAATTGACCAAAAAGTTACGTAAATTATCTCCACCTGATTCTAATAAGCCTGGGTATTTATCTTTGGTTGTATGCACTACCCACCATTCACCAAAAACAATCAAGACATCACTCAAGGACATGTCCATTTCTTCTGATACAGCGGTGGCTATTTTGTAGGTTACATCGTCGTCATAAATTTCATTACTCAAAAAGAAATCAACTGCAACGCCACTTCGTTTATGAATTGCTTCCCATTTCTCTTGACCAAAATTGGCTATTACAAGGTCTTCTATAGCTTTATTAACGATTCCGTACATAAGTTCTTAATTAGTGATTAATTCGTTTACACTCCAATATTCAATCAATTTTGTAATTCTCTCTACATAATCATCATATTTCAATGGCTTGATTACATATCCTGCAATGCCAATTCTATAGCATTCCAACAAATCTTTTTGATTGTTTGAAGTTGACAATATAATTGTCGGTATATATTTAAGGTAATCATCTGCTTTTAAAATACCCAAGAACTCAATCCCGTTGATTTTTGGCATATTCAAATCCAATACAATAATATCTGGAACTACGTCTTTGATTTTCAAAATCTCAATCGCGTCTTCTCCATTGTTTGCTTCTATAATTTTGTGGTTGACTTTCATCGAACCGACTACACGATTAAATTTCATTACTTCAATCTCATCGTCCTCTATTAATAGTATGTTTAGTGCCTTGCTCATGGTATTTTGTGTTGGTGTTTTAAAATATAAAGTTACATATAAACATCATTTACAATTGGCTCTATTCGTTAACGGCTCTTTTAACCTAGTCCAATGGTTCAAAAGTATCGATGAGTGGTAATTTACAAAACTTCCATTTCTGCCTTTATTTTTTTGGACAAACTGCCATAAACAAGCTCATAAGAATGGTCAATTAAATCCCGAACCATAGCATCGTCAAGCTCTTGATTAATATAAACCGTGTTCCAGTGGACTTTACTCATGTGATAGCCTGGCACAATAGACTCATACTCGGCGCGCAGCTCCTGTGCACGCTCAGGATTACATTTTAAATTTACTGCTGGTTGTTGCTGTTCCCATTGCTGTAAAGAGCTCAAGGCAAACATCTTTTGTCCCACTTTAAAAACCAAAGTTTTTTCATCGAATGGAAAATGTTCTGTCACCCCTTTCTTTGCCAAACAATAGTCGTAAAAACGTTCTAAATTCATATTCCTAATTTATTCAACTGTCCATTTTACAGACATCAAAACTAATTTCAAATTTATGTAACTCCTCCTTATCAATAAAAAAGAAGCTGTTGTTCGAAAAATAGCCATTCCTCTAAATTAAGTATATTTTTAATGCAATGAGTTAAAAAGGTAGTATTTTTTCGAATAATTTCAATTTCTTAACTCTAAAAGGATAGGGTTACAGACACTGTTAGGAAAAGTGTTTTTTACAGTATAGCATTACACAACAGATTATCAGTACTTTGTGTTTCTACTAAGACAAAAACAACAAAAAGACAACCGTATACTTTGAAATCGTAATTACAATCTAGTCATTAGAATCTAAATAAAACAAGTCACTTGCGATTCCGTCTGTTAAGAACTTCCCTTTTTTGGTAGGTTTAAGAATATCGTCTTCAACAACCAACAATTCATCTGTCAAGTACTTATGTGCTTGTTTGTGTATGTATTCGAAATAAACCGTACCGAATTCAGATTCAATTCGTTTTAAAGAAACACCCCAAATCGTACGTAATCCAGTCATAACATATTCATTGTAGCGGTCTGCAGTGGATAGAATTTCCGCTTCACTAGGTAGTGCATCATTTTGAATGGATTTGAGATATAAACCATTATTAGCGATATTCCAACTACGCGATTTGCCGTCATAGCTGTGGGCAGAAGGACCAACACCGATATATTTATTACCCAACCAATAGCTAGAATTGTTTTTTGAAAAATAATTCTCTTTACCGAAATTAGAGAGTTCGTAATGGATGAAATTATTTTTCTCTAAGGTGTCGACCAAAATCATAAAGTGCTCTTGAGCCACTACATCACTAGGTTCGGCAACCTGACCAATTTCTATCAATTTTTTGAGCGCCGTTTTGGGCTCGACAGTTAAAGCATAACTAGATATGTGCGGAATGCCAAAACTCAAAGCCGTTTCGATATTTTGCTGCCATTTATCGTTGGTCATTCCAGGTACACCATAAATCAAATCAAGCGAAATATTATCAAAATATTTTGTGGCTACTGCCAGACATTTGATGGCTTCTTCTGAATTGTGTGCACGATTCATCATCTTCAAATCATCTTCAAAAAAGGACTGAACACCAATACTTAATCTGTTAATTTTACTTTTCGAAAAAGCTATAATTCGTTCTTCAGATAGATCATCGGGATTGGCTTCTAGAGTGATTTCGGGATTATCGACTACAGCATAGTTTGTATAAACTGTTTCAATTAAAAAATTTATCTCGTCTAAACTCAAAACGGAAGGTGTTCCTCCTCCAAAATAAATGGTTTCAACCTTCGACAATTCGTCCTTGTTTTGCCCCTCATTTTTGCGCAACCGAATTTCTTTGGCAATAGCCAAAACCATTTCGTCTTTCTTTTTCATAGAGGTCGAAAAATGAAAGTCGCAATAATTACAAGCCTGCTTGCAGAAAGGGATGTGGATATAGATTCCGGACATTTTTTTTATTGTTCAGTTACAGTCGCAGTTTTCAGTACAAGGACCGAAAACTATTTTTTTACACGAGATTCATTATTTTTTACAAAAGCATCCCAACCAGAATAGCTTTTTTCGCCAATGACCTTTCCTGAATTGAAAAAGTGACAAACTGCAGCTGCCAATCCATCGGTTGAATCGAGGTTTTTGGGTAGTTCTTTCAAACCCAAAAGTTGTTGTAGCATTTTGGCAACTTGTTCTTTGCTGGCATTTCCGTTACCGGTTACTGCCATTTTAATTTTCTTAGGTTCGTATTCTGTGATCGGAATATCTCTCGAAAGTCCCGCGGCCATAGCCACACCTTGTGCGCGACCTAGTTTCAGCATTGACTGCACATTTTTACCAAAAAAAGGTGCTTCGATAGCAATTTCGTCTGGATTGTGTGTATCAATCAATTCGATCGTGCGTTCAAAAATTATCTTCAGTTTTTGATAATGATTGTCGTATTTTGAAAGTTGCAATTCATTGAGTTGCACAAATTCCATTTTTTTATTAATCACGCGAATGATTCCAAAACCCATGATTGTGGTTCCGGGGTCAATCCCTAATATGATGCGTTCGTTTGCCAAAAGTTTTGTTTCAAGTTTAACGTTTCAAAGTTCAAAGTTTTGTTACTTTGCCCCAATGATTTCGATTTCACACAAAACTAAGCAATTCCTTGTACTTCTAGTCAAACTTTTGATTGTTGGTGGTGCTTTTTATTTTATATACAACCAGCTTGCCAACAATGACAAACTAGACTGGGCACAGTTTATCACCATTTTTAACAAAAATAAATCCGTTTCTGGAATTAGTTTTCTACTACTTTTGAGTGTATTAAACCGTTATTTTGAGATTTTAAAATGGCAAAATCTAGCTTCCTTTATCAAACCCATCTCGATTGCAGAAGCTACAAAACAAGTGTTAGCAGCCTTGACTGCTGGGATTTTCACACCCAATGGTGTAGGCGAATATGCTGGAAAAGCAATGTATTATGAGAAAGACGAAACCAAGCAAGTGATTTTTTTGAATCTAATATGTAACGGTATCCAAATGGTACTCACTGTAATCATAGGTTTGTTTGGGCTACTATATTTCAATGCCAATTACAACGTGATCACCACCCAAACCGTGGCGATAATTTTTGGTATACTAATCGTATTATTTGTTGTTTTATTTTCGATAAAAAAAATCACAATCAAAGGGTATTCTATCGAAAAACTAATTCATAAGATCAATGAAATTCCGAAGAGCATTCACCAAAAAAACATTCTTTTGGGCATTTGCAGATACCTTGTTTTTTCGCATCAATATTATTTTTTATTTCTAGCTTTTGATGTTAACATGCCTTATTTGATCGTAATGTCGGCGGTGACAAGTGTTTACTTCTTGGCGTCATCCTTGCCTACTTTTCAGTTTTTAGATTTTGCTGTAAAAGGAAGTGTAGCCATCTATTTTTTCGGACTTCTTGGCGTGAACGAATGGATAATCATTTTTGTCTCTACCTTAATGTGGTTCTTAAACGTAGTGATTCCGGTAGTTTTTGGTAGTTTTTATGTTCTAAATTTTAAAACATCTCGCATCACTCCAACCGATACTTAAAATACAACTTATGGCTTTTGTGCTTATTGGTTTATTGGTTTATGGCATCGCTATTTTGGCTTTGATTTATGGTTTTGACCAAATCAAAGAGCAGAAAGTTATGGCTACGCTCCCAAAAACCACTTTTAGCATTATTGTTCCTTTTCGAAATGAAGCCCACAACCTACCTCATCTTTTGGACAGCATTGCGCAATTGAATTACCCCAAAGAATTGTTTGAAGTAATCTTGGTTGATGATGCTTCAGAAAAACCTTTTCAGGCAGCAGAATATACTTTTGAAGTTAAGATAATATCGAATAACCGACTTTCGAATTCCCCAAAAAAAGACGCTATAACTACTGCTATCGCCAGAACCACCAACGATTGGATCATTACCACAGATGCCGATTGTAGCGTGCTTACAAATTGGTTGTACACCTTAGATACATATATACAAGCGCAACCTGTACAAATGATTGCGGGGGCAGTACGGTACAATTGCAAAGATTCTTTTTTGCATCATTTCCAGCAGTTAGATCTTGCGAGTTTACAAGGCGCCACGATCGGTAGCTTTGGACTCCACCGAGGTTTTATGTGCAATGGAGCAAACTTTGCTTATTCAAAATCTTTTTTTGTAGCACTAAATGGGTTCGAAGGAAATGATGCAATTGCTAGTGGTGACGATGTTTTTTTACTCCAAAAAGCTATTGCCCATGCGCCCGAAAGTGTTCAGTATTTAAAATCGAAAAACACGACAATCACAACAAATCCAGTAGACAATTGGCAAGCGCTTTTTTACCAAAGAGTACGCTGGGCAGCCAAGACAACTGCCTATAAAAGTCAGTTTGGTAAAGGATTGGGCATCGTTGTTTTTTTGGGTAACCTAACAATTATTCTTGCACCATTTTTTATGCATTATCAAACAGCATTGTTTTTAATTGGAATAAAAATAGTTATCGACGCAGGATTGATTCTAAAATCGAATCGATTTTTGAGTTTACCCACTCGGTACTTAGTTCTCAGTAGTGTATTGTACCCATTTTGGTCCGTAACGGTGGCACTTTACAGTGTTTTTGGGTCATATGAATGGAAAGGCCGTACGTTTAAGCAATAGCTTTAGACCGACCGAAGAGCAAACCAGATACCACAAGTCCACAAACAAAGGACGCTAGTAAAACCACCAAATATATTTGAACTTGTGCCACTTCAACCATTCCTTTTGTCCATCGCCAATAAAAAATAGCGGCTGTAACAATTGCCGTTGTCAACCAGTACCAGACACTTATTTTAGAGAAGATTTGCTTGACTACAGGTAACTTATAAAAATAGAACATCAGGTAAAGCATACCACCAATAGAAACAAAACGATACACATACATAAATAGTGAAATTCCAAAAAACGATCTACTATACCCACCGTATCGCATAACAAAATACCCATTGTTGTGTGTTAAAGAATCTAGTACAAGATGTGTGAAAGCTCCAAAAACATAGGAGAGTAATACCACCGGCACATTCCGTTTAAAATAGAACATCCAATCTGTATGTAACAACTCTTGTGTTCTAGATTGAAAAAATTTAGGTAAATTATGAATTAGTGCCTTCTTTATAATTAAATGAAAGACAAAAAGTAGCAGGAACGCATACAAGAAATCTATTGTAAAAACGCCTCTTAAAGTATGACTGTATTTACTATCTAAATTCATGTTGAAAAAGTACACCAAATCTGGAGCGACAGAACCAACTATAAGCCCCGAAATAGAAACTTTTCTACTTTTAAAAAATGGCAGTACAGCCGCAGCATGTGAAAATGTAAAAGGCATTGTTAAACTTTAAAAATTATCAAAACACAGCGTTAGGATTATCAACCTGAATGGTATTCAAACCTAATTCCGTACAAAGATTGGCTTTCTAATTAAGAATAACCTCTATTTTAACTAATTATTTACTTTTACTAAATCACTACGCATCGATATAAGTCGCTTTTTTGAACCCTAAACCAACTATAGCCAGTGCTAGAAAAACAGCGGTAATGGCACTTACCAATAGGGTCGCCCATTCTTCTCTTTGTATTCCAAACGAAAGTCTGATGGCAAAAATTAGGATTGCAAGACCAATTGTCCACAACCAGTAGCTCCATTTAATTTTTACTGATGCTACCTTGGTGGTTGGTAATCTATAAAAAAACAAGGCTATGAGTACAAGACCCACTATAGAACTGATGTATTGATTGAAGGAGTAGACAGGTAATCCTAAAATAGGTGTGCTTAAAAACTTAAAATGTTCTACAACATAGCCGTTATAATGTGTCATAGAATCCCATACTAGGTGTGTGAGCGTTCCCAGTAGAAAAGATAATAGCACTACGGAGATATTGTTTTTGCAGTACAAAATAAAATTGGACTCTTGTAACTCTTGCGTTCGTTCTCTAAAAAACAAGGGTAGATTTTGCAGTAATGCCCTCTTGATACAATAATGAAATAGAAACAAAACTAGAATGGCCAAAGGTAAATCAACAATAAAAATCCCCATGAGCGTATGACTGATTTCGCTTTGCATTTTCATTCGAAAAAAATACTCGAGATCGGGTGAAAGTGTTCCCACTATTATTGCTGAGGCAGAAATTTTTTTGTTTTTGAGAAAAGGCAAAACAGTAGCCGCATGAGAAAAAGTGAACGGCATTATTCCATTTTTAAAATTACAGGTAAAACAAATTGCGTCTTAACTGGTATTCCGCGTTTGATGGCCGGACTAACTTTTGGAAAACCAACCAACCTTTTTCTTAGAATACTATCAATTTTTACTCGATCATAGGCCACCGAATCTTTAGGAAACAAAGGTTCGAATTGTATGCGCGAATTAGGGAAAATAGTTACTTTTACTTGTATAGTATCCAATTCTGGATATAAAGTACCAAGAGTGTCAATTCTTATTTTCTCTTGAATAAGTTCGGTCAAAAATTGAAAGAAACACTGCTGACGTTCGGTTTTACCTTCGATTTTATTACAATCGACAAAAGAAGGATATTCGTCCACTTCTTTCCAATTTATGGACTTCAACTCCTTTTGCAGCAACTCCTTTTCAGAAGGAACTGGTTTGTCAAAATATTGACAGGAGTTAAAACATAAAATAACTAAAAAAAGAGAGTAATACTTCAAGGTTTTGAATTTCGATTAAACTTAAGACCGGCTAAAAATACAATTATTTTTTTTGAAATTAATAAACAAAGACTTTTTGAGACAATAATTTGCCATTACTGCTCGCTAAAACGATATAAATCTCATTTTTATTTGTCATTACAAAGCGGTGAATCATTTTTCCGTCTACTGGTTTTTCAAGCAATCTACGTCCAGCAACGTCATAAATACTAACCGTTGTTTTGTTGTCAACATTGGTCAAATCAACCACAATTTGGTTACCATCATAATAAATAAGAGCTGGCAAATTCACTTGCTCCACTGTTACAGGATTGAAATGCAACACAAATCGATCTGTAGCATCATTTACTCCCGCAGTAAATTTGTAAGTTGGCGTCACATTAAGATCCTGAATTGTTTTAGTTTTTTTATCTTCTAATAAAAATGTGGTTGCATTGGCGATATGCTCATCAAAGCTCATTTCAAAACTACCATTTTTACCTGCTTTAAACTGTAACGGAATAGCAGCATTTTCGATCACATCTGTCAAATAACGTACTGATAGATCTGCCTCCTTTTCGTTCCAATATAATGAAGGTGCGGAAGCATTTCGACTAAATAATTTTAAAGCTCCAGCTTGATTTACATCATAACCAAATTCCGCCAGCACCTCATCAAAGCCAGTACCATCATTTGCTTCAATTTTAACTTTTAAACGATTTTCTTTTTCGGCTTTCACCTTCATCCAGTTGTTTGCACCGGTATTCACTCGTACAGCATTACCCATCGTAATTGTACCTGCTGTGCTAGCACGTACAAAAAATCCTTGTGTAGGTGCTATATACTGCGTAACACTGTTGGTTCCTGTAGTACCGTTGGAGTTAAAAACTCCGTAATTATTGGCGGCTGGATTCCAAATATACATATCGTATCCACCCGCTGCAGTAACTAGAGCTGTACGTGTCCAACCAGTAACTGCTTTCCAGTCAATTGATGATGGGTAAGGATTCCCTATTAAATTAAATCCTTTTACAGTCAAATCAGGGCTACTGTTGGTCAATGGGTAAGTTACATTTCCGTTATTAAGTAAACCTGCAAACTCTTTTGTAGGGTTGACCGCTTGAGTCGAATACAAATACCCTCTACCGGTTACAAAACTAGTCGAAGGATGAATGGACGGCCAAGTTGGCGCAACAGTGGTATTCAATAAATACGTCCAACAAGGCGTTGGCTCATTCCATAAATACAAGTCGTAACCTGTACCGTTACCGTAAGTTCCCGAAGGAGTCCAACTAGTTCCTGAAATTGTTTGATTTGTTACTGGCGAAGCTATAAAATGCCACGCTTCCTTGACTCCGCTAATATATCTTTTTACAGTAGCTTGTACATTATTTGAATTGTGAATTAACGAGGCGTTTCCAGAGCTATTCGATTCTAAAATCAAGCCTGCTGTTCCACCGTTATTGGTAATTGTACCTGCAACGGTCAAGGTATTAGTAGCATCTACAATTAGTTTCTTACTGCTATTAATCAATAATGTTCCTGAAATTCCTATTTGCGCTGCACTAGTCACTGTTACTCCTACTCCATTATTGATGGTTAGATTGGCGAAATTTCCAGCAACCGCATTTTGAGCCGCATCAACATTGTAAACAACTGTTCCTCCCCAGTTTTTATCTGCAGGAAAAGGAGTCATACTTTGGGCAGCAGGAACTCCGGTTAGCAACGTACCTGTGTTTGCAATAGAATTACTAACAGACAATATAGAAGAACCCATATCAAGTGTCCCTGAGTTGGTGAAATCACCAGAACACGTCAAATCTCTCACTGTAGAAACAGTTCCTCCGGTATTCGAAATCGTTAAATTCTTCAACGACAAAGCTGTTGCAGTTCCACCAATAGTTTGAGAAGCAGTTCCATTCATTTCTAATGTACTGCCTGTTGATGCTGTAAAGGTACCGTTACTAGTAAAATTACCACCCACTTGATGCGTAAACGCTCCCGTGGTGAATGCAGCCGTAGGGTTAATGACAAAGTTTCCTTTTATTGCTAATGGGTTCACTGCTGTTCCGACTGCTGTTCCGGTGATAGTGAAATCTCCATTTATTTTAAGCGCTGCTCCTCCTGATGTTGCCATCATGGTTTTGGTACCGCTATTACTTAAAATTAAATTGTGATATCCACCTGTACCTGCAACCAAGTTAAGAATCATTTGATTCGTTCCATTATACTCTACTGTGTTTGGAAAAGCTGTTGCATTAAGAGGACCATTATTTGTCATTGCTCCCGCAATTCTCGTAATAGCTCCAGTTTGTGGCGTGAGCATTCCGCCTGAGTTAATCGTTACATTATTAAAATTAGTCGTTCCTGAAATTGTTGCTGTCGCTCCAGAAAAATATACGGTAGCCGTTCCTGCTGTAAATCCGCCATTATTGACCCAAGCATTTGCATTTCCGGCTACGGTAATATCGTAATCACTTGCCACAAGAGTTGCTCCAGAAGCAATTTCAAGTGTACTTACAAGCGATGGCGCATTTATAGGTAATAGATTTCTATAGGGAGCTAAGTCGCCATTGTTATCTGCTGGCAAAGCAGCAGGATTAGGAATTAAAACCGGACAATTTGCAACAGGAACTCCTCCATTCCAGTTACCAGGTAGACTCCAATCTCCATCATAAATTGCAGAACCGCTACCAGTCCAAGTATGCAAATGATTTGCTTCGTCTTGATAAGCATAACTTAAGCCCCATTGTTTAACATCAAGAATGGATGACGTTGCTAAGTAATCAATAGCAGGCCCTGTTAATTGTACCCAATTATCTGTTACATTTCTATCATTATAGCTTCGAGGGTAATTATAAGTAAAACTATTTGGCGTAATAGTATCCGGATTGTAAGCATCCCAAAATACCAATCGGGACTCGTCTAATTCTGCCGCGTTTAATTCACTGTCTAAATAGTGAAGTTTAACAATCATTCTATCGTTTCCACCAGATTGTGCAAAACTGTAATACCTATTAATGGCACTCGATCTCCACGAAGGAGTAGCTCCTAACACAATTTTAGTACTTACCCAAGTTGGTTTTGTGTTTCCTGCAACATTTAGGAAACTAATTGTTGTGTATGGATTTCCAAAATCATAGTCTTGTCCGTTATTAAAAACATGCTCTCTACGTACAATTCCGGATACGTCACCCATACCTGTAGTTACTGCAAGTGCACGCATATTTAAGGTCGCTGTTCCTGTCATGTTCAAAGCTCCTCTAACCGCTGTAGGATTGGCTGTTACTAAATTTAGGTTGCCATCTAATGATAAATCAATGCTACTATTTACACCTGCACCATTGTTGATTGCCAAATTCTTAAAATTAGTCAAACCAGTACCTGATATAGTTTGTGTTCCTGCTCCATTAAGTAAAATAGTGTTTCCATTACCAGTAGTAAATGATCCATTATTTGTAAAATCACCCCCTATTTCATGATCAAATGTTCCTGTATTGAAAAGAGATCCAGCAGCTATTGATATATTTCCAGCAATATCCAAGACATTATTGGCAGTAACACTCGCTAATCCAGAAATATTTAAATCACCTAGAATATCCATATCTTGATTTGGCATCGTTTTCACATCTGTTCCGCTTAAGCTCAAATTATAATAGCCGGGAATAGTACCATTTGGATATACTACATTTTGAGTAGCGCCATTGTAATTAATCGTATTTAAGAATGTCGTTGCATCTAGAATACCATTATTTGATAATGTTCCTACGATACCCATAGTGCTATTTGCCTGAGGCGTTAAACTGGCTCCAGAGCTGATTACTATATTATTAAAATTAGTAGCACCACTGATTTTTAAATCAAGATCAGTAAAAATAACCGTACTTGTTCCTGCGTTAAAAGTACCCCCAGCATTTTGCCACACGACCTCAGCATTTTCATTGTAGAAATACAATTCTGATGCTGGGCCAGCATTCAAAATACCTGCATTTTGAATAATCAACTGATGGGATTCTGCCAATGACGGCAATATTGGATCAAAGGTTGTTGTGGTCGCGTTAGGTATAGTCATTCTAGTAAACTTATTAGGGTAACTATTCGGACTCCAGTTAAAAGGATTGTTCCAATCTGTAGACTGCGAACCATTCCAAGTAATATTTGGATTTTCTGTTGCTGACAAAGCGATCTCTGTTTGACCAAAAGAGGAAGGTCTTGCTCCAATACTAACATTTTTTAAGTCGATACTATTATTAGATTCGTCTTTGGAATTGTACCCATACTCCACTACAGTAGGTGTTGGTAATCCTATGGCACCAAAAAACACTAATTGAGATTCATCAGCACCATTAAGTTCCGAATCTAAATAATTCAACTGTATGATAGCAAAGTTATCACTTGCGCCTATCTGTGCTAAGTCATAAACCCTTTTAACAGCAGTAGTTTTCCATGTTGGAGCTGCACCAATTTTGGTTTTTACACTTACCTGTGATGCCTTTGTACCTGTTGATCCAAAAATCATCAAAGTTTTACTATTCCCAAAAGTATAGGTCTGGCCCGTTACAAAGGTATGTGCGCGTTTTACAATTCCGGTTACATCTCCCGTCCCAGTATTTACAGCATTAGCAGTTAATGAAAGTGTACTAGTTCCCATATCCAAACTACCTAAAGTAGCTGTTGGGTTATCACTTTGTAAATCTAGAGCAGCATTTACTGTTATATTTTTGGCAGATGTGACCCCAAAACTATTTAAAACCACCAAGTTGTTAAATTCTGTTATGCTTGCTGTACCCGAAATATTCTGTGCAGCGGTTAAGCCATTCAACACAAAGGTACTAGCCGCAGTATTTAGTACACCATTATGTGTGAAGTTTCCACCAACCGTGTGCGTATTTGCACCAGCATCGAAAGTAGTATTTGCGCCTATCGATAAATCGCCTACAATAACCATACTATTAGGAGTAGTAACACTTGCAGTCCCTGCCAGAGTTAAATTTCCTAAAATAGATAGGTTTGTCGCTGGCAATGTTTTGGTACCGCTTCCGCTTAAAGTCAAGTTCGAATAACGATTTGTTGCAGCATACGGAATCACCACATTTTGATTGGCTCCATTGTACTCTACGGTCGTAACATTTCCATCCCAAGCCGGACGCCAGACTCCGATATTATTCATTGCACCTGCTATTCGCATAGTACTTCCGGTTTTCATTAATAGATTGGCATCTGTATCTACCGTTACATTGTAAAAACTTGTAGCTCCGGAGATATCTGCAGTATCACTTTTAAACAAAACAGTACTTGTATTTGGATTGAAGACTCCACCTTCGTTTACCCAAACATTTGCGCCGTCTATTAACGTCATTTGCGCATTTGCAACAGCATTCAAAATACTATTGTTTTGTAGTTTTATTGCTCTAATTGTCGTTGCAATAGGTACAATAGGATCATTTATTGTTGTAGCTGCATCGGGAATAATAATGTTCACAAAATCTGACGGAGCGCCATTTGGTGTCCAGTTATTCACCGTGGTCCAAGAAGTACTAAACGATCCATTCCAAGTAAGTGTTTCAATTTCATTTGCACTAAATCCTAGCTCTAGGCTACCAAAAGTAGATGGAAAGAATGCCATATTGATATTCGACAGCTTAACCCAATTTTCAGTTGTATTGATACTAGCTCTACCATGCTCAAATAAAGTCCCTGGCGGATTTCTATAAGAGAAATACACTAATTTACTTTCGTCATTGTTATTAATCTCCGAATCCAAATAGCTTGCTTTGATGGTTGCGGCAGTTGGATTTGTACCAACAGCTCCTGTTTGAATAAGTGAAAAGATTCTTTTTACGCCACTTGTTTTCCATGATGGATTGGCACCAATGGATAATTTAAGACTTACAGACGTGGGTAATGTTCCTGTGTTTTCAAAGAAAACAACCATATTTTTACCGTTAAAACTATAGTCTTTATTTGCCACAAGGCTATTTCTTTGCACAATACCTGTCAAATCACCATCACCTATAGTCACAGCATCAGCACCCATAGTGACAATTTTTGCCCCTGTATCAAGCGTCCCTTTTGTTTCTGATGGATTGGCACTCAGTAAATTCAGAAAACCTGTAATGGTAAGATCACTATTTGAAGTCACCCCCACTTCATTATTAATGGTAAGATTAGGAATCGTATTCGAAACAAATGCTCCACTCGAAATGGTTTGCGTTTCATCACTCTCAAAAATCACTGTCGATCCTGCTGCCGTAGCATCTATTTGTCCGCCATTAGTAAGATACAAATCACCACGAAGGGTCAATACTTTACCATTCACTTTAAATGTGTAAGCCGATTGCCCGTTTACTACACTTCCAACGATGCGATCTTGATCTAAGATACAATCTCTAACCGGAGAAGCTGCAAAAACAATAGAAGCTTCTTCTAGTGGCACGGATCCTGCAGACCAGTTGCCAGCCGTATTAAAATCTGTACTTATATTACCTACCCAACTATTAGTATTGAACTCCCACGCGCCAATATTTGGTGGAATACCACGAGCTGTTTGAGCATAATCGAGAATAATGCTCGTACCTGCAATACCAGTAGTAGAAGTATTTACTTTATAATCAGCAGCGGTTAATCCTCCTGCATTTGAAAAACCTGGATTACTATTGATACTGTTTGCATCCTGACCGCTTACAATTGGTAAGGAAACCACATTGCTTCCGCTATAATATCCTACTACTCCACCGGTACCTGATGCCCAATAAATATTGTAATCTAAGGTCAAATTACTGGCTCCACTATAGTTTAAAAATGCAGCATAGTGGGCATTTGTACCTGCAGATGTTGTTCTAAAGTTAGAAAAAATATTGTTTCTAAGGTCTCTAACTGCACCCGAAGCTGCTTCGTAAAAAGCATACGATTTATTTGTAATACCACTACCTAAAGAACCATTGATATAGACCGTATTAAAATACAAACTTGAATTATTACCGCTTGTTCCGCTGCTAAAAATTCCATAAATGGTAGTCCCTGTATTACCTCCTAGAGTAACAATATTGTTTGCGAATGTAACTGTTCCTTGACCCATTCGAATACCATAAATACTCGCATTGGTTGAACTAGAATTAACGGATAGATTTCGAATAAAATTTCGATTTACCAAATTGGCGCCCGTACTAGCTGTAAACACAATACCTGAAATGTAACCTGTTAAACTCGCATTTGTATTGGATAAATTATAGATCACGGTTTCTGTCACTGTATTTACAGCCGCGGTTCCAGTCATTTCGACCCCATTCACCGTTGCGGTAGTTGTTCCTAATGCTGTACTATAAAGATCATGAATACTATTTTTCACCAAAGTTGCCGTTCCAGCAGTGGTATAGACACCCGCTGTTCTCGATGCTTGCGTGCCGGAATAGGCATTTGTTAAATTCACAATTGTATTACTTGTCAAGGTATGCGTTCCTGTAGACTGCAAATACACCCCAATCAAGTTTTGTCCTAGTGTCGCCGTACTAGCTGTAGAAAGTGAGGCAATACTATTTGATGTTCCGTTACTTCCTATTATGTTTTGAACAATATTAATTGTACCTGCGACTCCCGCTTTTTTATAAATCCCCGCAAAACTATGTGCTGCAGTAGTACTGTTCCCGTATAGTGCAATAGAACCTATATTATTTTTCGAAATAGAAACCGTATTGGCACTTCCTACGTAGATTCCGTATGAGTCTGCAGTCGTATTTGTCGTCAAATTAATAGATCCCGTTCCTGTTGCCGCACCAATTATATTTCCTGTTGTCGTACCAATATTTACAGTCCCTGCATTAACTTCTATCCCGCGCCATGGTGTTGTACTCGAACTGGTATAATTGAAATTTTGAATCAAATTAGACTGAATTGAACTTGCGGTAACAGCACCAACATTCAAATACATACCTCTAAAACTATGAGCCGTATTTGCATTTACGGTCCAAGCTCCACCACCATTCAAGGCTGCTTTACCACCAATATAATTTCCTGTAATCACAAAATTATTTCCGTTCACATCATCAATTAAGATTGCTGTATATACTTTTGTACCTGTTGTGGGCACCATGTTATTTGTTTCGTAAAAGCTATTGTTCGAGATCGTCCAATCTGATGAATTCGAACTTAAATTGATTCCGTTTGAAGAACTATTATTATTCACAAAATCAAAAATAGTATTGTTGCGTATGCTATTTGAACTGTTCTCCCTGCCTACAGTTCCAAGAGAATAAATTGCATTTATAGCTCTATTTCCCGCAGCATTTGTAATTGCATTGTATTCTAAAATAGTAGAGTCATTACCGTTTCCTGTGGTTGAAGTACCAAATTCAACTATTCCGTTTGTAGCACTGTTTGAAGATCCGTTAATATTTAAGTATTTTAAGGTATTCAATTCTGCTGAATTACTCAATCGAACAGTCGCTGTACCCACCGTATTTGAAGTGCTATTGTTTGTAATACTCATACTTTTTGTTGTACCAGTTTGGTTTACACGCCCATCGATAGTCACATTATCGGCTCCGTTAAGATGCAATAACGGCGCTCCAGCAAGATCTCCAGAAACGTACACCCCAGCTTTTGTTGGATACATCTTTAACGAAGTCCACGCTCCTTGATTAAGAGTAGCGGTCACGTCTTCAGTAGTACTACCAATAAGGGTTACTACTACATCCTTACCTGTTTGATCATAGCTATTAATTGCAGTAAAGGCACCAGAAACTTTACTATAACTTCCGTTACTTAAAGGATTGGAATTCGAGACAATAACATTTGGTAATTTCCCATCAAATTCATCGGCACCTATGTCTGGTGCAGAACCCGCCCCATTGGTTTGAACCGCATAACCCGTATTACCCGCTCTAATTTGCCCTTCAAAATCGGTTGTAATTCCAGCAATATTTACTGCTCCACTTTCGATAAAAGTAATATCGTTATTCAGAATTTTCAAAAAGTCAACGCTAGATCCTGTCGTGCTTATAAACTGTGGATTTTCAGAAACCGAAAGTTGGTCGCGAGGCGCTATTGTTCCAGCTGTAAAAATTCCCGCTTTGTAGGCTGTTATATCTTGAGCCGAATTGGTTCCATTAGCATAAATTAAGTTAGTAGCACTAGGAACTCCTGCATAAAATAAATTATTATTTGACAAGGAATTGTAATTATTCAGCGCGAGTGAGGTTCCTGGACCTTGTCTAAAAGCAACATTAAACCCAGTACCATTGGCTGTAGAAAGATTTACAATAATATTGTTTCTTAAGTTTAAGGCAGCGGTGCTTGAAATTGTACTAGCTGCATGAAAAATCCCTGAAGACCCAAAATTTGTTCCCGTCGAACTAGCATTTAGATACATACTATTAAAATATATATTGCTTATCGATCGTACACCCGTATTGGTCATACTAATTCCACGAACATTATCAACCGCATTTGCTGCCGTTGCATTGATCCCTCCAATACGGTTGTTGTAAATGGTTGCAACTTGATCTGCTGTTGTTCCTGAAACGAGTATTCCGTTTACAGTTCCCGTTGAAACACTAGTAGATGATGACGAAATATCATAAATTTTATTTTGGTAAATCGCAGTATTAGCCCCCCCTGTGACTCCAATTCCACTAACACTTCCAGAGGTGATATTATTAGATTGAAGACCATAAATAATATTTTGATAAATACTTTTCACCGTTCCACTAGTTATGGCGATACCATTTACAATCGCAGACGTAGTTCCATTAGAAACAAAGGAATTGATCGTGTTAGAATAAATTTTATCATTTCCAACTCCAGTTATAATTCCGTAGATAGATCCTAAACTATTTATATTTCGAATAGTATTATTTGTGGTCGCGTTGGCTGTACTGGTAATGTTAACGTTCATTACTATAACTGTACCCGTTCCACCGTTCCAGTTTTCAAATGTATTTCCAGATATAGTTTTGGTTACCGAAGCTGTACCCGCATCGGTATTTATCCAACCTGAGATTGAAGCCGTTCCATTAACAGTAATATTCGAAAAATTATTATTGTTATTATTTACAACCACATTACTATTATTGGTTGCTGCTGTGCTAGTAAATAAAGTCATTGCTCCACTAGCGGCAGCACGTGTAAATGAGGTAACAATACTGTTATTATTTACATTTTGGACTCCGTTTGCAGGCATTATTACATTATTTGCAATGAATGTAATGGTTCCAGTAGTGTTTACATTTAATGCTGTAAAGGTATTTCCGCTAATTGTTTGAGACAACGTAGCTGCTGAGTTGGCTATATAAGTATTGGCATTTACACCCGCAACTGCATAGGTTATACCTGTAAGGTCATTGTTTTGAATGGACAGCGCACAGTTTGCAGATCCACCACTATTACTTATCCCTGTTAAAAGAGTTGAATTAGTAGCAGCGTAAGTTACCAAACCACCCGAAGTATTTCCTAATTGATTATTTTCAATAGTGATTTGCGATAACACTGCTCCACTATTCGCAATAGCTGTAATAGCACCAGTAGCTACCGATTTTGTGAAATTTCTGATTTTGTTTCCTGTAATTGCTACCGTTGTAGCGACAGCCGTATTTGAGATACCTCCCAATACTGAAGTACCTGTATTGGTTGCTCCAATTATAGAATTATTAGCAATTGATACCGCTCCAGAAGCTCCACTATTTAAAATACCGTATAAAACAGAGGCTGCTGTACCATACGAACTAACATTTTGAATCGTATTACCGCTAATAGTGATACCTCCTGTAGCCAAATTATAAATCCCATTTAATAAACAAACTCCTGTTGTGGTTGTTCCTAAAGTTCCTATTGCGATTGAATTTGCCGTACTCGTACTTCCAATGGTATTATCCGCTACTGTAAATTGTCCTCCACCAGCAGTGTTGATACCATGGAACGTATACCCGATCCCTAAAGCTCCAGTTGTACTAATAGAACCAATAGTATTATTTTTTATATTCACCGTACTCGTTGAGGTACAATAAATACCTGAAAGATAGTTAGCTGTAATACTTGATGTCAATGTGATGGAACCATTTCCTGTAGTCGCACCAATTGTATTTCCGGTTGTAGTACCAATATCTAGCTTTCCTCCTAATATTGATATTCCGCTAAAAATTCCAGGAGCTGCTGTAATAGCTGGAGAAGTAGTATACGATAAATTAATTCCTGCAATCTTATTTCCTTGAACACTAGAAGTAGATAGCGTTCCAACATTCATTTCGATACCAAAAAAACGATTACCTACTGCACCGGCGTAGGTTGTAGTTCCGGTAGCTGTCGCAGTAGTATATCCTATCGTATTATTTACTATCGAATAATCTACTCCAAAAGCAGTTATGATATTAATTCCTCTATGAATACTTCCAGTTGTTGCAGTTCGAGTAGCCGTTTGAAAAAGTTTGTTTCCCGAAATGGTCCAAGCTGAACTAAATGCTGCTAGATAAATTCCGTTTGAAGCGGATGCTGCGTTGAAATAATCCTGAATAGTATTATTGCTAATGGTAATGTCGCTATTGTCAATCAATACCGAACTACCCGAAGAATAAATAGCATTAGTAGGCAAATTGGTTCCAACCGCTTTGATAATATTCCCTGTAATCGCATTACTAACATTACCCACCGACGCAGCTGTGGAGAAAAAAACGGTTCCAGAAGACGTTAACGTTGACGCTCCTTCGATCGTACAATTTCGAACTGTATTATTGGTCGCATCATTTATAAAACGAATAGTACTTGTCCCCGCAGTACTAGCCGTACTAGCGTTTGAAATAATCAAAGAGTTTCCGCCAGTATTTAAACCATCAATAACAACATAATCAGCACCATTAAAATTTAGCAAGGCTCCACCAGCAACCGTTCCAGAGATTGTTCTAGCAGCGCCTCCACTTGGTGAGATGGTCAGTGTATTAAAATCGGTACAGCCATAATTCAGTTGATTTAATGAAATCGTTCCTGGCTCTGTAATATCACTTACAATATTGGCGGTCAAATTTCCCGCAAGTCCCTTAGTATTTAGCTCAGCAAACAAACCTCCCGTACCTGTTAGCGTTGGATAAGTTCCGCCGCTACCTACCGTTACTGTTCCATTAAGTCCAGCCAAAATTGTAAAACTATTGATGGTACCACCAATAGGGAAAGCCGCCGAAGTCAAAGCAACACTTGCAGGTGTAGCAGCGTAGACACCCGTATTGATACCTACGTAAGGCGATGGCGTAACAATATCTTGAGCTGTAACAAAATACTGAATCACATCTCCAGTGGTAACGCCACCAAAAATTAAATTGTAATTAATCGAAAAGCTAAACGGACTTGAAGTACTCGTTGTTTCAATGTATTTCCAGCCATCCGTAGTACTCGTATTTGTAGTAGGTAAAACGTTGCTATTTGTCAACTTTTTAAAATAAATTCTAGGTCGTGTACCAGCAGTAACATTGACTCCTGTAGCATCAGTGATTGTCGCTGAGATTGTTTTGTTGCTCAAACAACTATTGTTAGTCAAAGCAGTATAGGTAATCGAAGGAGGAGAAGCATCAATAGCTACATAATTATTTTCATAAGCACCCATATCTGGTGCTGAGGTACTCGCTCCTGCATATCCTGGATTTCCTTGACGAACAACTCCTAAATAATCAACTTCATAATCAGCGATATTTACTGCTCCACTTTCAATTTGTGTCGGGATAGTTGTATTTACTTTCAAGAAATTGGCGTTAGAACCCACTGTACTAATAAAATTTAAATTTTCACTAACCGATACTTGATCCCTTGGCGCAATAGTTCCTGCCGTAAAAATTCCGCTTTTATATTGCGCAAAAGTTTGAGCTGTACTCGTACCGTCACTATAAATTAAATTGGTTGTTCCGGGAGTTCCCGCATAAAACAAATTGTTTTTGGAGGTGGTAGCATAATTATTTAAGGTACTAGAGGTTCCTGCACTGCGTCTAAAGGCAACCGTTGTTCCACTTCCTTTGGGTGTAGAAACATTGATAATAATATTATTTCGAAGATTTAATGCAGCCGTTGTAGCCGTTGCATTTGCTGTATGATAAATACCCGTGGATCCAAAGTTGGTACCACTGGAAGCCGCCGCGTTTAAATAAACTGTATTGTAGTACGCATTGGTCATCGAAGATGCGCCAGTAGTGATAAAACCCAAACCACGAATTAAGTCGGTTCCACTAGCTGCACTTACTTTTAAATCACCAACAATATTGTTAGTAACATTGGTCATTAAAGAGGCAGTAGTACCCGAAACCTGAATACCGTATACTATTCCACTTGTAACTGCAGCGCTTGATGATGAAATGTCATAGATTTTATTTCGATCTATATTGACGGCCGATCCACCAGTTACCCAAATTCCTGAAATTGTACCAGTAGTATTGGCATTCGCAGACAAACTAAATATTTTATTTTCATAAAGGTTTACTGTTGTTCCCCCAGAGACTAAAATACCACGAACAGAACCAGTTGTGAGTGTGTTTCCAATAAGATTTGATATGGTATTTTGATAAATACTTTTTGCAGTTCCAGCTGTAACATTTATACCCGAAACTATTGACGTTGCGCCGCCACTCGTTGAGTTCAGGTTGTTAATCGTATTTAAATAAATTTTGTCGTTTCCTGCAGAAGTAATTCCATATATTATCTGACTGCTGCTTATGTTTTGGATTGAATTAGCATATACTTTATTCATTTCACTAACAATATTTACGTTTAGGGCTGTAACTCCTCCAGAACCAGCTGTCCAATTTTCAAATTTATTGTTATAAATAGTTTTGTCTACATTTCCCGTACCTGCATCGTTATTTACCCAGCCCAGTATAGTAGATGCACCACTTACAGTAATATTAGAAAAATTATTATTATTATTAGTAACAACTACTCCTGTATTGTTGGTTGTAGCACCACTTGTAAACAACGTTAATGCTCCAGAAGTAGCAGCTGCATTTCTAACAAAACCCGTTACAATACTATTGTTATCAATATTCTGAACTCCATTTGCTGGCATGACTACACTATTGGAAAGGAATGTAATTGTTCCAGTGGTATTTACATTCAAATTAGTAAAAGTGTTATTGCTAATGTTTTGTTTTAGTGTTGTTGCACCGTTGCTAATATACGTATGCGTATTTGATCCTGACCCACCGGTGTAATCAATACCTCTTATATCATTATTTTGAATCGAAAGCTCACAACTAGCTGCACCACCCGAGTTATTAATCCCGAATAATGCAACTGTATTAGCAGCAGAATAGGTCATTAAACCACCACTAGTATTCCCTAGTTGATTCCCATTTATATTAATGTTCGTTAGAACAGCTGCAACATTCCCTATTGCTGTAAAATAACCTCCAGTAGCAGTTCTTAACTGATTCCTTATGATATTGTTATTAATATTTAAAGTAGAAACTACAGCCGAATTATAAATGGGATAATATGTAATAGTAGTATTTGAATTTGTACCCGTGTTGGTTCCCGAAATAATAGAGTTCGTATTAATATCTACCGTACTTGATCCCGCAGTATTAATAATTCCATAGTACCCTGAAGTACTCGTTCCATAAACAGTAGTGTTTTGAATCGTATTATTAGTTATCGAAATCAAACCTGACCCACTATTAAATATTCCTCTAAAAGTGCAAACTACCGCCAATGTTGATGCATCACCAACAGTTATAGAATTTGCTGTGGTTTTACTTCCAATTGTATTATCTGTAATAGCAAAGTTCCCACCGATACCTGCTGTATAGATTCCGTAAAACGTATACCCAATTGCGGTACCTCCGTTTGTACTGATAGCGCCAATAGTGTTATTACTGATACCAACAGTCCCTACAGACGAAACATAAATTCCGTTTATTAATCCTGTAGAGGCTGTAGATGAAACCTGAATAGCATCAATACCGGTCGTGGCTCCGATGGTATTTCCAGCCGCAGTACCAATATTCACATTACCTGCCAATACAGCTATACCTGAAAAAATACCAGCATTGGTAGCTGTACCTATTGCTGTAGAAAAATTAATATTACTAATCGTATTTCCTTGCACGTTAGATGCTGTGGTAGTTCCCACTGACATCTCGATACCTCTAAATAAGGTTGTTTGACCTGTATACGTGGTCGTACCTGTAGCAGTTGCGCTACTGTACCCAATAACATTATTATTTACAGTATAATTTACCCCCGAAGCAGTAACAATATAAATAGCGCGATGAGTTAATCCTGCAGTTATAGTAGTACGAGCGGCCGTTTGATAAAATTTATTGTTCGAAATGGTCCAAGCTGAACTGTTTGCTGCCAAGTAAATTCCGTTTGAAGAAGCAGTAGCACTAAAATAATTATAGATTGTACTATTACTTACAGTGTTTGAACTATTATCCGCACTTACAGAAGACCCAGATGAATATATGGCATTGGTTGGAGTTGTTGCTCCATCTCGAATATCACAAAACTCAATAGTATTATTATCATTTCCTACAACATCTCCTAATCCAAAAACGATCAATCCACTTGCAGCAGATGCAGTTGTACCTTGAATAGTGCAATACCTCACTGTATTTGCTGTTGCATCAGTAATAAATTGAATAACACTTCCAGCTGTATTCGTGTTGGATAAGGTTAAGCTTGTTCCACCAAGTTGGTTAACACGACCATCAAAAATTACATTATCAGCTCCGTTCAAATTAATTAACTGACCGGAAACATTTCCTTCTATTTTTAAATTTGGTGCCGTAGGATATACTAGCAATGAAGAATACAAAGAGGCTCCATTTCCAGTATTATTCAGCGTAGCCGTAGCGATTTCTGTCGTGTTTCCTCTTAACTTAATGGTGATATCACCTTGATGTGTTCCATCATTAATTTTATCGAAAGCTTCTTTTACTGTCGAATAACATCCGAAAATAGTTCCTGCACTTGCCGCAACTTCAACATTACCAGTACTAACGGTAGCGGTTACTTGGGTCCTTGTAGCTGTCGTACAACTTGTATTCGTAGCATCAACCCAGTAAGATGTTGTAGTTGACAATACAGAAGTTGTAAAACTCGTACCTGTTGCTAAAGATGTTCCTCCTGTTGCTGCTGCATACCAATTAATGGTTCCTGCCGAAGCAGTTGCTTTCAAAACTACACTACCAACCCCACAACTTGAAGCACTCGTTACTTGTGTAATCGTAGGAATAGGATTTACCGTAAGCGTAGCCGTTGCTGTTGCTCCGGTAACATTGGCCTCATTAGTAAATTTTATTCGATAGCGGTTACCCGTCATAGTAGCGGTTACAGCTGTAAGCGTTAACGTGACTGATGTTCCACTTGCCACCGTACCTGATTGACCAGAAATATTGGTATAAGTACTACCATTGTTCGTGCTTACTTGCCATTGATAACTTACAGTGGTACTTGCTGTTGTAGTTGGAGTAGTTGCTATTATAGCAGTTGTTGCCGTAGCAGAGAAAGTTGCAGTTTGTGCTTCGCAAACTGTTTTGTTTACAGGAGCAGTCGTCACATTGACACTAACTCCTTGTAGGTAGGTACTATTACCCCCAGCAGTCGTTAATGGGGTTGCATAATTGGCACTTAAAACTCTACCCAATGCATCTACTTGCGGCGAACCAGTTATTCCACCGTAGGTTCCGTCGTTATTGGTATCGACCACAGCTCCGTAGGCTTCATTAGCGTCAAAACTACCATCATTATCGCTATCGGTATCCAAGTAGTTTGGAATTCCGTCATTATCGTTATCACATCCTAAAACAATTTTACTGATATCACTAGCAGATAAAACTGAAGGATAATGCACGATATCATCAATTAATCCTCCATAATAATTCACTGAAGAAGCACCAAAAGCACCTCCATTGGAATAACCTATATGCTGTACGTCAGAATGTCCAGCCAATTCTCCAAAACCGGTTGCCAAGGTTGTAGACGCTACGCCATCGAGATATAAAATCACATTTCCGTTGCTGTAGGTAAGCGCTATATGATGCCACAAACCATCACCTGGATAGGTTAAAGTAGCCGTATTCAATTGAACATTTGATTCTCGAACTGCCGCTTCTAATGTCGCACCGTTTAAGCGAACAGCAATTCCATTAGTTGTTCCTCCTTCTTCAAAAATAGTTTGAATTCCGGTAAGGGAGCTTGGTTTGATCCAAATAGAATAGGAAAAATTAGTTATGGCCTGATTTAAAAAAGTACCGTTACTGTATTGCAGATAATTTGAAGTCCCATTGAACGAAGCCGAATGTGTACCCTTTTTACTATCGGTAGAAAAGGAAACACTGCTTCCAGATTGTGCGTTATAACTATTCCCGGACAAATCATTAGTAGTATTATCAAGAGACCAGTAGCCATCATAACCTGCTTTTGGCAAACAATTATTTTCAATGGCATTTAATATTCCGTCGTTGTCAGCATCTAGATCAAAAATATCCCCTACTCCATCACCATCTTTGTCGTTTGGAATCGTTACAAAAACATCAATACTACCCGTTTGGGAACACACATTAGACAATTTTTCGGTAAGCGTATAGGTATAACTTGTATTTGTAGTTGGGTTAACAGCAATGACTGCGGTATTTGCTCCTCCCGGACTCCATACAATTGTTGGATTCAAAGGGACATCATCATCATAGGTTGGACTGCCAGATAGCGCACCATCTTCAGCACTAGCTGTACTAGCCAAATCCAAAACTGAATTATCAAAGTTGATATAGACATCCAAATCTGAATCTACTACGGGAGCGTTGAGTACGTGATCTTTTTCAATAATCACCTCTGATTGTAACAGCGAACGATTCCAAAGTTTGAAACCATCTATTCTCCCGTTAAAATAATTATTAGCGCTGGTAGAATTATTAGCAAATCGAATACTAGAATTTGATCCTATGGCCACTTGTCCAGAATGTCCATTTAAACCGTTACTGGCTTTTGTTCCTTCATTGAATGCGCCAATAAGTGTCCCATTCAAATAACCCTTAAAATGAAAACCATCTGTTGCATTTTGATCGAATACAAAAGCAACATGATACCACTGTCCGGTAACTATATTTGCATTGGGAGCATTCCAAGCGGTACCCCCTTCCCACGGCAAACAATATACTTTACCTCCTTCAATATACATTGAAAAACCGTTTGTACCACCACCTTCATTGTACAGCACTTGACGAGTTGTCACATCATTGGCTTTAAACCATAACATAACGGTACGGTAATCTGTAGTTCCTAAATTAATCAAATTAGAATTGGAGATTGCTACATAGTCCGACGTTCCGTTTAATTTAATTGATTTATTGGCAAAAGTAAGTCCGATATTGGTAGTTTGGCCCGAAACAATAGTTGGGTTTGCCGTAGGTGTAAAAGCCGCTTTTTGGTCTATATAAATCCTTTTCGAAACAACTCCTTGAGAAACACCACTTATAAATCCTTCAAAGGTGATGGTTCCTCTATTTCCATATCCCCATGTTACATTGATCGTTGATGCCGTGCTACTAGAAGGAGTTCCTCCTATAACCGTCCATTTATACGTATCGTAGTTAGTAGCATAGCTATAGGTTACTACTTCATTTTGGCACACTATATTTTGTGTTGGAGCAATTTGCGCCAGCAACAAATAAGGCACCAAAAATAAGGCCCAGAAATAAAATAATTTCGTTTTCAACATTTCTATAGTTTTTACAATTCGAAAAACCTTTCGCAAACCAATGGCACAATCGGTGAAATTTGATCTAGAATAGCTACTCGATACCGTTTATTTATTTTTAAAAATCAATTGCGCTTACATAACATCACTTATTCGTCCAAAACCGCAAAGGGTTCTATTGATCGAATATTAAAATCTAATCCTTCCACAATTTCACCTTCCTCAGTGACCTTAAAGCCAATTTCGTATTTTACTGGTGAACTCTGGAATTTTAATTTTTGCAACTGTTCATCATCAGGACGTACCAAATACTTACCCGGTTTTAATCCCAAATAACTATAATATCCATCAGACTCACTCAATGTTTCTGCTACTTTTTTACCTTTTTCATCATAAATATGGATACTAACTCGACCTAGACCCTTCTTCTCATCTTTTTTATGAAAATAAACCATTCCTGTGATCTCGCCAACGCATTCGATGGGCACATCCACTTTTTTATATTGATTTGGATCAATTTGAATTTGGTAATTATTATGTTTAAAGCGCCATGATATGTTATCTAAATCGGTATTTACGAACTGAACGTGATAATCTACAAAAGCATTCAAGTCCGATACTCGCACAATTGAATCTTTTTTACTGACATAAGCCGTGCTTCCAGAAACTTTTACCGTATTCAAAAGAATCATTTTCTCCCCTTTGTCACGTTTCCCATTTTGATTCAAATCCAAAAAAGGATAAAATAATATCCCACCTTTCCCCAGTGAAGATCCATTCGAATAATGAATCTCTTTGTTTCCTGCTCCAAGAGCCACACTCCCTTGTGCATTTTGAGAAAAACCAACCGTTTTATTGCTGTAAAAAGCAGACATTCCAGTACGTGCATACGGTAAATCATACTTTAAACTCATAAAAACATTGTCCGTTTGTGCAATAACATTCTTTTCATACGAAATAGAAAAATAAGTATTTGCAAATCGTTTTTCAAACTCTGATCGATATCTCGAAATACCATTTAAATTTTTATTGTACTCTGCTGTTTGACGAAAAACACCACCACTGTGAATGCGGTAAGCCAAGGCTAACATACTTGTTATGAACGGAGATCGATTATCAATCCAGTTCAAAATCGTACTAGTACTCATATTCCACTTGCCATAAAAAGCAGAACAAGCCATATCTATTTGATTGTATTCGAATGCTTTATAAATCAATTGATTTAGATTTAATTTTGCGAATCCCGAAAAATTATCTTTTTTGAAAGGCACTGACAAGCGCACTCTTCGTTCTTCAATTGCATTAAAACGGGTTGCCTGTTGATTGGCTTCGTATTTCGAATAATCCAATTCTAAAAAAGCACTTTTTGTAAAATAATAATTTAAAATACCTTTAAAACCAACATTTTGAGCCATCTGCATAGTCAAAATCATTTTACTAAATGGCTGAAAAGTTGTTTTAATAAACGGAATATAAGGATGATCCGGAATGCTTGACAGGTATTCTGTACCACCACCAATAGTTAAAAAACGATTAACACCATAATTAAACTCCCCTTTTCCATAGGTGCTTTGACCTGCATCTTGCAAAAATCCACCCGTTAGATTGTATTCAAAAATGCCTGCAGGCAGAAACGTATAAGGAGTATTGATGATTCGTTCTTCAAATCGTTCTTCTCCTTGTGTTCCATAAAACTTCAATTTCATAGTGGTATAACCATACACAATAGGGACTTTAAAAAGATACAGTCCAGAAGCATCAGCAGTGGTATAATCTACCAACACATTATTAATATACAACTCTACCGTCCAATCAGGATCTGTATAATCTGTGATAGTGTAGGTACCTCTTGCTTTACGAACTGTGTTTGGTGAATTTGTAATTGCGGCTCCAATTACTGGAGCAGATAAAAAAGCAATATTTTGATTTACAATTTTACCCACGTGAGCTTGTTTAATAAATCGTTTATCATTGTCAATCCATCTCCAACTGTACTGCAATTGTCTATTGTCAAACGGATACCCATCATTTAAATTCACTGAAACATTTGTCTCACCGTACAAAAGTTCTCCTCCTACACCAAGAAGAATATTATTATTCGAAAAACCATTTATTATTTGATTAGAATTAACTCCCCAATCCAAGGTAGCACCTTTTAATAAATGATAATTTCTACCAATTACAGTATCTACAACTGCTTGCTGATCACCTTGCAGTCTTAAAATACTTTTTCGAGTATTCTCAATACGCATTTGTTTTAAAAACGGAAGTTCAAAATTAGCTGCCAAATTCGCCGACAAAGAACGTTGATCAAAAATTATTTTTATTCCAAAGGCTTGTTCTATCAAATTAGCATCCATATACCGAACACCAAACTCCTCTGTTACACTATCTTTTATCCTGAAAATAGCAGTTCCTACTCTAATAATTCCTTTAGAAAAATCTATCTCATAAGTCTTTGATTCTTTCTCCAAGAAACCTGTCAAAACGGTGCCATTCGTACTTTTTTCAGTATGTATTTCTAAATTCTTAAATAGATCCTCAACATTATAAAGCAATTTATCATTGTCTCCGATAAGAACATCCGTTTCAAAACTCATGTGATTTTCTAGATAAACTGACACACGAAGTTCATCATAGGTACCAAAACTACTACTTCTATTTTCAATATTCAAGCCTTTTACTTGCCCTTGAGCACAATGAAAAGAAAACAGAAACATAACCAAAAGCATCCATACAAGTATAGGTTCAATGATACGATACAAGCTCGTGAACTCAGATGTATGAAGATTACCTTTGTTCATTATTGCTGATCAAAAGTTATTTCAAAATAGCCTGTATAAACACCCGCAGGCGAAGCTGCAGGAATAGAGAGCGTACCTCCTACTCGCAACACTGTTACAAAAGTGCAATTGTTATCTACTGCAAAAACAGCACCATTGGTACCTTTTTCTGTAGGACCTATGTTCAATGTAAATGAACCACCATTACTACCAGTAAGCGTTGTAGTTGGCACATACGACACCGTTACGTTTCGACCTTGACAAAGTTTAATATCAAAAAGAGCCGGACGAGCTGTTGGCGATAAACTAGATAAATATATCCCGGGACTTGCAGTACGGTTCCCATCAAATCCTACTGTAACAGTTCCTCCTGTTGCACCTGTCAAAGCGAAGGTTCCAAAATGCAAACCTTGGGTAGCCGTAATACTGATATTTCTTTGTGGCAATGAAGGTTGTGCAAAAACAGGACTTGAACAAAAAGATACTACCGTTATAAAAACGACAATTCGAAAAAAAATATAGTTTAGATCTTTAACCATTTTGCTTAGGGAAAATAAATAATTTACAATTGTAGTACAGCTTCTGCATATACTTCAGGACTACGAGCATCAGCTCTGGCAGTATAACTCACCTTGAGTTTCCCTTTATCAAATTGCAAAGTGGCTTTTTTTTCTAAAGGTATTCGAATGGTCCTCTTATCAATTTCAGTATATACTCCCACTCCTTTCAATCCACCAATTTCAGTTATCTTTCCACGATCAGAAATGTATTCTACTTTAAGATCGCCATAAACAGAAGCATTACCAGACCGTTTCAATAGACAAGAAAGACTTAATTCTTCTTTTAGGTTGTTAAATTTTAAATCGGTGATAGAAGCAATCGCTTTCGTATCTCCAGAACGAACGATTATTGGAATACTCATACCAAAAATCGGAATCAAATTAACCGATACTACCCTAGAGGTATCTTTAGTTTTTGTTCCTAAGGCCTCATAATTTTTTTCTGATCGAAAGTATAAGTGCGAGCGATACTCACCTGCCTCCATATCTGGTTTGCGCCTGCATTGCAGCATGACTACTTGTGCCTCACCCGCTCGTAAAGTCACTTGACGTGGATAGATGCGTAAATATGGATCAGCAAATTGCTGCCCATCTTGTTCTGTAGTTACTACTTCAAAACTGCCATCTTCTTTCATTCGTCTTTGTACGAAAGAAACAGAGAAGGTCGTCGTCTCTGTACCAGAATTAATTAAATTAAGCTCTTCTTTTAGTTTCCTTCCTTCAAAAATTACGCGATTTGGCGTAATTAATAAATCACCCTGGGCATACACTTCTCCGCACATACCAATTGTAAAAAACAATAGAAAAAGTTGTAATTTAAATGTCATAATAATCTATTTATCGAGTAGCAAATATATAATTAATTATAAAGAAAAAGCCCATAAAAATGGGCTTTTAAACAGATTTGTATCTTAATTTTAATTGTAATCAATAGACACATTAAAAGTTCCTGCATAAACACCACCGATCTGACTTGCTTGTACAGTAAGGGTACCACCAAGTGTAAAGCTATCAGTTCCAGAAGAACTTAATGTACTAGTTACCGCATCTGATCCAGCTCCATTAAAACGCGCTTTCATGTCTGTGATATCCATTTGATAAACTCCCGATGCTACAGTAGTATGTGTTACAGTAGTTGTAGTAGGCAATGTCAATGCATACGTCTCTAATGCAGTTCCTGTTACATTGTAAGCTGCATTTGTGGCCGTTGGTGTTGCGGCCGAAGTTGCTACCCCGCCCGTGTAGGTGCGCGTACTAGAATTAGAAGGAAGAACTACCGTTCCACCAGCGTTCGTCACCAAAACATTCGATCCAAAATGCAAAGGTGCTGTTTGGGACAATGTCATAGCCTTAAGTAATACTGCTCCTGCATTGGTAGTTGTAGCCGCAGAAGTTTGAGCATTTGCTGTACTCGCGAATGACGCAATAGCTAACAATGCCAAAAAGGATAATTTTTTCATAATTTAAATAGGTTAGATTAAGGTTAAAAATGGGTATAATTTGGATTAACATTTCTATAACAAATTAACGAACAAAAACAATACGTTGTTAGATTATTACTCGACAAAACGCAAAATTAATCGTTAAAGTGTGTTATTGATTGATTTTTAAGCTATTAACCTACACGGAACCATTTAAACAGATGAAAATGAGAGATTCTATTTGTATAAAATTAACAATAAAAAGCACTAATACACTCGTACGGCCTACATCATACAAAGAAATGATCCAAAAAAAGGGCAAAGAAAGTCTGCATAACAAATTATTCTTACTCAAGTGAGCAAGTACTTCAGGAACAAAACTGCCCTAAAATCAAAAAAGCCATTCACAATTAAGTGAAAAGCTTTTCATTGGTCTAACTACTAAACCAGGATCAGTTAACTAGACTGATCGCAACACAACTAATTTTTGATACGCTATTTGAGAAAAAAAGCCTTTTATTTCTAAAAGGCTTTCTCAATTTCGCGGTCTGGACGGGACTCGAACCCGCGACCCCCTGCGTGACAGGCAGGTATTCTAACCAACTGAACTACCAAACCCACTCAATATATAAATCTTAATTTTCTATTCACTTAAAAGCTTTATTAAAACTAAGGACTCAATAATTCTATTTTATTTGAAATAAACTGTCACAAATTTATTTCTCAACCTAGCCAGTTAAATAACTAGTTGCAACACGACTTTGATTTTCGCTCCTATTGGGAAAAAAAAGCCCTTCATTGCTGAAAGGCTTTCCCAATACTCGCGGTCTGGACGGGACTCGAACCCGCGACCCCCTGCGTGACAGGCAGGTATTCTAACCAACTGAACTACCAAACCAACTGCGCTATTGCGGTGGCAAAGATACAATAGAATTCCGTTTCTACAAGCTTTTTTCGCAATTATTTTTAAAATAAATAGCAACTTTTATCCAAACTTTTGTTTTTCAACAAGATAAGTTAGCATTATTTTTTCGAAATCATCGCCAACATCTACAGAAACATACCGAATTCGGTTTTGGGCGCAGGTTAACGCTATTTTATTAAAATATGATTCGGCCTCTTTTTTATACACTTCTTGTACATTATCAGAAAAAAGAGCGACTTCCTCACCAGTTTCTACATCAATATATTTTTTAGGAGTGTTATCAAAATCAAATTCTAGCTCTTTTTTTCGATCAACAACATGGAACAGGATCACTTTATGCTTATTATGCCTTAAATGTTGCAAAGCCTCAAACAACTTTTCTTCATCTTCAGACTGAAACATATCTGTAAAAAGAATAATCATCGACCTGCGGTGCATTTTTTCAGCAATTTGATGCAGCAAGGCTACCGTATTTGTGCTTTGCGCAACTTTTGGATGCTCTAAAACCGATTCGAGCTGACTCAAAATCATACGATGGTACCGATCACTACCTTTTTCTGGAGCATAATAATCATACGCATCTGAAAAGATACTTAAACCAACTGCATCACGTTGTTTTTTGAGCAAATGCATCACCACAGCAGAAGCCAAGACTGAAAAACCAATCTTGTTTTCATAAAAATTTTGATTTGATTGTAATGCAGGATAATGCATCGATAAGGAGTTATCTAAAACTATATGACACCGCAAATTTGTTTCTTCTTCAAAACGCTTCGTATACAGCCTATCTGTTTTAGCAAAAAGCTTCCAATCGATATGTCGTGTACTCTCGCCAACATTATATAGTTTATGCTCTGCAAACTCGGCAGAAAAGCCATGAAACGGACTTTTGTGCATACCCGAAATAAAGCCCTCAACAATTTGATTGGCCAAAAGCTCCAAATGTTGAAAACGAGCTACTTTATCTAGTTGTGATTCCACTTTCATATCTCAAATGTATTAAAAATAATAACCAAACTTTCACTATAACATATATTTTGGAAATGAAAATTACGATGCAACACCATATCTTAGTCGGTTTGAGTTTGCGTGAAGGATGTCCCCGAAGCCTCGGGCGGCATCCTTTTTTGGGGCTTTTATGCCCCAAAAAAGATATAGCGAACAGCCTGACCCGCGCTTTTTTTGCGGGGCACGCCCAAATAATATTTATAAATCTCCTAATACTAGCAACAATCAAGCACAAAAAAAGGCTTGACTAACGTCAAACCTTTTTTATATAAATTATAATCTTACGATTACAACAAAGCGTCTAAACTATCAGCATAAGTTTGCTTAGGAGCTACTCCTACTTGCTTACCAACTACTTCTCCATTATGGAAAACTAATACTGTTGGAATATTTCTTACACCGTATTTGGCAGCAAATTCTTGATTTGCATCAACATCTACTTTACCCACTACAACTTTACCTTCGTAATCATTGCTTAATTCTTCAATGATTGGTCCAACCATTCTACATGGTCCACACCAAGCTGCCCAAAAATCTACTAAAACTGGTTTGTCTGACTTCAAAACTACTTCATCAAAAGTAGCATCTGTTATTGCTAATGCCATAATTTTTTTATTTTATATGTTAACCCCAACAGTATATTGGAGCAAAATTTTTATGTTATTACTAATTTGAACTACAAATTTATAAATTAAATCCAAATCAAACACCATTCTTACATTAGTTTTAACTATTTCTTCATTGATAAAATTTATTTGGAGCTAATTCCCGCCACTGACACTTCGGGGCAATCAGAGCTAAGATCTACATCTTCAAATAAAATTCTTTGGTCAATCCAATATAATCACTTGTATAATCATGCCTGCTATTTTCTATTATCAGTTCAGAAACCAGTGGTTCTAAAGCCGCATCACGACCGAATGCCAACAAACTTCTTTTAATCTCTGACTGTGGCGTTCCTTTTACACGAGTGATTTTAAATGGAAATAATTCAAAATCTTTAGCCAAAGCCACAAATTTCGTTTCTTCCTTAAACGGAATTATAACCGCAAAAACACCATTTTCAGATAAAAATAAATCCGCTGCCTCAACCAATTCATCAAAAGGCATTGCGTCTTGAAAACGTGCCAAATCTCTCTGATTATCATTAGTTTTATAATCTTCGCTATAGAAAGGTGGATTAGAAACTATTAAATCATACTCATCTTCGGGCTCGTCTACAAACTCATCCAAACCTGCATGATAACAAAACAATCGATCAGCCCAGGATGAACTCTCAAAATTACCAACCGTTTGCTCGTACGCATCATCATCAATTTCTAAAGCATCAATTTGCTCTGCAGTTGTACGTTGTGCAAGCATCAAGGCAATTAACCCTGTTCCTGCGCCAATATCTAAAACACTAAAAGGGTGATGATCAATAGGTGCCCAAGCCCCCAAAAGAACACCATCGGTGCCGACTTTCATAGCTGTTTTGTCCTGCTCGATAGAAAATTGCTTGAATTGAAACACAGAGAATTAGGATTTAGGATTATTTGATTTAGGATTAAAGCGATTTCAGATCATTATATGTTGCAGCTTTTAACACTACAAATAACTTCTAAAGTCTAACTTTTAACCTCCAATTTCTATTTGGTCCAATTACACAATCTGCATAAACTGAACATTAAAAACCGTAAAATGAATGCTATATTTTAAATGTACATTTCCACCAAACCTTCTGGAAGGTTCATGATGACTTTTTTGTTTTCGCGATCCACTTTAACCAAGAAATGGTCAATCATTGGAACTAATATTTCCACATTACCATTCAATACTTCAAATAGTGGTTGAGCAGATGTATCATTGATAGATTGTATCACACCAAAAATACCTAATCGTTGATCTTCGATTTCGAAACCAACAACTTCGTGAAAATAAAATTTGTTACCACTAAGTTTTGGCAACATATTTAATGGAAGAAAAAGCTCATTACCCATAATGGCATCGGCATCTTCTTCGTTTTTAACTTCTTCAAAACGAATACGCAAAAAATCGTTTTTATGAATAGAGCTATTCTCAATAAAAAAAGGAATCAAGTGTTTGTTGCATTCAACAAACACTGATTCCAAGTTTTCGTATAACTCTGGTTCGTCCGTGTCTAAATAGGCAAGAACTTCCCCTTTGAAACTAAATTTTTTAGCGATTTTACCTAAGTAGAAACAATCTTCTTTACGCATAATCGCAGTATAATTAAGCTTGAGTTTCTTCGTTAGATTCTTCAGCAGCTGGAGCTTCTTCAGCTTCAACTTCTGCAACTTCTTCTGCAGGTGTAGCAGCAGCAATAGCATCAGCTTCTGCCTGAGCAGCTGTAGCGATGCGTTTTGCGTTAACATCTTGTTCTGCTTTGAAAGCTTTTGCTTTAACATCAGCTTGCGCTTTTGATAAACCATCTTTCTTAGCATCAACAACTCCTGTTTTAGCTTCTAACCATGCAGCAAATTTAGCATCTGCTTGTTCTTCTGTCAAGGCACCTTTACGAACTCCTCCATCAAGGTGGTGTTTCAATAAAGCTCCTTTGTAAGAAAGAATTGCTTTTGCAGTATCAGTTGGCTGAGCACCATTGTGCAACCATTTTACTGCACTATCAATGTTCAAGTCGATAGTTGCTGGGTTTGTATTTGGATTGTAAGTACCGATTTTCTCTAAGTATTTACCATCTCTTTTTGAGCGTGCATCTGCAGCTACAACCCAGTAAAAAGGTTTTCCTTTTTTACCGTGTCTTTGTAATCTAATTTTTACTGACATAATCGTGTGATTAAATTTTGAGGTACTCGACCTCTATTAATTAAGGGCGCAAAGATATACTTTTTATTTTAGAAATCCCAATTGAATGCAACTATAAATAAACGACTATAAAACGCACTTTTTTCGTTTATTATTCTGATTTACACCTATAATGTTTTACTTTTGCTTGTCTAAAAAAACAGTTCATGAAAAAAATCTTTCTTTTAATCGTTATTTCCCTGGCATTCATCTCTTGCGAAGAAAATGTACAGTTTAACAATCCTTCCTTTCAAGGACTGAAAGACAACGTTTTTTGGAGATCAATTACAACAACCGCCACTGTAAACGCAAGTAGCGAACTAACTATTACGGCTTATACAACAAAAGAAAAAATTATCCTACAAACACCTAATACAGCACTTACTACTTATTTTTTGGGGGAAGACGATTTCAATACTGCTTCTTACCAAATTGACGAAGAGCCAAATACAACCCTATACACTACCGGAACAGATATAGGAAACGGACAAATTACTATTACCGAATATGATGTTTTGAACAAAACTATATCAGGTACCTTTCGATTTAACACTGTAAATACTCTTACAGAGGCGACGGTGAATTTTCAGCAAGGCGTTTTTTACAAAGTTCCCGTAACACCGTAAAGCTCCCTAATGATTTACTCTTGATGGACTTACCAAGAAGTATCGCTCAACAATTAAAAATTATTTATTAAATAACCTTATTTATAGTAGATTAGAAAATATTTAAACTACATTTGCTCTATTATTATAAATAAGCACATATGAATATTTTTGTTGGAAGCCTTCCATTCAGTATTGAGGAAGCAGATTTAAGAGAGTCTTTCGAGGCTTACGGAGCAGTTGATTCAGTTAAAATTATCACAGATAAATTTACAGGAAGAAGCAAAGGATTTGGTTTTGTTGAAATGCCAAGTGACGATGACGCTCAAAAAGCAATTGACGAATTGAACGGAGCAACTGTTCAAGGACGTACAATCGTAGTTAACAAATCTGAGCCAAAACCAGAAGGCGAAAGAAGAAGTTTCAACAACAACCGTAGCGGTGGTGGTGGAAGCTATGGTGGTGGTGGAAACCGAGGTGGAAATGACCGTGGTGGAAACAGAGGAGGATATTAATATTTTTTTCTACAATATATAAAAAGGGTGTCAATTTATTTTGACACCCTTTTTTATTTGCTGTAAAGTCTCCTGTACCTTAGATAGAAAAATAAAAACTATTTACTACTACCCGCTTATTCTTCCTCTAGCACTTTGATATCCTCTGCCAAGGCTTGCATACTATTTGGATCAAGACTATTATAAATACCTCTAATCATTCTGTTTTTATCAATTAGCACAAAATTCTCTGTGTGTAAAAAAATGGAGCTGTCATTGTTTTCACCCAAATCCTCTTCGACAAAATAAAACTTTCGACCTAAATTATAAATCTCATCTTTGTCCCCAGTAAGTAGTTTCCATTTATTATATTGTATGCTGTTCTTTTTGGCATAAGCCGCCATTACAGTAACACTATCCTTATCTGGTGTTACCGAATGTGACACCAACTGTATCTGATTATCATTCTTAAACTCCTCCTGAATTTTGGACATGCTTTTGGTCATCTTTGGACAGATCCCAGGACAACTGGTAAAGAAAAAATCTACCACTGTTATTTTTCCTTCTAGATTTTTCTCTGAAAATACTTTCCCTTCTTGGTCTACCAAATTAAAAGGACGGATTTTATGAAACGTTTCCGCTTCTGGAGTTTCCCAAAAGGGTACAAAATCGGATGTGTTGTAATAAGGTAATTTTCTAGTTTTTTCTTGACAAGAAATTACCACAACTCCCAGCAATGCGATGATATAATATTTTAATTTCATTTGGACTTTTCTTTGAGTTTTTGATCTTTGAGCGTATAACACAAATTGGATTTTTGCAAACCATATCGACGTCCTTCCTTAGCTTCGTAGCTGATGTAAGGTTTTCCGTTTTCGCGCCAAGCATTTTGCATACCTTCTTCCCTATCATTTTTGAAAGTCAAGAACGAATATTTCCCTCCGCTTTCATACCATTGTTTTTGCAATCCTTCTCTACTATCGTCTATGTATATAAAATCGAATTTTGGATTTCCGTTTTCCCAGAATCCAAATGATCTACCATATGACCTTCCTAGTTTATAAGAACGGGATTCTTTTAGTTTTCCATCAAGAAAATAAGACAAACTCAAACCATGTTGTTGTCCGTTCAAAAAACTAAAAACACATTTGACTTGGTTTGCAGCATACATCTCTTTGATATAACCAGAATAGACCCTCTTATTTAAATAATAAATTCCGTTTCCTAAAGTTAAATTAGGGTCAGTAACCAAAATAGTATCTTTTGGGATTCCTTTCGTAGCAACAACTAAAGACGAAGGTATTACGCCTTCGTCTTTAGTTTTCTTATTGCAACTCGTGGTATAAATCGCAATAATCAATAAAAAATAAAACTTAAAAAGTAAATGTGCCTTTTGTACCATGATAACTTCCCGCTTTTAATATGTAAAATCCAGAGCTCATATAATTCACATTCGAACAATGGTAATGATAAATTCCATTAGGGTATTCTGTCGTCGCACCAACGTGCCCGCCATTTGTATCCAAAGTAGAAGGATAGGTTCCGTCTTTGTCTTTTCTACCATAAATAGGGAACCCATCTCTTAGCCAACCAACTAATTTTGCATCATCATCGGATGTAAAGTCACCATTAAAATGGTAATGATACAATCCTCCAGGACCACTATGCGCACCTGCTCTATCAAAAGTTGTTAAAGTTCCTGCGTCAACCTGTACATTTCCACCTTCGCGATCGTTATATATTGCAACTCCATTCAATGCCATACCAATTGGCCCGAGAGAGGTCGCTTCTTTTGAGCTAGCTTCGACTGGGTTTACTGGAATAGTCATCGAAAATACTTGTGCTACAAGACTACCAGGAGTCAATGTTTGCCCAGTTGTTTGTGCTTCATATAAAGCATTTCCAACGCCCCAATACGGTGTAACGTGATCTGGAGTTCCGTTGGACTTCATGGTTACTGTAGTTCCTGTACTAGACAAAGTTACTGCTGACTTGTAATTAGAACTAAAAACGGTAGGTACCGTAGTTGACCCTGTTGTGGTTGTTGTGGTTGACGTATTTGTTGCGGCGCTAGAAGAGTCATCGCTACTACTACAAGAGTAAGTAGTTATTGCTAAAGCTACAATGCTTATACTTGTAATTATTACATTTGATTTTTTCATTGTTTGAGGTATTTAAGTTAATTTATTATTCTGTTGGTTTTTTGCGTTCTGGCTTTGGTGCTTTTTTCAACTCTTCGAGTGCTAAAAAGCCATCTTTATTAGTATCAATCTTAGCAAAATCATCCTTTATCGGTCCTTTTAATTCTGCTTTCGAAAGTTTCCCGTCCTTATTAGCGTCCATTTCTTTTATCAATTGCTCTGCCGTTGGCCTAGCTCTGCGCTCTGGTCTGTCATTGGGCTGTGCAAATAAATTTCCTGCCCCTAAAAACAATACAAAACCAACAACTATTTTCAATATTTCACTTCTCATTATTTTGAAATTAAAATGTTTTATAAGTATAAATTTAACTAATTATATACTTGCAATTCAAGGTTTTCTGCGAATGACCGAAAGTTTACGGTGAATCAGCATTAAAATAAGTTAAAAGGTATTCGTTCCTTTACTAAAGTGCGACTTTCGTCCCGAAGAATATTTTGCTTTTTGATAAAAGAACAGCATCCCACAAATAGAAACCAACTTGGATGTTTTTGTAAATGAAAAAAGAGGATTGAAAAATTACTTTTTAACCCTCTCCTTAACCAACCAAAATTTATAGCCTATTTTTCTTTTTCGAGCAACTTTACATCTGCAATTAATTGTTGTACTGACGCAGCATTAAGCCCATTGTATATACCTCGAATGTGTTTACTCTTATCTACTAAAACAAAATTTTCGGTATGCAAAAAATCATTAATTGATTTCTTCACCCCTTGATCTTCTTCTACATAATAAAAATTTCGAGCTAAATTGTAAATTTCTTCTTTTTTCCCTGTTAACAAATGCCATTTGTTTGAAATCACCCCTTTCTCATTGGCATATGCTTTTAAAACTGGAACCGAATCTTTGTCTGGAGTTACAGAATGTGATAACAGTAGTACACTGTCATCGTTTTTGAAAGCCTCTTGAACAACAGCTAAATTCGCAGTCATCTTTGGACATATTCCAGGACAGGTTGAGAAGAAAAAATCGGTGATATAAATTTTATTATCAAAAGTTTTATCTGTTACTGATTTGCCATCCTGATTGGTTAGATTAAAAGCAGGTATTTTATGAAACGTTTTTAACGAGTCACTCTGCGGACTTAGCCAATGAGGTGTAAATGCAGGATCATTGTAATAAGGCAAACTCGCCACGCGACTTTCAACTTCATCATTTTTCCCTTTGCAACTCACAAAAACAGCTGTAAGTATAAAAACAATTACCATTTTATTCCTTAACTTTTTCATTTTCCAATTCATAACACAAGTTTACTCTTTTTAAACCAAAAATTCGACCATTTTTGGCTTCATAATTACTGTAAATTTTTCCGTTTTCGCGCCATGCTTTTTGCATGCCATTCTGTTGACCGTCTTTAATGGTAATCATCTTGAATTTGCTACCTGAAATATAGTATTGCATCTGAACACCATCACCAACTCCCATTTTGAAATTGGATTTTGTACGGAGTTTACCATTATTCCACCAACTTTTACTAACACCATCAATAGTCCCCTTTACATAATTGGATTCGAAACCAAGTAATCCATTTGGAAACCATTTTTTATAAGGACCATCTTCTATTCCATCTTTAAAAGTACCTATTTCGGATAACTTTCCATTTTCATAAAATTGTTGCGAAACACCTGTAAAAGGCTTGCTCTTATAAAAGACAAGCCCTTTTTCGGGTAGAAGTTGTAAATCTTCTTTGTTTACTTTTAAAATAGCAACGTTACTACCTAAAAGGTTTTCTCCGTTATGCTTACAAGAAAACAAACAAAAAGCAAGCACAACAATTGCAAATTTACTATTGAATTGTTTTTGGAGTTCCTTGATAATCACCTGGGAATAAGATATAATATTTAGAAAGGTATAATTCATTTTTGATATGATAATGATAAACGGCAGTTGTAGAAAATTGAGTCGTACTTGTATGACCTCCAGACGAGTCTAGATCTGCTGGATAAGTTCCTGTTGAGCTGCATTTTCTACCATACAAAAAGAAACCATCAGCTATGATTCCAATTAATTTAACATCATCATTTGACCATTTTTTTGGCTCTAAATGGTAGTGATAACTCTGTGGACCAGTATGCGCACCACAAACATCAAGTGAGCCAACAGCTCCACTTAAAGCAATTCCAGGGCCTTCTTCGTCGTTATAGATCATAGCACCACTAATCGCAATTCCAATTGCCCCCAATCCTGTAGCAGATGTACTAGAAGCTTTTGATGGTGATACTGGCACTGTTAGCGAATATGAACCTGTAAAATTATCAATATTTCCTGGCGCCATGTTGGCATAAGTAGTTGTGCCACCATTTTCCTCGGGAGTTTCAAACAAAGCATGATTTGTAGCAGAAGCAGCAGTTGCAATTCCGTCTGTTGTTCTAGCGGTTGTATTTGACCAATAAGGTGACTTATGGTTTGGCAAACCTGTTGTTTTTAAGGTAACATTACTACCACTTTTGGTTACTGTAACATTGGAACTAAACTCTGCAAAAGCAGTACTTAAAGTTGCTGTTGATGTATCAGTCGACGTATCAGTAGAAGATGAATCACTAGAGCTTGAACAAGAATATATTGTTACTGCCAAAGCTAGCATACTGATTCCTGTTGTAATTATATTCAATTTTTTCATTATTGTTAGATTAGTTAATTTAATTTGGTGACATGTATTGAAAATCTATTCTGTCGGTTTTTTACGCTCAGGCTTAGGCGCTTTTTTCAATTCGTCCAAACTCAAGAAACCATCTTTATCCGTATCAATCTTTGTAAAATCATCTTTCAACGGGCCTTTAACTTCCGCTTTAGATAATTTACCATCTTTATCAGCATCTAACTTTTTTATAGCTTCTTCGGCTGTTGGTGGTTTTTGACCCTCTTGGCCGCCTTGTGGCTGTGCAAAAAGTGACACTGATCCAGAAAACATCATAACTGTTAGAATAATTTTTATACTTTTCATAGTCTACTTATTTTTATATCAATTGTTTAGAGAAACAAAGGTATATCAATTTATTAAATGACTTTTAAACATTCAGTGAGCAGACAATAGTTATCAGTGTATAAGGTCAATCTTACCAATTATGCAATAGAAAATAAAATAAATAACTGAAATACTACCATTAGAAAATGACCTACTACAATTAAAGAGCCTAAGTTTAAAAAAACTTAGGCTCTTTAAATTCCTGCAGTAGTTAATCTTTTGTACTTATTTCAAATAAGCATTTACTGCCGCAGTACGTGAAGTAACGTGAGCGTTTAAAGCATCTATCGCTGTTTGAAAATCAGAAGTACTATTCAAAAATGTATAACCCTTTACCTCCTTTATTGCATATGGCTTCACAAGCGCTCCATAAGCTGCGTATTTAGCTTTCATGGTCATTTCATTAAAAGCATTGTTGATCACACTTTTTACATAAGTATCATATTTGGCCTTATACGTTGCATCATTATATAAATACCCGATCAATGGCCACGAAGCTGCATTTAATCCAGAAAAATTTAAAGCATAAGAACCACCTTGATTTCCTGTTTGTAGCGCTTCATTATTATCCCATGGTATCCAAGATAGCTTTTTGGTATCGGGATTGTTGTATAGAAAATAATTATGCGTCATTCTACCATAGGTATCCCAGTTTTGAATAACGGTGTTGACAGCTAAATATTTCAAGAAAGTATCTGTATCAAATACCGACTCTAGATTGGTTCTCCAAGCGGCAGCATCCGTTGTTCTATTACTAGCGTGTAAGGCAGTGAATAGATTTTTGATATCAGTGTAATCAGCAGCATCTTCATTGGTTTTTTTAACAAAAACAGATTCTGTGAAACTCCCATTACTAAAACTTGCCCCAGTTCCATCTGGCTTGTATAAATTACCATCGTTGTTTGAGAACTCATCAATTAGTGTATCGTCAACCTCTTCTACCAAAGTATATACTCCAAAATAAGTAGGTCCATCACCATGATCTACATATACCTCGTAAATTGCAGCATGTGAACTTATAACCCCAGAAGCTCTAAAAATATCTGTAGCCACTTTTTCGCGCAACATAGACTTGTCATTGTAATTATTTTTTAGACTTAATTTCTTGAAACCATAAAAACGTTGGTTATCAATTTGAGGATACGTTTCTTCATATTCGTCGAAATCCAATTTAAAAGAGAGTTTTAAATTTCCGCTAGACCAAGTAGATTGCAAACTAGAATTTCCTTTGAATCGCACGCCTACACGATACCATTCTTTCCCTTTATAAAAAACCTCAGCAGGAACCATTATAGGATCTTCATCTGACGACACAAGGCCTGGACCACCAGAACTTTTACCAAAAGTACCGTAAGTAGCTGTCATATCAGCTAACATTTTTTTCCAACGTGTACTCGTTATCACAATATCCAATCGCTTTACCGAATTGTCATCAAAAATCTCGACAAAATTTGGATCTGCTTTCTTACTATGTGTTGCCGTAGTCCAGTCCGGAATCTCAAATACGGTATCATCAGCTTCTACTTCTGCCACTTCATCTACAACTGCATCCTCTTTTGAGCAAGATGACACAAAGAATAGCTGCATTGTTAAGACTAATAGGATACTTATTTTTTTCATAGTTCTGGTTTTTGAAGTTACTATTGAGGACAAATTTCGTAAAACAATTTTAGCATGAAATTTTTATTCAACCAATAACCCAAACTAATCGGTAAACATTGTATTACAATCAGTAAATGTTTAATTTCAGCCTATTAATTGTCCCATTTTCAAAAAAGGATTCATTTTTATTTTATTTATTTGTACTATGACAAAATTGAATAGAACTCTTTTCCAGATTTTTTTGTGGGCAGCCGTTTGGATCATCCTTGGGCTTAACCAGCGAGAAATCATGCATTTTTTTAGCGAAAATTGGTTAGCCTACTTACTGCAAGCAGTGCTAATTATTATACTTACTTACCAACTGGCTCCAAAATTTCTATTCAAAAAGAAGCATCTTGCTTTCACCTTCATATCGCTAGGAGCTTTAATTGTTTCAGCGTTTATTTCTATTAGTATTATGAACCCTCACAACGATGGTAGAATTCGACGCCAAAGACCAGAAATGGAGCTACCTCCTCCTCCTCCAGGCGAAGGTCCAGGGAGAGGTAACTTACATGGCTCACAGCAAAACAGTTTACCACCTCCTGTGTTAATTAACTTTTTGATGCTAAGTGTATCCTATATTTTGGCTATTTTTTTAGAAACCTTTTCTTTTGCACAAAAAAAAGAAGAAGACTTAATGTTGAGTAAAACTGAAAATATCGAAAACGAACTGAAGTTTTTGAAATCTCAGATCAATCCACATTTTCTATTCAACTCTCTCAATAATATTTATTCGCTCTCCATGATTGATTCGAATAAAGCACAGCAGAGTATCTTGTACTTGTCAGACATGCTTCGTTATGTTTTGTACGAATGCGAAAAGCCTATGGTTGTTATCGAAAAAGAAGTAACTTACATTAAAGATTTTATTCAGTTATTTTTATTAAAAAGCAGTAAAAAATATCCAGTTGAAACGAAGTTTTTTATCGAAAATAAAGGCATCCAGATTGCACCTATGCTCCTAATTCCTTTTGTCGAAAATGCATTCAAGCACAGTAATATCGAAAAAATTGAAGAAGCATTTATAAAAATCTGTATCCATTCATCCGGCTCAACCATTCTCTTTAGTGTTGAAAATACGTTTAGAAAAGGCCCGAAAGTTCAAGATGCCGTTGGAGGAATTGGGATACAAAATGTAAAAAAACGTTTAAACTTATTATATCCAGACAAACATACCTTAGTCATTTCAGAAATTAATAGTACTTTTAAAGTAGAATTAAAAATAGAAACGAATGCTTAAATGTATAGTCATAGACGACGAAGAACTAGCTCGAAAATTAATTGAAAGTTATATCGGAAAATTAGATTTTCTAACTGTTGCTGGTTCGTTCGAAAACCCTTTGGATGCCATAAATCTTCTTAAAAAAGAGACTATTGATGTTGTTTTTTTAGACATCCAGATGCCCCAAATCAAAGGTACTGACTTTGCAAAATTGATTCCGTCCACTAGCAAAATTATATTTACAACTGCATATTCTGATTACGCTATCGAAGGATTTGAACTAAGTGCGACCGACTACTTATTAAAACCCATTGGTTTTGATCGTTTTTTGAAAGCAGTCCAAAAAATTAATACCCCAAATACTCCACTACAAGATAGCATCACCGTAAAATCGGGTTATGATTTATTCAAATTAAAATACGCCGACATCACCCATATCGAAAGTGATAGTGAATATGCTGTTTTCTATACTGCCGACAAAAAAGTAATGAGTTTACAGTCGTTAAAATCGTTAGAAAAAATATTAGACCCATCACTATTTATTAGAGTCCACCGCTCTTTTATCGTTAACAAAACCAAAGTTACCAGCCTAAAAAGCAGGGATTTATTTTTGGGAACCATTCAAATTCCGGTGAGCGATAGTTATTATGAAATGGTAAAGAAGGAGTTGTTTTCATAAAGCCGATCAAAAGAACATAAATTGCAATACAATCTTAATTACTAGCCCCGATAGAAATGGAAATCCTTGTGGGGATTTCGTTTTTCCCCACAAGATTGTAGTGTCCCGAAGCGTCGGGAGCGGGAACAGTCGTTATTGATAGCACAACTATTCTGCTTCTGATAAAAAAACAAAAAAGCTGTCAACCTTGCGATTGACAGCTTTTTGAATAGTATATATTTTGAATATTAGATATTAGCTGCTAACCAATCTCCAACTTCTTTCGTTCCGTGTGCTTTTCCACCATCTGCAAGGTCTTCAGTAACGATTCCTGCTTCTAGTGCTTTGTTTACTGCATCTCTCATAGCTTGACCTTCTTCCATCAATCCGAAGTTTTCGAACATCATCGCAGCCGATAAAACGGTAGCCATAGGGTTTGCAATATTCAGTCCAGTTGCTTGTGGGTAAGAACCGTGAATTGGCTCAAACAAAGCTACTTTATCTCCCATAGATGCAGATGGCATTAACCCCATAGATCCTGAGATTACCGAAGCTTCATCTGTAAGGATATCTCCAAATAAGTTCTCTGTAATCAATACATCATACGAGTTTGGCCATTGAACCAAACGCATTGCTACAGCATCTACAAATTCATAAGATACAGTCACTTCTGGATAATCTTTCTCCATAGCTTGTACTGTTTCTCTCCACAAACGAGAGGTTTCAAGTACATTTGCTTTGTCTACACAACATAATTTTTTTGAACGAGTCATTGCCAATTCAAAACCTTTCTTAGCCAAACGTTGTACTTCGTGTCTTGTGTACACACAGTTATCAAAAGCCGTTTCACCTCCGTCAAGTCTTCCTTTTTCACCAAAGTAGATACCACCAGTTAACTCTCTCAAGAAAACCAAGTCAGTTCCTTCGATACGCTCTCTTTTCAAAGGCGATTTATCCAACAAAGAAGGGAATGTAAATGTAGGACGTACATTGGCAAACAAACCTAATTTTTTACGCATTAACAACAATCCTTGCTCTGGACGAACTGGTGCAGTTGGATCATTATCGTATTTTGGGTGCCCAATAGCTCCAAAAAGAACAGCGTCAGATTTCAAACATATCTCATGAGTTTCATCAGGATAAGGAACTCCAACGGCATCAATAGCGCAAGCTCCTGTAAGTGCTGGTGTCCATGTGATTTCGTGTCCAAATTTCAAGGCAATTGCATCAGATACTTTTACTGCTTGATCAATTACTTCTGGTCCAATTCCGTCTCCTGCTAAAAGTGCGATATTTAATTTCATTATTTATTTTTTTAAGTTTCTATTTTTTTTTTAAAGTTTCTGAGTTTCTAAGCCTCTGAGTTTCTAAGTTTTTTTTCAAATATTAGAAAATTAGTCACTTAGCAACTTAGCATTTATTTCTAATTAATAACGTTTAACATTTTTTTGAGTAACAATGTTTCTAAGTTTTTTTACTCTTAGAAACTTAGTCACTTAGCAACTTAGCATCTATCCCTTAATTAATTACGTTCAACACTTTTTTGTGTATCAATGTTTATAAGCTTCTGATTTTCTGAGCTTCTAAGTTCTTTTTTTAATCTTAGAAACTTAGTCCCTTAGCAACTTAGCATCTATCTTTAATTAATTACGTTTAACATTTTTTGAGTAGCAATGATCGCCGCTACCGTTTGATCTGAGTCCAGACCACGAGTTTTGAACTCCTTACCTTCAAAAAGCCAAGTAATAACCGTTTCACATAAGGCATCTGAGCTGCTGCCTGGAGGAATTCTCACTGCGTAGTCAATCAACTTTGGTAATTCTAATTTTTTACTTTTATAAATTTTGGCCAAAGCATTCATAAAAGCATCAAATTGCCCATCCCCTTGTGCATGTTCTTCGATAACTTGTCCGTCCATTTTCAAACACAATGTCGTTGACGGACGCATCCCTTTGGCGTGAGACAGTACATAAGATTCGAATGTAATTTTCTCCTCATACGTGTGACTGTGCAACACATCAGAGATGATGTATGGCAAATCTTCTTTGGTTACGGTTTCTTTTTTATCACCAAGTTCAATGATTCTTTGTGTGACCAATTTCAAATCTTCGTTATTAAGTTGTAAACCTAATTCTTGTAGATTTTTTTCGATATTGGCTTTTCCAGATGTTTTACCTAGTGCATATTGTCTCTTTCGACCAAAACGCTCAGGTAATAAATCATTGAAATATAAGTTCTTTTTATTATCACCATCAGCATGAATTCCTGCTGTTTGTGTAAATACGTTGTCACCAACAATTGGTTTATTGGCTGGAATTCTATATCCTGTAAAAGTTTCTACCAATTTACTTACTGTAAACAAGGCCGTTTCTTTGACACCAATAGTCACATCGGGCATAAAATCGTTGATTACTGCAACCGTGCTTGAAAGAGGTGCATTACCTGCACGCTCGCCCATTCCGTTTACCGTAACGTGCAAACCATGAATTCCGGCTTTGACAGCTTCCATCACATTGGCAACACTCAAATCGTAGTCGTTATGTGCATGAAAATCAAAATGAATATTTGGGTATTTTTGAGTTGTTTTCGAAATAAACTCAAAAGTATTTGACGGAATTAATACACCCAAAGTATCTGGAAGTAAAATTCTTTTTACGGGTTGGGTACTAATAAAATCTAAATATTGGTACACATATTCAGGTGAATGAAGCATTCCGTTACTCCAATCTTCAAGGTAAACATTGGTTGCAATACCGCTTTCGGCTGCCAATGCAATGCTTTCGGCAATTTCGTCAAAGTGTTGTTCAGGAGTTTTCTTCAATTGATGCACCAAATGATTCAAAGATCCTTTGGTTAATAGATTTTGTACTTTGGCACCGGCATTTTTCATCCATTCGATCGAAAGTCCTTTATCTACAAACGTCAATACTTCAATTTTATCGGTATATCCTTTTGCTTCTGCCCAAGTCATAATGCCTTTTACACCTTCAAATTCACCTTCACTCACACGAGCCGAAGCAATTTCGATACGATCAACCTTCAATTCTTCTAGTAATAATTGTGCAATGGTTAATTTTTCTGCAGCAGAAAAAGATACTCCGGAGGTTTGTTCACCATCACGAAGCGTCGTATCCATTATTTCAATTTTTCTTTTCTCCATTATTCTATCGTTATCAACCTCTTTTTTGTGTCAATTTTTATTGCCTAAGACAACTCTTTTTTGTTCTCCATCACCATTTCATAATGTTCCACAACTGGAAACGGATCATAATAATGATGTAATAATTTTTTCCATTCCAAATAAGATTCAGATTCTCTAAATCCAACGGTATGATCTTCTAGTTTTTTCCATTCAACCAAAAGCAAATATTTATTCTCTACTTCGATACATTTTCTCAAACTATGACTTACATAACCTGAAATCGATTGTATGAATTGGCTTGCTATTACAAAATCGCTTTCGAAACTAACTTCTTCACCTTTTTTAACTTGTAGAATAGCCATTTCCAAAATCATGCTCCTATTTATTTATAAACCCGACAAGTTTTTTAATTCCTGTCGGGTGTTATATACTATTGAGTTCTATTTTCTATTATTATGCAAATTGAATAGACAATATTACAGATAACTAAAAACTAATAATTGTTTACTTTGTTTAGTAAGGAAGCTTGTCAGCGAAAGCAACAATATCTTCTTTGATATTTGCTAGGTAATCGATATCATCAAAACCATTCAACATGTTGTTCTTTTTGTATCCGTTGATATCAAAAGATTCACTATCACCTGTTGCTTTGATCGTGATTTTTTGCTCTTGCAAGTTGATTTCTAATTCTGTAGTAGGATCTGCTGCAATAGCTGCAAAGATTTTGTCTGAGAACTCAGCACTTACTTGAACTGGTAAAACACCAATATTCAAACAGTTTCCTTTGAAGATATCAGCAAAGAAAGAAGAAACTACTGCACGGAATCCGTAATCGTACACTGCCCAAGCAGCATGCTCACGAGAAGATCCTGAACCGAAGTTTTTTCCTCCAACTAAGATTTTCCCAGAGTAAGTAGCATCATTCAATACGAAATCTGCTTTTGGAGTATCGTCTCCATTGTATCTCCAGTCACGGAAAAGGTTGTCGCCAAATCCTTCACGTTTCGTAGCTTTCAAGAAACGAGCTGGAATGATTTGATCTGTATCTACGTTTTCAATAGGTAGTGGCACTGCACTACTGGTAAGGATATTAAATTTATCGTATGCCATTTTTTATGTTGCTTTTGGCTTTTGGCTTTTGGCTTTTGGCTCTCGGAGCTTTAGCTTTGGCTTATTGCCTGTTATATTTTTGCTTTTGGCGGTTAGCTTTTGGCTTATTCAATTTTTTTAGTATTGGCGCAATGCAGTTTAGCTAAAAGCCAACCGCTAAAGGCCAACCGCCTATTTTAATTTATCAATAAACTTTCTCAATTGTTTTCTCAAAACTATAACTCTATCATTGCATTGTTCAAAATCCACTTTAGATATATAATTTAATTCTACACTCAAAAAAATCAAATATTCAACTTCTGTCGCTGAGCCATGAGCAATTACCAAAAATCTCCTAAAATCTGCATCCGATTCTCTTCCAGAACCTTCAGCAATATTTGTTGGGATAGAAGCTGCAGCTCGTCTTAACTGACTTGTAACTCCAAACAATTCTTCATTTGGGAACATTGCTGTGAGCTTATAAATCATCATCGTTAACTGATGTCCATCTTGCCAAACGGTATATTTTTTGTAATCTCGCATCTTTCTTTTAGCTAATAGCTATTGGCCATTGGCTTTTAGCTTCGAATCAAATGGATAATCAAATTAACCCATCCTTGCCAAAAGCCAAGGGCTAACAGCTAAAAGCCTTTTTAAAAAAGCTCTCTTGGGTCAGTTAATTTTCCAGTAACTGCTGCTGCTGCTGCCATGATAGGAGATGCTAACAAAGTTCTTGAACCTGGACCTTGACGACCTTCGAAGTTTCTGTTTGAGGTACTTACTGCATATTTTCCAGCGGGTACTTTATCATCGTTCATCGCTAAACAAGCAGAACATCCTGGTTGACGTAAAACAAAACCAGCTTCAGTAAGAATGTCTAACAAACCTTCTTCTTTGATTTGCGCTTCTACAACGTGTGATCCTGGAACTAACCAAGCAGTAACATTGTCTGCTTTTTTACGACCTTTTACAATTTCTGTAAAGGCTCTAAAATCTTCGATACGTCCGTTGGTACAACTTCCTAAGAAAACGTAGTCAATTGTTTTACCAATCATTACATCATCCTCGCTAAAGCCCATATAAGCTAACGATTTTTTGTAAGTCTCAGCACCACCTTCAACTTGGTTTGCGTTTGGAATGTTTTTAGAAATACCAATTCCCATACCTGGATTTGTTCCGTAAGTAATCATTGGCTCGATATCCTCAGCTTTGATGTTTAATTCAGTATCAAATTTTGCATCAGCATCTGTTTTCAACGTTTTCCAGTATGCTACTGCTTTTGTCCAAGCTTCTCCTTTAGGAGCATGTAACCTACCTTCTAAATAATCAAATGTTTTTTGGTCAGGAGCGATCATACCACCACGAGCACCCATTTCGATAGAAAGGTTACAAACAGTCATACGCCCTTCCATTGTCATTTCTTCAAAAACGTTTCCAGCGTACTCAGCAAAATAACCAGTACCTCCAGAAGTTGTTAATTGAGCAATGATATAAAGTGCCACATCTTTTGGTCCCACACCTTTGCTCAAAGTTCCACTTACGTTGATACGCATTTTCTTTGGTTTAGGTTGCATGATACATTGTGTAGAAAGTACCATCTCTACCTCTGAAGTTCCGATTCCAAAAGCAATCGCTCCAAAAGCACCGTGAGTAGATGTATGTGAATCACCACAAACAATTGTTGCACCCGGTAATGTAATTCCGTTTTCTGGACCTACAACGTGTACAATTCCGTTTTTTTGGTGCCCTAATCCCCAGTGAGAGATACCATATTCAGCTGAGTTATCTTCAAGTGCCTGAAGTTGATTTGCAGATAATGCATCTTCAACAGGTAAATGTTGGTTGATAGTTGGTGTATTGTGATCGGCAGTAGCGAAAGTACGCTCTGGATATAAAACGGTAACACCTCTAGATTTTAAACCTAAGAAAGCCACAGGACTTGTTACTTCATGGATGAAATGACGGTCAATAAAAAACACATCTGGTCCATCTTCAATTTTGCGCACCACGTGCGAATCCCATACTTTGTCAAATAATGTAGTACTCATTTTTACTGTTTTTTAAGTGTAATTCTTTTTGCAATACCAGTGAAATAACTGTAATTGCAATAACATGAACGCAAACGTACTAAAAAGTTTTGGAGACATCAATTGCGATTGTACACTATATACGATACCCAAAACGGTTTTGAACCAAATTCCAACTTATTTTGCTCGCTTTACAATTTTAAGACTCCTTTTTCTTTCTACAGCAAGTCACCAAAGTACAGCACAGATTTAGACTATTTTATTTTCGATAATAAATATGATATTCTTATCCATTATCTTAAAACGTTTGAAATAAAGCAACAAAAAATCAAAAGAAGCACTTCATACAGATAATTATACTTTTATTTTACAAAAACGAAGAAAGTACACCACCATCCCTTTCGATAAAAATTTTAATCGAATAACCCACTTTTCGACTAAAAAAACAGCCCAAAATAGTACCGAAATACTACGACATCCAAAAAGAAATATGTTTAATTTTTAAACAAAATGGCCGTGGAATTTTAAATTTTATTTGAAACGAATTGAACAATTACTAGTCCATACTGACAGCCTGCCTAATAGCTCTAAATGAACTTCAGAAATCATAATACATAAATATTTTTTATACATAGCATAATAAATATAAATAAAAATTAATGAATTCAACCCCTTAAATTTGCCTCAGATTTATAAACAAAACCTTTAAAAAGCAGTACCATGAATTTAGACGGACAAATGAAACTGGGTAAATCCACACAAAACATTCAATTGATAAAAGGTGATTTCACTCCTTCCGAAGCTCTGGAAGTAGTCATGGCTTTATTAGACCAAAAAATAAATTTTCATCAAAAACAAAGATTACAAAAATGGGAACTAGACCATAAAACCGATTCAAAAGAGATAGACGACCGGATCAAAGCACTTGAAGAAGACAAACAAGTTGTCAAAAATTTCCTCAATACTGCTCAAGATTTACAATCAAATATAACCATCAACGGACTGCTCGAAATTGCATTGGTAGCTAGTCACTCTTAAAAATTATAACAATGTCGTCAAAAAATAAATCGCAACAATTGACCAACCAAATTATAAACTATTTTTTATGGTTGTTCTTTTTGGTTAATAGTAGCTACCTCGTATACGCCTACCCACATGTACCTGAAGTACAGCTAGGAAACATTATTAAAATCAACGGATTCACCTTATTGATTTGGAATCTGGTAACTTTTTTCAGTGCCTTAATCAGTACTTACGCAATCAATTATCTAAAGGGATTTAAATACCACACTAAATTTTCCTTGCTTTGTCTTGGCTTCACCATGGCCATCATGGTTTTGGTGATGGCAAACAATGTGTTCTTATTATTGGCCATGTGGTTATCGATGGGAATTTTCATGTCACAATTAATAGGTAGTGATTCTCGTTGGGAAGAAGCTAAAGAAGCTTCGCGCTTTGCTTTGAAATATTTTGTATCAGGAAGTATTTTTCTAGCGATTGGTGTATTGCTACTTGCCTTTGAGCTTCAGGATTATACCATGACCGGCATCACCTCTCAAATAAATATAGTTCCACAGCACATCACAATTCTAGCAGCCTTATGTATTATTATGGCGGCACTTATACAATCGGCCATTTATCCTTTTCATCGTTGGTTGCTTTCGGCTATGACTGCGCCTACACCGGCTTCTGCTTTGATGCATGCAGGTTTTGTAAATGGTTCTGGAATTTTGCTAACCCTATTCTCGACTGTTTTGTTTGCTTCAAACACGCTCATCATTCTATTTGTAATTGGTGGTTTGACGGCTGTCGTTGCCCAATTTACCAAATTACTTCAAGTGAATGTAAAGCAAAGACTTGCGTGTTCGACTATCGCACAAATGGGATTTATGATTATGCAGTGTGGCCTTGGATTTTTTAATGCTGCTGTGGTGCACTTAATTCTTCATGGATTCTACAAAGCACATTTGTTTCTATCTGCAAATGAAGAAATTGGAATGATAAAACCGGCCAAACCAAAAAATATTAAAATCAAACCTTGGCAAGCCTTACTTGTATTACTTTTTGGAGCAATGGGAGCTTATCTTTTCAATGTGCTAACTGGCAAAGGAACAGTAATTAATAGTGGTATCTTCTTGACTTTGATTGTTGCCATTACGGTTGGACAAGTGACCTATAATATTTTAAAAGAAAAAAGTCTTAGCACTTTTCAAAAACTTTATTTGCCAATACTTTTATTCACCACTGGAATAGTTTCGTACTCCTTAGTTTACAACGGAATCACAAGTCTTATGCAAACCATGCCAATGGTTGATGTACCACAATCACTTTCGGCAGTAGAAATTGGGTTTGGAATCGTTTTTCTACTTGGTTTCTTTATCATGAAATTGGGAATTTATCGCAAATACCCACACCTATACATGACGCTACTCAACCTCTCACAACCTGCAAAAAGAACTGTTTTACTATTTAAATCGAAATAATTATGATCCATTCAACTATTAAAAAAAGTATTGCAGAAGCATCAAAGATTATTGGAAAAACCTGGCCATTATACTCTTTTGTTACCTCAAATCCGTTAGCAGGATATGAGCAAATGCCTTTTGAAGAGGCTGTAGCCGAAGCTAAAACGCTGCTTGATGCCAATGTTTTTCCTGAAACTGCCGTTTTTGAGCAAGCTTGGAGCAAAGGTGATATAAACAAAAACATACTTGTAAAACTGTTACAAGAAAACCTTTTAAACGAATCCCCAGAGTTTTATTTAAAACAAATGGAAGCTGTCCAAACGAAAAAGGTTGCAAATAAGTCACATACTTTAGACACTATAATGGCAAAATGGCTTGCTGCTTTTATGGACGAAGGTTTAGCCGAATGGGAAATGCCCAATAAAAGTGAAGGCTTTTATAATGCATGGAGAAAACTAGCCATTTATGATACGGATTTACCTAAAACTTTACTTTCTGAAATCCCAACTACCAGCAGCGAGACTTTAAATACGATTTTAAACGATTATACTGAGGCCGAAATAACAACGATTTTTACACACCACTTGGCTGCATTGCCTGGATGGACTGGATATATCAACTATAGAAGCGCATCAAACTCGTTATGGCAAGAAAAATATCCGGTTGACTTGCAGGATTATTTGGCCGTGAGATTGTGGATCGCCCAAAAAACAGGATCAGCTATTGCTCCTGCAACGGTAAGTCCGTCAAACGCTACTGACCTTTCAAAACTACAAAGCATCTGGTTGAAAGCTTGGGAGCAAAGTTGGCAAAATGGTCTTGTTCAACTTTTGGAAAACCACCAGATAACCAATCATCTTTCAGAAACAAATAAAGAGGTTCCTGAGGCTCAACTGGTTTTTTGTATCGACACAAGATCCGAATTAATCAGAAGACATATTGAACAAAATGGTCCTTATGAGACTTTTGGTTATGCTGGTTTTTTTGGTATCGCAATGGATTATAAAAGTGTAAAAGATGGTACTACCCGAAAGTCATGCCCTCCAATTGTGAACTCTGCTTATGAGGTATCTGAGACAGCACAAGCCGATCAATCTCAAAAGTTTGTTGAATATAAGGAACACAACAAACAACTTAAATTTAAAAACTATTTTCTAAAGAGAATGAAAAATATGCTTCCGTCAGCCTTTGGGTACGTGGAAGGATCTGGAATTTTTTACGGAATTTCATTGCTGACAAAAACGCTTTTGCCTAACTATTTGTATCAAAAAAACAACAAAAACGAAGGTGAACTCGAATCTATAGCTGAGCCACAAATTACAAACAGTTGTGATCATGAAGACATAGCGCTAGATATTCCATTGGAAGAAAAAATTGCTATCGTAAAATCGGCTTTTGATTTGCTGGGTTGGGAGCAATTTGCGCCACTAATTGTTTTTGCAGGTCATGGAAGCCATTCGGCAAACAATGCTTTTGGATCAAGTTTGGACTGTGGAGCGTGCGCTGCAAGTCCAGGTAGACACAATGCGAGAATGCTTGCTAGATTGGCCAATATGAAAGAAGTAAAACAAGCGTTAAAAATGGATTTTGGAATTGTTATTCCTGCTACGACCTTTTTTATAGGAGCCGAACACAATACGACTACAGATGCAATTGTATTATTTGATTCGAAAGTACCAGCTTCACACAAAGAAGTGTTGCAAAAATTAAAAACAAGTTTGGTTGCTACTCAAAAATCGGCTACTCAAGAAAGACTTGGCGTAAAAGACAGCGTTGCTTTGGCACACAAAAAAGCAAACAATTGGGGAGAAACAAGACCTGAATGGGGATTAGCAAAAAACGCTGGTTTTATTGTAGGACCAAGAGATTTAACTAAAGACAAAAATCTAGACGGACGTTGTTTTCTTCATTCTTACAATTGGAAAACCGACCTGGAAGGAAAAGCGCTGGAAGGAATCATGCAAGGCCCCATGGTGGTAACACAATGGATCAACAACCACTATTACTTTTCGACTGTTGACAATGAGGTTTTTGGTGGCGGTTCAAAAATCACGCATAACGTCACAGGTAAGTTTGGTGTAGTGCAAGGAAATGGTGGCGACATAAAAATGGGACTTCCGTTACAGTCGGTAAAAAATTCTGACGAAGAAATGTATCACCAACCTTTACGACTGTCGGTAATGATTCAGGCACCTTTATCCAATGTAGCTACAATTTTGTCCAGAAACCCAAATCTGAAAAACTTACTTGATAACGAATGGATTTATCTAATGGTGATGAATCCTTTAGAAAACGATAAAGTCTTCAAATATCACAAAGATTTGAATTGGGTGGCCGTGTCTCAAAAATCAACAGCAACCGAGGTCTTAGAGGAGATGTCAGTTTAATAAATACTACTACTTAAAAAAGGAGCCGCTTCAGCAATCATGAAACGGCTCCTTTTTTTGTTTCATAATCTATTTAAACCGTTTCATTGGAATAAAAATCGGAATCAACCTCCATCCATTTTAGGCAGTTCGCTAGCTTTATAACAGTAAATAGGCTTCTTATAACATTGGTTATAAAAGAAGGAATGATTTACACTATTTTTAAATTTCAATATAAAGTTGACTGTAAACCTTGGCATTTTTTGATCTTTTCTAAAGCTCTTTCGAACTAAAAAAATTAGAAAAACCACAAATTACAAGGCTTTAAAAATGATTTTTTGTTAATTTACAGACTGGTAGTACTATTAAAAGATAGGCTAACTCTGGCGATGATGGCATCTTAGATTTTAATCACAGCTTTAGAATGATATTTAAAACTCGATTTAAAAATAGATTATGAATATTACCAAATGGCTTCAATTTATAAAACCCAATGTAAACTTCTACAAAGATGGTTTTTTTGAATTTCCGTTCTTAGCCAATTCTCCTCAATTAATGATTGAGTCAACTATCAAAACGCCACTGAGCAGACACGTTCTTGAGGAACAAACCGTTTATAGAAACAACCCCTTTACCAAAGGTGAAATGCGTTACCGAGAAATCGATGAAGGTTTATGGCTCACCATTTCGACTATCGAATTCAAACAAAACACTCTGATTAAATCGGTTTATGCCGAAGGAATTCCTAGCGAACATTATACCCTTACCTTCACTATTTTTGAAAGTGACGTAATGCTAAGCAATACCTTTCTAGACAAGATTCCGTTTCAAAATAAATTTTGGGGCTTTAAGAAACCAGGAACTGATGTTGGGGCTTATTTCTATAAAGGTTCCAAATGCCAATTTTACATCTATCACTTCAGTCCCGATTGGATTAAAAAGCACATACCCTTTGACAAATTAGACAATAGCATTCCGTTCAAGAGATTTTTAGATTCAGACAAAGGATTTATATCCTACCAAGATATTGTGCCAAACGCAGAGGAACTATCACATGCGATTTTACATAAATTTAAAACTTTTAATTATGATGTATTTAGTGAAACCTTATTGAAGGCAGAAACCTTAACCTTGGTCACTTCTTTTTTCAAGAATGCTTTCACCGATTTGCGTACACAAGATTACAGCACAAAAGAATCCATAGATTATCAAAAAATGGCAAAATGTGAGCGCATGATTTCTTTGAATTTCTCGAAACCTTTTAACGGAATAGATGAACTAGCAGAACGTGTAAATCTTTCGACCTCAAAACTGAAGAAGGATTTCAAAATGGTTTATGGAAGTTCCATCTTGCAGTACCATATTGACAAAAAAATGCAATTTGCGATGAATTTGTTATCGACCACTGATATGCAAATAAAAGAAATAGCCCAAGAAGTAGGATATGACAGCCCAAGTAAATTTAGTGCTGCTTTCAAAAAGAAATTTGATAAACTACCTTCCGATATTCGACCAGAAAATAGCTGGTTTTAAAGCACTTTCATTTTAAAAACCATATTTAAACCATAGCCATTCGCTATGGTTTTTTTATACAAAAAAACGAAAAAACCGCACTTAATCTGACTAATATGCTTTTTATCGGTAATATATGTCCGAATGGGCTATCGATATGTCCGAATGGGATAGTGAAAACAATAACCATCAAATACATTTGTAGCAAATAAAATTAACCTCAAAAACAAATTATTATGAAACAAAATTATTTCTTAATCACATTTTTCCTTCTGATTTTCAATCAAGGATACTCTACTTATTATTATCAAATATCAAGCCTTGACCCGTTAACTGGCGGACAAACTTATCAACTTAATCAAGCAGCGAATAACTTAAGCTTCAACATTAATTATTTAGCTTGCGGGACTTCACAACCTCAAGTTGCAACACAATACACCCTAACTTGGTATGTAAACACAGTAAACTCAACAGTTGGAGGAACTGCCTTATCATCATCAACACAAACAACTGTAGCACAATATAATTTAGCAGATATCAAAACCCTTACTCCAAATACCACACAAGTAGGAACATATTATTATTACGCTATAGTATCAAATCCATCAATGTCAACTTGTGGATTCTCTGGCAGTTTAGCAACAACAATTCAAAGAGTTGATGTTACGCAACCTGCAACACATTTAAATTTTGATGGGATTAATGATTATGTTAGTTTAAGAACTGTAAATTTACCTACGGGAACAAGTGCTAGAACGATTGAAGCAATGGTAAAAACCTCATCACAATCAGGCAGTCAATCGATTTTTAATTACGGTAATCAAGCTATAGGAAACTCTCGTTTTGGTCTTATGATAGTCGGCGGAAAATTATACTTTGTTGGAGAAGGAAATGATTACAATACCAACGTGACCATTGGTGATAGTAAATGGCATCATATTGCAGCTACGTATGAATCTTCAATTTTAAATATATATATTGATGGAGCACTAGTAGCAACACAAACAAAATTATTAAACACAAATAACAACATGTTCAACATAGGGGCATCTGTTAACACAACTCCAGGAGAATTTTTTCCAGGAAATATTGATGAAGTTCGCATTTGGAACATTGCAAGAACTGCAGAACAAATTAGTGCTTCAAAAAACTGTGAATTACAAGGAAATGAAGCTGGTTTAGTTTCCTATTACAAATTCGATCAAGGCATCAATGCTGAAAATAATGTTGGCAATACCACTTTGATTGATGCAACCACTACTGACAATACGGGTACATTAACCAATTTTGCATTAACAGGCACAACCTCAAACTGGTTAGCTGGATCACCTGTCATTACAGGTTCAATTATACCTTCATCGCCTACAGTAACAACACCTATAACATACAATAAAGGGGCTACAGCAACAGCATTAACAGCTACAACAGGCACAAATGGTACAGGTTTGCTATGGTACACTGGTAAAACTGGTGGAGCTTCCTCAACAACTGCACCTACTCCAAGCACTGCAACTGCAGGAAATACATCTTACTGGGTTTCTAGTACAAATGCAAACGGATGCGAAAGTGCTAGAACTGAAATTGTTGTTAGGATTAATGCCGCTGCTACTCACTTAAATTTTGATGGGGTTAATGATTATGCTGAAATTCCAGCTGGAATAAATATTTCAAATTCCTCTTTTACAATAGAATTTTACGCTAAACGTACGTTAAGCAACACTAATGATTATGTTTTTAATCAAGGGTACTATTATACTAACAATAACCTACATATTGGTTTTAGAGATAACAATAATTTTCTATTTGCATTTTACAACAATGACTTAAACGTTTCAGATGTTAATTACATTTCAGATAATGCATGGCATCAATGGACTTGTGTTTACAACATAACTACTGGTTCTAGAGAAGTATATCAAGATGGAATTTTAGTAGGTTCCCAAACAGGTGTAGCACCTTATACAGGTAATGGATCTCTTCAAATAGGATCCCAAGGTAATTACCAGCACTTTTATGATGGTAGTATTGATGACATTCGTATTTGGAATACGGCCCGAACTGCAGAGCAAATTAATGCGACAAAAAACTGTGAATTACAAGGAAATGAAGTTGGTTTAGTATCTTACTATAAATTCAATCAAGGTATTGATTCTGCAAATAATGCTGGAATTACAACATTAACAGATGCTACTGCACATGCAAATAATGGTACAATATCAAACTTCGCCTTAGCAGGAGCAACAAGCAACTGGCTGGCAGGTTCACCAATTATTACAGGAGTTACATGTTCAATACTAAGTACTAAATCATTCACAAAATCCAACAGTATAAAAGTATTCCCGAATCCTACTAGAAATAACGTAACAATTGAAGCTAGTACTATGGAAAACGCAACTATTCAAGTATCTGATATTGCTGGAAGAACATTGATATCTAAAAACATTTCTGAAACTTCAAATACTATTGATCTTTCACAATTGCAACAAGGTGTTTATATTTTAAAAATCAAAACAAAAGATGGAGAATCGGTAACTAAAGTTGTCAAACAATAGGGATAAACTCCACAACTTATTTTTTAAAGAGGCTGCAATGTGCAGCCTCTTTTGTTTTTAAGATTTTAATAAATTCGATGATATACAAATATATAAGATTAAAAGCTTTTCGAACGCTAAATAAAGCTGATTTTACTTACCTTTAACAAGTCGGAACTAAAATAAGTTTAAACTTTAAATAATTTACCATTATGAAAACAACTTTACTCTTTTGTACTTTTTTATTCTTATCATCCTTATCCACCGTAAAAGGACAAACATATACCTTTAATATGAATGTTACTCCAGGCAATTCTCCCTCAAAAACAGAAACGATTAATGGTGTAACTATGACCTTTGCAGCAAATGGTGTAAATGTTTATTCAGATGACTTCTCGTATTTGCCTAATATTGATCAGAACGCTGTTGGTTGCGAAAGTGGTTCAACATCAGCAACTTTTACCTTTTCATCAGCCATTAACATAACAAGTATCGTTGCAGGTTTAGAAGATACTGGCAAAATTCTTACTTTTACTCCAACAGGTGGCAGCAATTCTACTGTAAACCAGAGTATAAATAATTTTAGCGCGAGTATTGTCCCTTTAAACTGGAAGGGAGTCACTAAAATTACTATTACCGCACCTTCACAAGCCTATTTTGTATTTGATAAAATAATCTTCTCTCTAAACACTGCTCCAGCAATTAGCGGTACAGTAGCCAGCCAAACGGTAAATGACAATAGCACACTACTGCCTTTCTCTGGAATCACAACTACAGATGCAGACGGTGATAATTTATCTGCCACTATAACTCTAGATACTAATGCAAAAGGAATTCTATCTGGAGCTGGACTATCAGGAACAGGTCCTTACACAATTGCAAGTACTACCGCAGCAAATTTGCAAGCAACATTAAGAGCATTAACATACAATCCTACTGACAATAGAACAACAACATCTGAAACCACTACTTTTACAATTGCTGTAAATGATGGCACTGCTACTACATCCAATAATACTACTACAGTGATTTCATCGGCTGTAAAACCAACTGCAACTATCACCCTAGCAGACAACGCATTATCTATTGGAGAAACAAGTTTAGTTACCATTACTTTTTCGGAAGCAGTAACTGGATTTACCAATGCCGATTTAACGATAGCCAATGGAACACTAACATCTGTAAGTTCTTCCAATGGAGGCATTACGTGGACAGCTACTTTTACACCAACAAATAATATCGTAAGTGCAACAAACGTAATTTCGTTGGATAAGGCAGGTGTAGCAGATTCTGCAGGAAATACAGGATCCGAAATTACAAACTCTCCAAATTATTCGATTGACACCACCTCCTCATTAATAACAAGTGTAGCTGTTCCTCCCAACGCTACTTACACAACCTCCCAAAATTTAAACTTTACCGTAACCTTTAGCAAGAACATTATCGTAAACACAACAGGTGGCGTACCACAAATAGGACTCACAATTGGTTCAACAATTCGTCAAGCAGTTTACACAAGTGGCTCAGGAACAAATGCATTACTATTTAGCTATACCGTTCAAAACGGAGAACTTGATACCGATGGAATCACTGTAGGTAACTTGGTCACTAACGGTGGAACTATAAAAGATAATGCAACCAATAATGCAACCCTAACTTTAAATAGTGTTGGAACGACCAACAATGTATTAGTAAATTCTGTGACTCCAGCAACTCATCTAAATTTTGATGGAGTTAATGATTATGTATCCATTAATAACATAACAACTGCTTCCTTTACTTTAGAAGCATATATCAAAACTACAACAAATTCACCTGGAGGAGTTTACCCATACCAAGGTGTTGGAATTTTAGATTCAGATGTTGGAGGTCCAGCAAATGACTTTACATTTACTGTCCTAAATAATAAATTAAGTTTTTGGGATGGAAATGCTAATCAAAATGTAAATGGCATAACAACTGTTGTTGATGGAAACTGGCATCATGTTGCTGTAGTAAGAACCTCAGGAACCAGCATTAAAGTATATGTTGACGGTGTCTTAGATGGTCAGGTAAACGTAGCTGGTACAGCTGTTTTAAATTCAAATTCAAAGATTTATATCGGATCTAGTAAAACGGACAATAGATACTTTAACGGCTCTATAGATGACGTTCGAATTTGGAATAGCGCCCGAACTGCAGAGCAAATTAATGCATCAAAAAACTGCGAATTACAAGGAAATGAAGCTAGTTTAGTATCTTACTATAAATTCAATCAAGGTAATGACGCTGCAAACAACTCTGGAATTACAACATTGACGGACGCTACTTCAAATGCAAACAACGGTACACTGACCAATTTAGCATTAACAGGAGCAACAAGCAACTGGTTGGCAGGTTCACCAGTTGTAACAGGTAGCACTTGTACAACACTAAGCACTAAATCGTTTAGCAAATCAAACAGTATCAAGGTATATCCAAATCCTACTAGTGACAGTGTCACAATTGAGGCTAGTACGACAGATAACGCAACTGTTCAAGTGTCTGATAGTACCGGAAGAATATTGGTTACAAAAAATCTTTCGAACGCAACCAACACAGTTGATCTTTCTCAATTGCAACAAGGTGTTTATATTTTCAAAGTCAAAACTAAAGACGGAGAATCCGTAACTAAAGTTGTCAAACAATAATTTTACACTTCAATTTTCTCTTGAATAATAACAAAGCAACCCTGCTAGAGTTTTAAACTCCAGCAGGGTTTTTTAATACGACTTGGTCGCTCATAAAAGTAATCCGCCTCGGCACAGCAAATAGCAGAACAGCATTAAAAAAGGTGCTTTGTAACTGCAAAACACATTGAAACCCGCTTTTTACCCTAGCCACGAAGCTTCTTGATACACCAATTAGTAAGCGCATATTTTTGTTGATAAATTCCCTTTCGAATCGCTAAAAAATTCGCTAAATTTGACATTCATTTTTTTGGACTTTTACTAATCTTAAAGTGTTAAAAACCCGTAGAATACACAGTCAAAATCTAAGCAATTTTGGCCCCCTTTCCTTTGGAGAGGGTTGGGGAGAGGATTTATGTACTTAATATTCGATACCGAAACTACTGGATTACCAAAGCGTTGGGACGCGCCCATAACCGATTCGGCTAACTGGCCGCGTTGTATACAAATTGCATGGCAATTGCACGATGAGATGGGGAAACTTATCGAACACCAAGATTATTTGGTGCAGCCTGACGGATTCAACATTCCGTATGATGCCGAGCGTATTCACGGGATTTCGACCGAGTTGGCACAGCATGACGGGGTTCCGTTGGCGGATGTTTTGGAAAAATTCAATATTGCTTTGGGTAAAGCCAAATTCATTGTGGGTCAGAATTTAGGTTTTGACGTCAATATTATGGGGGCTGAATTTCACCGACTTTCAGTTGAAAGTCCGATGGCTTCGATTCCGGTTTTGGATACTTGTACCGAAGTTACCGCCAAATTATTGCAATTACCTGGAGGTCGTGGTGGAAAATTCAAGCTACCAACCTTAACCGAGTTGCACCAATATTTATTTAATGTTCCTTTTGGCGAAGCGCACAACGCTACTGCCGATGTGGAGGCAACGACCCGTTGTTTTTTAGAATTAATTCGAAAAGAAATTTTCACCAAAGAAGAACTGGATGTTCCGGGTTCCTACTTTGTTGATTTTCAAAATAAAAATCCAAGAGAAATTCAGCTCATTGGATTAAAACACATCAACCTCAAACAAGCTTCGGATAAAATTCGTCAGCAATTTGGGGAAACAACAACGCAAACCGTTTCAAAACAGGAACTAAACGAGAACAAAGCGGTTTTGACCGATGTGCCGTATGCGCATTTGCACAATCACACCCAATTTTCGGTTTTACAGTCGACAATTGGAGTTGCCGATATTGTTAAGGCTACTGCTAAATTCAAAATGCCAGCGGTTGCAATGACCGACACGGCAAATATGATGGGAGCTTTTCACTTTGTGAGTGCGGTGATGAACCATACCAAAGCAGCTAAAGCCAAAAATGCAGCTTTAATTGAAAATGGTGAAGAACCTACCGAAACCGAAATCAAACCGATTGTAGGATTGGAGTTCAACATTTGTGAAAACCATAAAGATAAATCCAAAAAAGACAATGGTTACCAAGTGGTCTTTTTAGCCAAAAACAAAAATGGGTATCACAACTTGGCCAAAATGGCGTCTATTGCCAACATTGATGGTTTTTATTATGTACCACGTATTGACAAAAAAATAGTCGAAAAATACAAAGAAGACATCATGGTTTTGTCTGGAAATTTATACGGAGAAATTCCGGGTAAAATTTTGAACTTAGGAGAAAACCAAGCCGAAGAAGCCTTGATTTGGTGGAAAGAGCAGTTTGGAGATGATTTTTATCTCGAAATCATGCGTCACAACCAAGAGGACGAGAACCGTGTCAATAAAACTTTGATTGCTTTTGCTCGAAAACACGATGTCAAATTAATTGCAACCAACAATACCTATTACGTAAATAAAGAGGATGCCAATGCACACGATATTTTATTGTGTGTAAAGGACGGAGAAAAACAAGCCACACCAATTGGTCGTGGTCGTGGTTATCGTTATGGTTTGCCCAATCAAGAATACTATTACAAATCAGGTGACGAAATGAAGCAATTGTTTGCTGATTTACCTGATGCAATTATCAACATACAAGAAATTGTAGACAAGGTCGAGGCTTACTCCTTGTACCGAGATGTATTGCTACCTAAATATGATATTCCGCAAGAATTTGTCGACCCCGAAGATGATGTTGATAACGGGGTTCGTGGAGAAAATGCTTATTTGCGTGACCTAACCATGGTCGGTGCAAAAAAACGATATGGCGAAATTACAGAATCGATTCAGGAACGTCTTGATTTTGAATTATTAACCATTTCGAACTCAGGTTATCCTGGTTATTTCTTGATTGTACAAGATTTCATTGCCAAGGCAAGAGAGATGGATGTTTCTGTAGGACCTGGGCGTGGATCGGCTGCGGGTTCTGCCGTGGCGTATTGTCTCGGAATTACGAATATTGACCCAATTAAATACGACTTGCTTTTTGAGCGTTTCTTGAATCCCGATCGTGTATCCATGCCCGATATTGATATCGATTTTGATGATGAGGGTCGTGGTCGCGTTATGGATTATGTAATCAAAAAATACGGAGCCAATCAGGTAGCACAAATTATCACTTATGGTAAGATGGCAACCAAATCGGCAATTCGTGATACGGCGCGTGTACTGGATTTACCATTATTCGAAGCCGATAGAATTGCAAAACTGATTCCGGCCATGATGCCTGGAAAATGGAATCTAGCGCGCTTCCTTTCCGAATCTGAAGATGATGTTCGAAAAGCATTAAAAGGTCCGGACGAATTTGACTTAGTCAAAGAATTAATAGCCATTGCCAACGGTGATGATTTGGCTGCCGAAACGATTCAGCAAGCAAAAATCCTCGAAGGCTCGATGCGTAACACGGGTATTCATGCGTGTGGAGTGATCATCACCCCATCGGATATTACCAATTATGTTCCGGTTACAACAGCAAAGGATTCCGATTTATACGTAACTCAATTTGACAACTCCGTGGCCGAAAGTGCTGGACTGTTGAAAATGGACTTCTTGGGTCTAAAGACCCTTACCCTAATAAAAGACACCGTTAAACTGGTCAAATATAGAAATGGAATAACGCTCGATCCAGACACCTTCCCTATTGATGATGTCAAGACGTATGAGCTCTTTCAGCGCGGAGAAACGGTTGGAATCTTCCAATACGAGTCACCTGGAATGCAAAAATACATGAAGGAATTGAAGCCCACTGTTTTTGGGGATTTAATTGCCATGAATGCCTTGTATCGTCCAGGACCTTTAGAATATATTCCTTCTTTCGTTCGAAGAAAAAATGGCGAAGAAGAAATTAAATACGATTTAGATGCCTGCGAAGAATACCTTGGAGAAACTTACGGAATTACCGTTTACCAAGAGCAGGTGATGCTTTTGTCTCAATCTTTGGCTGGATTTACCAAAGGTGAGGCCGACGTTTTGCGTAAAGCGATGGGTAAGAAACAAAAAGAGGTTCTTGATAAAATGAAACCTAAATTTGTAAAACAAGCGGCTGAAAAAGGTCATGATGCCAAAGTATTAGAAAAAATCTGGAAAGACTGGGAAGCCTTTGCGAGTTACGCCTTTAACAAGTCGCACTCCACTTGCTACGCTTGGATTGCCTACCAAACCGCCTACTTAAAAGCACATTATCCTGCCGAATATATGGCAGCGGTGCTTTCGAATAACATGAACGATATCAAGCAAGTTTCGTTTTTCATGGAAGAATGTAAACGTATGGGACTCCAAGTTTTGGGACCCGATGTAAATGAGTCGTTTTATAAATTTACTGTAAACGAAGAGTATGCGGTTCGTTTCGGAATGGGCGCTGTCAAAGGTGTGGGTTCTGGTGCGGTTGCTACCATTGTTGAACATAGAAAAGATGGTCGTTATAAATCGATTTTCGACTTAGCAAAACGAATTGATTTACGGGCAGCAAACAAAAAAGCATTTGAAAACTTAGTACTCGCCGGAGGTATGGATTGTTTTGAAGACACGCATCGTGCCCAGTATTTTCATGATGATGGAGACGGAATTACATTCTACGAAAAAGCCATTCGTTATGGAGCAAAATTTCAAGAAAACGAAAACTCGTCGCAAGTAAGTTTATTTGGTGAAGCCTCTGAAGTTCAAATTGCCGAGCCTGTTGTACCGCCTTGCGAGGACTGGAGCACCATGGAAAAACTAGCCAAAGAGAAAGAAGTGGTTGGAATTTACATCTCTGGACATCCGCTAGATGATTTCAAATTCGAAATGAAAAACTTTTGCAATGTTCGACTAGAAGCACTCCGAAATCTGCACCTACATGTCAGCAAGCCGCTCGCTATTGCAGGAATCGTGAACAATGTGCAACATAAAGTAGCCAAAAACGGAAAAGGTTGGGGAATATTTACTCTCGAAGGTTATGATGAAAGTTATGAGTTCAAAATTTTTGGTGAAGAATATTTGAAGTTCCGTCATTTCTTTTTGCAAAACAATTTTGTCTACATCAAATTGATGGTCAAAGACGGTTGGGTAAACCAAGACACGGGCAAGAAAAGTGACCCTAGAATTGCCTTTACAGAAGTGCGACAACTACAAGATGTATTGGCTGCTTTTGCAAAGAAATTGATCATTATTCTAAACATTACCGATTTACAAACTGATTTCATTCATCATTTGAACCAAATATTCCAAGACAACAAAGGAGATCACCAAGTCACATTTGAAATCATGGAACTAGAACGGATCAAAAAAATGGTCGAAGCAGAACCTATTGTTCTCGAAAACGAGGACGACTTTGTAGAAGAAGTAAATGACGACGACGATAGCGAGACAGCTACCATAAAAACTACCGAAATGACAGAAGTCGAGGAAATAAAAGTAGTTACCAAACTTAGCATGCCAAGCCGTCGACTCAAAATCAACATTTCAAACGAATTATTGGTCGAATTAGAGAAAATGCAGATCAATTTCAAACTGAATTAAAAGGTTTAGGAGCAGGAAAATTTGGCTTTTTAAGGAAAGACTGTTCCTGCTCCCGACGCTTCGCGGGTACTTTATCTCCTGTATTTGCTATCGCAGTACATGAGGAATACCTGCCGAAACTTCAGGACGATCAGGGCTAGGAAGTGAGATTGGAAATATTTATTTAACTACATTCCTCTAAAACAAAACATAAGTAGACTAAAAAAAACAATTCTCAATCGAATAGGTGAAATTAAAAATGGAACAGCTAAAACGTTTACTTCTAAGCAAGTTTTAAATCGAATCTTAAAAAATGATACTTCAAATATAAATTTACGCAATAAGTAATTTGTGAAAATTTGCGGAATTTGTGGTTAGCTTTTTTCCAACAAAGACTTTAAAACTTTCACAACCGTACAGATATCCCATATATTTTCCCTAATTTTAGTTTCGGAACCTAAACAAACTAAAATTCATGCGACCAGACTTATTTCAAGCCCCAGATTATTACTTATTGGATGATTTATTGACCGACGAACACAAATTGGTTCGAGATTCGGCACGGGCTTGGGTCAAAAAGGAGGTTTCACCCATCATTGAAGATTTTGCACAGCGCGCCGAGTTCCCTAAACAGCTCATCAAAGGTTTGGGCGAAATTGGTGGTTTCGGTCCATACATTCCCACCGAGTATGGCGGTGCAGGTTTAGACCAAATATCTTATGGTTTAATTATGCAAGAAATTGAGCGCGGTGATTCAGGCATTCGATCCACATCATCAGTTCAATCTTCTTTGGTGATGTATCCCATTTGGAAATATGGAAACGAAGAACAGCGCATGAAATATTTACCTAAACTAGCCACTGGTGAGTTTATTGGTTGTTTTGGTTTGACCGAACCCAATTATGGATCTGACCCAGGGAGTATGATTACCAATTTTAAAGACAAAGGAGATTATGTTGTTTTGAACGGTGCAAAAATGTGGATTTCCAACGCGCCCTTTGCCGATATTGCTGTGGTTTGGGCAAAAGATGAATCAGGTCGCATACATGGGCTCATCGTGGAGCGTGGCATGGAAGGTTTTACCACACCAGAGACACACAACAAATGGTCTCTTCGTGCCTCTGCAACGGGGGAACTTATTTTTGATAATGTAAAAGTGCCTAAGTCCAATATATTACCCAACAAATCTGGATTGGGAGCGCCACTAGGTTGCTTAGATTCTGCACGTTACGGCATTGCTTGGGGAGCAATAGGCGCAGCAATGGATTGCTACGATACGGCATTACGCTATGCAAAAGAGCGTATACAATTTGATAAACCTATCGCAGGGATGCAATTGCAGCAAAAAAAATTGGCTGAAATGATTACTGAAATTACCAAAGCACAATTACTTACATGGCGCTTGGGTGTTTTACGAAATGAAGGAAAAGCAACCACTGCACAAATATCAATGGCCAAACGAAATAACGTAAATATGGCCATCGAAATCGCTAGAGAAGCCAGACAAATTTTGGGCGGAATGGGGATTACAGGTGAGTATTCTATCATGCGCCACATGATGAACCTCGAATCTGTGATTACCTACGAGGGTACGCACGACATTCATTTACTAATCACAGGAATGGATATTACAGGAATTCCTGCCTTCAAATAAAACTATTTCCAAAACATTGCTTTTCCTTTTGAGCGCAAACGAGTAGCTCATACAAACTCATATCTACACTATTCTCACAAAACTTTGTTGCTTTCTTATGAGTGATTATTCAGTTTTAGTTATCGAAAAATTTTTCTATTCGAATGAAAAAAGCCTTTACGCTTTACATTTCATTCGAAAGGAAAAATAAATAATTTAAAATTTTCGAACTAAAAAACTGAATAGGCATAATTTTCGTAAATAAAAAGGCAGAGGCCTCTGAAACAGTTATTAAAGTATTGATAAAACTTTCAGAAAGCCACTAGATATTCCAAAGCTTTTTTATATTTACACTAAAAACCTCCAAAAATGAACATTCAACATATCAACGACAGTATCGATCGTCAAAAAAACATTCTGCTACAACACCCCTTGTATGACAAAGTAAAAACAATCGAAGATTTACACGTTTTCTTAGAAGGACATGTTTACGCCGTTTGGGATTTTATGTCATTATTAAAAGCACTTCAAGCAAAATTAACGTGTACAACGACGCCTTGGTTTCCTACTACCAATCCGCAAACAAGGTATTTGATTAACGAAATTGTTCTTGCCGAAGAAACAGATTTAACGCTCGAAGGTAAAAGACAAAGTCATTATGAAATGTATATCGAAGCTATGCAAGATTGTGGCGCAAGTACAACTGAAATTGAACATTTTTTAGGACAAGTAGATTCGTTAAAAAATATTTTTGTTGCGATCAAAACTAGTAGTTTACACCCTGGCATTAAATCCTTTTTGGACTTTACTTTCAACGTGATAGACCATGGTAAACCGCACGAAATCGCAGCCGCCTTTACTTTCGGGAGAGAAGATTTGATTCCGAATATGTTTACTTCAATCATAAAACGTTTCCAAGAAAACCTTGTCGATACCGACTTAAGAAAATTGGTATACTATTTTGAGCGCCATATCGAATTGGATGCCGATGAGCACGGACCTATGGCTATGGAAATGATAACCGAATTATGCGAAAACGATCCTGTAAAATGGAGAGAAGTTGAAGAAGTATCAATCCTCGCGCTTGAAAAACGAATAGGATTATGGAATGCTATCGAAGAGCATATCTCTGAAAAGGTTACTCTGGCATAAAAACCATTACCTCTGTTTTACCGTAACTATACATAGGAATCCTTAATGTATCCTATCATGCAAAAGACATTCACCTGTATAGTTACGCTATTACTTTCACTCGCATTACTAAGCTGCTCTGCAGAAGGTAAAAAAATAAAAAATACTCCCCAACAAACTTCTACTAGCAGTGGGTCGCAAATTAATTATCTTGCTCTCGGTGACTCCTATACTATTGGCCAAAGTGTATGTACAACTTGTTCTTTTCCTGAACAACTAAAAGAAAGACTAGCTACAAGTTCAAAATACAAAAATATCAAATTAGATATCATTGCTAGAACAGGCTGGACTTCAACCAATCTAAATGCAGCTATACAAGTAGCAAAACCAACTCCAACTTATGATATTGTTACCGTCCTTATTGGGGTTAATAATCAATTTCAGCGCGTTGACTTTAGTGTTTACGAAAAAGAATTTGCTTCTTTAGTGCAACAAAGTATTATTTTTGCAAAGGGAAACAAAAACAAAGTAATTGTACTCTCTATCCCCGACTATGCTTACAGTCCTTATGGACAAAGTAGTAGTGATCCAGCGAAAATATCATTTGAACTTGACCGCTATAATGCGTATGCAAAAACCTATTGTGAGAAAGAAGGAATTACATTTATCAACATTACCGACATTACTAGACAAGGCTTACAAAATCCAAAACTAATTTCTGAAGATGGATTACACCCTTCATCCCTAGCCTACTCACTTTTCACTGACCAGCTTTACCCATTAGTAATCAGTAAATTAGATCAGAATTAAAATCATTCCTTCCGCTTTTTTACCTTATTAGAAAAATTTAACTTTTGTTCCATACCCAAAAGTGTACCTTTAAATTATTAAACAAACATTACTATGAAAAATAAAATTTCGGCAATCTTATTGGTTATGATTGCAGTACCACATTTCGCATTTTCGCAATTAAAATCGGTTGATTATACCGATGGTGCACAAAAACTATCCGGCTTTTTTGGGAAAGCCAAAGGAAAATCACTTGACAATGCAGCAGTACTAATTTTGCCTGCTTGGATGGGAATCGATGATCACTCGAAGGAATCTGCAACAGAACTAAATGCTTTAGGATACCATGCCTTTGTAGCAGATATCTACGGTGTTGGTAATAAACCAAATGGTCCACAGGAAGCAGGTAAAATCGCAGGATCGTACAAAAAAGACATTCAAAATTACCACAGAAAAATCCAGCTAGCCTTAGATCAACTAATCAAAAACGGAGCTAACCCTGATAAAATTGTAGTTATTGGGTATTGTTTTGGAGGTACAGGTGCTATTGAAGCAGCACGTAGCCACATGATGGTAAAAGGTATCGTCTCTTTTCACGGAGGATTAGGTAGAGATGCAGCTCGAGAAATCACTCCTATTACTGCAAAAGTATTAGTGCTACATGGTGCAGATGATCCATACGAATCTGAGCAAGAGATCAAAGATTTTCAGAACGAAATGCGTACCGCTAAAGCAGATTGGCAAATGAATTATTATTCGAATGCCGTACACGCCTTTACACATAAGGATGCAGGAAGCGACAACAGCAAAGGTGTGGCGTACAATAAAGAAGCAGCAGAACGCTCTTGGAAAGCTATGCTAGACTTTTTTAAAGAAGTATTAAAATAATAGACGTTTCGTAATCTGGTAGGAACGCGATACCGGTAGAAATTAATTTCAAATTCAAGTTAATCCCGTAGGGATGGTATTTATATCATCCCTACGGGATTTTTTTTATCGCTCAAATCACCTTTTCTACCAATATTTTGTCCTTAACAGGACATGGAAGATGTTGAGACATAAATAACTTACAGACTGAAATATTACTATTCAAAAAACTCTTAGGGATTTCATGATGCTGAATAAATTATTACTGCACACAATGTAATCCCGTAGGAATGCAATATTATTAAAAAATAATTCACTGCAACCTAATAATCCCGTAGGGATTCAATATAGCTAGAAACACAATTCCCCAATATAAGGGAATCCCGTAGGGATGGTATATCGGTAAAAAAACGATTCACCTACATAAGGGAATCCCGTAGGGATGGTATAAAAATATCATCCCTACGGGATTATATGCACTACGATAAAACCAATTTCTACCAATATTTTGTCCTTAACAGGACATGGATGGTGTTGAGGTGCGAAATGAAATAAAAACAAAATGTAGGTATTAAATTTTGCCATAAAACAATTCCTAGATATAAATAATCCCGTAGGGATATAATATTGGTAATGAAGAATTTTACCAAAAAAGATAATCCAGTAGGGATGTAATATCGGTAGAAAATAGTTCAACCAAACAAGGTAATCCCGTAGGGATGGAATAATATCATGCATACGGGATTTTTGTTGCCAGAAACATATTTTTCTACCAATATTTTGTCCTTAACAGGACATGACAGATGCTGAGACGTAAATAATTTACAGACTAAAAAAATACTATTCTAAAATCTCTTAGGGTTTTAATTATGGTGAAAAATAACTGCTCTAAACAATCGAATCTCCCATTGATTTAATATTGACCACTAATAAATGCCCTACACAACATAATCCCGTAGGGATGGTATATCGGTAGAAACACAATTCCCAAATATAAGGGAATCCCGTAGGGATGATATCTACATCCAATATTGGTATTAAAATGAAATTATTATCATCTCATCAAATACAACAATACAATCTGTTTCTTGTGATAAAAACAAAAGCCTCCACTTAAGATAAGTGGAGGCTTCCTTTTGATTATTTCAGCTATTAACTCTCTGGAGCTAATTCTAATTCTAGTCCTTCTAATTCTGGTGTAATTGGAATTTGACAACCTAGACGGCTATTTGCTTTTACGTAAAAGGCTTCAGAAAGCATTGCTTCTTCATCTTCTCCCATTTCTGGCAAGGCTACATCATTGGTTACATAACATTGGCATGACGCACACATTGCCATTCCGCCGCAAGTACCTTCAACAGGTAGTTCGTAGGCTTTGCACAATTCCATGATATTCATGGCCATATCTGTTGGGGCTTGTAACTCGTGTACAACACCTTCTCTATCTTTAATCTTGATTAATACATCCATTTTTTAGGGGATTGGGTTTGCGTGAGGGATAGGAGCTGGCTACCGAAGTAGCGCGGATAGCCCGACGATTTTAAGGAATAAGGCCCATGAGCGCAAACTACATTTGGCCTTGTTTCTTAAAATGGTCACGCCATCATAATGATTATGCTATATTGACAACGGTTTCGATTTGTGGCGCAAATTTTTTGATCGTGGTTTCTACACCTGCTTTCAAGGTCATTTGGTTTACGCTGCAACTAGTGCAAGCGCCTTCTAGTCTTACTTTGACGTGTTTATCATCTTCGATTGAGACAAGTGATATGTCTCCACCATCAGAATTCAAAAAAGGTCGAATTTCGTCTAGAGCGAGTAACACATTGCTAGTTAATTCTTCTGTTGTCATAATTTTTGTATTGTTCCCTTGCGGTCAAGGTATTATTTTTTTACTGCTGAACAACCCGCCATTGTGGTGATTTTGATGGCTTCTGACGCAGGTAAATTTTCGTTTCTTTTGATAGTTTCTTCAACCACTTTTCTGGTGATTTCTTCAAAAACGCCTTCGATTACAGATCCTGTTTGCATGGCTGCTGGACGACCGAAGTCTCCTGCTTCACGAATAGATTGTACGATTGGCACTTCACCCAAGAACGGAACTTCTAAATCTTGTGCTAGGTTTCTTGCTCCTTCTTGACCAAAAATATAATATTTGTTGTTTGGCAATTCTTCTGGTGTAAAATACGCCATGTTTTCAATAATTCCTAATACTGGTACATTGATTGCCTCAGACATGAACATTGACACTCCTTTTTTTGCATCGGCCAAGGCTACTGCTTGTGGTGTACTTACCACAACTGCTCCTGTAACAGGTAGTGATTGCATGATCGAAAGGTGGATATCTCCTGTTCCTGGAGGTAAATCGATTAACATGAAGTCCAATTCTCCCCAATCTGCATCAAAAATCATTTGGTTCAACGCTTTGGAAGCCATTGGTCCTCTCCAGATTACGGCTTGACTAGGTGAAGTGAAAAATCCGATAGAAAGCATTTTCACTTCGTAACTTTCTACGGGCTTCATTTTTGATTTTCCGTCAACAGTAACCGATGTTGGTTTTTCATTTTCTACATCAAACATGATTGGCATAGATGGTCCGTAGATATCTGCATCTAAGACACCAACTGAAAAACCCATTTTTGCTAATGTTACAGCCAAGTTTGCTGTTACGGTAGATTTCCCTACTCCTCCTTTTCCAGAGGCTACAGCGATTACATTTTTGATTCCAGGAATCGTTTTTCCTTTGATTTCTGCTTTTTCAGGAACGACTACTTTGCTGTTTATTTTGATTTTGGCATCTGCCGATATTTTTTCTAAAATGGTTTTCTTGATGTCGTCTTCAGCACGTTTTTTAATGTGCATTGCTGGTGTGTTTAAAACCAATTCTACTACAACTTCATCTCCAAAAGTTAGCACATTTGCAATTGCTCCACTTTCTACCATGTTTTTTCCTTCTCCAGCTATAGTTATTGTTTCTAAAGCTTTTAGGATTTCTTTTCTATCTAATTTCATCACTTACGCTATTTCTATTATTGCTTTCGGCCCAAGAAAATTATCTTTATTTAAACTGATTAAAGTTTTTGGACTTTCAAATGCAAAGATAAGCGATTAAGTTCTTAATATAAAGTTATTAAAGCGGATTTATTGTAATGGGAATTTGGTGTTTTTCGAATGGAAAGTACAGGTGTTTTATGGAACATAAAGTATAATAAAACACGAGTTATATTATTTTACTCGAATATAATATAGCAGAACAAACCTCAATACTGATTAGCTTACTAATAAGTTATATTTCAATTAGTGAAACTGAAAACTGTAAACCGCGACTAATCACTACTCACTAACTTCTGGCTGCCAAAAATGCTTTTCAAAATTAATTATTTGATTGTCTACCACTACAATTCCTTCGCTTTCTAGTAATTGTTGCATCAGGTTTGTACCATCAAAATGGAATTTACCCGTCAATAAACCTCTTCGGTTTACGACGCGGTGTGCGGGGATGTCCTCCATCGTGTGTGAGGCGTTCATGGCATAGCCCACCATACGTGCAGAACGACCAGCTCCAATGGCTTTTGCAATAGCACCATAAGAGGTGACTCTACCAAACGGAATCTGGCGAGCAACAGTATAAACACGTTCGAAAAAATTAGTATTTTCCACAACTCTTTTTTTTAGCCCAAATAGTATCGGACAATATTAATCAAGGTCGCAATAGAAATTAAGCCCGTTACACTCCCTATAATCACATTCATATTTTTCAACAATGAATCGGCTTTGGATTCGACCTTTTGAAAGAAAGAAATATAAAAATAAAACACTAGTGACGATCCAATAACGACACCACTAACAAAGGTAAGAATCGAACTATTGACAAACCAAAATAGTTGATAGGAAGCCAATGTGATACTTACAAAAACATAATAAGGAATAGGAAAAAAATTAAGCGCCGAGAGCAACATACCCAAAAAGAAGCGCTCTTTTTTACTTTTTTTTCCGATTTTGGCTTTTTTTAGTTTTGGTTTCTTGGCTATGAAAAGAAAAAATATAGTCAAAAGGGTAAAAATTCCAAAACCTATTTCGCGCAGTAAAATAACAATATCGGGTCTTGAATTGATTACTTCTGCAAACAAAATGGCTATGTAGGCTTGAAAAAAGATCACAATAACTGCTCCCGCTACAAATGACAAAGCATTTGTATTCCCCTCCTTAAGATTTACCTTGGCAGCTGTCATGTTAATCAAACCCGGAGGAATAATTCCCACCACAGCTGTCAAAAACCCCAAAAAGAGAGACGTTATAAAATCCATCCTACATTATATACTGACTTAAAGCAATTGCTAATTAGTCTTTGATTCGGAACTTAATATAAGTAATTGCTTTGTTTACTTCAAGATATTGTTTTTCGTAGAAAGTTTGAAAAGCAGTCACTTCTTCAGGGCTACCTTCATTTACATATACGTTGTGATTGGCATACAAAACCTCATGCCCTTCACCATGAAGTAATCCTAAAGTATATCCATGCATGAATTCACTATCTGTTTTAAGATTCATAACCCCATCTTTTTTCAAAACTTTTTTGTACAACTTTAAAAACTCCGAATTGGTCATACGGTGCTTTGTTCTTTTGTATTTAATTTGTGGATCTGGAAAAGTAATCCAAATTTCGTCCACTTCGTTTTCAGCAAAAATGTGGTTGATCAATTCGATTTGAGTACGAATGAAAGCGACATTATGAAGACCTGTTTCTACAGCAGTTTTGGCACCACGCCAAAAACGAGCTCCTTTAATATCAATTCCGACAAAGTTTTTATTCGGATATCTTTCGGCTAGACCTACTGAATATTCGCCTTTTCCACAACCTAATTCCAAAACAACTGGATTGTCATTTTTGAAGAAATCAGAATTCCATTTCCCTCTTAGCGGAAACAAATCCCCTACGACCTCTTCTCTAGTTGGTTGAAATACGTTTTCGAATGTTTCGTTTTCTTTGAATCTCTTTAATTTATTTTTGCTTCCCACTGTAATTGATATATTTAACTTCTTAAAGTCCGACCTTGTGTTATCGGGTCGCAAATTTAAGGAATTATATAAGACCGAATAGATTTATTTGAGTGAAGAATTATGATTAACGATTTTTCATTATTTATCTTACCTCTATGGACACTAAGAATATTGATTTTTGATTAACGAACTTTGATTAACGATTGTTGATTAACGATTTTTGATTTTACCCCTAAGTCGAAAATGCACAAAGAATGAATTGATTTTTGATTAACGAATTTTGATTAAAGATTTTTGATTTTACCCCTAAGTCGAAAATGCACAAAGAATGAATTGATTTTTAATTAACGAATTTTGATTAAAGATCTTTGATTTTTGATTTTACCACAAATACACAAAGAATGTATTGATTTTTGATTAAATATTTTCGACTAACAATTTTTGATTCTACCGCAAGTCGCAAATGCATAAAGAATGCACTGATTTTTGATTAAAGATTGCCAATTTCTGATTTTTGAAATTTGATATTGACCGTTGACTTTTGACTTTTGACCGTTGATTTTTGATCCTTGATCTTTGATTTTTGATCTTACTCCGTACACTCAATTGGGAACAATGTCTCATCATGCTGCGAAATATCCAATCCAACACCTTCAGACTCTTCAGAAACGCGCATTGGAATCATTCTGTTTGTGATTTTGAACAATATATAAGCACCAAAAAAAGTAAAAATAGAGACCAAAACCAAGGCCATCATGTGGTGACCAAAAACACTCCAACCACCGTGAAGTAAACTCGCATCTTCACCATGAGCAAAAATTGCCGTTAAAATCATTCCCATAATTCCGCCTACACCATGACAAGCAAAAACGTCAAGAGTATCATCAATTTTTCGCAACAAACTAGAGTGCACCAAATAGTTGGAAACGATAGCAGTTATAAAACCAAAAAACATACTCTCGGGCACAGATACATAACCTGCGGCAGGCGTGATAGAAACCAAGCCTACAACCGCTCCTATACAGGCACCCAAAGCAGAAACCTTTCTTCCATTTAAACGATCATAGAAAATCCACGTTAACATAGCAGCAGCCGACGCTGTAGTTGTTGTAGCAAATGCCATTGCTGCTACACCATTTGCTTCTAATGATGAACCGGCATTAAAGCCAATCCACCCAAACCACAACATTCCCGTTCCTAACAATACAAACGGAATATTGGTTGGTACATGACTACTATTATTTCGTTTCCCCAAAACGATTACACCTGCAAGTGCGGCAAAACCTGCACTCATATGCACAACGGTTCCTCCAGCAAAATCTTTGACACCAAAATAAGATCCCAGAATTCCGGTAGGATACCAAACGGCATGGCAAAGGGGTGCGTATATAAAAATCGTAAATAAGCAGATAAAAAGTAAATAGGAAATAAAACGAACACGCTCTGCAAACGAACCTGTAATAATTGCTGGAGCAATAACAGCAAATTTCATTTGAAAAAGTGCAAAGAGCATGAATGGTACCGTAGAAGCAATTTGTTTATGAGGCAAAATACCAACATAGTCCATAAACGTGAACGAAGTTGGATCGCCTATAAAACTATAAAAACCATCCCCAATCGTAATCCCAAGAGGTTCTCCAAAAGCCAAGCTAAAGCCAACTACCACCCAGATAAGGGTTACAACACCCATGCAAATAAAACTTTGTAGCATGGTCGAAATCACATTTTTTTTACCAACCATACCGCCATAAAAAAATGAAAGCCCTGGCGTCATGATCAACACCAAGCAGCAAGAGGTAAGCATCCAAGCCACATCTGCGGGTACAATATGGTCTAATGTTCCAAATTGTGACAAAATAGCATCTGTGCTTGTTACCGCAGGCCAAAAAAGACCCGTAATACATATCAAACTAATAATTGCAAAGGAAATTACCCAACGTCTCTCTATTTTCATTATTTTTATTTTACCCCGTTAATTTAGGGGGCAAAGTTAAAAAATATTTATTTTTTCCGGATAAAACCAGCGAAATTCGACCCATATCCGCCAATTAAAATCAATTCAATAAAAGACAACCCTATTGACTAATTTTCGATGCATAAAAAACAAACATTTTGTGATTTTTTTGAGAATACGATTATTATCATTTTCTCATCAAAAAAAAGACTACACTTTATCTTAAAAATTCCTTAACAAATTCACACCTTTTACAATAAAAGGTATGATTATTGAAACAAAGACACCTAAGGATTATTAAAAAAATGCTAAATTCGATAGAATATTAATGTATTTTTACCCTAGATTTATTGACACAACCAGAAGACCTATGAAAAAGTTGACCGCATTGTCCTATTATTTCCTAATTGCAACCCTATTATTGGTAGCGTCTTGCAAAAAATTCACTGACCAAACCGGCGTTACAGATCTAGATGAAGTACCAGAGGAAGTAATCCCATCATTCGATAGTACCCTTGTAGCAACATTTTTTCAAAAACACCCGTTACTTGACAAATATCAAGACGAGGTACGTAGCCTATACCGCAAACACCACTATAATTACGTTTGGTATGACAAAAATGGCGTAAATGAATTTGGAAGTCTATTGCACAATAAGATCATCAATATCGAAGATGAAGGTGTACTAACCGCAATTCCATACCGTCAAAAATTGGATTCAATTTATGAGAATCCTGCTCAAAAAGAGCCAAACGTAACTACAGAACTACTTAATAGCTCCATGTATTTCTTCTATGTTGATAAGGTATACCAAGGATTGGACAGCGCAAAAACCAAAGAAATGGAATGGTTCCTGCCTCGCGACAAACAAACATATGGTCAATACTTAGATTCCCTTATTGTCAACCCTGGCTTAATCAAGAATAACGACAAAGGACTTTTTGCACAATACTATTTATTGAAAAAAGTTTTAAAAGACTATCGAAAAATAGAAAAAAAAGGCGGTTGGGATACTATTGTCATGGATTCAAAATCGCTGAATGTTGGTGACAGCGCCGTAGCCATCACGCAGTTACGAAACCGCTTGTTTGCCTCTGGCGAACTTGCTACCAACTCCAAAAGCGCAGTCTATGATGACGAGTTAGGTCAAGCAGTGTTGAAATTTAAGAAAGCCAACCGCAATTCTGCCAGTACCATCATCCTGCCGTCACACGTCAAAGTCCTGAACATATCTGTCACTGAACGTATCAAAACACTGGTAGTAAACATGGAACGTTGCCGATGGATCCCAAAAGACATCACCAATGCCAAAGAAGTGATAGCAGTAAACATTCCAGCCTATGAGCTTACGTATTTCAAAAATGGCAAACCAGCCTTCAAATCCAATGTTGTTGTTGGTAAAACACTAAACAAAACTGTGATTTTTAGCGCTCCAATGCGTTACATCGTTTTCAGCCCGTATTGGAACGTACCTTACAGCATTCTTAAAAACGAAATCAAACCTGGTATTGCCAGAGACCCTAATTATCTTGCCAAACACAATATGGAATGGAACGGAAACAGCGTTCGTCAAAAACCGGGTTCCCGAAATTCACTAGGATTAGTAAAGTTTTTGTTCCCGAACTCCAACTCCATCTACCTACACGATACACCTAGCAAATACTTGTTTAGCCGTCGTGATCGCGCGTTCAGCCACGGTTGCATACGTGTAGAAAAACCAAAAGAGTTGGCCGAAGTCTTGCTTCAAGACGAACCAAAATGGACCGCTGAAAAAATTGGTGAAGCCATGCATGGCGGAAAAGAAGTTTGGCATACATTAAAAAATAAAATTCCGGTCTATATTGGGTATTTCACGGCTTGGGTAGACACAGAAGGAAATTTGCAATTTTATGAAGATGTATATGAACGCGACCAACCACTAGCCAACTTATTGTTCGAAAAGAAATCTGAAAAATTAGAAGCAGAAAATTCCGATTCCAAATAACGATCTGTCCCGCTCTACGCATTATCTTTTTCTTTGGCCTTAACGCACTGTGCGCAAAAGGCCAAAGAAAAAGGATAATTTGCTGCGATCGGGGCTATTCTAAAACATCTTTTTCTTATTACAACATCAAACATTGGTATGCAGATAAAACGGATGTGCAATTGCAAAAATAAGGATAAAAACAGATTTTTTTTCATTTTGACTACCTGACTTCGCAGCAACCTGACGAAACAAAAAAAGCAGTCTAATTTTTAATTAGACTGCTTTTTTCTGAATTTATAATTGACTTTAAATATTCTCTTTTATTTAGTGTGCTTTCTGTTTTTCAAAAACAGTTGTCATAGCACTTTTTATTTTATCTGCAGCTAAGAAAAATGCTTTCTCAATAGAATCTGCATGTGCTGTAACTGCAATTGGTTGTAATCCTGCAGGACGAGCTTCAATTACGCATCTTTTATCATCTACGCCACTTTTAGCACTATTTTCGTCACCTAAATGAACTTCAAATCGGGTTATTTTATCTTCAAAACGAGCCAATGATTTTTCTAATTCGGCTGTAAAATAAGTTTCTAATCTTTCGTGTCCTTCTATATTTTTGTCGGTATTGAATTGTATTTTCATATGTATTATTGTTTTTTGATATATCTCAAATTTAGCAAAATTATTCGGCAAAAAATAGGGATTTAGTAAAAAATTATGAAATGAAAAACCAAAAAAGTAAACTAAAACTACTTAACTGCTTAAAATCGTGCGAACAGTGTTTTTTTATTAGACAAAGACTTTATTTAATCTCTTCGACAATTAAAAATTAGATAGGATATAGCTAATTCAATCACGCCTTTTAACCTTTAAGACTTTAAGTAATTGCCTAATATTAAAAAACTGAATTACAAAGTTTACTTTCACATATATACACAAGTCAAACATGATAAAAGCGATCTATCAACTGAGTATTTTCCGCTAAAAACAAATAGTACACCATTTTGCAACAGAAGTAAGAGACCATATCTTAGAACCACTACAAATTCAATTGATACAATAAGGTACCATCATTGTATTTGCTTTGCATCGACACTTTACAAAAATTAAATTTTTGTAATAAGCCTATTGACTGCAAATTGTCTTGATGTACAAAAGCTTCAATATTTTGCAAACGAACAGTCTCATGAGCATAAGACAATACCATGGCTACGGCTTCACTCATTATACCTAAACGATGATAGCTTGGTAAAAGTTCATACCCCATTTCGCAAGTGTCAGGCTTATTTTCTACTTTAAAAAGACAAATGGTCCCAATTATTTTTTTGGTTGCGATTAATTCTATTGCCCAATAGTTTAGCTTTTCACTTTTGACTATTTCTATTGTATTAGTAATAAACTCCTTAGCATCTTCTAAAGTCAGACAAGGTTTTCTGTTCAAATATTTATTTACAACTTCATCTGTCCTGAGCAAGAATATTTCTTGCAGATCGTAATCTGACAAGGGTCGAAGGACCAAACGATCGGATTTAAAATTTGGAAAAGTGGTAGCAGTGCTGTTCTTCATATTAATCCATGTTGATTGAAAAGATAACAATTGATAGCGCTAAGACCGTTACTATAAAGTCTTAAAAACAAATAGTACGATTATAACTATTTCGCAAGAGCAGGACTAATTTCTATCATTTAAAAAGGATAAAGTTGCTTACTCCGAGAAAAACAAAAAAAAAAAGAATTCCAAAATGCGCTTCAACAAGCTCTAAATCCAACTATAATTAAAGAAATTCTCCTCTAACTAGTTTAATAGCAACATTATGATTGATTACTATGCCGAATCACCTACTACTTCCCTACTTTTCCAGAGAAGAAAAAATTTGTTCAAGTTATATGCGACAACAGTAGAAGATAGAAACTGGAATTTTACACCTTATCTTCAAAGGTTTTGTTTCTTAAAGACCAATACAGCATATCGTTTTCTGCTTTTACTTGTGTGAAATTAAATTTAGCTAACAGATTAGCAGAGTTTATGTTTTCTCCCAAACAGCTTGCAGTGATTTCTTTTATAAAATCATTTGAGAAAGCCCACCTTATAATTTCTTTTACTGCCTCTTCAGCATAGCCTTTGCGTCGTTCTTCTTTAATTATGCCATAACCAATGTCAATATTTCTGTCCTCATAATTAAAACCCTTAAAACCTAAATCACCTATTATTTCTAAAGTATCCCTCTTAACAATCATCCAAGATTCAAAACCAGTTGGAGATGGAACTTTTGACAAATTATTAATTATTCTAGGTAAAGTCTCTAGGACATCGTTGTCAGGCCAATTTTTCCCTTTTTTAAAACTCAACTTCTCCAAATCACTGTAATCACCATGCAACACATTATTACAAATCGGAATTGTAAAGGGAACAAGGAGCAATCTTTCTGTTACTAATTTATCTATTTTTAGACTTTCTACTTTCATTATTAAAACAAAATTTTTGATAAAAAATCATAACAATTCCTTTTTATCCTATCGAAATTGAATACTATAGTAATTTTACTTTTTTTTAATTGCCTTTTGGAAAACTATATTAAAAAAATAGTCCTACTCCCAGCGGCTTAACGAAAATACTAATTAAAAACGATAACTCCACTAATGCCGAAAACCCCTTGTAACGGCTGTTATACACAGTGCTTTACTCAATAATATTCAATTTTGTATTTATATTTCTCATAACTTTCGTAGCGAAAATTTAAGTTATTTTTATTTACTGTTTTCTGTATTTCAGAATACACTACGTTAATTGTAGTATCATTTGCACTTCCAATAATTTGATAAGAATACCCTTTTTCTGAATATTTATAGTTTTCAATAATTGGTTCTTGGGAATTATCACTAAAATTTACTCGTCTAATAATTCGATTCTTTTCATCAAAATAAATTGTGTCTGTTGAAATGGTCGAGTTTTCATAATCTGGAATTTTGACAGGAAAAAATTCCCAAGAGTTCGTTTTGGAAGTTGTGCTGTTTTTTTCTTTCCTAATTTCACGTATAAAACGGATTAATGAGTCAGACTCATATTTAGTTTCTGTTTCAATTCCAGTTTTTGGATTGAAATTGTAAGTTGAAAATGAACGAACTACATATTTTAGCCCCTTATAAGTTCAGAGTGATATTCTAAATTTCAAATAGTACATTTGAGATATGAAATACAAGAAATGGAGTTTAGAAGAGAAGTTGGAAATTTTATCTTCTTGCGAAGATTTAGGCGTTGTAGAAACCTGTCGTAAATACAGTGTTAGTACAGGAAGTTTGTATAGTTGGAAGAAGAAGCATGAAAAACAAGGAGAGGCAGGCTTAAAAGTTACTTATGACGATCGTAGCAAAGAGTTAAAGCAAGCTGAGGAAGAGAACAGAATTCTACGTAAATTATTAGCTAATAAAGAAATTGAACTAGAAATTGGACGTGAACTTTTAAAAAAAAAGTTTGGGACGTCCGATCCAAGAAAGATTTAGTTGATAGTATCTGTAGCAAACATAAAATCAGTAAAAGCAAAGTCATTTGTATGTTAGGTATGAATCAAAGCAGCTATTACCGAAGGCCAAGTCTTGGCAAAAAAGGTAATAAGCCTAGTGTCTTTACTTATAATAAGTTCAAGGGAATGGTGAGTCAAGAAACTGTTATAGCATCGGTTAAAGAGATTTTAAGCCATGAGTTTATAGACTGCGGATACCGCTTAATGACTTCTTACTTACATCGAGATGGATATAAGATTAATCACAAAAAGCTTTACCGAATTATGAAAGAAGAAGGCTTGTTAAAACTCGAAAATAGGATAAACAGGAGTGGTTCTGGGCGTAAGTTTGTAAAATATAGAAAGGTTATTACTGTTAGGCCGTTTCAGTGTATAGAAATGGATATTAAGATGGTTTGGATTCCTAGTGTAGGTAAAAATGCCTACTTACTATCAATCATAGACGTTCATACCCGTAGAATTTTAAAAGATTACTTCTCTTTTTCAATAAAACAGAACAAAGTAATAACATTCCTTTCTGATTTATTTTTAGAATACCAATACCCTGAAAACGTTGTTATTAGAAGTGATAATGGTAGTCAATTTATTGCCAAAAGTGTTCGTGAATACCTAGGTATAATAGGTGTTCAGCAGGAATTTACACATGTAGCCACACCTGAAGAAAATGCACATATTGAAGCTTATCATGGAATCCTAAAAAAAGAAGTGTTCCAAAGGGTTGATTATAGAACTTTTGGAGAAATTGAACAGATATTAAAAAGGTATGTGATTTTCTATAACAATAATAGGCTGCATGGGCTATTAGGACGTATTACACCAATGGAAAAATGGAACCAAGATAAAGATCTAATTTTATTGGAAAAATTAACCGCATAATTAATAATCGAAATTTAGAATAATACTCTTGTTTTATAGGGGTCAAAACACTACACAAGTATCCTTTGAAACAAAATCTTCACAGTTATATTCTAAAACTCTTTTTGCATTCCTGTATTCGACAAACTGATTTTTATTTCTATATGTCTTTAAAATAGTATCAAATTCACCAAAAACAACTTCTTTTGCTAAGTTCCCTGAATTATCAAATGTAGTTTCGCGTACTTTTATTAAGCTATCTTTTTCACTTTTAAATTCAGTTATTGTTTTGATTTTTTGACCAAAACTTAATATGGTAAAAGAGAAGTGTCGATATGTATGTGATTTTTTTCAGCATTCTGTATGATGTTTTGCGGCTTGAAGCAGTGGCGCACTTCGTGACTGATTATTTTCGGTTAAGACAAAATTTCTTGCGAAACGTAAACGTGAATTTACCACAAAACTAGCAATATTGCTAAATAGCTGTCAGCAATAGTTGTTTTACTCACATTTTACAATTTCAATTTTTTTAAGGTATTGTTTACCGGTTTTTCCTTGAAAATTTTTTAATCCTTGGTTAGTCAGCTTATTCACTTTACTATATGATGGAATTTTTACAGAATCATTTACCGTTTTTTTAGCAAACTCTAGCAATTCATTATATTTTGATTTCGGAAAAGGCATATACTCAAGTTTATTTCTTTTAACTACGAACTTTATTTCTCCCTTAAACTTGTTATTTTGGTTTTTTAATGAGTCAAAAAATATAATTAAAGTGTCTTTTTCTGTTTTCCAAATTCCTAGCGAATTGTTATTCTGCATATCACCTTGAAAATTAAGAATCGCATTTCCGTTACAATTTACAGTCAAAGTTTTTCTAAACATTCCGTAACTATTAAAGTTAGTTCTGTATTTTCCAATAACGACTTTTTTTGAACATGATATTAAAGTTATAAATAACAAAAAAAATGTAATTATTATCAAATGCTTTCTCTTCAAGTTCATTTTTTTTTCAATTATTGCTAACTTGTATATATACGAAACAAACCTTCGCCTATCCACCCCTATTTAGGTGCAAAATCGAAGATTTGTTTCAGATTATTGTCTTTTCAAATATATTAAAATATTCCTACAAATGTAAAACAAACTAAAAAAAATGAGATTCCTACGGAATGACAAGATTGCGGACATTTGCTACAAAGAAGAAAAACCGCTTTAACTTCGATACCCGACAAGCTTTAAATGATTGTTTTCCAGAAAAATCGGGACAGGATTTGGAAACGAGAGAAACTAAAGATTTTACAAGAAAAACTAAAAGTTAAACCCCAAATAAAAGTAGCCAAAGAATCGAAAATCAGAAAGTGTCAATGTTGTAAAACGGGCAATTTGCACACCATATTGATTTTCGACCAACGAGGTCCCACCTGATTAGTATCTAGGCGGTAGCCAAAAATTATCTCCCTCCAAAAACTAGTTTTATGGGTAGGGCAAGTATGCGCTGATGTGAAGGCAAACGCAATGAAACCAGCCTATTTATGGCTTAAAAAAAAAGAGGATGTTTTTTTGTCCTCTTGATCCCGAAGTGTTGGGGACTAAACTTATTTATCGATATCCCCATAGTGGCGGAAGTAGAGCGGTAAGCTTGTCCTGAGCGATAACCGAAGGGTTCAACCGCGGTTTCATTAGTACGTCAATTCGCTATCGCTCGGGTGTTGGCTTTTCAAGTCCAACAAACCTTTTGCTGTTAGCAGGCGTTTTTATTTTTTCTTTTTGCGAAGTTTTTTTTCTTTCTTTAAATCCTTTTTTATTGTTTTAAGCAAAGATTCTAACTCTTTTATATTTGGTTTATCACGCCGTAATTTACCTGCTTTAAATGCGCCGTATTTAAAAAGTTGACTGCAACTTTCTGTTGGAGACATACCTTCTTCGATTTTACCAAAAGCTTCCCAAAAACCATCTTTTCCAGTTTTGTCATTTAACATTGCGTGAACAATTTCTTCTTCTGCTATCGCATCCTGTACTTTTTTATGTAGTTTGGCATTTTTATAACGAGCTTTTATGTAAATAATAAATAAATTGAGTTTTGAAGGGTCAGATATTAGTTCTATTAATTCTTTTTCACTATTATCTAATTTTTCTTCTTCACTTTTATTCTTAAGTTTAGTGTAAATTTGCTTAGCTACGTTCTTCACTAAGTCATAGGCGAAATTCCCAACCATTCCACTTAATGCTGCAATCGCAAGAAAATCAAAATAATCGGTTGGAGCGATTAAAGAAAATTTTTCATTTACTTCTCCATTTTTTTTTACTTGCTCTTCGTATGCTCTTCGATAATTGAAACCATAAATAACTGTTTGATTTGAATACTCTTTCAATCGATTATAATATACTGTATCTAAAACAGATTCACAATTTTCGCATTTTTCATCTGTTGATTTTTCATTGATGTGTGCACAATTAAGACATAAATAACTCATAGAGTGTGTTTTAATTTGTCAGTTTTTAAAATGGCTACTAATGTCTTGGCGCTACAAGATGTTTGGGATTAAAGATGCGAGTTTTTTCCATTATGCACAAGTTTTCCAAGTACAAAACCATCTTTAAATTCAGCCAAATACCCAAATATCTTGTAACGGCTGTGTGTGCCCTGCATGAGCAGGAAGCAGATTGTAAATCGTTTGTTCACGATTCGAAATTAAACATTTTGAATTAGAAAACAAATCCTACAGTCTGATATTTTTCCAGAGGGTGCAAGTCCCTTATGAGCGGATTGAAAACCCGAATCATTAGTACGTCGCAAGGTGGTTTATCGTGAGGTATGCACTGAAGGCAGCGAAACGACAAAATCCGGTACTGACGTACAGGAACGTCATATGAGGCAAGTTAACGAGGATAAGCGTCCACAGCAACGTAACGTCCGAAGATTATCAAAATCGTTGATTTGTAGATGACGCAGGAATCGGAGGAAGGAAGAAGCTCTTACCGGGGGAGGTCTTGACAACTACGAGTTGGTTAGGTCAAGAAGTCAGCAGAAGTCATAGTACTTGTGGCAACGAGTTGCAAATAGAAACTGCATAGGTCTCACAATCAAGGAAGGACAGAACGCATTGAGGTTCTTAATTTTCAACGGAATGACGCAAGTTATAGCCCTGAAAAACAAGAACAGGTTAACCGATTAAAACAACAAAATGATTGCACGAGTAGTACATCCTTACAATCTTCAAAAAGCATTGGAACATGTTATTTCCAATCGAGGCAGTGCAGGCGTTGATGGCGTAAAAGTCAGCCAACTCAAAGAAGGTTTTCCGAAACGAAAACCACAACTGCTAGAAGATATTGCAAACGGAAACTACTGCTCACAACCCATTTTGGGAGTAGAAATTCCTAAGGGGAACGGCAAAGTCCGTCTTTTGGGAGTTCCTACCACTACCGACCGAGTGTTGCAACAAGCCGTATCGCAGGTTATAGCACCATTATTCGAAACCGAGTTTAGTAGCAATAGTTTTGGATTTCGCCCCAACAAGAATGCCCGACAAGCCGTTGGACAATCACGGGACTACATCCATCAAGGGTTGAACCACATTGTGGACATTGACCTCAAGAACTTCTTTGATGAAGTAGACCATTGTTTATTACTGAATTTAGTCTATCGAAAAGTGAAATGTAAAACTACGATGCGACTCATCCGAAAATGGTTGCGTGCGCCAATACAAATCAAAGGAAAACTACAGAAAAGACGCAAGGGCGTTCCGCAAGGAAGTCCACTCAGTCCGTTATTGTCGAATATTCTACTCCATGAATTGGACAAAGAAATGACAAGACGCAAATACAAATTTGTACGTTATGCCGATGATTTTAGTATTTATTGTACGAGCCACAACGGGGCAAAAGCGACAGCACAAGCACTTGTTAAATTCTTGAAAACAAAGCTCAAACTGACCATCAACGAGGAGAAAAGCGGGATAAAACGTCCTGTTCACTTCACGATTTTGGGATTCGGATTTGTGCCAACTTACAAGAAAGGAAGCAAGAACGATTATCAATTGGTAGTGGCAGAAAAAGCATGGAAGAAACTAAAAGAAAAGCTCAAAAGCATTAGCCGTAAAACCGCACCAGTCAAACTAGAAGACCGTATTGCCAAGATAAACGAAATTCAGCGAGGATGGTTAAACTATTTTCGGGGAACAAGTATCATGGGAAAATTACGTGACATAGATGGCTGGTTAAGAAACCGACTTCGGTACTGCATTTGGCACGACTGGAAAAAACCCGAACGGAAAAGGAAAAACCTCATACGACTAGGAATTGACCAAGACCACGCCTATGCATGGAGTCGGACTCGAAAAGGTGGTTGGGCGATTGCTCAGAGTCCAATTTTGGGGTCTACCATCACTTTGAAGCGCTTAAAACAAAAAGGGTATCAATCATTAACCGATGTTTATATCGAACTTAACCCATCTCTTTGCGAACCGCCGAATACGTGACCCGTACGTTCGGTGGTGTGAGAGGCGCAGTCCGTCCTATTCGGGGCGGACCCGTCTACTCGATTGGCAGTTCGTTGTTTTTTCAGTTCAACTTATTTTTTATAAATGCAATTGTAGTGTTTTCGTTTTGAATTTTTCAATTAGCATTATATTTATGTCAAATTTTCGATTCTATTTCCGTGAATTGTTCCAAAAATACAAAGATTGTAATTTACAAAAGTTTCAAATTCATTTCTGCTATTTTTCAAAAAGTTTCGGTGGTTTATAATATTAAATTTTGCAATTATTAAAGTTACTTATTTTGATTTAATATTCAAAAATATTTGGATTATTGCAAGAGCAAGCCCAATAAATACCATTGGAAATCCAATCCAAAAACACACTCGGTTTTCACTATTAATATTAAATAACATTAATCCAATTCCAACACATTGTACTATAATCCCAACAATTGATAAAGTATATTTTTTCATATTTTAAATTTTGTTTATTTAATTACTTATTTTGATTTTTTTTTACAATGACTGCCAACTTGTATACATGCGACACAAACCTTCGCCTATCCATCCCTATTTAGGTGTAAAAGCGAAGGTTTGTTCCGCCTTATTGTCTTTTCAAATATATTAAAATATTCCTACAAATGTAAAACAAATTAATAAAAATAAGATTCCCACGGAATGACAAGATTGCGGCCATTTGCTACAAAGAAGAAAAACCGTTTTAACTATGATGCTCGACAAGCTGTAGGTGATTGCTTTCCCGAAAAATCGGGATCGGTTATTCCTAGCAATGACTAACGACAAAACGTTTATACTTAACTCGACTGTACCAAGAAATTGATTTTTAACCTTTGAAGTTGATTTTTATGGTTGACTTTTGAAGTTGACTTTTGAATTTTGCTTTTTGAAGTTGATTTTTGAAGTTGACTTTTGAAGTTGATTTTTGATTTTTGAAGTTGATTTTTGAAGTTGATTTTTGCTTTTGAAAATTTCCTTTTGAAAAACTATATATAAAAAATAGCCCTGATCCCAGCGGCATCCTCTTGTGAAGCGCAAGCGTAACAAGAGATACAGCGGAGAGCAGGACTAAAAGTTCTTTGAATTCTAATTATTATGCTCCTAAATTTACTTAGGTAAACTCTTAAAGCCCATATTGTATAGCGTAAAAGCTTGGATATCTACATTTTCCTGAATGGTAGCTGCTACTGATTTTCCGGCACCGTGACCTGCTTTTACATCAATTCGAATCAACGTTGGGTTGTCTCCCGTTTGCTTTTCTTGCAACTCGGCAGCAAATTTAAAACTGTGTGCTGGCACTACCCTATCATCATGATCACCTGTAGTCACCATAGTCGCGGGATAATGTGTACCTGCTTTTACGTTTTGTACTGGCGAGTAGCCTTTGATGTACTCAAACATTTCTTTGCTGTCTTGCGCTGTACCGTAATCATACGCCCAACCTGCACCTGCTGTAAACGTGTGATAACGCAACATATCCATCACGCCTACTGCTGGCAAAGCCACTTTCATCAAATCGGGACGCTGTGTCATGGTCGCGCCTACAAGCAAACCTCCATTTGACCCACCACGAATAGCTAGAAAATTAGTCGAAGTATACTTTTGCGCAATCAAATATTCGGCTGCAGCGATAAAGTCATCAAATACGTTTTGCTTTTGCATTTTGGTTCCTGCATCATGCCATTTTTTACCATATTCTCCTCCTCCACGTAAATTTGGAACAGCAAAAACACCACCATTCTCCATCCAAACCGCATTAGAAATACTAAAGCTAGGTGTTAAACTCACATTAAAACCTCCGTAACCATAAAGGATCGTTGGATTTTTCCCGTTTAACTTTAGCCCTTTTTTATAGGTAATAATCATTGGAATCTTAGTACCGTCTTTTGAGTTATAAAACACTTGTTTTGACTCATAGTTCTCACTGTTAAAATCGACTTTTGGCTTGGCATAAACCGCAGATTTTCCGGCTTTGGGATCAAAACTATAAATTGTTCCAGCTGTTGTGTAATTAGTAAAAAAATAGTAAAGGTTTTTGTCGTCTCGCTTTCCGCTAAAACCTCCTGCAGTCCCTATGGCTGGCAACTGAATCTCGCGCACCAACTTACCGGTGTAATCATATTGCATGACTACCGAAATGGCATCTTTCATGTAATTAGCAAAAAAGTACCCACCACCTTTTGTTGGTGACAAGACGTTTTGCGTTTCTGGAATAAAATCAACCCAATTGGCTGGTACAGGGTTATTGAAGTCTACCGTCACAATGCGTTTGTTGGGTGCATTCAAATCGGTATCAATCCATAATTTACTGCCTTGCGTTTCCATGATACTGTTGTCGCTATTGAAATTATCGACAATGGTTACAATTGGGCTGTCTGGCGTTTTTAGGCTTTTGATGTACAATTCGTTTCCATAGGTAGAATTGGCCGCTGAGATCACTAAATAAGCATCATCCTCGGTTACGTAGCCGCCAACATAACGTCGTTTTTGGTCTGAACCAAAGATGACTTGGTCGTCTTTTTGGGCCGTTCCTAATTTGTGGAAATATAATTTGTGTTGGTCTGTTTTTGCCGAAAGTTCACTTCCTTTTGGTTTTTCGTAACTTGAATAGTAGAAACCTTCGTTTCCTCTCCATGACAATCCACTGAATTTTACGTCAATAATGGTGTCTTCTATCACTTTTTTGGATACTGCGTCCATGATGATTACTTTTCTCCAATCACTACCACCCTCAGAAATGGCGTAGGCAACTTTCGAACCATCTTTTGAGAAATCCATTCCACCTAGAGAAGTGGTTCCGTCTTTTGAAAATGTATTTGGATCCAAGAAAACCTCTTCTTTACCAGAAGCATCTTTTCTGTACACTACAGATTGATTTTGAAGTCCGTTATTTTTGGAATAATAAGTAAAGTTTCCCTCTTTGGATGGTGCACCTATTTTTTCGTAATTCCACAATTTCTCCATTCGAGATTTAAGTGCCTCACGAAAAGGAATTTTATCTAAATAACCGTACGTTACTTCATTTTGAGCTTTTACCCAAGCCGCAGTTTCTGCAGATCGATCGTCTTCAAGCCAGCGATACGGATCGGCAACGGTGGTACCAAAATAAGTGTCGGTTACATTTCCTTTTTGTGTTTGTGGATACTTGGGCGCATTTTGTCCCAAAGCCGAGATTGTTGTCATTAATAATAGTATTTTTTTCATAAAGGTGCATTTAGTAAGCCTAACAAAAATAGGGAATTAGAATTATACTTTTAAAACCATCTCGAAATTATAAATGGCTTGTGTGCTTTTTTTACACCAACTTAAAAATGTAAGAACATTTAAGAATGATCTGTATATAATTTTGCAACTCCCATTGTAGAAATCAATGAAATCTAAAATAATGCAAGTGTTTTTTTAAACCATTAAGAGATTAAGAAAATTAAGCTTTCTTGACTTAATCTAACTTAATCTCTTAATGGTAAATGATAATTAACTATGGATTGAATCCTTTACAAATCAAAGTTCAGTCCTAGAACAATGTTGCGACCAATGTTCGGAATCCCATCTGTTTTTAGACGTGAAAGGTGTGCGATATACGTTTTATTAAAAAGGTTATTGGCATTTAAGTTCATTCTAAATTTAGTTTCACCTAATGAAACTGTACCACCTAAACCAAGATTAACTAGATTATAACCGCTAGATGCCGTTTCGAATCCGCTAACATTATTTTGCTTGAAAGTGCTGTTCCAACTCAAAGATGCGAATCCATCTTTCAACCAATTTTTCATTTTAAATTCTGTTCGAATGGTGTTATTCCAGTTGTTCGCAGGAATTAAAGGTAGGTAGTCATTGTTTTGTTTTTTTCCGGTAACGGTAGAAAAACTAGTTTCAAAATGCAACCAATCCAAAGGATGTGGATGAAAATGCAACCCTGATTCACCACCAAATAACTTGGCATCATTCTGAATATATTCATAAACCAAATTGTCTTCCAAGGTAGCACCAGTTGGGTTGATGTAGATGTAATTGTTGATGTGGTTGTAAAAACCATTGACAAAAAATTCAAAATGCGAATTTTTATATTCTAAATTTAAGTCTGTTTGTACATTTTGTTCGTTTTTCAAATTTGCGTTTCCTATCTCGTAGCGGTACGTACCCTCGTGAACCCCATTTGAAGAAAGTTCTGCTAGATTAGGCGCTCTAAATCCTGAAGCCACGTTTAGACGTAAAATTAAATCGGTAGCCAAATTTGTTTTGTACCCTAGTGCCGCATTTACACTGTTAAAAGAACGATCGATGGCTTGAAAATACCCTTCTGTACCCAAGTCGCCATATTCTTCTGTGTTTACTTTTCGGTTGTCAAAACGTAAACCACCTTGAAGCACATTGCTTTTCCACTCATAATTTGCCGTTCCAAACACCCCAAAATCATTTGTTTTAGCATCCGGAATCAAAAATTCTTCTCCGGCATTGGTATTTGTTTGGCGCATTCCTTGCACACCCACAATCGATTCTACCGCACCCATTTTTGGTAAGTGGTACTTGGCATTGAAATTAAAGGTATTCAGCTGCATTTGTAAAATCGCAGCCGGACTGTCTTCATATTCGCGACGGTTGTTGGCAATATAACCCAAATCCAAATCTAGCTTTGATGCTCCAAGATACACTACCGAATTCAAACTCAATAAATGATTATCGATCCCTTGACGTGGATATTCAGTGTCCTTGGATTTTGATTGCGTTGCAATGCCCTCTTCTGGAATTCCTAAATCCAAGCCATTGTAATTGTATCTAAAAACTGTTGAGAAATCAGAATTACTGTACCCTATTCCGGTCTTAAAGTCTGTTTCATTGTAGCGGGTGTTGGTAACGCGCTCACCGTCTGGAATTTTATAGTCAGAATGGGTCGAAAAATTACCTCTCACCAAATATTTCCAATTATCGGTAGACCCTTTTAATCCCAACGAGGAACTTGACCCCAAAGTATTCGAAAATAACTTTTGACTAAAATTAGTTTTAAAGGTATTGGCATCAGCAAATTTTTCGGGATTAAAATATAAAACTCCACCCAAAGCATCAGAGCCATACAACAAAGAAGCTGGACCTTTGATCACCTCAACACTTTCGATTCCGGAATCATTTAATCCCAAGCCATGCTCATCGCCAAACTGTTGGTTTTCTATTCGAACACCTTGAGAGTACACCAAAACACGATTACCACTCAAACCACGAATTACAGGCTTACCAATGGATGTACCGGTTGAAACTTGAGAAACCCCAGGAATAGTTGCCAAACCCTCGATCAATGTTGATGTTCCTTTTTCCTGCAGCGACTGAATACTCTCGTGCGTGACCTTCATCACATTTTGTGACTGAATCTTATTGAAAGCAGTCGAAACAATTACCTCATCCATTTCGAACAAGGATTCTACCATCGTAACATTTAATGTTTCTAAATTTTGCGTAAGGTTTACAGTTTTATTTTGAGTACCAAACCCCACCAAAACAAAGCGTACATTTAGTTCCCCTTTTGGCAAATTCGAAAATGAATATTCTCCTTTTGCATTGGTAGTAGTTCCTTTGTGCAGTTCAGGAATATACACTGAAACCGCTGGTAATGATTGGTTTTGGATCGAATTGACAACTCCCGATAATCGTTGTTGTGCTTGTAAAAATGTGGTAAGCCCTAAAAATAGGACAAGTATATAATTTTTCATTTTTGTTTAAATACATAAAGTTATTCGTCTCCTTTTCGAAAAAAAGAAACATCGTTGCAGTGGCTCTGCGAGTAGAAAGGTCAAACAGATTTTTTAAAATTCTTCAATTTCTAGCTGCTGTTTTTCTAAATTTCGATAAATATGATTAACAACCATAATCAGGTTATTAGTATCGAAATATCATTCGAAAAAACAGAGGAAACACCAAAATGAAAATGCCGCGGATAGCTAGCTTTCATTTGGATTTAAAAAATTTAAAGTTTATTTACGAAATAAAAGGAGGCCCTCGAAGGGAATATAGACTTCCTGAAAAACTAGCCATTATCTCAGAAGTTACCGAGAAATAAGGAATAAGTTCGTAATTGGAATAGAACTGATACTGCGCTATTTCGCTCGAAATGTAGTTTCCAAATGAAAAATGGCATACACTACAGGACTCAGCTTTGTAATGCTGGTGGGTAATTTGCGATTTATTTCCCTCATTGTCGTGATGACAAAAATGTTGGGCTACTTGCTCAAAATGGTGTACATGCGCATGCAGGGATTGAACTAATATTGATAACAATAAAGTAAACCCCAGAGAAAAAGCGATAAAAATTTGTTTCTTCTTCATGCGAGGCAAAGATAGGAAAACATTTTTTGGTTGTGTGGAAAAGGGTGGCCACGAATTTTCAGTTTGTTCTTTAAAGTTTATGGATCCGTTTTGGCTTGCGTCTTTTTGGACACGTCCCGAAGCGTCGGGATCACAAATTGTCACGAATTTTAAAATGCTTAACAATTAGACGAATTTGCTGTTGTCATATTGGGATGAAAGTAGACACGAATTACACGAATTGGCACGAATTCTTAAACTCTTAAAAAATTACACGAATCTGCTGTTGTCCTCTTGGGATTAAAGTAGACACAAATTGCACGAATTGTCACGAATTTTACAATGCTTAAGAATTACACGAATTTTGTTTTTGTCGTTTTGGGATTAAAAGCGTTTTCATAATGTACGTTGCACGAGAATTATTTCTGTAGATGTTGACCTATTTAAATACTTGAGCAACTTTACTGAGATGCTTTCAGCGAGATAAACTTGGTGGGTAGTTTTCGTAGAAAATATATTGCTTGAAATTGACTTGCGGGTTGTGAAAACGAGAGAATAAATTACGAATTAATCACATAACACTACATTTTATTTTTTTCTGGGTTTTGATAATTATTCCAAAAACGAACAAGTTCTACAGCATCATCACTTACTCGATAGAATAGTGAAATTTGCTTCACTATTACAACTTCAAAAACTCCTTTGCTATTTGTAGGTCTAAAATTGATATTACCCTTTTGAAGAATCGCGATATTTGCGTCGACTTTGTCGATAAAATTTCTAGCCGACGCTAAGCCCCAATATCCCATTAAATAATCAATGTTATCATAGTAATCTAATTCTGATTGGTTTGACCAAATTACAGCCTTCATTAAATATTAAAACAAGTGAGGAAAACGTTTTTTTCTTTCTCTAACTACTTCTTCATGTGACTTCACATTACCATTTCTAATATCTTGTAGTCCTATTTCAATAGCTTTTAACTGGTCTTCAGTCAAAATTTTCTCTGCAGTAAAATTATCTTCTTCTATTTCGTCAATGGGTACAATAGCATAGGCTTTCCCTTTTGCGCTGTGGACTATCACTTTCTCATTTTCAGAAATAGCTAGGTATTTTTTCATGTTTCCTCGAAATTCCGTAACATTTATTGCGATCATAACTTACTATTTTAATCAAAGGTACATAAATCTGTACAGATATGAACTTGCAGGTACAAAAAAGCAGACACGAATTGTCACGAATTTTAATGCCCACAACAATTACACGAATTTACTGTTGTCATCTTGGAATTCAAAGCGTTTTCACAATGTAAATTGCACGAGGATTATTTCTATAGATGTTTACCTACTTAAATACTGGAGCAACTTCACCAAGACGCTTTCAGCGAGACAAACTTGGTGGGTGGTTTGCGTAGAAAATATATTGTTTGAAATTGTCTTGCGAGTTGTGAACACTGGAATCTTTTTGGACACAAATTGAAACTACTATTCATCAGTTGCCTCCAGCTTTAGCTGGGGGTGCAATTAGAATTATTTAAATTGGGCTTTAGCCAAAACTATGATTATGGCTAAAGCCTTTTCTTTTATTTCTCATTTTTACTCCAGCTAAAGCTGGAGGCAATTAATTTTATAAAATAGTACTACAGAATAGTTTCAAAAAATAAAATTGAAAGAATTCTCGGCCTAACCTTCAAAATTATTCGTGAGAATTCGTGTAATTTGTGGCAAAACCTTTTAAATCAAAAAAAAACCATCTAATTCTCTTATTTGAGAACCAGATGGTTTGTATAATTAAACTAAAAAAGTGTTACACCAATTTGGCAGCAATTAAATATTCAGCAATTTGAATAGTGTTTGTTGCAGCTCCTTTTCTTAAGTTATCAGCAACAACCCACATATTTAGGGTGTTGTCTTGGCTTTCGTCACGACGAATACGCCCTACGAAAACTTCGTTTTTACCTTCAGCATATTTTGGCATTGGGTAGGTAAAGGTATCTAAGTTGTCTTGAACTACTACTCCGTCCGTTTGGCTTAGTAATTTACGAACTTCACTTTCGTCAAAATCATTAGTAAACTCCACATTGATTGCTTCACTGTGTCCTCCTACTACGGGTACACGTACTGCAGTAGCGGTTACACGGATGCTATCATCGCTCAATATTTTTTTAGTTTCGTTCACCAATTTCATTTCTTCTTTGGTGTATCCGTTTTCTGTAAAACTATCACATTGTGGAATACAGTTACGGTTGATTTCGTATTTGTATACCATATCTCCTTTTACACCTGCAACTTCATTTTCGAATTGTTGCACGGCTTTTACTCCCGTACCCGTGATTGATTGGTAGGTTGAGATAACCAAACGTTTGATATTGTATTTTTTGTGCAAAGGTGCCAATGCTAATACCATTTGAATAGTTGAGCAGTTTGGATTTGCGATGATTTTGTCGTCTTTAGTCAATTCGTTAGCATTGATTTCTGGCACTACCAATTTTTTGGTAGGGTCCATTCTCCAAGCCGATGAGTTATCGATAACCGTAGTTCCAGCTTCGGCAAATTTCGGTGCCCACTCCAATGAAGTTTCGCCACCTGCAGAGAACAAAGCGATATCTGCTTTCATATCTACAGCTGTTTGCAAGCCAACTACTTTGTATTTAGTTCCTTTGAATTCAATTTCTTTTCCAACTGATTTCTCAGATGCAACTGGAATCAATTCTGTTACAGGAAAATTTCTTTCAGCCAATACTTTTAACATGATCTCGCCCACCATACCGGTAGCTCCTACTACTGCTATTCTCATCGTATATTTTATTTTTTATTGCTACTTTGCTATTTGAACTGCAAAAGTAGGTAATATCTATTTCTAAACAAGCACGCTAACAAAAAATAACAAATTGTTACAAATATAACTTTTTAGAATTTAACGTCCATTCAAACAGTATAATTGCCCTAGCAACTAGTACATGAATTTATCTAGTATGTTGGATAACCTAAAATTAGAAGATAAAACCCCGCAAATAACTACAGCAAATGATAAACATATTGATGATTTGTAACCTAAAGTACAACCCATATTTTTTTAAACCTGATATCCATAGAATCACCAAAGTATGCTATAAAGAAAAACCGCCTCGATTAGGAGGCGGTTTAGTTAGAATATATTGTGTAACGGTGCTTATTTTTTTAACAAATCTCTAATTTGCATCAACAACTCTTCTTGAGTTGGACCTGCTGGTGCTGGTGCTGCAGCTTCTTCTTTCTTTTTAGTAGCTTCAGCTGCTCTTAGGATAACAAAGATAAAGAAAGCAACGATTACGAAGTTGATGATCGCTTGTACCAAGTTACCATAAGTGATTACAGCTGCTCCGGCCTCTTTTGCTGCATCAAGATTTGCATAGGTTTCTCCATTTAATGCGATAAACTTTGTTGTAAAATCTACACCACCTGTAATCAAGCCAACAATTGGCATGATGATATCTTCTACTGCAGAACCAATCACTTTACCAAATGCACCACCAATTACTACGGCAGTTGCCAAACTTAAAACGTCACCTTTCATTAAAGATGCCTTGAAATCGCTAAAAAATCCCATATCTACTTATTTTTAATTTATATAACAGCTAAATTACATTTTATTTTAACACTTTTTAACAATTGTTACAGCTATTTTTCAGAACTATCGATAAAACACACGTTTTACTCGTTGAGATACGCTAGTCATTATTTCGTACGGTATGGTATGCAGTGCTTCAGCCATTTCGACTACTGTTGGACTTTCACCAAAAATAATCACATCATCCCCTTCTTGGCATTCGATAGCCGTAACATCAACCATTAACATGTCCATACAGACACTTCCTAAAATCTTAGCTTTTTGGTTTTTGATGGTTACAAAACCTAGTTCATTCCCCCATCCTCGCGAAATTCCATCGGCATAACCAATGGGAATAGTGGCTACCTTCGTTTCTTTTTGTGCCATAAAACGACGACTATAACCTACACTGTCTCCTGCCGGAATGGTACGTATTTGTGAAATAACCGATTTTAATGTCCCTACGTTTTCCAAAAAACGCTGTTCATCTGGATTGTTTGACACACCATAAATTCCGATTCCCAAACGTACCATGTCGTACTGAGCCTCTGGAAAATTACTGATTCCGGATGTGTTTAAAATATGTCGAATAGGATTGTACCCCAACTCTGTTACTAATTGAGAAGACAATTCGTCAAAAAGGCGGATTTGACTATTGGCAAACTCACGATGATTTGTGTCGTCGCTAGTTGCCATGTGCGACAAAATACTTTTGACTTGCACAGCATCATTATTTTTTAAAATAGCGATTAATTCCGAAATATCTTTTCGCTCAAACCCAAGACGGTGCATTCCAGTATCAATTTTTATATGAATTGGGAAGTTTTTTAATTGTTTGGTTGCTGCAATTTTCAAGAAATTATTTAAACCTCTCAAACTATAAATTTCCGGTTCTAATTGGTGCTGAATGATAGATGCAAAACTAGTACTCTCAGGATTGAGTACCATAATAGGCAAACGAATACCATCTTTTCTCAATGAAATTCCTTCGTCAGCAAAAGCGACACCCAAATAATCCACTTGATAATGTTCTAGCAAACTAGCAATTTCGAGACCTCCATTGCCATAGCCAAATGCTTTCACCATCACCATTATTTTGACCTTCGGCTTCAATTTCGATCTAAAAAAATTGAGATTATCACTCAAAGCATTTAGATTGATTTCGAGCACCGTTTCATGCTTTTTTTGCTCTAATGCTGCCACAATTTCTTCAAACTCAAAAGAACGTGCTCCTTTTATCAAAATTGTTTCATTCGAAAAATCTAAATTTTCAAAATCAGCCAAAAAATGCGCGGTATCTGGATAAAATTGACCATTTACAAACTGCTCTTTAAAGCTTGATATCGTATCACCTACACCTATCACTCGGGTAATGTGATTGGCTTCGATCAATTTTGAGACTTGATGGTACAAAACAGCATCTGTCAAGCCACTCTGAAAAATATCAGATAAAATAACCGTTTTCTTTTCGAACTTTTTTTGCCCTTCCAGAAAATCCAACGCTATTTTTAAACTTTGAAAATCGGAGCTATAACTATCGTCAATCAAATTGCAATTGTTGATTCCGTTTTTCACTTCCAAACGCATTTCAACAGGATACAAAAGCGCCATTCTCGCGTTTATGCTCACCTCATCATACTTCATATATAGGAGCACCAACAGGCAAGTGATAGCATTTTCGACCGAAGCTTTGTCTTCAAACGGAATTTCAATCTCAAAAATAGCGCCTTCAAAACGATAGGTAATGGTAGTCTTTTGATCTTCGAAGGTAGTTTTCGAAATAAACACAGCCGCAGATTCATCCACATCACTCCATGAAAAAGTAGTAATCGTTGGCGCAATCAAGGCATCGACTTTGGGATCTTTTTTATAAATAAGAACTGAAACACGCTCAAAAAGTTTCAGTTTCTCTTTGATTTTTTGATTGGTATTTTCAAAACCCTCATCGTGCGATGTACCTATGTTGGTCAAAACACCGATAGTAGGCTGCACAATGGGTTCGAGCTTTTCCATCTCAGACACGGTAGAAATTCCGGCTTCGAATATCCCTAGATTGTGTTTTTCGTTAATACCAATAACCGACAACGGAACGCCTACTTGTGAATTAAAACTTTTGGGACTGCGGATAATGGTATAATCCGGACTCAACAAAAAGTTAAGCCATTCTTTTACAATCGTTTTACCATTGCTCCCTGTAATACCAATGACTGGAAAATGGAAAAGTCCGCGGTAGTATATGGCAAACTTTTGCAAAGCCTCCAAAGTGTTTTCGACCACCAAAAAGTTTGCTTTATCAACCAATTCTTCTGGAATGTACCGCACAACAAAATTGCGAACACCACCAGCAATAAGATCTTTTATGTATTGATGACCGTCATTATTAGGTCCTATTATCGAAAAAAACAAGGTAGCATTACCATTGTGTGAAGATCGGCTATCGATGGATACATGATCAATGGTTTCCGCACTAACATTGGAAGTACAATTCGCCCCTAAAATCGAAATAATATTGTTTAACTGAATACTCATAATCGTTTTGAATCTTCTTCAAAAATAACACTTCTTAGTCAGTTTACGAACAACCAACATGACAAATACCACAAATGAATTTGATCGCTCTACAATACAAAGCCGCCAAACCTATTATGATACTACAATTTTATTATATTTGTTTATCGAACCAAAAACAGTATTTTGAAAAAATTTCTCGTACCCTTTTCATATCTCTTTCACCCACTGTTCATTCCGTTGTATGCGACTTTTTTTTACGTCTTTGCAAATCATTCGACGCAAATCACAAAAGAAAAATTATTGATTTTTTTACAGGTATTTGTAGTCACTGTCGTATTGCCCTTGCTGGTTTTTTATTTACTAAAATCGCTTGGAACTATCAGCTCGATGATGGCACCCAAAATTAGCGAACGTAAATTGCCACTGGTTATACAGTCTTTTTTATTGATTTTGTTGGTAAAAAAAGGAATTACAGTAGAAAGATATCCTGAGTTTCACTTTTTTTTCTTGGGAGCCTTACTCAGTACTCTACTCGCTTTGGTACTATTATTTTTAAAGACAAAAGCCAGCTTACACATGATGGGTATAAGTGCATTGACGCTCTTTGTACTTGGATTAAGCATGCATTTTCAAACTCAAAACACCTATTGGATTAGCTTTTTCATCTTAATGAATGGTGTTGTAGCATCATCCCGACTAGAAATGAAAGCTCATAGTCCATACGAACTCAGTATTGGTTTTTTGATTGGTAGTGTTCCGCAAATACTATTGCTGTACGTTTGGTTATAAAATGTAGAAAACCAACCCTAAATTTAGCGCATTCATTTTAATTTTTTCATTCGAAATGGCAGCTGATTTAAACAAAGAATTCAAACCATAATAGGCATAAATATTAAAGGTGTTATAACCTGTTGCTAAATAGATTCCGTATTGAAATTTATTAAAGTCGGTATTGTTATTGATTTTTGTGGTCACATTGTCAACAGTTGAAACGTAGTGATCATATAGTACATAACTAAATTTTACGCCCCCATAAATTCTCCAAAACTTATACGATTGATAGGTTGATGTACGCCAACGAAATTCCAATGGAACATCAATGGACAACTGTGAAAATCTATTTTTGCTATAATCAGCATCCGATGCAAACAAAGAATAGGTATTGCTTTGCCCAGTTGGAGTGATGTTTAGGTTTTGCAAATAATTGTTGTATGTAAAACCAACACCCGTAGCAAGGGCTATTGTTCTCGTTTTATTCACAGGCATATCCCTCAAAAAACCCGCAGAAAACCCCGTGCTAAATTTAGTTTGATCCAAGCTTGCCGGCCTATTCTGTAACGTATTATACGTAAATCCAAAATAAAACTGATCTTCACGGTATAACGAATCAGCAACTATGATAGTTGGTTTTTCAAGTACCTCCTCTTCCTGTGCTTGTATGCTAACAAATGAAAAAAGAGTAAAAAGAAGCAGTAATTGTCGCATGGAAATCTGAGATTTTAGTTTGAAAACCCTATTCAAGTGGCAAACAGAATTTAATACAAATATAAAAAATTTAATGCAGGAAGATACCCGTTATCAAATTACATCCTTTTTTATCCCTAAAAACAAAAACCACCAAACTATAAAGTATAGCCTGGTGGTTTTAACAAATAATCTAACAACGATTTTATTTTTTTACAATCTTAGAAATTGATGATTTATTATCAGAAACAATTTTTACAAAATATACTCCAGAAGATAAACTAGAGATAGAAAGTTGGTGATTTGTAGAAACATTTTTTGCAGAAAGAACAGTAGCTCCAAGGCTATTAAACACTGTAATATCTCCTCCATTAATCGAGTTAATAGTAACCGCATCTGTCGTTGGATTTGGGTACATGCTCACACCTTCTAATGTGTTTTCTTTTACACCTAGAGTTGTTGCAATAGTCGCAGACATTTTATCAAAATAGAATATATTTCCGTTAGCCGCATTTGTAGGTGCTCCATCAGTATAATTTACACCAAAAAACATGGTAACTCCTTCGATTCCTGCATCTGTAAATGGCAAGTCAAAAGTTAACTCTTCCCATGCTCCAGAAAAATTAGTAGTCGACTTAATCGCCGTTGGAAAATTTGATGTATTACTCCCAGATGCATCAGTGGTTTTCAACCTTACAATAATCTCTGCTGGAGTAGTTCTATTTGTTTTAACCCAAAGTTTTACAGTTGCTGTTTTGTTAACAAGTGAATTGGCTGCATAGGTTTTTTTATAGTTACTAAAACTCCAAAAATTACTCGTTTGATCTTCTGTAAATTCATTTTTCATGCTTGCAGAACCTTCTTTTGGCGCTGTAAAAGACAAACTTCTTGAGGCACCGTTACCGGTATAAAAAGCCACCCCAGTTGGATCTTCAAAATTTGGATTTTGAACAAATTCAGAATATTCAGTTGGAGGAATAGTCGTCAAGAATTCGATTTCATCAATAAACAACTTAGCCCCTGCAGGATCTGTAAGAGCACTAGACGCTCTAAACAATAAATCCAAACGAGTAATCTCACCTGTAAGCGCAGTTATATCTAAGTATATTGTTTGATACCCACCCGCCTCTTTAGGCGCTATCACGTTAGATATTGTAGTATTAGGGAAAGATACCCCAGCTCCAGTTGTTCCAGCAGGTCTAAACGTACCTGAAACCTGAACATTCACAGCTTCTGTTAAATTTTTAACTCTTATTTTAATGAAGTTATATACATCTGCGTTCAAAACAATAAAAGCATCAGCACCACCTTGTCCTCTTCTGATGTTTGCATTGTTATTGGTTGCAGAACCTGCTCCATCTGTACGATCTAAAGTAATTTCTCCATCAGCAGTTAATCCACCAGTTGCATTGTAGGCAACTACTCCTGGTCCATAACCTTTTGACCACCCTTGCTCTGTTCCTGTAAAAGTATACTTTGTTGGACCTTGTTGTGCAAACATTGCTGAAGCTGCAAAAAATGCAATTCCGAAAGTTAATTTTTTAAGTAATTTTGTTCTCATAATAGTTTTTATTTATTAATTAGTAGTTTGAATTTAGGATCGAAATGAAAAGAAGCAGCAGGAAACCTTGACAGCAAAACAACTAACTTACACATTAACAAACCCTAACAATACAAAACTACCAATAGAACAACGGCAATATTAAAAGTATTTTAGCACACTATAGTCCTATTTTACCTTATACCCTGTATTTGATAATAATTGTGCATAAAAATTCACAAAGAGTAATTTTTCATGCAAAACAATAGGAATCTGCCAAAAAATCTATCGATGATGACACAAAAAAGTACTAGTAAATTTATTTTAACTTTATTACTGCTTAACTTTTAACATATAAAAACAGCTTCGAATTCTTTACATCTTACCCTATAGATGCATAACATGCGTATGCCTTCAACGACTAGATTACCTCTCTCGCCTACATACAAACAACATCAAGAAATAGAATGTAGCCATCTACAGCTTTGCTGCAGAAAGAACGTTTTTAAAAGCATCGACAAAGAGGTGTACTGCTTTTTTTTGGTACTCATTGTTTAACGTCAGAATAAACGAACTCCTTCCTGTTTTTACCCCTTCTAGTTTGACAGCTTTTAAATTCGGCCATCCAATCAAGGCCATTTCTGCTACAACGGTCGCCCAATGACTATTTTCTATGATTTGCAATAAAGGATGAATGGCGTTTAATTCTATAGAAATAGTAGGATGCATGTTGTTTTTTTCAAATAGGTTGTCTAGAAACTCCCGTGAATTAAAACCCCGTGAAGGTAGAATTAAGGGAATATTTTCTAAATCTCGAAAAGGTATTTTCTCTAACTTGGCCAACGGATTTGTTTTGGCAACAGCCATAATCAACTCCGATTCAAACAATGCAACCGACTTAATAGTAGAACTGATTTTATTAGCTGAAATCACGAGCACTAGATCTAGTTCGTTATTCAATAATTTTTGCTCTAAGGGTTCGGTGGCGCCAAATTCTACACTTATTTTGAGCTGTGGATACTTTTTTGCAAATGTTTGTACGACAGGCAAAACCAAGGCGCCAAAAATATAGGTTGCTCCTATTCGTAACTCACCTCCTATCATGGCATTTAAATCATCAATTGCCTGCTGACCTGATTGCACATCGTTGATTATTTGCTTAGCGTGTTTTAAAAAAACGGAACCCGCCTCTGTTAATTGGATTTTCTTGGCTGTTCTTAAAAACAAAGGCATCCCCAACTCTTCTTCTAGCTTTTTAATTTGTTGCGATAATGCTGACTGTGTGACAAAACATAACTCGGCTGCCTTGGTAAAATGAAGCACTTTTGAGGCTGTGATAAAATAGTGTAGTTGCTGAATTTCCATAATAATAAGTATTACTAATCATTATCAGTAATAATGATTAATTTTTCTAATGATTTCAAAATGCCGAAATTTGTAGTAAATAAAATCAGTTATGTTTGAAGCACTTAAATCTCGCAATTTTAAATTGTTCTTTTACGGACAGTCTATTTCTGTAATAGGTACATGGTTGCAAAAAACAGCGGTAAGTTGGATGGTGTACAGTATCACTGGATCTGTTTTTCTACTAGGACTGGCTACTTTTTTAAGTATGATCCCATCGTTATTTCTTGCTCCTATCGCAGGTAGCATCATTGGCCGTTATGATAGACATCGTACAATGATTTTGTTGCAATCACTAGCCATGTTACAAGCGGGTGTAATGGCTTTGCTTATTTATTTAAAAATTTACAATATCACTTTTATTTTGGCTTTAAGCCTAATTCAAGGATTTATAAATGCATTTGACATGACCTGTCGTCAAACGATGATGGTTGACATTGTGGATGCCCCTAAAGATTTACCTAATGCTGTGGCGCTGAATTCAACCTTAACTAATTTTGCTAGAATCTCTGGCCCCGCTTTGGCAGGGATAATTCTACATCAGTACGGAGAAGATATTTGCTTCATTGGTAACTTCTTGAGTTATATTCCGGTTTTGATTTCGTTATCACTAATGCGCATTAAAAAAGTCACTAAACCCATGCTCCAAGTCAAAATGATGGATGATTTAGCTGCTGGTTTCAATTATGTAAAAAAAGAAGGTGACATGGCTCGAATGTTACTCATGCTTACTTGTAGCAGTTTATTTGTAATTTCGTTTAATACACTAATGCCCGTTTTTGCAAAAGACATTTTTAATGGAAATGCACAAACATTTAGTTGGTTTGAAAGTGCCGCGGGAATAGGGTCCATTGTTTCGGCTATTTATTTAGCCAACCTAAAATCGACCGCAAATATTCAAAAATTAATGCTTGGCGCCAGTATTTTATTAGGTTCAAGTATTCTAATCTTATCGTTTTCAACAAACCTGTTACTAACCTTAATTTGCATGGTCGCTAGCGGTATTGGTATGATGGGACAAACATCATCGGTAAATATTTATATCCAAACGACTAGCAGCTCGCAAATGCGTTCAAAAAGTATCAGTTACTACATGATGGCTTATCAAGGAATGATACCTGTAGGGAATTTAATTATAGGTTACCTATCACACGTTATTGGTACAAGAAGTACCGTTGCGTTTCAAGGGTTGATTTGTTTAGTTTCTGTAGCTATTTATATTTACTATGAAAAACATAGAAAATCTGAAGCGGCACTGTCTTGCCCATTAATCTATAAAGTTGAGAAAAAATGTTGCTAATTAAGATGTTGATCCGCCATGAAAAAAGTGTTCAAAAAAATAATGATGCGACTTCACTTTTTAATTTTAAATATTTCTAGTAAAACAACATCTAGATCATCGTCTAATCTTGCATAATTGCGTGCAGAACTGAAAAAATAGCACAGCCACCTTTTGTGATTTTTATAAAGAAAATTACTAGCTTCTTGTTATTTTATATTTTGCTGACATTATATCTTATTTTGTTTGCTTTACTTTGTAATCACGGATTGCAAGTCTGCGTTATCGGGTGACTACTACCATAGTTATTCGAAAGAAATATTTTCCAGAATAACTTCTTAAATAGTACTAGTCAAATAAAATTTAATGGCTTAAATAAGATCATTCATTGTCATATCACCTAAAAAACTGTCAGTATAACCATTCATGTTATTTTTTTAAAAAGCTAAGATTTAATAAAGTATATTTGAATATCATAAGGACTTTATACAATACCACTTCACTATAAAGTTCATTACTTTACACTATCAATTGAAGCCTTTTAATTGAAGGGTAAACCATTAATTTCAACTTTTAACGATGACCATTCAGCAGTATATTACCAAAATAACTATTTTATTTCAAACAGGCAACGCACGTGAACACTCCTACCGTGGTGATTTACAAAATTTAATAATGGCCATTTTACCAGATGTTTTGGTAACCAATGAACCCGCACGCGTAGCCTGTGGTGCACCTGATTATGTATTGACACGCAAAGATATTCCTGTTGGCTATATTGAAGCCAAAGACATTGGCGTTGATTTGGGTAGTAAAACTTTAAAAGAACAATTTGATCGCTACAAATCAGGGCTATCCAATTTGATTTTTACAGATTATATGGACTTTCATTTTTATAAAGACGGTCAGTTAATCACAAAAATTGCCATTGCAAAATTAGAAAATAGCAACATCATTCCGATTGAAGGTAATTTTAATGAGTTCACACACCTCATTCAAAATTTTGCCGAAGTCATTTCGCAATCCATAAAATCGCCAACTAAGTTGGCGCAAATGATGGCGGGAAAAGCACGGTTGATGGCTGATGTTATCGAAAAATCATTAAACCATGATGATGTTGAAAACACCCGATCACAATTAAAATCACAAATGCTATCGTTTCAACAAATGTTGATTCACGACATAGACAATAAAGCATTCTCAGATATTTACTCGCAAACCATTGCATATGGTATGTTTGCCGCGCGCTATCACGACCCTACTTTGCCTACTTTTTCTCGAATGGAAGCAGCAGAATTAATCCCGAAATCAAATCCATTTTTAAGAAAATTATTCCAAGACATTGCGGGTTATGATCTTGATAGCCGTTTAGTTTGGATTGTAGACGAATTGGTCAACATTTTCCTAGCGACTGATGTGGCGCATATCATGAAAAACTTTGGTAAAAGTACCAAGCAAGAAGATCCCGTTGTACATTTTTACGAAACCTTTTTGGGCGAATACAATCCTGCGCTACGCAAAGCACGTGGGGTTTGGTACACGCCACAACCAGTGGTGAATTTCATAGTGCGTGCGGTAGATGATATTTTAAAAACCGAATTCAACTTACCACAAGGATTAGCAGACACCTCTAAAACCAAAATCAAAAAGAAAGCCGTTACCCAAACGGGAAAAGGAGCCAAATCTAAAATTGTAGAAGTAGAAACCGAAATCGAAGTTCACAAAGTACAAATCCTAGACCCAGCCACGGGAACAGGAACCTTTTTGGCAGAAGTCGTGAAACACATTCACCAAAAATTCAAAGGACAACAAGGAATTTGGAGCAAATATGTAACCAATGATTTAATCCCGAGATTGAATGGTTTTGAGTTATTAATGGCGAGTTATGCTATGGCACATTTAAAAATGGACATGCTTTTGACTGAGACAGGTTACAAACCAACCGATGACCAGCGTTTTCGTATTTTCTTGACCAACTCACTCGAAGAAGCACATCCTGATACCCAAACTTTATTTAGTTCTTGGCTTTCTGACGAAGCCGACCAAGCGAATGCAATTAAGCGTGATGCGCCTGTAATGGTGGTGATTGGGAATCCACCGTATAGTGTGAGTAGTTCTAACAAATCACCTTGGATCGAAAGTCTAACAGCCGATTATAAAAAAGATTTAAATGAGAAAAGTTACAATTCGCTATCAGATGATTATGTAAAATTCATTCGTTTTGGTCAGCATTTTATTGACAAAAATGGAGAAGGTATTTTAGCATACATTACAAACAACAGTTTTATTGATGGTATCACACATCGCCAAATGCGTAAACATTTATTAGAAAGTTTTGATAAAATTTACATTTTGGACTTACATGGAAATGCTAAGAAAAAAGAAGTCTGTCCTGATGGTTCCGTTGACCAAAATGTATTTGATATTATGCAAGGAGTATCAATCAATTTATTTATAAAAACTGGTAAGAAGAAAAAAAATGAATTGGGTGACTTGTTACATAAAGATTTATATGGAAAAAGAGAAAGTAAATATAATTTCCTAAATGATAATAATATAAAGTCAATTGGATGGAGTAATCTTTCAAATAATATACCTAATTACTTTTTTATTAATAAAAATTTAGATGGTGAAACTGAATATAATAAAGGCCTTTCAATAATAGAATTATTTTCCGTTAAAGCTGCGGGAATAAAAACACATAGAGATGCCGTAGTCATTGGCTTTACTACTAAATGCTTAAAATTTCAAATAGAAGATTATTATAATTCTACAAATAATAAAGTTGATTTATTTGAAATAAATAAATGTAAAAGTTTAACGTATCGTCCATTCGATAATAGACAAATTTATTATAACACAGAATTAGTTGTCCGTCACCGAAAAGAACAAATAAAACATTCGTTTTACAATAATTATGCATTATTACTCGGAAGACAAACAAAAAATAATATTATTAGTCACTTTTTTATTTCGAATACATTATCTGAAATGAAAACCGCAGAAAGTTCAACGGGATCATATCATTTTCCATTATACCTTTACCCAGAACCCAATTCCCAACAAAACTTATTAGAAACGCCCGAGCGAGTTCCAAATTTAAACATGGAAATGGTCAAGAAATTTGCAGATGGTTTGGGGTTGTTTTTTACACCAGAAGAAGCTCCTGCAGGAGTTAAGGTAGAAACTAATCAATTGACACCGCTAAATATTCTAGATTACATCTATGCCGTTTTGCATTCGCCAACCTATCGTGAAACCTACAAAGAATTCTTGAAAATAGATTTTCCTCGTGTTCCTTATCCGAACGATGTAGTCAAATTTTGGGAATTAGTTGCATTGGGTGGTCAATTGCGTCAGTTGCATTTACTAGAAAGCGAAACCGTAGAAAACTACATCACCGAATATCCCGAAGACGGCGATAACATTGTGGGGAAACCAAAATATGTCAGTAGCACGCCGCTCAATTCCCCTCCAATGGAGGGGAATTGTGACACTGAAAGTACAGAGAATTACCAGCACCAAAATCTAGGTCGTGTTTACATCAACGAAACCCAATATTTTGATAAGGTACCCGAAACCGCTTGGAACTTCTATATTGGTGGCTACCAACCCGCTCAAAAGTGGCTCAAAGATCGCAAGGAACGAGAATTGTCATTTGAAGATATATTGCACTATCAAAAAATGATTGTAGCGTTATATGAGACCGATAGGATTATGAAGGAGATTGATAAAATTGAGATTTAAAAATAAATTAACGGCAATATGTTCACAAATACGTGAACATATTGTATATTTGCAAAACCAATTATGGACATAAAATTTCAAAAAGAGTACTTGTCCGACCTTTACCAAGGAATTGTAAAGCCGTATAAAGAATTCAAATCCAATCCTCAATTGGTTAAACAATATGTAAAAACGATTAATGTGTTGAAATCCGTCACTCGCATTGAACAGTTATATAAAATTAAAAGTTTGCATTATGAAAAAAAAGAAGGTGACCTCAAAGGGGTTAGTGCGGTTTATGTCAATAAGCAGTACCGCGTTCTTTTTCATGAAGTAGCTTCTACTTCAGATGATCTAAAAATCGATGTATTAGAAATCGAAGATTTAAGTAAACATTACGAAAAATAACAAAAGATGACGACGACAACTATAACTCCGCTAATTGCTACACACCCAGGCACTATTTTAGTAGATGAAATTGAGGCAAACGACTATTCTCAAATAGAATTTGCAAAACTCATAGGCTTTAACCGCAGCCAACTCAATGAAATCATAAAAGGAAAAAGAAACATTAACGCCGAAACAGCATTGCTATTAGAAAAAGCCCTTGGCATTGATGCTGATTTTTGGCTCGAAATGCAAAAAAACTACGACTTAGACATAGCTCGCATCACAGAAAAAAATAAATTACGTTTAGAAGCAATAGAAATTTGGAATGTAATCAAGAATTTTATTCCTATTTCTTTTTTTAAGAAAGAAAAAATAATTTCAGGAGATCCATGTTTAGATATCGAGCGTATTAAAACTGTTTATCAAGTCTCAAACATAGACCAATTGGCAACTATGAGTGTGCAAAGTAATTTTGCAAGATTTAAAAAATCGACAAAGCTTCATGCAGATGTGGTAAATATTATGGGATGGGTTAAACTAGTGAAATTTAGAGCTAGTGAAACAAATGTAATTTCTTTTAATCATGAAAGTAAAGAAGACTTAATTAAAACCTTAAAACATATTCTGTTCGAAAATAAAGATGTACTAAAGAAAGTACAAAAATGTCTTTCAGAGTATGGTATAAAGTTGATTTACCAAGAAAAAGGAGATAAGACACCAGTTGACGGAGTTTCTTTCTGGAGTAATGGAAATCCAGCAATTGGAATGACTTTGAGACACAAAAGATTGGACAATTTTGCTTTTACCTTATTTCATGAACTAGGGCATGTTTACGAGCATTTGGTAAACAACAATCAAGCAGAATTTATCGATCTTAACAGTAAAAATGAAGACGGTGATTATAAAAATTCTAACGAAGAGAAAGAAGCAAATCTTTTTGCGCAAAATGAATTAATCAATCCCGAAGATTGGACTCAATACAAGCGAGATAATTATAAAATCAATCAAGATGAAGCGATAGTACCATTTTCAATGAGAATCAAAACACACCCAAGTATTGTGAGAGGAAGAGCTTGTTTCGAATTAGATGATTTTAAAACCTACACAACGATTGACAATGCAATTCACTAATTAAAAGTTATTAAATTCCAATTAGTAATAAGGTCATGTTAACAAAACAGAAAAAAACGAACACGTTGTACTACTCATGTTAAACAAATCAATAAAAAACAACCTGTTTAAAATATAATTACAAATCAATCTTAAATAAAAAAGCCAATTGTTCAGTTGGCTTTTTTAATAAACATCGATAAGCATTTTTTCTCAACCTTACATTTATGGGTGTAAAATTGGGTTAGAATAAAGTTTGATTAGAATTGAATACAACAAATAGGAAGAAGTCCGTTGATCCCAATGGAAGTTCACGCAAAGAAATCTTGCCTAACATTTCCATGCCTGAGCCTTTTTTGTTTTATAGCTTAGCCAAACTAAAAAGTTGGTCACGCTTTAAAACAAAAAATGCTCCCCTTTCAGGAAGCATTATTTCTTTGCAGAGAGGATGGGATTCGAACCCACGATGCAGTTGCCCACATACTAGCTTTCCAGGCTAGCTCTTTCAACCACTCAGACACCTCTCTAAATGGGATTGCAAATAACCTAAAAAAAATCGACTAAAAAAACAATTTCGAACGATATTATCCAACTATTTCTATAACTGCTATAACACTATTTTCATAAAAATAATCTTGTGAAACGGCTAAATCGATGCATTCTATCTGCCAAAATAAGGGAAACCTTTAACTTTTTTAATGAATTCATAATCCCGACCTTTGTAGCAAATACAAAATAGCATGTTTAAAGCATTAGAATCTAGAAATTTTAAAATATTCTTTTACGGTCAGTCCATTTCTGTGATTGGGACCTGGCTGCAAAAGACTGCCGTGAGTTGGATGGTGTACAGCATCACCAATTCGGTGTTTTTATTAGGACTTGTGATGTTTTTCAGTATGATACCGTCGCTATTCCTATCGCCCTTGGCAGGTAGTTTCTTAAAAAAGTATGACAGACACAGAACCATGATTGTTTTACAATTTATGGCCATGTTTCAAGCAGGATTAATGGCATTGGTTTTTTATACCAAAACCTATAATATCGAATTAATCATGGCATTGAGCTTGTTTCAAGGCATCATTAACTCTTTTGACATGATTTGTAGGCAAACCATGATGGTTGAGATCGTTGACAACAAAGACAATCTAGCCAATGCTGTAGCATTAAATACAAGCTTGAGCAACTTTGCCCGAATTGCAGGACCAGCTCTTGCCGGAATTATTTTGCATCGATTTGGCGCAGATGTTTGTTTTATTGGTAATTTCTTGAGCTACCTACCTGTATTGTGCTCTTTGTTCCTGATGCGCCTAACGTACCAACCCAAACTAAATCATAAAATTGAAATACTAAATGATTTTATCGAAGGTCTTGATTATGTAAAAAAAGAAGCTGATATGGGCAAAATGCTGCTTTTACTAGTCTGTAGTAGTTTGTTTGTCACCTCATTTATAACCTTATTACCTGTTTTTGCCAAAGACATCTTCAGTGGTAATGCGCAAACCTTTAGTTGGTTTGAAAGCTCGGCAGGAATTGGATCTCTTTTGTCAGCCATCTATTTGACCAATTTAAAACAAGGGACAGATGTGACCAAAATTACCCTTGCTGCTACGCTGCTATTGGGTTCTAGTATGATTTTATTATCCTTTGCTCCAAACTTACTAGTTGCGCTTGTATGCACCACGCTTTGTGGACTTGGTATGATGGCACAAACATCCTCAATCAATATCTATATACAATTAAAGAGTGCTTCACACATGCGCTCACGAAGCATAAGCTACTTCATCATGGCATACCAAGGAATGCTACCGATTGGGAGTTTGCTCATCGGAATTTTGTCGCACAATATAGGCACACGCCTTACGGTTACCCTTCAAGGCATCCTTTGTATTGTAGCTGCTATTGTGTTTCTGATTTTTAAAAACAAAACGAAAGAGGAAGAAGTTACCCCTATAGTTCATCATCCTGAAAAAATGCCGTCTAAGTAGATTATTCGGTCAATTCGCCTCGAAGGGATTTTTCGAACGAAATTTTGAATTCAGCTGGTGATTTATCTTGACTCAACAAGTACATCAATTTGGTAATTGCAGCTTCGGTGGTGATGTCTTTGCCCGAAATTAATCCGATATTTTTCAATTCGGTACTAGTTTCATATTGCCCCATCATTACACTACCGGCAGAACATTGGGTTACGTTAACGATATACAAACCGTTATTGATTGCTTTTCGAATTAAATTCAGAAACCATTCTTCGGTAGGTGCATTCCCTGATCCGTAGGTTTCTAGAACAATTCCTTTCAAGCCTTTTATCGAAAGCATAGCAGACAAAACCGCCTCGCTAATTCCGGGAAAAAGTTTTAAAATAGCCACATTGGTATCCAAAGCATATTGAACTTTCAATTCACTATTGAATTCCTTCTGTAAAAGTAAGGCAACATTTGATTTTAAATGAACACCCGACTCGACTAAACAAGGATAATTGGGTGAATTAAATGCCTGAAAATGTTCGGCATTTACTTTGGTTGTACGGTTACCGCGGTATAATTTATATTCGAAATAAAGACAAACTTCTTGTATCACACTCCTACCCGCCTCACGTAAGGACGCAACTTGAATGGCCGTGATAAGATTCTCTTTGGCATCTGTGCGCAAGTCACCTATAGGCAATTGTGAACCTGTGAGAATGACAGGTTTAGCAAGGTTTTCGAACATAAAACTCAATGCCGATGCCGTATAAGCCATGGTATCTGACCCATGAAGAACGACAAATCCATCAAAAAGCGCATAATTTTTTTCGATCATCGCTGCCAAAGTACCCAAAATTTCAGGGTTCATATTGGACGAATCAATCGGAATTTCAAAAGAAACCGTTTCAATTTCGCAATCGATTAGTTTGAGCTCCGGCACTTGTTGCAGTAGTTGACTGAAATTAAAAGCTACCAAAGCACCTGTTTCAAAGTCTTTGCTCATACCAATGGTTCCACCGGTATAGATTAAAAGTATTTTACTTTTGGACTGCATTTTGATATTTATGACAGTTCAAAACTGGGTTAGCATACATATTTAAAAATCCTTGCAATGCAACTGCATTATCTGTATCGATACGTTTTTCCATTCTTCGAATAAAAAGTACCTTTTGATCCTCAGTATAATAGTCCGCATAGTCCGTGTTGTTGTTCACGATATCGCAAGCAATATAATTAGTAGGCCATAGTCTATAATTACGTAAAACAGAGTCGTCTATCGCCTGGGCAATAGCCTGAATTTGTTTATTGGTATTGTCATTTTCTTTACCAATTTTATCAAGGGTATCGGTCAAAACATCACCAATATGTATGTGAATGTGTTTCTTTTGCCCCAATGCACCACTTAGTATGGTCATAAAATCTTCGTTTTCCTCTTTTACATATACCTCATTGTTTGCCTCAGCAATAATTTGTGGCATTTTTAAGGCATCTGTAGGATCGTATTCGTATGATATTGAAACAGGTACAATTTTAATTTTTTTGAAATAATCAATCAAGTTTGCTTCATCAGATCCCATCGCTAGCATTTTCAAAATACCAGGATTGGTAGCATCATTCCCATCTTTGGTTCTACCCTCACGTTGTGCGATCCATACCGAACGATTCTCGTGATTAATTAAATGGCCAATATACTCCGACAGTATTTTGGAACTTTGTAGCATTTCTCTCGGAGCCAAACCTCTTTGCACCAAGAAATTACGGTTTAAACGTGCCAAATCCATCAAAAATGATTTTTTGACCAAATTGTCTCCAATAGCCGAGGCAGTCATAACCAACTCGTGCTCAAACAAAGACGCGTTTAACAAAGTGGTATCAAGCAAAATATCTCTGTGGTTCGAGATAAAAAGATAAGGTTCTCCTTTTTCAAGTTTTTCAAAGCCAGAAGTAGAAAGTCCTTCAGAACTTTTCTTCAACAATGTCTGTACCGATTGATAGATAAAGTTGCATTGAAAATCACGTATAGAATGTGTTTTGGCCAACAACTTTCTCCATGATGCATCCTCATCATCAGGGAAAGAGAAATCCATTAAAGATTTCATCATCGGATGGTACAGTAGTTTTTTGAAAACTGCGTTTACCTCCGTATCATAAAAAGGTCGAATTGCGTCGAATTTTTGCATTATAGTTATTTTAGTCAAAGCAAAAGAACAAAAAAAAAGTTAAACAAAGGGAATTTATGGCTTAAATACCAAAAATGGCCTTAGAATTTTCTGTAGTTTTTTCGGCTATTTCTTCGATAGGCACATTATATATTTCAGCCAATTTTTGCGCAACATTCACAACAAAACTGCTTTCATTTCTTTTTCCTCGAAAGGGAACCGGTGCTAAATAAGGTGAATCTGTCTCTAAGACAATGTGTTGCAAATCAATTTCATGTAAAAACTGATCTATTTTACCATTTTTAAATGTAGCCACTCCTCCAATTCCTAATTTCATATTATAGGAGATCGCCTGAAGTGCTTGCTCATGTGTACCCGTAAAGCAGTGAAATATTCCGAACAATTCATCGGACTTTTCTTCTTCCAAAACAGCAAAAACTTCGTCAAAAGCATCACGACAATGAATCACAATAGGTAACTGATATTTTTTGGCCAATTGTATTTGAGTTCGAAAAGCATCTTGCTGTTCCTTCAAATGGGTTTTGTCCCAGAACAAGTCGATTCCGATTTCGCCAATGGCATAGAATTTTCTTTTCTCCAATTCTTCGATCACATGCTGCAATTCTTCCTGATAATTTTCTTTTACATGTGTAGGATGCAAACCCATCATCAAAAATATATTTTCAGGATAGCTTTTTTCTAATTCATACATGGATGCTGTGTAACTAGAATCGATGGCCGGAATAAAAAAACGAGACACTTCAGCATCAATAGCACGCTCAATCATCTGGTTTCGATCTTCATTGAATTCTTCTGAGTATAAATGGGTGTGGGTGTCGGTAAGGATCATTTTTGTTTTCAAGGATTTGATTTAGATTGTAAAATTACGAGAATTATGACTAAAAAATCAAACTTATGACTAAATCCTATAAGTAACTCATTTTTATGATAAGGAATATATTTACAAAAAAAACACATACGTTGTAGTTATTTAACCATTTATTACATACTTGAAATACTGTAAAGGCTACTTTTGGTTATCTATTTTGTAAATAAAACCTTAAACCTATAATTCTTTTAGCCTATGATATAATCAAAAAAAAAAACAAAAATAAGTTTGCTAGGCAAATGCTATTTTAAAAAGAACCAAATAATTAAATAATAATTTAAAATTTAATAAAATGAAAAAAACAATTTTAACAATGTTACTGCTGTCTTTTTACAGTTTTACCAATGCCCAAATAACCAAAGGGAACTGGATGGTAGGGGGAGACGCAAACTATACTAATTCAAAAATAATTAATAACGATAACGAAATTTTAGGAAGTGGTAATACGGTAAGAATTTTTCCGAATATTGGGTATTTTATTGCAAATAAGTTCGCTCTTGGAATCAATGGAAATTTTAATTATGGTAAAGCAAATAATACTGTTTCAAATATAGTATATGGAGGTGGACCTTTTGCTAGGTACTATTTTTTAAAACCTGAAAATAGAATAAACCTTTTAGCCGAGGCAAACTATAATTATTATTCATCAAAAACACAAGGATTTGATTCTAACAAAGGAAGTAGTTACAGATTTAAAGCAGGACCAGTAGTCTACTTTAATAGTAGTGTAGGCTTAGAAATGACCTTAAATTATCTCTCTGAATCCTTTTCTGATGGCACTGCAAAATATTTTACAGTTGGTTTTGGATTTCAAATACATTTAGAAAAACAACTTAAAATTTAATAAAATGAAAAATATAAAAATACGTATTTTATTAACTATCCTTTGCATAAATAATTCTTTTGCACAAGTAACTACTTCTATTACTGATGTATATGTTAATAGTGTTACTTACAACAATTGTAGTCTTATTGATTTCGGAACAACGTCCAACAATAATACAACTATTTATTATAAGTTAACAAAACCTAGTAATCAAGCAATTGGTATTGGAACCTTGAAAATATTACTTAAAAATGACAGTTCATCATATGGAAACACAAAAGGCAGCATTACAATATCTTCCGAGAGTTGGGCAAATAATACTGAATATATTGGTACAATTGCATGCAATATATCACAAAGTGAGATTCAAGTTACAGGAAGTAGTATCCTTATTGAATTTACAACAGATTCAAACCTTAAGACAAGAAGTTGTGAATATTCGCTAAAGAAAACCCAAGTACCCACCTTCACTCTACCAGTTACCACAAAAACTATTGATTGTGGAGCGACTACGCCGCAAACATTTGCCATTACAAATGTGTATAATTCACCAAATACTACCTATCAATGGAGTACTAGTGGTTGGAAATATAATGGGAATTCTGTAGGAACGTTTACCACTACTGCTAGCTCTATTTCATTAACACCCAATGCTACATTGCCTTCTAATGTAACAGTTACCCCAATTGTTAACGGGGTTGCGTACCCTTCCAAAACAATCACGGTTTCATTGGCAACATTTAATCCATATGTCTTGATTTCTGGTAGTAATGGTTTGTGTGCTAGTAATGGTTCAGGTATTTACACACTTGAAAATGTACCGCCCAACTCTAGTGTGTATGGAGTTCTTCAAATCCTAGTATAGCAAGTGTCAGTACCCAGACAAATACGAATGCAACGGTTACAATAAATGCAACATCAGGCAATTTTAACTTGAAAGCAGATATTTCAAATAGTTGCGGTCAAACAAAATCAGTACAAAAAAACATTTCTATAACCAATAGTTTACCTGTGCCAGTAACTTTTGGTCAAGATCCATCTTCTAGTAAAATTTATGCACAATATGATTCCTGTATTATTTATTTCAAAGATTCAAACAATTTATTAACATTAGATTCCTCCAATTTTGAAGTAGATTTTGACTCCTATTCTGATTTTTATTTTGAAGGCGTTTATGGCAATGCCTTAGTATTGAGTACAGCAATAAGCTCTCCTTACCTTAATTTAAGTTTTAATGCAAGAATGAAAAATGATTGTGGATGGGGTGAATGGCAAAATTTCTCCTATTTCTTAAATGGCTATGACCCTTATTATAGTGAGTATAGTTTTAGAGTACTATCAAGTCCAACATCTGAACAAATAGAAGTTACAATTGATGAAACTTCAAAAGGAAAAGACAAAACAGCTGAAAACGCTCTTGAAACCAACATTGAAGACAACTATTCGATTCAAATAGTTGATATTTCTGGAAATATAAAATACAGAAAAGAAAATCTTAAAACAAAAACAGAAAAGATTATAACTTCAAGCTGGAAACCTGGTGTCTATTATTTAAAAATGATTAATAGTAAAGGAGAATCTCAAAGCAAAGGATTTATGGTAAAATAATCATGTACAAAGGGTTTAATTACAATATAGAAAGCCTAGATCATTTTTTTTTGGTCTAGGCTTTTTTTAATGAATAAACATAAATTTCTTCTATCAATTTAAATTCTTCAACAACTCTTTTACCTGATCATAATTTTCATAATCCGTTGGAATCGTTTTCAAAATCGTTTTACAAGCGTCATACTCTTTTTGTTTCAGTTCAAGCAAAACCAAATTCCAGCTGGCCTTGTTTTTATAGATTGATGTTCCTTTTCTTATTGGTTCAAAAATGGCTCTAGCTTCTTCCAATCGGTTAACTTCCATCAGTGTAATACCATAATACAAATCGACTTCGGTACTTGGTTTTTCATGTCGAACCAATTCAAAATCAACCACAGCTTCTTTATATTTTTTATTATTAAAAGCATCTTGTGCTGCTTTTAGCGTAGCACTTTCATCTCCTCTTTCAACAAAATAGGCATTTTCATATTGGTTGTAATCTTCAAAAACGGGTTTAGCATTTTGCATTACAAACCAAACGCCAAGCAAAATAGTAACAGATGCCGCTACAGAATAGTACCAAGGCTTTAAGGTTCGCACCCTTGAATCTTTCTTTTCACGACATTCATCTGAAATCTTGGCGAGTTTGCTTCTTAGCGCTCGACGCTCTTTGTCCATACTAAATTTTTGTTTCAGCTGAAAATTGACTTCCTTAAAATCTTCAAAGGAAGTTGCTAATATGGTATCAGATCTTAATTGATCCTCAAAAAGTTTTTTTTCTGGATCCGTCAATTCCTCTTGAAGGTATTGATCGAATAATATATAATTCTCTTGGTTCATAATTCGGTTATTTTAGAGATTGATACTGACTTGATTCCTGAATCCATTGGGTTAATTGCCCGGTACACAATGATTTTTTCTTTCGAACATAACCATAAGTTACATTGAGTTTTTCTGCCACCTCTTCCATCGATTTGAGCACAAAACTCCACTTGAGTACTTCTTGACATTTATCACCTAGTTTTTTAAACATGCTGTCAAAAAGTTGTTGTTTCGATTCAAATTCTTCGGCTAGAGCGACCAATTCTTCATTGGTGTCTTTTATAGATCCATAATCATCAGCAATTGTTACCCCTCTATTCGATGTTTTTTTCAATTCATTGAGCCATTTTCTTTTACACAGTAAAAAAAAGTAGGCGTCAAATGGGCAAGTCAGCGTTAGCTTCTCGGCTTTTGCCTGATCGAATAATAAAATAAGAACTTCCTGTACGACATCCTGCGCTTGATCTTCGTCACCAGAGTTGTTTCGGATGTAGTGAATCACCTTGGGGACAAATTTTTTGTAAATGGATTTAATGATCGTCGAATTGTTCGACGCCAGACCATCAATATACATTTGGTCAGGATGCGCTGCTAATGGAGCCATAGAAAATATTTTGACTGATAAAGTTAATAAAGAATCTCGACTAAGTGCAACTTATTGATAACATTTTCATTTTTAGACATATATAATTACATAAACATTGATTTTTTAACCTAAAAGCCTCCCAATCAATAACAAATAACATGAAAAAGCCGAACGTTTATTTTGTCCTACTAGGCAGAAAATTATTCGAAAATTAAAAATAAACGAATAAATGGGGTAACAATTATGGATGTAAATGGATGTACTAATAACAACCTAATCCTCTAAACATCATTATCATGAAAATTACAAAACCAAACCACCGAAGAAACAGTACAAATTTCAACAGAAGACCAAAATTCAGGTATTTAATCTTTATTCTACTTGCGCTGATCACCTTTTTTTCTTGCAATCCAAGCGAACCAATTTCTACCATAGCAACAACAGAAAGCTTTGCAAAAGCGCACGATCTGGCATTAAAAGGTCAAACTCAAAAATTTATAGTTACAGCAGGAGTTGGCCCTATCAACCTAACTACTCCCAACGGGATTGCGATCACTATAAACGGTAATAAACTACTTAAGAACGGTCAACTAGTGACTGGCCCTATTTTGATCGAATATATCGAACTGTTTGACAAAGGTCGCATGCTTGTCACCAACAAACCTACCATGGGTTTACTGCCCAACGGAGATCAAAAAATGCTGATCTCTGGTGGCGAATTTTTTGTCAAAGCAAGCCAAAATGGTGTAGCCTTGACCACTTCAGAAAACATGACGCTACTAGTGCCAACGGCCTTGACCAACGGTGCCGACCAAGATATGACGTTATGGACCGGAAACCTTGATGACACAGGCAACTTGATTTGGGCCGAAGGAGTTGCGCTTGATCTTGATGGCTCTGGACTGGTACGAGTTGGTCAACTAACTGTTGATCAAGACAATTATACTATTTCGATTCCAGGCTTTGGATGGACCAATGTTGACAAATTTTATAGCGATCCTAGACCAAAAACGACCATTCTTGTTGGAGCTCCAAACGGCTACAGCAATACCAATAGTGCTATCTACTTATCCTATGACGGTGAAGGAAGCAATGCACTTGCAAAACTAGACACCTATACAGCCGGTGGATTATTCAGTGAGCATTATGGTCAAATTCCTATTGGGTTGGCCTGTCATATTATCTTTGTAACCGCCGAAAATGGTGAATGGAAATATGCTATCAAAGCTGTTACTATCCAAGAAAATGCAATCTACCAATTTACAGATCTAGACACCGTAACAGCAACCGAAGCACAACTTATAGCAGCCATAAATGCTATACAGTAATTAGCAAATGTCAATTAAAGAAAGAAACCGGTGACGCCCTCACCGTTTTCTTAACTTATGTTTCAATTTATCCCATTTTTTAGGGCATATACTGCCAAACCTACTCTTGATTTTAGTTCTAGCTTCAGGCATAAGTTATCTCTATACCCTTCGACAGTTCTTGGACTGCAAAACATTTTTTCGGCTATTTCTTTGTAACTCATTTCCGTTGTTACATACGTCAAGAATTCATTTTCTCTATCAGAAATCTTCACAATAGCTTCTTTTGAATTTTCGCCAATTGAGGCAAATACCATCTTAGAAGCCCAATCTGGGTAGAAAAATCCATTTTCGACCAGCTTCAACAACGCTTTTTCCAATTCGATAGGATGGGTATTTTTTAATAGATAACCATGCGAACCATTCTTTATCATTTTAATAACGCTGTTGTCATCGTCTTGCATACTTAATGCCATAATCAAAACGTTAGGATGATTTTCTTTGAGCCAGGTTGCAGTTTCAAATCCGTCCATAACAGGCATACTTATGTCTAGTAATACAATACTTGGAATAGTGTCTTTGAATTTAAACTTTTCGATCAATTCCTTTCCGTTTTCACATTCGTATATTACTTCAAAATTTTCAAAATTCGAAATGATACTCGTCAGTGCTTTGGCTATTAGAATATGATCATCAACAATGGCTATACTATTTTTCATCTGTAAAAGGTATTTTTAAGGTTACTTTCGTTCCTTCATTTGTACTTATCAAATTAAATTCGGCATTGATGATTTTGGATCTTTTCTTCATGTTATTCAATCCGATTCCGTTTTGATTTATGGCAGTTTTATCAAAACCCACACCATCATCGATTAAACTTAGATTAACAAAATCGCCACTTTGCTTTAAATCCACAAAAATATTTTTGCAATTGGCGTATTTAATGCTGTTTTGAATAAATTCTTGGGTAATCCTGTACAACACTACTTTTATTTCATATGATAAGTTTAGATCATCAACATTCGATTCAAAAAGGACGGTACATTTTTTTAAGACATTAATTTTAATACATTCTTTGGCAATTAAATCATGAATTTTGAGCGTATCAATAGCGTCATCTGTTAATGATTTTGAAAGTTGCCTTAATTCTCCTAATGAATCATTGATGATAGCACTTATGTTCTCTATCTTTTCATTGATATGCGGTGCTTTATTTTCAAACGCCAATTGCTGAGCATACAAGCTAGCTAATGTAAGTTTCTGTCCAATGTTATCATGGATTTCTCTTCCAATGTGCTGCATGGTTTGCGTTTGGATTTCTATTTGTGTTGCTAGCATTTCTTTTTGATGAAGCTCATCTTGACTAACTAGCAATGCTTGATGCTCTATTTTTTTTAATTTATACTGCCGGATAAAAACAAGAATCCCAACAATAAATAATAATAAAAATAGATTGAATAGAATGATTATTAAGATTATTTCACTTTCCCCCATATGTACGAAGCTGCAAATAATAAATACATTACACAATTTGAAAGCATAAAATAAATATAATAGTTATTCCAAATTTCTGGCACTTTCAAAATATAATTGTACAAACCCATAAAGGGCATTGTACCAATATAAAACAAAATAACACCAATATTGATGTAAAACATTTTGTTTTCCTTATAAAAAAGGATAGAATCACTCTTAATTTGCTTGATAAACTCCAGGATTACCATAATTAATAACAAGAAGGCCCCTGTGCTGTTGTTTATGGACTTAAAAACAAACGTGGTATTTGAAAACTGGCTTTCGAGAACAAAAGACCCCAAATACACTACAACAGCGCCATAAAACAACCTATTATTATTTAATGATTTACAAGAAAATAACCAAAAAAAGAAGATAAACTCTACCGGAATCTGAATGTACGACAGATAATTACTAATACTGATATCAGAATTAAACTTGAGATGTTTTGACCCCTATAAAACAAGAGTATTATTCTAAATTTCGATTATTAATTATGCGGTTAATTTTTCCAATAAAATTAGATCTTTATCTTGGTTCCATTTTTCCATTGGTGTAATACGTCCTAATAGCCCATGCAGCCTATTATTGTTATAGAAAATCACATACCTTTTTAATATCTGTTCAATTTCTCCAAAAGTTCTATAATCAACCCTTTGGAACACTTCTTTTTTTAGGATTCCATGATAAGCTTCAATATGTGCATTTTCTTCAGGTGTGGCTACATGTGTAAATTCCTGCTGAACACCTATTATACCTAGGTATTCACGAACACTTTTGGCAATAAATTGACTACCATTATCACTTCTAATAACAACGTTTTCAGGGTATTGGTATTCTAAAAATAAATCAGAAAGGAATGTTATTACTTTGTTCTGTTTTATTGAAAAAGAGAAGTAATCTTTTAAAATTCTACGGGTATGAACGTCTATGATTGATAGTAAGTAGGCATTTTTACCTACACTAGGAATCCAAACCATCTTAATATCCATTTCTATACACTGAAACGGCCTAACAGTAATAACCTTTCTATATTTTACAAACTTACGCCCAGAACCACTCCTGTTTATCCTATTTTCGAGTTTTAACAAGCCTTCTTCTTTCATAATTCGGTAAAGCTTTTTGTGATTAATCTTATATCCATCTCGATGTAAGTAAGAAGTCATTAAGCGGTATCCGCAGTCTATAAACTCATGGCTTAAAATCTCTTTAACCGATGCTATAACAGTTTCTTGACTCACCATTCCCTTGAACTTATTATAAGTAAAGACACTAGGCTTATTACCTTTTTTGCCAAGACTTGGCCTTCGGTAATAGCTGCTTTGATTCATACCTAACATACAAATGACTTTGCTTTTACTGATTTTATGTTTACTACAAATACTATCAACTAAATCTTTCTTGGATCGGACGTCCCAAACTTTTTTTTTAAAAGTTCACGTCCAATTTCTAGTTCAATTTCTTTATTAGCTAATAATTTACGTAGAATTCTGTTCTCTTCCTCTGCTTGCTTTAACTCTTTGCTACGATCGTCATAAGTAACTTTTAAGCCTGCCTCTCCTTGTTTTTCATGCTTCTTCTTCCAACTATACAAACTTCCTGTACTAACACTGTATTTACGACAGGTTTCTACAACGCCTAAATCTTCGCAAGAAGATAAAATTTCCAACTTCTCTTCTAAACTCCATTTCTTGTATTTCATATCTCAAATGTACTATTTGAAATTTAGAATATCACTCTGAACTTATAAGGGGCTAAAATATGAGATAGAAACTTGACATTTCATACACAAAAATATAAACCAGATAAAAAGTAAACCATTTCCAATAGGTCTTCTTTACTCTATTAAAATACAAAACACTGGTAATCATTGCAATAAACTCACAAAAATGAAGGAGATTGATTAAATATTCAGGCTGCTTGTACATGAATGATTGGATTAATAAAACTAATATGCATTCTCTGGTGGTGATAATGTACCATGATTTTGAGCTGCAGCATTTGCAGACATTGCCTTTGCTATTGACTGGATACCATTGGTAGCATTCGAAAATAAATTTATACCAGTACTATAGGTTGCGCTATCTAATGGATTGTAATCGACATTTGTATTTTTAATTTTCAGGGTTGGCACCATGATCAAAGTATGCATTTTCTCGTAATCCTTGGGCGTTTTTTTCAAATCGCGATAGGCTTCCATATCTTCTTTGGCGGGATAACTAGCATAATACATTCTAATACCCAATTGACTGGAAGGGATTGAAGAATCCTTCTCTTTGGTGTTTTGTTCTATTTGTTTAACAAAATTCTTGAGGGTTTCGAGATCAAACCAAATCGATTGTGCATCAGGTTTTTTCAATCCGTTTTCAACAAATTTTAATTGATTTGACTTGTAATTCCCAACCATGTTTTGAATGAGTTGGATCTCCATTTCAGAAATTGGCCCACTTGATTCTTCTTTTACATCTGCATCCTTTGTCGGTATTTTTTCGGGAGTAGCAAAAGGGTTTAAAAATAGGGATGCCCCTAACAAAAATACTAAACCTATAATAATGATTTTCAAATTTTTGGTTGATTTCATAGTTTTAAAATTTAATGGTATTGGTTAATTCAAATAAATATAAACTTTATTTAGCAAAGTAACCTAATGATTATAAATCTATTATAAGTAAAACCACTAAAACCCCTACCGTATAATCACGGTGTTTTTTTAGGTACTTCCCCACCTTATTTTTAGTGGAACGCTCCTAAAACAATCCTCTATTTAGTCTGAATTTTGTAATGTAATAACAGACCAAATTCAAACACAATTCAAAATCACTAACCGAAACATTTAACAATGGAAAAATTAAAAGAGATTATAAAGCCATTTGTCAAACACTTATGGAAATTAATTTTACGCTAACAAAACTACTTCCTTCAAACAAAACTAGCCTTACTACTATTTAGCTTCATGCATAATTTTAATGTAGTAAACACAGGGGGTAACATTTCTAATTATTATATGATCTAATAAAAAACCACTAACCATTAAACACTTTTAACCATGAAAAACTTAAAACTGTACTTATTCCTATTCTTCATAGGAATCTTCATGACCGCAACTGTACCGCTGCTTTTGACAGTACCAATACCTTTGGGACCGGATGGACTTTTACATTAAAAAATAGTTCTGGAGGTACAGCAAAAACTGCCGTTACAGATAATAACGGAAACATCTTTTTCTCTGGAATTGCAGATGGCACGTACACCATTGTGACTACACCTCTAGACCCGTACCTACCGAGCAATCCAACCGGAGGCATAATCACCTTTGCTATCAGCGGAAATACTGTAAAGAACCTAACTTTTTACAATTGTACTAAATAATTTTTTTACCCTCGAAGAAATTTGATTGAGCGGTAAATTAGAAACAAAAAATCTAATTTTTCAGAAAAGCGGTGAGTCAATCACCGCTTTTTGCTATTTTTATAATTCTTAACCAAACCATTTGATTATGAAACCATTATTCCTTCTCTTTTACTTAACTGCTTTTTTTACTTACGCACAACCAAAAGTAAAAGACACCATCACCCGAAGAGCTATCATTGGCTACCTTCAAACAGGAAGTGAAGTCAATTTTAAACCAACACTACCCCCGTTAATTCCGATCTCTGGAGCACCAAAACCTAGTTTCTCCTACTTATGGGAAATGGGTGATGGTACGTATAGCCGAGCGGCAGAACCGCAACATGTATACAAAAACAAAGGCACCTATACCGCCCGATTGGCAGTTACCAACAACTATGACAACGGAAAACCACCTGCTACCAGACCCAAAAAAGTAGTTATCAATGAAATTAGTAGCCCTCCTAATTCGGCAGTTGTATCATTAGATTTGGATGATAATTTTATGCTTCAAAAAAACTGTGACCCCATTCCGAGCGAAGAGATGGTTGTAATAATGAGTTATCAAAATCCTGAAAACTACATGACCAATGGTAAATTGTATTTATTTTATAACGAAACCCAGTTTAAAAATAAAAATTTCGAATTAATAGATTTCCGTACACATGCAGGTGAACGTGAAGTACATGACAACGCCTATGCAATTGCTCAGGAGATCAATGACAGCAATCGTTTTTTGGCATCGAATGAAAACAGCGTTGCGATCAAAAAAAACACCAACCTACTTAATGACATGGATCTAGAGACAACTCTTGCCATAGCAAAAAAAGATTTCCATAATGTCTCCATTTTAGAAATGGATGACCTTAATCCGAATACGCAGCACAACATTTTTTACACTTTTAAAACAACTCCCGAGATGCTCAAAGACACTAGTGCCACTGTCACTATGCGCGGTGTATTTGTACCCAATCGCTCCTACAAAAGCCATAAGGTGAAAAATCTTGAAATGGAGATTGTGACCTCTCACGATCCCAACAAAATGGGTTCTACGGGAAGTTTAATGAATTACCGCTTTGTTCGCTTTAAAAGAGTCAATTTCAAAACCCGCTTTCAAAACAATGGTGAAGGACCCGCCAGAATGATTCGGCTAGAAACAGATATACCTGATATGTTTGACAAAAAAACATTCAAGATTGAAGACATGTATCCCAAATGCCCTATTTGCCCAAAAGATATCGTGCCTACCTATAGCTGTTTGGATACCATTATAAAGCAAAAGCAAATACATTTTACCTTCAAAAATATTTACCTGCCCGGTAGCACTCAAAAAAATGTTCGCGAAAAAGATAGCACCAAAGGCTTTGTGAAATATTCGATGAAGTTTAATAAAGATTTCCATAAAACAACCACCAAAAGCCGAACCGCAATTATCTTTGATAAGAACGATCCAATCTTGACCAATTATGCCACCACACGATTTTCTCCAGGCATATCTATCGGTGCAAAAGCGGGATATAATTACTATCCTGATTTAAAGAAAGCTACAAGTTATTTTTATGGAGCAACGATTTCTCCGTTCAAATCGTACCGCTTTTACTGGCAAGTCGAGTTGCTAAACAGTTTTACCAACTATGAGTCCGAAAGCAGTATCAATGACGAAATTATTCGAAATGCAGCAACCATAGACCAATTGCAACGCACCACAACAACAAGTACAAATAATACGGTAAATCTTGAGATTCCAGTATTAATACGATACAACATCAACAACTTTGTAGGTATTGGAGCCGGTTTGCAAGTCAACGGAAACCTATCTGAAAAACAGCAATTAACTTCGACTATAGATTTGTATGAAGATCAAAAGCCAGACTTTTTATTTAGCACAAAAGAAGAAACAAGTGCTAGATCTGAAAGCTTTACAAATTTAAAAGCAGGATTATTATTTGACCTTACCGTAGGCGCAGCTCGCATAGGACCGAGTCTAGGTGCACGATATGTGGTTAATTTTAAGGAATCATTTAATTATTTACAGTTCTATGGAATTTGGAAATTTTAGTTTTTATCGAAAAAGCTATTTATCAACAGGTTGTCAACCGAATCAAAAACTATGAAAAAGCTATATCTAATTTTTCTTTCGCTCGTTTATATGGGTGCGTGGGCACAAGCAAATCCAACCACCGAAGATAAAATAAACACTGCCATAGATCGATTTGTCGCAAATCCAAACGACGAAAGTCTTGCCATTCTTAGCTCTTTCGAAAAAAATACAGAACCAAAAATCAACAAATCAGACCGTGCTGCATTGCTCGCTTATGTAATTCTAAACTGCAACAAAGCCTATTATGAAGACCAATTTGAACAAACAAACCATGCGGTCGAAAGTTATGAAAAAGCATGGAAGATTTACCAATCCAATCACTTGCAAAACTACGACATAATTGAATATTGCCTCAAGCCACTGGGCAACCTCTATACTATTCTTGGCGATTACACCAATGCAGAGAACATTATTAAACAATATTATGATCTGGCAACACAAGACAAAAAAAATCCCGAAGCTGCAGCGCAAAAATATGCAGCTATATTAAACTTGTCCATTGTTTACCAATGCTCTGGAAGGTACTACCATGCAATTGACTTGCTCGAAAAAACAATAAAAGCTACAGTTCTTACCAATGCTCAAAAAGGAAACCTACTCAACAACTTGGGGACTAATTATTATTTATCTACCAAAGGCAAAGTAGTGAATTATGAGACTTTTCAAAAAGCAGAAAAAGCTTTTTTACGCTCCATCACTTTATTACAAAAAGATGAATCACAGCAAGAAGCAATCTATCATACCTACCTTAACTTAAGTCAATTTAACCGCGACCGCACTGATCTAAAGGCAGCAACTGTTTATTTTGAAAAAGCCAAAAAGATATTCGAAAAACTACCTCATAAAAAACCAAGGCAAGAAGCCCTATTTCAATTAGAAAACGCCTCCTTTTTACTCCAACAAGATGCACTGCCAGAAGCACAACTTGCAATAGAATCGGTCTTTAAAAAACTATTACCCAACTATTCAAGTTTAAAAAGTAGTCTACCCAACGAAACTGACCTGTACGCCGAAACTGCACTTTTGGATGCCTTGGACTTGCAAGCTAACCTTTATCAATTACAAAATCAACCCAAAAAAGCACTAGCTGCTTATGTTCTTGCCTTCCATATTGAAGAATTATTTCAGTCGTTACTCGTTTATGAAAATTCGAAAATAATCGTACAAATCCGCAATCGAAAACGCACCGAAAAATGTATCGAAATCTATCAGTCTCTTTTTAACAAAGAGCACAAAAACACCTATCTAGAACAGGCATTTCAACTTGCCGAAAAAACTAAATCGATTGTTTTGAAGGAGCATTTGTATCAAGATAAAAATAGATCTCGAAAAGAAAAACTCATCCTAGAGCAACTACAAAACTGGAATACAACCATTACCAAAGAACAACAAAAAGGTGACACAGCTCGTGTTGCAATCATTAGCAATGCTATCAAAAAACAGAATGAATTGATGTTGGCCTTGAAAGAAATTCAAAAACCAGCGCAAAAAGATCCCGAAACAGCGATAAATATTAATGAATTGTACACCAAACTTGATACCGATAATGCCGTTTTGGTAACCTACTTTTATGGTGATGAAAATCTTTACTCCTTTACATTTTCAGATCATCATTTGTATCTCAATGCTATATATGTAGCCCACACAACTGGACCACTCATTTATTCTTTTATAACTTATTTTTCAAACCCGCAAGAAATAACAAACAACCCTCTTGATTATAACCGAAGTGGAAACGCCGTTTACAAAAGACTAAAACTCCCAAAACCCTCGTCGCGCAAAAACCTCATCTTGATTCCTGACGGCCTATTAAACTTTTTACCATTTGAAGCTTTGATCACCTCAGCAACTACGACTACCAATTTTGCCAAAATGAACTACTTGCTTAATGATTTTCAAGTAGGATACAATAATTCTGTCCATTTTTATCTAAAGGATATCACCATCGCAAAACCTAAAAAAAATGTGCTTGGTATCTTTCCTATTTTCGAAAAAACAGACTATGCCTTGGACTTTTCGAAAAACGAAATGCAATCCATTAAAAACAAATTTGACGGACTCTTTTTCGAAAAAGATAAAGCTACGTTTGAAAATTTTAAATCGAATGCAGCTCGCTATTCCATTTTGCATTTGTCTACGCATGCCAGTGCGGGAGATACCGAAACGCCTGCAAGCATTAAATTTTTCGATCAAGAAATTCTGTACTCCGAGTTATATAATCTGGAAATAAATCCTGATTTGGTTGTTTTGAGTGCTTGCGAAACAGGAATTGGAAAACTCTACAAATCGGAAGGTGCTATGAGCATTTCACGAGGTTTTCAATTTGCGGGAGCAAAAAACCTACTGTTTTCGTTATGGAAAGTAAATGATTTTACCACCTCTGTTTTTATGGACTATTTTTACCAATTTTCGAAAAAAGGAATGTCCTACATGTCCGCTAATCACAGAGCCAAATTAGAATTCCTAGCAGACAAAACGATTCCGAATGCAAAAAAATCACCTTATTACTGGAGTGCATTTGTGTACTACGGCAACTGCAATGCTGGAGAAGAAGCTTTCAACTATACTTTTTACTTTTTGGGTTTTATAACTGTATTTGCCTTACTTTTGGCTTTCATTGGTTTTAAGAAATGGAAAAATTACAAGAAATCCTGAAAAAGGAGAAATACAAAAAAATAAAATTTAAGGTTACCAAAACACAACATTTGCTTATCAAAGCAAAAATCAATGGTGTTAAGGGCGACTTTATACTAGACACAGGTGCTTCCAACAGTTGTATTGGTTTTGAAAGCGTTGCTTTTTTTCAGTTACACGCTCAAGATTCAAAAACCAAAGCGTCTGGTGCGGGAGCTACAGGCATGCTCACACAAAGCGCAGGCAACAACAAAGTGCAATTGGGTGTGTGGAAAGCTAAAGTAGATCTTGTAATATTTGATTTGTCACACGTTAACGAAGCCTTAGTCCAACACAAAACCAAAGCTGTCCATGGTATTATAGGCGCCGATATTTTGCTAAAAGGCAAAGCTATTATTGACTACTATAATCATTGCTTGTATTTGCAATAAATGTAGATTGGTTATTTATTTGTAGTTTGTACTACCTTTTTAATACCAATTAAACCTTTGTCTCTTGCGCTGTATTTGAGACTAACGAGCTATTTTTTTTAAGCGAAAAATAAGCAACAAATCCACTAATCATCATCAAAAAGCCGCCTAAGATAAAGGGCATACCAGCAAACTGAAAAGGAGCTCCTTTGTGGGTGAAGTAATAAAATAAACTAGACATTACAGGCGGCCCAATAATGGTTGCCGCACTCATTAAACTTGCTATAGTTCCCTGAATCTCTCCTTGCTCGGTAGGCAGCACATGTCCTGTAATTATTGCTCTTATTGCTGGTCCTGCAATTCCTGCTACACAATATGGAATCAAAAATAAGAACATCATCCAACTCTCTGATGCAAAAGCAAACAAGAACATTCCGATGGTGTACAAGCTCATGCCCACATAAATGCTTTTCTCATTTCCAAGTCTTGGACTTGTCCAACGTATTAAACCTCCTTGCACAAGACTGACCAAAATCCCAACTACACCGAGCGAAATACCAACCATCTTCTCGTCCCAACTGAATTTGTACATCGTAAAATAACTCCAGTTGCTTTCTACTGCGTGTGCCGCTACATAGATTAGAAACATGGCAAACATAAGTCCATATAGCGACGGATACTTTTTCAAATTCAAGAAAGCACCTATGGGATTGGCTCTTTTAAGGTTTACACCTCTTCGGTTTTCTTGAGACAGTGATTCTGGCAAAATAAAATAACCGTACAAAAAGTTGAGCATACATAATATAGCCGCAGCATAAAACGGAATTCGAGAACCGAATTGGCCCAAGATTCCACCCATCACGGGCCCGATGATAAATCCTAGTCCAAAGGCGACTCCAATCATTCCGAAGTTTTTAGCTCTATTTTCAGGTGTACTTATATCGGCAATGTAAGCCGAAGCGGTAGAAATACTAGCACCTGTAATTCCGGCTATAACCCTACCTATAAACAACCAAGTGATTGTAGGGGCAAAAGCAAGAAGTATATAATCTAGTGAGAAAGCAAAAAGCGAGATCAAAATTATGGGTCTTCTTCCAAATTTATCACTCAAATTACCTATTAAGGGTGCAAACATAAATTGCGTAATCGCATAAGCAAAGGTGAGCCAGCCACCATATTTTGCAGCTTCACTAATATCTCCTTGTATTAGCTCCTCAATAAGCTTAGGAATCACGGGAATAATGATTCCCCAACCCGTAATATCAATAAGCATGGTTATAAAGATAAAACCAACAGCCGCTTGCTTTTTATTTGATTCCATAATACATTAATTAGTACCGCAAATAAACAAAAAATCCGTTTAGAAACTCTAAACGGATTTTTTATAATTTATCAAAACTGCTATATTACAATTCAAATGCTCTTTTAGGATTCCCAACATAGTTCCCAACATTTACCACTCCAAAAACACCATTCCAAAGCCACAAACGATGATGGAAATCCCACTGAATAATTCAATGTATTTTTCGAATCCTTTGTAATCGATAAAACGAGAACCAAAAAAACCCATCAAAACCATAAACATCATGGTAAAAACAGTAGTGAAAGTATATAAAAAGATCAACATCCCAACTTCTGAAAAGGTATAATTAATGGCCGGATAAATGATTAGTGGAATCATTGGTTCGCTTGGTCCAAGAGCAAAAATAAAAAACATCACCCAAGGTGTTACTTTATAACGTTTGTTACCCGCAATGCTTTGTCCGTGTTTGTGTTCAAAAACATAAATATCACCTTCATCCGAAGTGTCAAAATGTTTGTGGGTTTTATTATTTTTCAGATTAATCAAGGCATAAATCACGTAACCGATTCCAAAAAGCAGTAAAAACCAAGAAGCGTAGCCTCCACGAATCTCTTCGATATGGAAGACTTTGGTCACTGTCCAACCCAGAAATATTCCGATTACACCAAGGACAACCGAACTTAATACATGAGCAAAACCGCATAAAAATGTCCACAAAAGTGTCTTTTTCAAACTCCATTGTTTGGATCTTGACAGGACAATAAAAGGCAAATAATGATCTGGCCCGCTCAAAGTATGAATCGCACTAATGGATAAAACCGTAAAACAAAGTAAATTAAAGTCGACCATTTTTTATAATCTGAGTTAATTGTTTCATTAGAGTTAATAATTTCTCGGCCTTAAAGTCTAATATTTTAATAGACAAACCATTGGTTGCGGTTTCAGAAATACCAAACGTACATTGTTTATCTTCTAAAAACGAATCCAATTGTTTTTTTAAATCTGGAATATCACAAGCATCATCAATGTAAACTAAACTAAGTTGATGTGTAAATCCTTCATATTGTCCAATATTAAGTGGGTTTCGCTTGGTTGGATTTAAAAATAAATTTTCGAAATAAACGAGTTTTTCCTCTTGGATGATTTTAGTCAAACTTTGAAACTGGGTAAACTGAAAAATTTCGTCTTTTAATTTTCGACCACAAGTGAAAATTTCGCCCCAAACAACAGCAGCATTTTTTTCTAAATGAATGGTATTTACACTTTTAAAATTGGAATCTTTATGAGGCACAGTAGGTTGTGGCAAATAGGATAGAAAAGCATTTTCCTTAACCACAACATTCGTTTTTTGAACCGCGCTGTTTTCCATGGTAAACAACCTTTGAAAAGACTGTGTAGTCATCTCTACTTGGCAGTTCTCGGCAATCAAATAATCAAAACTCAATTCGTCATTATCCAAAACGCCGGGAGAAGAACTCATCAACATCAATTCTAACAGCGGATTCTTCTTGTCTTCTCTCACCTCAACCACTTTAAAAGGTGTCAAACAAAAAACAGATTTCAATTCCGTTATGCCTCGTTTTTCAACTGATTCTATAGTAACCTTTGAAATCATCGGTGCAAATTTGGTTCTACTACATTTTCTAAAAGAGCGTATTTTTGAATCCAACCAATTACATCATCCAAGCCATCTCTCTTCATCAAATTGGTAAAAACAAACGGTCTTCCGTTACGCATTTTTCGGGCATCGCGCTCCATTACTCCCAAATCGGCGTTCACATACGGCGCCAAATCGATTTTGTTAATCATCAACAAATCACTTCGGGTAATTCCGGGACCCCCTTTTCTAGGGATTTTTTCGCCTTGCGCGACATCAATTACAAAGATGGTTAAGTCGGCCAAATCAGGACTAAAGGTAGCCGACAGATTATCACCCCCACTTTCGATAAAAATAATTTCGATATCGGCAAAACGTTCGGCCATTTCTTCCACGGCTTCGAGATTCATACTTGCGTCCTCACGAATAGCAGTATGCGGACAACCTCCCGTTTCGACTCCGATAATTCGTTCTTTGGGTAACAAACTATTTTTGGTCAGAAACTCGGCGTCTTCTTGTGTGTAAATGTCATTGGTAATTACGCCCAATGAATATTGAGAAGCAAGTTCTCGTGTCAACTTTTCGATAAGAGCTGTTTTTCCTGAACCGACTGGTCCGGCTACTCCTATTTTTATATATTTTCTGCTCATTTTTTTAATTTAAGACATGTATAATCTAGAATATAAATTTTCGTGCTCCATCGCTCTAATGTCAAAAGCCGCCGAACTGCACCCTAATAAATCCATATCGGGCTGCATTGCTTTTTGTGCCAATTGTGCCAAACTAGGTAACAATTTAAACAATAGTAATTGCCCTGAATCCTGACTTAGCGGAATCAGTTTGACTGCATTGGTAATGTATCCTATGGTCACATTATAGAAAAAACCTTCAAGTGCTTCTTTCTTTTCAATTTTTAGTTCGAAAGCATAAATGGCATACAAAATACAGTAATTACCATGAAGCTCTTTGTTTTTTATGGCTAAAGCAACTTTTTGGGTAAAATCGGTTTGAATTAAAGGGTTGAATATTTTCTGTAAACGAACCCCCAATTTTTGGCTAGCCGTTCTTATCTCTTTTGGTAATTTGGACGCATTGCACAATGCATCCATTTCGATTATTTGTTGCCAATTTCCGTTTTTGCAGGCATCATAAACCAAACTGATGAAAGAAGCTTCGTTGTACAGGACACTATGATGTAGCATTTCGTTCAAAAACATTTCTACCTCATCTGTTGATTTCACAATCTCTTTTTGGGTATAAGTCTCTAGCCCATACGAATGTGAAAAACCTCCAATAGGCAAAGTAGGATCTGAAAGGTGCAGTAAATTCAATAATGAATTGGTCATTATTTTTGAGTTAGATTCATAATTTTAGAAAACAAACTATCACTTTCTACATGAGGAGCGACAGAGGTTTTGAGCGGAGTCAGCAAGGCTCTTTCTTCTTGACGAATTTCGAATCCCATGGCTAGTAATTGTCGGAACAATGGTTTTTCAAAAGGAACCAAAAGCGCATCATTGTCATAAAACAAAGGCAAATGTTTGTTACCAATTTCATAACAAATTGATGCGGTTTCAAAATTGTTTTTGGGTACAATTACCAAACAATCGCAAGGAAGGATATTGATTACATAATTGTTGTCTTCATCTTGAAATAGAATATCTCCGTGTTTCAAATTCGGGTTTTCATTTAGAAACTTTAGTTGAAACTCCTTACCATCTCTGGCACGTTTATGCTGAATTCTTTTACTCGATTCGAACCATTCAATATCTACCGCAACAGAAATTCTTTCTTTGGGGCAACTATTTTCTGGTTTAATTTTTTCTGTAATAATCATCTAAAATAAAAAATAACGTTGTGCCATGGGAAGTTCTGACAAAGGTTCACAAGTAATATGTACTCCATCTACACTTACTTTGTAATTCTCTGGATTGACTTCGATGTTTGGCGTTTTATCGTTGTGTATTAAATCTTTTTTACCAATGTTTCTGCAATTTTCAACTGGCAAAATCATTTTATTCAATTGGTACTTTTCAATGGTTTTATTTTCGATCGAAATTTTCGAAACAAAAGTCACACAGGTTTTGTGCAATGCTTTTCCATAAGCTCCAAACATCGGGCGATAAATTACGGGTTGCGGAGTTGGGATAGAAGCATTTGGATCTCCCATTCTTCCTGCGATGATCATTCCACCTTTGATGATTAATTCTGGTTTTACCCCAAATAAAGCAGGTTTCCACAATACTAAATCAGCCAGTTTTCCAGCTTCGATAGAACCTACATGTTTTGAAATTCCGTGTGAAATTGCAGGGTTGATAGTGTATTTAGCGATATAACGTTTCACTCTAAAGTTATCGTTTTGATTGGCTTCGTCTTCCTCAAGAAATCCACGTTGAATTTTATTTTTATGAGCCGTTTGCCAAGTTCTAATTACTACTTCACTCACCCTTCCCATAGCTTGAGAATCACTACTCATCATACTAAAGACTCCCATATCGTGCAAAATATCTTCGGCAGCAATGGTTTCTGGTCGAATTCTAGAATCGGCAAAAGCTACGTCTTCGGGCACCGATTTGTCCAAATGATGACACACCATAAGCATATCCAAATGTTCATCAATTGTATTAATAGTAAACGGTCGGGTTGGGTTGGTACTTGATGGCAACACATTTGGGTACATGGCCGATTTTATAATATCGGGAGCATGACCACCACCAGCACCTTCGGTATGGAAAGTATGAATTACTCTTCCGTCGATGGCATTGATTGTATCTTCTAGAAATCCGCTTTCATTAAGTGTATCTGTATGTATCGCAACTTGAATATCGTATTCATCAGCAATTTTCAACGAAGCATCAATCGTCGCAGGTGTTGCTCCCCAATCTTCATGGATTTTTAACCCCAACGCTCCTGCTTCGATTTGTTCTACCAAAGGAGCTGTTGTGGAACAGTTTCCTTTTCCGAAAAAACCTAAATTCATTGGGAAAGCTTCGGCACTTTCGAGCATTTTTTGAATATTCCAAGCGCCCGGAGTTACCGTTGTAGCGTTGGTTCCGTCAGCAGGACCAGTACCACCACCAATCATGGTTGTGACACCACTATATAAAGCATGGTCGATTTGTTGTGGACAGATAAAATGAATATGCGTATCAATTCCTCCCGCGGTAACAATCATTCCAGCTCCCGAATGCACTTCGGTAGAAGCACCAATAATCATGTTTTCGGAAATTCCGTCCATAGTGTCTGGATTTCCAGCTCTACCTACACCTACAATTTTTCCGTCTTTGATTCCGATATCTCCTTTTACAATTCCCCAATGATCGATCACGATACAATTGGTGATTACAAAGTCCAACACCCCTTCATGACGCATTGCTCGTGCAGATTGTGCCATACCATCGCGAATGGTTTTCCCTCCACCAAATTTGGATTCTTCGCCATAAACAGCAAAATCCTTTTCGATTTCGATAAACAATTCAGTATCGGCCAATCTTACTTTATCTCCAACTGTTGGGCCAAACATGTTGGCATATTTTATTCTATTAATTTCCATGCTCTTTGAGTATCCTTTATTTTAGAAATTCTTTTAGTTTTTGTTCAATACTGTCACGATTAGCATCTGTGATGGTTGTATCTACTAAATTATTAAAACCATAAACGGTTTTGTCACCACTCATTTCTACTAGTTCTACTTCTTTTTCTTCACCTGGTTCAAATCGCACCGCCGTTCCAGCTGCAATATTCAATCGCATTCCTAAGGTTGGCATTCGATCAAAACTCATTTGTTTGTTCACTTCAAAAAAATGATAATGCGAACCTATTTGTACAGGACGATCACCTTTATTAATCACTTCAATAGAAATAGTTCTTTTGTTGACATTAATTCCTATTGGTTCTGTTCTAAGTATGTATTCACCTGGTATCATTTGATAGGATTATGTACGGTTACTAATTTGGTTCCATCAGGAAAAGTGGCTTCTATTTGTATATCATGTATCATTTCTGGAATTCCTTCCATTACATCTTCCCTAGTTAGGATGGTCGTTCCGTACTGCATCAGCTCGGCAACGGTCTTTCCGTCACGAACAGCTTCTAATAAGTCTGCACTTATTAATGCTATAGCTTCGGGATAATTCAATTTCAAACCTCTATTTTTTCTTTTAAGAGCAACTTCTCCAGCAGTATAGAGAAGTAATTTTTCGATTTCTTTCGGATTCAGGTGCATATTTGATAGTATTATTATACAAACATAAAGTAATTATTACATGAATTAAGAATGAAAACCTAATCATTTTTCAAAAAATAGCAGATTATACTTATTTATCAAAAAAGTATAAAATTAAAAATTAAATCGAAAAATTGAGGGGTGTACTTTTATAAATATGATAAAACTTACTTATTACCCCATCAAACTTAGGGGTCAGATTGAAAAAATATATACTTTTGAGAAATAATTAACAATTTAATACTCATAATTATGAAAAAATTAATTTTAGGATTTACAGCATTAGTGCTTATAACATCATGTAAAAAAAAGGACGACTCAGCAGCCACTACAGATGCTGTAAAAGTTGGTGTATTGCACTCTTTATCTGGGACAATGGCTATTTCGGAAACAGATTGTAAAAATGCAACCTTGTTAGCTATTGAAGAAATTAATGCTGCAGGCGGTGTTTTGGGTAAACAAATTGAACCTATAACTGAAGACGGTGCCTCTGACTGGCCTAATTTTACTGAAAAAGCAACCAAATTAATTGATCAAGACGAAGTGAAAGCCGTTTTTGGATGTTGGACCTCTTCTAGTAGAAAAGCAGTACTTCCTGTTTTTGAATCAAAAAACAATCTTTTATTCTATCCAGTACAATATGAAGGAATGGAAGCTTCGAAAAATGTAATCTATACAGGAGCAGCTCCCAACCAACAAATACTCCCCGCAGTTGACTATTTAATAAAAGAAGGGAAAAAGAAATTTTTCTTAGTAGGATCTGATTACGTATTTCCAAGAACAGCTAATAAAATAATCAAAGCTAAATTAGAATTAGCAGGATATCAAATTGTTGGTGAAGAATATGCTCCTCTAGGACATACCGACTTTACTTCAATCGTTCAAAAAATTAAAAGTTCTGGTGCTGATGCAGTATTAAACACTATTAATGGTGATAGTAACATTGGTTTCTTCAAACAAATGAAATCTAACGGACTTGTTGCTCCAGCCGTAACTTGTATGTCTTTCTCCATTGCTGAGGTTGAACTAAAAGGTATTGGACTCGACATTATGGAAGGACAATTAACCGCTTGGAATTATTTTATGAGTATGCCAGGTGCGGCTAACGAAAAATTCATCAAAGCATATCAAGCAAAATATGGTGCTGACAAAGTTACTGATGACCCAATCGAAGCAGCTTATTTTGGAGTATACCTATGGAAGGCAGCAGTAGAAAAAGCAAATTCATTTGAACCAGCAGATGTTCAAAAAGCAATTGGTGGTATTAGCTTTGACGCACCAGAAGGAAAAGTCTCTATCGATCCAATCACTAACCATACTGTTAAAAACTTCATGATTGGAAAAGCAAATAGTAAAGGACAATTTGACATTGTATACCAATCAGAAGGAATGATCAAGGCAGATCCTTTTCCTAGTATCGCAACGGACAAAAAGGTCATTGCTCCAGGAGTAATTAAATAAATCTAATGTAAGGCAAGTCGATTAACTTGTACCTAAAGCACTTTTTAATCGGCTAATTAAAAAAATCATCTACATTCACTAAACAAAAGCTTATGAAAAAAATTGTTTTCACAGTAGTTATGGGGCTTATATCAAGCCTTATATTCGCCCAAGATTCAGGCAAATTTGACTTAACCGCATCTCTTCATAATCAATGGTACTGGAGAGGTTATGCAGTAGGCCCAGACCCAATTATAGCCGCACAAGCAAGTTTTAGATATAAAGGATTAGAAGTTGGAACTTGGAACGGATATGGATTGGCCGGAATATGGAAAGATGTAGATCTGTATGTGTCCTACACTACCAAAGGCGGCTTAAGCATTGCACTTTGGGATATCTACAATTATAGCGATTATTCTGCTTCACCAAGTTATGCAGGGTACGGTAATCATACTCAGTCGAATTATTTTAACTATGGCACAGGAACAAGACACTTCTTTGATTTATCAGTTGCATATACATTACCAAACACTAATCTAAATTTATTTCTTTCAAGTATAATTGCCGGTAGAGATAGGAATGCAGATAAATCACAACGATATTCATCTTACTTCAAAGCTTCTTATGACTTCACAGTTAATGAAAATGTAACAGTAACACCTTACATGTCTGTTGGCTTTGCTCTAAATAGTGATAATAACGGAACCTTTTGGCAATGGACAGATAAAGCAGTTGCAGATGCAAAAAGTTTTGGTGTAAATGAAATTGGTATAAATATAAGTAAGCCAGTAAAAATAACAGATACATATAGTGTCAAAGCGAATGCTGGAGTTGTAGCCAGTCCACTTAACCATACCATGACAGGATTGTTAGGAGTAACATTATTTTAATTTCAATATATAAAGCCAACTACAGAATAGTTCAAATTAATTATTCTGTAGGCTTTTAAAATAAAACCTTTAAACATGGACTTTATACCATTTATATTCAACGGACTAAGCATTAGCTCCATTTTACTACTAACCGCAATAGGACTTAGTATTGTTTTTGGAATGATGGGTGTAATTAATTTTGCCCATGGGGAATTCATCATGATTGGTTGCTACAGCAGCTACATTGTAAGCCTTGCATTAGGAAGCGAAGGATCTTGGCTAACTTTATTTTTTGCCTTTATCATTTCATTTGTACTCTCATTTGGAATTGGCTTTCTGGTCGAAAAATTTATTATTAAACGATTATATGCTCGACCCCTAGACAGTATTTTGGCAACCTGGGGTGTGAGTTTGATTTTACAACAATTAGCACGAAATATTTTTGGTTCTAATAACGTAGATGCACCAATGCCAAAGATATTAAACGAAGGATGGAAAATAAACGATGCAATCACCCTTCCCTACAATCGAATATTAATTATTTTCATCTCTATATCCATTTGTCTTTTTGTCTATTACTTCATGTACAAAACTCCTAAAGGAAGAATTCTACAATCGGTAATGCAAAATCGCTCTATGGCATCATGTATTGGTATCAATACAAAAAAAGCAGATTCATTTACCTTTTCATTTGGATGTGGACTTGCAGGAATCGCTGGTATTTGCATCTCGATGTTGGGATCAATTGGGCCATCGACCGGTCAAAACTACATTATTGACACCTTCTTGGTAGTAATTTTAGGTGGAATTGGAGGATTACGAGGTTCTATTCTTGGTGCCTTATTAATCGGAATGTGTAATCCATTTATCGAATATTATACAACCTCTAGTATGGCGAAAGTTATCATATTGGTAATGGTATTGGTCACTTTACAATACAAACCACAAGGATTATCTCCAATGAAAGATAGAACTATTGATTAATTTATTCAATTACTAAAATGAAACAGAAAACAATATATACCTTAATAATACTATCACTCATACTGATACCTCTCTTAACGATGTCTGAATTTAGACTTTCCTTATTGAGTAAATTTCTAGTTTTCTCCATTGTGGCTATTTCTGTAAATTTATTATGGGGATACACAGGAATATTAAGTCTTGGTCACGGAGTTTATTTTGCACTTGGCGGCTACGCTATGGCGATGTATATGAAACTACAATCACAACCTTTACCCGATTTCATGGAATGGTCAGGAATCGAAGTTTTACCTTGGTTTTGGGCTCCTTTCAAATATTTCCCTAGCACATTGGCGATGATTATCATTTTACCGGTCGCCCTAGCATTGCTTGTCGGGATACCGCTTTTCAAATCAGGTACAAAAGGAGTTTATTTCACGATTATCAGTCAAGCGATAACACTAATTATGTCTATTCTATTTGTAGGTTCACAAGGATTTACCGGAGGATCAAATGGAATTACTGGTTTTGATGGTTTATTCGGACTTACACTACACGACCCAATACTAATCAAAATACTTTATTTATTAGTTGTTGCGATATTAATAGGAATCTACTTCCTAAGTAAATTCATGCTTAACTCACACGGGGGAACTATCATCCAGGCTATAAGAGACCGCGAAACTAGATTGCGTTTCCTAGGATACAAAACCGATTCGTTTAAGATAATTACATTAGCAACCTCTGCTGCTATTTGTGGTATTGCAGGAGCTTTGTTCGTGCCTATTGTTGGAATTATTTCTCCTTCTATTATGAGTATTTTAATGTCGACCGAATTTGTTATTTGGGTCGCTATTGGAGGAAGAGCTACATTACTAGGTCCTATTGTAGGAGCAATTTTAATCAATTATGCTAAAACAAGTTTTTCTGAATCAATGCCAGAATACTGGTGGTACTTTTATGGTTTCTTATTCATAGCAGCAACCATCATTGTCCCAAAAGGAATTGTTGGTACATTATTGGAGAAAAAATGGTTCAACAACACCTTTAACAAACTTAAAAATGAGTAGATTTCATCAAATAATACCAAACCCCATCATTAGTTTAAGAGATGTTGAAGTAGATTTTGATGGGTACAAAGCACTAAACAACATTACGATCGATTTTCCTTTCAAAGGAGTTCAGTTTATCATTGGCCCAAATGGAGCAGGTAAAACTACCATACTGGACGCTATATGTGGACGTGTGAAAACCTCAAAAGGAATTATTGTATACAAATCTGAAATAGAAATACAGAACAAGAAACCAGAAAGCATCGTTCACTTAGGAATTAGTCGCAAATTTCAAAACCCAACCATTTTCAATACACAAACCGTTTTTGAAAATATGAAATTGGCCTTAATTACTGGAAAAAACACACTATGGTATCTTTTTAGCTCCAAAATCACACAAGAACAACACGACATTATAGATGAGACATTAGCAAAGCTGAATTTATTAGAAGTCAAACATGCCATTAGCGGCTCCTTATCACACGGTCAAAAGCAGTGGCTGGAAATAGCTATGTCCATTATCAACAAACCTGAATTATTATTGGTAGATGAACCTATTGCAGGAATGTCTCCCAACGAAAGAGATAAAACTGGTGAACTACTAACTCAAATTGCTCAGGAAAGAACTGTTTTTGTGGTAGAACACGATATGAAGTTCGTAAGCAATTTTTCTACTTCGGTATTAGTTATGCACGAAGGACGAATCATTGACAACGGTACTTTTGACAAAATAGTCAACAATCAAGAAGTCATCGAAATTTATTTGGGACGACAAAAGTAAGCAGCTATCTGTTTACGAATGTTCTCCTAATAATTCATCCACATAATTCAATAAACATGTTTGAAATAAAAAACTTGACCGCTGGATATTCTTCAGAAACCTCAGCCATTCACGACATCAATATAACCATTCCCAAGAACGAAATTTGCTCTATTATAGGAAGCAATGGAGCGGGAAAAACCACGCTTCTTAAAGGAATCATGGGACTATTACCTTCTAAATCCGGAGAGATTATCTTTGACGGCACAGATATTACTAATTTTGATTCGGAAGCCATATCTCAATTAGGCATTGGCTACGTTCCACAAGGTAGAATGATTTTCCCGTACTTAACTGTTGAAGAAAATCTTCTACTAGGATGCGAAGTACGAAAAATGAACTTGAAAAAAGCACTCGAAATTGGATACGATTATTTCCCCGACCTAAAAGGAATTAGTAAACGAAAAGGCGGAATGTTAAGTGGTGGACAACAACAACAATTAGCCATCGCTAGAATGCTTGTCATAGAGCCCAAAATGATTTTACTAGACGAGCCCGCAGAAGGAATTCAGCCTAACGTAGTACAAGAAATTGGAAGAATCCTTCAAAAAGTCACCTCAGAATTGAATGTATCTGTTCTTTTAGTCGAACAATTTGTTGGCTTTGCACTCGATTTATCACACTCCTATTATTTCCTACAAGGTGGAGAAATTACCAAAAACGGAAGAATTACAGAAGAAAATAAAGCTCAAATCATCGACAGTATTAAACTGTAAATTTAAAAATTATCTTACAATAATAAACTAATTACTAATTCATTTCAATAAAAAATCCCAAATTCAATCAAATGAATTTGGGATTTTTTTATATTTAAAACTGCTATATTACAATTCAAATGCTCTTTTAGGATTGTTATCCAAAAGTAATTCCATTGGGTTTTCCAAAGCTTCTTTAACCGCTACCAAGAAACCAACTGATTCTTTACCATCAATGATTCTGTGGTCATAAGAAAGTGCCACGTACATCATTGGGTGAATTTCTACTTTACCGTTTACAGCAATTGGGCGCTCAATAATATTGTGCATACCTAAAATTCCTGATTGAGGAGGGTTGATAATTGGAGTAGACAACATCGATCCAAATACACCACCGTTAGTGATTGTAAATGTACCACCTGTCATATCATCAACAGTGATTTGTCCGTCACGTGCTTTGATAGCCAATCTTTTGATTTCAGCTTCAATTCCACGGAAAGTTAAGTTTTCTGCGTTACGCACTACAGGAACCATCAAACCTTTTGGTCCAGAAACTGCGATAGAGATATCTGCAAAATCAAAAGCGATTTTGTGATCACCATCCATCATAGAGTTTACGTCTGGGTACAATTGTAATGCTCTAGTTACCGCTTTGGTAAAGAAAGACATATATCCAAGACCAACACCACCGTGTTTTGCTTTGAAGGTATCTTTGTATTCGTTACGGATATTGTTGATAGGTGTCATGTTTACTTCGTTAAAAGTAGTCAACATTGCTGTTTCGTTTTTAGCTGCTACAAGACGCTCAGCTACTTTACGACGCAACATAGACAATTTAGTACGCTCTTGTCCACGGCTTCCACCTGTTGGAGTTCCCATTGAAGGAACAGCATTTACTGCATCATCTTTAGTAATTCTTCCTCCTTTTCCAGTTCCTAAAACTGTTGCTGGAGCAATATTTTTTTCGTCTAATATTTTCTTAGCTGCTGGAGATGGAGTTCCTGTAGCATAAGTCGCTGCTGGTGCCGCAACTGGTGCTGGTGCAGGAGTTGCTTTTGGCGCTTCAGCTACTGGAGCTGCCGCTGCTGGCGCATCACCTGCTGGTTTTGCTGCTGCTGTGTCAATAAGGCAAACTACTGCTCCTACTGCTACTGCATCACCTTCTTCTGCTTTTAGGGTAATGATACCACTTGCTTCTGCAGGCAATTCTAATGTTGCTTTATCTGAATCTACTTCAGCAATTGCTTGATCTTTTTCAACATAGTCACCATCTTGTACTAACCAAGTGGCGATTTCAACTTCTTTAATAGATTCCCCTGGTGATGGAACTTTCATTTCTAAAATCATGTTCTTATATTTTAAATTATGAATTTTAATTTTTTAAATCTTATTATTATCGAATGGTCCTAGCCCTGATAGAAGCGGCATCCTTTTTCTTTTTTTTCAAAAGAAAAAGATATAGCTGATAGCAGGAAATAGCTCCAAATTATTATCTAAATAATGTGTTATCAAATACCATTTTAATAGCATCTGCATGACGACGTTTTGCACGTGTATAACTTCCTGATGCTGGTGCAGAATACGCTTTTAATGAAGCTAATCTCCATTTTACCAAATCAAAGTTCATCAACATGAACGAGTAAGCTCCCATGTTTTTCGGCTCTTCTTGCGCCCAAACGTAATCGTCAGCATTTGGATACAATGCAATAATAGCTTTTAATTGATCTACAGGCAATGGGAATAATTGCTCGATACGAACAATTGCCACATCTTTGCGACCATTATTTTCTCTCTCTGCAGTAAGATCGTAATAGAATTTACCAGTACAGAAAACCAATGTTTTCACATCTGCTTTATTTACTGTGTTGTCATCAATTGTTTCTTGGAATTCTCCATTTGCAATTTCGTCCACGGTAGACACACATCTTGGGTCACGCAATAAACTTTTTGGAGAAAATACAACCAAAGGTTTACGGTATGTAGTTTTCATTTGTCTTCTCAACAAGTGAAAAAAGTTGGCTGGTGTTGTACAATCTGCTACATACATATTATGACGTGCACATAGTTGCAAGTAACGCTCCATACGTGCAGACGAGTGCTCAGCACCTTGACCTTCGTATCCATGAGGCAATAACATTACCAATCCGTTTTGATTGTTCCATTTGTCTTCTCCACAAGAGATGTATTGGTCAATCATAATTTGAGCTCCGTTAGAGAAATCTCCAAACTGTGCTTCCCAAATTGTCAAGGCATTTGGATTTGCTAAGGCATAACCGTAGTCAAAACCTAATACACCATACTCAGACAAGAAAGAGTTATATATACGGAAGTTTCCTTTTTTGTTTTCGATGTTGTTCAACAACACCACTTTTTCTTCTGAATCTTCTACTTTTACAACCGCATGACGGTGAGAAAAAGTCCCACGCTCTACATCTTGACCAGAAATACGAATATCATACCCTTCTGTCAATAATGTACCGTAAGCCAATGTCTCAGCAGTACCCCAATCTACTGCGTCGTTATTATAAACAGTTTGTCTATCATTAACGATTTTAGTGATTTTATTGATGAATTTTTTGTCTGATGGTAAGTTTGATACTGTTTTGATGATCGAGTCAAGAGTTGCTCTTTCTACTTTAGTATTTGCTTTCTCCAACATTCCTTTATCAGAAACTTGCTCAAAACCAATCCATTCATTTCTCATAAACGGAGTGATCACTGTCAATTCTTTTTTACGAGACGCTTCAAGATTTTGATCTAGGTCTTCTTTGTATTCTTTCTCTAAAGTCTTAACCAAATTACCATCGATTACACCTTGAGACAATAACTTCTCAGCATATATATCTCTTGGATTTTGGTGCTTAGCGATGATTTTGTATAAAACTGGTTGTGTAAAACGAGGCTCATCACCTTCATTATGACCGTATTTTCTATATCCTAATAAGTCAATAAATACATCACGACCAAACTCCATTCTGAAATCCAATGCAAATTGAATAGCGTGTACAACTGATTCTGCATCATCTGCATTCACGTGTAATACAGGTGACAAAGTAACTTTGGCAACATCTGTACAATAGGTTGATGAACGAGCGTCAAGGTAGTTTGTTGTAAAACCTACTTGGTTGTTGATTACAATATGGATAGTTCCACCGGTTTTGTAACCATCTAATTGTGCCATTTGAATAATCTCATAAAGAATACCTTGTCCTGCAATTGCAGCATCACCGTGAACGGCAATAGGTAATACTTTAGAAAAATCATTTGGATAATATTTATCTTGTTTCGCTCTAGTGATTCCTTCAATTACTGCACCTACAGTTTCAAGGTGCGAAGGGTTTGGAGCCAAGTTGATGTTGATTTTTTTACCAGACTTGGTAACTTTGTCAGCTGTAAGACCTAAATGGTATTTTACGTCACCGTCAAAATATTCTTGATCATAATCTTTTCCGTCAAACTCCCCAAAAATGTCTTGAGTTGATTTTCCAAAAATATTAGCCAAAACATTCAAACGACCACGGTGTGCCATTCCCATTACAAACTGCTCTACTCCTTTTTCGGCTGCTCTTTCGATCAAAGCATCCAAAGCTGGAATGATAGTCTCTCCACCTTCAAGTGAAAAACGTTTTTGACCTACATATTTAGTATGCAAGAAATTTTCAAAAGAAACCGCTTGGTTCAATTTGTTTAAAATTCCTTTTTTCTCCTCTGAAGAGAACGTAGGCTGGTTTTCGTTGATACTTAATTTGTCTTGAATCCATTCAACAATTTCTGGCTTACGGATGTACATGTACTCCACACCAATATGTTGACAATAAATTTTTCTTAAATGCTCAATAATCTGAGCTAGTGAAGAAGGTTGTAGCCCTAAAACTTTGGCAGCGTCAAAAACCGTACTTAAATCGGCAGATGAAAGACCAAAAGTCTCTAAATCTAAAGTTGGAGTAAATGATCTACGATCTCTTACCGGATTTGTTTGGGTAAACAAATGTCCTCTAGAACGGTACCCTTCAACCAATTTCAAAACTTTAAATTCTTTTTGAAGTTGCTCTGAAATCTTACTGTTATCAACAGGAGTCGATACTACAGAAGAAACAGATGCTGCGGGTGCGCTGTATTGTGCTCCGTTTTCGTCATTATACGTTTCCATCCCAAAGTCAAAACCTTGAAAGAAACTTCTCCAGCTTGGCTCAACGCTATCTGGGTTTTCTAAATATTGATCGTATAGTTGCGCGAAAAATTCGGTATGTGCTGCGTTTAAAAATGAAAACCTATCCATAATGTTAGTGAATATACTTTTTGTTAAATAGTTCGACAAAAATACAATAATCAATTATAACTGAATCTTTTTTTTAGCTACTTTTACATATAGATTTGTTAAAAAAAACTATAATTAGATGAAAAATACTCACCAATCAAGCTTTTTAGACCTACAATTTATTTTAATAGCACTTTTTGTAAGTTGTTTTGCAAGTGCTCAATTTCAAAATAAAAACCCCAATCTTCCCAATAATTTTTTGGATAAGGTTCAATTTGGAGGAGGACTTGGGCTCAGTTTAGGAAACGGCTACACCGATATATCCATCTCCCCATCGGCAATTTACAACGTTAATCAATACTTTTCGGCGGGACTTGGCGTACAATATACCTACGCAAAATTAAAGAATTCCTATACCTCAAACCTTTATGGCGGAAGTGTGATCACCTTATTCAATCCACTACCAGAAATCCAACTTTCGGCAGAATTAGAGCAACTTCGTGTCAACGTAACTGGTGTACCTTCAAATAATTTTACCGAAAATTTTTGGAATACCGCCCTGTTTTTGGGTGCAGGTTATCGTAGTAGTAACGCCACTATTGGTATACGATACAATGTTTTGTACAAAGAAAATAATCTTGCCTACAACACAGCATTCATGCCTTTTGTACGATTTTATTTTTAAGATTAGGAGCAAATTCCCGCCATACACTTCAAGCTATTCAAGTCTCAAGCTGTTTTTGTAGGGTCTAGGAGGAGCTTCTTTTAGTCGCTCTGCTAGCCCTACAAAAACTAGCTTTTTCCTTTAATAGGCTTTTCGTTTCTGTCAGGGCTAGTAAACTACTACTTGTATTTATTTCGAAACCAAACCTTTTGCCATTCTCTTTTTAAAATCAAGAAAGCAACATCTGCAGACAAGGCAACCAAATCAGATCCGTCCAAAGCTTTGATTTGCTCTTCAGACACATCGATTATATATAGGAGGTTCAAATATTCAGCAAATTTATACTGAATCATACGGTATATTTTTTCGTGCAACTGAACTTTAAGTTCATCAGGCGCAATACTTTTCGGAAAATCAATTCCTTCGTTTGCCAAATTGAAATCCTTATTAATCTGCTCAATCAAAGCAAGATATAACGATTCTTTCGATGCTTCTTCGAGCAATAATTCAGCAGAAATTGGAGCTATAAAATTCATTATTTTTTATTTTTTTTAGTATCCCAAGCCTTCACAATTTTTGCCAGCAAGCTATCACCTCCTGCATAAAAAAATACTGCTCCCATTGGTGGATTTGAAGCGGGCAAATAACCAAAAATTGTTGGCTCCCAAGCCCAGCATTTAAAATAAGTACCTACCAATTCGATAAAAACAACACAAAGCGCTATAAAACAATATAGATTTTGCCATTGTTTCCTTTTTAATAACCAAAAGAAACCAACACCAAAGAGTAGTGAAAAATAATCTTGAAGAAAAATAGCTACTCCCAAAAATAATAGGGCAAAAAACAGTAAAAAGTATTTCTGAATGTGCTTTTCCTTAGCGTATGCCCAAGTCGTATACGCGTACACATAACCCGAAGCATAAACGATAGCATGCCCCAAGGGTACGTAAAACGGAATCATATCTGTGCGGTAGTCGTACATACCGAGTAGCTTACAAAAAATAAGTTCTCCGATATAGGACAAGCCCACCATAACAAGCATTAATTTTTTTAATTGCTTTTCGGCAGCATAATAAAAACCTGCAAAATACAGCAATGCCATCACATTGGTAATTTGTCGGCCGTCAAAATACTGTTCTGTAAAAGCAACCGAATCGATGCCTAATGCTAAAATGGTAAAAAACGGAAAACAAAGCGCAAAGACCAATTGAAGTCTTGTACTTGAAACCGATTTTATATCCAAATTTACAGTACTACTATTACTCATACTATACGATTTGAATTAGGCTTTTCTATTCATTAAATTCTCACCAAAAGCTTTTAACAATAGCTTTTTATCCTCGGCAATATTCATTTTTTCTAAAGTCTCAAAAGCCTTCATGGTATAGTCTTCGATAGCCGTTTGCGTAATAATATCTGCAGTTGAACGAACAAAAATAGCTTTGACATTTTCGATTTTTTCGGTACTATCTTCGAGTGAACTTGCAAACCATTGTAATAACAAAGCTTTATCTTCCGGAGTTGCAGCCGAAATAGCTTTTAGATACAGATAGGTTTTTTTATTTTCGATAATATCACCACCAACTTGTTTCCCAAAAGTTTCTGGATTACCAAAAGCGTCTAAATAATCATCTTGCAACTGAAAAGCAAGACCAAGATTTAGTCCAAATTCATAAATTAGATTTGCGTTTTCGGTTGTCGTTTCGGCAATTATAGCCCCCATTTTCATAGCAGCAGCCACCAATACAGCTGTTTTGTACTCGATCATTTTCAAATACTCAGGTATTGTAACATCGGTGCGTTCTTCAAAATCCACATCCCATTGTTGACCTTCACAAACCTCCAAAGCTGTTTTACTAAATAATTTTGCCAAATCTCTAAAGATAGCTGGCTCATATTGTTCAAAATATTGATACGCTAATATCAACATAGCATCACCAGACAAAATTCCGGTATTAATGTTCCATTTTTCATGTACCGTTTGGTTTCCACGACGCAAAGGCGCATCATCCATAATATCATCATGCACTAACGAAAAATTATGAAAAACCTCCACTGCCATTGCTGCCGGAAGCGCTTGCTCACATGATGCGTTAAAAACCTCTGCGGCCATCAAAGTCAATACTGGACGCATCCTCTTGCCACCTAATTCTAAAATATACTGAATAGGTTCGTATAGATTTTTAGGCTCTTTATCTATAGACTGATTTTGTAAATAGTTGATAAAGATATCCTGGTACTGCGAAATAGATTGCATAAAAATAATTTTCGGCTAAAATACAGTAATCCTACTTGATTACAAACACGCAATAAAAATCAAATGTTAAATAAATGCAAATACAAAGGAAACTATTTTGGTGTTTAAAGTTTCCTGTCTACATTTGCCCAAAAATTAACATATTCAAAATTACTCTTAACTAGTCATTAAGACCTCAAATAAGCATGCTATGGAAACAAAATGGACTATAGATTCAGATCAATCTGATGTACTCATAAAAATCAAACATTCAATCGTAGCGTACATCGCAGGAACTACAAACAACTTTAAAGGGAATGTAGATTTAAAGGATGACCATATCGAAAACGCCAATATAGAATTTTCACTGGATGTGAACAACAAAGAAAACAAACTGGAGCAAATTGACACTTTTTTAAGAATAAATGATTTTATTGAAACGGAACGATATCCTATTATTAACTTTAAATCGACCTCTTTTCAAAAGGTAAATCAAAACATCAATTTCTTAAAAGGAAATTTGACGGTAAAAAACATCACCAAAGTAATCGAGCTCGATACCGCATTTTTGGGATATAATTTTTACAACGGTGTTCGAAAAGCTTCTTTTGAAGTAAAAGGAACAATCAACAGAAATGATTTCGATCTAAAGACAAACTCCATTTTTCAAAAAGATGGTATCATGATGGGACAAGATTTATTGATTGAAGCCAATCTAGAATTTACAGCATAAAAGAATTAATGAAAAGATAATGAAAGAGAAGATAATAAAAAAAGCTGGCGAGCTATTTTTAAGACTAGGATTCAAAAGCATAACGATGGATGACATTGCGGGCGAAATGTGTATCTCAAAAAAGACAATTTACAAGTATTTTTGCAACAAAGAAGTACTTGTAGAAGAAAGCACCAACTTGATGCACATCGAGATTCATCAAACGATCGATAGAATAATGGCAGAAAACAGAAATGCTATCGAGGAGAATTTTAAAATTCGCGAAATGTTTAGTGATATGTTCAAATCATCTGCCGACACGTCACCACTCTATCAATTAAAAAAACATTATCCTGAGATTTACCAAAAAGTAATCTCAAGAGAAATAACAGATTGCTCCACTTGGTTCCGAACCAATATTGCAAAAGGTATAGCTGAAAATTTGTATCGAAAAGAAATAGATATAGAAGCTTATGTTCAATTTTATTATACCTTAATATTCAATATTAACGAGAATACAAGTTCTGAGAAAGAATTGCAACGATTAGAATTACAAGTATTGGAATATCATACCCGAGCTATGGCAACAGCAGACGGAATTATAGAACTAGAAAAACAACTACAAAACACAAATACCAAATGAGAAAACTAATTTTATTAACGTTCTTAACTTTTGCCCTGACGGTAAAAGGCCAAGAAATAAAGAAGTTAACGCTAAAAGATGCGATTACTTATGCCCTAGAAAACAAAGCGGACGCCAAAAAAGCAAAGCTAAAAGTAGAAAACAGCGAATACCAAATCCAAGAGGTACGCGCGCGAGCTTTACCGCAAATTGCAGCCACAGGAAGTCTAAATTACAATCCTATTTTACAAACTACAGTAATTGATGGTGCAGCATTTGGAGCACCTGGAACAACTATCCAAGCAGCCTTTGGGCAAAAATGGAGCTCAACTGCAGGAGTTTCTTTAACACAAGCCTTGTTTGACCAATCTGTTTTTATTGGATTAAAAGCCGCTAAGACTACGAGAGAGTTTTACCAAATAAATGACCAATTAACAGAGGAACAAGTAATTGAGAGAGTAGCAAACAATTATTACCAAGTATATGTTTTGCGTCAAAAATTAGCATTATTAGAAAGCAACTTAGCTACAACAACAAAAGTTCGTGACATTGTAAAAGGACAATATGATAATGGTTTGGCCAAAAGAATCGATTTGGATCGAATGACCGTAAACTTGTCAAACATCAAAACTCAGAAAATTCAAATAACCAATGCAATTCAATTACAAGAAAACACATTAAAATTCTATATCGGAATGCCAATCGATACCGTAATTGAAATTCCACAATCTGATTTTGAAGTTACACCAGCAGCACTTTCTGAAACACCAAACACTTCTACGCGTACAGAGTTTTTGGTTTTGAAAAAACAAGAAGAATTATTAGAGCTTCAAAAGCAATCGGTAATGGCGGGTTACTACCCTACACTATCTTTATCTGCTAGTTACAATTATATTGGACAAGGGCAACAATTACCTTGGTTTGCAAAACCTTCAAATGGTGTATACTGGTCAGATTTCTCTGCTATTGGACTAAATTTAAGAGTGCCTATATTTTCTGGATTTAGTACCAAAGCCAAAGTAAGTCAAGCTGATGTACAACTAAAATCGTTGCGTGAAGATATTAACGATACCAAACTTGCATTGGATCTTGATTATAAAAATGCTAAAACTCAAATCGAAAATAGCCTTACCACTATCCAGAACCAAAAAGAAAACATGCAATTGGCTGAGGAAATTAGACAAAACATCAATAACAATTTCTTGCAAGGTCTAGCTTCTCTGACCGATTTGCTAGATGCTGAAAACGCTTCTACCGATGCTCAAAACAATTATACAGCAGCCATATTAGATTACAAACTGGCTGAAATCAAACTTATCAAATCAAAAGGACAACTAAAATCATTAATAAATAACTAAAATGAAGAAGACCATAACTACCGTAATTATCATTATCGCTGCACTAGCTTTAATAGGTTTTATATTGACGAAGAATAAAACAGAGAACGAAGAAAAAATTGCCATTGTTGCTGAGAAAAACGCAAGTGTATCTGTAAAAGTAGCTACTGTAAAAACGGAAGAAGTTTCTTTGGATTTCGTTGCAAATGGTACTTTTGAAGCCAAACAAGAATTAATTTTTACAGCTGAAAAATCAGGAAAAGTAATTAGTGTATTAGCTAAAGAAGGTGATCGTGTGAGCGTAGGTCAAACCCTTGCAATTATGAGAGGTGACGCTATAAATATTAATGCTCAAGCAGCTCAAGCGGCATACTTAAACGCTAAAACTGATTATAGCCGTTTTGAAAACGCTTATAAAACTGGAGGAGTAACCAAACAACAATTGGATCAATCAAAAGTAATGATGATCAATGCTGAAGCAAGTTACAAGCAAGCCAAAATTAATATTGGTGATACTCGAATTAAAGCGCCTATAAGTGGATTTATCAATAAAAAATTCATTGAGCCAGGTTCTATGTTAACAGCAATGCCGTCTACTAATTTGTTCGAAATTGTAAATACGAATACGCTAAAATTAACCGTGGCTGTCAACGAATCTCAAGTTGCAAAATTGAAAACAGGAAATACTATTTCAGTTACTTCAAGTGTATATCCTGACCAAACTTTTTCGGGTAAAATCACTTTTATTGCAGCAAAAGCTGATGCTACTCTAAATTTCCCTATCGAAATCGAAATTGCAAATAACACCAATAACGATTTGAAAGCAGGAATGTATGGAACTGCAACTTTCAAATCGGCACAACAACAACAAAACCTTACAGTTATTCCAAGAACTGCCTTTGTAGGTAGTGTGAATAGCAACCAAGTTTTCGTAGTAGAAAACGGAATCGCAAAAATGAAAAAAGTAACTGGTGGAAGAATTTTTGGTGACCTAGTAGAAGTTATAAATGGCTTATCTGATGGAGAAACTGTTGTTACTACAGGTCAAATCAACCTTCAAGATGGAAGTACAGTAGAAGTTATCAAATAATTTATTTCTAGTAATCAACAGATAAAAACATATGAAATTAGCAGAAATATCCATAAAACGTCCCTCGTTGGTGATTGTACTTTTTACAATCCTGATTCTAGGAGGACTATTCAGCTATAGCCAATTGGGCTATGAGCTGATCCCGAAATTTGAAACCAATGTAATCACCGTTGCTACCGTTTATCCTGGTGCTTCGCCAAGTGAAATTGAGAACACCGTTACCAAAAAAATTGAGGATGCCATTTCTTCTTTAGAAAACATCAAAAAGATTGACTCTAAATCATACGAAAGTCTCTCAATCGTTTCAATCACCTTAACATCAAATGCTAATGTTGACAACTCGATGAATGATGCACAACGAAAGATTAATGCCGTATTAAGTGATCTTCCTGATGATGCCGATCCTCCATCTATGACAAAATTCTCTTTGAGTGATTTGCCAATCATTACGCTTGGAGCCAATGGTAAAATGGACGAAGCTGCTTTTTATGACTTAATTGACAAAAAGATTGCTCCTGTGTTATCTCGTGTACAAGGGGTTGCGCAAGTAAACATTATTGGTGGACAAGAACGTGAGATTCAAGTGAATCTTGACGCTACAAAATTGCAAGGATACGGATTATCTATCCCGCAAGTTCAACAAATCATCTTGACTTCAAACTTGGATTTCCCTACGGGTAACATTCAAACTCGTGAACAAAAAATATTAATTCGTTTAGCCGGAAAATATAAAAATGTTGACGAACTAAGAAACCTTGTTGTCTCGTCTCAAAACGGAATACAAGTTCGTTTAAGAGATGTAGCAGATGTACAGGATACACAAAAAATTGCTGAAAAAATTGCACGTGTCGATCAAAAAAGTGCGATCGTATTGCAGATTGTTAAACAATCAGATGCAAATGCCGTTGCAGTAAGTGAATTGGTAAACAAATCGATAGCTAAACTAGAAAGTGATTATAAGGTCAACGAATTAGAATTAATTACCGCAAAAGACAGTACAGTATTCACACTAGAAGCAGCTGACTCTGTACTACACGATTTATTAATCGCAGTAATCTTGGTTGCCTTGGTAATGTTGTTCTTCTTGCACAGTATTAGAAACTCATTGATTGTAATGGTTTCGATTCCTGCTTCGTTGATTGCAACCTTCATCGGGATTTATCTTTTAGGATATACTTTGAACTTAATGAGTTTATTAGGACTATCGCTCGTGGTAGGTATTCTGGTCGATGATGCCATTGTGGTATTAGAAAATATTTACCGTCACATGGAAATGGGTAAAAGCCGTATTCGTGCTTCCTATGATGGTACTGCCGAAATTGGTGGTACAGTAACCTCAATCACCCTAGTAATTGTGGTCGTATTTTTACCAATCGCAATGAGTAGTGGTTTGGTATCAAATATTATCACGCAGTTTTGTATGACGGTTGTAATTTCGACATTATTGTCTTTATTAGCATCGTTTACAATTATCCCTTGGTTGTCTTCTCGTTTTGGTAAACTAGAACATATTGAAGGAAAAAATCTTTTTGGAAGAATCATTCTTGGTTTCGAAAGCTTACTAACACGTTTCACAAACTGGGTTACTGAAATTCTTACTTGGTGTTTGAATCATTATATCAAAACTATTTTGGTTGTTTTAGTGTTATTCTTCTCCTCTACCATGGGACTTGTTGGTGGTGGATTTATTGGTGGTGAATTCTTTGCTGCTTCAGATAGTGGTGAGTTTTTAGTTCAAATAGAACTTCCAAAAGATGCTTCGTTAGAGCAGACCAATTTTATGACACAAAAAGCGGAAGCTTTCTTAAAAACACAAGAATACGTACACAGCCAAATTACGACAGTAGGACAAACCTCTGAAGGAATGGGAGCATCACAAGCCACAGCTTACAAAGCAGAGATTGACGTAAAAATGATCGAGCAATCAGAACGTACAGACGATGCTTCTGTTTATGCTGCAAAAATCAAACGTAAGTTAGAAAAAGTATTAGTTGGAGCGAAAGTAAAAACAGTTCCCGTAGGTATCCTAGGTACAGCAGAAGATGCTAAATTAGGATTGATCGTTACAGGTCCTAATGTAGAAAGCGCTATGAAATTTGCCAAACTTGCAGAAGCTGAACTACGCAAAATTCCTGGAACTACAGAGATCAAATTAACCGTTGAAGATGGAAATCCAGAAATCAATGTGCAAGTAGATCGCGACAAAATGTCGGCACTAGGTTTGACTTTGCAAACAGTGGGTATGACCATGCAAACAGCCTACAGTGGAAACACAGATGGAAAATTTAGAGCAGGAGAATACGAGTATGATATTAATATTAAGTACAATGCTTTTGATCGAAAAAACATTTCTGATGTAAGTAATCTGATTTTCACCAATAGCATGGGACAACAAATTAAACTTTCTCAATTTGCAACAATTAAGGAAGGTTCTGGACCAAGTAAATTGGAGCGTAGAGACAAAACTGCTTCTGTTACTGTTCAAGGTCAAAACATTGGAGTTTCGGCAGGTACAATTGTAACGCAATGGCAAGAAAAACTAGACAAATTAGAAAAACCAACCGGTGTAGGTTACATTTGGGGTGGTGATCAAGAAAACCAATCAGAAGGTTTTGGTACTTTAGGAATTGCATTATTGGCGGCTATTGTATTGGTATACCTTGTAATGGTTGGTTTGTACGACAGTTTTGCACATCCATTTGTTGTATTGTTTGCTATTCCGCTTTCCTTCATTGGGGCGATGTTAGCACTGGCTTTGACAAATAATTCTTTGAACATATTTACCATTTTAGGAATCATTATGTTAATTGGACTGGTATGTAAAAATGCGATTATGTTGGTCGATTATACCAATCAACGTCGTAAAGCAGGTGAAACGATTAGGACTGCCTTGATTCAAGCCAATCATGCACGTTTGCGTCCGATCTTAATGACGACAATTGCCATGGTATTTGGTATGTTCCCTATTGCATTGGCATCTGGAGCTGGTGCAGGTTGGAAAAACGGATTGGCATGGGTAATTATTGGAGGATTAATCAGTTCATTATTCTTGACTTTGATTATCGTTCCTGTAATTTATGAAATCATGGAAAAAATAATTGCAAAATTCTCTAAAGGAGACAAAGTCGATTATGAAGCCGAAATGGTTGCCGATTACGTTCACAAAGAACTAAATGAAGATGGGTTCAATCCTGAACACAATCATTAATATCTAAGCAGCAATGCTAAATTATACAAAAAGGGATTTCCGAAGTTGGAAATCCCTTTTTGTATTTCTATTCAGCAGCTAACATTGATTTACTTTGTCTTAGCAGCAGTTAAACAATTGAGGAATTAAATTCGATATATAAACCGCAAAAGGGTAGACTTTGCAGTACAGAAGTAGTAGTTATCCTTAAATATACAACTTTACCGGCGCTTCCATACAAAAGTTCACGGACATTACTTTATCATAAAATCAAAAAAGCCCAAAAATCAATTGACTTTTGGGCTTCTTTTCATAATCTCAATCAAGAGATTATACCATTATATTTGAATTAGTTATTTGCTAGGGCATCTTTCTTCCAACTTTTTACAGCAACTACTTTGTTTGAAGCATAATCTACTTCGTTCAAAGTACCTTCAGTCCAATGGAACCATTTTCCAACTTTTTCGCCTTTATTATATTCAGCGATAGCGATCTTTTTTCCATTAGCATCAAAAGAAACCCATTCTCCTTGAAGTTTACCATCTTTAAACATTCCTGTTTGCATTACTTGACCATTATCATAATAATAAGTTGCCAATACCATGTTGTCTTTTGCTACTTCTAATTTTGGTTCTACTACATTTGCAAATAACATCCCTGACATTAACATTGCTCCTAATATGATGTATTTTTTCATGATCTTAACGTTTTAATAATTTCTTACTCCAAATATAGAACTAATTAGTACAATAAAAAAACAATTTGGTAACAATTTGGTAACATACAGCAATTTTAACACTTTCGAAAAAAAAAGCCCCTCAAGTAAGTTCTTGAAGGGCCTTCATTTCAATAAATCTAACTAAATAAAAAACATTACTCTTCGTTTGCAATAGCCTCTCTCTTCCAACTCTTTACAGCAGCGATGCTGTTTTTAGAATAATCAACTTCATTTAAGGTACTATTGTTCCAGTAAAACCATTTGCCCACTTTTTGACCTTTATCATAAGTAGCAACAGCACTTTTGTTTCCGTTTACATCATAAGAAGTCCATTCTCCTTGTAATTTTCCGTCTTTAAAAAAACCTTCTTGCATCACTTGCCCATTTTCATAGTAATAGGTTGCTTTTACCTTTTCACCTTGCGCTTCCAATTTTGGCTTAGCATTTTGAGCGAATAGCATTCCAGAAAGTAGTAGTAACGTGGTGATTATATATTTTTTCATCTTTGTATAATTTAAATTAGCAGGCTACAAATATACAAAACATTTTACGTTAAAAAAACAATTTGGTAACAATTTGGTAACATTGAGCAGAATTTAACGTTTTTAACATCCCAAAAAGCAAATTAGAACCAAAAAAAGCAAAAACACAATCCTAAGTTCATAATTAGTCCTAAATTTGCATCCGTATTTAAAAAGACCAATACTATACATTTAATTCATATTATTAGTACACATTAGATACATTTCAAATTCAAAAGAAGTAATCTCACGACTTACAAGAATTTTGCATCACAAAAAAAGCATTAAAAAAATAAAACAAACTAAGAATGTATAGAAGTCATAATTGTGGCGAATTAAACGCCTCACACATAAACACAGAAGTAACTCTTGCAGGTTGGGTACAAAAATCAAGAGACAAAGGTTTCATGAACTGGGTTGATTTAAGAGACCGTTATGGTATTACACAATTGATATTTGACGAAGGAAGATCTGAAAAAACAGTATTCGAATTAGCAAAGACCCTAGGTCGCGAATTTGTAATTCAAGTAAAAGGAACTGTTATTGAGCGTGAGGCAAAAAACAAAAACATACCTACAGGTGATATTGAAATTTTAGTTTCATCACTTATCATATTAAATGCTGCAATAACTCCTCCATTCACTATTGAGGATGAAACAGACGGTGGTGAAGATATTCGAATGAAATATCGCTACCTAGACATCAGAAGAAATCCAGTAAAAAACAGCCTTCTTTTTCGTCACAAAGTTGCCATGGAAGTTCGTAAATACTTATCCGATTTGGATTTTTGCGAAGTAGAAACACCTTACCTTATTAAATCAACACCAGAAGGTGCTAGGGATTTTGTTGTTCCTTCTCGAATGAATGAGGGTCAGTTCTATGCGCTACCACAATCACCACAAACCTTCAAACAATTATTGATGGTAGGTGGAATGGACAAATATTTTCAAATCGTAAAATGCTTCCGTGACGAAGATTTACGTGCAGACAGACAACCTGAGTTCACACAAATCGATTGCGAGATGGCATTTGTAGAACAAGAAGATATTTTGAATATTTTTGAAGGTCTAACCCGTCATTTATTAAAAGAAATCAAAGGTGTTGAAGTAGATAAGTTTCCGAGAATTACCTACGACTACGCCATGAAAACATACGGAAATGACAAACCAGACATTCGTTTTGGAATGAAGTTTGGCGAATTGAACACGGTTGCACAACACAAAGAATTCCCTGTTTTCAATGCTGCCGAATTGGTGGTTGGAATCGCTGTTCCGGGAGCAGGAAACTATACTCGAAAAGAAATCGACGCCTTAATTGATTGGGTAAAGCGTCCACAAGTGGGTGCATCAGGAATGGTGTACGCAAAATGTAACGAAGACGGAACATTCAAATCCTCAGTCGACAAATTCTACAACCAAGACGACTTAGCACAATGGGCGAAAATTACCGGAGCAGTTGCCGGAGATATGATTTTTGTATTATCTGGACCAGCCAACAAAACAAGAACACAACTTTCTGCCTTGCGAATGGAATTAGCAACGCGTTTAGGTTTGAGAAAACCAGAAGAATTTGCTCCATTATGGGTTGTAGACTTCCCATTATTAGAATTTGACGAAGAAAGTGGTCGTTATCATGCAATGCACCACCCCTTCACCTCTCCAAAACCAGAAGACATGCACTTATTGGAAACAGACCCAGGCATCGTACGTGCCAATGCCTATGACATGGTTTTGAACGGAAATGAAATTGGAGGAGGATCAATTCGTATACACGATAAAGAGACACAACAATTAATGTTCAAATATCTAGGTTTTAGCGAAGCAGAAGCAAAAGCACAATTTGGATTTTTAATGGATGCGTTCCAGTTTGGAGCACCACCACATGGAGGCCTAGCTTTTGGACTAGATAGATTAGTTGCTATTTTAGGAGGACAAGAAACTATCCGTGACTTTATCGCCTTCCCGAAAAACAATTCAGGACGTGACGTTATGATCGATGCACCATCAGCTATTGATACAACACAATTAAAAGAACTTCATATCAAACTGGATTTATAGCAGCCAATATATTTTTGATTAAAGAAATTTTTCTTATTCGAAAGCAAAAAAAAAACCGAATCGTAACCACAACTGGTAATGGATTCGGTTTTTGCATTATTTTACATTTGAATTTCAGCAGTAAAATGCAACAAATACCTATAGTATTAATTTTTTTTTTGATGCTATTCGAATAAAAAACACAAAACAATTCGCAACCAATGATTCAAATTATTGTAAAAAGTAAGCGACAAAAATTAGAACTTATAAAATTTTTTTCTACTATCAAAAAATCTGAAAATAGAAAATAAAACAAAACCTTCAATAAAAGCAGATAAATATCACAAGAACGACCTTCAAAGAAAAGATAAAATTTACTTTTAAGCTTGAATTAATCGCAATAAAATAAGCGAATAGCCTGAATATCAATTATTTTTACAAAAAAACGCACATTAATGGTGTTCGTATTATATTAAATATTACATTTGCGACATTATAAATTATTATTACTATTACAATGCGTACAGGTACAGTTAAATTTTTCAATGAGTCTAAAGGTTACGGATTCATTACAGACGAAGAAACAGGAAAAGACATTTTCGTTCATGCTTCAGGAATCAACGCGGAAGAATTGCGCGAAGGTGACAGAGTAAGTTACGAAGAAGAAGAAGGAAGAAAAGGTAAGGTTGCAGCTCAAGTAGCAGTTATCTAAGAATAAAATTAATTTTTTATTACCAAAGAATGTTAAAAGCGTTCCAACAAATGTTGGAACGCTTTTTTTTTGCTCTAGTTTCAATTCAATAAAAAACCTTAAGTAGAAAAATTCTAAATAGCATAAAAATTGGGAAAATTTTATAACTTAATCTATTTCTAATGTTGTGTTTTCGCTCACTGAGTCTTATCTTTGCGACTAGTATTAAACGAAAATATAACAAAATATGCTTACTGATCAATCAAACTACATCCCAATCTTTATGCAAATTTTACTTGCAGTAGGTTTTGTGGCAGGAACTATTGTTGCTTCTGGAAAATTAGGTCCGAAAAGAAGATCTGAAAAAAAGGATATAAATTTCGAATGTGGTATTGAATCTGTAGGTAACGCACGTATACCTTTTTCGGTAAAATACTTCTTAGTAGCTATTTTATTTGTTTTGTTTGATGTTGAAGTAATCTTTTTATATCCTTGGGCGATTAATTTTAAAGAATTAGGAATCGAAGGTCTTCTAAAGATGATTATTTTTATGCTATTGCTCTTGGTTGGTTTTTTCTATATCATCAAGAAGAAAGCTTTAGAATGGGAATAAAATAGCATACCTTAAACCAGAATTAAAAAACAAAATAAGATTTACAATACATTATTTAGATTAGGCTAACCTCTAAACTAAATTTTAAATCTAAAAATCACAATGAGCGAATCAAAAACAAATATGGTTGCGCCACCAGAAGGCGTGGTTGGTGAAGGTTTCTTCGCTACCAAGTTGAATGACGTGGTAGGATTAGCTAGAGCTAATTCTCTTTGGCCTTTACCTTTTGCAACGTCATGTTGCGGAATTGAATTCATGGCCACAATGGCATCTCATTATGATTTGGCACGTTTTGGTTCTGAACGTGTAAGTTTTTCTCCCCGTCAAGCAGATATGTTAATGGTAATGGGAACTATTTCGAAAAAAATGGGACCTATCTTACGCCAAGTATACGAGCAAATGGCAGAACCTCGTTGGGTAATTGCTGTTGGAGCTTGTGCATCATCGGGTGGTGTTTTTGACACTTACTCTGTTTTGCAAGGTATTGACAAAGTTATTCCCGTAGATGTATATGTACCTGGATGCCCTCCTAGACCAGAACAAATTGTTGATGGAGTAATGAAATTACAAGAATTAGTAAAATCAGAATCTGTAAGACGCAGAAGCACTCCAGAATACCAAGAATTATTAGCTTCTTATAATATCAAATAAGCATTATGGCATTAGAAACAGCTCAAATTCAAAACAAAATATCGGCTACTTTTAGCGATATTCCTTTTGTTTACAAACAAGAAAGAGACATTTTATCAGTGGAAGTTCCTGCAGATAAAATATCGGCCATAATCCTATTTTTAAAAAATGATCCCGAATTACGTTTTCATTTCTTAACTGATTTATGTGGTGTTCATTATCCTGAAAACGAAGCTGACAGACAAATGGTTATCGTCTACCACATGCATAACTGGTACGAAAATACAAGAATTAGAATCAAAGCATATATAAACGGTCAAAAACCAGAAATAAAATCTATTGCAAGTATTTTTCCAACAGCAAACTGGATGGAGAGAGAAACTTTTGATTTTTACGGAGTAGATTTTGTTGGACACCCACAATTAAAAAGAATCTTAAACATGGACGAGATGACATCTCACCCTATGCGAAAAGAATTTCCGCTTGAGGATGGAGGTCGAACAGACAAAGATGATCGCTTTTTCGGAAGAACAGCTAGCAACCGCTAGAAAATAAAGAAATATAATTTTTCACATACTATAGATGTCAGAACTATTATTACCACCAGAGCATCGTTATGCTAAAATAATGAAGGAAAAACTAAATGAAGACGGAAGTGAACTTTCGATTCTGAATTTAGGTCCTACACACCCAGCCACACATGGTATTTTTCAAAATATCTTGTTAATGGATGGTGAACGCATCATCGAAGCTGAACCTACGATTGGTTACATTCATCGTGCCTTTGAAAAAATCGCGGAGAATCGTCCTTTCTACCAAATTACACCACTTACAGACCGAATGAACTATTGCTCCTCTCCTATTAACAATATGGGATGGTGGATGACTTTGGAAAAACTTTTAGGAGTTGAAGTACCGAAACGTGCGCAATACCTGCGTGTAATTGTAATGGAATTGGCTAGAATTACAGATCATATCATTTGTAACTCAATCCTTGGTGTAGATACTGGTGCTTATACCGGATTTTTATACGTATTTCAATTTAGAGAAAAAGTATACGAAATCTACGAAGAGATTTGTGGTGCTCGTTTAACTACAAATATGGGTCGAATTGGTGGTTTCGAAAGAGATTGGACTCCAAAAGCATTCGAATTATTAAATACATTTCTTGAAGAATTTCCTCCAGCTTGGAAAGAATTCGAAAACCTATTCGAAAGAAACAGAATTTTTATTGATAGAACAGTAAACGTAGGACCAATTACTGCTGAAAAAGCAATGGCTTACGGATTTACAGGTCCAAACTTACGTGCAGCCGGTGTCGATTATGACGTACGTGTAGCACAGCCTTATAGTTCTTACGAAGATTTCGATTTTGAAATTCCAGTAGGGAAATCAGGTGATACTTACGACCGTTTTTGTGTTCGTAATGCAGAGGTTTGGGAAAGCTTAAGTATCATTCGTCAAGCTTTGGCTAAAATGCCAGCTGGGAACGAATACCATGCTGAAGTTCCTGATTATTACCTACCTCCAAAAGAAGATGTGTATCACAATATGGAGTCTTTAATTTACCACTTCAAAATTGTTATGGGTGAAGTTCCTGTTCCAGTTGCAGAGATTTATCATCCTGTTGAAGGTGGTAATGGTGAATTAGGTTTTTATTTGGTGACAGATGGAAGCCGTACACCATACAGACTACATTTCAGAAGGCCTTGTTTTATTTATTACCAAGCCTATCCAGATATGATTAAAGGTGCAATGTTATCCGATGCCATCGTAATTCTATCAAGCTTGAATGTAATTGCAGGAGAATTAGACGCATAAGAATTAAGGAATTGAGATTAAGGATTTTAGAATAACAATATCGGTTAAAGAAAGAATATAGATTTTGGCCATTTTAGGAAAAAAGCATTATCTCGGTAATCGCTTTAAATCCTAATTCCTAAATTTAAAATCTAAAATAGAGAATGGAAAAAACACATTTTACACAAGAAATAAACATGACTCCTGAGTTAATGGCGCGTATAGAAGAATTATGCAGTCATTACCCAGCAGACAAACGTAAATCTGCTTTATTACCTGTTTTACATGAAGCACAAGATGCACATGATAACTGGCTAAGTATCGAATTACAAGATAAAGTTGCCGAAATTTTAAACATAAAACCTGTAGAAGTTTATGAGGTAGTTACATTTTACACAATGTACAACCGTAGACCTATTGGAAAGTATATGTTTGAATTTTGCCAAACGTCTTCTTGTTGCTTAAGAGGAACAGAAGATTTAATGGATTATACTTGTGAAAAATTAGGTGTAAAAATAGGTGAACCAACTGCAGACGGACTTTTTGAAGTTCGTGGCGTAGAGTGTTTGGGTGCCTGTGGATACGCTCCAATGATGCAATTAGGTGATTTTTATAAAGAAAATCTAACTAAAGATAAAATCGATCAAATTATTGACGATTGTAGAGATAATAAAATAATATTACACGATAAATAAGATGTCAAAAAAAATATTATTAGAGAAAATCAACGTTCCAGGAATTAAAACGTACGAAGTGTATCGCAGAGAAGGCGGTTACGCCTCTGTTGAGAAAGCTATAAAGGCGATGACTCCGGACGAAGTAGTTGAAGAAGTAAAAAAATCAGGACTTCGTGGTCGTGGTGGTGCGGGTTTCCCTGCTGGAATGAAATGGAGTTTTATTGACAAAAAATCAGGAAAACCAAGACATTTAGTATGTAACGCCGATGAATCTGAACCAGGAACTTTCAAAGATCGTTATTTGATGGAATTTCTTCCTCACCTATTGATTGAAGGAATGATTACCTCTAGTTTTGCTTTGGGAGCGAATCTATCCTATATCTACATTCGTGGAGAATATATGTGGGTTTTTAAAATATTAGAAAGAGCCATTGCCGAAGCGAAAGCAGCAGGATGGTTAGGAAAAAACATCTTAGGATCTGGTTACGATTTAGAACTACACGTTCATTGTGGTGCTGGAGCTTATATTTGTGGTGAAGAAACAGCTTTGATTGAATCTTTGGAAGGAAAAAGAGGAAATCCACGTATCAAACCACCTTTTCCAGCAGTTTCTGGATTATGGGCCAACCCAACGGTTGTAAATAATGTAGAAACAATTGCATCTGTGCCTTGGATTGTTAACAATTCTGGTGATGATTACGCTAAAATCGGAATAGGACGTTCTACTGGAACGAAGTTAATTTCGGCTTCAGGACATGTAAAAAATCCTGGTGTTTACGAAATTGAATTGGGATTAACAGTAGATGAGTTCATGAACTCAGATGAATATTTGGGCGGAATGTACTCTGACAGACCATTAAAAGCTTTGATTCCTGGTGGATCATCGGTACCAATTTTACCAGCTGATTTGATTTATAAAACAACAAACGGCGAAGATCGTTTGATGACTTACGAATCGTTAAGTGATGGTGGATTTGCAACAGGATCTATGTTAGGTTCAGGAGGGTTTATCGTGTATGATGACACCGCTTGTATCGTGCGTAACACATGGAATTTCTCTCGTTTTTACCACCACGAAAGTTGTGGTCAATGTACGCCTTGCCGTGAAGGTACAGGGTGGTTGGAGAAAGTGTTGTGGAGAATCGAAAACGGTCAAGGTCGAGAAGAAGATATCGAATTGCTATGGAGTATTCAAAGTAAGATCGAAGGAAACACGATTTGTCCATTAGGTGATGCAGCATCATGGCCAGTAGCAGCAGCTATTCGTCATTTTAGAGAAGAATTTGAATATCATATTCGTTTCCCTGAAAAAATTAAAAATAGAAATCACTTTGTAGCAGAACCATTTTCTCAAGTAAAGCATTTGGTAACGAAGCAAACAATATAAAATAGTTTCAAGTTTCAAGTTATTTTAGTTTCACGTCAAACAACCTGAAACCTTAAACATGAAACTAAAAAAACAAAAAGATAAATGAAAGTAACAATAGACGGTCAAGAGATTGAAGTTGAAGCAGGAACAACCATCTTGCAAGCAGCACGTATGATTGGGGGAGAATCTGTTCCGCCAGCGATGTGCTATTATTCAAAACTTAAAGGGAGCGGTGGAAAATGCCGTTGTTGTTTGGTTGAAGTTGCAAAAGGTAGTGATGCTGACCCAAGACCGATGCCAAAATTAATGGCATCATGCGTTACGGGATGTATGGACGGAATGGAAATTAACAGTAAAAATTCAGACAGAGTGCGTGAAGCAAGAGAATCTGTTACCGAATTTTTGTTAATCAACCACCCGTTAGATTGTCCAGTTTGTGATCAAGCAGGAGAATGCGATTTGCAAAACTTAAGCTTTGAGCACGGGAAATCAAAAACTCGTTTTATCGAAGAAAAAAGAACATTTGAACCAGAAGATATTGGTCCAAATATTCAACTACATATGAACCGTTGTATTTTATGTCAAAGATGTGTGCAAGTTGCTGACCAACTGACAGACAATAGAGTACACGGAGTTATGGACAGAGGAGATCATGCGAATATTTCGACTTGCATTTCTAAAGCCATTGACAATGAATTTTCTGGAAACATGATTGATGTATGTCCAGTAGGTGCTTTAACAGACAAAACTTTCCGTTTCAAATCGAGAGTATGGTTCAACAAACCTTACAACGCACACAGAGAGTGTACTACTCCAGGATGTTGTGGAAAAACTACGGTTTGGATGTTTGGAAACGAAATTCAACGTGTTACAGGTCGTAAAGATGAGTACCATGAAGTAGAAGAATTCATTTGTAACAGCTGTCGTTTTGACCACAAAGAAGTTTCTGACTGGGTAATTGAAGGACCAAGAGAATTTGAAAAAGATTCGGTTATCAATCAAAATAACTACACTCAAAAATTAGAGACTGTCAATATCAATACTGAAGAAGGAATTTTAAAAGGTAGATTAGAAGACCGTAAAAAAATCAGTATGAATGAGATTGATTATGACGAAAAAATTGACGGAGAAAAATTAAATTCTGACAAATAATGGATTCAGCACTTATTATAGAAAAAAGCCTTGTTATCCTAGTAGTTTTTGCTATTACAATGGTAATGGCAATGTACTCGACTTTGGCAGAGCGTAAGGTAGCTGCTTGGTTGCAAGACAGAATTGGACCAAACAGAGCAGGTAAAGGTGGATTACTACAACCTCTTGCTGATGGTTTAAAATTGTTTGCAAAAGAAGAATTTGAGCCAAACACTCCCAACCTATTTTTGTTTTATGTAGGACCAGCAATCGCTATGAGTACTGCATTGATGACGAGTGCGGTGATTCCATGGGGTGATAAATTACACTTATTTGGTCGCGACATCATCCTTCAAGCAACTGATATTGATGTAGCATTACTATATGTTTTTGGTGTTATATCATTAGGAGTTTACGGAATCATGATTGGTGGATGGGCATCAAACAATAAGTTCTCATTGATTGGAGCAGTTCGTGCAGCTTCGCAAATGGTTTCATATGAAGTTGCCATGGGATTATCAATCATTGCATTGTTGATGATGACTGGAACTTTGAGTTTGAAAGAAATTGCAATGCAGCAATCAGGTATGAACTGGAATGTTTTTTACCAACCACTTTCATTCTTTATCTTTTTAATTTGTGCTTTTGCAGAAACAAACAGAACACCATTTGACTTAGCGGAATGTGAAACAGAATTAATTGGAGGGTACCATACTGAATATTCATCAATGAAAATGGGTTTCTACCTTTTTGCTGAATATGCAAATATGTTTATTTCTTCGACTATATTAGCCGTATTATTCTTCGGAGCTTACAACTATCCTGGAATGGAATGGGTTGTTGAAAACTGGGGAGTTAATATTGGAAACGTAATAGGAATTGGAGTTTTGTTTGCAAAAATATGTTTCTTCATCTTTTTCTATATGTGGGTAAGATGGACAATTCCAAGATTTAGATACGATCAATTGATGCATTTGGGATGGAGAATCTTAATACCTTTATCAATTTTGAACATCATCATTACAGGAGTGGTAATTTTGAGAGCAGAGATTGCAGTGTTTTTGGGATTTTAATCCCACTAACCCCCGAAAGGGAAATTGTTGGAACGTTGAAATTCTTGAAGTCACAAATTGAGACTACAAGTTGGAGTTAAAACCAAAATATAATTAATAGCACAATGCCCTAGCCCTGATAGAAGTGGAAATCCTTTTATTTTTTTCTTTAAAAAAATAAAAGATTGAAACGGATAGCAGGAATAGCTACAAAAAAATAAATTAAACAAAAATGGCAATAGAAACCATATCCTTATCGGGAAGAAAAAAGCAAGTCTCTCACAAAGAGATGAGTTTTTTGGAACGGATGTACATCATTGCAATCTTTAAGGGATTGTGGATTACGTTAAAGCATTTGTTCTCCAGAAAAGTAACGATTCAGTATCCTGAGCAAGTACGTGAAATGAGTCCTGTGTATCGTGGGCAACACCAATTGAAACGCGATGAGCAAGGTAGAGAAAACTGTACTGCTTGTGGTTTGTGTGCTTTGTCATGTCCTGCTGAGGCCATTACAATGAAAGCAGCAGAGCGTAAGGCGAATGAAAAACATTTGTACCGTGAGGAGAAATATGCCGAAATATATGAAATCAATATGTTGCGTTGTATCTTTTGTGGATTGTGCGAAGAGGCTTGTCCTAAAGATGCCGTTTACTTAACGACTTCAAAAGTATTGGTACCTTCTAGCTATGAGAGAGAAGATTTCATTTTTGGAAAAGATAGATTAGTGATGCCTCTTGATGTGGCAATGCAAAATACCCAACTTAAAAACGCTAATTAATGTCAACAGTACTTATTATATTTTGTGTTTTGGCTGCTATTACATTGTCTACCGCTTTTTTGACAGTTTTTAGTAGAAATCCTATTCACAGTGCGCTTTACCTTGTAATTTGTTTTTTCTCGATTGCAGGTCATTACCTTTTATTGAATTCCCAGTTTTTGGCTATCGTTCACGTGATCGTCTATTCGGGAGCGATTATGATTTTGTTTCTGTTTACCATCATGTTGATGAATTTGAACGAAAAGAAAGAAGTACATCGCCCAAGGATTACACGTTTAGGAGCGATTGTCGCTTTTAGTTTAATCTGTATTGTTTTGATTCTTATTTTTATCAATTCGAAACCAATTGTGGGTGAATACACTTCGACTGGTCAAGATTACCAATCGATAAAAGTACTTGGAAAAGTATTACTGAACGAATACATGGTTCCTTTTGAATTTGCATCTGTACTATTATTGGTTGCGATGATTGGAGCGGTATTATTGTCTAAGAAAGAAAAAATAGAAAAATAACATGAACAATATTTTAAACGAAATAGGAATCGAGAATTACATTTTCCTTGCCGTGATACTTTTTAGTATTGGTGTGTGTGGCGTTTTGTACAGACGAAATGCAATTATTGTGTTTATGTCTATCGAAATTATGTTGAATGCGGTTAATTTGTTGTTTGTAGCTTTCTCTACCTACCATCAAGATCCGCAAGGTCAAATTTTTGTATTCTTCTCGATGGCAGTTGCTGCTGCAGAAGTTGCTGTAGGATTGGCCATCTTGGTTTCTGTATTTAAGAACTTAGGTACAATTAGTATCGATAAATTAAAAAATTTAAAAGGATAAACTATAATGGATACAAATTTAGCTTTACTCTTATTATTAGCTCCTTTTTTAGGGTTTTTACTAAATATTTTCTTTGGGAAAAGCATTGGCAAAACAGCATCTGGAATATTGGGAACACTAACTGTAGTGTTATCATTTGTTGTTACTTTGTTTTTCTTCACTCAAATTAATTCAAGCCAAGAAGCCATACAAATTCAATTGTTTGATTGGATTCAGATTAGCAATTTCAAAGTGGATTTTGGTTTCTTATTGGACCAACTTTCTGTTCTTTGGTTACTATTTGTAACCGGAATTGGTTCTTTGATTCACCTCTACTCTATCAGTTATATGCATGATGATGAGAATATGCATAAGTTCTTTGCGTATTTGAATCTGTTTATCTTCTTTATGATAACATTGGTAATGGGTAGCAACCTATTGGTATTGTTCATTGGTTGGGAAGGTGTTGGATTGTGTTCTTACTTATTGATCGGATTTTGGCATAAAAACCAAGACTTCAACGATGCGGCTAAGAAAGCTTTCATCATGAACCGAATTGGAGATCTAGGATTGTTGATCGGGATATTTATCTTGGGATCAATGTTCTCAACTTTAGATTACAACAGCTTACAAGCTGCTATATCAGGAGCGACAAACTTAGACGTAACTACTTTATCTATTGCAGCTTTCTGTTTGTTTATTGGAGCTTGTGGAAAATCAGCACAGATTCCGTTATACACTTGGTTGCCGGATGCGATGGCAGGACCAACGCCAGTTTCGGCTTTGATTCACGCTGCTACGATGGTAACAGCAGGTATCTTTATGATTACGCGTTTGAATTATGTATTTGATTTGGCTCCAGATGTTCAAAACATCATCGCCATTGTTGGAGCAGTTACTTCATTGGTAGCGGCAACAATAGCTTTAGTTCAAACAGACATCAAAAAAGTATTGGCTTACTCTACAGTTTCTCAATTAGGATTAATGTTTTTGGCATTAGGATTGGGAGCTTATGAAGTTGCCGTTTTCCACGTAATCACACACGCTTTCTTCAAAGCTTGTTTGTTCTTGGGTTCTGGTTCTGTTATTCACGCTTTGCATGGCGAACAAGACATGCGCAACATGGGTGGATTGAAAAAATGGATGGGAGTTACTTTCTTCACCTTTTTAATCTCATCACTAGCGATTTCAGGAATTCCTCCTTTCTCAGGTTTCTTTTCGAAAGATGAAATTTTGATGGTCGCTTTCGAACACAATAAAGTACTTTGGTTTATTGCGTCTTTAGCTTCGCTATTGACAGCTTTTTATATGTTCCGTTTACTATACCTTACTTTCTTCAATGATTTTAGAGGTACTGAAAAACAAAAAAATCATTTACACGAAAGTCCAGCGTTGATTACGTTTCCTTTAATTGTTTTAGCAATTTTGGCGGCAATTGGTGGACTGATTAGTTTACCAACAAATAGTTGGCTGAACGGATATTTAGCTCCTTTATTTTCGAAAGAAGCGCACGAAGCTCATCACTTTGGAACACAAGAATATTCTCTAATGGCTATTGCCGTTATTGGTGGACTGGTAGGAATAGGAATTGCTTTTTCGAAATACTTGAAACAAAATCAAGTTCCAGAATCAGACGAAAATATCACTGGTTTTGCTAAAACATTATATAACAAATATTATGTGGACGAAGCATATGATTTTGTTTTTGTAAAATCAATCAATGGTTTATCTAATTTTTTCAGAGACCAAGTAGAAACAGGCTTATCATCACTAGTATTTGGCTTAGGCAAAATTACGAACGAAATAGGCTATCAAGGTAAAAAAGTACAAAGCGGAAGTATTGGATTGTATGTATTCATTTTTGTTTTGGGACTTAGCGCCATATTAACCTACTTATTTTTAGCACAATAATCCTATATTATGAATGTATCTCTTCTATTAATAATTCTTTTAGTTGGTTCTTTTTTAACCTTTCTATCAGGCGATAAACTAGCTTCAAAAGTAGCTTTACTTTTTAGCCTTGTTGCGCTAGGAGTAAGTGTAGCTTTACTGAATAGCTTTAACCTTGGCGAAGACATTAACTTTGTTGCTCCTTGGATTAATCAACCTAAAATCTCGTTTGCATTAGCTGCAGATGGTTTGGCAATCGCAATGTTGTTATTGACAACAGCTTTGACTCCGATTATTATTTTCTCTTCTTTTGGAACTGAATTTAAAAATGCAAAAAGCATTTATAGTTTGATTTTGTTTATGGCTTTTGCCATGGCAGGAACTTTCTTGGCTGCTGATGGACTTTTATATTACATTTTTTGGGAATTAGCTTTAATTCCGATTTATTTTATTGCTTTAATTTGGGGGAATGGCGACGCCGAAGACCGCAAAAATGCAGTGGTAAAATTCTTTATCTATACTTTGGCTGGATCATTATTTATGCTAATTGCGTTTGTGTATTTATACCAAAAAGCAGGAAGTTTTATGATCGAAGATTTATATGCTTTGGATCTATCTGATAATGAACAAAACTGGATTTTTGCCGCTTTCTTTTTAGCATATGCGATTAAGATTCCGTTAATTCCTTTTCATACTTGGCAAGCGAAGGTATATCAAAAAGCACCTACCGTTGGAACCATGTTACTTTCGGGTATAATGTTGAAAATGGGATTGTACAGTGTTATCCGTTGGCAGTTGCCTATTGCACCGGATGCAGCAAAAGGACATGCAGACCTAATGATTGCAATTGGAATTGCAGGTGTCATCTACGGTTCGATTGTAGCTTTACGTCAAAAAGACTTAAAAAAATTACTAGCTTATTCTTCTCTAGCACACGTTGGGTTGATTGCAGCTGGAGCATATGCACTAAACCTTGACGGTTTTCGAGGTGCAGTTTTACAAATGATAGCACACGGATTTGTTGTTGTTGGTTTATTCTTTGTAGCCGAAATAATCTATAGAAGATACGAAACAAGAACCATTTCAGAAATGGGTGGTATTCGTACTCAAACTCCAAAATTTGCTTCCTTGTTTATGATCTTGGTATTGGCATCGGTAGCGTTACCAACCACTTTCAACTTTGTAGGTGAGTTTACAGTTTTATACAGTCTATCACAAATTAATGTTTGGTTTGCCGTTTTAGGTGGAACAACTATTATCCTTGGAGCATATTATATGTTGAAAATGTACCAACACGTAATGTTAGGAGAAACAAACTCTAAACCTTTTGCCGAAGTAAATTTCAACGAAGGGTTATCATTAGTTCTTATCGTTGCGGTTTTATTTATATTTGGTATGTATCCAAAACCAATTAATGATTTGATTACGCCGAGTTTAGAGCATATCTTAGCGGTGATAAATAGATAAAATTAAGGATTTTTGATTTAGGAATTAGGAATGCTGGATTGGCTATACATGATTTAGGAATTAGGATTTAAGATTTAGGAATATTGGATTGGGGACTATGATTGTGGAGCTTCATAACAAGAAAAACATAATGAATTTGGATTTTAAGAAATCCTAAATAAAAAAAGCCTAAAGTAATCATGACTAAAGAAGAATTAAAGAAACGTACAAAGTTATTTGCGGTAAACGTATTTAAGTTTGTGATGGCAATTGAAAAAAGCAAAGCTGTCGACGTTGTTTCTTATCAGCTTTTTAAATCATCTTCATCAGTTGCCGCGAATTATCGTGCTGTTTGTAGAGGAAAATCAGATGCTGATTTTTTGAACAAATTAAAAATTGTAGACGAAGAGTCTGATGAAAGTTTATTTTGGTTAGAATTTATTAAAGATTTAGATATAAAATGTGACCAAGTAGAATTAGAAAAATTGATAAAAGAGGCTGACGAATTAACAGCTATTTTTTCAGCAGGAATTAGAACAGTATAAAGAGAGAAATAACAAAAAATAATAAACTGACTACCGGTTTTTAATATGGAATCAGAAATTTTCATTTAGGCACACAATCCTAAATCAAAATTCCTAAATCCTTAATTTTAAATCAAAATAATCAAAAACAAAACATACACGATAATAATGAATACATTAATAGCTATAGTAGGACTAGGTATTTTATGCCTAATATTGGAGATTTTCGACTTTAGAAAAGCAATTATTCCAATTAGTATTATTGGATTGTTGGCTGTTTTAGGATTGAATATCTCTGAATTCAATTCTCCAGAAGCTTATTACAATAATATGATTATCGTGAGCAAGTTTTCAACTTCGTTCTCGGCATTGTTTATTGTCTTAACGATTTTCTTGATTGCCTTGAGCCATAAGTTTTATGAGCACCATCAAACGCAACTTTCTGATTTTGTAGCTATCAAACTCTTTTTACTTTCTGGAGCAGTTGCCATGGTTTCTTTTGGAAACTTAGCAATGTTCTTTTTAGGAATCGAAGTACTATCAATTTCTTTGTACGTATTAGCATCAAGCGATAGAAAAAGTATAAAAAGTAATGAGGCAGGTATGAAATATTTTCTAATGGGATCATTTGCTTCTGGAATTATCTTATTCGGAATCTGTTTGATCTACGGAGCAATGGGAACTTTTGATGTAACCGAAATTAGTGAGCTATCGTATTCAGCTGAATTACCTGTTTGGTTTCCTATCGGAATCATATTGGTGACCGTTGGAATGTTCTTCAAGATCGCAGCAGTACCTTTCCATTTCTGGGCTCCAGATGTGTACGAAGGTTCTCCAGCGTTGACAACTGCTTTGATGAGTACTTTGGCGAAAGTAGTTGCAATTGCAACTTTGTTCAAATTACTTACTGCAATGAATGCTGAGATTTCAGAACAATTTCAATTGATTATTGTGATCGTTTCTATGGCTTCGATGACCGTTGGTAATATCATGGCATTGCGTCAAGTAAATGTAAAACGTATGTTGGCATTCTCCGGAATTTCACATGCCGGTTTTATGTTAATGACTTTATTAATTGCTACCAATGCAGCAGGAACATTATTGTACTACACCTCAGCATACGCTTTGGCAGGAATCGCCGCTTTTAGTGTGATTTTATATGTTACCTACAACAAAAACAATGAAGACATCAACAACTTCCACGGATTAGGAAAAACAAACCCTTTATTGGCAGCGATATTAACAGCAGCTTTATTATCTATGGCAGGTATTCCTATTTTTGCAGGTTTCTTTGCTAAGTTGTTTTTATTCAACCAAACAATTGCAGCAGGATATATTTCTCTGGTAATTGTAGCGGTTATCAACTCGATCATCGCTGTTGGATATTATTTCAAATTGATTTTAGCGATGTACAACAAAGAACCAAATGAAACGAGAACAGCTACACCATTTGTAATCTACGCCGTTGCAGTGATCGCTATCGTGCTTAATATTGCATTAGGTTTCTTCCCTTCACTAGTATTGGATTTATTAGCTTAAAACACTTTATTCTGTTCTTAAAACAGAAACTAAATCATATCAAAGCAGCCGAAAATTATTTCGGCTGCTTTTTTTTTCCCATCTTAAACGTTAAAAAAATAGACCGAAATGCTAAACTTATTTCAAACGGTAGTGATTTTCGTATTTTTGCATCTTAAACAACAATACAACGATTTTGATTCGATTAAACTTCATAGGCAATTTTAGAGCGCAAGGAAAAATAAAAAAGAGCTTTAGGAACGCTAAACAATCTTATTTATTACGAATTCGTTTGGCCGTTGCTTCCTTTTATTTTGGAATGGGATTATGCTTTGCTACATGGGCAAGCCGAATTCCGGATATAAAATTAGCACTACAATTAAGCCCAGCAGATTTAGGAACAATATTACTAGCCTTACCACTCGGTCAAATGACTATGATGCCTTTTTCTGGGAGATTAGTCACCCGATTTGGCAGTCATCGACTAGCCGTTTTTTCACTGGTGATGTATGGTGTATGTTTGACCAATATGGGACTAGCAACAAGCTCATGGCAACTAGGTGTCGGCCTTTATCTGTTTGGTATGTGCGGCAACATGAACAATATTGCCGTCAATACCCAAGGCGTTTATACAGAAAAGTTATTCAACAAAAACATAATGGCCTCTTTTCATGGTGTATGGAGCTTTGCGGGTTTTACAGGCGCACTTATTGGTATTGCAATGCTAGCGCTACACATGACGCCTTTTCAACATTTTGCTACAGTAGCAGCGATCGTAGTCTTATTGGTTGCCATCAACTTCAAATTCTTAATTAGAGCCAAAGAAACACCAAAAACAGACGAAAAAAAGAAACTATTTACCAAGCCCGATCCTGCGCTGTTATCACTAGGAGTCATTGGTTTTGGCTGTATGGCAAGTGAAGGAATTATGTTTGATTGGAGCGGTATCTATTTTGAAGAAATTGTCAAAGTTCCAGGTCCCTTGATCGTTTTGGGGTATACCTCTTTTATGATTATGATGGCGACAGGACGCTTTTTGGGTGATGGACTAATAACAAAATTTGGTCGTAAAAAAGTTATTCAAACTAGTGGATTTATGATCTCAACGGGATTATTTACTGCCGTATTTTTCCCCTACCTGATACCAGCAACCTTAGGTTTTATGCTCGTAGGACTTGGCGTTTCAACCATCGTACCTACGTTATACAGCGTAGCGGGTAAAACACCTAACATTCCGCCTGGTGAGGCAATCGCCATGGTAACAAGCGTAAGTTTTCTAGGTTTTTTAATGGGTCCACCCGTAATCGGCTTTATTGCTGAAGCATTTGGACTCCGTTTTTCATTTGCCTTTATTGGGATATTCGGACTTATTATAGCTTTTTTAGTTTCTAGAATCAAGGCATTACAGTAGATTATTATTTGGGCATTCCCTTCGGTCGGGCTGTCCGCACTCGCTTTGGGGTTCTTCCCGAAAAATCGGTCAGCAACCCCAATAGCTCAAACAATTGCTCCCATCCCTAATGCAAATCCGTTTACAAAATTACTTTTAGGTACACAAGAGAGTAGAATGTTTTCAAAATACACATTCGCTATGCCTTGTCTTTCAGTGGGAAAAAGAAGTTTAGTGGCGCTCTTTTAAAATAGTAAATAATAGATTTATTCAGTAATCTCAATTCTGATAATGGAATATTTCGTGAACGCAATGCCAAAAACATCGACAGCGAAAAACTAACAATAAAATTGATAAAACCAATCAAACCAATTCCGATCACAGACCAAAACAGAGACCAAAAGTTAAGCGAAAAATGGTTACCATAAAGGCCTAAAGCAAAGTTCCCACTAGCAAAGGTGATGTGACGAATATCTAAATTTAGTCCAAAAAAGATCCCTAGAGAGGCGGTACTTCCCAAAAAGATACCGAACCACATATTTGAGATTACACCAGCCCAATTTTCATGCACCCAATTGGATATTTTTTTTGTTTTGACAATACCGAAAGTCTGTTTTAAAAACGGATTCTCTTGAATACGATAAGCTACTTGATAATGTTTGTTTCTGTTGGCTATATTTCCCGAAATAATCCCTGAAAAAAACAAATAGACACCTGCAATAGCCGCATGAATAATTGACATGGAATAAATAGGATCTAGATCATGAATTAATTTCCCCGCACGGGCTTCGGCATAATTCACACCACTTACCAAATCCAACATCCAGATTAAAAATAAAGAAACCGGAAATGCAAAAAGCACATTACCGACAAAGGCAATAAACTGAGTTCTAAAAATTCGAGCAAACAATTTGGCAAACAAAGTATGTTTTTCCTTTACTTGATTCTTGTTTTTCATTCCTTCGTCCAAGGTTTGCGCAATAGTTGCCGCCGTCATTGCAGGCTGCTTAGTCGCTAGTGTAAAACCTAGTAAAAAGATAATAACAAAGCCCGAAGCATAATTCAAACTATAAAAAAAGGCGTGTCCAAAAGCAGATGTTTCTATTCGAGAAAAAAGCAATTTGAATAAGCATAAAAAACCAACTATAAACCCACCACCAATAGCTTTGTAGAACATAGAAAAATATTCTTTGTAACCATCTGTAATGTATTTTTGACCGGATTTCGCGGTATGTTGTGTTATTTCATACGATATCAATTGTGTACTTTCAAGTAGTAACTTTCGAATATTATTCTTGTAGCAATTGTAGCGAATCAATCGGATCAACACTAGGGTGCTATTTCTTTTTTTTCCTTCTTCGCTATCCACTACCAACAAAGGCAACAACTCTTTAATTCGAACTAATTGCTGACGAATACGAAGCAAACTTTGATTAACAGATAAGGATATCCCGTATTTGGAACTGTTCAAAAAGGCTTTATCTACAAAATCATTGCACTGCTTGTGCAACATTAAAACCTGCTTATACACCAGCTCAGTTGACTGGATATAATGACAACCGTTGGCACGAATAATGTGCTCGAGCTGATTTAATTCTTTTTCGAAACCCAAAAACGGACTCTCAAAATTAGAATATTCTGGCACCATTTTAATCACATCATTTTCCAATGCGCGACCACTCATTCTTTGCGCCAAAATTTGCATCGCAATCATGACCTCAGAAAAAGGTGTTTCTTGTTTGACGTTTTCGTATATATCTGTGAACCCTAATAATTCGTACAAAACAACAATCTGATCGTAGGGAATTTTGTTAATCCAAATTGAATCTGTGCTCAAGTAAAAAACTTGGTTTAATACAAATTGCAACGTTCCCTTTTCTGGCTGAAAGGGTAAAAATTTTTCGAACAATCTTTTCTTGATTTCTTTGAGAAAATGATTGTCATTTAGGATACCAGAGTCTGTTAAAAGTCTAGAAAACTTGTTTTTACTGATCACCGTTCTAAAATAATCCCTGAGTAACGGAATATAGCGTGGGTTATTTTGCAAAAAATCAATGCATTCAGTCATGTCCACTTGCTCTATTTTTATAGGCTTTTTGGGTCTAAACACATGGATTAAATCTACTAGAAATAACAATCTTTCATCAGCATAAACACCCTTATCAAAATGATTTTCAAAGAGTTCCTTTATCGTTTTATCCTGTTGAAATTGATGCCTTACATTCATAAACTGAATGAATTAATTAGTATAAAAAAACATTTCTTTATCTGACCGAAATTATAAAATAAATAAATAGAATTGATTGAATCGGCAACTATTTATTCATCAAAATTAAACACTTATGTTACTAGATTCGCAATAGAAGCGTACAACAACCAAAACATTTTATACAGAAGAAAAAAAATCGCTAACTACAGGCACATATATAAACAAAACTTAGGATAAATCGAAAGTCAAAAGTCTAATTAAAATATTAAAAACAGCAAGCAATGAAACCTTAAAAAAACAGAAATTTGTACTACAAAATCGTACCGATCATAAAATCTTTTTCAGCAATTTTATCATACACATCTTGGCTGAACATATAGAGCTTAGAAGGCTTTTTTGAACCCGCAACTTTCCGTTTATCGTCGAGTGGCACGATGTAGGGTTTACTGATGGTTTTCTTTCTAAAATTACGATTGTCCAATTCGATATCCAAGAGGATTTCAAAGGCAATTTGGAGTTCGTTTAAAGTGAATTTAGTAGGTACAAGATCAAATAAAACAGGCTCAGTAGTGATTTTATTCTTTAGATCTTCAAAAGCATCATGAATGATCAATTTATGATCAAAACCTACTTCAGGCAAATCTTCTACAGGAAACCATTGCAAATCGCTATCGCCTTCTAATATTGTAGATTCCAAAGGCATGGTCAAATAATAGACCACTGTTATTGTTCTAGCCTCCGCTCCTTGGCTACGCACCCACAGTAGATCTTTATCAGACTTGACACGTTTGTGACTACCATAAGTTCTAAATTGCTTTTTGTTGGTAAACTGACCAAAGTCCAATTCGTCCAAAATTTTGTCAGCAGATTGACCTAAACTGTTGCTTTTAAAAACGTTTTCACCAGGTAGAATCCAGTCATTAATAACAGCAAAATTATCGCTAAAGAGGTTTAAACAACGCTTTTGCAACAAAACATTCAATTTTTCTGCCCCAAGACCAAAAATGACACAATCTACCGATAAGTTATTTATTTTTCTAAAGTCCATGGTTCAAAATTGGTCATATGATACAATTAGTAGCACACAAATATAACAGTTTTTACGCTTTTGATTGCCAAATTACGCATTTTTGATTGGATATTTACTCAAATTATTCTCATTCGAAAAACCATTAAATACCATTACATTCAAAGAATGATTACAGCTAATAATTTTAAACTACAGAATACCAACAAATCAGTTAAAACTCCTTTCCATAGTTATTTGTAATCGAATATAAATACGTATTTTTAACGTTTGAAAAACAACCCTAAGCGAAGTATTTTTATGCCAAAATTTTATTATCTCAACGCCGAAAATGTAGCCTTATTACCCAAAGAAGTTGCAATTCCGTCTTATGACAGAAATCAAATCAAGACCAGTATACTGCATATTGGTGTGAGCAATTTTCATCGCTCGCATCAGGCCTACTATACGCATGAGTTAATCGAAAAGTACAAAGAATTGAATTATGGTATTTGCGGTGTAGATTTGTTAGAGTCAGATCGAAAAATATATAGTGTACTTAAAGATCAAGATGGATTATTTACATTATACACCAAAGAAAACAATGGTGCACATAAGGCAAAAGTAATTGGCTCTATTGTTGAATATTTTTACGGCCCTGAGAATCCATTGGCAGTGATTGAAAAAATGGCACATCCAGATATCGAAATAATTTCGCTTACGATTGCTGAAGACGGCTACCATTTGAACGAGATAACCGGAGAGTTTGACATCAATCATCCAGAAGTTACCGAGGATATTAAAAACCCATTCAATCCAAAAACGGTATTTGGTTATCTGACACGATCTTTCAAATTAAGAAAATTACGCAACCTACCTGGTTGCACTATTTTGTCCTGCGACAACATTAAGTCAAATGGAGATACCATGAAAAAATCGCTACTTAATTATGTGAGTAAAATTGAACCCGATTTGCTAGATTGGATATCAAACAACACCAGTTTCCCTAATACGATGGTCGATCGTATTACACCTATCACGCACTCGACCGACATACATAGCTTGAAAGAAGATTTTCAAATCGATGATCAATGGCCAGTGGTTTCCGAATCGTTTTCGCAATGGGTAATCGAAGATAAATTTATTCATCCAAGACCCGTTTGGGACAAAGTTGGTGTACAATATACCAACAATATTTCGCCCTTTGAAAATCTAAAATTACAGGTATTGAATGCGAGTCACACCATTTTGGGGATACTCGGAACTTTACATGGTTACAAAACAGTGTATGAAACGGCAAACGATCCTGATTTTATTCGGTTTTTGCAACATTTTCTGGATGAAGAAGTGAGTCCGACCTTGACCGACTCTGACCAGGATACTATTGAGGATTATAAAAAAAACATTGTATTGCGCTTCCAAAACCCGCATATCAATGACCAATTAACACGTATATGCCAAGAGAGTTCTGCAAAAGTTCCGTTATTTATTTTGCCAACGCTCAATCATCAATTACAACACAATAAGCAGGTCAAAGGAGCTGCCTTTATTATAGCAGCTTGGACTCGATACAACGATGGTGTGGATGACAATGACCAACCTTATGACATTATTGACACCAAAAGCGGCACTTTAATTCGAACAGCAGCACTTTCGATCCAAAACCCGATGAAGTTTATTGAATTAAAAGCCATATTTAACCTTTTGAGTGAAGATGCAACTTTTGTACCGCTTTACCTAGATGCACTTGCTCAGTTGCGAACAAATACCGTTAAAAATTGTATCCAAAATTGGACTGGAAAATAATTAATTGCTACAACTAGACATAAAAAAACTTCATGATTGGAATCATGAAGTTTTACGACAAAGCTTAAAAATGTTCAATTTTAAAAAATTGTAATCTATGAATTAATACCTTCTTAAAAAGCCATTTTTATTAGCTTAAAATAAATAGTTTTAACCACTAAGGAATAAAACGATTCAACCAATAAAATACGTTAAATCCCTCAATGGCAAAACAGCTATAACATTATTTTTTATTAGTTTTCATTATTGCCTCTATCTCGGCTGCGTCAATTTTTGGATTTGCACCTTCATGACTAGCGACCAAAGCACCAATAGCACAAGCATAATCAATGGCTTGTTGCGGATCTTCTTTCTTGATCAATTTATTAATCAAAGTACCCAAAAACGAATCACCTGCTCCAACGGTGTCGGCTACCGTAATTTTATAGCCTGGATTGGAATAGAAATCACCTTCGAAGTATAACATGGCACCTTTACTACCCAAGGTCACACATATACAATCTGTATTGGTTTTATGAGCAATAAACAAAATAGTTGTCTCCAAACTCTTTGAATCTGAACCTAAAAGACCAGCTATTTCAAAAATTTCATCATCATTAAATTTGATAAAATTAGCTTCGTTCATCAAATGCTCCAAGATAGCAGCATCATAGTAAGGCTTGCGTAAATTGACATCAAAAACTTTATATTTTGCTAGTTTTAATAAAGCGTATAGCGTAGTTCTTGAGACTTCGTCTCTTGACGCCAAACTACCATAAACAAATACATCTGCTTCTTGAGTCAAGTCCTGTGCTGTTTTTGTCAATTGGATTTTATCCCACGCACGGGGTTGCATAATATCGTACGAAGCCGATCCCGATGCGTCTAAAACTACTTTCACTTTACCCGTTTTATGAGCAGCATCAATTTGAATACCTTGGATATTCACGTCGTGCTTTAGCATAAAATCACGCAAAAGCTCGCCTTTTTCATCCATACCCACGCAACTAATTACGGACACTTCGTTTTGCATTGATTGCAAGCGAACGGCAACATTAAGAGGCGCTCCACCAATTTTTTTGTGTGTTGGAAATTCATCCCATAAAACTTCTCCGAAACAGGTTGCTTTTATCATGACTTATTTGCTTACTATATTTTTATTCATTTCTATGATACATTTTTCGACACCAAAAGATACAATATTTTGATAGGCTTTCGCGAAAGCGTCACTAAAAATTTCTGAATGACGTAAAGAACCAAACACCGCTTCTAAATCTAAAAATGCTTTTGGATTGGATTGCGCCAATTGTGCATACTCAAAAACAGTTTCTTGCAAAGCATCTTTGATGTTTATGGTTTCTCTTTTCTCATTGTAACCCAAACTATAAACAGCCCAAGCCGCTACTACAAAAGATGCAAAAGCGATATCGTTGTTTGATTTTAACTGCTCTGTTACTGTTGGTAAAATAAACTTTGGCATTTTGGCCGAAGTTTCAGAACAAATACGATCAATTTGATCTTTGATATAAATATTACTGAAACGTTTAATCAATGTCTGTTTGTAGGCAGTCAAATCCATCCCCTCTAAATCACGAAGAATTGGTGTAACCTCAACGTCTAAATAATTAGCTAAAAATGCTCCAATATTAGGATCAGTCACAGCTTCATCAATTGTAGAATACCCTACCAAGCTACCTAAAGTACCAACAACGGTATGCCCTGCATTAAGCAAACCTAATTTCATTTTTTCGAAAGGAGCAACATTCTTTACAAACTGTACTCCTACTGATTCTAAATTAGGTCGTCCAGCGATAAAATCGTCCTCGATTACCCATTGTTGAAACGATTCACAAACTACTGGCCATTGATCTTCAATACCCGAAACCTCTTTTAGTTCGGCGATATCGCTAGCAACAGTTGCTGGTGTAATTCGATCCACCATACTATTAGGGAAAGACACATTACTTTCGATCCAATTTAATAAATCTGGTTCTGCAAATGTGATATATGACAATAACATTTTCTTAGTTACATGTCCGTTTCCTTCAATATTATCACAAGAAAGTATCGTAACTGGACCTGAATTTTGCTCTTTTCTTAGTTTTAAAGCTTGAGTTAAGTAGCCAAAAATAGTTTTTGGTTCTGATGCGTTTTGGCTATCATGAATAATTTGTGGATTATCTAAATTGAATTCACCAGTAGCTTCGTTCAAGTTATAACCACCTTCTGTAATAGTCAGTGTAATAATTTTCACCTCAGGATTAGCCATTTTTTCAATGACTGCTCTTGGACTATCAGGTGCAAATAAATATTCAACAATAGAACCAATTACTCTTTTGGTTAAGCTACCATCCAACTCTTTTACAACCAGTGTGTACAAGCCATCTTGCTCCTTTAGAACATTATAAATTTTTTGATCGAAAGACAATAAAGCAACTCCACAAATACCCCATTTAGTATTCGAAAAATCATGTAATAATTGATCTAAGTACATGGCTTCGTGCGCTCTGTGAAACCCACCTACGCCTACGTGAACAATACCTGCTGTAACATTTTCTCTGTTGTATTGAGGCACAGAAACCCTTGCAGATAACTCTTTCAAGCTACTGTTATTTAAAATAAGATTTGTCATGATTACTATTTTTTGCTTTCGATTTTTTGAAATAATACGGCCAAGATGATGATGGCTCCTTTTACAACTTGCTGTGGGTAAGAAGGTACATTAAGAAGATTTAGAATGTTTCCAATTAATCCCAAGATCAATACACCCATTAAAGTATTTACTGCATTTCCTCTTCCTCCATTAAGACTCGCTCCACCGATAACAACGGCAGCAATAGCATCTAGTTCCCAAGAAACTCCCATATTTGGCGAACCTAAGTTAGTTCTAGAAGCGGTAATGATAGCAGCAACAGCAGCTAAAGAACCTGATATCGCATATACTAAAAATTTGTATTTGCTAACTTTTATTCCAGACAAGCGAGAAGCTTCTTCGTTACTACCCATTGCGATTACTAGTCTTCCAAATACGTTGTACTTTAACATTACTGCAGCCATAGCCACAATAATAAAAAACACAATAGCAATGTTTGGAACAAATAGAGTTGAATTGTTTGCAAAATCAGACATGAAAGCACCTCCTGGAGAATCAAAAGTTACTGGAGATCCTTTTGAATAAATAAACCCTAAACCTCTAGCAATGGTCATTAAAGCTAATGTTGCAATAAAGGGTGCCATTTTTTGATAAGCGACTAGGTAACCTGAGAAACTACCCAATGCAAACCCAATTAAGATTGTCAATAAAATAGCAACTGGAAGTACGACCATATTCACCAATATGGCAAAAGTTACTGCCAATAGTGCTACAATTGACCCTACGGACAAATCAATACCACCGGTTAAGATTACAATTAACATAGCGATACTCACTACTCCAATTCCTGATACTTGTTTTAATAAATTTGAGAGGTTAGTCTCGGTAAAAAATACGTCTGAAATGAACGCTGAAAAAATTACTAGAAGAATAAAAATAAAGATCGTATTGTGCTTTATTACAAATTTCATTATTTCGGCTAAGCCATTTGATTCTTTGGTTGTAGATGTATTCATTTTATTTATTTTAAATATTATTAGTGTTATTCTTTTAATTCTTCGCCAATAGAATATCTCAAGATATTTTCTTCAGTGAATTTTTCTTTTGGCAATTCGCCAAATATAGATCCTTTGTGCATGACTAGAATTCGGTCTGCAATTCCCATTATCTCTGGCATATCTGAAGAAATAACAATAACACCAACTCCTTTTTTTGCAACTTCATTAATCAAGTTATAAATTTCAATCTTGGCTCCAACATCTACACCTCTTGTAGGTTCATCAATAATAATTAGTTTACTATCGATACTTAACCATTTTGCCAAGGCTACTTTTTGTTGGTTTCCACCAGATAAATTTTTAACATCTACCTCACTACTTGGAGTTTTTATATTCAATTTATCAATCAAACCACGAACATTTTCTTGCTCTTTTTGATTGTTTATAAATCCTAATTTACTTGAAATAGGTTTAAAACTCGTAATACTGATATTACTTCGAATAGAAAGTGGCAAAAACACCCCTTCTTCTTTTCTATCCTCAGACACAAAACCAATTTCGTGCTTGACAGCATCAAAAGGTGAATCGGTTTTGATTACTTTTCCGTTAAGAATTAAAGTTCCCGATTTCTTTTTGTCAGCACCAAAAATAAGTTTTGCCATTTCGGTTCTTCCGCTTCCGCCCAAACCTGCAATTCCAACAACTTCACCTGGATGAACAGCAAAAGAAACATCTTTCACAAAACCATCACTTCCGTAGAGATTTTTAACTTCAAAAACTGGTGGTTGTTCTGTTCTTGGATCACGAGTAGGATACAACTCATCTAACTCACGACCAATCATTAATTTGATAACATTATCCTTGTTAATGTCTTTGGTAGCCATGCTACCGGTATCTACACCATCTTTTAAAACAGTAATAGTGTCGGCAATTTTAAATATTTCATCCAAATGGTGTGAAATATAAATAATTGACATTCCTTCACTTTTTAATCTCAAAAGATTTGTAAATAATTTTTGAGCATCATTTGGATCAAAAACGGTAGTAGGCTCATCTAAGATCAATACCTTAGTATCTTCAGACAATGCTTTTGCAATTTCGACTACTTGTTTTTGAACAATACTTAAATCCCTAACTTTTGCTGAGGCATCTATTACAAAACCCAAAGAGTCAATTAATTCTTGAGCATCTTTTGTGATTTCTTTCCAGTTCATCCAAAATTTACTAGCACCCAATTTGTGCAAATAAATATTTTCTGCAACAGACAAATCATTCACCAATGATAATTCTTGATAGACAACGCTAATTCCTAAAACTTGTCCTTCGTGTGTGTCTTTTGGATTAATTTCTTTACCATTAAGCAAAATTGTTCCGCCATCTCTTTGATGCACACCACTTAGAATTTTAACTAAAGTAGATTTTCCTGCTCCATTTTCTCCGAGTAAAGCATGAATCTCTCCTTGTTTCACCTTCAAATTAACCCCTTGCAATACCGAAACAACACCAAAACTCTTGGTAATGCCAGTCATTTCAACTCGGTAATCACTATTTCTATTTTCCATACTACTTTAGGTTTATTATCCTTTGTCTATACCTTTCGATAATCGAAAGGCATAGCAAAAAGATTTTTATTTTAGATTAAAACAATGCTTTTGGGTTGTAATATTTAGCAGCATTTTCTTTTGTGATCAACAATGGCGCAGTAAACGATATTTTAGAAAAATCTCTTTTACCATTGATGTATTGTATCGCAGCTTCAACAGAGTTTATTCCAATTTGAACTGGGCTATTCATTGCAGTACATCCGTAGAAATCAGTATCCATAATGTATTTGATTGCTTCTTTTTGACCATCTGCACCAGCAACGATTAAGATATCGTTTGTTTTACCAGCTTTTGCAATTGCTTTAATAGCACCTAATACACATACGTCAGACTCTGTAATTACAACATTTACATCTGGGTGTGCAACCAATACATCTTCCATCGCTTTTTGACCTCCTGCATAAGTCCACTCTGTGTAGGCTTGTGTAACTACATTTAGGTTGATATATCCTAGTGTTCTTAATTGCTCTTCAGTAATACCTTGTAACAAACCTTGCTTACGAGTTCTTCCTACTGGGTTACCAGCGTTACCACTCAACAAAGCGATATTCATTTTTTTCTTTCCGAATTTTTTAGCAGCCCATTCTCCAGCTAATTCACCGTTTGCCAAATTGTTTGACTGAATAGTCGTTACAAATTCTGCTGCAGGATTAATAGAACTATCGATAATAAATACTGGAATTCCAGCTTTATTTGCAACTTTAGTAACCTCAACCAATGCATCTGGATCTTTTGGGTTCAACAATAGAGCATCTACACCTTTGGTGATCAAATCCTCACAAGCAGCGATTTGCTTACTGATATCCCCTTGACCATCTGCAGACAAAAAAACCATTCCGTTTGCCTCAGTCGTTTCCTTGATACTTGTTAAAAGAGCTTGGTAATATGGAGCATCCAATGATGGTGTGCAATACCCAATTTTCAATCCTTTTAAATCTTTTGCACTTTCAATTTTTGTTCCTGTAGTAGCGGCATCCGTAGTAGTTTCAGCGGCACTTTTATCTTTATCAATACAACTAGTTGCAGTTGCTACAATTGCCAACATTAATAATGGCTTAGCCATTTTTTTTAATAGTGATTTCATATTTTATAGTTTTGATTGTTAATTTATTATTTATTTGTGACTAAAACAATTTAGCCGCTACTTGTAGTACTGTTTTTTGTTTCTCTGGGTTCCACATTGCTGTTACGTCAACTGGTAATACATACGATCCAAGAGCCACTTTTTTTGATAATGTTGCTCCAACATTAATGATATTTCCTTTACCTTGTGTATAAAATGTTTTCTCATTAACCAAAGACCAAGCACCACCTACGAATAAATTCAATTTAGTATCTCCTTTTTCAAACACTTTACTTTTAATCTCTAAATATTGCGTGTAAGAATCTCTCAAAGAACCATCTGCTTGTACTTGATAATCTCCAGAACCACCACCTAAAATTGTAGCTAAATAAAGAGAAGTACTTTTTGTTACTTGGTAACCGAAGTTTAAATCTACAAAATTATATCCTTGTCTTTTGTTATAACTCCAGTAATGCAACACATCTCCTCTTTCTTCTACACCAGTATAGTTATTATGAGTAACTGCTTCGATAAAAAACTTATCATTAAAGTGATAAGCAGTGTAGATAGAAAACTCTTTGTAATTAGCACCAACATCTGCTCCAGTTTTTTTGTTTGTAACATCAGAAGCAGCACCAGCGCCACCCCAAAATCCAAAAGTGAATTTTTTGTCTCTAGAATTGAATTCTAAGTTGGTAGCAACCATAGGACCAGGAGTCACTACAAACCCGTGCCATAAGTGCATATTTTTAACCTGAAGACCAAAAGAAAAAGGTTGATAAGTATCTACTACCTCGTTTACAGTATCAACATGAGTGGTTTTCTTTTGTGCTTGTAAAGCAGTTGCCCCAAAAAGCAATCCTATTGCCAATGTTTGAACCGCTAGTTTTTTTCTGAATTTTGCCCCAGTTACAACTGACGGGAAGTTAAATGCGTTTTTCATAATTTTTGTTAGTTAGTTTGTGGTTTATAAAACGTATTAACTACGTTTTATAAAGCAAAGATAGAATTAAATCTGAGATAAATATTTTTTTTCGAACTAAAAAAACATTTAATTCATTTTAATTGTCATTGTATTGCCATAAAACTAGATTTCACAAGGCTTTAACGCTATATTCTTATTACGTCTTAAATACGTTTAATAATTATACAATGAAAGAAAAATCAACTATTACGATAGCGTAAATTCCTCAGTAAGCGCGTTCTGCTACTACATTATCTACTAAAAATTCACATTATACAGGATAAAAACGCGAGCACCACCTACCCGATTAAAGGCATTAAATCCTAATAAAATCCTAATCAAAAGTAGATTACCAAAACTGTTTTGTACATTTGTATATACAAATATTAGAAAAAATGGAAAACACACTTAAAATACAGATATGGTCAGATGTAATGTGCCCATATTGCTACATAGGAAAAAGAAGAATTGAAAATGCAATAGAACAGTTTGGTCACAAAGATGCTATCGAAGTCGAATGGAAGAGTTTTCAGCTTGATGCCAACTTTGTAGCTTCAAAAGATGACAACATTTATGATCACTTAGCCGAAAAGTATAGAAAAGACAAAGATTGGGCAAAAGAAATGGTAGACAGCATGACTCAAAATGCAAAAAACACCGGACTTGAGTTCAATTTTGACAAAGCTATTCAAGCCAACTCACACAATGCACACCGACTATTGCATTTAGCCAAAAAACACAATGTGGGTGATGAATTAAAAGAATTATTGTTCAAAGCCTACATGACCGACGGGAAAGATGTAAACGACTTGCCTACGCTATCAGCACTTGGACAAGAAGTAGGATTGGAAAAATCAGTTGTTGACGAAGTTTTACATTCCAATGCTTTCGAACAAGAAGTTCAAAACGATATCGCTATGGCGCAACAAATAGGCGTACAAGGTGTACCTTTCTTTGTTTTTGATAATAAATATGCCGTTTCTGGCGCACAACACGTAGAGACTTTCGTGCAAACATTAGAAAAAGTATGGGAAGAAGGAACTTTTGGACCAAAACTTACTTTGTTGAATACTGAAGAAGGAGATAGTTGTGGAATTGAAGGATGTAACTAATTTGTCCCTAGTAAAGGATGAACTAATTAAGCAGCACTGCCCTTAAACAGTTTTTAAATACAGTTGCCACGAATGTTGCACTACAATTTAACCTTGTAGCATAACATTCGTGGCAACTCTTTTTTTGCCTAAATTATTTACCATTATAAGAGGTCATAGTCAACTCTAGTCCAGCCATTCCAAATGATTTGATTATTTCAGAGGCAATTTCGTATCGCTCTGGCAATTTCGCATCCTCTTCAGCGTTCCATTCACCAAGTACATAATCGACTTGTTTTCCTTTTTTGAATTCGTCACTGATTCCAAAACGGAATCGTGCATATACATTAGAATTTAGTTCGAAATTAATATTTTTTAAACCGTTGTGACCACCGTCACTTCCTTTGGGCTTAATTCGAATAGCACCGAAAGATAAATTTAAATCATCGGTTATCACCAAAAGATTTTCAACGGGAATATTCTCTTTGTCCAACCAGTACTTCACGGCTTTACCACTCAAGTTCATGTAGGTATTAGGCTTTAAAAGCAAAAAAGAGCGACCTTTTAATTTGAACTCCACCATGGTTCCCAATTTTACAGTTTCGAAAGAGACTCCTTCCTTTCGAGCCAAAAAATCAACCACTTTAAAACCTATGTTGTGACGGGTATTCACATACTCCGCGCCTATATTCCCTAATCCAACTATTAAAAATTTCTTCATATTATCGGTTTTGTCCGCTACGGGTACAGATGAAAACAATTGTTGTATCCATTTTATCATGGGGCAAAAATAAGGGTAAAATAGCAAACAAAAAAAATCCTTTTACAAATGACGGTGCAAATGTAAAAGGACTTATTATTTATTTCATAACTATTCAACAGCTGCCTCAACTGAAAAGTTTAATTGTAAAAGATATAAACGAATGCTACAGAAAACTTAGTCGCTTAACTTCTTAGACACGTACCTCATTCGATTAAAACTATTTAGTCAATGAAACTACCAATGGATGATTGATATTTTCAGAGAACTGATTCAAATAATTCTCCCATTCTGTAACATTTTTAATATCACCTTGCTTCTTCCAGCCGTGACCTGCATAATAAACTACTTTATTGTTTTTTACTTTCAAGTTCGCAAAGGCATTACTCAAATCAGCTTTTGGAGTATCGTAGGTTTCAAAATCACAAAAATATTCTTTGGTAGCCACAATTGCAGTTCCGATTTCCGAATCTCCAATTGGTTCAAAATAACTCACCCAACCGTTTTTCTTATTTCCTGTCACTTTACCTTTTTTTTCATGAAGTGTCAAGCCAGCAGCTATAGTTTTGGTCCCTTTCAACGAAGTTTCAAATTTTGACATTCGGCTACCATAATCCAAACTAATGATTTTGGACTCGACGATTTCATTACCATCTGCATCCCAATCTGCGTAATTCAAATAAAAACTAGTTCGAATTGGCCCGGTAGTTATGGTTTTGTATTCGGTATAATTTTTTCCAAAATAGTAACCTTCTTTGCCTTTTACTGCAATTCCGCCCACTCCTCTACTAGAACCTACGTGAAAATTATCCAAACCTTCGCCTGTATCCTCGTGATAGCTCCCTGTTTTATCAACTACTTTCTTGTACCATTTATTGATAATTGAGTAATCAACTCGTTTTAACCAAGCATCTACTCCACTCGAAAGTGTACCGCCTTTTACCTTATCTTCGATCATTTTTTGCGCCACAGGTCCATATACTCTAAAAGCTACTTTGTTGTTTTCCCAAGTATAATCATCGGTACGTTCTGGTACAAAGCGAGAGTAACAGTAGTCTATTGATTTTGGTTTTTCTTGATCAGAAACTGTTAGTACCTCAAATTCCTGAGTAGATTTTGCAGCAACAACTGGCTGAAACAATAGCTCGTCCATAGTGCCGTCACCATCATTATCTACCAATTGAGTAACCAAGAGTTTACCCGTTTTCTTGTCTCGAACACCCAAGTTTTTCAAATCATTGGTATTCAAAAAAATTTTGGTCAAGGTTACTGTTTCTAAAGAGCGTTCTTTATTCAAGACATTCTTCACTTTTACCGTAGTCACCTTTTCTTTCGAACCAAAAGAGAACAAAAGACAAGCCGTAACCGCACTACAAATTATTTTATAAACTTTCATAACAATGGTTTTTTGGTGCAATTAAATTTCGTTTGATGGCTTACCGATTGTTGCTAAGATTCCACCGTCTACATACAAAATATGTCCGTTGACAAAATCACTGGCTTTAGAACTCAAAAAGATAGCCGCCCCTTGCAAGTCCGCAGGATCTCCCCAACGAGCCGCTGGTGTTCTTCCCAAAATAAATTCGTTAAAAGGATGTCCGTCCACACGAATTGGTTCGGTTTGCGTCGTAGCAAAGTAACCAGGACCAATTCCGTTAACTTGTATGTTGTGTTTTGCCCATTCCGTCGCCATATTTTTGGTCAACATTTTCAGTCCACCTTTGGCAGCCGCATAAGCACCAACAGTACTGCGACCCAACTCACTCATCATCGAACAAATATTGATGATTTTTCCTTGCTTGCGTGCAATCATTCCTTTTACTACATGTTTCGAAACGATGAAAGGACTAATTAAATCGACTTTAATTACCTCTTCAAAATCGGCAACTTCCATATCTTCAAGTGGAATCCTTTTGATAATTCCGGCATTATTCACCAAAATATCAATAACACCTACTTCTTTTTCGATCAAAGCGATATTTTGCTTAACCGATTCTTCATTAGTAACATCAAACAAATATCCGTGAGCAGTAATTCCAAGATTCTTGTAAGCACTAACAGCCGCATCCAATTTTTCTTGAGATGAGGCGCCATTGATAACCAAAATTGCCCCAGCGTTACCTAAACCAGTCGCCATAGCCTGACCCAATCCATGCGTTCCGCCCGTAACCAAGGCCACTTTGCCTGTTAAATCAAATAAATTAATTGACATATATTTTTATTTAAAATTATCTTAAGTCTGTAATATTGCAAAAATCCATATCCCCATAATCCAAGTTTTCACCCGTCATTCCCCAAATAAAAGAATAGCTACTAGTACCTGAACCAGAGTGAATGGACCATGGCGGTGAAATTACCGCTTGATTATTCCCCATCCAAATATGCCTGGTTTCGTCTGGTTGTCCCATGAAATGACAAACAGCTTGATTTTCTGGTATTTCGAAATAAAAATAAACTTCCATTCTACGATCGTGTACGTGCGCTGGCATAGTATTCCAAACACTACCAGAATGCAAAGTTGTCATACCCATTTGCAATTGACAAACATCAACTACGCTGTTTACAATATATTTTCTAAGTGTACGTCTGTTGGCTGTTTCAGGAGCACCCAATTCTACCACTTCAACATCATCGATTCCGATTTTTTTGATTGGATAAGCTTTATGAGCAGGAGTTGAATTGATATAAAATTTAGCTGGATTTGCAGCGTCAGCACTAGCAAACGAAACATTTTCGTTTCCTTGACCTACATACAATGCTTCTTTATGCTCCAAATTATATGCTTCGCCGTTGACAGTCACAGTTCCAGCACCACCTACATTAATAACCCCAAGTTCTCTGCGCTCCAAGAAGAAGCCCGCTTTCAACTGATCAATGCTTTCCAATACAACCAATTTTTCAACTGGCATTACCCCACCTACGATGTAACGATCGTAATGTGAATATACTAGCGTAATATCATCTGCTACAAATAAATTTTCGATCAAAAATTCTTTACGTAATTTAGCTGTATCATAGGATTTTACATCTCCAGGCGCTGCGGCATAACGCGACTCATATTTCTTTTCCATCTTATCTTTTTTTTTATAATTTTCGTAAATATACAATTAATAACTCAAAATACAATCGATTGTATTTTATTTGTGAATTACTTATATTTGTAGTAAACTGCATGATCTTAACAAAATAGACCAAAACTTTTTTGCGCGTACCCCGCCGAATCCCGAAAAGTCGGAAGCGGGTCAGGCTACCGACTTTTCGGAACGTTTCGAACGAAGTTCACTGAACTCCGATGAAAATTATTATTATTTGAAGTACTCTTTTTATGGGCAGAAAAAGGATTTTCACACCGAACCTTCTATACTACTCTTAACGTATACCATAACAGCAACACGTTTTTTGGTAAAAATGAAAAACTTTTGAATGATCGGCAAAAAATTCAATCAACTGTTGATTTAAAAAACACCTACCTTTGAACGCAATCTATAGCCATGAAAAACAACAACGTAACCATTCATGATATTTCTAAAGCTTTAGAAATTGACAGTTCAACCGTTTCGCGAGCCCTTAACGACAGTCCACGTGTGTCTCAAAAAACGAAAGATAAAATCCTAAGCAAAGCCGCAGAATTAGGCTACCAACGCAATAGTTTGGCGTCTAAACTAAGAACCAACAAAACGCATTCCATTGGTGTCATCGTACCACGTATTGCGCGTCAATTTTTTTCATCAGTCATTGCGGGTGTCGAAGAAACTGCCTTCAATGCCGGTTACGATGTGATCATTTGCCAGTCCATGGATGACTACGAGAGAGAAAAAAAACTAATGAACACGATGCTATCTAATAGAGTTGATGGTGTTTTGATTTCTGTTTCCATGAAAACTACGCATTACGATCATTTTAAAGAATATCAAAAACAAGGTTTCCCAATCCTCTTTTTTGACCGTCCTTGCGATTTAGAAAATAGTACAAACGTAATCATTGATGATTTCAAAATTAGCTTTGAAGCTACCGAACACTTAATTGAACAAGGTTGCAAAAATATTGTTCATTTTGCAGGTCCTCAAAATTCTGAATTGTACAAAAGAAGAACAAACGGTTATAAGGCAGCCTTAACAAAGCACCATATTCCGATTAGAGAAGATTATATTTTTGAATCCACTTTAATGAAAGAAGACGGAATACAAATGGCACAACAACTTCTTGAACTCCCAATTGTAGATGGTGTTTTTTCGTCCAACGATATTTCTGCTATCAGTGCCATGCAGTATTTAAAAGAAAAAGGAATCAAAATTCCGCAAGATATTGCTTTTGTAGGCTTTAGTAACGAAGCGGTTTCGGCAGTCATCGAACCTTCACTTTCGACCATCAAACAACCCGATTTTGAAATGGGAAAAGTAGCCGCTAGTTTATTATTCGAACAAATTAATACCAAAGCAAATCTAAGAATTAATCAAACTATGATTTTGGAACCTGAATTAATTGTTAGGGATTCTTCGAGGAGGAAAAAGTGAACATCAACATTATGCACATTAAGAAATTCAACAAGAAAAGATTAAGAAACTACAACAATTATACTGTTCCTATACCGACAAAGCATAACATAAGTATTGTACTTTACCAACAAAAAAACACATTGGAGTTACACCCTTACATTGCTACTCAATAAAAAAACGATATTTAACGTGGTTAATATCAAAAATATATACTACTTTTGTACCAACAGTACACACCACGCTACCCGTTAGAACAGCGTCCCAGGGTGTGTCTTTTGCTTTTATATCCTCTCTAGATAACCCAAACAACTTTTCACTATGTTTGAAAAGAAAGCATTTACACTCGAACAACAAGTCGCTCAATTACAATCGCGGGGCCTACAGATTAAGCATCCGCGTATTGCGGAAAAATACCTCATTAACATAAGCTATTACAGACTCGGAGAATATTGGTATGTAATGCAATCTGATAAAGAAAACCATATCTTCAAACCCAATAGTACTTTTACAGACGTAATTGCGCTTTATAATTTCGATGCCGAATTACGTTTACTTTTGTTTGATGTAATAGAAAAAATTGAAATTAGCTTAAGAACTAAATTGATCTACTATTTATCGCATGAAATTGATCCCTGGTGGTTTCAAAATTTCGCGCTATTTATTGATAGCAAAGCACTCGTAAAAACGCTATCAAATTTAGAAGAGGAAATTTCAATAACTAAAGATACATCCATTCAAAACCATAAAAAAAAGCACAATGATGATGGAAGGTTTCCTCCTTCCTGGAAAACATTAGAACAAACTAGTTTTGGAGCTTTATCTAAACTATACGGCAATTTGAATAATACTATAAAATCAAAAGATTTAATAGCAAGAGATTTTGGCGCAGTCAATCACACGTTTTTACCCAGTTGGCTACAATCAATCGCCCAGATTCGAAATTTTTGCGCACATCATTCTAGATTATGGAATAGAAATCTACCGGGAACCGTTAAACTATTATCCTCACCTCCTAACCCATGGATAAACGATCCTATTAACATCCCAAAACAACACGAGTTCAACAAACTATACATTCATATGTGTCTTATGAAGTACATGCTAAATACAATAATACCAAAAAATGAATTTACGCATAAATTAGATAGTTTATTTCAAAAATATCCTAATGTAGATCCTAATGCATTAGGAATGAAGCAAAATTGGCAAGAAGAACCTTTATGGCGTTGAAATTTCATCACTAAACACTCATTATAACTTCTGTTTAGTATAGAAATCATTGTATTCAAATCCACTTTAATGAAAGAAGACGGAATACAAATGGCGCAACAACTTCTTGACCTCCCACTTGTAGATGGCGTTTTTTCGTCCAACGATATTTCTGCTATTAATGCTATCCAAACCTTAAAAGATAATGGAATCAAAATCCCGCAAGATATTGCATTTGTAGGTTTTAGCAACGAAGCTGTTTCTGCAGTCATTGAACCTTCACTTTCGACCATCAAACAACCCGATTTTGAAATGGGAAAAGTAGCTGCGAGTTTATTAATCGAACAAATTAACACCAAAGCAAATCTAAGAATTAATCAAACTATGATTTTGGAGCCTGAATTAATTGTTAGGGATTCTTCGAGGAGGATAAAGTGAATAAATGATAAAAAACGTCCGTTACTCTTGCAAAAACAAGCAGATTAATCTATAAATCAGACGAGAGCAACAAACGAAGTACCACACCATTACCTACTTTAGGAACAAAAAAACTTAAAAATATAGAAGTACAAAATTTATAAATGCTCAGAAAGGAGATATTACAAACAATAGCATAAGAAAAAAAAGTAAATAATTTAGAACCAAAACCGGCCTTTAAGAAAAACAATAATACGGTCGATAAATGTTATTTAAGCCTATAACAGCCACCCTTTTGGCCACCCCTAAGAAGCAAAAAGCCTCTTAATCAGATGATTAAGAGACTTTTAAGTACCCGGAGCCGGAGTCGAACCGGCACGGTTTCCCACAGGTGTTTGAGACCAGCGCGTCTACCAATTCCGCCATCCGGGCTTAGCAGACAGAGACAAAAACATTTGTCTCACGCATTAAAATAAAAGTCTTGCAACCCCTATCTCTTTAACACGGTGCAAATGTATAAAAAATAATAACACTTCCAAACAAAAAAAGTAAAATATTATCTTTCACAGTTGATTATTTTTCCTAAATTTGCAACTCGTAAAATCAGGGCACAACTAACTAACTACATCCGAGGCGAATACAATATTTTAGCCTGATCATCATCAAGAAAAATGAATATTGATCGCACCGGAATTAAAAACAAACTAAATGTCACAATCAGAACCAGAAGCTAAAATATTTGCTTGTTCACAAAGTGTCTATCTAGCAGAAAAAATCTCTGCAGCCTACGGGATACCTCTAGGTAAAATGACCATGTCACATTATAGTGACGGAGAATTCCAACCTTCTTATGAAGAGTCGATTAGAGGAATACGCGTATTTTTGGTATGCTCAACTTTTCCAACGGCAGATAATTTGATGGAACTTCTATTAATGATTGATGCAGCAAAACGTGCATCAGCAAGACATATTACTGCTGTTATACCTTACTTTGGTTGGGCTAGACAAGACAGAAAAGACAAACCTAGAGTTCCAATTGGAGCGAAGTTAATTGCAAAAATGCTAGAAACTGCTGGAGCAACTCGTATCATGACAATGGACTTGCACGCAGATCAAATTCAAGGATTTTTTGAGAAACCTGTAGATCATCTTTTTGCTTCTACAATTTTCTTACCTTATATAGAGAGTTTAAAATTAGACAATCTAATGATCGCATCGCCTGATATGGGTGGATCAAAAAGAGCTTATGCCTATTCTAAATTCTTAAACTCTGAAGTAGTAATTTGCTACAAACAGAGAAAAGCAGCCAACGTTATTGCAACAATGGAATTGATTGGTGAGGTAAAAGGTAAAAATGTAGTTCTAGTTGATGATATGATCGACACCGGTGGAACTTTGGCAAAAGCTGCAGATTTAATGATCGAAAAAGGAGCTTTGAGTGTAAGAGCTATTTGTACGCACGCGATTTTATCGGGAGATGCTTATGAAAAAATCGAAAACTCTAAACTACTTGAATTAATCGTAACCGATTCTATTCCGTTAAAAAAGCAGTCAAATAAAATAAAAGTTGTAAGTTGCGCCCCATTGTTCGCAGAAGTGATGAATATGGTACAACATAACAACTCAATAAGCGGGAAGTTCCTAATGTAGATAAGGGTTTTAGCTCTTGGCTTCTGGCCATTGGCAAAATCTAAATTTACATTCAGACTAAATGCTTAACGCTAGTAGCTATCAGCTAATAGCCACAAACATGAATTATTAACAATTATATATATTACAATGAAGTCGATTACAATTAAAGGATCAGAAAGAGAAAGCGTGGGAAAAGTAGCTACTAAAGCCTTACGTAATGCTGGAGCGGTTCCTTGCGTTTTATACGGAGGAGATCAACCAGTGCACTTTTCAGCAGAAGAAAAAGCATTTAAATCTTTGGTTTACACTCCAAACGCACACACAGTTGTGATTGAATTAGAGAACGGAAAAACATTCAATGCAATTCTACAAGACATTCAGGTTCACCCTGTAAGTGATAAAGTTTTGCATATCGATTTCTTCCAACTTTTTGAAGATAGAGAAGTTTCTATCGAAGTTCCTGTGAAAATCATCGGAAAATCAAAAGGTGTTATGGCAGGTGGAGATTTACGTTTGAACAACCGTAAATTGAAAGTTAAAGCTTTACCAGCAAATCTTCCTGATTTTGTTGAAGCAGATATTACTCCACTTAACATGGGTAACAAATTATATGTTACACAAGTACCAGCTGAAAACTTTAAAATCATGCACCCAGACAACACTGTTATCTGTCAAGTGAAGATTTCTCGTGCTGCTATGAAAGCTGCTCAAGAGGCTGCAAAAGCTGCAAAAGCAGGACCAGCAAAAGGAAAGAAAAAATAATATTTTTTCAACATACACTATTAAAAGACTGTCCCAAAAGACAGTCTTTTTTTTTACCTTTGCAGCATGAAAAAACTGCCAGAAGCACTACTTGCCAAACTAGCCAAACGCACTCAAGCTAATGCGCTACGACAGCTGGGCGTGCAGACTGATAAAACTGATTTCTCCTCCAATGATTATATAGGATTTTCAAGATCCAAAAACATATTCGACCAAACACATCACTACCTACTCGACCACAACATTACTCAAAATGGAGCAACGGGTTCGAGATTATTATCTGGTAATCACGAGATTTATAATCGTGTCGAAACTGAGATAGCCAATTTTCATAAATCTGAGACAGCACTTATTTTTAATTCTGGTTACGATGCCAACCTTGGTTTTTTCAGTGCAGTTCCCCAAAAAGGACATTATATTTTGTATGACGAATTGTGCCATGCCTCCATTAGAGATGGCATTCAGTTGTCAAACGCAAAAGCCTACAAATTTGATCACAATGATTTTGAAGATCTAGAACGACTTATCGACAAATTTAAGACAGAAGACGGTTCGATATTTATTGTTACCGAAAGTGTTTTTTCAATGGATGGTGACAGCCCCAACCTTGAAGCACTGGCACAGCTTTCCACCAAACACGACTGTTACCTTATAGTTGACGAAGCACATGCTCTTGGCGTGTACGGCAATAATGGTGCTGGCCTAGTGAATTATTTAGGACTAGAAGATGCAGTCTTTGCACGTATCATGACTTTTGGAAAAGGACTTGGTTGCCACGGAGCCGCTATATTAGGATCGAAAGAATTACAAACCTACTTGATTAATTTTGCTCGAAGTTTTATTTACACCACAGGATTGAATCCGCATGCGGTGGCTACGATTGGTGTTGCTTATCGAAATTTACAATCTCAATCGGAAAATATAGAACAGCTACGCGAAAACATTATCTTTTTTAATCAAGAAAAAAAAATGACTGGATTGCAACCGTTGTTCGTTCGGTCAAAGTCAGCAATTCAATGCGCGATTATTCAGGGAAACGAAAAAGTAAAAACTATTGCCAGCCAATTACAAGAAAAAGGATTTGATGTAAAAGCTATTCTGTCTCCTACCGTTCCCGAAGGACAAGAACGTTTGCGCTTTTGTTTGCACAGTTATAATACTAAAGAAGAAATCACAGCGGTACTTCATGCATTAAGCAGTCTGGTTTTTTAAAAAAGCAATTAGGCGATTTTGAATTTAAAAATCACTTTGTGCGTTTATGATTTACAGCCTTACAAATATTGCAACACAAAGGACATTAACACTATTTCTTCCTAAATTTAGATCGAAATTTACTCCTATATATATACTACGATTTTTGACACAGAAATTAAATTATAAAAATATGAAACTATTCATCACCGGAATATCCACAGATGTTGGAAAAACTGTAGCCTCGGCCATTATCACACAAGCGTTGGAAGCCGATTATTGGAAACCAATTCAAGCTGGCGATCTTGAAAACTCGGACACTATAAAAGTGAAGGCATTTGTATCGAATGAAAAATCGGTATTTCACGACAACAGCTACGCCTTGCTTACACCTGCGAGCCCACATCTTGCTGCAGCATTAGACGGAATTACCATTGACATCAAGAAAATCACAGAACCTGAGACTGATAATCATTTGGTCATTGAAGGTGCTGGCGGAATTTTTGTTCCTTTAAATGATGAGGATACTATTATTGATTTGATCAAACCGGATTATAAGGTGATCGTAATTTCTCGTCATTACTTAGGAAGCATCAATCACACTTTGCTTACTATTGAAGCGTTAAAGACTAGAGGTATCGCTGTGGCTGGAATTATTTTTAGCGGAGATGAAAATCAAGCAACCGAATCGATTATTTTGAAAAAAACGGCTGTGAAATTTATTGGCCGAATTGAACAAGAGCCTTATTTTGATCAAAACGTAATTAATGAATATGCTGATTTGTTTAGAGAGAAGCTTTTAGAATTATGATTAACGATTTTTGATTTAAACCTCATAGCCATAGAATAGGTAAAAAATCAACAAAGATTATTTTTGATTTTTGATATCGTCACTACAGAGTCGTTGGCTTTACACATTTCGTAGGCAGGATTTTCAACAAATCCATTTTAAAACATCCTTATATAAAGAATCAAAATCGATTACTGCGCTCGCGTGAAGGATTGAGGTAAACTACCGAAGTAGTACCGAAAGCCTGACAGCAGCTAGCAGTAGGGGCTTATGACCGCAAAGATTGTTTGCCCCTATTGTTAGCTGGTGGCACGCCCAAATAATTCTTTTCATCTTTTATTTTAAGCTCGACATAATTGAGAGTCCTGAGCGGGATCGAAAAAACATTCGACCAATCACGGCGGTTATATTCTGACTGTGTATCTTTGCGACAAATTATACTCATGACATTAGCAGAAAGAAACCTTAAGCACAATTGGCATCCTTATACACAACACAAAACAGCACAAAGACCGATTGCGATTGTAAAAGGCGAAGGTGCCTTGTTGTGGGACGAAGACGGAAAGGAATATATTGATGCGATTGCGTCATGGTGGGTTAATCCATACGGCCACTCGAATCCCGTTATTGCCAATGCTATCTACAAACAGCTAACCACTTTGGAGCATGTTCTTTTTGGCGGTTTTACGCATGAGCCTGCGGTAGAACTTTCGGAGCAGTTGATTGCTGTATTGCCTGCTAACCAAAATAAACTTTTCTACTCTGACAACGGATCGACTGCTGTGGAGATTGCTATAAAAGTGGCGATGCAGTATTTTTTTAATAATGGTATAAAGAAAACAAAAATTATAGCTTTTGAAGATGCCTTTCATGGTGATACTTTTGGCGCTATGGCCGCAAGTGGAATTTCTTTTTTTACAGAAGCTTTTAAAGATTCGCTAATCGAGGTCGTTCGCATTCCTGTTCCTACTCCTGGAAATGAGCAAGCGACACTAGAGGCTCTAAATTATCATACAGCATCTCAAGAATGTGCTGCCTTTATTTTTGAACCGCTTGTATTGGGAGCGGCTGGAATGGTAATGTATCAACCTGAGATTTTGAACGAGCTAATATCAATTTGTAAAAAGAATCAAGTTTTTACAATTGCTGACGAGGTGATGACTGGGTTTGGAAAAACAGGAAAGAACTTTGCCTGCGATTACCTAACCGCTATGCCCGATATGATGTGTATATCTAAAGCACTAACAGGTGGCGCTATCCCGATGGCAATTACTAGTTTTACACAAGAACTTTTTGATGGGTTTTATGATGATGATATCAACAAAGCGTTGTTTCACGGTCACACCTTTACAGCCAACCCTACAGGATGTGCAGCTGCCCTGGCAAGCTTACAACTATTGCAGTCTACAGAGATGAAGGCCAATATAGCACGTGTACATGAACGCCATTTGGAATTTGAGGAACGAATCAAAAATAATCCTAAAGTGAAAACTACCCGTGTTTTGGGTGTTATTTTTGCATTGGAGATTGTGACCAACAGTGCCGAATCGTACTATGGTACTGTTCGAAATAAACTTTATAACTTCTTTATTGAAAACGGAGTCATCCTTAGACCTGTTGGAAATATTGTTTACATACTTCCTCCTTATATTATTTCAGACAGTCAGCTTTCAAAAATCTACGAACTGATTGAACGAGCGCTTTATGATTTGGAATTTTAACATTTTTTTCGTATCTTATTAAGGATATTTAGTTTTTTGGGCGGCAAAGTATTAATTCATCAAAACCATGAGCAAAAATAATACGTATATTTCAATGTTCTACGCCCAATTAATACTTTTCAAAATCAAACGATAACCGTTTAACGATAGTTAGTCGTGCTTTGTCGAAAAAACAGCATCGAACGTGTTTTTTTTTGATAATTTTAAGAATATGTTATAAGTTCGCATAATTATTAACATTGTTATTAACATTATAACGGCCCGAAATCGACATATAATTAAGAAATACCACATGAATATAAACACTACCACATTGATAAGAAAGAATATTTTCCTACGATTTGTAATTTTACTATTTATTTTTTGCATGTCAATCGATATGCAATCTCAAATAGGTTCTGCTGTAACTATAACAGCAGTTGCAACAAACAATTCGGTACAATGTAGCTCAGGAGGTCATCAAACTGCTCTAAACAGTTGGCTTAATTCTCATGGAAATTCTAGCGCAATAACTACATGTACGACAGGACAAATAAAATGGACAAATAACTACTCTTCTAGCTCCTTCGTAAAAACATGTGGAAATGCAGGAAAGGCTACTGTCGTATTTACTGCAAAGGACGATTGCGGGAATAGCAAAACAACAACTGCAAATTTCACTGTTAATGATGATACTTACCCTGTTTTTACCAACTATCCTAATGGCACAACGGCAAATCAGCAAACATGCGGAAGTGTACAAAATTTGAAATTCTCAAGCTTTACAGAAGTTTCAGGTGACGGAAATGCAAATACATTTTTAAAAGGAGAGGTTTTTAAATTCCCAAATGTCACAACTAACGTTTATGCACTAGTTACTATTAAAGATTTACTGAATGCTAGTATTCCTTTGTTAGATGATAATACGCCCGGCTTAGGTACTGATGGATTTAAGCCTCAAACTAAATTTAATTTAAGTGCTACAGGTGAACAAGCTTGGGTAGAGTACAACGTTGCATTTTACGACTCAACTACTAATCAACCAGTTATATTGCCGACATTCTACGCAAACTTTAGCGATATTGATGGTAATTCGAATTTTGGTGAACAAAATTGGACCGAACAAACAGCAGATTATATTACTGATAGCCCTACCGAACTTACAATTACAAATCCATCGCCTTGGATCGTTGCAACCTCAGGCACAAACGAGTATACAGGAGTCTCAAATGCATATCCACAAGTAAATATTTCTACTAGATACGAACAAAGAAGCATGTTGTCCTTTAGAGTGGGTGTTATTTCGCGAAATGGCACTCAAAGTGGTAATTTACGTCAGCATAGTGTTGATTTTGACTGTCAACCAAGTAGTAATTATGGGGTTCCGTCTACTATAATCGACGAAATCACGCTTGAATGTGATCAGGTAAAAGAACCTGAAACTTTAACTGCAACTGATAATTGTGGTAAAGCAACTGTAAATTTCACAGAAACAAGAAAAGACGGCTCTTGCGCAAACAAATATACTCTTACAAGAACTTGGACGGCAACGGATGAGTGCGGAAAGTCTGTAAAACGAATACTGACAATCAATGTTCAAGACACAAAAGCTCCAGTATTATCTGCTGCTCCTGCTGCGGTTACGGTAGAATGTTCTGCTGTTCCAACCGCTGCTACTTTAACAGCTACTGATAATTGCGACGCTTCGCCAGTTGTAACATACAAAGAAGTAAAAACCGATGGCGCTTGCGCGAATGCGTATACACTTACAAGAACCTGGACAGCAACGGATGCATGCGGAAATGCTTCTTCTAAAACTCAAGTAATAACAGTTCAAGACAAAACGGCTCCAGTATTGAGCACTGCTCCTACTGCGGTTACGGTAGAATGTTCTGCTATTCCAACGGCTGCTACTTTAACAGCTACTGATAATTGTGACACTTCGCCAGTTGTAACATACAAAGAAGTAAAAACCGATGGCGCTTGCGCGAATGCGTATACACTTACAAGAACCTGGACAGCAACGGATGCATGCGGAAATGCTTCTTCTAAAACTCAAGTAATAACAGTTCAAGACAAAACGGCTCCAGTATTGAGCACTGCTCCTACTGCGGTTACGGTAGAATGTTCTGCTATTCCAACGGCTGCTACTTTAACAGCTACTGATAATTGCGACGCTTCACCAGTTGTAACATACAAAGAAGTAAAAAACGATGGCGCTTGCGCGAATGCGTATACACTTACAAGAACCTGGACAGCAACGGATGCATGCGGAAATGCTTCTTCTAAAACTCAAGTAATAACAGTTCAAGATAAAACGGCTCCAGTATTGAGCACTGCTCCTGCTGCGGTAACTGTTGAATGTTCTGCTATTCCAACGGCTGCTACTTTAACAGCTACTGATAATTGTGACGCTTCGCCAGTTGTAACATACAAAGAAGTAAAAACTAATGGCGCTTGCGCGAATGCGTATACACTTACAAGAACTTGGACGGCAACGGATGCATGCGGAAATGCTTCTTCTAAAACTCAAGTAATAACAGTTCAAGATAAAACGGCTCCAGTATTGAGCACTGCTCCTGCTGCGGTAACTGTTGAATGTTCTGCTATTCCAACGGCTGCTACTTTAACAGCTACTGATAATTGTGACACTTCGCCAGTTGTAACATACAAAGAAGTAAAAACCGATGGCGCTTGCGCAAATGCGTATACACTTACAAGAACCTGGACAGCAACGGATGCATGCGGAAATGCTTCTTCTAAATCTCAAATAATAACGGTTCAAGATAAAACGGCTCCAGTACTAAGCGCTGCTCCTACTGCGGTTACGGTAGAATGTTCTGCTATTCCAACGGCTGCTACTTTAACAGCTACTGATAATTGCGACGCTTCACCAGTTGTAACATACAAAGAAGTAAAAACCGATGGCGCTTGCGCGAATGCGTATACACTTACAAGAACCTGGACAGCAACGGATGCATGCGGAAATGCTTCTTCTAAAACTCAAGTAATAACAGTTCAAGACAAAACGGCTCCAGTATTGAGCACTGCTCCTACTGCGGTTACGGTAGAATGTTCTGCTATTCCAACGGCTGCTACTTTAACAGCTACTGATAATTGTGACACTTCGCCAGTTGTAACATACAAAGAAGTAAAAACCGATGGCGCTTGCGCGAATGCGTATACACTTACAAGAACCTGGACAGCAACGGATGCATGCGGAAATGCTTCTTCTAAAACTCAAGTAATAACAGTTCAAGACAAAACGGCTCCAGTATTGAGCACTGCTCCTACTGCGGTTACGGTAGAATGTTCTGCTATTCCAACGGCTGCTACTTTAACAGCTACTGATAATTGCGACGCTTCACCAGTTGTAACATACAAAGAAGTAAAAAACGATGGCGCTTGCGCGAATGCGTATACACTTACAAGAACCTGGACAGCAACGGATGCATGCGGAAATGCTTCTTCTAAAACTCAAGTAATAACAGTTCAAGATAAAACGGCTCCAGTATTGAGCACTGCTCCTGCTGCGGTAACTGTTGAATGTTCTGCTATTCCAACGGCTGCTACTTTAACAGCTACTGATAATTGTGACGCTTCGCCAGTTGTAACATACAAAGAAGTAAAAACTAATGGCGCTTGCGCGAATGCGTATACACTTACAAGAACTTGGACGGCAACGGATGCATGCGGAAATGCTTCTTCTAAAACTCAAGTAATAACAGTTCAAGATAAAACGGCTCCAGTATTGAGCACTGCTCCTGCTGCGGTTACGGTAGAATGTTCTGCTATTCCAACGGCTGCTACTTTAACAGCTACTGATAATTGCGACGCTTCACCAGTTGTAACATACAAAGAAGTAAAAACCGATGGCGCTTGCGCGAATGCGTATACACTTACAAGAACCTGGACAGCAACGGATGCATGCGGAAATGCTTCTTCTAAAACTCAAGTAATAACAGTTCAAGATAAAACGGCTCCAGTATTGAGCACTGCTCCTACTGCGGTTACGGTAGAATGTTCTGCTATTCCAACGGCTGCTACTTTGACTGCTACTGATAATTGCGACGCTTCGCCAGTTGTAACATACAAAGAAGTAAAAACTAATGGCGCTTGCCCGAATGCGTATACACTTACAAGAACCTGGACAGCAACGGATGCATGCGGAAATGCTTCTTCTAAAACTCAAGTAATAACAGTTCAAGACAAAACGGCTCCAGTATTGAGCACTGCTCCTACTGCGGTTACGGTAGAATGTTCTGCTATTCCAACGGCTGCTACTTTAACAGCTACTGATAATTGTGACACTTCGCCAGTTGTAACATACAAAGAAGTAAAAACCGATGGCGCTTGCGCGAATGCGTATACACTTACAAGAACCTGGACAGCAACGGATGCATGCGGAAATGCTTCTTCTAAAACTCAAGTAATAACAGTTCAAGACAAAACGGCTCCAGTATTGAGCACTGCTCCTACTGCGGTTACGGTAGAATGTTCTGCTATTCCAACGGCTGCTACTTTAACAGCTACTGATAATTGCGACGCTTCACCAGTTGTAACATACAAAGAAGTAAAAAACGATGGCGCTTGCGCGAATGCGTATACACTTACAAGAACCTGGACAGCAACGGATGCATGCGGAAATGCTTCTTCTAAAACTCAAGTAATAACGGTTCAAGATACAAAAGCGCCAGTTTTCGAAAATTTACCTGCTACAACTACTATTTCATATAATTCGACACCAACATTTCAACAAGCGGTTGCAACAGACAACTGTAGTGCTGTAACTTTAACATTTAAAGACGAAGCAACTACGCCAGACTGTAACGGATCATATTCTACTACCAGAACATGGACCGCTAAAGACGTTTGTTTAAACACATCTACGGCTTCACAAACGATAAACGTGAAATCAGCAGTAGTATTAGCAACAAATGATGCTGGGAATCCTGTAAACGGATTTGTTGGCGGCACTTCTTACACAAACGTTTTGTCTAACGACAAATTTGAAGGTCAAACAGCTACAACTTCACAAGTTAAATTAACATTAGTGTCTTCTACAAACACTGGAGTTAGTCTATCCGGAACAAATGTAGTTGTTGCTGCAGGAACCCCTAGTGGATCGTATACATTAACATACCAAATATGCGGTATTTCTGCAACTTGCGCATGCTCAACAGCTACGGTGACTGTTCCAGTTACTGCGGCTCCTATCGATGCGGTAGACGATACTTTTGCTTCTACTAATGGTTTAGCTGGAAACACGAATGCTGGGAATGTCTTAAACAGCAACCCTTCTTCTGCAAATACTCCTGATACTTTGAACGGTGCACAAGCTTCTGTTTCGAATGTGAAAATCACAGTGGTTACACCTGCGACTCCTTTGACGCCTGGTGCTAAAGTACCTGCTATTGATCCTGCAACTGGTATCGTTTCGATTCCTGCTGGAACACCTGCTGGAACTTATACTATCAAATACAAAATCTGTGAAATTCTAAACAGTGCTAACTGTGACGAAGCTACGGTGACTGTTCCAGTTACTGCGGCTCCTATCGATGCGGTAGACGATACTTTTGCTTCTACTAATGGTTTGGCTGGAAATACAAATGCTGGAAATGTCTTAAACAGCAACGCTTCTTCTGCAAATACTCCTGATACTTTGAACGGTGCACAAGCTACTGTTTCGAATGTGAAAATCACAGTGGTTACACCTGCGACTCCTTTGACGCCTGGTGCTAAAGTACCTGCTATTGATCCTGCAACTGGTATCGTTTCGATTCCTGCTGGAACACCTGCTGGAACTTACACTATCAAATACAAAATCTGTGAGATTCTAAATCCTACTAATTGTGATGAAGCTACCATTAGTGTTCCTGTTTCTGCTGCAGCTATCGATGCAATAGATGATGTAATTCCGTCTACAAACGGACTGGCTGGAAACACAAATGCTGGAAATGTTTTAACCAACAATCCAACTTCTCCTGATACTTTGAACGGTGCACAAGCGTCTGTTTCGAATGTGAAAATTACGGTGACTACACCTGCGACTCCTTTGACGCCTGGTGCTAAAGTACCTACTATTGATCCTGCAACTGGTATCGTTTCGATTCCTGCTGGAACACCTGCTGGAACTTATACTATCAAATACAAAATCTGTGAAATTCTAAATCCTACTAATTGTGATGAAGCTACCATTAGTGTTCCTGTTTCTGCTGCAGCTATCGATGCAATAGATGATGTAATTCCGTCTACAAACGGACTGGCTGGAAACACAAATGCTGGAAATGTTTTAACCAACAATCCAACTTCTCCTGATACTTTGAACGGTGCACAAGCTACTGTTTCGAATGTGAAAATTACGGTGACTACACCTGCGACTCCTTTGACGCCTGGTGCTAAAGTACCTGCTATTGATCCTGCAACTGGTATCGTTTCGATTCCTGCTGGAACGCCTGCTGGAACTTATACTATCAAATACAAAATCTGTGAAATTCTAAACAGTGCTAACTGTGACGAAGCTACGGTGACTGTTCCAGTTACTGCGGCTCCTATCGATGCGGTAGACGATATTTTTGCTTCTACTAATGGATTGGCTGGAAACACGAATGCTGGGAATGTCTTAAACAGCAACCCTTCTTCTGCAAATACTCCTGATACTTTGAACGGTGCACAAGCGTCTGTTTCGAATGTGAAAATTACGGTGACTACACCTGCGACTCCTTTGACGACTGGTGCTAAAGTACCTGCTATTGATCCTGCAACAGGTATCGTTTCGATTCCTGCTGGAACGCCTGCTGGCTCATACACGATCAAATACCAAATCTGTGAAATTCTAAACAGTGCTAACTGTGACGAAGCTACGGTGACTGTTCCAGTTACTGCGGCTCCTATCGATGCGGTAGACGATACTTTTGCTTCTACTAATGGTTTGGCTGGAAATACAAATGCTGGAAATGTCTTAAACAGCAACGCTTCTTCTGCAAATACTCCTGATACTTTGAACGGTGCACAAGCTACTGTTTCGAATGTGAAAATCACAGTGGTTACACCTGCGACTCCTTTGACGCCTGGTGCTAAAGTACCTGCTATTGATCCTGCAACAGGTATCGTTTCGATTCCTGCTGGAACACCTGCTGGAACTTATACTATCAAATACAAAATCTGTGAAATTCTAAATCCTACTAATTGTGATGAAGCTACCATTAGTGTTCCTGTTTCTGCTGCAGCTATCGATGCAATAGATGATGTAATTCCGTCTACAAACGGACTGGCTGGAAACACAAATGCTGGAAATGTTTTAACCAACAATCCAACTTCTCCTGATACTTTGAACGGTGCACAAGCTACTGTTTCGAATGTGAAAATTACGGTGACTACACCTGCGACTCCTTTGACGCCTGGTGCTAAAGTACCTGCTATTGATCCTGCAACTGGTATCGTTTCGATTCCTGCTGGAACGCCTGCTGGAACTTATACTATCAAATACAAAATCTGTGAAATTCTAAACAGTGCTAACTGTGACGAAGCTACGGTGACTGTTCCAGTTACTGCGGCTCCTATCGATGCGGTAGACGATACTTTTGCTTCTACTAATGGTTTAGCTGGAAATACAAATGCTGGGAATGTCTTAAACAGCAACCCTTCTTCTGCAAATACTCCTGATACTTTGAACGGTGCACAAGCTACTGTTTCGAATGTGAAAATTACGGTGACTACACCTGCGACTCCTTTGACGCCTGGTGCTAAAGTACCTGCTATTGATCCTGCAACTGGTATCGTTTCGATTCCTGCTGGAACACCTGCTGGAACTTATACTATCAAATACAAAATCTGTGAAATTCTAAACAGTGCTAACTGTGACGAAGCTACGGTGACTGTTCCAGTTACTGCGGCTCCTATCGATGCGGTAGACGATACTTTTGCTTCTACTAATGGTTTAGCTGGAAATACAAATGCTGGGAATGTCTTAAACAGCAACCCTTCTTCTGCAAATACTCCTGATACTTTGAACGGTGCACAAGCGTCTGTTTCTAATGTGAAAATCACAGTGGTTACACCTGCGACTCCTTTGACGACTGGTGCTAAAGTACCTGCTATTGATCCTGCAACTGGTATCGTTTCGATTCCTGCTGGAACGCCTGCTGGCTCATACACTATCAAATACAAAATCTGTGAAATTCTAAACAGTGCTAACTGTGACGAAGCTACGGTGACTGTTCCAGTTACTGCGGCTCCTATCGATGCGGTAGACGATACTTTTGCTTCTACTAATGGTTTAGCTGGAAATACAAATGCTGGGAATGTCTTAAACAGCAACCCTTCTTCTGCAAATACTCCTGATACTTTGAACGGTGCACAAGCTACTGTTTCGAATGTGAAAATTACGGTGACTACACCTGCGACTCCTTTGACGCCTGGTGCTAAAGTACCTGCTATTGATCCTGCAACTGGTATCGTTTCGATTCCTGCTGGAACACCTGCTGGAACTTATACTATCAAATACAAAATCTGTGAAATTCTAAACAGTGCTAACTGTGACGAAGCTACGGTGACTGTTCCAGTTACTGCGGCTCCTATCGATGCGGTAGACGATACTTTTGCTTCTACTAATGGTTTAGCTGGAAATACAAATGCTGGGAATGTCTTAAACAGCAACCCTTCTTCTGCAAATACTCCTGATACTTTGAACGGTGCACAAGCTACTGTTTCGAATGTGAAAATTACGGTGACTACACCTGCGGCTCCTTTGACGACTGGTGCTAAAGTACCTGCTGTTGATCCTGCAACAGGTATCGTTTCGATTCCTGCTGGAACGCCTGCTGGCTCATACACGATCAAATACAAAATCTGTGAAATTCTAAATAGTGCTAACTGTGACGAAGCTACGGTGACTGTTCCGGTTACTGCGGCTCCTATCGATGCGGTAGACGATATTTTTGCTTCTACTAATGGTTTAGCTGGAAATACAAATGCTGGGAATGTCTTAAACAGCAACCCTTCTTCTGCAAATACTCCTGATACTTTGAACGGTGCACAAGCGTCTGTTTCTAATGTGAAAATCACAGTGGTTACACCTGCGACTCCTTTGACGACTGGTGCTAAAGTACCTGCTATTGATCCTGCAACTGGTATCGTTTCGATTCCTGCTGGAACGCCTGCTGGCTCATACACTATCAAATACAAAATCTGTGAAATTCTAAACAGTGCTAACTGTGACGAAGCTACGGTGACTGTTCCAGTTACTGCGGCTCCTATCGATGCGGTAGACGATACTTTTGCTTCTACTAATGGTTTAGCTGGAAATACAAATGCTGGGAATGTCTTAAACAGCAACCCTTCTTCTGCAAATACTCCTGATACTTTGAACGGTGCACAAGCGTCTGTTTCGAATGTGAAAATTACGGTGACTACACCTGCGACTCCTTTGACGCCTGGTGCTAAAGTACCTGCTATTGATCCTGCAACTGGTATCGTTTCGATTCCTGCTGGAACACCTGCTGGAACTTATACTATCAAATACAAAATCTGTGAAATTCTAAACAGTGCTAACTGTGACGAAGCTACGGTGACTGTTCCAGTTACTGCGGCTCCTATCGATGCGGTAGACGATACTTTTGCTTCTACTAATGGTTTAGCTGGAAATACAAATGCAGGGAATGTCTTAAACAGCAACCCTTCTTCTGCAAATACTCCTGATACTTTGAACGGTGCACAAGCGTCTGTTTCGAATGTGAAAATTACGGTGACTACACCTGCGACTCCTTTGACGACTGGTGCTAAAGTACCTGCTATTGATCCTGCAACAGGTATCGTTTCGATTCCTGCTGGAACGCCTGCTGGCTCATACACGATCAAATACCAAATCTGTGAAATTCTAAACAGTGCTAACTGTGACGAAGCTACGGTGACTGTTCCAGTTACTGCGGCTCCTATCGATGCGGTAGACGATACTTTTGCTTCTACTAATGGTTTAGCTGGAAATACAAATGCTGGGAATGTCTTAAACAGCAACCCTTCTTCTGCAAATACTCCTGATACTTTGAACGGTGCACAAGCGTCTGTTTCGAATGTGAAAATTACGGTGACTACACCTGCGGCTCCTTTGACGACTGGTGCTAAAGTACCTGCTATTGATCCTGCAACTGGTATCGTTTCGATTCCTGCTGGAACGCCTGCTGGCTCATACACGATCAAATACAAAATCTGTGAAATTCTAAATAGTGCTAACTGTGACGAAGCTACGGTGACTGTTCCGGTTACTGCGGCTCCTATCGATGCGGTAGACGATATTTTTGCTTCTACTAATGGTTTAGCTGGAAATACAAATGCTGGGAATGTCTTAAACAGCAACCCTTCTTCTGCAAATACTCCTGATACTTTGAACGGTGCACAAGCGTCTGTTTCGAATGTGAAAATTACGGTGACTACACCTGCGACTCCTTTGACGACTGGTGCTAAAGTACCTGCTATTGATCCTGCAACTGGTATCGTTTCGATTCCTGCTGGAACACCTGCTGGAACTTATACTATCAAATACAAAATCTGTGAAATTCTAAACAGTGCTAACTGTGACGAAGCTACGGTGACTGTTCCAGTTACTGCGGCTCCTATCGATGCGGTAGACGATACTTTTGCTTCTACTAATGGTTTAGCTGGAAATACAAATGCAGGGAATGTCTTAAACAGCAACCCTTCTTCTGCAAATACTCCTGATACTTTGAACGGTGCACAAGCGTCTGTTTCGAATGTGAAAATTACGGTGACTACACCTGCGACTCCTTTGACGCCTGGTGCTAAAGTACCTGCTATTGATCCTGCAACTGGTATCGTTTCGATTCCTGCTGGAACGCCTGCTGGCTCATACACTATCAAATACAAAATCTGTGAAATTCTAAATAGTGCTAACTGTGACGAAGCTACGGTGACTGTTCCAGTTACTGCGGCTCCTATCGATGCGGTAGACGATACTTTTGCTTCTACTAATGGATTGGCTGGAAACACGAATGCTGGGAATGTCTTAAACAGCAACCCTTCTTCTGCAAATACTCCTGATACTTTGAACGGTGCACAAGCGTCTGTTTCGAATGTGAAAATTACGGTGACTACACCTGCGACTCCTTTGACGACTGGTGCTAAAGTACCTGCTATTGATCCTGCAACAGGTATCGTTTCGATTCCTGCTGGAACGCCTGCTGGCTCATACACGATCAAATACCAAATCTGTGAAATTCTAAACAGTGCTAACTGTGACGAAGCTACGGTGACTGTTCCAGTTACTGCGGCTCCTATCGATGCGGTAGACGATACTTTTGCTTCTACTAATGGTTTAGCTGGAAATACAAATGCTGGGAATGTCTTAAACAGCAACCCTTCTTCTGCAAATACTCCTGATACTTTGAACGGTGCACAAGCGTCTGTTTCGAATGTGAAAATTACGGTGACTACACCTGCGGCTCCTTTGACGACTGGTGCTAAAGTACCTGCTATTGATCCTGCAACTGGTATCGTTTCGATTCCTGCTGGAACGCCTGCTGGCTCATACACGATCAAATACAAAATCTGTGAAATTCTAAATAGTGCTAACTGTGACGAAGCTACGGTGACTGTTCCGGTTACTGCGGCTCCTATCGATGCGGTAGACGATATTTTTGCTTCTACTAATGGTTTAGCTGGAAATACAAATGCTGGGAATGTCTTAAACAGCAACCCTTCTTCTGCAAATACTCCTGATACTTTGAACGGTGCACAAACTACTGTTTCGAATGTAAAAATTACAGTGGTTACACCTGCAACACCAAAAACAACTGGTGCGCCGGTACCATCTGTTGATCCTACAACTGGTGTAGTTTCGATTCCTGCTGGAACACCTGCTGGATCGTACACAATCAAATACCAAATCTGTGAGATTCTAAATCCTACTAACTGTTCGGATGCGATTGTGACAGTACCAGTTTCTGCTGCGTCTATCGTTGCAGTGAATGATGCTATCTCAACAACAAATGGATTGGCTGGAAACACGAATGCTGGAAATGTTTTAACAAACAATCCAACTTCTCCTGATACTTTGAACGGTGCACAAGCTACTGTTTCGAATGTGGAAATCACGGTAACTGCTGCTGCAACTCCTAAAGTGAATGGTGCTCCAGTTCCTACTGTTGATCCTGCAACTGGTATCGTTACTATTCCTGCAGGTACTCCTGCTGGATCATACACTATCGATTATAAGATTTGCGAAATATTAAATCCTGATAATTGTTCTGATGCAACGGTAACTATTCCGGTGTCTGCTGCAACTATTCTTGCTGTAGATGATGCTATCCCAACAACTAACGGATTGGTTGGAAATACGAATGCTGGAAATGTTTTAACGAACAACCCAACATCTCCTGATACTTTGAACGGTGCACAAGCTACTGTTTCAAATGTGGAAATCACGGTAATTAAAGAAGCGACTCCTAAAGTGGATGGTGCTCCAGTTCCTACTGTTGACCCTGCAACTGGTATCGTTACTATTCCTGCAGGTACTCCTGCTGGATCATATACTATCGATTATAAGATTTGTGAAATATTAAATCCTGATAATTGTTCTGATGCAACGGTAACTATTCCGGTGTCTGCTGCAACTATTCTTGCTGTAGATGATGCTATCCCAACAACTAACGGATTGGTTGGAAACACAAATGCTGGAAATGTTTTAACGAACAACCCAATATCTCCTGATACTTTGAACGGTGCACAAGCTACTGTTTCAAATGTGGAAATCACGGTAACTGCTGCTGCAACTCCTAAAGTGGATGGTGCTCCAGTTCCTACTGTTGACCCTGCAACTGGTATCGTTACTATTCCTGCAGGTACTCCTGCTGGATCATATACTATCGATTATAAGATTTGTGAAATATTAAATCCTGATAATTGTTCTGATGCAACGGTAACTATTCCGGTTTATACTCCTTCAATTTCTGTAACAAAAGATGGAACCTTCGTTGATTCTAATTCTAATGGTAAAACAAATGTTGGTGATGAAATCAGATATACATTTGTAGTTAAAAATAATGGTTCTGCTCCATTAACAAATGTTACTATAACTGATAATAATGCTACCGTAAGCGGTGGGCCAATTGCAATACTAGATATAAACGAAAGTGACTCTTCTACTTTTAGTGGAATCCACATAATTACTCAAGAAGATATCAATGCAGGTATTGTATATAATCTAGCTACAGCTACAGGTACTCCTCCAGTTGGTGAGCCTGTAACGGCTACATCTACTGATCCTACACCATGTACGACTTGTACGCCTGACCCTACTTGTCCTACTTGTACAATCTCTGAAGTACCACAAAATCCTAGTATCTCAATTACTAAAGATGGAACTTATGTTGATGTAAATAAGGATGGTAAATCAAATGTTGGTGATACAGTGACTTACACTTTCGTAGTAACAAATACTGGAAACGTACCATTGACTAACGTAACTGTTACAGATAACAACGCAACAGTAACAGGTGGACCAATTGCAATATTAGATGTAAATGCTACTGATAGCACTACATTTACTGCAACGCACATCTTAACTCAAGCAGATATCAATGCAGGTATCGTTTATAACTTAGCGACAGCAACTGGAAAAGATCCTAAAGACAAGCCTGTAACGGCAACATCTACTGATCCTACTCCATGTACGACTTGTACGCCTGACCCTACTTGTCCTACTTGTACAATCTCTGAAGTACCACAAAATCCTAGTATATCAATTACTAAAGATGGAACTTATGTTGATGTAAACAAGGATGGTAAATCAAATGTTGGTGATACAGTAACTTATACTTTCGTATTGAAAAACACTGGAAATGTAACATTGACTAACGTAACTGTAACAGATGACAACGCAACGGTAACAGGTGGACCAATTGCAATATTAGATGTAAACGCTACTGATAGCACTACATTTACTGCAACGCACATCTTAACTCAAGCCGATATCAATGCAGGTATCGTTTATAACTTAGCGACAGCAACTGGAAAAGATCCTAAAGACAAGCCTGTAACGGCAACATCTACTGATCCTACTCCATGTACGACTTGTACGCCTGACCCTACTTGTCCTACTTGTACAATCTCTGAAGTACCACAAAATCCTAGTATATCAATTACTAAAGATGGAACTTATGTTGATGTAAACAAGGATGGTAAATCAAATGTTGGTGATACAGTAACTTATACTTTCGTATTGAAAAACACTGGAAATGTAACATTGACTAACGTAACTGTAACAGATGACAACGCAACGGTAACAGGTGGACCAATTGCAATATTAGATGTAAACGCTACTGATAGCACTACATTTACTGCAACGCACATCTTAACTCAAGCAGATATCAATGCAGGTATCGTTTATAACTTAGCGACAGCAACTGGAAAAGATCCTAAAGACAAGCCTGTAACGGCAACAACTACTGATCCTACTCCATGTACGACTTGTACGCCTGACCCTACTTGTCCTACTTGTACAATCTCTGAAGTACCACAAAATCCTAGTATATCAATTACTAAAGATGGAACTTATGTTGATGTAAACAAGGACGGTAAATCAAATGTTGGTGATACAGTAACTTATACTTTCGTATTGAAAAACACTGGAAACGTAACATTGACTAACGTAACTGTAACAGATGACAACGCAACGGTAACAGGTGGACCAATTGCAATATTAGATGTAAATGCTACTGATAGCACTACATTTACTGCAACGCACATCTTAACTCAAGCCGATATTAATGCAGGTATCGTTTTTAACTTAGCGACAGCAACTGGAAAAGATCCTAAAGACAAGCCTGTAACGGCAACATCTACTGATCCTACTCCATGTACGACTTGTACGCCTGACCCTACTTGTCCTACTTGTACAATCACTGAAGTACCACAAAATCCTAGTATATCAATTACTAAAGATGGAACTTATGTGGATGTAAACAAGGATGGTAAATCAAATGTTGGTGATACAGTGACTTATACTTTCGTAGTAACAAATACTGGAAACGTAACATTGACTAACGTAACTGTAACAGATGACAACGCAACAGTGACAGGTGGACCAATTGCAATATTAGATGTAAATACTACTGATAGCACTACATTTACTGCAACGCACATCTTAACTCAAGCCGATATTAATGCAGGTATCGTTTATAACTTAGCGACAGCAACTGGAAAAGATCCTAAAGACAAGCCTGTAACGGCAACATCTACTGATCCTACACCATGTACGACTTGTACGCCTGACCCTACTTGTCCTACTTGTACAATTACTGAAGTACCACAAAATCCTAGTATATCATTAGTGAAAACTGGTTTATTCAATGACACAAATAAAGACGGATATGCTCAAGTGGGTGAAAAAATAGATTACACCTTTACAGTAACTAATACTGGAAATGTAACTATTACAAACATCATTGTAACAGATCCAATGATAGCGACAATTACTGGAAACCCGGTTACCACTTTGGCTCCAGGTGCAACAGTTGCAACTATCAAAGGTACTTACACCTTAACTCAAGCTGATATCGATGCTGGAAAAGTATTCAATACTGCATTGGCAAAAGGTCAAGATCCTAAAGGAAACAATGTTCAAGATATTTCTGGAACAACAGTTACCAATGATACTAAGACAGAAACTGCATTACCATCAAGAGGCGCGCTTGCCTTGGTAAAAACTGGAACTTTTGTTGACACCAATAAAGACGGATTTGCACAAGTTGGAGAGACAATTGAATACTCTTTCGTTGTGACAAACACGGGAAGTGTAACTGTAACTAACATTGTTGTTACTGACCCATTAATCCCAACTATTACAGGTGGACCAATTGCAACATTGGCACCAGGCGCAACGTTTACAGCATTAAAAGGAACATACGTTCTAACGCAAGCTGACATAGACACAGGAAAAGTAATCAATACAGCGTTGGCTAAGGGTCAAGATCCTAAAGGAAACAATGTTCAAGATATTTCTGGAACTGCAGTTGAAAACGATACTAAAACGGAAACGCCATTAGCTCAAACAGGATCATTATCTGTAGTAAAAACAGCTGTATTCATGGATGATAATAATGATGGATTTGCACAAGCTGGAGAAATAATCAGATATAACTTTGCAATTAAGAACACAGGAAACATAACTTTGTTTAATGTAACTCTTACCGACTTATTGCCAGGATTGAATTTATCTGGTAGTCCGATTCCGGTATTGGCAATTGGTGAAATGAATTCAGTAGCTTACACAGCGACTTATCCTTTGACACAAGCTGACATTACATTAGGAACTGTATCTAACCAAGCTACCGTAATAGGTAAAACTAGATTTGGACAAGATATTACCGCTGTATCAACAGCATCATCTGATGTAAAAGAAGAGCCTACCGTATTGGGAGTTGTTGGGTGTGTAGTTGAACCGTTGAAAGCCGTTTCACCTAATAATGATGGAGACAACGATGTGTTCTATGTTAGAGGTATCGAATGTTACCCGGACAATACAGTTGAGATCTATAACAGATGGGGAGTATTAGTTTTTGAGAGAAATAATTATAACAACGCCGACAGAGCATTTAAAGGAATTTCTGAAGGAAGAGTAACAATTAGTCAAGCAACTGAGCTACCAACCGGAACTTATTACTATATTGTAAATTATAAAGACACCGACTCTGTACTGCAACAAAAAGCAGGTTACCTATACCTTAACAGATAATACCCATTTTAACGTCTTACATTTAAATGAAAAGAATGAAAAGAAATATAGCCCTACTACTACTTGTACTCTTAACTAGCCTCAGTTATGGACAACAAGACGCACAGTTTACTCAATACATGTACAACAGTATGAGTATAAATCCAGCATACGCCGGAATTAGAGAAAAAATGAGCATTTTTGCCCTACACCGTACACAATGGGTAGGGTTAGAAGGTGCACCAGTAACAAATAATGTATCCATTCATACTCCCATTAATGGGGGTAATATGGGTATTGGTCTTTCGATTTTAAACGATAAAATTGGACCTTCAGACGAAACTGATATTGGTGTAAACTTTTCGTACTCAATCAAAACATCCGAAGAATATAAATTGTCTTTTGGTATAAAAGGATCTGTTAATCTATTGAACATTGACTTCAACAAGTTAACCTACCTTACCCCTGACAAAAGCTTTGGAGATGGAAACATTGACAATCGATTCTCTCCCAACATTGGGGCAGGTCTTTACTACTACTCTGACCATTCGTACGTTGGTTTATCTGTTCCAAATTTGATAGAAACAACTCATTTTGACAAATACCAAGGTGGTGGCGCAGTGAGCTACATAGCAAAAGAGCGCTTACATTACTACCTAACAGCTGGTTATGTATTTGACTTAAATAGTGATATAAAATTCAAACCTTCTATCTTAACTAAGCTTACACAAGGAGCACCACTGCAAGTAGATGCCTCTGCAAATTTTATGTTTAATGAGAAATTTGTGATTGGAGCAGCCTATAGATGGAGTGCTGCTGTAAGTGGTATGGTTGGTTTTCAAGCAACAGACTCTTGGTTCATAGGGTACAGTTATGATCTAGAAACCACAAGACTTGCTCACTATAATTCAGGATCTCATGAAATATTTTTGAGATACGAATTGTTTAATAAATACGATAGAATAGTTTCCCCAAGATTCTTCTAAAATCAACAAAATGAAAATAAAAAATATACTCTACGGTTTTTGTATTCTACTTGCTACAACATTAACTCATGCCCAAAAGGCAAAAGTTGCAGCAGCAAATAAACAATACGAACGTTTCTCTTATATCGATGCCATCACTACTTATGAGCGTGTAGCAGAAAAGGGTTATAAAGATGAAAAGATGTTCCAAAAATTAGGAAACGCTTATTACTTTAATGCTGATTTGGACAAAGCTGGTAAATGGTACGAAGAATTATTCAATATGAATCCAGATCAAGAAGCAGAATACTTTTACAGGTATTCGCAGTGTTTGAAATCTATGGGCGATTACAAAAAGGCAGACAAAATACTTGCAGGCTTTTATGCTAAATCAGAAAATGATATTCGTGCAAACCTATACGAAGCAAACAAGAATTACCTTGAAGATATTGAAGCAAATTCAGGACGTTTTAACATTGAAGACGCTGGGATAAACTCTCCATACTCAGATTACGGAACTGCCTTTGTGGGCAACAAATTAGTATTCGCATCTGCAAGAGATACCATCGGTGTTTACAAAAGAGTTTTTACCTGGACCAATCAATCTTTTACAAATTTGTATAGTTCTGAAGTTAACGAAAGAGGCCAGCTTGGAGAACCAAAACGTTTCAATTCTAGCATCAATTCCAAATTTCATGAGTCTACCCCTATTTTCACAAGAGACGGAAAGACCATGTATTTTACTCGAAATAATTATCTTGATGGTAAAAAAGGAAAAGACAGTCAGAAAATTACCTTGTTGAAAATCTACAAAGCTACTCTAGAAAAAGACAGATGGACCAATGTAGAAGAACTTCCTTTTAATAGCAATGATTACAGTAATGCACATCCAGCTTTGAGCACAGATGACAAAGTACTTTATTTTGCTTCGAATATGCCTGGTACTTTTGGTCAATCCGATTTATTCAAAGTAAATATTAACTCCGATGGAACCTATTCTACACCTGAAAATTTAGGAAAAGGAATCAATACTGAAGGAAGAGAAACATTCCCTTTTATCTCTGATGATAATGAACTTTATTTTGCATCAGACGGTCGCCCAGGTTTGGGAGGACTTGATGTTTATGTTACCGAAATTAAAGGAGCTACTTTTGGTGATATTCAAAATGTTGGTGAGCCAATCAACGGACCTATAGATGATTTTGGTTTCTTTATTGACAGCGCAAGTCGCGTTGGTTTTTTCACCTCAAACAGAGATGGTGGGCATGGTTATGATGACATTTACAAATTCTCAGAAACTAGAAAACTAAAATGCAACCAACTTTTAAATGGTTATATTACGGATAAAGAATCGGGACAAATTTTAGAAAATGCCAAAACTACTTTATTTGATGATAAATTTAATTTAATCAAAGAAGGCTACACAGATGCTGACGGAAAATATATATTTAAAGAAGTTGAATGTGGTAAAACATATTACGTAAGAGCAGAGAAAAAAGATTACGAAACAAACGAAGGAAAAATAGCTACGATAAAAAAATCTGGAGAAACGAAATTTTCTCTTGCATTGGATAAACGTATTAAAAGCATCAACGTTGGAACTGACTTAGCTAAAACGCTAAACATCCCTATTATCTACTTTGATTTAGATAAATCTTTTATTCGAAAAGATGCAGCATTCGAACTTGAAAAAGTATTAGCCGTTATGAAAGAATATCCAAAAATGAAAGTGGACATTCGATCACATACAGATTGTAGACAAACAGCAGCTTACAACGAAGCACTTTCTGATCGAAGAGCTAAATCGACTAGAGCTTGGTTAATCAAAAATGGTATCGAAGCCAGTCGCCTTACTGCAAAAGGATATGGTGAATCGCAATTGATTAATGACTGTGCATGTGAACCTACAAACACATCTAGTTGTACAGAAGAACAACATCAAATGAACAGACGAAGCGAATTTATCATCGTTGCTGTTGATTAATTCATAAGACAATAATACCAAAAGGGGTTTGACTTTGATAGTCAAACCCCTTTTGCATTATAGCCAAGAAACTTTGGAGCACGATTTGCTTTGCTTATCTTTGCAGGCAAAAAATATTTCCGTTGTCACAAAAAATAGCCATTACCGCCCTAGCCTCAATTTCACCCTTAGGATCTAATTCAGAAACCGTTTGGGGAAATTATTTAAATTCCGACACTTGTTTTTCAGTACAAAATTTAGATCATCAAGAAACAATTGTAGGCGCACTTAAACAGGAGGATCAAGAAAACATTGCGCTTTTAAGTACTTCAGACAACAAATACAAATCGTTAGACAAGACCGTACTATTTGCTATTGATGCTTCTCGAAAAGCAATTGCACAAGCCGGATGGAAAAAAGGAGATGACTTTGGGATAAATATTGGATCATCAAGAGGAGCAACTGCTTTGTTTGAAAGCCACCATCAAACCTATCTCGAAACAGGGAAAGCACAAACCCTCGCCTCCCCTGCTACCACATTAGGAAACATTTCGTCATGGGTCGCACATGACCTACAAACCACCGGTCCCGAGATATCACACTCCATCACCTGCTCAACCGCACTACATTCCATGCTCAACGGAATAGCTTGGTTGCGCGCGGGCATGGCATCAAAATTTTTAGTAGGAGGCAGTGAAGCACCGCTAACCGATTTTACTATCGGTCAAATGCGTGCACTAAAAATATATTCCAATAGTTCTGACCGTTATCCAAACAAAGCATTAGATTTAGAAAAAAAGCAAAACACAATGATTTTGGGCGAAGGTGCAGCAGTTTGTTGTATGGAGTTGGGTGAAAAAGAAAATGCCCTTGCCTATGTTGAAGGGATCGGGTATGCTACCGAGATACTAGAACATAACATCTCAATATCAGCTGAAGCCACTTGTTTTCAGAAATCGATGAAAATGGCACTCAACAATATTGACCTACAGCATATTGATGCAATTGTGATGCACGCTCCCGGAACCATAAAAGGAGATTTAACAGAATATAGAGCGATTCAAAAATTATTTGGAGAAAAACTGCCCTTGCTAACAACCAACAAATGGAAAATTGGACATACGTTTGGTACGTCAGGTATGTTGAGCATTGAACTTGCGGTATTGATGCTGCAAAAAAATCATTTCATTCCCGTACCTTTCATCCCAACTCAAGAACAAAAAAAACCAATTCGAAAAGTATTGGTAAATTCAGTTGGTTTTGGCGGAAATGCTGTTAGTATTTTATTGAGCTTGTAATTAATTTTGTTTGACAATAATTAAAAGAGTGCTTTTGGATTTCAGATTTTGACAAAATTTATAGCATTTAGAAAAGTTAAATCCATATCTCTATTTCTAAAATCTGTTCAAAAAAAAATACACTTTGTGTCAATAAATTTTAGCTATCTCTTTGACTTAAAGAACCTAATTTATCAACCCAGCAATACTTACTGATTATCTTCTAACTCTTTTACTTTATCATAAATCAAAAAAGATTCAAAACCTCTACGCAGAAAATAATCACAGAACTTTTTCCTTTTTTTCATCACATTTTTTTCGAATAAAGTCTCCCAAAAGCGTTCAGACCAACTTTCAAAATTAGCATCGTACTCCCCTTCAATTTCTTTGAGTGCAATTTTAATAAGAGTTTGATTTATACCTTTAAACTTTAATTCATTTGTTATCCTTATTCTTCCCCAATGTTTAATGCGGTGTTTACCTCGAGCAAAACTACATGCGAAACGTTCTTCGTTCAGGAAGTTATCCGAAATCAAATCTGCAATAACGACTTCAATTTCATCCGCTGACAATTTTAAATCATATAGTTTGGACTCAACTTCTTTGTGACATCGATCTTGGTAAACACAATAGAATTCTATTTTTCTTTTGATTTCTTGTAAAATGTGCATTCCTAATATGTAGTATTTTTTGAAAGCGAAAAATACAAAATTAGGGGGAGATTATCATATTAAATTTCTTTTACAAAGCATTTATTATCAAATATTAATATCAAAACAACTTAAACCATGTATTTAATCGATAAATAAAAACTATCATCGAATTTTATTCGTACATGCTTTTAAAAGCTTTTCTTTGCAAATTAAGAAACCTGATTAGCAACACAATCAAATTCACTTATTAGGAAACATCTGTTTACTACAAACCGATCTTCTTGTATCAATATTTGGTTCATATTTTCAAATAATCAAAGTGCAACAGTCCAAACTTTTAGAGAGGCAAATACCTCTTCTTTAGTTCTAAATAAATTTGAATAGTTTTTAATATTGGCCTATTATACCTCTATAAGATAATAACTATACTTAATTATTTAAAAAATATTTTTTATATAATTACCCTAATATCGTATATGAAAGGCCTCCAAAAAAAGATAAACATATTATTTGTTATACAAGCATCAAATACCTTTTATGCATTTTTGATAGTATTGTTTAGCTCTATCTTTCCCGTTATTTCTTATGGGCAATTAGCTACACCAACAGGAACAATCACAAATTCTACTTGTTCCAATACTGCAACTGGTTCAATTTCTATAACAAATATGACTACCGCAAATGCACTAACTTTTTCAAATACAACTAATAATTATGTTAATTTAGGAAGTCCATTACTTAGTAATAGAGGCAAATTCACATTAGAAGGCTGGATACGATTCAAATATGCAGATTTAAACGGAAAAACTAGGATGAGTTTATTTGGTCAAAATGATACTTTAGAATTTGGTTTTTCTGATGCAACAACTATTGAGCTATACTCCTCAGTTACAGGAGCAGCAAGAGCAACAATCCCTACTGGACTGAATGAATCTAAATGGCATCATATTGCCGCAGTTGGAGATGGAAGCAATATAAAAATATACTTTAATGGCTTACTGTTGAGTACAACAAGTGCTGCCACTACTAATTACGGAAGTGACACCACCTACAATTCTAGAATTGGAGGTGGTGTTATAGATGCAACTGGGGGCTCCTTTCCTGGAAGCATTATGAAAGTTGGTTTATATAGCACCGCGTTATCTGCTACAGTAATTACTAATTTGGCTAGTTGCCCGAAAACTTACACTGGTTCTGAAACAGGACTTATTGCATCTTACAACTTTTTTGATGGTTCTGGAACAAATTTGACTAGACTACCAACGGGTACTAACGGTATCCTTGTAAATTCGCCAGTATGGTCTAATCCATACAATTATGCATGGAACGGCCCTTCTGGATTTACTGCAGTAACAAAAAACATATCATCATTGGTTACTGGAACCTACGCCGTTACTGTTTCTACTGGAGGAACCTGCACTGAAACCAAATCATTCCTAGTTGAATCTTCCACAGTTGTTCCTGCAATAACCAATATGACAGCCACAATATGTAACACTGTTGATTTCACAAGTACACCAGTAAATGGCACAAACGGTTATGTGCCCGCAGGTACCACCTTTTCGTGGTCTGCCCCAGTAGTTACTGGAGGTTTAACAGGAGGACTAGCAAGCTCAGGATCACCTACTAGCATTACTGGAACTTTGACAAACCCAACAACTACTGCACAAACAGCAACTTATACAGTAGTTCCATATGTATCAGGTTGCACCGGAAGTACGTTTACGCTCACAGTAACAGTAAATTCACCGGGTAGTATAGGTAATACACAAACGATATGTAGTGGTAATGCTCCTGCCGCAATAACATCAACAGCACCAGGTACTGGATCGGGGACAATAAGCTACGAATGGCAAACGGACACAAGTGGAAGTTTCACAACTATTACTGGCGCAACGGATGTTACTTATACCCCACCCGCATTAACAGCTACAACAAAATACAGAAGAAGAACACTTGCAACAAGTGGTGGAATTACTTGTTATTCAGATTATTCAAATGCAATAATTATCACTGTAAGAAATCCAATCCCGCTTAATGTAAGAACAGATACAAACCCAACATGTGATGGATTTATAGCAAGGTGGAATATCGCCCCTGCGTCAGTAAGTCCTGATTATTATATTGATATTGCTACCACATCAACGTTTGATGCAGGAACTTTTGCACCAGGTTATAATAATACTAATCTTGGATATGTAAGTAATCACACAGTAACAGGATTACAACCCAATACTACCTATTATTTTAGAGTAAGAGCTGTTTCCAACTCTCCTAACTGCACTAGTGCTAATTCTTTAATAGAGTCAAAAAGCACTTTCCCTACTACGGTAGCACCAGTACAAGGTAACACAGGTGCTACAACTTGTGATGGTTTTACTTTAAATTGGTCACTTGCACAAAGAGCTACTTCTTACTACATTGATATCGCTACCGCAAATACTTTCTTACCTGCTGACATGGTTCCTGGAAAATCTAATATTGAAATTTTAAGTTCAAGTATTCGTGAATATGTAGTAACAGGACTAGAATCAGGAACTTATTATACAAGGATAAAAGCTTCAGGACCTTGCGGCACTAGCCCATACTCTATTACTAAAACAGGTGAAGCTAATGGAACGGTCAAACCAACGATTAGCCCGATTACACAGCCCGATTGCAGCAATACAAATGGCTCATTAACCATCACTAATTACAACACACCCTCCTCCAACACATATACAATCACACCAAGTACTGGAGTGACAATTTTAAGTTCAGGTGTTTTAACAGCACCGAGAGGAACTTACACCTTGTCAGCCCAGAGTAATTTAACAAATTGCGTTTCTCCATCTCTTACTTTTACTATAGATGCTCAACCAGCTAAAGCCCCTACACCAGTAATTGGTGCCATAACGCACATAGATTGCTCCAATACTACTGGAAAAGTCTCTGTAAGTGGACTGCCAACAGGTAATTGGACCATAAATCCAGGCGGATATACTGGAAACACATCTACCTATACAATTACAGGTCTTACCGCAGGAACATACAATTTTACCGTACAAGCCAGCAGAGTATGCCTTTCAAATCCTTCAATAAATGCTACTGTTAATCAAATTGTGACAAATACTTGGAACGGTGCTTGGAGCACAGGAAGTCTCCCAACATTAGAACAAAACATAATCTTTGATGCCGATTTCTCCACAAGCACTGATTTAAATGGATGCCGTTGTACTGTAGCTTCAGGTAAAAATGTAACGATAAAAAGTGGTAAAACTTTGAAATTACAAAATGAAGTTATCGTAGCTTCAACTGCAACTCCTCCTGCAACCTTGACCTTTGAAAACGGCGCGAGCCTAGTGCAAATAAATGATGCAGCATTAAACTCTGGAGCAATCACCTATACAAGAAATACAACAACTATTACCAATTTTGATTACACCTATTGGTCATCACCCGTTGAAGGTCAGATATTGAGTGTATTGTCTCCAGCTACCTTCTACGATAAATTTTACTCTTTTAATGCTGTAGGGAATGCTTGGACTTTTGAAAATAGAGCTAACATCATGCAAGTGGGTAAAGGATACATCATTAGAGGTCCTGAAACTTTCAAATTACCTAATGTACCTGGGGATTTTGAAGCTAAATTTAATGGTAAACCAAACAATGGGGTGGTAAATATGGCAATTGGAGGCTCAAAATCAATAAATTTCATCGGTAATCCTTATCCTTCACCTATTTATGCAGATACTTTTTTAAACGCAAACAGTAGCGCGATTTATGGAACTCTATATTTTTGGACGCATAACACTGCGATTCAATTGGCTAGTAATATTGCAGCGGGAAAAGCAGGTTCAGGAGTATTAGCATATACATCAGATGACTATGCATCCTATAATTTAACTGGCGGAACAGCTACAGCTCCAGCAATTAGTACTGCAGGTGTGAGCGCAGGAAGGATACCTACTGGAGAAATTGCAGCAGGACAAGGATTTTTATCAATAGGATTAACAACAGCTACTGCTTTCTTTAACAATAGTATGCGTATAAAATCAGACGGAACTACACTTAATAACAGTCAGTTTTTTAGACCCTCAGCAAATTCTAAAACAGCAAAAACAACAACCACATCTGTCGAGAAAAACAGATTATGGCTAAATTTAATTAATGATGATGGTGCATTTAAACAGTTATTGGTGGGCTATATTACTGGGGCAACAAACGATTATGATGAACAATATGATGGGTATACCTTCAACGCTAATCCTTATATTAATTTTTATAGTCTAAATGCAACAAATCAATTCAGCATTCAGGGTAGAGCAATAGCTTCTCAGCAAGAGGATACTGTACCACTTGGATACAGTTCAACAGTTGCTGGTCCGTTTTCTATTGCTATTGACCAAACAGATGGATCTCTTGATAATCAAGATATTTTTCTTGAAGACAAACTTACGCTTATGGTACATAACTTGCGAGCGGGTGCGTATACATTTAGCACTGCCGCAGGAACCTTTGATGATCGTTTTGTAATCACGTACAAAGCTAAAGCGACTTTGGCTACTGAGGATTTCGATACGAATGAAAATTTGGTTTATGCTACTCAAACAAGCCATACAATAGACTTACATTCTAAAAAAGAATTAATTATGGCTGTAGAACTGTATGACATTTCGGGAAAATTACTTTCTAAAAAAATAGACATTAGTGCTAAAGAAGTTTCATTTACTAAAATTTCAAATTCGGCTCAGGTCCTGTTATTCAAGATAAAACTAGAGGACGGACAAATTATCAAGGCAAAAGTCCTGCAACAGTTCAACTAACCCTCTCTTTTTTAAACAAAATCCTCTTACAAAATAAAATGTAAGGGGATTTTTTTTGCCCTATAAATTCCATTTACCGTCAGAATTATAAGCTACAACGAAATTCTAAAAAACGTACTGGTAGGTTAAAATATTTTTTTATATTTATAACAAGCTCACTGTTAAGCGCATTGCTTTCCAGATTAGTTAGAATATTAAATAAATTATGTAATTCACTATATATTTTATGAAAGCAAAACTATTATATATACTACTATTATTTTCATTAATTGGATCGTCCCAAACCATAATTTTTAGTGAGAATTTTTTGAATGCTCCAAGCTCAACTCCATACAATTCAATTGCAGCACATACCTTCCAGAATTCTGGCACGTCAGTAACATTTAGCGGTACTGCAGATGCAAGATCAACAGACCCATCGGATAATATTGGAGCATCTGGAAACGGAAATATATTTTTCACAAACTCAACTCCAACCCTATTTGAAATCGCAAATATTGATACCTCAAATTATTCTAATATTACATTAGCATTAAACCATTTTAAAAGCCAAAATTCTATTAGTAATGAACTCCTAATAAGTGTAAGTAGCGATGGTATTAATTACACTCCTTTAAGTTATTCAAGAGCAACCGGAGCACTAACGTCAAACTGGTTACAAATTTCTCCAACTGGACTTATACCTACTACCACTAATCTAAGAATACGATTTACATCTGCAGCAGCAGGAACCTATTGGTTCAGAATTGATGATCTAAAATTATCAGGAACGAAAATTTGTTTATCCTCTACCTCTTGGAACGGCTCTGCATGGTCAAACGGTCTACCAGATAATACATCTAAAGCAATAATAAATGCTAATTACAACACTGCAACAAATGGTACAATTAATGCATGTAGTGTAACTGTTGCTAATGGTGCTTCAATTACCGTAGGTAGCAATGATGTTGTAAAAATTCAAAATGGTCTTACTGTAAATGGAACTTTAACTTTCAATAACAATTCAAGTCTAATTCAGATCAACGACAACCCAGTCATACCAAACACAGGAAGCATCAACTACAAAAGACAAACTACTCAAATATCAAATTTTGATTTCACCTATTGGTCCTCTCCCGTCCAAGGTCAAACTTTATACAATTTATCTCCGGGTACCCTATATGATAAGTATTTTTCACTAAACGCCGCAACGAATTCTTGGACACAAGAAAACAGTAACAATACAATGACTTTAGGTAAAGGATATATTATTAGAGGCCCACAGTCGTATAGTACGGGAACACCTGGCTTTTACGAAGGAACATTTATTGGTGTACCTAACAATGGTATCGTAACAGTACCATTTGGAGCAGGAATCAAGGCAAACCTAATTGGTAACCCTTACCCCTCTGCTGTTGATGCCGAAGCATTTATATCTACCAATAGCGGTGTGATTTTTGGCACCCTGTATTTCTGGACGCACAATAGCTCATTTACGACCTCAAGGCAATATGACTATACCGCTGATGATTATGCAGCCTACAATTTAATGGGTGGTACTGCTGCTGCATCCGGAGGAGTAACACCAACTAGAGCAATTGCAGCTGGCCAAGGTTTTATTGCTTTTAGTATGACGGCAGGTTCGGCAACTTTCAACAATAGCATGCGCATGATTTCCGGTACCACCATAGACAATTCAAAATTCTTTCGTCCTGCAAACGATACAAAAACAGCTAAAACATCATTAGTAGAAAGCAAAAGTCGTCTTTGGCTAAATCTAACCAATGAACAAGGCGCTTTCAAACAACTACTCGTTGGTTATGCAGCTGGTGCTACAAACGGATATGATGCTAGTTATGACGGTTGGAATTACAATGCCAATCCCTACATAAATTTTTATAGCATCAACGAAAATCAAAATTTCAGCATTCAAGGACGAGCGGTTGACACACAATCAGACGATAGCATACCGCTTGGATATAGCAGTACTATAAAAGGAAATTTTCAAATCACGATAGATAACGTTGATGGGAATTTGTCTGAAAAAGATATTTACTTGACAGACCAGAAAAATGCAGTTGAGCACAATCTAAAGTCAGGCCCATATACCTTCTCTACAGAGGCAGGAACTTTTAATGACCGTTTCCAGTTGTCCTACCAAGCTAAAACAACACTAGGAGTTACGGCAACAGATTTAGATCAAAACAAGTTACTAATCTCTCAAAAAGAAAACACAATCACCATACATTCGAACAGCGAACAAATTAATGAGGTACGATTATACGACCTTGCTGGTAGAGAAATCCTATCGAGAACAAAAGTTAACAGTACAGACCTACAACTTGCTGTACCTTTCAAGAACGCACAAGTGCTTCTTATCAAAGTCAAGCTTGAAAACGGGCAAATAATCACAGAAAAACTAGTGATCAATTAATTTTTTTTGAAAATAATTCATTACTAAAAGAGCATAAAAAAACCGTTTCAGATTTGAAACGGTTTTTTTTAAATTCTTATTTTCCTTTTTGAGAGGCTTCTAAGTTTCTTTCTATCTCATGTCCTGGACGAGTCCACTTTGGCTTCTCACCCATGGCCTGATACTGAGAATCAACTGCTTCTACTGTTTGTGGTTGTGACACTTTTGTAAATGCTTTTTGAGGATTAAGCCCCAACATTTCGAACATTTTCATATCATCATCAACATCAGGATTTGGTGTAGTCAACAATTTGTCTCCTGCAAAAATAGAGTTAGCACCGGCAAAGAAACACATTGCTTGTCCTTCACGACTCATATTCATTCTACCTGCCGAAAGACGAACTTGTGTCTCAGGCATAATGATACGTGTAGTAGCTACCATACGAATCATTTCCCAAATTTCAACTGGTTTTTCTTCTTCCATCGGCGTTCCTTCAACAGCAACAAGTGCATTAATCGGCACCGATTCTGGCTGAGGATTAAGTGTAGAAAGCGCTACCAACATTCCGGCACGATCATCAATACTCTCTCCCATACCTATAATTCCACCACTACAAACGGTAACATTCGTTTTACGAACATTTTCAATAGTTTGCAAACGGTCTTCAAAACCGCGTGTAGAAATTACTTCTTTATAATATTCTTCAGATGTATCTAGATTATGATTGTAAGCATACAATCCAGCTTCTGCCAAACGTTGCGCTTGGTTTTCGGTGATCATCCCTAAGGTACAACACACTTCCATATCCAACTTATTAATTGTACGAACCATTTCAAGAACTTGGTCAAATTCCGGACCGTCTTTTACGTTTCTCCAAGCTGCTCCCATACACACACGAGATGATCCACCTGATTTTGCACGCAAAGCCTGAGCTTTTACCTGACTTACAGACATTAAATCATTCCCTTCAATATCGGTATGGTAACGTGCTGCTTGTGGACAATACCCACAATCTTCTGGGCAACCTCCTGTTTTGATTGACAATAATGTAGAAACCTGTACCACATTAGGATCGTGGTGTTCTCTATGAATTGAAGCTGCTTCAAAAAGCAAATCCATTAATGGCTTATTGTATATGGCGATTATTTCGTCTTTTGTCCAATTGTGTTTTGTAATACTCATCAATATGATTTTTTAAAGCTCCAAAAGTAGTCAAATTGTTCGAATGAAGCAATGAAATTAACTAAAAGCAATCAGACACACCCTGCGCTGAAAACAGTAAAAATAAAGACCATTTTGGCCTTTTATTGCTATAATTTTATTTTTCGAAAAGGAATCAAGTCACTCCTAAACAGCTACTACCAATTCAACCGCTGTTTTGCCTATAAACTCGAAATGTAAGCCAAAGCTTGATTTTTGTCTTTTTGAATTTGCTCTTTTAACAATTCAAGAGAATCAAATTTATGTTCTGATCGAATGAAATGAAGTATTGAAACTGTAATTTCTTGATCGTACAAATCATCTTTATAATTTAAAAAATGAACTTCAATAGACAGTGCATGTTCTCCAACAGTTGGCTTGTGCCCATTATTCATGATTCCATAAACAGTTTCACCATTCAAAATACTTTTAACGACATAAACACCGTTAAGCGGAATCAACTTATACTCTTCTTTTACCTTGATGTTGGCCGTAGGAAAACCAATAGTACGTCCTAACTGCTGGCCTTTTACAACGGTCCCTGTTACAAAATAGTCGTATCCCAAATAACTATTTGCCAATGCCATATCTCCTTCATCAATTGCTTTTCGAACTTTAGTCGAACTAACCGAAATAGAATTAAGTTCTTGAACAGAAATCTGCTCTACTTCAAATCCATACTTTTCACCAAAACCTATCAAATCATTTATATCGGCTGTTCTATTTCGACCAAACCGATGATCATGACCGATGATTATTTTATGAATTCGAAACTGATCTACGAGAATATTCGAAACAAAATCTTCAGCAGTTAATCGAGAGAAGGTTTCATCAAAAGGGTGAATAACTAAATTTTGTATTCCAATTCCATCCAAAAGATTGATTTTTTCGGGAATGGTGTTCAAAAGTTTAATTTCTGACTTTTCCTGTAGCACCATTCGCGGATGCGGAAAAAAAGTCAAAACAAGGCTTTCGTACTGATTACTTTGGGTACTTAAAATTAGTTTTTCTAGTATTTTTTTATGACCAATATGCACCCCATCAAAGGTACCAAGTGTCAATATGGTTTTCTTAGTAGAACTAAAATCGTTTATAGAATGAAAAATATTCAATGTAATTGTTTTATGATACTGCAAATTTATAGTATCTATTTTAAATGTCACACTTTCCAGAATTGATTTTATACAATTTTTATCAATTTTAGGCACTATTTAGTGAAAGAAAACTAACCATATTAGGTAAGAATATCAATATTATTTTCTTAAATAACAATTCAACTTTAATGTATTAGATATAAATACTTTATTTTTGAAGCATTATACCCCTTTATCATCATGAAGAAACATATCCTACTTGTATTACTTTTTGCAAACCAACTACTTTTGTTCGCTCAAACTCCATCCCCATGGACAAAAATAAACGCTAGTACTTCAGCCAAATCCAACGAAATAAACTCTAACGATAAGGTGGTTTTATATCAATTGAACCTTACTGACTTCAAGCAGACTTTGGGAGGTTTGACAAGCAAATCTACAAAGAGTACCATGGTAGTTGAGATTCCAAACATAGCAGGTGAAATTGAAAAATATGCAGTTTGGGAAGAGTCTAATTTTGAACCTGCTTTACAAGAAAAGTATCCTGATATAAAAGCTTATACAGGAAAAGGAATTAGTGATAAAAACGCAAGCATAAACATCAGTCTGTCTCCAAAAGGAATACAAACTATTGTACTTCGATCCAACAAAGAATCAGAATTCATAGAACGCTATGCTGAAGACCCTTCAAAATATACGGTGTTTCACAGCTCAACAAGAGAAGAAGGAACCTTACCTTTAAACTGTCAAACAGAAGACAAGGTAATCAACAACAATCTACTTTCATTATCTTCAAAAACAACCTCTAGCGCAAAGGTGTTCAAGACTATGAGACTTGCGCTATCTTGCACAGGTGAGTACGCCACCTATCATGGCGGCACTGTTGCAGGTGCGTTGGCCGCAATGAACGCTACACTGACTCGAGTAAATGCTGTATTTAATAGAGACTTAGCCGTAAAATTGCTGATTATAGCAAATAACGAACAAATAATTTATACCAATTCGGCCACAGACCCGTATTCCAGCGCAAATAATCTTGACAATTGGGGATTAGAATTGCAAAAAACATTAACGACCGTAATTGGAAATAGTGCTTATGATTTAGGTCACGTTTTTGGCGCTAGTGGTGGTGGCGGAAATGCAGGATGTATTGGATGCGTTTGCGACAATCCGATAAACTCAAGCTCTTTCGGAAAAGGGAGTGCGTACACCTCACCAGGTAACGGAAAACCTGAAGGGGATACCTTTGATATTGACTTTGTTGCACACGAATTTGGTCACCAATTGGGAGCTAATCACACTTTCTCTTATGAGACGGAAGGCACAGGAGTCAACATTGAACCTGGAAGCGGCTCCACCATTATGGGCTACGCAGGGGTAACTGGCAGCTATGACATACAAGACAACTCAGATGACTATTATTCTTTTGCAAGCATTTCTCAAATACAAAGTAACTTAACCACGAAAACATGTCCGGTGAGCACGCCAATTGCAAACGACCCACCAACAATCAACGCTGGAAGTGATTATACTATTCCCATTGGAACCCCATTTGTATTAAAAGGTACCGGAACAGATGCTGAAGGCGATACTATTACTTACACTTGGGAAGAAAACGACTCTGCAAATAGTGATGCAACGCAAGACAATAGCATTGCTGTATCTACAAAAACTAGCGGTCCTTTATTTAGGTCCATTTATCCAACGACTAGTCCAATACGCTATATGCCCAACCTGAGCAATGTATTAGCAAATAAATTAACTAGTAGCTGGGAATCTGTTCCAAACGTTGGACGTACATTGCATTTTGTACTTACTGGTCGTGACAATGCAGCACAAGGTACCGCGCAAACTAATAGTGACGAAACTACAATTACAGTAAACGGAAGTACCGGCCCTTTTACCGTTACCTCACAAAACACTGATAATGTAAGTTGGTTGCAAGGAACAAACGAAACGATTACATGGGACGTTAAGAACACTAACAACCTCACAGGTGCATCAAACGTAAACATTAAGTTATCGACTGATGGAGGTTTAATATTTGGCACTACATTGGCTGAGAACATAATCAATAGTGGCTCTGCAACCATTTTAGTACCCAACATAACACAAAAAAACTGCAAAATAAAGGTAGAACCTACCAATAATATTTTTTATGCTTTAAATAGCAAATCTTTTGCAATAGGATACTCCGTTGATTATGCTTGTAACAGTTACACATTTGAAGCTCCCTTCGCAATACCTGAAAAAACAGCCTATACCACCAAAACCATAACGGTACCTGCAACAACCACAACTATATCAGATGTAAACGTAAAAGCTAACTTTACACATGCCTATCTATCCGATTTGCAAATGGATATCGTGAGCCCAACGGGGACAACGGTAAAGCTATTCGAAAGAGGCTGTAGCGATTCTAGAGGAACCTTATCGTTAACTTTTGATGATTCGGGTAAAGAGATGGTCTGCGGACAAGCAACAGCACAAATTGTGACTCCGTATGAAAACCTATCCGCATTTGACAATGAAACTCCTGCAGGTACGTGGACTTTCAGAATCAGAGACGCTTTCCCAGATGATACAGGTACTCTCAATAGCGCCTCAATAGAACTTTGCACCAAAAGCTACACCCTGAGACAACCAAACTTTGGCTTGATCAATGTAGTAGTGTACAAAAACCCAAACAACGGAATATTTACTTTATACCTCGAAAGCGATAATGTTAACCCAATTGCTTTAAGCATAACAGATGTTGCAGGACGAACGATTTTGACAAAAGAATATAGCAAAACACTGGTTTTAAACGAAGAAGTCCAGATACCAAACGCACAATCAGGGCTATACTTTCTTTCGATCAAAAGCGGAAACAAAGAAGAGATTCATAAGGTCTTAGTAAAATAATCTAATTTTTATTTTCGAAATAAAAAAGTAACAGAAACTATCATCCTGCCTTAATCGAAAGATAAAGGCAGGATTTTTTTTCGAATAAAATGATCTATCCTGTAAAGACAAATTCAAAATATACTTAAAACACAAAGTGGAATTATCAGTTATCATATAAACAACAACTAAAAAACACATTATACCAAGTTAATTTCAAAATTAAAAAGAACCTAAAACCCCATTCAAAATCAGGCCAGCAGCCATACAATTTTAGGACGAAATAATTAATTGCTTCGCTAAGAAGATGTAGCAGGCGAACTCTTGATTTCATTCGCAATGGCAACAGCCATTCATTTACGCTCTTAATACCTTTTTAAAACACCAAAAAAAAAAGAGCTATCATTGCTGATAGCTCTTTTTGTATGTATTCTAAATTGTTTTAATCTGCCAAAACAATTATTTTATTGTCCGTCATTTCAATAGTCCCAGAAGATATTGCCAACGTGTATGTTTGGTTACTAACTTTAGTAAACAAATTTGCTGACTCCTTGCTAAATTCAAAACTATTAGCCGTAATACTTACGGTTCCTTGTTGAAGAATAGAAACTATTGGTGCGTGATTATTTAAGATTTGAAAACTTCCATCAACACCTGGTAAGGTAACTGAAGTCACTTCTCCTTTAAACAAAGACGCTTCTGGTGATACTATTTCTAAAATCATTTTCTTTAATTATGAGTTATAAGTTATGAGTTATAAGTACCGCTTGTACGGCAACCTATAACTCATAAATCATATTTATATTAAGCTTCTGCTAACATTTTTTCTCCAGCTTCGATAGCTTCTTCGATAGTACCTTTAAGGTTAAAAGCAGATTCTGGCAAGTGATCTAATTCACCGTCAATAATCATATTGAATCCTTTGATAGTATCTTTAATATCAACTAAAACACCTTTTAATCCTGTAAATTGCTCAGCAACGTGGAAAGGTTGAGATAAGAAACGTTGTACACGACGTGCTCTAGAAACCGCTAATTTATCTTCTTCAGATAATTCTTCCATACCTAGAATCGCAATAATATCTTGCAATTGTTTGTATTTTTGAAGAATCTCTTTTACTCTTTGTGCACAGTCATAGTGCTCATTTCCTAAGATATGTGGAGTCAAGATACGAGAAGTAGAATCCAATGGATCTACCGCTGGGTAAATACCTAACTCAGCAATTTTACGAGACAATACAGTAGTAGCATCTAAGTGAGCAAACGTTGTTGCTGGCGCCGGGTCAGTTAAATCATCCGCAGGTACGTATACCGCTTGTACAGATGTAATAGATCCTTTGTTTGTAGATGTAATACGCTCCTGCATAGCTCCCATCTCAGTTGCTAATGTTGGTTGGTACCCTACCGCAGATGGCATACGACCTAATAAAGCCGATACCTCTGATCCTGCTTGTGTAAAACGGAAGATATTATCAACGAAAAACAAAACGTCTTTTCCTTGATCAGTTCCTGCTCCATCACGGAAATATTCTGCAATAGACAATCCAGATAATGCTACACGAGCACGAGCTCCTGGAGGCTCATTCATTTGTCCGAAAACGAAAGTAGCTTTAGACTCTCTCATTCCTGGTAAATCTACTTTAGACAAATCCCATCCTCCATTTTCCATAGAGTGCATGAATTCATCACCGTATTTTATAATTCCTGACTCAAGCATCTCACGAAGCAAGTCATTTCCTTCACGTGTTCTTTCACCTACTCCTGCGAATACTGAAAGTCCACCGTGACCTTTTGCAATATTGTTAATCAACTCTTGGATCAATACTGTTTTACCAACACCTGCACCACCAAACAATCCAATTTTACCCCCTTTTGCGTAAGGCTCAATTAAATCGATTACTTTAATACCTGTGAATAAAACTTCTGACGAAGTCGACAAATCTTCAAATCTAGGGGCTTGACGGTGAATTGACATTCCGTTCTCACCTGTTTTAGGCAATTCTGGCAATCCGTCAATCGCATCTCCAACTACGTTAAACAAACGTCCGTAAACATCTGCTCCAATCGGCATTTGGATAGGATTTCCTGTTCCAACTACTTCATAACCTCTACTCAAACCATCTGTTGAGTCCATAGATACTGTACGAACAGTGTTTTCACCAATATGTGATTGTACTTCAAGAATTAACTTAGTACCATCTTTTTTTATGATCTCCAATGAGTCATAAATTTTCGGAAGTTCAACATCTTTACCGTTAAAAACAACATCGACTACTGGACCAATGATCTGGGCAACTTTTCCTATTACTTTTGACATTACTTATGTATTTATTAAATAGCTATTTAGGTTTATGAATACATGTACTCAAAATCAATCAAGTACCTGCTTTTTTCAAAGTGCAAAGATAATTTTTTAAAACAAAAAATCAACACATTTTTAAATAAAAAATATTCCTTTTTAAAAATTACCATCACACTGAGTATCAATATATAAAAAAACCACCATGGCAAATACGCATGGTGGCTTGTTTTACTCTATTTTATTTTGTTATAATGATTTTGGATATAAAATTCTATAATCTCCCAAATTCACTCCTTTAATATTTGAACCAAACTTACTATTAATCACTTCCAAAAACTTGTTTGCAATCAAGGCATACCCTCTAGGAGAAGGATGAACTCCATCTAAAGAAAATGAATTTCCTGTTACATAAGTCGACTTCATTGTAAACCCATCTGCAACAATACCAGTCGTATTTAATAGATCCATGATCGATTTTGTGTCTACAAGAGCCAAGCCATTTGCAGCGGCAGCAGCAGCAATTGTTACATTATAGGCATCTGTAGCTACTTTTACTTCAAGCACCTCAGTAGCTGTTAATACATGTTTGTCTTGCATAGGATAAGTAATACCAAACTTGTTCAATGGTGAGCTAGGTACCACACCAATACCTGAGTCCAAAGCTGTAGGTGCCGCACCAATTGCAGATTGCGAAGGCAAGGTAACAAAGTCTGCAGCAGTAGCTTGTCGTGCTTGACCAAAGATAGCACCATAAGCTGCAGCAGTTGCCGCTCCTAGAGATGGAGTAAATGCAGCTGTAAGCTGAGCAGACAAATTAGTCAATGACTCATCTTTTATCAATAATGGATTTGCAGCCGTGAGTGACAATAATTTTATTCTAGTCGGCGCACCAAACGCAGTCAAAGCAGATACCAATGGACCATACAGCTGAGTATTCAATGCTGTAATTGTCGCTAAACCTACCGCATCTGATCCTCCACCAAGTACTGACACCGTCAATGGATTGTAAGGCACAGTTGTAAAATAAGGCAATGTATTAACGTAAGGCAAATTTGCGATCACACCTTTTCTGCCACCAGCAACCAATTTGGTCACCATACTTTTATAAACAAAATCAAAAGTAGCAGGAGGTGTAATATCATCTCCATTCACCGCATCTTGAGAAGTTGGAACCCCACCATTTGTTGCATAACCCAAAACGTCGTTACCACCAATCCACAAACTAAAGAAGGTTGGATTTCTTGCCAAAGCATCTGAAACAACAGTTGCTCCCGCAGAAGATGCCATTCTAGTAAAATACGGATTACCCAAAGCACTACCATAACCCACAAAATCAAGATGAATTGCTTTGGCACCTGGAATTCCGTAATTATTAAACGATCCCGTTATTTTTGCTGAAATATCTGTCGTAGAAGTTCCGTCAACGGCAGTTGGTTTATTTCCTGGAGCCAAGTACAAACGTTTACCAAAACGAGTACTCTGCACACCACCTACTATAAAACCACCAATATTATCTTTCATTAAAGGATTTACAAATACTCCTCCACCCGCTAATGCAAATTGTTGCGATAAAATACTAGGATACCCAGATTTTTGACCTTCAATAAACAAAGCACTATCACTGAAACCTGCAGCAAAAGAATCCCCTAAAGCTACATAGGTAGAAAAATTTGCAGTTCCCGCCGTTACAGGACTACCATCAGTTGAATTGGCATCTGCAACAACAGCATCATCATTATTACATGCTACAAAAGCTAAAGAAGCCAATGCTAGCCATTTGAAATTTTTTATCATAATTTATATATGTATAAGTTCCCACATCATTACGATTGCATTTTGAGGGATAGATTTTTTATTAGTACTATCTAGGATTAAGTGTGAATGACAAGAAATATTGTTGACCAATTTGACCAGCACCTAATACTTGTGTATATTCTTTACCTGCAATATTCGAAGCCCCAAGTTTAATAGTTGAATGAATCTTAGGAATCGTGTAGTTTACTTGAGCATCAACAACAGTAGCCGATTTAATCGTACCATCAACCATAGTCGATTGCCATAAATACTCACTGTTCCATCTTCCACTAATATTGAAACCTACATTTCTGATAATTTTCTCGTTACCTAATGAAACTTTCACTCTATGTTTAGGCGTATTAAATCCAGCTTCGAAGCTTGGATCTTTTGCTTGATCGAAACCAAACTCAGCATAGTTATAATTAACACCCAATTCAAAATCAGCTATAACTTTCTTAGACAATCCTACTCCAAAACCAAAAGATTTGATCTCTACATTTGTATTTGTGTATAATTGAAAAACTCTAAAGTTACCATTTTGCAATGCATGTAAAGTTTGATAGATTGTATTCGAAGGGTCAGCTGCATTAGGAGCTAAGTTCACACTATTATTAACTGTACCATAGTACGGAGCAATAACGTTTAAACTCCCTAAGAAATCATTATAAATATTATAATATGAATTCAAATCAACAGAAACACCTTCAAAGTAAGAACGGTACCCAACTTCGAATGCTTTTACTGTTTCTGGTTTTACAAAATTAACATTTGTTTTGCGTAACAAAGCGGCGCCAGCAACAGGATTCGAACCAGCAATTGCACTAAATGCTGAAACAGAAGCTGCTGTATAAGAATTAAGGTATGCATTTTCACCTGTAAGTTGAACTGTAGTTCCTCCAGCAAATGTTTGACCTAGAGTGGTAGCAACAGTCTGTGTTTCTCTATATCTAAGTAAGTTATCTGGAGCAGATCCGATCAACACAGCACTACCAACATTAAACCCGATGTACTGATCTTGTGTTGTTGGATTTCTAAACCCTGTTTGAAACGAGGCTCTAAAATTGTGTTTTTTAGTTTCACCCGCAGAATACAATAATGATAATCTAGGAGAAAAGTTACCATCAAAGTTCTTAGATTTATCATAACGAAGAGAACCTGTAAACTTCAAACGATCATCCATCATCTTTTTCTGTACTTGCGTATACATACCGTACTCATTATAACTTATTGGTCCGTCAGCATCTGTATAGATACGCCCAAAGGAGTTTAACTCGTACAATCTATAAGAACCACCTACTTGCACTTCGGCAAATTTAATTGCATCTTTAAAATTGTAATTAACATCAGAATGATAAATTCTAGAGTTATCAACTAATTTAGATCCTTTAGTAACATCTGCTTCATCAATTACACTAGCAAAAGCATTATTAAACGCTGCCGTACCCGGTAAAAAACGACCTGTATCTGCAACCGACCTAGCGAAAGCATGTGCTTCTGCAGGAGTAGTCCCAACACCTGGAATCTGAGCAGTAGTTGCTTGGATATAAGCACCTGTATATTCTCCAAACCAAGTTTTATCATCTTTCCATTTACGGTTTATATTTAAACCTGTAAACAACATATCATACGAGTTACCTCCGTTTTCAGAAGTAGTATAACCACGGACAAAAAAGTTCTTTCCTTTGATCTCCAAACGATGTTGCTGCATTGCAAAATTATTCAAATAGTAACGGTTTGCTCCTTGATAGACAGCATTACCAAATCCAAATTTACTTTGCCAAATAACTTCTAAACGCTCATCACCCAATGGTCTGAAATGAAGAGAAAAGTCAACCTTAGTATTACCAGCTTTATTATCAGTCAAATCAGTTTCATTGTAACCCGTTCTACTTACATTAGTGTTTGGCAAAAGATTAACCGCACTAGCAGGAATCTTACCTAACAAAACTAAAGCTTCACCTACACCTTTCATATTTGTAGTAGCCTCGTCTCCGTATACGTTAATACCATCATAATTAGGATTACTTCTATCGCGACCAACAACCGTTTTGTCATCATAATTTGTAGCATACCAATCTGTCCCTTGCATATAGGTAAAGTTAAATTTGGCAGCAAAATGCTTGTCAAAAACATGTGCCATACGAATACCAAAATCGTAGAAATTGTTATTTCCTGCAGCCTTTTGACTTGTTTGACCATATTTAAAATAAGTAGTAATACCAGGACTCGTAAACGGACTTTTACTATTCATAAACAAGATACCGTTGAAGGCATTTGCTCCGTATAATGCAGAAGACGCACCAGGTAAAAGTTCAACACTTTGTACATCAATTTCAGAAATACCAATCATATTTCCCAGTACAAAGTTTAACAAAGGAGACGCATTATCCATACCATCTACCAATTGCATAAAACGAGTATTTGCCACAGAAGCAAATCCACGAGTGTTGATGGATTTGAAAGACAAACTACTAGTATTCATCTGAACCTCTTTCATATTTTCAATACCATCGTAAAAAGTTGCAGATGCGGTCTTTTTGATATCACTAATTCCCATTCTTTCAACGGTTACAGGAGATTCAAATATTTTCTCTGGAGTTCTTGATGCCGAAATAACGACTTCGTCAAGTTTATTATGCTCATCACTAAGCACAACTGTAATGTTCTGATTGTTTGAACTAACAGTCATTCTTTTATTTTCGAAACCAACACTTGAAAACTCTACTGTCCAAGGAAGTTTTTTATTCGATTTCAATACAAATTTTCCTTCACTATCTGTAACGGTACCTGAATTATCACCAATGACTTTTACGTTGACACCAAAAAGGGTCTCGTTATCACGCCCGGTAACTATCCCAGAAACCGAATTCTGAGCAAAACAAACTGTAGTAAAAAACAATACAGTTAATAGCAATTTTATTTTCATAGGTTTTGGTTTTTTAATTAACTAACTCTAAGTTACTACAAAAATCAGCGTTAACAAAAATAAATGTTAAAAAATAAAAATTCCGCAACCGAAAACCATAATTACAAAGGAATATCCAAACCTTTTCATTGAATAAATTCAGTATTTTTCGTTAAAATAAGCAAAACACTATGCGTGCATATAAAATTTTGGCAAAAAAATTTCACATATCATAAAAATAGCTATAAAAAAAAAGAGACTCCTTATTATAAAGGAATCTCTTAAGAATATTTGGATTTATCGGATATCTAATTACTTATTCAACCGTCACTGATTTTGCTAAATTACGTGGTTGATCAACGTTACAACCTCTAAGTACCGCAATATGATACGATAACAACTGCAAAGGTATTGTCGTAATTAATGGTGATAAAGCATCTGATGTTTCCGGAATTTCGATAACATAATCAGCCAACTTTCTAACCTCTGTATCTCCTTTAGTAACGATAGCAATTATTCGACCGCTTCTTGATTTAATTTCTTGGATATTACTTACGATTTTGTCATAATGCCCCTGAATAGGCGCTACCACAATTACAGGCATGTGCTCATCAATAAGCGCAATAGGACCGTGTTTCATTTCGGCAGCTGGATAACCTTCTGCATGAATATAAGATATCTCTTTTAACTTCAATGCACCTTCAAGAGCAACAGGGAAATTATACCCTCTACCCAAATACAAACAATTTGCAACATCTTTAAAGGTAGCTGCAATTTCTTCAGCAATATCATTTGTCTCCAAAGCTTCTTTAACTTTCTCTGGAATCAACTCTAACTCTAATAAATACCTATGAAAATCTGAATGTGACAAAGTACCTTTCGCCTTAGCAAGACGCAATGCAATCATTGTCAAAACAGTAATTTGTGTTGTAAACGCTTTCGTAGACGCTACACCAATCTCTGGACCAGCATGTGTGTAAGCACCAGCGTGAGACTCTCTTGAAATAGAAGAACCCACAACATTACATACTCCAAAAACAAAAGCACCCGCTTCTTTGGCCAATTTAATAGCCGCCATAGTATCTGCTGTTTCACCAGATTGTGAAATCGCAATAACAACATCATTACTATTTATAATTGGATTTCTATATCTAAACTCAGATGCATATTCAACCTCTACGTTTATACGAGCGAATTCTTCAAAAATATACTCTGCAACCAATCCTGCATGCCATGATGTACCGCAAGCTATTATGATAATTCTATTTGCATTCAAAAATTTCTCAAGATTATCTTCAATACCAGACATCTTAATGATCCCTTGAGCAGAATTCAATCTTCCTCTATAAGTATCTTTAATTACACTTGGTTGCTCATAAATCTCTTTAAGCATAAAATGATCGTAACCACCTTTTTCAATTTGCTCCAAATTCATTTGCAACTCTTGGATATAAGTATCCACAGGAGCATCAGTATTAATTTTTCTGATCTTCAAAGGCTTATCTCTCTTGATAATAGCTACTTCACCATCTTCTAGATATACTGCATTTGATGTGTACTCAATAAAAGGTGAAGCATCAGAAGCAATAAAATACTCACCTTCTCCTACTCCAATAGCCAAAGGGCTACCCAAACGAGCAGCTACAATTTCGTCTGGTTTTTTAGTATCAAAAACAGCAATTGCATAAGCACCAACTACTTGATTCAATGCAAGCTGAACCGCTTTACCTAATTTTATTTTCTCGTTTTTTTGAATTTCTTCAATCAAATTAACCAAGACTTCTGTATCTGTATCAGACTGAAAAGTATAACCTCTCTTCATCAACTCCTCTTTCAAAGGCGCATAATTCTCAATAATACCGTTATGGATAATAACCAAGTTACCAGAATTTGACACATGTGGATGCGAATTTACATCATTAGGTACACCATGTGTAGCCCAACGTGTGTGCCCGATACCAATTGACCCAGCATTATTACCTTGATCTGCTTTTGCCTTAAGATCAGCTACTTTCCCTTTTGTTTTACAAACAGTTATATCAGTACCGTCGTAAGTCATTACACCTGCACTATCATAACCTCTATACTCCAAACGTTGTAATCCCTTAATAACAATTGGGTACGCTTCTCTATGTCCTATATATCCAACAATTCCACACATATATTTTGATTAATTTGGTTTGGTGTAATAAATCTCTAACTTTAATTTGTTCTTGTCTGCAACGCCAGATGTACCTCCGTATAAAATAGTACCCAAAGGATTCATAACAGATGCTTTTGGAACTTTGGTAATAGTAGTTGCCGTTTTCAGATTCGCATTTGAAATATTCAAAATATCTTCGGTAACTACCAAACCTAATTTTACATTAGTTGAGTCTTTATTGATTAAGTTTCGAATATGATTTGTAATTCGAAATTTATAATAATAGCCTTCATCAGTTCCTTTGGTCAAAGAACCTCCGTAAATGGTTTTTCCTGCTTTCGATGATGCTGTTGTACCATCACTGTAATCAACTAATGGTCTATTATTTGTCAAATCATATAAATACAACCTTTGAGGCTGCGGATTGACTGTAGTTGTAAGCGAAGTTTTATCTACATGAAATATTAAATTAGCCTCATTAATCAACCATCCTTTGGTTTTTATCGCTGCTAAATCTCCCTTTTCAAAAAGCTTTACTACTGACATTGATCCTTCACCACCTTTTACATACAACTTAGAGTCTCCTACTACCGTATTAATATTTCCGCTAGAAGTAGCGGCAGCATAAGCTGGTTTTGTATCCGATTGTTGTAACAAACTAACTTTTTGACCTATTAAATTAAGCGCCATAGTTTTGAGTTCATCTCTAGCAGTATCTACACCATCCTTATAGGTGATAGTAATAACTCCCTTTGAAAAATCCATCATAGCCATATTGGTCGGACTAGATCCTGATTTTTCAACTTGAAAATACAAACCCTTAAAATATTCTGTAAATACATCATTCGATATCAATTTGCCAGAGGCAACTGCATCAATTATTGCCGATTGAAAAACTGTCTTATTCAAAGTAAGTCGCATCTCTGGAGCGGTATAAACTGCAGCAGAAACATTTGCCACTGCGGGAACAACAAAGCCAGCTTTATCAAAGAAAAAAGCATCATTTTGAGTTGCATCAGCGCTATCATTCAATCTAGCCCCTACAGTAGCAGTGCTAAATAATGAATTTTGATCCGTAAAATAATTTTGCGTTCCTGCAAAATTATCAATTGGACCAAGAAATCTCAAATAATATCCAGAGCGAAAAACACTTAATTTCATTTTACCCTCCGCATTACCATAAATAGAATCCAAAACATACGTTCTTTTTCCTTCTGCATCGGTAACGGTTTGTGTATTGTCTATAAAATACGGAATAGTCAAAACAACACTTTCTACTTGTGGATTCACTCCTAAAGTTGGATTTGCAACAGCAAGAGATACTTGTGTAGCAAAGTTGGCCGTTGTTGTTCCAAAATCAGAGTTCTCATAGATTCCAAAAGGACTAACTGTTTGATTATTGGATTGGACTGCATCAATTTTTTGATTGTATGCTACAACCTCAGAGTTGTATACATCAAAATCAAAGTGATTACCGCCTATCAAGTCACTACCTATAGAATTATAATCTTTGTCACAAGAACAAAAGAAAACAACAGTACAAATTAAAATGACTTTTGTAAAAAAAGAACTATTATACATATTATAAACTGAAATTAATTATAAATTTTCGCTGTTATAAAAGTTGCTATATGCTTCTGCAAATGCATCTTTAGGAACGAAAGGTAAAAAAGCTTTACCTGAAGACTCTATAAATTTTGTTAAACTTGCAGAAACACTCTCCGAAGCAATTATCACTCCATCAGAATGATTTACCGCTGCTTTGATTATTCCTTCATAATCTGGCGTTATCAAATCTGATATTGCTTCTTCTGGAATACCGTCTAACTTCACTTTGTTTATCATTTCTGGATCCAGACTACCTTCAAAAGATTGTCCATAAACAGAGGTGATTATTTTTGTCTCAGAAAACAAGGCTTCATTTTTATAATAATGCTTCATGTATACAGGCAGCATTGCAGCCATCCATCCATGTACGTGAATAATATCTGGAACCCAGTTCAATTTTTTGACTGTTTCAACTACACCTTTTGCAAAAAATATAGCGCGCTCATCGTTATCTGGATACATCAAACCATCTTCGTCAGCAAAAGTTGCTTTTCTTTTAAAATATTCGTCGTTATCTATAAAATATACCTGAATTCTTTCTTTTGGGATAGAAGCAACCTTAATAATCAACGGCATATCTAAGTCATTAACCACTAAATTCATCCCCGAAAGACGAATCACCTCATGCAGTTGGTGTCTTCTCTCGTTAATATTTCCATATCTCGGCATAAAAATCCTGATCTGCCCTCCTTGATCATTTACCATCTTTGGAACGTCATAAGACATCAAAGAAACTTCATTTTCAGCAAGATAAGGCACCACTTCAGATGATACATATAATATCCTCTTGTCTTTCATATTGTAATTTGCTTAATTTATTTGGAATAAAAACCATGCAAAATTACGAAATTTTATGCAGTTATTGTCTAAAATATTATGTTTGCATTTAATTTTAATAAAATAGCCATGCCCATTTTCTACGGAAAAGTCGCTTTGATGACTTTTTTAAAGTCTTTCAATACCCAAAATAAAACAATTGGCTTTGTACCAACTATGGGCGCACTGCACCAAGGACACATATCTTTGATGCAACAGTCACTGAACGAAAATGATGTGACTGTGGTAAGCATTTTTGTCAATCCAACCCAGTTTAACAACCCCGAAGACCTTTTAAAATACCCAAGAACAATCGAACTGGACACCGAAAAAATATACGGATTAAATTCAGACATCGCAATTTTCGCACCTACCGTAGACGATATATACGAAGGCGAAGTGCTATCACAAAGCTTTGATTTTGACGGACTCGAAAATCAAATGGAAGGTAAATTTAGACCCGGACATTTTGATGGAGTAGGAACAATTGTTAAACGATTATTCGAAATTGTTACACCAAACAACGCTTACTTTGGCGAAAAAGATTTTCAGCAATTACAGATTGTCAAGAAAATGACGCAAAAAAATCAATTACCTGTAACCATTGTTGGTTGTCCTATTTACCGTGAGGAGAACGGCTTAGCCATGAGTTCGCGTAACGAAAGATTAACAACAGAGCAAAGGGAGCAAGCGAGTTTAATTTACAAAACTATCACCCAAGCCAAAGAGCTCTTCCAAACAAAAAGCGCTGAAGAAGTTACTAAGTGGGTCGAAAGTATTTTCGAAAACAATGACACTTTCGAACTAGAATATTTTCAAATTGCAGACGAAGCAACACTTCTACCATGTATCGAAAAATCAGAAAATAATAATTATCGTGCATTTATAGCTGTATTTGTTAATAATATACGTTTGATTGATACGATATCACTAAAATAACATATTTTTGTACCATGCAAATTCAAGTTTTAAAATCAAAAATTCATCGCGTAAAGGTTACTGGTGCCGATCTTAATTACATTGGCAGTATCACCATAGATGAAACACTACTCGAAGCTTCAAATATAATTGAAGGCGAAAAAGTAGCTATCGTAAATATCAATAACGGAGAGCGTTTTGAAACCTACGCTATCAAAGGCGAAAGAAATTCAGGTGAAATCACGCTGAACGGTCCTGCTGCTCGAAAAGTACAAAAAGGTGACATCGTAATCATCATAGCCTACGCTACCTTAGAATTTGAGGAAGCAAAAACGTTCAAACCATGGATTATTTTTCCAAATGAAAATGACAATACGCTAACGTAAAATTTAGCCGTATCCCCCAATAAACAAAGGAGCTAGTTGTAAAAAACGAGCTCCTTTTTTGCATTCTATTTAAACTAGCTCGCCTTTCCCCTTCTTCAAATTTGTTTATTTAGTTCAACATTATCCTTCCCAATTTTTTTGAACCGCAAAGCTCCCAAAAATCATATTCTCTTAAATACATGCGGTTATGCTTCACGACAAACCGACAAAAATCGGCATACTAACACCAAAGGTTAAAAAAGATTAAATACCGATTTGCCCCTATGAAATGGTATAATTTTACGCTATTTTTGAAAGCTAAAATAATGATCTAAATTCAAGCTATGGCCAAAGTAAAAACTACTTTTTTTTGTCAAAATTGCGGAGCACAATATGCCAAATGGCAAGGACAATGTAATTCGTGCAAAGAATGGAACACCATAGCCGAAGAAATCATTGAAAAACAAGATAAAGTTGCATGGAAAAGCGAATCGACGCCTACCAACAGAGCTTCGAAACCACTTAAAATAACCGAAATTGATTCGACTCAAGAAGTTCGAATGAATACCAAAGATGCCGAACTGAATCGTGTTCTTGGCGGTGGACTCGTTCCTGGATCATTAACATTATTAGGCGGAGAACCTGGAATTGGAAAAAGTACTTTGCTATTGCAAATTTCATTAAAACTACCATACAAAACGCTATACGTATCGGGTGAAGAAAGTCAAAAGCAAATAAAAATGCGAGCAGAACGTATCACCGATGCGAGTGATAACTGCTACATATTGACCGAAACAAAAACGCAAAACATCTTCAAACAAATTGAAGCCATTGCGCCCGAAATTGTTATTATTGACTCCATACAAACCTTACATACCGATTACATAGAATCTACAGCCGGTAGTATTTCTCAAATTAGAGAAACCACTGCCGAATTGATTAAATTTGCAAAAGAATCTAATATTCCTGTGATCTTAATTGGTCATATTACAAAGGATGGAAATATAGCCGGGCCAAAAATCCTAGAGCACATGGTAGATACGGTTCTTCAATTTGAAGGTGACCGTAATCATGTGTACCGCATTTTGCGTTCGTTAAAAAACCGTTTTGGCTCTACTGCCGAAATTGGAATCTATGAAATGCTTGGTAGCGGACTTCGCGAGGTGTCAAACCCATCAGAAATTTTGATTTCGCACAAAGACGAAGAATTATCAGGAACAGCCATTGCTACAACACTCGAAGGCATGCGACCGCTGATGATCGAAATACAATCACTTGTAAGTACAGCGGTTTATGGAACACCTCAACGCAGCACAACAGGCTATAATGCAAAAAGACTAAACATGATTTTGGCTGTTCTTGAAAAAAGAGCAGGCTTCAGACTAGGTGCAAAAGATGTCTTTTTAAACGTTACCGGCGGAATATCTGTAGACGATCCTGCGATTGATTTGGCGGTTGTTGCCGCTATTTTATCATCAAATGAAGACATTGCGGTGAACAAAGGATTTTGTTTTGCAGGTGAAGTTGGTTTATCCGGAGAAATTAGACCGGTAAACCGCGTAGACCAACGTATACAAGAAGCTGAGAAGCTAGGATTTTCGACCATATTTGTATCGAAATACAATAAGATAGCGCTAAAAAATGCTGGTATTAAAATTGAATTAGTAGCCAAGATTGAAGATGTGGCTAGTATGCTTTTTGGATAACCCCTTACTACATCATGAGAACAACCAAGCAAAAAATATTTTTCGGCTTAAAGATTACTGCTGCTATCCTTGTATTGCTCATACTAGGACTTTTCAGTTTTAGAAATAGTTTACTCGAACAAATTTTAGCCAAAAGTACTGCTAAAGCCGCAACGGAGTACGACTGCGATTTTACGATTCAAAGTGCAGCCTTTGAAGGACTATCGGGTGTGAATTTCACCAATATTACTTTGGTACCAAAAAAAGCAGACACTATTTTCCGAATCGAGAAGATGAAAACTAGTGTCAATTTGATGCAATTATTCTTGGGCGATTTACAACTTGGAACACTTAAAATTCAAAATGGCTATGTGCAATTGACCAAAAAAGGTAAAGTAAGAAACTTTGAAGCCTTCTTGAAAAAAGATGAAGAAGACGTAACTACAGGAGACGAAAAAAAAGATTATGCAGCTTATGCGTATCGCATCATCAGCAAAGTTTTGAATTTGGTACCTACAGATATGAATGTTGAAAATTTAGTTTTCAAACTGAATGACAATGGTAGAAAAGCAACCATAAACATCCAAAGACTGTCTTTGATTAATGAAAAAATTGAAACCATTATCAATGTAAAAACCAATACTTTTATCCAGAATTGGCGTATAAAAGGAACAGCGAACCCTAGAGCAAAAACAGCCGATATCCGATTTTTTAATGTTGATTCAGGTGCCATCAAACTACCTTATTTTGACGAACGTTACCATTTGATATCGAGTTTTGACTCTATTCGTGTAAACATCCAAAACATATCCAAAAGCAGTGGTGAATTGCATTTTGATGGATTTGCTTCGATTACTAATTTAAAAATAAACCATCCTAAAATAGCCAACAAAGATGTCGTTATTAAAAACGCCAAATTTGATTACCGTTTTCTACTTGGATCAGATTTCATATCGGTAGATAGCAGTTCGACCGTGCAATTGAACAAATTAAAACTTCATCCTTATTTATCTTATGAAACCGAAAAGGACACACTATACAAATTAAAAGTAGTGATCCCGAAGATGAAGGCACAGGATTTTATCACTTCCTTACCAGACGGCTTGTTTTCTCACTTTCAAGGAATGGAAGCAACCGGATTTTTTAGTTATAATTTAAATTTTAAATTTAACAAAGACAAACCCAACCAATTGGTATTTGACAGTAATTTGAAGAAAGAGAACCTTCGAATCACCAAGTATGGAGAAGCAAACCTCAACAAAATAAATAGCGAATTTGTGTATCGAGCCATTATAAAAGATGTGCTTCAACGTCCTATTTTGGTAGGAGCTTCAAACCCAAACTTTACGCCGTTAGATCAAATTTCGCCTTATTTACAAAAATGTGTCTTAACCTCTGAAGATCCATCGTTTTTTACACACCGAGGTTTTATCAATGAAGCTTTCAAGCAATCAATTGTAAAAAATATTCGAACCAAAAAATTCTCACGTGGTGCCAGTACCATCAGTATGCAACTGATAAAAAATGTTTTTTTGACCCGCGAAAAAACATTATCAAGAAAATTAGAAGAAATTTTATTGGTTTATTTATTAGAAAACAACCGCATTTCGAGTAAAGAACGTATGCTCGAAGTCTATTTTAATATTATCGAATGGGGTCCAGATGTTTACGGAATTGGCGAGGCTAGTCAATATTATTTTCAAAAGAAACCTATTGATTTAACGCTTAACGAATGTTTGTATTTGGCACGAATTATTCCGAGTCCTAGTAAATTTATGTATCAATTTGATACCGATGGTAATTTGAAAGAAAGTTCTAAAAAAGTAGAAAGCTTTTTGACCAACATAATGATTAAACGAGGACTTTTGAGCATTGACGATACCATTTACAAAACACAACCAGTGCTTATTTCGGGTGCTGCTCGTTCGTTACTAAAGATTATTCCGCGAGACACCATCAAAATAGATTCTCTTATCATTCCGAAATTAACACCGATGCCGGTAATTACAACTAAAAAATAACCGAGTCTTCTATTTAATTAGGATTCTAATCCGATTCTATTGCTTCGCCTGTTTTCACTTCTGGTTCGGATTAACATAGTCCAACTGCATTGTACTGTTATCAAATTGAATCGGCATAATATCAGAAGGTCTTACACAAAATATATCCAATTGGTATAAACGGCAAGCCGATTCACTTTCGATAAAAATTAAAATTAATAGTAAAAGCCCAAAACAAAACTGCTTTGGGCTTTTTACATTCTAAAACTACACCTACACTGCAGAGAATTCTTTTTTGTAGATTTTGGTCTTATTGTGTAATAATCTTAGTCGTGTACACTCCTTTATTGGTTTGCACTTTGACTACGTACACTCCCGCAGGTACCGAAAACGGAATTTGAATGGTATCGGCAACGTTATTTGTTTTTTTGGTATTTACCAATCGTTGCCCTAGTACATTATAAATAGTTACACTTATTATTTCTACATCATTATTTTTAGCGACAGTAACCGTCTTATTCGTATTGTTCGTTGAAACTATTACATTCGAAACTAGATCTTTTGGATTTGTAGTCTCTGTTCCTAGAGTAACCACCGCATTGGATTTGAAGCTCAACTCAAAACGTTTGGTATATACGCCTACCGCTAGAGTGATTTTTGCAGGTTGACTGGTGATGTCATAATACACATTATTCTCTTTGTCATGGATATAAACGTTTTGAGTCGATGGCAAAAACTCTTGCCCATCTACCATAAACGATATTTCGCCCGCTGTACCTACATTCACACCTAAGGCATAGGCTTTGTCTTGTTCGAAAGTTCCAACACCTTGCACAGAGAATTTTGAATTTTGAATTAAAAAATAAATATCATTTGCTTTTGTATCAATTTGAAAACCATCGTACCCATTGTCATATCCATCAGTTGCACTCTCGTTCATAAACCCAAGCAATAATTGTCTGTGCTCAGATGTGGTAGCATTAAAACCTAATCGTACTTTTATTTCGTTGTCAGAAAATAAAGCATCATTACCGTTATCTTTAAAATGACTTGTTTTTTGAGCCGTCATTCTGAACATAGTGTTTGATAGTGGGGCTGATAATTCGTCCACAGCGTCTTCTTTAACAAATGCTCGTTGGTTATTATCAAATTTAACCGTTGCAGAGCCACTTATTGTAGCTGCTCCCACAACAAAAAATCCTTGTCCTACTGGAATATATTGATACGGTATTTTGGCACTGTTACCTTCACTATAAATTCCTAGTGGCGCTACAGGAGGAGTCGCACCTGTTAGGGTAAGCGTTGCATATCCGCCCGTATAACCTGCTAGTACATGTGTAGCGTTTGCAGGAGAGTGCTCCCAGAAATACAACGTTCCATCAATAATATCTGTAGCATTATTACCTCCTTTGGCAACAGAAATATTATCTCTAATAAACTCATACCCATCAAGAGCCGAAGCATATGGATTACCGACCAAAAACAAACTACCTGGCACGATAGCCGCTCCAGCAATCGGTCCGTTGTATGGTTTACCTTTGAAAGTGTAATTTTGAGTAATCATATTGGTTGGATCTGGATCGCTTGATCCTTTTAAGATAAAACCTTGAGAGGCAATTGTACCCGTATCTTCTCTAAAACGTGACCATGCACCAGTAGCACCTGAGTTTTTAAATTTAAACAACCAGTAACGTGAGAGTGTTAATGGAGTATTACTACCATCATAACTATCAGTCCATACTATATCTTGCTCTGTCGCAGTAGTACCATCTTTAAATAAGTCTTTCACTATAAAGTCGGCATTGTTTGCTCCAGCAATTGGCCCTACAGGTGATGACCAATAATTAAAATTGTATTTGTTAATGGTACCTTGCTGGTCTCTTTTTATAAAACCGATACTTGCATTATCCAATTCACTGTTCATTGTTTGTACTAATTGTGAACGCCCTTTTAAATCAATTAATCCGTCTAGTTTTAAATAATGTGAAACGGCTATTTTTGAATTATTTGCTGCTGTCAAAGTTTTGAAAGTAGTTGCATCTGTACCTTCAACCACTAAGCCCAAAACGGTCTTGTTTCCTGATGAGATTATATTGTGTTTGATCGTAACAATATTTCCATCGACTGCTCTAGTAGGGTCAACAATTGACATATCGTTTGGCGTTATTTGTACTGCTCCATTTTTCCAGATTGTTTCATCTTCCCAAGTTCCATCTGCAATAGTTTCATAAGGCAGCGGTGCTGTTTGAGTCGTAGTAATATCTTTATTTTTACTTAAATAATTGATTCTTAAAAAATTTCTCTCATCAGTTAAACCTTCAACTGTAGAGCCATAGAAACTATTAAAATCATAATAGGCTTTTAAACTGTTCCAAGGAACGGCTGCCAACTCATTTTTAACAATCCCTTCAGGTAAAATTTTTCCCATTGCCATATTGGTAGCTCCTTTTTGAACTTCTTGATTCATTAAGTAATTCACTTGTGCTACTGTTAGGCCTATATCCCAAATAGAGACTTCATCAATTTCGCCCAAAAATGGTGTTCTTATGTCACTCTTGCTTATATATTTGGCACCGATAGAAAAACGAGCATAATTTGGAGTTGGATTGGTCAAATTGAAAACAGATACATCCAGCATTCCATCAATATATAAATGAGCACTACCCAAGTGATAGACAGCAGTTACATGATGCCATTTAAAATCCGGAATAGAAGTATTCGATACAAATTTTAAAACACCATCCCAATATCCTTCAATTTTGTTAGCCGCATTAAGTTTTAACTCCAAACTTAAACCTTTGCTTATGATGGTTCGTTGACCTGAACTATTATTTCTAATCCAGCAAGCGATAGAAAACGACCCACTATTTAAATTTAAAGCATACTCACCTACTAAGAAACTTCCAGAGGTCATGTTTACTAAACTTTTTGAACTAGTCTTTGCTGCTTTTCCAAAAGTAAAAAACTTCGTCCCATCAAAGTCATACCATGTTTGAAGGTTTCCGATTGCATCTGCTTTTAATGGAATAACATCGATAATATCAGTGTTACTAAAATTAGCATTATCGCTTACAATCAAAACATATTCTTCTGTAGCGGTTTTGGTCATCGTACTGAAAGCTGTAGCAGGCACACTCACAAACACATTACTTACGTCACCACCCTGCTCTACGATTTTCCAATTTTTATTTATTCTAGTGATCGAACTATTTAAGCCTGATCTCAAATACACGTTATTTGTTGTACCTGCCGTAAATGTTCCGTTATCAGATCCCCAGATTAAAAAATTTCTATCTGAAGAAAAATCATTAATATTTAATGAATTGGTTGTTTCAACAACTCCTAATCCAATAGTAACAACATTGACATCATTACTACTTTTTGATTGTTTTTGGTCTAAATCTGAAGCGGTATCTTTACCAATTCCTGCAATATTATAATTGAATCCCGCATTCACCGCCACATCCCAAATAACCCCACCAGCAGAATTTAGATAATTCTTGCTCGTTCCATTGACACCCATTGTGATTCCGTATTTTAAAGCCAAATAACTTTCAATCTTTGGACGATCTCCATCTGGAATTCTAGATGCATAAGACAAAACCTCGGCAACTCTACCATTAAGATCGCCCAATGCAGTACCACTATTGCTGTTTTTACCAATATTGTATGGTGTACCTTTGACAATATTAGGAGTTATAGAAGTGTCTAGATATCCAAGATTTTGGTAGGTTCTATTACTACTTACCAATGATCCAATGCTAGTTGTGTTGTATAGTAATTCGGTGCCATCGGTTACGGACGTACTTTTATTTCTACTATTTATCATTCCTGCCTTAGAATAATTACCTGAGCTACTAGCTAAAGTAAAATAGGATACTGATGCGCTTTTACCCCATTGATTCATCCATACTTTTTCTCCAGTCAATCGTGAAGTAAAATCTCCAAATCCAATACCACTCATTTCATCTGAAACTAAAGAAAACAAAGGAGCTGGAGCTGTCGTACCTGATATAATAGTCATAGCACCACCAATTGCAACATCGGGCTGTACTACCACAAAAGTTTCTTGTGTATAATACCCGTTGTCTACGTTTTCAAGGTATTGGCTTATTGTAGACCCATTATTCTCGAATTTAACTACAGGGTTGTAATTTATATTTTGTGACAAATCATCCACAAAGGTGGGTTGAAGCGCTACATTTGTTTGAGAAGCGTCTTTACCAAGTGACCCCAAATCTCTCCACAAGGGTACTTTGGATCCGCTGTCTAGAGAAATACCTCTATTGGCTTTTAACCAAAGCCTAAAATCGGCATTACCACCTCCTGGACCTACAACCGTAGCATCATACCCCTCACCTGCGATCGAAAAGGTATAATTTGGCGTAAGAGGATCTGAATTTGGAATTGTAATAGTGGCTGTTTTTAAACCAGTACTTGAAGGAGAAAATTTAACCGCAAAATAAGTAAAGGTGCGGGCTTGCAATGTACTTACATTTAAAAGAACAATCGAATAGTCGCTAGACGGCAGTATAGTTATAGGATTTATTGTTAGAGGACAGTTACCTGAATTAACAATAAAAAAATATCTATACTCGGATGATCCAATTCCTACCGTTCCAAATGCAGTTCCAGTTGTAGCCGTAGGCACAGACAAACCATTAGGCACAGCAGTAGTAGGTGAACCACCATAAACAGATATCAAAGAATTACCTGCAAATGTAACCGTAAAACTAAATGTTCCTAAATTGGTACCAATGGTCACAACAGCACTGTTTGAAGTACAACTATTAGTGTTTTTTCGAACAGAAAAAACACCTCCTCGTTCATATCTTCTTATATATGCATCGGAAATAAGAGGGCTAGACGATACTACAAAATTAGAGTTGCTAACATTTAAGCTATAAATATACAATACTTGATTTCCATAAAGTGCTTCGTTTGTAATCGTAAAATCTATTTCTTCAGATAATCCGTAGGCAACTGTACTACCATTTGCAACTGTTATACTTGGCATACCATAACTCACTTTCATTATAGCTTGAGAATATAACATACTTGTAAAAAGTATAAAAAGTGGAGCGATAAGTTTGAGAGTAATTTTTTTCATGTTATTTGAGTTTAATAGCATAGGTATGCTACAAAGGTATCTAACAAACATTCAAATCGAATAAAAAAAACCGATTAATGTCCTTTTTTATCGATTAAATACACTTTTAATAATTAAACATGTATTTTTTCTTACTCACAAAAACGTTAATCCAAACACAAAACTACGATTAAATACTGTTTATAACCGTTAAATTACACGTTTTAGTGTTTATGATAGTACTATTCTTATTTATTATTCAAAACAAACAAATTAAATGTAAATAGTACTCAAAGTAATTATGAATTTACAACAAAAAACCCAACTCAGATACTGAATTGGGTTTAAATATTTTAACCAATAAAAATATAAATTTATGGTGCCGGATTTGGAAACATAGCATGAATAGCGTTTATATCGTCTATTATATCATCACTAAGTTTGATACTAAAAGCTTCAATATTTTCTTTTAGCTGTGGGATTGACGTTGCACCAATAATTGTACTCGTAACATAAGACTGTTTGTTTATAAAGGCAAGAGCCAATTGCGTCAAAGTCAAACCATTTTTAATTGCTAACTCGTGATACATTTTGGTTGCCGCAACACTTTGCTCGCTGCTGTAACGATTGTACTGCGGAAACAAATTTAGCCTCGATTTTGGATGATTGCTTATCCCTTCTAAAAACTTGCCCGTCAAAACGCCAAAACCTAAGGGAGAGTAAGGCAATAACCCAATATTTTCACGATGACAAACCTCAGCTGATCCTACTTCAAATTGACGATTTAGTAGAGAATATGGATTTTGAACTGTAGAAATTTTTGGTAGATTATGGTACTTACTTTCTTCCAAAAAGCGCATCAAACCCCATGGATTTTCATTTGAGACTCCAATTGCTTTAATCTTCCCCTCTTTTATAAATCCATCAAGTATTGTGAGTACCTCATGAATATTATCTTCCCACTCATCAGATTGCACTTTAAAACCATGTTGCCCAAAATAATTTGTTTTGCGCTCTGGCCAATGTAGTTGGTACAAGTCAATGTACTCTGTTTGTAAACGTCTAAGGCTATGATCCAAGGCATACTTTAAGCTTGCAGGCGAAAAATCTACTTTGTCACGCATGTAGGTGAAATTTGGATTTGGACCAGCAATCTTGCTTGCCAAAATTACTTTTTCACGTTTTTTGGATTTCTTGAACCAGGTACCAATGATTTTTTCGGTGCTTCCGTAGGTTTCCTTATGACTAGGGATAGAATACATCTCGGCGGTATCAAAAAAATTAACCCCTTTGTCCAAGGCAAAATCCATTTGCGCATGTCCTTCAGCTTCTGAGTTTTGTTGACCAAAAGTCATTGTACCCAAGCAGACTTCGCTCACTTTTATAGTAGTATTCGGCAGTATATTGTATTGCATTTTTTAGATTTAGTTTTTTTTTTAGCAAAAGTATTTAAAAATAAAAAAAGGTTCAAAGAATATCTCTGAACCTTTTCTTAAAATTTAATGCTTTACTTAATTGATTTCATTCAGCATTTTCGAAATTTCATCCAATCTCGGAGTCAAAATAATTTCGATTCTACGATTTTTAGCTTTTCCTTCTGCGGTAGCATTACTAGCCAAAGGAGAAAACTCTCCACGGCCAGCAGCAGTTAGATTTTGCTTATTGATCATTTTGTTTTCACTCAAAATAGCTACGATAGCGGTTGCTCTTTTGGTAGACAAATCCCAATTGCTTGCAATGGGTCCCGATGCCACATAAGGATCATCATCTGTATGTCCTTCGATCAAAACTGCAATCTCAGGATTATCACCTAGTACCTTACCAACTTCTACAACTGCTTTGCGTCCTTCAGATCCTACAGACCAACTTCCAGACCCAAAAAGCAATTTGTTTTCCATGGACACATAAACTTTTCCGTTTTTTTGTTCTACGGTCAGTCCTTTACCTTCAAAACCATTTAAGGCATTAGACAAGGTTTCTTTTAATTTGCGCATGCTTTCTTCCTTGGCAGCGATCAAATTTTCTAACTCTTTCAAACGTTGTGCACTTTTATTCAAGCGTTCTTGCTCGATTGCCAGTGCTTTTGATTTGGCATCCAATTGTGATAATAAATCACGATTTTTACCCATGTTGGCTTGTAAAGCTTCACTACTATTTTTCTCCAATGCCTTGTACGAAGCATCAAGTGTACTCAACTTATCATTAAGAGCAGCATAGTCCGCATTTAGTTTCTCACGTTCTGCTTTTACTTTTGCCAAATCAGCATTCAAACCGTCACGATCCAATTCCAATTGATTCTTTGCTTTTAGCAGATTAGCATTCTCGTCAGAAAGGCTTCTGTTTTCTTTTTTAAGATCTGTATATTTATTTTCGAGCTCGTTGTATATCTTTTTTGAAACACACGAACTGGTCATTGCCAAAAGCAACAATCCCATAGAAACATTTTTTATCATCAAATTAAATTTAAATATTAGTTATTATTCTATTTCAACTACAATTGGACAGTGATCAGAATGTTTGGCTTCGGGCAAAATCAACGCTCGGGTAATACGCTCACGCAATGGCTCACTTACCAAACAATAATCAATACGCCATCCTTTATTATTCAATCTAGCCGATGGAAAACGCATTGTCCACCAAGTATAATTATCAGGTTCTTTGTTTAAATACCTAAAGCTATCAATAAAACCTTCCTTCAAGAAATCATCCAACCACGAACGTTCTTCGGGTAAAAATCCTGATGTTTTTTTATTTCGAATAGGATCATGAATGTCAATTGCTTCATGACAAATATTATAATCTCCGCAAATCACCAGATTCGGAATCTCCATTTTCAGTTTCGAAATATAAGCCTGAAAATCATCCATATACATAAACTTATGACTTAAACGCTCACTATTTGTTCCCGATGGTAAATACAAACTCATCACCGATACATCATCAAAATCTACTCTTATATTACGACCTTCAAAGTCCATGTGCTCAATTCCTGTGCCATAAACAACTTTCTTAGGTTCTGTTTTTGACAAAATAGCAACACCACTGTACCCTTTTTTGGTAGCAGGAAACCAATAATTGTATGCATAACCTGCAGCAACAAAATCTTCTAATGGGACTTGCTCTGGCGTTGCCTTAATTTCTTGTAAGCAAATAACGTCTGGATTTGCTTGTTGTAACCAATCAATGAACCCTTTAGAGATTGCGGCGCGTATACCGTTCACGTTATAGGATATAATTTTCATATGTATGCTGTTTTTTTTATTGTCTCAAAAGTACTAAAAAATAAAAAGGATGCCCCATAAAATACTAAAATAGAATTTCACAATAGTTGAATGATGGACTTTTTTTCTATCTTTGTTTTTCGCTCAAAAAATACTATAAAAACATGGGTTTAGTTACTGCCAAAGAAGTTGCGAAAGCTATCAATATTGAAAAATACGGAATTTTAGGAACTTTTTCAGGTTGGCTATTAATGAAAATTTTAAAGATTTCAACCTTAAACAAAGTATACAACAGAAACAAGCATTTAAAGGACATAGATTTCTTAAACGGTATTGTTGATGATCTACAAATTAAGTTCGAAATTCCAGAAGAAGATTTAAAAAGACTACCAAAAGACGGCGCTTATATTACCATTTCAAACCACCCTCTTGGCGGAATTGATGGTATGTTGTTATTGAAATTAATGCTTGAAAAAGAACCAAATTTCAAGATTATTGCCAATTTTCTTTTGCACCGCATTGAACCGATGAAAAAGTACATCATGCCCGTAAATCCTTTTGAAAATCATAAGGATGCAAAATCGAGCGTGGTTGGAATTAAAGAGACGCTTCGTCATTTAAGCGACGGAAAACCTTTGGGGATTTTTCCTGCGGGAGAAGTATCAAGTTACAAAGACGGACAACTTATTGTTGACAAACCTTGGGAAGAAGGCGCTATAAAAGTCATCAGAAAAGCACAAGTACCTGTTGTACCTATCTATTTTCATGCTAAAAATAGCCGATTATTTTATTTATTATCGAAAATTAGCGGTACCCTTCGCACTGCCAAATTACCGTCGGAGGTTTTTAGCCAACGAAATAGAGTTATAAAAGTTCGAATAGGAAAACCAATCTCTGTAAACGAGCAAAACGAACACAAATCAATCGAAGCGTATTCTGAATTCTTGCGAAAGAAAACATATATGCTTGCGAACCCTTTCGAAAAAGAACAAAAATTAATTCCAACTCCTAGCCTTAAGTTACCTAAGAGTCCTAAGCAAATCGTAACTGCTGCAAACTCTGACACAATAATTAGTGAGGTAAAAGCCTTGAGAGATACCGATTGTCGTTTGCTACAAAGCAAAAACTACGAGGTATTTTTTGCAGATGCGAAAGAAATTCCAACTATTCTACACGAAATTGGTCGTTTGCGCGAAATCACCTTTAGAGAAGTAGGTGAAGGGACCAATGAATCTATTGATTTGGACAAATTTGACAAATATTACCACCACTTATTTCTTTGGGATGAAGATGCTAAAAAAATTGCCGGTGCTTATCGAATGGGTTTGGGTTCTGAGATATTCCCAAAACATGGAATTGAAGGATTCTATTTGAATGAATTATTCCGTTTTGAACCAGAATTGCACGATATGATGGCCAAAACTATCGAAATGGGTCGTGCCTTCATCATTAAAGAGTACCAACAAAAACCAATGCCTTTGTTTTTACTTTGGAAAGGAATTATACATACTACGCTACGTTTCCCTGAGCATAAATATTTGATGGGTGGTGTGAGTATTAGCAACCAATTTTCTGATTTCTCAAAATCGTTGATGATTCAGTTTATGAGATCCAACTATTACGATCCATATATTGCTCAATATATTCATCCAAAGAAAGCATACAAGGTAAAACTTAAAGATGCTGATAAGGATTTCATCTTTAACGAAACCGAAGCCGATCTAAATAAATTTGACAAAATAATTGACGAATTGGAGCCAGGAATCCTACGATTACCTGTATTGATCAAAAAGTACATTAAACAAAATGCAAGAGTTGTTGCCTTTAATGTCGATCCATTGTTCAACAATGCTATTGATGGCTTGATGTACATACGAGTAGAAGATATTCCAGAGAGCACCATGAAACCCGTTATGGAAGAATTTCAAGCAGAATTGGAAAGAAAACTAAACGAAAAAGGAGAACATGAACATGACTCTGAACTTTAATAGAAAAGGCCTCGAACATTTCGAGGCCTTTTCTATTTAGGAATATAATGTATCAAAATAATACTAACAACAGTCTTATTTTAATTTGCGTATTTCGCCTTGATTTTATCTACAATTACTTGCGCCAAACGTTCGTGACTCTCGAATGTCCAACCTGCTACGTGCGGTGAAAGAATAACGTTAGGAGCGTCTAACAAATATTGGAAAGCCTCGGGCGTATCGTTTTCTTGAAAAAGAGTTTCAAAAGATAGCTTTTCGTATTCCAAAACATCAAGCCCTGCTCCTAGCACTCTATTTGACTTCATGGCAACCACCAAATCTGACGTAACTATATTTTTACCCCTTGATGTATTCATGATCCAAAATGGTTTGGCAAAACCATCAATAAACGCCTTGTTTACCATACCGTCTGTATCAGGCGTCCATGGAAGGTGCAAGCTCAACACCTCAGCTTTTTGTTGTAATTCGTCCAATGAAACTTGCTTGCAATTTTCGTCACCTACGCCATCAACAATATCATAACAAAGAACATCAACATCAAAACCTCTTAGTTTTTTGGCAAACGATTTCCCCATATTTCCATAACCTATGATCCCAACAGTTTTACCATCAAGTTCATGACCACGATTACTCTCACGGTTCCATTGGCCAGAACGTATTTCGCGATCTGCTTGGTTAAGATTATTAAACAATGATAAAATCATCCCTAAAGTATGTTCTGCAACAGCATTCCGATTGCCTTCGGGTGCCGCAATGAGTGTTATGTTTTTTGTTGTGGCATAATCACAATCAATACTTTCTAGGCCCGCTCCCACACGAGCAATAAACTGTAACTGAGTTGCTTTATCCAAAAAAGCTTTATCAATTTTAAAGCGACTACGAATGACGATCCCTTGATAATCCTGAATTTTTGCTTCAATTTCTTCTTTCGAAGACGAAAAATCCTCATGATTTATAAAACCAGCAGCTTGCAATTGCTCCATCATGATGGGATTATTGCTATCGATATGGAGTATTTTAATAGTATTCATGTTTTTTAACTACTCTTATTATTAAGTTACAAAGGCGCTAAGTTTCTAAGTTTATTTTCGAATGATAATTCTCTATTTTCTTAACTTTCTGATGAAAACGTGATTGCATTAGGGATTGAAGCGGCATCCTTTTTTGGGGCTTTTTCTGCCCCAAAAAAGATATAGCAGAAAGCCCGACCCTTTTTTGGGTAATGCCCTACTTATTATTTTCCTTTGATTTGTTTCAAAGCCGATTTGATTCCGCGAATTAACGAGGAACTAAAACCATGTGATTCCATTTCGCTTAAACCAGCAATGGTACAACCTTGTGGTGTAGTTACTCTGTCAATCAATTGCTCTGGGTGTACTTGCTCTTGCATAAGCATCTCAGCGGCTCCTTTTACGGTTTGTGCAGAGATAGCCAAAGAAGTTTTCCAATCAAAACCGATTTCGATTCCTGCCTGCATTGATGCACGCATATAACGCAAGGCAAAAGCTGTACCCGAAGCAGCTAAAACGGTAGCAGCATCCATTAATTTTTCGTCAATTACAGGAGCAGTTCCTAATCCTTCAAACAAGGCAACGACTTCTTTACCATAAGTTGCTTTATCGTCTTGAAAAGTGATACAAGTTGCTGATTCTCCAAATTGTGCTGCAATATTTGGCATTACACGAATGGCATGATTCAAAGGTCCAATTTTGTTTTGTAATTTTTCAATTGACAATCCGCTTACTGCCGAAGCAATGATTTTGTTTGAAATTGCTGGTAAAATTTCGGCCAAAACCAAATCCACTTGATAGGGCTTAATGGTTAATAGTATCACATCTGCTTCCTGGATATTGTGTTTATTGTCCGAAGAAACTGTGATTCCTAATTCCTCCAAATGTTTGATATTGGCAACAGAGCGTCGTGTAACGGTAACCTGATTTCCTTCAGTAAATTTCGCAATTCCTACTGCTACAGAAACGCCTAGGTTTCCTCCTCCAATAATATGTATTTTCATGATGGTTGTATTTCTTTAGCACAATTCTTTCAATAAAAAATCAGAAACGAATTGATGGCTGTTATTTTATATTTTTTAAAATCCTAAAATCAATCTTGCAATAGAGAAGTAAATCAATATTCCGCAAATATCGTTACTAGTAGTGATAAATGGTCCTGTTGCTAGAGCGGGATCAACCCCAAACTTGTCCAATAGTAAAGGCACAAATGTTCCTATTAAAGAGGCAATCACAATCACAGACATTAAGGCACAACATACCACAAAGCCAATAACCATAGGCTCTCCAAGTAGAAAATAACTACCTAAAAATAGGATAACGGCCAGAATACCTCCGTTTAATAAACTTAACGAAATTTCTTTAATCAACCTTTTAAACAACGAACCACTCAAGGTATCGTTTGCCAAACCCTGTACAATAATGGCAGACGATTGTACGCCTACATTTCCGGCCATTGCGGCTATAAGTGGTGTAAAGAAAAATAATTTTCCGTGTTGCAACATAGCTCCTTCAAAAAGGCCTAGAACTCTTACGGTAATAAAACCACCCAAAAGCGCTAGTACCAACCATGGCAAACGCGCCTTGGTTAATTCAATAATACTATCATCTGCCTCAACATCTTTGGAGATACCCGCAGCAAGTTGGTAATCCTTGTCGGCTTCGTCTCTAATTACATCAATAATATCATCAATGGTAATTCGACCTACCAATCGACCCATGGCATCAACAACCGGAATAGCTTCTAGATCGTACTTTTGCATGATACGCGCCACTTCAACATCTTCGGCATCTACGCTCACAGAGGTTACATTGTTGATATATATTTCTGAAATTTGCGCTCTTGTAGAAGTCACTAATAAATCTTTGAGTGACAAACGGCCTTTCAAACGATTTTCGTCATCGACTACGTATATGGAGTGCACGCGAGAAACATTTTCGGCTTGGGCACGCATTTCTTTAACACAAGTCAGTACGTTCCAATTCTCGTTTACCTTGACAAGCTCTTTCCCCATGAGTCCACCAGCGGTATCTTCATCGTATCGAAGCAGGTCAATGATATCTTTGGCATGCTCAATATCATCCAATTCAGAGATTACCTCTTCTTTTTTGGCTTGAGATAACTCAGCGATAATATCTGCCGCATCATCGGTATCCAACTCGTCCAACTCTTCGGCAATCTCTTTGGCCGATAATCTGCTCAAGATATTTTCACGCAAATCATCTTCTAGTTCCAGAAGAATTTCGGCTGTTTTCTCTGAATCTAATACCTTAAAGATATAGGTTGCTTCGTCAAAATCAAGTTCGTCTAATATTTCGGCTATATCGGCATGGTGCATGTCATTCAACAAAAACTCTAGTTCTCTGTCGTTTTTATCTACAATATGTTTCTCTAGTTCGAGTATTAACTCTTTACTGATTTTGAACTCCATCGGCTTCAATTTTTTGTGTTAATTCTATAAAATCTGCTACGCTCAATTGTTCGGGTCTTAGGTTAAAAACCATGTCTTCGCGCAAGCTGTCAGACAAATTTAAGGTTTTCAAACTGTTTCGCAACGTCTTTCGTCGTTGTTGAAAGGCTGTTTTTACCACTGTAAAAAACAATTTTTGAGCACAAGGCAAACTATAATCTGCTTTTCTACGCAAACGCAGCACACCCGATTTCACTTTTGGCGTTGGATTAAAAACTTCGGGCTCTACAGTAAACAAATATTCTGCATCGTAAAAAGCCTGCACTAGCACTGACAAAATACCATAGGCCTTTGTTCCTTTCTTTTCGCAAATGCGCTCAGCTACTTCTTTTTGAAACATTCCCGAAAACTCTGGTACTTGTTCTTTGAATTCTAGCATTCGAAAAACAATTTGAGTCGAAATATTATAAGGGAAATTTCCAACGATAGCGAATTGTTTTCCAGCAAAAATTTCATTGACATCATATCTCAAAAAATCTTTAGAGATAATTTTATCTTTCAATTTCGGATAATTAGCATCCAAATATTCCACTGACTCTGTATCAATTTCGACCACATAAGTCGTCACTGGCTTGTCTAATAAATATTTGGTCAACACACCCATTCCTGGGCCTATTTCCAATACATCATCATACCCCTCTAAACATAAGGTGTCTGCGATATCTTTGGCAATACTTTCATCTTTTAAGAAATGCTGTCCGAGATGTTTTTTTGCTTTTACTTTTTCCATTTTTTATATTTTACCACGGAGACACTAAGGCGCTACGTTTTTAATTTAATATGTCTTTTTGCCGATAAGGCCAAAAAACACAAATTATTTTAATTCTACATCTGTTTTCCCGCTAAAAAACTAACCATACTAAGTCACAAAGACGGAAAACTGAGACTGGCAACCGCCACTAAAGCCTTATTTTAATGTTCTGATATCACTTCTAATTCGGTACGGAAAATGAGCATTTTTTCTCCAAACAATTTTTGCCCTTCAGCTTGAAACGTTCCTGCATTTTCTTGGTAATATTTATCCAAAGTCTCTTTACTGTCTGTAGTGTATTGAACAGAGTATGTTACACCGCCCATTTCTTCTTCGACTAAAACACGCACTAATCTTGCCGAAACAAATTTGCCCGTCGCAATCATTTCAGGAATGTGTTTGTGTTGCATCCATATCATCCATTGGTCGTGAACGCTCTCGTGTATATTTGTGGTAACATTGTATATGATCATAATAAGCCCCCTAACCCCGCCGCGGCGGGGAATTCCTATTAGGGGTCAATAGGTTTTTATTTGTTATTATATTTAATTCTGTGCTATTTACGGAAGTATATTGGTATCACCCCTCAATATCCTAAAGCTTTTTCTGGCCTCTACAAAATAGATACTATCTTGGTGATCAAACAATACTTTCTCATACAAAGGTTTTGCTCTTTCTGGCTCTTTTAATTTTTTATTATAAATTTCTGCCGAAAAATACAACGCTTCATCTATGTAAATTCCGTCGCTGTGTTTGTCGATTATTGTTTGATATTCGCTCAATGCCAGTGGAAAATTTCCTAATTTTTCCTGAATTTTCCCCAATCGCAATAAAGCTACACTTTCTATTTCATTTCCTTTAAAATTCTTCAAAACCAATTGAAATTGTGCAATTGCCTCCTCATTTCTATTTTGATACAATAAGTAATCGCCTTTTGCAAACTCCTTCAATGCTGTTTGGGTTGAATCTGCCACGGTATTATCGTTAATAAGCAAAAAATACTCTAAGGCATCATTGGCAATCAATTGCGTACTAGCCGATTTCAGCTCTTTGAATTGTTTTAATGCCCAGGTAAAATCAGCTTTAAAATAACTAGTTTTGGCAGCTTTCAAACTAGCTTCGTGCGCTAGGACATCATTCTTTAAATCCAATTCGATTTGGGAATAATACAATAATGCTTGATTAAATTTTTGTTCGAATAATAAAATATCAGCCAGCTCCATTTTTGCATCCGCTTTTTGATAGTCATTCAATGGCAAATCCATCGCTTTTTTGATAATTGCTCTTGCTGCTTCAGGTTTATTTAAATTAAAAGCTGTAAAATGTGCCTGCATCAACTGCAAAGATAAGCTAAAAGGCCCGATTTCATATTCTTTCAGCAAGGCTTCTAGCTCCGTTTGAATCATAGGATAATCCTTGGGCAGTGCTTTGTCAATTTTCATTTTCATCAAATACAAATTGGCTTGCAGAAGTAAATCGCGATCTTTGGCATTTTCTAATACGAATTGAAGCGCATTAATCGCTGTATCATTATCCTCCTCTTCAATACACGTTTGTGCCAGATTAACTATGTTGGACAACGAGATAGGATTGCGTTTGTAGATTGCTTTTTCTTGGATGAATGATTTCGAAAATTCCTTTTGTTGCATATAAAACCAACTTAAGTATTGATTCCAAAAAACATCTTGGTTTTTTTGAACCCGCACAATCAATGCTTTTCGAAGCAAATCACTGAAAGTAGATTCTCCTTCGCCAGTCATATAGCGTGACATTTGATTCTGAATCAAAACTTCATTTTGTGGGTTCACGTAGGCTTCTTCTAAGAAAGTGTCTACCATTTTCTCCATATTACCCATCTGACCATATAGTAGCCCTTTTTGATAGTTAAAGGTAAGATTTGGCATTTTTATCTCGGCGGCTTCATATGCTTTTAGGGCGTAATCAAGTAACACTTTTTTTTCAAAAGTTGCCGCAACACCATACACTTCGTAGGGATTTTGATTTATTCGATCAAGAGCTTGATCGTAGAATGCTTTTGCTTTGCTTTCGTTTTTTTGTAATTGGTAATTGTATCCCATTTCAACCAAAACACTAGCTTGACGGTATTTATTTAACTGAATCGCAATGGCTTTTTCGGCTACATCAAATTGTTGTAACTGTTGCAGGCAATCTACCGTTCGAACAAAATACTGTAAATTTTGCGGCACCGATTCAAGTAGTTCTTGGTAACTAATTTTTGCTTTTTCGAAATCGCCCTTGTCGTAGTAATATTGCGCTAATTGTTCGTTTTGTGCAACACTACACAACGAGAATAATAGGGCAATAAGTAGCAATAGCTTTTTCATTAGTATAAAAATAAAAAAAACAATTTTCAGTCACAATGAAATACTGCGACTGAAAATTGCTTCCTATTTAATTGATGATATCAAATCCACAGTAAGAGCGCAGGGCTTCTGGGATAACGATTCCTTCTGGTGTTTGGTAATTTTCTAAAATTCCGGCCAAAACTCTCGGCAATGCCAATGAACTTCCGTTTAAGGTATGAGCCAATTGGTTTTTTCCGTCTTTATCTTTAAAACGTAACTTCAAACGATTGGATTGAAAAGTCTCAAAATTAGAAACAGAAGAAATCTCTAACCAACGATCTTGTGCCGTTGAAAATACTTCAAAATCATACGTCAATGCAGAAGCAAAACTCATATCACCGCCACAAAGACGAAGAATGCGGTACGGTAATTTTAATTCATCTAAAATTCCTTTAATGTGCTCTACCATTCCGTCAAGTGCTTCGTATGATTTGTCAGGGTGCTCCACTCGTACAATTTCGACCTTGTCAAATTGGTGCAAACGGTTCAATCCTCGTACATGCGCACCATAAGATCCTGCCTCACGACGGAAACATGGCGTGTATGCGGTTGTGAGCACCGGCAATTCGCTTTCGCTCAAAATTACATCTCTAAATATGTTTGTAACTGGTACCTCGGCAGTTGGAATCAAATACAAATCATCTGTAGCATCATGGTACATTTGCCCTTCTTTGTCTGGCAATTGTCCTGTTCCATAAGCAGAAGCTTCGTTCACCAAATGCGGTACTTGAACTTCATTGTATCCTGCAGCTGTATTTTTGTCTAAAAAATAATTGATTAAGGCACGTTGCAAACGCGCTCCTTTGCCTTTGTACACAGGAAAACCAGCACCCGCAATTTTATTACCTAGTTCAAAATCAATGATATCGTATTTTTTTACTAACTCCCAATGCGGTTGCGCTCCTTCGTGTAAAGTAGGAACCGTTCCTGCTTCAAAAATATTTAGATTTTCTTCTGGTGTTTTTCCAACCGGCACGATATCGGCAGGCAAGTTTGGAAGTGTATATAATTTTTCGGTTAATTCGGCTGCCAAAGCATCTACAACTTCAGCAAGTTCTTTGCTTTTTTCTTTTAGAGAAACCGTTTTTTCTTTTAGAATAGCTGCTTTTGCTTTCTCTCCGCTTTTCATTAATCCACCTATGTCTTTGGATAATTTATTAGATTCGGATAAGATGTTGTCCATTTCAACTTGTGTAGCGCGACGTTTTTCGTCCAGTGCTACTACCTCTTCTACCACAGTTTTGGCATCCATATTCTTTTTTGCCAAAGCTTGGATTACTTTCTCCTGATTCTCTCTAATAAATGCAATTTGTAACATAGCTTAATTTTTATAACTCTAGTTGTTCTTTTTGATAAAGTAAGCAAATTTAAGGATTTGTTTCATATAAAGTAGGACAATATGAAAAACTTCAAATCTATCTAGTTTTATAGCGATTTGAACCATAAAAGGACAGTTGATATCTTGTGGTCCTTTGCGAAAAAAGGAACTCGGATTAAACAGATTCGCTAGCGCGAAGACACAGATAAAAACAGATTTTCTTTTTTTCGAAAATGACAACTTTTTCTATTTTCTACTTAGATAAAAAGAGACCCGGATTAAACAGATTAGTTAGCGCGAAGGCTTGGATCAGAAGCGATTTTATACTTAAAACTGAATTTGCCGAAAACTAAAAAAGATCCTCAGTGATGAGGATCTTTTGATATAATTTTAAAAACTAAATAGTATTAGTTGATAACGATTTTTCTAGTGCTTGTTTTACCATTTTCGGTAATTTTCATGATGTAATTCCCTTTGATGATTGTAGAAACATCTACCAATCCAGAAGTTACTTCTTTTGACAATACTTGTTTACCTAAAACATTGTAAATTACTACTGTTTTAACGTCACCGCTATTGCTATTGATAAATAATTTTCCGTCTCTTACTGGATTTGGATATACGCTTAATCCTTGGATGTCATTTTGAGCAACGCTAAGATTTGCACCAGTAACAGAAGCCCAAGTAGTACCAATTCTAAGCTCGTCTAAATCTAAATTTGGTGTTTTTGCGTTTGAATCTTGTCTAATATAAATTCTATCAAGATTAGTTCTGTTGCTTCCGGTAGTACTACTAAGTAACGGACTTGGTTCTGTACCATTAATTACAGGGTTTATCCACATTTTTGCAGTAGGAGTAGCAGCGTCAAAAGTATTGCTAACGACTACCATATACGTTGTACCAACAGTAATCGCAGTATTATCCCAAACCACATTACTAACTGTAGAATCTAAATCTAAACCAAAATTGATAACACCAGCAGCTGTCATTCTAGAAAAAACACATGCTCCGTAATTTGTATTAGCCGTATTTGTGCTACTTTGTTGACCTGAACTAATAAACTGAACAGGACTAGCAGTTGGAAAAGTGTCATAAAAATTGGCGGTTCCAGAACCTGCATTAATTCGTACTAGAAATGAATAGTAAAGGGTACCAGAAGTTGTATTAGTAAAATACTTGATAGGGTCTGAATTCCCTCCGCTGATATTTACAGCATTTCCTGTTGCACCTTTTGCTCCTGTGATAAAACTATCTAAACCGTCAACAATAATATCATCTACGGTACTAGTTGTTGCATTTGTCCAATTTCCTGACCCTACTAAAGCATTACCAATTGGATAATCAAAACCATCATAATAAGGCAAAGTTGATACATTTGATGCGTTTTGTGCATTTGATTGCAAACTAGCAAAAGCTAAACCAGCAAATAAAAGTAATTTTGTTTTCATAATAATTAGTGTTTAAGTTAGTTGTTTTATTTGGTACTCCAAATTGGTTACCCAATCTGCGATACCAAATATAATGCAATTAATTAATAATAAAAAAATGTTATTCGTAAAAAAGATGAATTTATCGACTAGATTGAATAATTTGTTGTATTTACTTACTATTCTACATATGACAGTAGAGGAACATCTTAATTTTTTATCATAATCTTCTTGTTTCCAACTGTTTTATTAAATTCATTTATTAATTTCAAGAAGTAAATGCCCGAAGGAAGGGTAGCAACATCAATTGAATAATATGCCTCACCTTGCTCTTTAAGATTTTCATTTAGAAGTATTTGTCCATTACTATTGGTCAAAATAGCTTTAGTAGCAGTGACACCCTCTTTTGGATACACATACATTACTTGTGAAGCGGGATTTGGGTACAGTAAAAAAGCACTATTTAATACGTTATCTTTAACCTTTAAAGCAGCTGCTTTGCCATAGAATTCAATTTCAGATATGGTTGTGTACGAGTTCGAATTATTTCCTCGTCCTACGATTTTTACATATCTCGCTACATTGGTAAAGGAGTAGCTTTCGAAAGTAGTTGAGGCTGCAGCAGCACTTTGAATACGCACAGGAGTAGAATAGTCAATTCCGTCTTCAGAAAATTGAATATCATAAAAATACCATTTTGTAGTCGATCCAGTTGTTGCAATTTTTATAGTCTCTAGTGTAAATATAGATCCTAGATCATACACAATTACACCCGTATCTTGATTATCTGACCATCTTGTTGCTGCATTTTTATCCAACGAGTTAATGGCATAATTAAAATTAGTACCTCCTACTTGTTCAGAAGTAGCTGTTGCAGTAACAGGATTTCCATTGCTACCAGAATTAATTAGCACAGCTCCTGAAGGCACACCTTCTTGAACAATACTCACATTTACAGGCGATAAGCCAGCACCTGTCACCGAAATTGTTCCCGTTCTAGAAGTTGTTGCAGTATTGGAGCTTGCTGTAACTGTAATCATACCGTTACTATTACCCGAATTTGTGTTTATTGAAAACCAACTCGCAGTACCAACGCTGGCTGTCCAACTTACATTGGACGTAATTGTTGCCGTTTTTACCTCTCCTGCTGCACTAAAATTTGAAACAGAAGACACAGTCAAAACAGGCCCGACTTGTGTAATTGTAATCATTACAGGATCTACTCCTTGTCCCGTTACTGTTAAAATCCCTGTTCTTGTAGCTCCTGACGGATTGGCTGTAGCGGTAATCCCAATGGAACTATTACCCAAACCTGAATTTGCACTAAGCGCTAGCCAACTACTATCTACAGTAGCAGACCATGCCAAATTGGTAGTAACTGTAGTTGTTTTGGTTTCTCCAGATAATTCAAAACTTGTTACAGGAGACAATGTAAGAGGCACATTTTCATAAGCCAATGGACCAACCGTTGCTGCAGTCATAGGCAAATAACGCACTGACGCTGTACTATATTGATCAGCTCCTGGATTACTTGTAGCAGGTCTTGATTGCCCCTCTATATCCTCATCATTTACTATAGCATTTGTATTGGAATATAATGGAGTAGTGCTAGAAGACTTCCAAGTACTTGTTGCAGCATCAAAAACCAAATTAGGATTTTCGACAATAACCTCATTAGGACTTGACAAGGTCGTGGTGATTCCGCCAGAGATTAATGTGGCAGGAGAAACCGGGTACATTAAATTATTGGACCAAGTTATGGCACTCCCTTGGTCTTTACCATCAACGATTTTTACAAGACTATTTCGGTCACTTGTGATTAAATTATTAGCAATCGTAATTTGATTAACGGGTTTGCTATACGCTCCGTTGTTGCTAAAACCTATTTCGATACCTTGATCATTGTTCACCAAAGTATTATAAGCAATTACCACACGTTCTGCTCTAAAATGATTACTCAACGTATTATTATTTGGACCATCAATGTCGTCACCTTGCGTAATTGTTATAGGAGCATCCCACTTGGTACCATTTAATCCTTCAAAATAATTATTGATAATCACATGATCTGTTCCATACACACGCATACCACCTGTATACAACTTTGTCGTTCCGTCGGGAGCCAAGCCAATTGGACGTCCATTTCCAAAAAAGTAATTCCCCTCTGCCCTATTACGATTTCCATGTCTAAAAGACAAAGTCCCATAATTTCCTCTAAACGTGTTGTGTCTTATAATATTATCACAGGATTTAACGGATAGCACTTCAGGGTCCCCATCACAATTTTCGAATAAATTATATTCTACCGTAGTAAAACCACTAGATTTGGACATGTCACTCCAGCCTACACGTACGGACTCCTGCTCATTGGTAGCTCTTGGAGAATTATCTTTAAAATGATTGTGATCAATTACATCATATTGGGACTGTACTTTGGCATTGGTTCCATCAATCGTAATATAATGTCCTGGTAGATTTTTTTCTTTAAAAATATTATGATCAACACGATTGTGGTGACTCAAAAATTGATACGGTAGAGTGACATCATCATAAACACCTCCAATATAAACCCATTTTACCGATGAGACGCCGTCAGAAATAGTAAGTTTGAATATATTTCTAGTTACTCGTACATTATTACTTCCTTCAAACTTAACAATGGTACTTTTACCAGTACAGTTAAAATTAAAGCCTTCAAGAATAATATTTGCTGACTTTTTAAAGGAGAAATAAGAATCTCCCGTAAAAGTAACCCCTCCAACCGATTGTGGTTTAATGATAATTGGCTTATCTGCCGTTGCGTTTACCGAGGTCGTTGTCACTTTGAAACCTGAATAACTTCCATCTTTTACCAAAAAGGTTCCGCCTGTGGATCCAGCGGCATTTACAGCCGTTTGCAAAGTACTCGCACTAGTGTATACCGTTTGTGCGACTGAAACATTTAAAAATAGAATAGCAGTTAAAACCAAAATTGGTTTCAACAAACTACTCTTCGTCAAAGTAATTTTTTTCATTTTAGTATAATTTAGGTTGGTTAGCAAGCATTGGATAACCATTTTGGTTAACCAATAATAATTCAAATATAAACATTACAGCGAACCAAGCAACATTTCTTTATAAAAATCACAAAACAAACAATAACAACAACTTAACACAACAAAAAAAATCCAAACCACCTTTACAGCAATTTGGATTTTGATTTATTAGAAGTATAAATTCTTGAATCTACAAACTTTTTTACTTTTTATCTTCGCTCACATTATGCGTTTTTAACCATTCTTCTCCTTTACTATCCATGAAAAAATCCATCCAAACATAATACAAAACATCATCTTTTTCAACAGAAACAGAATGCATCGATCCCAGCGGAATATGCAATAATGAATATTCAAGCAATGGTCTTTGAGCATCATCTGCATAAACTATGATATTATTTTTTGAAAGCCCTAAGAATAATTGCTCCAACATAGGATGTTTGTGAGCTCCTACTTTATCAGGTCCTTTGGTTTGTACAGTTCCCATTGCTATTCTTGGAATAATCTTGTTAGGCATAATGGTGCGGCTGATCGTATTTGGACTTTTTATAGGCTCTGTGTAAGGCCTACAGTCTTCAAACTTTGCATAATAAACCTTTTGCGTATTTTCTATCGGAAACTCATTCAACTCTACAAGGTCTTGCGCAGAAAGCTTAGTAACGATTTTTAAGTAATGAAGCGTATCGTTCTTAGCGGTTTTGATTGAGATGCTCTTTGCTACATTAGGTAATAAGATAGTTTCTGGAACAATTTCATATTTTATATTCATTGTCTTTACCGTTCCTTTGCCTTTAAAAAACAGATAAATAGATTTGTATCCTTCATTGGCATCATCCACAATTGATTTGTTGCCCGTAAGCGCGATATGCTCTACTTGTATTCCTTCTATTTCGTTTTGTAGAATAAGTTTAGAATACTTTTGTGTATTATTTTCTAACTGTATAATTAATTTCTCAACCGGAATCTCTTGCGCTTGAAGTGCTGTAATGAGCGATAGCCCTACTACTATAGTAATAATTTGCTTTTTCATTTTTATTAAATTTTATTTATAAATAAAACCGGAAGTAATCTGATCGTTCTAAACCACCTAATAAAGATACGTTTAGAAAATAAAAAAGATATACCGATCTGAATTTCGGATCGGTATATCTAAAAAAAACTAATTTAATCAACTAATGCTATTTTCAAGGATAAAATTATCATCCTATAAGCGTTTATAGTTTGTTTAGAAACTATTTTTTAATTTCTCTTCAATTAATACCCTGCATTTTGCGGTAATAAATTTGGATTTCTTGTCAACTCATTAGCTGGTAAAGGGAACAAATATTTTCTTGCTGTTACGAAAGCAGGTTTTGCACCTTCTAGTCCAGAAGCACTAAAAACCGTTGGACCTAAATCTCTTCTTGCAATATCATACCATCTTGAAAACTCAAAAGCCAATTCCCATTTACGATCTTCTAGAACCAAAGTTCTCATTGCATCTTTTGATAATGTTGTAATATCAGCTGGAAAAACACTAGCTGTACCACCTGCAGCTCCTGCTCTCGCTCTTGCTCTAACTCTATTTGTCCAAGTAACAGCATCAGCAGTCTGACCTACTTCGTTTGCTGCTTCAGCTCCAATAAGCAATACTTCGGCATAACGCATCATTAGATAATTACTATTTGTAGTTCTACCATTACCATCTGCAGCAGGACCTGCTTTTCGAGTATATTTCGCAATATGGGGACGGTTATCACCAGCAGTATAATAAGTTGTGAATTTGGTATACGGTTGTCTCAATCCTTTGAATACTCCTGTCGCATCAAAGCTCACTGCTCTTCTATAATCTAAAGAGTTCCAAGTGTTGTAAACATTTAGAGAAGGTACTAAGATCGACCATCCTCCACTGTATCCATACTGCTCATCGGCTCTAATACCTGTAAAAGCAGCCAAGTAATCACGACCTTGATCTCCATCAGACTTTCCAATAAAATCGATTACAAATATTGGCTCCTTTGAAGCATCTGTTTTAGAATAGTCAAATAAGTTTTGAAAATCAGTTTCTAAGCCTAAATTATACGTCCCCTCTTTTGAAATAATATCCTTTGCTTCATCATAAGCAAGTTGAAAGTTAGCAGGATCATATTGCCCCATAGTCAAATACACGGAAGCCAAAAATGAACTTGCAGCTGATTTTGCAGGGATTGCTCTTGTGATTTGAGTATCTGGCAACCATTCTTTTGCAAATTTTAAATCTGCAATGATATTTTTGTAAACCTCAGCAACTGAAGTTTTACTAATTGATCCTGCAGCTTGTACATCTGTAACTGGTTTGTCAATATATGGAATCGCTCCAAATTGCCTTACCAGATGGTAATAAACAAAAGCTCTAATAAAATAGGCCTGTGCCACCACTTTATTTTTTGCAGCTGCATCTGCAGTTACATAACTCGCACCGTCAATAGCTTGATTGGCTGCACCAATAATTTGGTAACATTTTGGCCAATAGACTGCAATATTTGCATTATCTGCTAATATTCCAACATTACTAAACTGTACACGCTCAGGATTGGTAACATTGACATTCAAATCTACCATATCACTAGCCAACATTAATGACATTGACATTTCTCTTGACATGAAATACCTATGTTCCATGTGAGCGTAAGCACCATTTATAGCAATTTGAACTTTATCTATGGAAGTAAAGAACGAAGAAGGTGTTAATAATCCAACTGGTTGTTCTTCTAAATCAGAACAGCCTATCATGGACATTCCAATTAAAACGAATATATATTTAAATTTTTTCATTGTGTGTCTTTTTTATATTTACTATTAAAACTTCAAACTAGCACTAAAGTTAACTGATCTCACTGTTGGGAAATTTCCAAAATCGAATCCTTTAGTAGAATTTGATGTCGATGTACTTCCTCCTCCAGAACCAAAATAACTTACCTCAGGATCTAAGCCAGAATATTTTGTAAAAGTCAATAAGTTCTGCGCACTCAAAGTCAATCTTAAGCTTTCTACCCCCATTTTTTCAGTAAATTTTGAAGGAACGTTGTATCCTAATGCAATATTTTTCAATCTAATATAACTTCCGTCTTCAACAAAACGAGATGAAATTTCTCTTCTATCAGCAACAACACGAGGAATGTTAGCATCTGTATTAGTAGGTGTCCAAGCATTTAACACATCCGTAAGTGCATTCGAGCTACCTCTAAACAATTGTGCTTTGGTCAAGTTAAACACATCACCTCCGTAAGAACCTTGGAAAAAGATATTCAAATCCCAATTTTTATAACTGAAGTTATTTGTGATACCCATATTCCAATCTGGATTTGGATTACCAATAATTTTTCTATCAGCAGTTGTAATCGATCCATCACCACTCACATCTGTAAACATAGGGTCACCTGCAACTCCACCAGCAGCTATAGCCAAACCTGTTGGCAATGTACCACCTTGATAAACTCCTTGGTATTCTAAACCGTAGAATACACCTGCAGCTTCTCCTTCTCTCAAAATGTGTGTTCCTGAATTATTGCTAAAAAATCCTGGAGCAGCATTCAAAATCACATCTGTACCACCAATTAATTTTTCCACTTTGTTTTTATTTGTAGACCAGTTAAAATCTGTCGTCCATCTAAAATCATTGTTTGTGATATTCTTTGTATTTAATGAAATTTCAAAACCTTTATTGTTAATTTCACCAACGTTTCTAATACTAGCCAACGTTTGGAAACCTAAATATTGTGATTGACTGTTATCAGCCATTAATAAATCTTTCGTATTAATATTGTAATAATCTAATGAAAGCGACACTTTGTTATTCAACAAACCTAAATCCAAACCAAAGTTACTTTGATAAGAAGACTCCCATTTCAAGTTATCGTTTGCTGCTTGATCAGGTACAACTGCATTTACTGCTGCACCACCAAGACCTGCATAAATAGTAGATAATTTTGCCAATGATTGGTAAGCAGAAATTGCTTGGTTACCTGTAACACCATAACTAGCTCTTAATTTCAAGTTCGAAATTGATTCGCTATCTTTCAAGAAGTCTTCATTCGAAACTTTCCATCCTAATGCTCCAGAAGGAAAGATTGCATATTTATGGTTTTTTGCAAAGTTTGAAGCTCCATCACGTCTTACCGTAGCAGTCAACAAATATTTGTCGTTATAGTCATAATTTAATCTACCAAATTGAGATTCAATTTCTTGCTCAACAAATGAAGACGTTGGCAATACAGAAACAGAACTACCCGCTAAATTAAAGTAAGAGAAACTATCATCAGTAAAACGTTGTGCTCCTGCAGAAAAACGTTCAGAACTTGTTTTTTGATACGAGTAACCCGCTAATAAGTTCAAAGTACCTTTTCCTATTTCTTTTTTATATGACAAATAACTCTCTGTTAATATATCTGTCTTTTTCAAATTAGAAATACTTGCTTTACCACCTGTTCCTCTACCAGCCGTAACCAATAATGTAGATGGTCTAAATGAACCTACAGTTGTATTTGTAGTACTGTATCCAAAAGTTGTTTTGAAAGTAAGATCTTTTATAATATCATAATTAGCATATAAATTTGATCTACTAATATCCGTTTTTGTTGTATTTACTGCTTCAGTTGCAATTGCGTACGGATTATCAACTTCATCAGCAATATTATCTGTAGTATTCAAACCTGTAACTGGATCTTTCACTCCGTAATCTGGTCTAAATCTAAACATAAGAGAGATCACATCATCACCACCACCATTTGCAGTTTCACCTGTTGATTGTGTTGGAACACCATTTTTTGAAGACCTACTTGAAAAAAGGTTAAAACCTAATTTTAATTTGTCTGTAACCTGAGCATCAATGTTAGATAAAAAAGTCATTCTCTCAAAATCCGAGTTGATGATAACACCGTCTTGTTTGAAATAATTTGCAGAAGCATAGAAGTTTACTTTTTCAGTACCTCCAGAAAAAGAGAATTGGTGATTTTGAGTACTTCCGCTTTTGTATAATAAATCTTGCCAGTCTGTATCTGCAGTTCCTGCAACAAAACTTGGGTTTGTTAATTTCTTGTAAGCAATAAATTGTTCTGCGTTTAACAAATCCAATCTGTTAGCTGTATTTTGAACAGAATAGCTACTATTCACCTCTACAGTTAATTTTCCGTTTCTACCTTTCTTAGTCGTTACCATTACAACACCATTAGATCCTCTAGAACCATAAATAGCAGTTGCCGATGCATCTTTTAAAACTTCGATAGATTGAATATCACTTGCTTGTGGCATTGACGCCCCAACAAATCCATCCACTACAATCAAAGGATCACTACCAGCACTGATAGAAGTGTTACCCCTAACCTTAATACTAATAGGAGCACCTGGCTCACCACCATTATTAGATTGAACAACTACACCTGCAGCACGTCCTTGCAAAGCTTGTGCAGCATCTGCAAGTGGAAAAGCGTTGATTTCTTCAGCTTTTATCGAAGATACCGAACCTGTGATGTCACTCTTTTTACGAGAACCATAACCCACAACAACTACTTCATCAAGTTGACTGTTATTTTCAACCAAAACAATATTCAAGGTCTTTTGATTGGTAATCGTCACAGATTGCATTTTATAACCTATGTATGAAAATTGAAGAACATCTCCTTTTTTAACATCAACTTGAAATTTACCATCAAAATCTGTAGATGAACCTTTAGTTGAATTGGCTATAATTACATTGGCTCCAGGAATTGGCATTTTACCTCCATCCATTATAGTACCGGACAATCGATACCCGCCCTGTGCAAATAATGAAATGTTGAATATCAACAGTAACATTAAAGTAAGTTTAGTTTTTAAATTCATAATTTAATTTTTAGTGATTAAAATAGTTGGTTTACTTATAAAAAACAGATAGCATTATGTTTTTCATTTATTCAAAAAAATCTCTTTAGTTTAGAAAGACTAAAAATCGTCTTTTTTAACTGCGTCACCAAACTGGTTTTCCAATTTGGTTTTCCAAATATAACGTTAATTTCCATGTTAAAAAAACTTTAATGCGATTAATTCAAAAAAAACACTGTAAAAATTTCATAATGAATTAAAAGGATTAAAATATTTCATAATTAGCAGTAAAAACAGAAACAGTCCATCCTTCTAAGCCCTCGCCAGCACTAGCATTTATACCACTGAAATAAATAAAAAACAATATGACAATCATCAACAATTAAAAACAAGACCATCGTTAACAATGCTATAAATTCACGACCTTAACCAATCAATTAACCTATGATTAACTGAATTTCAAAGTAATAAGACTAGATGCTTAAACAAAAAAGTCCCAAACTACATAGGGTAGTTTGGGACTTTTAATCATTCTAGTCTTCCGACTAGTTAAGTTTTGAAAGTGATTACTTTCTAAGACTTTTTATAATTTCGATACATTCTCTAGTCAATGCTTCAATTTTTGCAATATCAAAAACACCGTTTGCATCTGCTTTTATTAATTTTGAACCTAATCCAACGCAAGTAACACCTGCATCAAACCAGCCCTTTAGGTTTTCTCTTGTTGGAGACACACCACCTGTAGGCATGATCGATGTCCAAGGTTGAGGCCCTTTGATTCCGTTAATAAATTCTGGACCATAAATATCTCCAGGAAATAATTTTACAATTTCGCAACCTAATTCTTCTGCTCTTGCTATCTCTGTAAGTGTACCACATCCAGGAGACCAAAGTACTTTACGACGATTACAAGCAATAGCAATATCTTCTCTTAAAACTGGTGTTACAATAAAGTTGGCACCTAATTGCATGTATAAAGACGCAGAAGCAGCATCAGTCACCGATCCTACTCCTAGAATCATTCCTGGCAACTCTGCAATTGCATATTTATTTAAAGCAGCAAAAATTTCGAAAGCAAAATCACCTCTACTAGTAAATTCTAGTAAACGTGCTCCACCATCGTAACATGCTTTCAATACTTGTTTACTTACTTCAACATCTTTATGATAAAATAAAGGAACAATTCCTGTATCTTTCATTACTTGTGCTACTTCTATTCTTGTAAATTGAGCCATAGTTTTTATATTTTTATCTTGAAACTTTTCCTGAAAAATCACCAGAAAGTAATTTTTCAATTTCTGGTTTGGTAACTAAATTGTAATCTCCTGAGATCGTGTGCTTCAAACAACAAGCAGCTACTGCAAAATTCAAAGCTCTTTGTTCGTCCAAAGGTTCTTCATTCAAGCCATAAATTAATCCACCCATGAATGCATCTCCACTTCCTACACGATCAATTACTGGAGTCACCTCTTGAACAGCTGCATTGTACAATTTTTTTCCGTCATACATAACGCCACCTATACGCTGGTGTGATGCACTCACAGAATAACGCAAAGTAGTTGCAACATATTTCAAATCAGGACACATTTTGAAAATAGTATCATAAAGAGAAGGAAGCAATTCTCCTTTCGTATAATCTGGGTCAACTTTGTCCAATCCAAGCATGAAGTAAGCAGTATCAATATCACCCAAAATAACGTGGCTGTATTTCAACATCTCTGGCATTACATCTTTTGGTTGAACACCGTAATTCCATAATTTTGCACGGTAATTTAAATCGGTAGAAATGGTTAATCCCATTTCGTGAGCGATTTTTATAGCTTCTAGACAAGCTTGAGTAGCACTTTCAGACAGAGCAGGTGTAATTCCGCTCCAATGAAACCAAGTTGCTCCTTTTAAAATCTCTCTCCAATTGATCTCCCCTACTTTCAAATCGGCCATAGAACTGTTTGCTCTATCGTAAATCACGTTGCTTGCACGCGTACTTGTTCCTGTTTCCAAAAAATAAATACCCAAACGATCACCACCAAACAATACGTTATCACAACCTACATCTAGCTTACGCATTTCTTTTAAAGCACTAATTCCTAATTCATTATTAGGTATCTTAGTTACATACTCTGCAGTCATACCATAATTCGCCAATGATACCGCTACGTTAAATTCACCCCCACCATAAGTAGCTTTGAATGATTCTGCTTGAGAGAATCGCAAGTGCCTATCTGTCGATAAACGGAGTAAAATTTCACCAAAAGTGATTACTTTTTTCATCTTATTAAATTCCTAATTGATTACTACTACTTTAGCTGCGCCAAAAAAATATAAAAAAACCTTCAATCGTTTTCGAAAGAAGGTTCAAAAGTAACTTTTTTTACGTTAAAACAGATAGTTTTTTTGACAAACAGCCATTATTTATCTGCATTTAACACTATATTTAATTTAATTTGAAAGGCAAACATTAAAGCTAATCTACTAGCAAATTGAAAGATAGATCTCTTTCGATTAAGACAACAAGCTAAATTGCTATACATATTCACACGAATACAAATATTTGTTAAATAACTCCAAATACGAACATTTGTTCCTATTTGGATTTTTTACAGCTTTCAAATAAAATAGAACTTTCTTAGATTCCTAATGCTTGACCACCACCAATTTGAATAGTTTCTGCAGTGATGAAAGATGCATCTGCACTAGCCAAGAAAGCTACAACACCTGCAACTTCTTCTGGCTCACCTAATCTTCCTAGTAATACACTACTTTTCCAGGAAGCAAAAACTTCTGGTTTAGTTGCTTTAATTTGAGCGTGAAAAGGAGTATCGATAGTTCCAGGAGAAACAGCGTTAACTCTAATTCCGTACTCAGCTAAATCTTTAGCAAGTGCTCTAGTGATCGATTGAACTCCACCTTTTGAAACTGCATAGATACCAGCTCCTGGTCCTGCACCGTTCCAAGCTGCGTTTGATGTATAGTTGATGATTGATGCATTCTCTCCTTTTTTCAAGAAAGGAATAGCTGCTCTTGATGCATAGAAAACAGAATCAAGGTTCAAAGCCATAACAAATTTATATTCTTCGTTTGTCATATCTTCAAATCTAGCTCTAACACCAATACCACCTGTATTGTTAACCAACACGTCGATTTTACCGAATTTTTCCCCAATTTTCGCAATATTAGCAGCAACAGCATCACCGTCAGTCATGTCAAAACCGTAATACTCAGCAGTAATTCCTTCAGCAGTAAGTTCAGCCAATTTTTCAGCTCCAGCTGCATCATCAATACCATTTAAAACAACAGTATATCCATCTTTCCCTAATCTTTTAGCTACTGCAAATCCTATACCTCCAGTTGCACCTGTAATAACTGCAACTTTTCCTTCTACTTTACTCATCTTTATCTTATTTAAATTGTTTGTTTATCTCTTTTGAATTATTATATTTTTTCGATTTTACCAATCGTTAAGAAAATTGCGATCAAAGACATTGGTACCAAAGCGGATAGCAATCCGAATAATAATGGCCAGCTCGAAATTTGTCCTGCAAATGATATAGCCAAAATGGTACCTAATACTGCCGAAGCTCCTCCTAAACCAGCTAACGAACCTACCGATTTACCACCGTGTAAATCACTTGGCAAAGTTTGAATATTGGTCATCATAAATTGAAAACCTCCCAATACAAATGCCATCAAGATTACTGCTAATGATGCATTAGGAACCATCACTGATGTTAAAATTGCAGGGACTACTACTGCTCCACCAATTAACATAGCCGTTTTACGGGCTCTATCTACAGTTGCTCCTCTACGGATTAAAAATCCTGAGAACCAACCACCGGCTATACTTCCAACCATCGCACCTACATAAGGTACCCATGCAGAGAAAGCGAGCTCTTTAATATTCAAATTAAATTCCTCAACTAAGTACATTGGTAAAAATGTTACAAACATCCACCAAATTGGATCTAAAAAGAAACGACCCAAAATCACTGAATAATTCTTTTTGTTTGACAACAATTCTCCCCAAGTTTTGGCAACTTCCGTACTTACATTGTTCACTGTTTGGTCTCCCAAAATATATTCACGCTCTTCGTCTGTGATCCAAGAGTGTTCTTTTGGCCCTTTGGTGTTGATAATCAACCATGGAATCAACCATGCAATTCCCAAAACCCCTACTACAACAAAAGTCATTTTCCAACCAATTGTCATGTATAAGGATAAAATAACAATTGGTGCCAAGATAGAACCTATAGAAGCTGCGGCTCCAAATAAACCTTGTGCAAAAGCGCGTTCTTTTTGAGGAAACCATTCTGCATTACTTTTGGTTGCTCCAGGCCATGGACCTGCTTCACCCAATCCTAACATCATTCTAAATCCTGTCAAAGAAACTTTACCTTGAGATAATGAAGTTAAAGCATCTGCTAGACCCCAAACTAGAACTGAAGCTACAAAACCGCGACGTGTTCCAATTTTATCATATAATTTACCCGAAAACAATTGACTAAAACCGTAGGCAATCATAAAGAAAATAGTAATTATTCCTAATTCGTCTTTAGCTTGCTTTGATGCTTCTTCAGCAGTAGCATTCTTATCTACAATTCCGAGTTCATAAGCGATACCTTGACGGTTCACTACTGTTTGACCCTCGTCTTTGAAGTTCACCATATCCGCTTTTTGGATAAACTGCTCGCCTCTTTTGGTTACCAAAAGATAACTATTGTCTTTTGCTTGAAACTGCGCTTGATTTTCACTAGCACCAGCATCAATAGCATCAACCAATTTATATTCAATATTGGCAACCCACATGTAGTTCAGTGTTCCTCTGTCCAAATAGTTAATTATGGTAATCAGCATAATTAAACTTACGATCCACCATCTTAATCCTTTTACTTTCATAGTTTTACCTTATTGAATTGACTTTAATTTAATTTAAAATAGAGCCAAAAGTTATCTGTACCTAAGGTTGTACACCTAGGCTAAATTGTATTCTAATATAAAAAGTTGTTTATTTCGATAGAAAAAACTCGGTGCTACCTCTTTGTTTTTTTCATCTTGAAAACGACTTGCAAATCGTTATGAATGATAACAATACTCATACAAAGATTTGAAATGCTCCTTCATCTTTTGCTTTGCTAATTGCGGGTTTTGAGCAACGATTGCATCAAAAACCTCTTTATGCTCATTGATCCTATCCATTACATCATTTTCATTTTTATCACAAACATGATATTTTTCGAAATTGATTAAGATTTCAGGTGTAATGATCAACATCATATTATTAATGGTACTATTTCCACTTGCTTTTGCAATAGCCAAATGAAAAATTAAATCTTCCTGAACTGCATTTTCTCCACTTAATGCCTTTGCGGCATAGGCTTCTAGAGCAACTTTAATATCTTCAATATCTTCTTCTGTTCTTCTTGTTGCAGCTAGACGAACCGTTTTTAATTCGATTAAAATTCTAGTTTCCACTAATGATTTAAAATCAGACACGCCTAATCTCAAAATATCATCAATAATAGCGTTGATTGCTATTTTACCAATATTTGCTACAAAAGTTCCACTTTGTGGAATAGATTTCAAAATACCGTAAAATTCTAATTTTTGAATCGCTTCACGAACACTACTTCTACTAGCTTCGAATTTTTCAGAAAGCATTCTTTCAGATGGTAGTTTATCTTGTGGCTCTAAATTTTTATAATTGATATAATCCCTAATTTTACCAATGATAGCATTAAGCGACTCTTTATTATTATCTTTTCTTGTGATTACTTCTAAATTCATAATACTTAAATTTTTTTAACCCTGGTTAACCAGATTGGTTCGTAAAACTAATTAAAAAAACAACACGATAATAAAAAAGAGCAGACAAATATGTACTACTAATATACTATTAATGAGATGCTTTCAAAGAATATATCTTGACCTTAGCAAAAGAATCTGGGTTTTTTGATTGAAAATAGTTTCCTGCTTTGAAATAATTTTCAAATACTCCCCATTTTTTGATGCTAATATCATCATACACAAATGATTCTCCTCCATTTAAAATCACCTCCAAACGACCATCTGAAACTTTAACCTCAAGAGTGAATCTATCAAAATCAACTTTTTCTTTAAAATCTCTACCTTCATCATCTCCCCATGCGTCTGCAGGAAGGATATCTTTTAATGAAGCATTCTTGTCTTTTAATACCTTTGTTTTTACTCTAATTTTTCCTTTGTCCCAATAGATTTTTAATATTGGAGCAGCATTATTATCTTTTTGACCTATTAGATCACGTTGTTCATCTGTCAATCGACCATGGATTTGTGCAACAATTATGCGGCTGTATTTACCATCATCTTCTTTCGAAACCTCTTGGACTTTGAATGTTCCTTTTAAATAGCCACCTTGAGCAAATGTCCAGTTGGTATCTGAGTCACCAACCTTCATCGTTTCTCTAAGCTCCGATCTCGAATAATGACTGTTTGCAGTAGAGGTACCTGATGGAAAAGCATAGAAAACAATTGATTTGTCTTTTTTGTCTTCGTACATGTACTTATTAGTTGCCTCATTTGTGGCAAAATCTAAAATTTCAGGGTATTTTAAATCCAAGGTTTTTCCTGGTTTATCAAGATTTTCTGCCGGTGTAGTTACTGTCCAATGTGATAAGTCAATGTTGGCTACATTCTTCGTGTCGTTTGCCTCTTGGCTATACCCTACAGTTGCGACTGCCATTGTAGCAAATAGAAGAGATTTTGAAAATTGTAATTTCATCATTGTTACTTAGGTTATTGATTAGTCGTATCTGATTTGAAACCTGAAGACTTAAATCAGATATTTTTTATAACACCAGTTTGGTAAACCAATTTGGAGAACCAAATGTAGTAACAATTATTAAGTAAAAAAAACAAAACCACAATTATTTTTAAAATAATGTTAAAAAAATCTACTTTAAAAGTCTGAATCAGAACCTCTTCACAACTAATTGACAGTAAGAAGCTGATTTTTACTAAAAAAGTCTGCAAATTATTCCATTGAATATTTTGCAGACTTTTTCATTTTTCTAATTATTGAACATTATTCTTATTTTTTAGAAAATTATATTGAATAACATTCAATTCACGTACACTATTTCGCCTTAAGAGTTCATGTAAATGGGTAACTAAAAGCTTTTTAATCGAAATCAACTTGCAAGATGAGTTGCTTCATGACATGCAATAATCCTCTGACTTAAAAACTTACTTAATCAATGTACTGTAATGAGCTCCAACCCAACTATAGGTTTGATCTTTAACTGTCAATGTGTGTTGTGCTGTAGTCGAATTATCTTCTGTAGCTAGGATAAATAAACCAACTGATCCATTAGTATTTTTAATTGCAACGGCTACATATTTTTCGTCTTCATATGCTTTTTCAACATTTGCAATTGCACTGAAAGCATTTACGGCATTCTCGGTCACGGGGCTATAACTACCATGTGACTCAATAACGTTTACAAAAGTTGTCTTTTTTATGTTCTTTTTTCTAATAATAACCGAAGCGTCTCTTCTTAAATTAAAATTAGGATCGTTTGCTCCCAACCTAGCCAATATTAATTCGTCTCCCGCACTAGTCGCAGAAGTCATCGTGTAAAAACTACCATCATACAACCATGAAAACTTTGTATTTGCTTCAGCTGCCACACCAAAACCTTCTTTCCATAAATGTTGGTAACCAAAAGCAGTACCAAGAGGCTCCAACGTTTTTGGGGACTCATATTTAAAATTAGCCGTCATCATTTGACCCAAGTAGTTAAACGGTAAATCGTATTGATTGGCTGTTTTTGAATCCACCTGAAAAATATCCAACAACAATGGTTTTTCATATCCTTCTAAGTCCCATAAAACCATCGAACGTTGCATATGAGTACCTGGATAGGCATTATCCTCAATAGCACTTATAATTTGAACTTTTGGATTGTAAACGTCATACAAATATTTCTTTGAAGCGTATAGATTTCCTATTTCAAAGTCGCCTTTAAAATGCGAAGTTTCATTTTGGATAATGGTGTTGTGAGCGATGGTTTGTTTTGCCCAAGTAGCATTTTCTTTTAAATAATTACCTCCCCCTTTTTGTTCGATATTTACAAAACGAGCCAAACCGTAATCCTGCAGTATTTCGTCGCTATTTTGATAATATGAAAATGATAATTTATCAAAATGACCATGACTAGACCCTTGAGCGGCATATTTCATCACCAAAGTCAATTCATTGTCTTTGATTTTATTTCGAATAATAGCCACACCACCTTCTTGCCCATCTGAACCATCAGATAAATCAATTGATTTTTTGATAAAAGGTTTTGTCAATTTATTTTTAATTCCGAGTGCTACTGCCATACCTGAATTATCCAACTGCACGCGACCCTGCTTTTCTGCAATAGAAAGTAACGAAGGATCTCTACCATCATATAAATAAGCGATATCAACTGCTGAAACTAATTCTCTAGAGTAATACGACATTCCTTTTTGACCATCGTTCAAAGGAAAAAATTCTCCCGCAGAATTAGTCAAATTAAGCAAAGCATAAATCGATTTATTTAGTATTCCGTTTTTATACTCAAAAATTTTAAGTTCTGGTTTGGTGTTTTGTAATGCTTCTGCAAAAACCATAAAAGGGTACATTGCATATCTCTGATAATATGGTCCTTCATTATAATATCCATCTGGAGAAAAAGGTTCGTCAACATTCGCAAGAAAACCTGTTTTTTGTCCTGGTTTCTTAATTAATCCACCGTCATTATCTTTCATCCCTACAGGCAAGGTATCCTCTTTCAAGCCATGCAAAGCTCTATCCAACAATTCGTTATCATCCATAACCAAGGCAATCATCCCCACAGCAACATTTCCCCATGTACTATGATTGTGCACTCTATTAAAGAATTGCGGAGAGCCAATGGAAATAAAATCAGCATATGGTTTGAACAATTCTTTTTCGATAATAGCTCTGTCTTTGGCTCCAATAAAATCATAGACACAGTCATAGGCTTGACTTACATAAACTAGCCAATTTGAATCATTTAAGGCTTGCCAAAACAATTTTCCACGAGCATAAGAACGTTCTTGCGGGTGCAAAGGCAAGGTAGGATATAGTTTGGTATAAGCCATCAACATATCCTTTACATATACTGCATACTTTTTGTCTCCCAGAATTTGGTACAAAACACCTGCTTTTTGAATGATAAGCCAGTTTTTTTTATGTCTCTCATGCGTATATCCACCTGAGAAATCTTTAGGAATTGGTACTTCGATGCCGTGCAAAATTTCGGCATCAACCTCTTTTTTCACCTCAGCTACTGAGGCATCAAAAAGTGGCACTGTACCCAATTTTGATCTAATTTCTTTTACTCCCTTTTGGGTTAAAACCAATCGTGGGTGCCCTTGCGCAATGCCGTTCTGACAAACCAACAAAACCAATCCCAACACAAATGTTCCTAACCAATTATTCTTTCTAGTATACGTCATAAATAATACATTTAACCAATTTACATTTTTGGTTTACCAATTTGGTTCTCCAAATATATCGATATTTTTAGGAAATAAAAATTTAAAACAGAAAAATATCCGATACGGTTACTGAAGCAAACCAAATAGACACACAAAACAACAAAACAATTGATACCAAATATAAATATTTTATCTCCCTAAAAACCAATACATTATTTATATAACTTTACTTTTTTTCTAGTCGCCCAATGCATGTAGTCCTTACCTACTATTTACTTTTCGATTAGCCTTATAACAATGCTTATTAAATACCAAAAAACCAAACCATTCGTACATCATAATTCAGGTAATGCTATGTCCCAAACTTTAAACCGCCGGAAACTTTTTACTCTTGTTTTAAAAAATTTCAAAACTACGCTATCAAAGAGAGATCCTTTATTCGAAAAGTATTCTCGAAAAATTTTTAAAGGTCGAAAATACCAAAGCGCAAACAATTTGACAGCGCGAGTTGCACCCGTAACTAGTGGATTACAGCCTTACACAGGTGTATGGGGAAAAGCACAAGCACTACATTTATTAAAAAGAACAGGTTTTGGACATAAAAAAAATGACCTAGACAACTTGCTCACTATATCCATGAGTGACGCGGTAGCCACCATTTTGACAATAGACAGCACACCACCATCACCACCAGTAAACGGATATAATAATTTGGTCCCAGATGAAAATGGCCTCCCTTACGGTGCCGATTGGACGACGGACATTCTACTAAGTGGACAAGGAACAACCAACCGACAACGTAATCTTTCTTTAGCACAATGGATTTTTGGATTAACCGTAAATCAAGGTGCAAGTATCAAGGCCAAATTATCATTGTTTTGGTACCACTTTATCCCGGTTGATTTTGAAACCGTTCGGACATCAAATGGTACTCATTCTGCTAGATTATTACATTCTTTTACCAAAATGTATTATGACAATCCGCTTGTGAATTTCAAAACACTCATTCGAACCATGGCGACACAACCTGCAATGATGTATTATTTGAATAATAATTCGAACTCAAAAACGTCTCCAGATGAAAATTTTGCTCGGGAGATTATGGAATTATTCACGCTAGGAAAAGACCCTTTGAGCCAGTACACTGAAGCCGATGTGGTACAAGCCGCAAAGGTTTTAACTGGTTGGCGAGTTTCAAATTTGACCACGGTTAATCCAGACACTACTTTCAATAGCAGTTTACACGAGACAAGTACAAAACAATTTTCTTCATTTTTCAATACTACAACAATATCCAACACAGGTGCAACAGAACTTGATGCTTTTATCGATATGCTCTTTTCAAAATCTCAAGTGGTTTCTGAGTATATCTGCCGTCGTATCTATCGTTACTTTGTGTATTATGACATCGATTCTTCGATAGAAGCCACAATTATTACTCCTTTGGCACAAGCTTTTGTGGCTAATAATTGGAATATTTTACCCGTGCTAGAGCAACTTTTTAAAAGCCAACATTTTTATGATATTGCCAATAGAGGTGTTTATATCAAATCTCCTTTTGACTTGGTAATTGGTAGTTTACGCACCTTTAACCTAAATCATACCGTTGCCGACGCTACCAACTACGAAGCACAATATAGAGTGTGGAATTACTTTAACAGTTCAATATTGGTAGGACTAGAACAAAGCATAGGATCGGTGCCAAACGTTTCGGGCTACCCTGCTTTTTATCAAAATCCCTCTTTTCATGAATATTGGATCAATTCAAGTACTACGCAAAAACGCTTTGATTTTTTGAATAAAATTTTTAACGGTTACAATTTAAATTATAACGGACTAATTACCCGAATCGAAGTGGATTTAATCGCCTTTATTCAGCAATTTGATGCTGCAACTTGTGCCGATCCCGACTTATTGGTTTCTGAATGTATTGCCTATTTACTGCCAATCGATTTGAGTTTGGAACAAAAAAATGTAATAAAAACACAATCCTTACTTTCGAATCAAACAACAAATAACTATTGGACAGCTGCCTGGAATCTCTACCTCAGCAACCCCACAAACACGACCAATAAAAACACCGTCAAGTCACGATTAAAAACATTACTCGTGACGATCACACAATTAGCAGAATATCAATTAATGTAATTTATAAAGAGATGAAAAGAAGAAGCTTTTTAAAAACAAGTGCTATCGCAACTATCCCTTTAGCATTAAATGGTGTTCCGGTTATGGCATCCTCAAGCATAGACAGCAACGCTCTAGACCTACTAGCAACAGCGGCCATCAACTGTGGTAAAATATTAGTTATAATTCAAATGAATGGAGGAAATGATGGTTTAAATACCGTTTTCCCTTTGGACAAGTGGACCAACTTGAACAATGCCAGATCCAATATTTTGATGAATCAATCCTCTGTTTTGACCTTGGCAAACAATAGCACGACAGGTTTGCACCCCGGAATGAGCGACATGAAGAATTTGTATGACAATGGAAAACTCATGATCATACAAGGAGTTTCCTATCCTAATCCTAGTTACAGCCATTTTCGAGCTACAGATATTTGGTTCACCGCATCCAACAGCAACCAAGACCTAGATAGTGGTTGGTTGGGTAGAGCACTTGACAAAGTGTATCCAAATTTCCCTAACAATTATCCAAGTAGCGATATGCCCGATCCACTGGCGATACAAATTGGGTCGACACTGCCATTTTCATTGCAAGGCCCTAACATTAATATGGGGTACAATGCTCCCAATCCTGATGCTTTATTGAATGTAATCAACCAAATCACAGATCCTGCGCCAAATTCTGACTATGGTTCTGAACTTACTTTTTTGAGGTTGATGAAAGACCAAAGCAATGTTTATAGAACAGCAATACAAAATGCCTATAACACGACCCAAGCACAATCTGCAACCTATCCTTCATCCAATAAGTTGGGTGATCAATTAAAAATTGTAGCCAAATTGATTAATGGAGGTTTACAAACACCGATTTATATTGTTAATCACCCCAATACCTCAGACCTACATAGCGCGCAAGTAGATACGACCGACAAAACCCAAGGTTCGCACCGCAACAATCTAAGTATCCTATCACAAGCTATTGGAGCCTTTCAGCAGGATCTGGAATTAATGGGGAAATCTGAACTAGTTACCGGAATGACCTTTAGTGAATTTGGTCGAAGAATAAAGAGCAATGCCAGTTTAGGGACGGATCATGGTGCTGGAGCTCCGGTATTCTTTTTTGGTGCTGCCCTAAACACCAATTCTGGTACAGTGGCTGGAACAACAGAACCTGTCCCGGGAATGGTTGGAAAATCACCCAATTTACCTTTGAATGCAGCCGTAAATGATCAAGTCGAAATGCAATTTGATTTTCGTCAAATTTATTCCTCTATCATGCAAGATTGGTTGTGCATGACGGAGGCGCAAACAACAGAAGTACTAGGAAGTAATTTTGCTAAAATTCCGATTTTTAAAACGGCCACTTTGGATCAAAATATAACCGATCAATCTGCTTTCATGTCCGTTTATCCCAACCCGATCAAGGATAAGGTGATCAATATCACGTTCAAAGTAGATTTGAATGGGTATGTTATGCTAAAATTGTTTACCAGTCAAGGCGCACTAGTGCACCAGAAACCATACAAAGTGAGTGGAAGTTTTTTAACAGCAAATATTGAAAATAGTCTAGCGCAAGGAATTTATATTTTAGAAATTGAATACAATAATAATCGATTCCGCATAAAAGTGATTATTTCTTAATTTTTAAGGATATGCGCCACTAAATCACAAGTTGATTAGTAGCGGATCAGACTCCCGAAGATTAGAAACTTTGTTATCATTATTGTGGTACAGAAAGACCCAACGGGATTAACATGATTTTACTTAACGCAATAAAGAGACGACTCTAACATAAAAAAGGGCACAAAGTATTTAATACCATGTGTCCTTTTTCTATTTGCTAAAATATTTTTGTATATCGCATCTACTTTAGCCAATCGCTACGTAATGGACTTATTCTCTTTTAATTTCTCTTCCCACAAATTCTTCTAGTAATTCGAACATTCCATCTACCGAAAGAACTTGAGTATCTGGATGCTCTTTTAGAAAAGCAGCATTAAGCTCCACCAAATTTTCTTCTATTTCGAAAAAAATATCGTTGTTGATGATATCTCGAATCGGGTTTACACCTTCCAATTTACTTTTGAAAAACTTATCTCTTTTGACACTACTCATCAAATTGACTTTTTTGCACTGCGCCTGAAACAATTCCAAATGTTTTGGAGCACCAAGCAGTTCCAAACCATCGGCAATAAGGCCGTTCAATTCCATGTTCCATTTCGAATTATAAACAAATTGCGCAAAATTCCCTTGCGTACATTGTGCCACATAATAATCCATGTAGTAACTCATGATGGCGTCTTCATGAATCAAATCGTCATCGATTTTTTCTTCGCGCATGAGGTTGATAACCGATATATTGGAGTTAATAATGTCTTGTGGATTGCCACTATTGGCTGCTGTTTCTGAAATGATGATAGTACCAAATTCCATGAAAATGTTGTTTTAAAAAGTTGAAGAAGCAAATTTCGGGTAAAAATGTGAAGGATAAAATCTTTTTGACCACAGATTTTTTCAACTTGTCAAATTACATCTTAAAAGTCAAATCGCAATCTCAAATAAACTAAGTCAAACATTTTCTATTGTCTTGTTTTTCGACTAGAAAAAAAAGTATCGCGCCTGCAAAATAGAGCACAACATCAATCCAATCTGCGGTATATCGTTGACTAACTTTTGGAAGATAATATTCGAAAAAAAAGGAATAATAAGAAGCAAGAATCAGCACAAATACCAACGAAAATTGAAAGTTTTGATCTTTTTTTAAATAGCGAATAAAAAAGTATAGCGTACCCAATACCAGCGGAAGACACAAAAAATCATTCACATAATTATTAACCAACCAATGCAGTGGTAAACCTAGGTGTTGACACAGATAAATTGTCAATGCTACGATAAATACCGGGAAGCAAATTAATCTTTTTAACATAGCACCATTTTTAACCTGCTGCCGCCGCAATCACCATCGAAATAATTCCACCGACCAAAAAAGCAAGAAACATCCAGATGTAATAACTTGCTTGAAAAAAAGTTCTGATGATTACATTTTTATGCTCCGAACCTTTTTTAAGGAATATTTCAATTTTGCTAGGCTTTTCATCTAGTAACTCTTTTTGTTTGTTTTTTTGCTCGATTTTTTTTTCGCGTTCCAAGTTGCGTTTGAGTACCATGTCTAATAAAGCGTTGCAGTTAGTGCAATATTTTTTATTTAAATTGACGGTGCCGCATTCTGGACAAGTTATATAGGAATCATTCATTAAAACGTTTTTCTAATTACATACTTCAGCTTATTTCTGACCTCTAGCAAAAACAATACAAGCTGTCTAGCTCCTCATTACATTATAGCCTCTTCAAAAATCTAGCTACTATTATTGCTAGTAAAGATAACCTAAAGGAACGGAGTGTAAAATAGATTGTAACAAAATAATCTTACAAATAAATAATCTTTACCCTTCATTCGATTCATCCGTTTTCTTTTTGTTGGTTCATTTTGGTCACCAACGCTTTTATCCGCAAGGCCGAAGCTTTTTTATCTGCTTGCAATTTTGCCTTTTTCTTATTGAGCAACTTGGTGTGTAGCGCTTTGTTTTTAGTATTTTTTTCGGGTCCTTTCGGCATGTTGACAATCTTAGCTTGTTAGTAATGTAAAGATAAAAAAATATTGAAGTCTATATTAAAGATAAAATTAGAAACAAGGAAATTTATAATATTTCGAAACTATTACTTGTATTCATTTGTACTGTAACTATTATTTTGAACGCCCTAAAAGGAATAAAATAATTTCATTTAATAACAACTTCAAAAATATTTAACAACCAAATCTCACTGGTATTTTCAATTGGCCGTAAAAATTAATTATTTGAAATTAAAAAATAATCTGACATTCAATACATTACAAAAATATTCAAAATTTATTGGCTATACCTGCTCCTGCTGCTAGTTTTTATACCAAATAACAGTATATTTGCGACTCAAGAGCAGTTCATTCTGTTCGTACTACGGGCGTAGTTCAAGGGTAGAATAGCGGTCTCCAAAACCGTTGATGGGGGTTCGAATCCCTCCGCCCGTGCAAGTACATTTTAAACAACAAAGTCTAAGGGTTCTTCCTTAGACTTTGTTGTTTACATTAAAACCTACTGCTAAAATTTCTAAACATAATTCTATAAGTAAATAGTCGCGAAGAAAAATGATTTACATTCTTCTTAATTACTATACTTTTAGTTCGTTTATGTTACGAATGTTTTTAATGGTTGATTGATTTTGATTACAATTTCCAAACCTTCGTAACCACTTCTTTCAATTCTTCCATTTTTTGAGTGCCTATCAAAAGGCTTTTGCCGTTTTTTAGTTCAAGGGCTAGTCCTTTATTTCCTTTTGTGTTATAGACAGTACCATATTTTGTAAACAGTCGAATGCCGTAACCAACAAAACTATATGTAATTAGTTCCGCTGATTTCACATCTTGCCATTGGATACTCTTATTTGTGAAAGAAAAAAAGTTTATTAGAATTTCTTTGTCGTTGATTGTGGTTTTCAATTTCGAAAATAAAAACAAAAGCAACAGCCCAAATGACACTACGGCAGCAATAATGAGTCCGCTGTCTGACATGGGTTTATCTCCAAAAACGCCTCCTAAAATAATCTGTTTGTAAATTCCGTAAGCAGGCATGAGAGCAACACCAATAAGTACAAGCCAAAGCCACCATTGGGTAAATTTTTGTTCTTCTTGGAAATGAGTTTTCATTGATTGAGTTTTTCTACTTTATCAAATATAAGCAATTCTTAAAAATGAAATATAATTAAATACACTAAATTCCTAGCCCTGATAGCAGTGAAATCCTTTTGGGGGCTTTTGTTTTGCCCACAAAAGATTGGAACGGATAACAGGAAATAGCTCCTAATAAAAAGTAGTAAACTTTGAATTGTATTGCTTATTTTTGCACCCAATAAAATAGATACATGAAGTAAGCCTAGGCGAATTACATGTGGCAATTATAAAAACAATACTGTTTACACATGATACAGAATCCAAAAAGATATACCATTACTGCTGCTTTGCCTTATACTAACGGACCCATCCACATTGGACATTTGGCGGGTGTTTACGTACCAGCTGACATTTATTCTCGTTACCTGAGAGCACACAACAAAGATGTTTTGTTTGTATGCGGAAGTGATGAGCACGGTGTGGCCATCTCGATGAAAGCGAAGAAAGAAGGCATTACACCTCAGGAAGTAATTGATAAATATGATGTAATCATTAGAAAATCATTCATTGATTTTGGCGTTTCATTTGATAACTACTCGAGAACTTCGGCTAAAATTCATCATGATACTGCTCAAGATTTTTTTAAAAAATTATACGAACAAGGTGATTTTATCGAGCAAGTAACAGAACAATTATATGATGCAAAAGCAGATCAGTTTTTGGCAGATCGTTTTGTAACGGGTACCTGCCCAAAATGTGGTAACGAAGAAGCATACGGAGATCAATGTGAAAAATGCGGATCTACCTTGAACGCTACCGATTTGATTAATCCAAAATCGACTATTACCGGAGAAATTCCTGTGATGAAAGCAACTAAGCACTGGTTCTTGCCATTGGATAGATACGATGCTTTTTTGAGAGAATGGATTCTTGAAGGACATAAAAATGACTGGAAACCTAATGTTTATGGTCAAGTAAAATCGTGGATTGACGGTGGATTAGAGCCTCGTGCCGTGACGCGTGACTTGGACTGGGGAATTGACGTTCCAGTTGAAGGTGCCGAAGGGAAAAAATTATATGTGTGGTTTGATGCGCCTATTGGATACATTTCTGCATCTAAAGAATGGGCATTGCGCGAAGGAAAAGAATGGGAACCGTACTGGAAAGACCAAGACACAAAACTGGTACATTTTATAGGGAAAGACAATATTGTGTTTCACTGTGTGATTTTCCCAGCGATGTTAAAGGCGGAAGGATCTTATATTTTACCTGATAATGTTCCTGCAAATGAATTCCTGAACTTGGAAGGAAATAAATTGTCAACGTCTAAAAACTGGGCAGTTTGGTTGCACGAATATTTGGAAGAATTTCCGGGGCAGCAAGATGTTTTGCGTTATGCTTTAACATCAAATGCTCCAGAAACAAAAGACAACGACTTTACTTGGAAGGATTTTCAAGCTAGAAACAACAATGAATTGGTAGCAATTTTTGGAAACTTTATCAACCGTGTGGTGGTGTTGACCAATAAATATTATAATGGAATTGTTCCTACACCAATCTCACTAACCACCGAAGGTGGAATGACCGAGTTTACGGAAGTAGATTTGCAAACGTTGGCGGAATTAAAAGCATATCCTGCTGTGATTTCGAGTTCGATTGAGCGTTACCGTTTTAGAGAAGCATTGGGAGAATTAATGAATGTGGCTCGTTTGGGTAATAAATATTTGGCAGACGAAGAGCCTTGGAAAGTAATGAAAGACAACCCAGAGCGCGTACACACACAAATGTATGTGGCGTTGCAGATTTCGGCAGCATTGAGTACACTTTGTGAGCCATTCTTGCCTTTTACTTCTGAAAAACTAAAACGCATATTGAATATTACAGCTGCAGATGCTCCAATAACTTGGGATACGATTTCGGAATCTTCAGATTTATTGGTAGCTGGACACCAAATAGGACAAGCAGAATTACTTTTTTCAAAAATAGAAGACGAAGAAATTCAAAAACAAATAGACAAATTGGAAGCTACAAAAACCGCTAATAAGGAAGAGATTGCTTCGTCCCTCGCAAAGACGGAACCACAAAAAGAAACAATTCAGTTTGAGGATTTTGCCAAAATGGACATTCGAGTGGGTACAATTCTAGAGGCCGAAAAAATGCCAAAGGCAAACAAACTTTTGGTTTTAAAAGTTGATACCGGAATTGATGTTCGCACCATCGTGTCGGGAATTGCAGAAAGTTTCAAACCTGAAGACATTATCGGGAAACGCGTGAGTGTTTTGGTAAATTTAGCACCAAGAGCATTACGCGGCGTAGAAAGTCAAGGTATGATTTTGATGGCTACTAATACTGAAGGGAAATTGGTTTTCATCAATCCAGATGCAGAAGGTGTTCCTAATGGAGATATGGTTAGTTAAAAAAGAAAATAAATATTTATTCGCAGAGACGTTGCATTGCAACGTCTCTTTTTTTTTCCACAACGTTTATAATTTCAACCAAAACGTAATTTCATTTCTTCCAAAACGTAATTTTTTATTCGCAAAAACATATTATTGATGTCAAAAATTTCTCTATCGAATATGTTTCCATTTATTGGAACATTTATATTTTTGGAATGCATTTATATTTGACATATTTATTATATTCGTTATTGTTAACATCCACAATCAAGAGACGTTGCAGTGCAACGTCCCTACCGCAAACGATTCTAAAATGCCTGATAAATTTCGAAATAAATACCGCATCTCCTCCAGCCGATTAAAAAATTGGGATTACGGAAAAAATGGCGCCTATTTCATAACTATTTGTACTGGAAACCGAGAGCACTTTTTTGGCGAAATTGTATCCGTAAATAATGATAACGAAATACAATTTACTGAAATTGGTCAATTCGCACATCAATTTTGGTTAGAGATTCCCAAACATTTTCCGTTTGTGGAATTAGGAAATTTTCAGGTAATGCCCAATCATATTCATGGTATATTGATTATTGATAAAAAAGACAATGTGGATGCGTTGCGTTTACAGACGTTGCGTGTGGATGATGTACAGACGTTGCCCGTGGATGATGTACAGACGTTGCAGTGCAACGTCTCTACCGAAAACAAAAAAATGGCGATGATTTCACCAAAATCGGGATCGATTTCTACCATCATACGTTCTTATAAATCGGTGGTAACCAAAAACAGCCATCATATTGACGCTAAATTTAAATGGCAAGAACGTTTTCACGACCATATTATTCGTACATCAGATTCGTTTGAACGCATTCAAAATTACATCGAAAATAATGTGGCAAATTGGAAAGAAGATAAATTTTTCGATTAGAAAAATCTTTCTAAACCGATTATTACAATATCGAATTAAAGAATTAGAACACAATTTATTATCAAACCACTGAGTAATACTTTTAATAGCTCAATAATGCAAAAATGACAAACGCAAAACCTAGATTAGCCCTCGTTTTCGGAATACTTTGTATTTCTATTTTTCCAATATTGGTGAAGCTCAAACTAACTCCGGGGTTAATTTCAGCTTTTTATAGGATGGCTATCGCTTTCTCCTTATTATTACCATATGTTGTGTTAACAAAAAAGCTACACATACCTTCATTAAAATATTGCCTATTGGCTACTATTTGCGGTATTTTGTTCGCATCAGATGTAGCGGTTTGGAATATTGCGATTCAAGAGTCAAGTGCTACTCAAGCCTCTTTACTCACCAACTTATCACCTCTATGGGTAGGAATGTTATCTTTTGTGTTTTTAAAAAACAAACCCGCAACCAATTTTTGGATCGGCACTGTAATAGCCTTATTTGGTATGGCCATGTTGGTAGGTTTTCGATTTTTTTTAGAACTAAATTTTGATGCAGCTTTCTTGTTGGCTGTATTGTCTGGAATATTTTATTCTATCTATTTATTGGTGAGTAAAAAAGCACTTAGCCAAATTGATGTTTTATCTTTTATGACCATTAGTTTACTAGCATCCTCCATATATTTGGCCATTGTTTGCTTGATTATGAACGAACCTTTTTCTGGTTTCACAAATCAGGGGTGGCTAGTATTATTTACACAAGCAGTTGTTTGCCAATTAATGGCATGGATATCAGTAAGCTATGCCACACAACACATGAGACCAACTCGGGTTTCCCTAAGTTTATTAGGGCAAGCTGTCTTGACAACAGTTTTGGCTTGGGCATTTTTAGATGAAAACATTACTTTAAATATGATCATTGGTGGTATCATATTATTGAGTGGTATTAGAATCACTTTCTACACCAAAACAATTTCATTACAAAATAAATCTGCTTAAAAAGCGTAACAAACTATATTAGAAATCAACTAACAAACATGAAAAATTTAAAAGTGATAGCCTTCGATGCTGATGATACCTTATTTGTCAACGAAACTTTTTTTGGAGAAGCAGAAGAAAAGTTCTGTAGCCTTATGAGCGACTACTTATCAAAACAAAGCATTTCACAAGAACTCTTCAAAACACAAATCAACAATTTACCTACTTACGGATACGGAATCAAAGGCTACATCTTGTCGATGATCGAAACTGCAATGAGCATATCCAACAATACTATACCTGTAGAATATATCGAAAAGATCATTCAGTACGGAAAAGACTTGACCGAAAAGCCTATTGAATTACTCGAAGGTGTTGTTGAAACCTTAGAATTACTAACCGGAAAATATAAATTGGTCGTAGCTACAAAAGGCGATTTATTAGATCAAAGACGAAAATTACATAAATCAGGATTAGGAAAATATTTTCACCATATTGAAGTTATGTCAGATAAACAGCAAATCGATTATTTAGATTTACTAAAACGATTAGAGGTAGCTCCTGAAGATTTTTTAATGATTGGAAACTCGTTAAAATCGGATATTTTACCAGTATTAGAAATTGGAGGATATGCTGTCCATATTCCGTTTCATACTACATGGGAACATGAGCGTATAAATCATAAAATTGAGCACGAAAACTTCAGAACTGCCGTTATCATGACAGAATTAGCTAATTTACTGTCTTAAAAACTCCGTTTTAACCTCTTATATCTTATAAAAAATAGCTTTTTCAATGTTGTTTCTATGTTAAAATTGAAAAAAAGAGCAAATAAGGATATATGTCAAAATGGAGTTATTTATTACAATACTAATAATTTTATCCCTTAATTTTTAAATGATTTGCAAAATAAAGTCCTAATAACGCAAATTGTACCGTGATAATTATTTAACATTTGTACTGAAAAATAAGCAAAAAGACAAACGAAGGGTAAAAACTGTTAATTTTCGAAAAAAATATATACTTTTATAAAAAATTTAAAACAATGAAAAAACTTATAATTACTTTGGTTTTTGCATCAGCTTTTACAGGAGTAAATGCACAGAATGAGGCAAAAAAAGAAAACGAAACTGAGAAGTACAACAAATGGTCTATCGAAGTTGCAGGTGGAGTTAGCAAACCTTTGAACCGTTTAGGTGGTTCTTTCGGATTTGTAACACCAGTTACTGTTGATTTAGGTCTTAGATACATGATCAACAACAAATTTGGTATCAAAGGAGACTTAGGTTACAACACATTGCAAGAAAAAGACGGAGCACCAGAATTCAATTCAAGATACTACAGAGGAGATATCCAAGCTGTAGCTAACTTAGGTAGAATTATGAACTTCGAAACTTGGACAAATACAATCGGACTTTTAGGTCATGGTGGTGTTGGTTTAGGAATGGTTAGATCTGGTGATGTTAAGGACTGGGTTGGAAACGGAATCTTAGGATTAACTTTGCAAGCTAAACTTTCTGATCACTTTGCATTAACAATGGACGGAAGTGCTATTTTAAATGTTAGACAAGATTTATTGTTTACAGCTGCTCCATCTGGTAAAGTTGGTTACGGTGGAATCCTTAACGGTACTGTTGGTGTTACTTACTATATTGGTAAAAACACAAAACATGCTGACTGGATTGTACTTGATTCAACAAACGGATTGGAAAAAAGAGTTTCTGAGTTAGAAGCTATGAACGCTGATACTGACAGAGACGGAATCGTTGATTATTTAGATCTTGAGCCAAACACTATGTCTGGAGCAATGGTTGATGGTAAAGGACGTGCTATTGATGCAAACAAAAACGGAATTCCTGACGAAATCGAAAAATACATCGATGCAAAATACAAAGGTGGAAACGGTTCTGGAGTTAGTGATGACACTATCAAAGGTTTAGTTAATGGTGGATACGTAAGTGTATTCTTTGACTTTAACAAATCTACTCCAAACACTGAATCTACAGATGCTGTAGCTTACGTATTGACTTACTTAAGAAACAATCCTTCTGCTTCAGTTGACATTATTGGTCATGCTGATGAAGTTGGAAGTACATCTTACAACAACAACTTATCTTCTGCAAGAGCAAATAACGTTAAAGAAACTTTATTGAAATCTAACATTGCTGCTTCAAGATTGAACGTTGTAGCTGCTGGTGAAGATACATCAGTAGATGTAAACTCTGATGCTGCTAGAAAATTAGTAAGAAGAGTATCTTTCATGATAAAATAATTAATTATCACATATTAAAAAGCTCCAAAGAGAAATCTTTGGAGCTTTTTTTTTAGTATCACATGAGTGTGTGTACAAATAGAAACGCCTCAAAAGTATCTTTTGGGGCGTTTCTATTCTATAACGCTTTCGAACTAAAAAATCATTAGGTATAGCTCAGTTGATTGAAACGATAGGTAACACAAAATTAGAAGCCTCTAACTAACCCAACAATTCACAGATAATATTTTACAACTTAGAATCAATTACAAAAAACTACGTCATTCACAATTCATGACTTATAAGTCAATATCAAATGAATCCATGCTTTAACTCGTTACGACCTTCATCCTCGATACAATTAAAATATAAGCTGTAACTATCTCTTTTTCTTTAGAAGTTTTATAAGAATGACAATAACTAGGTTCTGAACAGTCCAACAAACATCACATTCTACTACAACATAAAATAATTGATAACACTCCTAGAATCACAAATGACTCTTAAGAACTTACCAATCTCACCTTACCCCTTGGCTACGAAATAACACAGTTCATCCATAAGGTAAATGCAACTAAATTTCGTTGAATAAAATGAAAAAGCCCTAGCAAGTAGCGTACTCACTAGGACTTTTATTTATAGACTAAAGAAACTATTTACTCAACAGCAATATCTCTGTTACCACTACTTCTGTGACATAACGCTTCTCTCCATTTTTGTCGTCATAAGTGCGATGGGTCAATTTTCCTTCAATTGCAATTTCTTTCCCTTTCACTACATATTTTTCAATAATCTCTGCAGTCCTTCCCCAAGCAACCAAACGATGCCATTGTGTCTCTTCCACCTTCTCCCCTTTTTCGTTTTTGTAACTATCATTTGTGGCTAGTGTGAAGTTGGCTAATTTTTTTCCACCTTCAAAATTTTTGATCTCTGGGTCGTTACCTAAGTGACCAATTAACTGAACTCTGTTTTTTAATGCATTCATGGCGTATATATTTTATAAGTTATTTGTACGTGTTGACACTTTCAATTCATCAACAGTGCAAAGATGCGACAGCGGCAAAAAGTTATTCGGTTATCATTCAATTACTTTCGGTTGTAAATATTTGTAAGCGTTTGTAAACGGATACATTTTTTCGTATCTTAGCATAAATCAAACAGACTATATGCAAGCAGAAATTAATAAAGTTGAATTAAGAAACTTAAAAGTAGCAGATTATAAAGAGTTAAAAAAATCGATGATCGAATCGTATCCTGAGATGGCAGACAGCTATTGGGACGAAGCGCAAATCAAAAAACTATTAAAGCTTTTCCCCGAAGGACAATTGGTTATTATTGTTGATGATGTGGTGGTAGGATCAGCTTTGTCACTTATTGTCGATGAAGATTTAGTAGACAAAAATCATAATTACGCACAAATCACAGGTCAATATACTTTCTCTACACATACTTATAAGGGAGATGTATTATATGGAATTGATGTTTTTGTCCACCCAAAATACAGAGGACTCCGTTTAGGACGAAGACTGTATGATGCTCGAAAAGAAATTTGCGAACAGTTCAACCTAAAATCTATTGTTTTTGCAGGAAGGATTCCGAACTACGGAAAATATGCACTAGAACTTACTCCAAAGGAATATATTGACAAGGTAAAAAGAAAAGAAATTCATGATCCCGTACTTTCTTTTCAGTTAAGCAACGAATTTCACGTGATGCGAATCATGAAGAATTATTTGCAAGGTGATACACAATCAAAAGAGTTTGCAGCCTTACTAGAATGGAATAATATTTATTATGATGACAGTCCCAAAATCATCAATCAAACAAAAAGTGTCATTCGATTAGGACTGATTCAATGGCAAATGCGTCCGCTGAAAGATCTTGATGCTTTGTTTGAACAGTCAGAATTTTTTATTGATGCTGTGTCTGGGTACGGAAGTGATTTTGCGGTTTTCCCAGAGTTATTTATCGCTCCTTTGATGGCAGACTACAATCATTTATCTGAAGCTGATGCTATTAGAGAATTGGCAAAATATGCGGAACCGATTAAAAGACGTTTTCAAGAATTAGCAATTGCTTACAATATCAATATCATTACCGGAAGTATGCCTAATTTGATTGATGGCGTACTATACAATTGTGGTTTTTTATGTAAACGAGATGGTACAAACGAAATGTATACCAAAATACACATCACACCAAACGAAGTATTCCATTGGGGAATTACGGGCGGAAACACCATTCAAACATTCGATACTGATTGCGGAAAAATTGGAATTATAATTTGTTACGATGTGGAGTTCCCAGAACTTTCGAGACTTATGGCGGATGAAGGAATGAACATTCTATTTGTACCATTCTTGACGGACACACAAAACGGATACACACGTGTGAAACATTGTGCACAAGCCCGTGCTATTGAAAACGAGTGTTATGTGGCTATTGCGGGTTGCGTAGGGAACTTACCGAAGGTAAACAACATGGACATTCAATATGCACAAACAGCAGTATTTACACCTTCTGATTTTGCTTTTCCAAGTAACGGAATCAAAGCGGAAACTACACCTAATACAGAAATGACCCTTATTGTTGATGTCGATTTAGATTTATTAAAAGAGCTTCACGAGCATGGTAGTGTCAAAATTTTGAAAGATAGACGTCACGACTTATACAAAATAAAGAAAACTATTAAGTAGTTACTGAGTTCTAAACGACTAAGTTCCTAAGAACAAGTGAATACTTACATATGTATGGTCCTTTGGATTGAAAACGCAGACAAAAAACAGTTTAGTCCTAATTCTTCAAAACAAAAACCATATAATTACAAGTTACTAGATTTATAAAATGTTCTAGATTCAACGTTTTAGGGACTTAGAATCGAAATGAAAAAAAATAATCTAACTATGAAGAGTTGTTTAGAATGTGGTGAAAAAATCATCGGTCGAGAGGACAAAAAATTCTGTAGTGATGGCTGCCGAAATGCTTATAATAATAAGATCAACAAAGACAGCAACAACTATATGCGCAACATCAATAATAAGTTGCGAAAGAATTACCGAATCCTATGCGGCTTAAACACCGAAGGAAAATCAAAGACAACCAAATCAAAGTTACTAAGTCAAGGATTTGATTTTGATTTTTTTACCAGTATTCTAAAAACAAAAACAGGAAATACCTATTATTTCTTGTACGATCAAGGATACCTACTTTTAGAAAATGATTTTTATATGCTAGTCAAAAAAGATATTTAATTCCGTTACGCATCATGATAAAAAAGTTTGGTTCCCTCATTATCGTTAGCATCCTATTACTAGTTTTAGGATTCATGTATTACACCATAATGCCGCAAGCGAGCACAGAAACAAATGTGCCTTTAAACGAATTTTCGACCAAGAGGGCATTTGCACATGTTCAAGCAATAGCCAAAAAGCCTCACTATGTAGGTTCCAAAAATCATGAAGTTGTAGCGCAATATCTTCAAACCAAGTTAAAAAAACTAGGATTAGAAACCAGCATTCAAGAAGGCTATACTTTAACCGATTGGGGTAATTTGGTTTATTCGAAAAATATTATGACGCGTATCAAAGGAAGCCAATCCTCTAGCGCATTACTATTGCTCACCCATTATGACAGCGCACCGCATTCGGCCTCATTTGGAGCGAGTGATGCAGGCTCGGGCGTAGCGACCATCTTAGAGAGTGTTCGTGCTTTTTTACATGCCAAAAAACAACACAAAAACGACATCATCATCCTGTTTTCTGACGCAGAAGAATTAGGACTTAATGGCGCATCATTATTTGTTACCCAACACAAATGGGCCAAAGAAATAGGATTAGCGCTCAACTTCGAAGCTAGAGGAACATCTGGACCTAGCTATATGCTTATGGAAACCAATGGTGGTAACGCTGGCTTGGTGAATCATTTTGCAAATGCTAGCATGCCTTTCCCTGTTTCCAACTCCTTGATGTATAGCATTTACAAAATGTTGCCCAACGATACCGATTTAACTGTATTTAGAAAACAAGGAAATATCCAAGGACTAAATTTCGCCTTCATCGATGGTCATTACAACTACCATACAGCACAAGACGACAGCAAGCACCTAGATCAAAATACCTTAGCACATCAGGGTTCCTACCTAATGCCTTTATTAGATTATTTTTCGAATATAAATCTAAAAACCACAGCATCGACTGACGACGATGTGTATTTTAGTCTGCCATTCAGCTTTGTACATTATCCCTTTGATTGGGTGCAAATCATGCTTTATGTTGCCATTGCTATTTTTGTACTCATCGTGTTTTTAGGCAAAGCGAAAAGAATTTTGTCTTTTGGAGCCATCGCAAGAGGTTTTGTCCCACTGTTTGCTAGCTTGCTGTTTTCAGGAGGATTGGCTTATTTTGGATGGAAAGTATTGTTGTCGATCTATCCACAGTACAATGATTTACTAAATGGGTTCACGTATAATGGGCATGACTACATAGCGGCCTTTGTCGCATTATCAGTATCCATTTGTTTTTTCTTTTACAACCTCATCCCTAGCACCAAAGGCACAAAGTCCAATTGGGTAGCACCATTATTTATTTGGTTAGTCATCAATGGTGCTATCGCCTTTTATTTGCAAGGTGCAGGTTTCTTGATTCTTCCGGTATTTTTTGCACTTGTTAGTTTTGGAACGTATACTGCCATCCAAAAGAACAGTCCCTGGCTAAACTTGGTTGTGGCACTACCTGCGCTATTAATCATTGCACCATTTATCTATATGTTTCCAGTAGGATTGGGACTCAAAATGTTGGTTGGTAGTGCAGTTTTGACAGCATTACTCTTCAGTTTACTACTGCCCGTATTTGACAATTTCGACAGAAAAGGAATTTGGTCTTTGTTTTTCATTATCTTATCCATAGGCTTTTTTACAAAGGCACATTTTGCATCTGGTTACGAAAAAGGCAAGGCAAAATCCAATAGTTTAGTTTACCTATACGATGCTGATTTGCATAAAGCCTCGTATGTGACGTACGACAAAAACCTAGACAACTGGACACAAAAATATTTAGGATCTAACCCACAGACTACAAAACTGCAAGAGGATATTCCGTTGTTTAGCAAGTACAACAGTAAATTTACCTATGCCACAGAAACCACCGTTCAGGCTATTGCCCCACCAACAATTGCGTTTTTAAAAGATAGCTTAGCGGGTAACTTACACTATTACAAAATTAAAATCACACCCAACCGAAACGTTAATCGTTACGACATTTTTGCAGACGAGAAAATGGATTTTCAGCATTTTAAAGCCAACGGTGTGTCGCAACTCGAAGCCAGCACTGATCGAATGGAACGAAACGGAAAAAAAATAGTAAGCTTCTATGTTGTAAACAATCGTCCGTTAGAACTCGAATTTATACTCAATCGTGCAACAATTTTTGATATGAATCTACTCGAAAGTTCGTTTGATTTATTACAAAATCCTTTATTCAACATAGTGCCAAGAGAAGATTGGATGATGCCTACACCATTTGTACTTACTGATGCTGTTTGTATTAAAAAGAAAATCAAACCGAGTCCTGTTATTATTGAAGCCATTCCTGAAAACACTACTGCAGTACAACAAAATATCGCCACAGTACCACTACCTGTTACCAACTAGAATAAAAAACATAACAAACAATAAAGTAAACTATTCTAAATCATTTGTTTACCAAAAATAATCCCGTATCTTTAAAAATCAAATACACTGATCATGAAAGATATAAAGCAACTAAACAGGAAATCAAAAGCTGCAATGGTTTTAATCTTTGTAACCTTATTACTGCTGATTAGCAACTACTTTATTGGACAAAATTCTAAGAAAACGAATGAACACATACGAGCAATTTACAATGATCGGTTGTTGGTTAGTCATTATATTTTTCAATACAACAATACCATCCATCAAATCATAGCAGCAGCTTCACAGCCGAAAGCAACCGAAGGCAAAACTCAAATTTGGATACAAAACCAAATAGAAGCTATGGAGGTTTTGCACAAAAAATATCTCCAAACTGTTTTGACCATCGATGAGCAGGTTCATTTTTCAAAATTGCAACAACAATGCACACAATTAGTTGTATTAAGTGAACAATATCGCTGGGAAGAAACAACTTATCTAGCACATCAAACGCTATTAACCTTAACAACCTTGTCGCAATTGCAAATTGACGAAGGAAAAACAACCCTTACAACTGCAAATGCACTACACAGCGGCAATCAACTCGTAACTCAATTTGAGGTAGGCCTTTTCATTCTGCTAGGGTGTTTATCGATGTATTTGTTGGTTTTAAAAAAAATGAAGTACAACATAAAAATCCCCCAAGCACCAAGCTTAAACTAGTTTTTTGGGACTTTGTGTTTAGGTTCGAAAACTTGTAATAATCGGTTTATGTATGTAGGCATTAGGATGAACAAACGCTGAACTTCACCGAAGTTTCCGCCAGGAATAGCCGAGCGTAAATATTGTGATCTCCCATTTGAAGTTAATATACCCAAAAATTTTGATGTATAAAAAAAGACAAACCAGGAAGATGTTTTTTGAGTAGTTTGCATATGTAACTTGAAAGAGTTCTAGATATGAGAATACGGGAAGATAATTAGTTACCCAAAAGATAACAATTTAGGGAGTACTGAAATAGAGCTCATATAAACAAAAGTTTCTATTCTGCCTAACATACCACGACACAGTAACTTTTATCACTCTAAACATGCTTAAAATTCGAAATAAAAGCGGTACTTATTAACAATTAAACTAATTTGTAAACAACATATAGCCAGTTTGATAAATAAAATCCTGATAATCAAACGTTTAGCGCTTATTTCTGAATTTACAAAAAATTAGGTGTATTATAAAAATGCATTATCTTTGTAAAACGAAAAACCCTGAATGACGGTTCAGGGTTTTCTAGGAAAATATTTTCTAAATAACTTAAATCCAACACTTATGGAACAAGTAATCATTACACTAACATTAATACTATTATTAGTGTTAGCAGTTAAGCATTAACATCTAAAACCACTCCTTATGGGGTGGATTTTTAGTACTAACAAATGATATGCGCAAATATACGTATCAAAGTTGAATAATATTAGTAATACTTAAATTTTTATATAATTTCTGTGAATAATATAGCTGGTTGATTTGAATTATAATGAGGGTAAAGCTTGCACTTGCCTTTTTAGTATTTCTACTTATACCAGCGGGGGGTAGTTACTTAGCATATAAATGTTTGTTTTAACATGAAAGCATAACAATCCCTTTTTTATAACCAAAAAAAGTTGTAATCGTTTTAATGATTACAACTTTCATATTATTTTGCTTGATCAATTTTGTGGGCATAGCCATCCCGAAGCGTCAGCACTGCGCTTACGATTCAAGAAAAACCTGCGCGATCGGATTAAAAGCGGACTTTGTAAATATAGTTATTTAACAATCAGTTCTTTAGTTAGATTTTGATTTCCCATTTGAAAGAATAATAGATAAGTTCCTTTTGCCCAATTAGTCACGTCAATTTGGCTAGGATTTAGAATGGTTTTTGTCAAGGCGCCACTCATTGTATAAACTTTCAAAGTTTCTATTGTCTTGGTAGAATTAATAAAAATGATATGGCTTGCTGGGTTTGGATATACTTTGACGGTGTTGTTTAGCACTACATCATTTACCCCTAAATTATATTGGCAATTAGTACTGAATGAAGAGGTATTGTCATATGACCATGTTGTTGTTCGAACGCTAGACATGTCGTCTACTTGGATGCAAGATAAAGTCGAATTTCCGGTAGATTTCATCAAATTGAAAAATAATGTTTTACCATTGTTTAAGTTCAAAGACTTTAATTTATTCGTTCTACAGTCAATAGAGGTTAATTTCACATTTAAACTAATGTCAATATTTTCAATTTTATTGCTTTCACAACCTAGGTCGGATAGCAGAACGTTTTTTGATAAGTCTAATACTGTAAGTTGATTGTAGCCTGTTCTAAGCCTTGTAAGGTTGGTGTTTTTAGAAAGATTTAAAGAGGTGAGTGAGTTGTACGTGCACTCTAGGGTTGTTAGCTCTGTTAGAGGTTCTAGATTTAATACAGTTAGTTTGTTTCCCGAACAATATAATGATGTTAATTTGTTGTTACTCGCAAGGTCTAATGTAAGTAAACTGTTATAAGTACAATTTAGAGAGTTAAAGTTAATAAAAGATTCAATTCCGGATAAAGATGCAATTGATTTCCAGCTACAGTCCATTGATCCAGTGTAGGCTGCTGCTTCTGCTGTACTGATTTCCGCATCGCCATTCGTGTTAATGCTGGTTTTGGAAACTAGGAAGGCTTTGAACTTTGCGTCTGGAATTATAACATTTTGGGATTGTACAAGCGTAAAAGTCAGTAAAAAAAGGAATTGTAAAATTGATTTCATATTAATTTTTGCTGGATTATTAGGGCGCGAAGGTAGGATTTTTAAGTATTATTGATTGAATACTATCCAGAAACTTTGAATACAATCTGTAAAACATTTGGCAGGTTCTGATTTTGTTGGTTTTATAGTATTTTATTGAGAAAATAAGTTAGGTTTAAAGACCCGATCGCTCGGATTAGAATATGAATTAGAAGTAATCTGGCTAGATTTGTTATAGTCGCCAATTGTTATGGGCACGGAATGTAATTCCGTGCTATCGTTAGCGAGGACTTTAGTGCATATCCGAGCGATCGGGTTTACAACTGTTCGCCATCTAAAAGTTATTTATCCATAATTCAACATATTAAATTTCTCGTGGTAAATCCTGGTGGTAGTAATTTAAGTAATGGTTAAAATTTAATGTCGTATTTTATTCCAAAATTAGTCAGGACAAAATTTAATTTTTCTTTGAGGTTTTCGAATGATTTATAAGCATCAAAATCTAACCATTGATATTTTATTCTCCGCCATAGAATTTCAATCAGGTTTAACTCTGGAGAATAAGGTGGCAAAAAGTAAATTAAAACATCTTTTTCTTTCCATTGTTCTATTTTAGCCATAAACTTCTTTGATTTGTGTATGGGAGAATTGTCAAGAATTACAATGGTTTTTTTAATGGTTTGTTCCACAAATCGATTCATAAAACTGATGATTCTATCTGAATTAAAGGTTGTTTCAAGTGTTTCGAAATAGAGTTTATTTTTACGGGTCATTAATCCAACTACATTCTGATATTTACCTTTAGCAGCGGGTAACAAAATTGGATTATCCTTTGTTTGCCAAGCATAAGGCACATTAGGAGAGAGTCCAAAATGACTTTGGTCTCCAAAATATAAATCAATATAACCGCTATCTTCCAAACTCTTTAATGTTTCTATCTGCTCTTGTTTAAATCTAAATTGTTCTTCGTTGCGTTTGCCTTTCAAAGAGAGTCTAGCTCTTTTCCACTTATAGCCCAGTAACTTTTAAAAAATTCTGCAAAGTCTTTTTGCAGATGACAATATTGTGTTGCTCCTCAAAGTAAATTAATACATTTTTTAAATTTCTATTGTGAAGTTCTAATTGCTTGGAAACTTCTTCCGTATAGTCTTTTAAAAGAGTTTTTGCTCCTCTTCCTTCTGATATAGCAAGAGAATCAACCCCAATACTAGCCCAACTATCAAACCAACGTTCAATCGTTCTGCGACTGACTTTAAAAATAGAAGCCAAGTCTTTAATCTTGTGTCTTTGATGTGATAAAACAAGGCATTGACTACGTTTCCTAACAGTATTATTAGGGCTATTTTGGTAAAGGTGCTCTAGTACCAAAACCTCTTCTTCTTTTAGTGTTACATATCTCATAATGAGATAAATATAGTAAATTTTTCATATATTAACAACAAAATACGACATTATTTTATTCTTATTACTTATTAACTTTCAGAATTTAAAAAAAAGATGAATAAAATATTTTTAACATTAAGTATGTTCGCAATATTGGGAATCAGTTGTGCAAATAAAATTAAAAACCCCAATATGGAAGTTAAAGTAAATACTGTAGGAAAATTAAATTCTAATGATTTCGATACAAAAAGTGGTACTTTCTATTCTATTAAAATAGATTTAGTAAATAATACTAATTCTCCTATTCATTTTTGGGTTATGTCTTGTTCTTGGCAAGATAATTTTGTATTTAATACTGATACAACATACTTTTACAGTCTAGGCTGCGATAGTAATTATCCTATTATTATGGAAATACTACCAAGGCATAAGTTAACTTTTAATGGTATTATTCATAGTAATGGTTATGTAAATTTGAATAAAAAAAATGATATAAAATTGGGATTTGTTCTAATTAATAAAAAAGAATATGATATTTTAAAAATGTCTGATTTTAGAGTTCTTAGATTCAAGTGATAAATGCAACACTCCTTATTTGTTTAAATAAAGCCTACTGATAAGTCTTGAAGATCTAGATCTTCAAGACTTATCAGTAGGCTACGAAAAAAATTTCTCTTATTTTTGGGTTACTAAGCACAAAAAAAAGATGTCACATTTAACGATTGAACAAAGATACGAAATTGCTACACTTCGTTCACAAGGATTTTCAATGAGTAAAATTGGAGGGTTTATAGGTAGAGATAAATCTGTAATTTCAAGAGAGCTATCCAGAAATTCCGATCAAAGAAATAATGTTTATAAAGCTAAATTAGCCCAAAGTAAGGCCAGTATTCGACAGCATGAAAAAGCTAAGAAAATACGCTTTACTGAACAGATAAAAGCACGTGTTATTCATCTTTTAGAAGAAGATTTCAGTCCTGAACAAATAGTAGGATATTGCAGTGATAAAAACTTTGAATGTGTTTCGATTGAAACAATTTATCAATTCATTTGGAGCGACAAAAAGAAAGGCGGACAACATTATAAGCACCTACGCACAAAAGGAAAGCGATATGCTAAAAGAGGGGCTTTAAAAGGCTCAAGAGGTATTATTAAAGATAGAGTTGGTATTGAAAACAGGCCGTTGGTTGTAGAAGAAAAGCAAAGAATTGGGGATTTAGAAATTGATTTGGTAATAGGTAAAAATCACAAAGGAGCTTTGTTAACAATAAATGACAGAGCATCAGGTGTGCTTAAAATGGCTAAAATAAACAGTAAGGAATCACAAGAAATTCAGGAGAAATTAATTGAATTATTAATGGATTGGAAGCCCATTTTGCACACCATTACATCTGATAATGGGAAAGAGTTCGCTAACCATAAAAAAGTATCTGAAATATTAGAAATCTCATACTTCTTTGCCAACCCATATTGTAGTTGGGAAAGAGGTGCTAATGAAAATTTAAATGGTTTAGTAAGACAATATTTTCCAAAAAAATATAACTTTGATTTAATAACAGAAGAAGAGGTTTTAAGAGTAACAAATAAATTAAATAACAGACCCAGAAAAAGATTTGGTTTTAAAAGTCCAAATGAAATTTTTGAGCAAAAACTTAAACAATGTGCATAAGGTTGCATTTGTTAATTGAATCCACCGTTGTTTTAATTACTAAGATTAAGAATCAAAAAGATATCATTTGGAGTGAACAGACGATACTGAATTAGAATCTTACCGCTCGGATATGCAGTAATTTATCTCTTGAACGGATAGAACCGACCGCTCGGATATGTAAAAAAATGCCTTTGCGTGGAAGCGCGGAATTACTTCGTCCGTTCGCTGTCGCTCGGGTGCATTCAGTGCCCACAAAGTTGAGCAAACATAACTAGCCCAATCACGCAGGCTTTCACGCAAACCTTCCCACAGCCATTTGCCTGTGCCCGTGAAGTTGCTCACATTTAGTAAAAGAAAGCTGTAACAAATAAAACAGCTACAACTTTCTTTGCTTGTAAAAATAGTAAGACCTTAAAATTGATTGCTTTTGGATTAGAGTTGTTGCAAACACAACTCCCTCACATATTAATACACTGCTAAATCAAAAATAATCAGATTTAAAATTTCTATTTATCACTTTAAGCTTTTTATAATCGCCATAACATCTTCCTCTCCAAAACCATCGTTTAGTGCTTTGCTGTAACTTGTAAGCAATGGCTGCGCCAATGGTGACGTTAAACCTGCCTCATTGGCTAGTTTTAAATCTTTGACAAGATGTTTAAGAGCAAACGCTGCCGGAAAAGAATCATTTAAAATTGCAGTCGATTTGATTTTTGTAATGCCATTTGCACAGGCACCTTCGTTTACAATTGCAAGCATATCTTCTTTACTCACACCATTGTTCTCTGCAAACAATACGGTTTCTGCCAGTCCTTGAAGATTAAGGCCTAAGAGGTAATTGATAGCTAATTTAGCCGAACTTGCTACTCCTGCTACCCCAACATAAATCGAAGTTTTACCAAGCGCCTCAAAAACAGGTTTTACTTGTTCATAAGCTTCTGGTTGACCTCCAACTATGATTACCAATGTCCCATCCTCTGCCGGTTTCACGCTGCCAGAAACGGGTGCATTTACAAAAGCAATTTGGTGTTCCTCGCACAGCCTTGCTAGATAACGGGAAGTATCGGGTGCAACGGTACTCATGTTAATAATGGTTTTTCCAGACCCACTTTTTGAGAACAAACCGCTAGTTTTTTCTTCGAATATCTCTTTTACGGCAGCATCGTTGGACAACATCGTCACTACGACATCACAGTTTTCTATAACTTCCTGCGGACTATTTGCAGAAGTTGCACCAGCCTCAATCAGCGGCGTTTCTTTATCTTTGGATCGATTGAACACGGTCACCTCAAAACCCGCCTTCAATAAATTGCGTACCATTGGATTGCCCATATTTCCTAGACCAATCCAACCTAATTTCAAATTTGTGCTCATCTTTATTCTGTTTTTTTAAAGGATATTATCGAATGCTAATTTAAATCTTTTAATTTGAACGCTACTCTTTTGAAAAGTTAGAATAATGCTAATAATGCTGTCTTTTATCTGTTTGAACGTCCTACTGCACTATCAAATTATCTAGAATTAAATTTATTTTTATATCTACTTAATCCTTTGATTGACTTGGAGTAACATTTTTTTAGCTATAATTTCTTCGATCTACATTTTAATATCATTCTAATTTGAGGTACCCAATTCGAAGAAAGAGCTTTGAAGATCTTTTGCCGTATTTCAAGATTATAAGATTGAACAACTAGGTTCATTCACTCGCTATTTAGATCATTTCATTAACAATCAACAACTTATCATTATTTCTACATAATAGTAACTCTTTCTAAACAACCCTTTCGATAAAAATAAAAAGGTAGTACCGATAGATTGTTATTAAATTAAGAACTTTTTATCGTTTGCTACCAAAATGGATTACTTTTGTAAGACTAAACAAAGCATTACAAATGACACAAATAAGTATTTTGGGCTGCGGATGGCTTGGGTTACCCTTGGCCAAATCCTTGAAACAAAAAGATTTTGACGTTAAAGGTTCTACAACCTCTACAGATAAAAAAGCAAGTCTAGAAACTGTAGGAATCAAACATTATGCTATTGCTCTAGAGACAAATACCGTTCAAGATTCTGTCCCCTCTTTTTTGGACGGAAGCGAAGTATTAATCATTGCTATTCCGCCAAAACTACGAGGAAAAAACAAAGACTATTCCGACGCCAATAAGAACTCATTTGTCAAAAAAATACAAAATTTAATTCCGTTTATCGAAAACTCTACTGTTGACAAAGTAGTGTTTATTAGTTCTACAGCCGTGTACGGAGAGGCGAACGCCACACTCGATGAAGATGCTGTCGCTATGCCCGTTACCGAAAGCGGTAAACAGTTGCTAGAAATCGAAAATATGTTACTAGCCAATACCAACTTGCAAACTACCATCATACGATTTGGCGGACTTATTGGACCTGATCGAAATCCTGCTCGCTTTTTGGCAGGAAAAGAAAATCTTCCTAATCCAGATGCAGCTGTAAACCTGATTCATTTAGACGATTGCATTGGAGTAATTGAAGCGATCATGGCACAAGAGTATTGGAATGCAGTTGTAAATGCAGTCGCGCCACAACACCCCTCAAGAAAAGAATACTACACTCAGAAGGCAATTCAAGAAGGGCTACAACCGCCTACTTTTGATGAAGAAACGCCCTCTATTGGTAAAATAATAGGGTCGAATATTTTGACACACAAACTACAATATTCATTTACCCAACCGCTACTATAGTGATTACAAAGATAAAAGACAACTTCAGCAATAGCCTCAAGTCGATAGGCTTACCCATCCTTGCCGTAATTTGGGTTGGCTTTTTTTGGGGTACAACTTGGATTGCGTCCAAGGAAGGTGTGCGCTACATGCCCGCTATACAAATGGTCGCCATCAGGCAATTTCTAGCAGGAAGCATTTATATCCTTTACTTTTTGACTACCAAAACACCTTGGCCCAAAGGCAAACAGTGGAAAACAATTTTAATTCTGGCGGTCTTAAATTTCACCATAAGCAACGGATTGAGTACAATAGGTGTGAAGTACATCAGCAGCGGTTTGGGCGCTATAATTTCGGCTGTTTTCCCCATTTGGATTGTGATAATTTCTTTTTTCAGAGGCGAAAGAATTGCTAAACTAGCCATTGCAGGCCTTTTGATTAGTTTTGGAGGAATCTGCATTATATTTTATGAACATTTGGCGGATTTTTTAATTCCAGACTTCAGACTCGGAATTTTTCTTTCGATCATAGCCACTATTACTTGGTCTTTTGGAACTTTATATGCCAAGAAAAAAGCAAGTTCTTATAGTCCATATTTCAGTTTAGGTTTTCAAATGTTTATTTCTAGCCTACTCCTATTCACCTACAACGGAATTACAGGTACTACCGTGAACATAACCGAAATACCAACAATAACTTGGTTTGCCATTGGGTATTTGGTCATTATAGGATCACTGGTCACCTTTACCATTTTCATTTATACCGTTCAAAAGCTTCCACCCGAGATTAGTAGCATTTATGTGTACATCAATCCAGTAGTTGCGATTTTGTTAGGATCGGTATTGTTTGATGAGCCACTCACTTTGTCCATCGCCATGGGAGGAGCTGTTACGTTGTCTGGACTCTTTATCGTCAACAAATCACTGCGAAAAACACGCGCTACGCAAAATACTTTGATAAAATAGTTTCGAAATTTCGACACAAATGCTACTTTATATTTTTTCATTTTCGAATAAAAACGGCTGCACGGCAAACATCTTTTTGTAGCTAGCAATAATTTGATACACCTCTTCTATTTTGTTGGATTAAACTGAAGTAATTTTGGGTTATTTGTAGCTAATTTAAAATTCTAATAAGCACAAAAAAACCCAAGCTTTCACTTGGGTTTTCAATACTATTCTATTTTTTATTACCAGATTTTAACTCTATTTTCTGGTGCTACATACATGGCGTCTGTTTTTTGGACATTGAAGGCTTTATAAAAAGCATCAACATTCAGCAAAGGAACATAAGCACGGTACATAGCAGGCGAATGTGGATCTGTTTTTACTTGGCTCTTGATCGCTTCGTCTCTAGATTTTGATCTCCATATTGTTGCCCAAGAGATAAAGAAACGTTGCTCTGGTGTATAACCATCAATCAAACCTGGATTTCCATTTTCTTTCAAATAGATTTGCAAACCATCATAAGCAGCGTTCACGCCACCCAAATCACCTATATTTTCACCTAGGGTAAACTTCCCGTCTACAAAAACACCTGGAAGAGGCTCTAGAGCACTATATTGATTTGCAAGTGCAGTAGTTAGAGCTGCAAATTGTTTCGAATCGTCTGCCGTCCACCAGTCAACTAGATTTCCGTCAGCATTGTATCTCGCACCCGAATCGTCAAATCCATGTGATATTTCGTGCCCAATTACAGCACCGATACCCCCATAATTCATAGCTTCGTCAGCTTTGTAATTATAAAAGGGAGGCTGTAAAATCGCTGCCGGAAATACAATTTCGTTATACGATGGATTGTAATATGCGTTTACCGTTTGCGGTGACATACCCCAACGTGTTTTGTCTACAGGTTTGTTCAAATCGTCTAGATCTTCTTCAAAACTCCATTTTTGTAGATTTTTACTATTATCGAAATAAGAAACTCCCTCGTCTGGACTACCGATTGTCAAGGCAGAATAATCCTTCCACTTATCAGGATATCCGATTTTGATTACCGATTTTTCTAATTTTTCAATTGCTTTTACTTTAGTTTCAGGTGACATCCAAGCCAATGCATTGATTCTATTTCTAAAAGCAATAAACACATTTTTGATCATCTTTTCGGCTTTGGCTTTCGCTTCTGCAGGGAATTTTTTCTCAACATACAATTTACCCAAGGCCTCGCCTATACGCCCATTGATTACTTGCAATGCACGCTCGTCACGAGGACGTTGCTTGATTGCTCCTGTTAATGTTTTTTCGTAAAAATCAAAGTTTGCATTCTCGATATCTGTTGTAAGTTGGGTCGTAGATTTGTTCAACAACGTCCAACGTAAATAAGCTTTCCAATCATTTACACGGCTTTTGTCCATAATTTGGGTCAAAGCAGTCATGTATTTGGGTTGTGATACGATTAAAGTATCTACTTTTTTCAATCCCATATCGCTCATATAACTGTTCCAATTCATGATTGGCGCCATTTTTTGTAAATCGGCAACGGTCATTGGATTGTATGATTTTCTGCGATCACGTCGTTCTACACGATCGAATCTTGGTGTTGACATTTCGATCTCCAAAGCCAAAATATGCGCAGCCTGTTTTTTGGCATTTGCTGGTTTTTCACCCAAGTACCCAAGCATTCTTTCGATATGCAAAAGGTATTTATCTCTTTTCTCTTTTGAATCTTTCTCATCTGAAACGTAATAATCACGATCAGGTAAACCTACAATTCCAGGTCCAACACTAATTACGTTTTTGTTACTGTTTTTGGCATCTGCTCCAATGTTTACATTCAAGAATCCAATACCACCCAAAGGTTGCATTTCGCTTAAAAAAGCCTGCAAATCTGCGACGTTTTTAATGTTATTAATTTTCTTTAAATACGGCTTCAATGGTGCAATACCAGCCTTGTTACGACCAATAGTGTCTAGAATCGAACGGTATAGATTGATTGCTTTTCCTTGATCTGTAGTCGAGGTGTACTTCGGGTTAGCAACAGCCTCTTTCAAAATAGCCAAAGCATCATCATCTGTTCTTTGTCTTAATTCGTCAAAACTTCCCCAACGGGTACGATCAGACGGAATCTCGGTTTTGTCAAGCCAAATACCATTTACAAATTTATTAAAATCGTCTCCTGGCTTTATTTTCAAGTCCAAACTAAGCTCAGAAGCTGCTTGATTGGGGACATCAGTTTTTGTTTGTGCCTCTGCAGACAGCGCCAATTGTGTTGTTACAGCAACTACAAAAAGCTTTTTTGCAAAATGTGTTTTCATTTTTAAGTGAAGTATTGAATTAGTAACTACAAATCTAACTAGAAATACCTTTCAAAATCATAAAATGTTCATAAACCATCGTTTATACGAATAAAACAAAAATTGATTTTGTATTTTTACAGAAAAAAAATATGCCCCCTTTTTTTCGCAAATACCGCATTTTTATTGCTGTTTTCGCCGTCTTTTCGGCCATAACTTTATTTTTATTTTATGGCGCACTCAAGCCCAAAAAGACCTTACCAATATACAACCCTGCAGATGTAAATCCTGAATTGGTAGACAGCACCGTGCAATATGTGAGCAAGTACCACACAATTGCTGACTTTTCGTTCATCAATCAAAATGGAGATACGATTACCCAAAAAAATTATGAAGGTAAGATCTACGTAGCCGATTTTTTCTTTACGACTTGCACCTCTATTTGTCCAAAGATGTCAACAAATATGACCGAAGTACAAAAAGCTATTTTGGATAATCCGAAAGTGTTATTGCTATCACATACTGTTTTTCCTGAAACCGATAGCGTTTCTGTTTTGAAAAAATACGCTATAAAATATGGTGTGAAAGATGAAAAATGGAACCTTGTTACCGGATCAAAAAAAGACATTTACACCATGGCACGAAAATCATATCTTGCTGTAAAAATGGGCAAACCAAACGAATTGCTTGATATGGTACACACAGAGAATTTTGTTCTCGTGGACGAAAAACGTCGCATCCGTGGGTTTTATGATGGTACTAAACAAGAAGACATTGAGCGCTTGATTACTGATATCAATTTCTTGAGCCACAATGAAGAGGAAGACTAGTATCACGTACCGCAAGTTGTTTTATGAGTAATAGCCCGCAAGCACCTTATTTTTATCACAATTATATCTGTAAGCAATGCTAAAAAATGACAAATGTCATTTGTATTCCTTTTATAATATGTACTTTTGCAATCTTAATTCAATCTAAATAAGACTTGCGTACCACGATCAATTCTCTCAAAAAAGGCGAAAAAGCCATAATCAAAGACTTTGACATTGATGTTATTCCGTTGAAATTACTCGAAATGGGTTGTTTGCCGGGTAATATGGTTCAGTTGTTACAAATCGCACCTTTTGGCGACCCTTTATATTTAGACATAAATGGTTCGCACTTAGCAATTAGAGTAGAAACAGCAGCAGAAATAGAGGTTGAATTGGTTCAAGTAAAACTTTAACAAAACGATTGGCACAGTTAGTTGGGAACCCAAACTAGCACAAAAACCTATTGGCCTTGGTTGGAGTTTATTGGACTAATATAAAAATTATAAGTAGTACAAAAATGATTAACGATAATATTAATGTTGCCCTGATAGGAAATCCAAACGTAGGGAAAACTTCGGTCTTCAATCAACTTACGGGATTAAACCAACAAGTGGGAAACTATCCTGGAATCACGGTCGAAAAAAAGATTGGGTTTTGCAAATTACCCAATAATGTCAAAGCAAACATCTTAGATTTACCAGGAACCTATAGCTTAAATGCCTCATCAATTGATGAAAACGTAGTCATTGAGTTGCTATTAAACAAAAACGACAAATTATACCCAGACGTCGCTCTTGTGGTGACTGATGTCGAGAATTTAAAACGAAACCTACTTCTTTTCACACAAATAAAAGACCTTGAAATTCCAACCATCCTAGTCATCAATATGGCCGACAGAATGGAACAAAAAGGGATCACACTAGACCTACCGTATCTTGAGGAGCAGTTGAAAACAAAAATCGCCCTCGTAAGCTCGCGTAAAGGGTTTGGTATAGACGAATTAAAAAAACTGATTACCACTTACAAAACCATTTCTAGCGAACCTTGTTTGAATGCTTCTGTAATTGATCCTGAGTATTTTGATAGTTTACGAAAAGCTTTTCCTAGTCAATTGCTGTACAAATTATGGCTCGTAATTACTCAAGATGTGAATTTTTTGAATTTGGAGCGAAAAGAAATCCAGAGTTCATTCACCAAATCACATACGGACCTAAAGCGTTTACAGCAGAAAGAAACCATTAAAAGATACCAATTTATCAATGATGTGCTCAAGGTAGCACTCAAAGTAGACATCTCCATTGCAAAAGATTTACGCAGTAAGATTGACCGAGTTTTAACGCACAAAGTATGGGGTTATGCCATCTTTTTTGCGATTTTGTTTATCATTTTTCAATCTATTTTTGAGTGGTCCAAAATTCCGATGGATTTTATTGACTCCTCATTTGCCTCATTGAGTTCTGCAGCAGCCAAACATTTACCAGAAGGTGTGTTTACTAGCTTACTATCCGAGGGGATTATTCCGGGAATTGGAGGAATCTTGATCTTTATCCCTCAAATTGCCTTCTTATTTTTGTTTATTTCGATACTAGAAGAAAGCGGGTACATGAGCCGCGTAGTCTTTTTGATGGACAAAATCATGCGTAAATTTGGATTGTCAGGTAAGAGTGTGGTACCCTTAATTTCTGGGACTGCCTGCGCAATACCGGCTATTATGGCAAGTCGAAATATCGAAAACTGGAAAGAACGTTTGATCACCATTCTAGTAACACCTTTTACAACTTGTTCGGCTCGATTGCCCGTGTACGCGATCATCATCGCCTTAGTAATTCCAGATGAATATGTATTTGGGTTCTTGAATTTGCAAGGACTGACCTTGATGTTATTGTACTTATTGGGATTTGGAATGGCAATATTCTCTGCTTATGTATTGAATAAAATCATGAAAATTAAGGGCAAAACCTTTTTTGTAGTCGAAATGCCAAACTACAAATTACCAATGTTCAAGAATGTAGCCATCAATGTGATCGAAAAAACGAAAGCTTTTGTTTTTGGAGCTGGTAAAATAATCTTGGCTATATCTATTATTTTATGGTTTTTGGCCTCATACGGACCCGGAAAAAACTTTAAAAACGCAGATAGCATTCTACGTTCGAAAACTGAAAACAGTACTATTAATGAAGCTGAACTAGAAAATAAGATTGCATCCTACAAATTAGAGAACTCCTATATTGGAATCATGGGAAAAGCTATTGAACCAGCAATATCACCCCTAGGATACGATTGGAAAATTGGTATAGCCATCATTAGCTCTTTTGCAGCTAGAGAAGTATTTGTGGGTACATTGGCCACGATTTACAGCGTAGGTGGATCTGACAATGAAGATACTATAAAAAATAAAATGGGTGCCGAAATCAATCCTATTACAGGTCAGAAGGTTTTTAACTTTGCCTCTGGTATTTCGTTACTCCTATTTTATGCCTTTGCCATGCAATGCGCAAGTACACTAGCGGTTACCCGTAAAGAAACCAACTCGTGGAAATGGCCGTTGGGTCAATTGATCTTCATGAGTGGGTTTGCCTATTTAGTCGCATTTATTGCTTTTCAATTTTTAAAATAAAAGATCATGCAAGAAATTTTAGCCTTTACCGCTCTAGCAATAGCAGTTGGTTTTATTGCCAAGAAATATTTCTGGAAGAAGAAAAAGAACAGCAAAAACAACTGTGGTAGTGATACCGATTGTGGTTGTCACTAATTTTTTAACAACAAAAAAGCCGTAAACAAATCAATTAAGATTTGGTTTACGGCTTTTTTTATGGGCAAAAAGGCGATCGTACTAATTAAGGCAATTGCATCAAAACTACTGATCCTCTTACCCTATTCTATTTAATTATTGAAAAGTGCTTTTTGACTTTGCAAATCAATTACTTTTTGACGTTGCTTTTCAATATCTCCAGTTTTAGATTCTAACATTTTGATGTTGTCCTGAATCGTATTTTCATTCTTTGCGATCAAATCTTTGGCTTTTTCAATATCCTTAGCTGCTTTTTCATTTTCTTTCGCTAAGTCTTTTTTATTGTCTTCCAATTTTTCAAGCGCTTTGTTTTCGTCTTTCAACAATTCATCCATGTGATTTTCAGATGCTTTATTTCCAATCTTCTTTACTAAGTCCATAGCATAAGCAAACTTCTCAGGACTATAGGCTTTATCCAAAAATCGACCACCTAAATTAAAGAAAGCGGTATATTTATAACCATTATCTATTTTTTCAACCACTTGATGAATGTCGATCGTGTTAGTGCTAATTTCGCTAATTAAAGCATCATCTATAAAAGTTTCATTTGAGCGCTTAATCTTTCTAAGTTTACCTTTGTATTGCTTTGTAATGTCTTTTACGGCATCTTCAATATCATCATCTGAAACGTGTGGAATAAATATACTAATTCCGGTTTGAGTTCCCTTACTCATTGTTTCAGTTACTTCTGTGGGGTTAGCAACTTGCGAAAAACCTAAGCTGTAAGCAAATAGTGCTACTAATACAAATTTGTATTTCATTTTAATTATTTTTAGTTATTGTACTATACAAGGTACAAAAAAGAACGCAGAATAGCTAATTAAGTTTCATGAAAATATTACTCGCAATTTTATTCGAAATAGACAATACAGTACCGTCTACGTTTATTTTGACAGACAAATCAAAGGATTCTTTGTCCAAGAATTCAATCTGTGAACCCAAGGATATTTGCTGCTTGTCAAGGTATTTTAAAAAATCTGAAGAGGTATCTTTCACGCCTACGCACATGCCCTTCTGACCCACAAGCAAATCTGACAAAAGCTGCTTGTCTACCTTTTGAATGGCACCATTTTTATCTGGAATAGCATCACCATGAGGATCTTCGGTTGGGTTACCTAAAAAATCATCCAATTTGTTAATCAATTTCTCTGACTTAATGTGTTCCAATTGTTCGGCGATATCATGCACTTCATCCCAGGAAAAGTCTAGTTTTTCGACCAAAAACACCTCCCAAAGTCGGTGTTTGCGCACAATCATTTTGGCTGCCAAACTTCCTTGACCGGTCAAAGAAACTCCTTGGTATTTTTTGTAATTTACCAAACCTTTTTCTGCCAATTTTTTAATCATATCGGTGACCGAAGACGCCTTGGTCTCCATCATTTCAGCAATGGCATTGGTGCTCACATCACTGCTTGACACTGTGGTTAAATGGTAAATGGCTTTGAGATAATTTTCTTCTGAATGCGTCATGCGGGAAATTTGAGGGTTTGTTACTTTAATACGAGAACGGAATTATTGCTTTACAATAAATAACGGAATAGAAATTTTATGTCGAATATGATCCACAGTTGTACCAAAGAGTAAATCTTTTAATCCTGTATGGCCGTGTGTACCCATAACCAGAACATCAAATTTTCCTTGATTTATAAGCACAGGAATCACTTTGTCTGGCAGTCCAAAACCTAATTTGGTGGTGACTTTAAATCCTTTCTCTTTTAAAATAGATTCATACTCCAACAGTAATTTTTCGTCTACCGTGGTTTCGTGATCATCGGCATCATCACCAAACATGTGAGCGCCTACCGTTTCAACCACGTGGATTAAGGTATATTCGGCCTCTTTTCCACCCAATTCAAAGGCATTATTTAGTGCCACTTCATCGGCAGTAGTAAAATCAACTGTAACGGCAATGTTCTTTTTCGAATAGGTTTGACCTTTCGGAAATTGCAATTTCAAGTGGTGCGGAGAATGATTATGAATCGTTCTATTTGATTTATCGAAAAAAGGTTTAAAAACGATATAGAGTAGTAAAATTAAGAAAGCAAATGCCAAAGGCACCACTGTAAGCCAAAGTATCAAAGGATTTTCAGCAGATTCAAGCCAACCATTAATTTCGTCAAAAACCAATTTACCATTCAAGATCACAATAATGCTCGCCACAATCCAAGAGGCAATTTGTGTCACTCTGCTAATATGAAAACCTTTCATCTTTGTTTTATCACTCACAAAATGAATTAACGGAATAATAGCAAATCCTAATTGTAAACTCAAAACCACTTGACTAAAAATCAACAATTTACCCGTTACTCCTTCACCAAAAATAGTGATCACTACAACAGCAGGAACAATGGCAATCAAGCGCGTAATGATGCGTCGTACCCAAGGTTGAATTCGTAAATTTAGATAGCCTTCCATAATTATCTGTCCCGCTAATGTACCGGTAATGGTAGAACTTTGCCCAGCGGCAATCAATGCAACGGCGAACAAAATTGGCGCCCATTTGGTACCCAAAAGCGGTTGTAAAAATCTGTGTGCATCTTGAATTTCGGCAACGTTATGCATACCAACTTTATAAAATGTAGCGGCGGCCAAAATCAAAATGGCGGCATTGACAAAAAAGGCAAGGTTCAATGCAATAGTCGAATCAATAAAATTATATTTTAAAGCCTGCTTGATTCCTGCTTTCGATCGGTCAAATTTTCGGGTTTGCACCAATGAGGAGTGCAAATATAGATTGTGAGGCATTACGGTAGCTCCAATAATACCAATGGCAATGTACAAAGCAGTTTCGTTAGGCATGGTCGGGATCAATCCTAAAATTACTTTGTCCATTTCGGGTTGAGCAAAAATCATTTCGAAAATAAACGAAACCCCAATTACAGTTACCAAAGCGATAATGAAGGCTTCCATTTTTCGAATCCCTTTATTAATCAAAAATAATAGTAAAAAAGTATCCAAAACAGTAATCATCACCCCTTGAATCAACGGAATATCAAATAACAAATTGATACCAATTGCCATTCCGAGCACTTCGGCCAAGTCACAAGCTGCTATGGCAATTTCGGCCAAAAAGTATAAAATATAATTGATGAATGGCGAATAGGTCTCACGTGAGGCCTGCGCAAGATCGCGTTGCGTAACGATACCCAAACGTGCGCTCAGACTTTGCAACAACAAAGCCATCATATTACTCATTAGTAGTACCCATAATAACGAATAACCAAATTGGCTACCTCCGGCAATATCTGTGGCCCAATTTCCGGGGTCCATATAACCCACACTAATCAGGTAAGCGGGACCAAAAAAGGCCAATATTTTTTTAAAAACCGATTTTTTATTCTCTGTCGAAACCGATTCGTTTACTTCTTCTAAGGACTTGCTCATTACTAACTGTTTGCAACAAATATATGCAATAAAGTATTACAGCCAAAAAATATATTTAGACTAAGCTAAAAAATAAACGGCAGTTTAAGAAGAATATAACTGAGCTAACAGAAAAAATTTGACCCAAGATTAACAATTCTTAGCTTCAATAAGCAAAAGAACAATCCTATATTTGCAGAAATTAATCTGTATTCGAATGCGTCTCAATCGAATTTGATTGCCTTTGAAAAACATCTAAAAGTGCACAAACTAGTAATCGACAGCGCAAACACAAATAAAAAAATAATTTTGCTCGAATAAAAAAAGCAATACGACCTGCCTCAAAACAGTGAAGTAGGCTAGAAAAAACAAATACAACTCCCTATGAAAATGAAACTTTGTCTACGCAAATCAATTTGTCTATTGCTCTTAGCAGCTAGTATCCCCAATGTAATGGCACAAGAGGTTGCGCCAAAAAATGACGAAAGCCAAGTAAAAGTCTACTCTATCTTATGGCAACAAACAGCCGCAGAATATAGAGCTTTGTGTTACCAAGCCTTTAATTTGGCTAGTTTGAGAATAAATGATATTCCGAGAAGACAATTGCGAAAAGGCAATCTTGCTATTGTAACTGATCTTGACGAAACCATACTAGACAATAGTTATGTTGGCGCTCAATTAATCAAAGAAAATAAGCAAATGAACGGTGCCGAATGGGACCGATGGACAGCAGCATCAAAAGTAACGGCACTACCAGGAGCAGTTGAGTTCTTGAAAGAAGCAGCCAAAAAAGGAATAACCATTTTTTATATTTCAAACAGAGAAACTAGTGCTATACAAAGCACCTTGATAGACCTGAAACGTCTAGGATTGCCTAACGCAGACGAAGCACATTGTTTGTTTAAATCGACTACCTCATCAAAAGAAGTTCGTAGAAATGTAGTTGAGAAAGACTATAAAATCGTGATGTTAATGGGAGACAACCTAACCGACTTCAGTACTGCTTTCGAAAAAAATAGTATTCAAGACCGATTTGACAAAACCGATTTGGACCGCAAGCAATGGGGTGACAAATTTATCGTACTACCGAACTGTAATTATGGTGAATGGGAAAATGCGTTGTATGATTACCAAAGAAAAACTGATGCAGAAAAAGCACAAATGAGACTCAACCTTTTAAAAGGATATTAAAAAAGTCTCTCTAGCTTATCGCTTTTTATAGAAAAACCCGAAATCGTACAATCGATTTCGGGTTTTTTATTTTGATTTATGTAAAGGCATGGCTTTTTTAGGAGCAATTAGGACACAGGCCAGTAAGTGTAAAATTAACCTCCTTAACCAAATATTTTTCTGGTATAGAAAATTTTGGTTCCACCGAATCCAAACAAGTAACCGATTGGCATTTTTCACAGTTAAAGTGAACATGGTTGTGTGTGTGATGCTGATGGTCATGCGTGTGATGACAACTCGCGTACTTAACCGTACCATCTGGGGTAGCAATTTTATGAATCACATCTTCATTAACCAAACGATCAAGAATTCTATAAATGGTAACTCTATCACATAAATCGACCGTCAATTTTTGAATTTCACTATGTGACAACGCCACTTTTGATTGCGTTAATAGGTCTAAAATAGCAGCTTTTGAGGCTGTATTACGAGTTGTTTTCATAATTATAAAAATAATAACGCAATATTGTTGCGTTTAAATAAATACCCAGTATATTTGCAACAAAATTGCAATAGGCAAATATACAAGAAAACAAAGGATTGACCAAGATTCTAATCTGAAACTGCATATTATACCACCGACACAAAAACAGTAATGCCAAAGTCTAGCAAAATAAATGTTTATATCATTACCGGATTTCTTACCTCCGGAAAAACGACCCTTTTAAACCATTTGTTACAGCAATTTTCTGCCGAAACAAATGTAGTGATTGGTACGAACTGCAATTATTAAGAAACCAATGAGGTTTCAGTAAAATAATTTTTAAAAAAATAGCAGAATACATTATACCACAACACTCAAAATTTACACATCAATTATGGAAGATTTAAACAAACTACATCAAGAACAAATAGGCGATCATCACATCGGCACCTCAGCAGAAACACCATTAAGAGCGGATGCTTTCTTGATGCCAGACAATCAAAAAATTGAAGCCATAGCCGAACATTACCATAAAATAATGGAAATTTTAGGACTCGACTTAACCGATGATAGTTTGAGCGGAACACCCTATCGAGTAGGTAAAATGTATGTAAAAGAATTATTTTCGGGCTTGGATCCAAAAAACAAACCCAAAATTTCGGTATTTGACAATAAATACGAATACAACAAGATGTTGGTCGAAAGCCAAATTACCTTCAATTCCTCTTGTGAGCATCATTTTTTACCCATCGTGGGCGTGGCGCACATTGGGTATATCTCATCCGGAAAAGTTATTGGACTTTCGAAAATGAATCGCATTGTGGATTACTACGGAAGACGTCCTCAGGTACAGGAACGAATGACTATTCAGATTTTTAACGAACTAAAAGCTGCGCTACAAACCGATGATGTGATTGTAGTTGTAGAAGCCGAGCATTTATGTGTTTCAAGCCGTGGTGTAAATGACAAATCAAGCAAAACAACCACTTTGGAGTATGGCGGAAAATTTGAAGACGACCAAATAAGAAATGATTTTTTTAAAATGATCTAAAGATTTCCTTGAAATAATGTAACACCCTTTACCCTAAAGACAATTATTATTTCTTCAACACTATTTTACAAATGAAAAATCCAGCTACAAAAAAATCAACCGCCACTTTTGATATTTTAGGCATCTCAACAGCCACTTTATGCTTAATCCATTGCATGATTTTCCCTTTGCTTACAATACTCCCAATTGGATTATCAGACAATTGTATCATCGATGTCCTATTCGCGATGATTGGATTAGTAATTGTTTCAAAAATAGTGATGAGTAATGCTAGCAAGCAGATCAAAATAATTTTAGCTACCTCTATGTTACTCGTTGTTACCAATGTCGTACTTGAAGCAATCTTTGATATTCATTCGGTCCTACTTTTTATCGGTGGATTTGGAATGATCATTGGTCACTTTTTAAACTTCAAAGCACATAGGAATACGTAAAAAATCACTGACTCAACGACCTAGATTTTTGAAATGATAAATAAACATTTGTGTACCGTCAATGAAATTATATTTTCAAAAATGATTTTTATCGAAAACAACTAGTACTTAACTATTGAAAAGAATTAATTAAGTCACTCTATTTAAACATAATAGCACCAGAATTAAGCGTAAATGCAACAATTTATCATCAATCACAAACGCAACAATGTTGTAATTAGGAATTGTTTTGTATATTCGCAACATAATTGCATTAAAGTAGAAGGCAAATTAAATTTTCTTTCTTAATCAAGCATAAATAATCTTCGTTTTCGAAAATGAAAAAAAAAGCATCCATAATACATGTATTTTTATCTCTAGCAGTATTGTTCGCAATAGTGCTTCAGAACGTACATGCCTATGAGCATCATTTTCAGAAAAACACAGTACAATTAGTAAAAAGTAATGCTTCAACCAGCAAGTCAATGATTAGCGATAGTCATGATTTTGTTGAAAAATGTAGTCTTTGCGATTTTCATTTTAGCACTTTTACAGCGATCAACTTTAGTGCTATCGAATATTTAACCGCTACAAAAACGGTTTATTCAGTAGCTTTTTATCGTCAGCTATTCCCTTCTGTTTTTAATGGAAGCTTCTTTTCACTTCGAGCACCTCCTTCTTTTTAAACGATTAAAATAAAAAAAGCATGCTAATTTTTTAGTGTGGCTTTCCTTCATTTTACCTTTTAAAAAACCATAATGTCCAAGAAAAAGCATGTTTTTTTCTGGCTTGTGCTGTTTTGCAGTAGCATCTATTCGCAAAATAACATCAGCGGAAAAATCATTTCCGAAAAGCGAATCAACTCCGCCAACACACACATTCATATTAATAACAAAGTCATAAGTAGCAATTCGTCTGGTCAGTTCCAAGCGAATGATTTACCTAGTGGTTCTACAAAGATCTTTGTATCTCATGCTGGTTACCAGCCAATAGACACGGTGATTCAGCTACAATCTGATCTGAAAATTGATTTTAAATTAAAGCCGAGTACTACTGCGCTTGATGAGGTGGTGATTCAGCAAAAAAATAAAAATAGCACAACATCGGTTGTCGCACAACAGTTGAAGTTGGCTACTATTGAAAAATATAGCAACCAAACCTTGGGCGATGCACTGAAAGAAATTGCAGGTGTAGCAACACTCAAAAGCGGTAATTCTATTGTAAAACCCATCATCAACGGCCTATATGGCAGTAGAGTTCCTGTGATTTATAACAATGTAAGACTCGAGGACCAACAATGGGGAATGGAACACGATCCAAATATTGACATCAATACAGCAAACAAAATTACGGTAATCAAAGGTTCATCCGGTTTACAATATGGTGGTGATGCCATTGGTGGCCTTGTGATTATTGAACCCTTGACCGTAAAAAAAGATACTTTGTTTGGTAGAACCATTATCAATTATGACAGCAATGGCAAAGGAGGATCTGTGACCACGAGTCTGCACCAAGGGAACGATTTGGGACTGAGTTGGAATGCTACAGGTACCTACAAGTACTTGGGTGACAAGCAAGCGCCAGACTATAATTTATCTAACACAGGTACTCGCAACGCCCATTTTTCGGGAGATTTAAAATACAGTGCTGCAAAGTTTAACAGCTCGCTTTTGTACAGTTATTACAATGCTACGATTGGGATCTTGAGCGCATCGCATACAGGTAACGTGAATGATTTGTACAATTCGATCACAAACAAAATACCTTCTGTAATAAATGATTTTACATATAACATCAATAATCCTAAACAAAAAGTAAAACATCAAATCGTCAAATTTAATTCGAATTATTATTTCGATAATGCATCGTTTTTGTCTTTGCAATATGATTTTCAATCGAATAATCGATTAGAGTATGATGTGCGTCGTGGTGATTTCAACGACATTGCTGCACTCGATTTAGATCTAAAAACCCATACATTAGCTATTGATTATACCAAAAACACCCACGATTGGCTGATAAAAACTGGAGTAAGAACTGCGATTCAAAACAATTATGCCAATCCTGCAACCGGTATTCGACCTTTAATTCCCAATTATGATAAATTGGATTTGGGAATTTATGGAATAGCAAGCTATCGGTTTTCGGACCGTTTTAGTATCGATGGAGGTATTCGAAACGACTACACCAAAATTGACGCTTCCAAATTTTACCTCAAATCGCGTTGGGAAGAAAGAGGGTATGACGAACAATTTTCTGAATTTATTGCAGGTGATTTTAGCACACAATGGCTTACCAAACCTTCGTTTACTTTTAATTCTGTTTCTGCCAACATAGGTACACATATAGCAACGGCAGCAAAATGGGAACTGTTCTCGAACCTGAGTTTTGCTTCTAGAAATCCAAATCCGTCAGAATTCTTTAGCGATGGCTTACATCATTCGACTGGAGTGATTGAATTGGGTGATTTGAATTTAAAGAAAGAACAAGCCACCAAATTATCTGTAGCCGCAAAGAAACAATTCAATCGATTCTCTTTCGAATTAAATCCTTACCTCAACAGCATTAAAGACTATATATTTTTGAAACCAACCGGTTTTGAAACCACCATAAGAGGTGCATTTCCGGTTTATGAATACCAGCAAACCAATGCTGTACTAGCAGGAGTTGATCTTCAAACTGTTTGGGAAATCAACAACAAATGGGCGCATAGTTTGCGACTCTCCTACGTAAGCGGGCGCGACAAGCAAGCAAACGAACCGTTGATCGACATGCCTCCGTTGCAAATTAACAACAAAATTACTTTTTCAAAAAAAGAATGGAATTCCCTGAGACTAGAACTTCAAAGCGAACTAGTTTTTAGACAAACGCAATTTCCAGACAACAATTTTTATACTCAAATTATAAAGGACAATGAGCTCGTTTCTGTTTTAGTAGACACAAGTACGCCTCCTGCAGGTTATCAATTATTTCATTTTTATTCGGAAATGAAGTTTAAGACCTTTAAAAAAGCTACGACCACAGTGGCATTTTCGATACAAAATATATTCAATGTTTCATACAGAGACTACTCAAACCGTCAACGCTTTTTTACCGATGAAGTAGGTCGAAGCATTCAATTACAACTCAAATTCAATTATTAAATCAATTATACCATGAAAATCAATTCAAACACTCAAACAATGACAACGACAATGAAAAATTCTCAAAAATCGACAATGAAAAATTTCAAAACTTTAGCGCTTGCTGTTTTAGCGACATTAACCATTTCGTCTTGTAGTAACGATGATGAACCAGTTCCTGTAAACGAAGAAGAATTAATCACGACTGTTACAGCAATTTACACTCCAGTTGGTGGCGGAACAGCAATTACATTGCAATACAAAGATCTTGATGGCGAAGGTGCTAATGCTCCTGTAATTACAGTATCTGGTCCTTTTGCAAAAAACACGACTTATAATGGGGCGGTAACTTTCAAAAATGAATTAGCCAATCCAGTTGATGATATTACGCTAGAAATTATTGAAGAAGGTGTTGATCACCAATTATTTTATCAAAAAACTGGAACGTTAAATGCATTTACTTACGGAACTGCAACTAGCAATTTTGATGCAAACGGAAAACCAGTAGGACTGCAATCTGTTTTTACAGCTACCAATGCAGCTGCAGGAAACTTGACAATTACCTTGAGACATGAACCAAACAAAAGCGCAACCAATGTTGTTACTGGTGACATCACCAACGCAGGAGGTTCTACTGATGCCGAAGTTACTTTTGCTATTACTGTTCAATAATCAATCACCAATTTTATAACTTAAAAAATGAAACACAAATTCTACAAACTATTATTTTTATCTGGATACGAAAGTAGTGCAAGTCATTAAAATTTTGAAGCTTCACAAGGCCTATTAAAACCTTTCTACGCTTCATTTTTCACACTATTAATCCTTATAAGTAAACCTAAGTTGTTTATTTATAAGGATTTTCGCTTTTTTATTTGGTTAGTCAAATATATTTTTTAGCTTTGTCTAAAATTAATTAGATAACATTCCTAAAATATAATTGTGAAGAACCTATTTTTTACCTATTCGCTACTTTTCAGTTTGCTGGCATTGGGTCAATCAAAAATTTCTGGCGTAGTTAAGGGCGGAAATAGTCCGTTGCCCTTTGCCAACCTTGTTTTATCGCCAACAAAACAAACTACCGTAACCGATCAGGACGGGAATTATGTGTTCGCAAGCGTACCTTCTGGCAACTATGTACTACTCGCCTCTTACACTGGCTTTCAATTCGAAAAGAAAAAAATTGTGGTGAAGGATAGTCTCGACAGTACGCAAGATTTTAATTTGAGGGAAAACAACTCGCTGGATGAAGTGGTGGTTACGGGAACGTTGAAACCTGTCACCCGAATGGAAAGTGCGGTGCCTGTAGAAGTGTACAAGCCAACATTCTTCAAAAAAAACCCAACAGCAAATGTTTTTGATGCCTTGCAAAATGTTAACGGCGTACGTCCACAATTGAACTGTAACATTTGTAATACTGGAGATATTCACATCAACGGGCTCGAAGGACCCTATACTTTGGTGTTGATTGACGGTATGCCTATCGTGAGTGGCCTGTCTACCGTTTATGGATTATCGGGTATTCCGAATTCATTGTTGGAACGAATCGAAATTGTTAAAGGACCTGCCTCCTCTTTGTACGGGAGCGAAGCCGTAGGTGGACTGATCAATATTATTACCAAAAACCCAAAGAATGCTCCTGTGTTTTCGGCAGATTCTTTTGTGACAGATTGGGGTGAGCTGAATTTGGATTTGGGCTTCAAAGCCAATGTTGGCAAAACAGCCTCAGTATTAACGGGCGTTAACTACTTTAATTACAGTAATCCAATTGACAACAACAACGATAATTTTACTGACGTAACATTACAAAGCCGTATTTCGATCTTTCAAAAATGGAATTTTAATCGAAAGAGCAATAAATTATTATCCTTGGCGGGACGTTATTTTTATGAAGACCGTTGGGGCGGCGAATTACAATGGAACAAGTCCTTCCGTGGTGGAGATGAAGTGTATGGCGAAAGCATTTATACCAAAAGATGGGAATTATTGGGAGCCTATGAATTGCCTTTTAAAGAAAAAATGCTCTTTACTTTTTCGTTGACCAACCACGACCAAAATTCGGTTTATGGAGACGTTCCTTACCTAGCACAACAACGCATTGGATTTGGACAATTGACTTGGGACAAAAAAATCAACAAACACGACATGCTTTTTGGTACCGCCTTGCGCTATCAATATTACAATGACAACACCACCGCAACTGTAGCACCCGATGTCAATTATATTCCGAGTTTGTTTGCTCAAGACGAAATTGCCTTTAATGACAACCACAAGATATTATTGGGAGCGCGTTACGATTATAACAGCAACCACGGAAATATTTTTACCCCAAGATTTGCTTACAAATGGAAAATCAACGACAACAATATCCTTCGTTTCAATACCGGAACAGGTTTTAGAATCGTGAATTTGTTTACAGAGGAGCATGCCGCGCTTACAGGTGCACGTGAGGTAATTGTAACCGAGGCATTAAAACCGGAACGTTCTATCAATGCCAATTTAAATTACTTGAAAAAAATCTACACAAATAACGGTACCTTCATCGGGATCGAAGCTTCGGCTTGGCATACTCGCTTTAGCAATTCTATAATTCCGGATTATGACACCAATCCAAACCAAATTATTTACAAAAACCTTGATGGATATGCGGTAACACAAGGATTTAGTACCAACATCGATATGGTTTTTACCAATGGTTTGAAAGTAATTTTGGGAGGTACGTACATGGATGTTACGAAAACAGAGAACCAAAAGAAAACACAACAAATTTTGACAGAGAAATTCTCAGCGACTTGGGCAATTTCGTATCGAATAAACAAATTATCTCTAGACGTTGATTATACCGGAAACGTATATGGACCTATGCGTTTGCCACTCTTGGGCGATTTGGATCCTAGAAAAGAATATTCACCCACTTGGAGCATTCAAAACATCCAGTTCACATTCGATAAAATAAAAAATATCGAAATCTATGCGGGTGTCAAAAATTTATTAAATTGGACGCCTAACAAAGGGAATCCGTTTATTATTGCTAGAGCAAATGACCCATTCGATAAAAATGTACAGTTTGATGCAAGCGGCAATGTGCAAGCCACAGCAGATAATCCGTATGCATTGACTTTTGACCCAACCTATGTTTATGGTCCCAATCAAGGAATAAGAACCTTTTTTGGTCTTCGATACACCATGCGATAAGTTGAAAAACACAACCAAAGCATTGACTACCAATTACAATTTATGAACTGATGAAAAAGATCACCATTTTATTGCTACTGCTCTTGGGGACTATTCCATCTAGTTTTGCTCAATTGAAAACTTATACTTTTGAAGAAGCATTTGATGCATCGAAAGAAAATCCAAAGTCGATAGTGGTTTTCGTGCATACCAATTGGTGTAAGTATTGCAAGATGATGGACAACAGCACCTTTAAGAATACCGAACTGATTGCAACCTTGAATAAGGATTTTTATTTTGTGAAATTTGATGGCGAGACAAAAGAGAACATCACCATCAACCATCATGTGTATAAGTATGTCCCGCGCGGTCGCAACACAGGCACACATGAGCTTGCGGCTGCAATCGCCACCATTGACGGACAAATTACCTATCCGACTCTTGTTGTTCTAGAAGATGAAGCAACAATACTATTTCAAAAAAGTTCTTACTTGAATGCCAAAACAGTACATAATATTTTGTTGCAAACTAAGAAAGCAAACTAGAAAGAATGATACTCTATTGGCTTACAACAATTTGTTGACTTTTTTCGAAATTCCAAATAGTCCCTACAAATTTCTGTTCATCAACCATGAATGGCATGTTATTAAAGTCACCGCCTTGATGAATATCCAAATATTTTGAAACTCCGTGAACTGAAGTACTCAAGGCATAACCGTGCTTTTGATCGATTATTTTTGAGACAATAGTCCAGCTTCGATTCGAATAACTTACTGCAGGCGCATAAATCAAAAGACCTTCAAATATGCCACCTTCGATGACATCCAACCACATATTTACACCCAATACTTGAGCACTTATTTTATAGTTATCTCCCTCTGTTTTTTCGAATAACCAATCATGACCTGAAAATTCAGATTCTAAAACAAGATGCGGCATATAGCTGAAACGACCTCGATCAAACACATCCAAAACCATTTTATAGTCCCCTATCATGGTTCGTAATTGGTAATAATAATTAGAATCTGGTAGCATAATATGTGTTTTTTAGATGAATAAAAAAGTATCTGTAGAAATACAAAAGTTAAAAAACAACCCTTCATTTTAGAAACAAATGACACAAGAGGCTGATTTGCTGTCACAAAGCACCTATACTCTAGCATTAAAAAAGAGCATTCACAGCTGATTTTTTTAACCTAATGGTAATTCGTACAATTCAAACCTCGGTTACTTGAAACTGAATCCTATTACATCCACAAGCAACAAAAGCATTGAATAAGAGGAGATGTTATTGTACATTTTGTCCACAGTAGAAAACATTTATCAAACTATAACAAAACTTTATTATTGGATTCAAAGAGTTCATTTGAAACTTCGTAACTTTGTGGGTTCAAAATATTAATAGTTTAAAATAAAAAGATATGTATCCAGAAGAAATGGTAAAACCAATGCAAGCTGAATTAACAGTAGCAGGTTTTCAAGATTTACATAGTGCAGAAGCAGTAGATAACGCAATCAAAGCAGAAGGAACTACACTAGTAGTAGTAAACTCTGTATGTGGTTGTGCTGCAAGAAACGCACGTCCAGGAGCAAAAATGAGTTTAGATGGTGCTAAAAAACCAGACCACTTAATCACTGTTTTTGCAGGAGTTGACAAAGATGCAGTTGATGCAGCAAGACAACACATGTTCCCTTTTCCTCCATCATCACCAGCAATGGCGTTATTTAAAAACGGAGAATTGGTACACATGTTAGAGCGTCATCATATTGAAGGTCGTCCAGCTGAAATGATTGCTGAGAACCTACAAGATGCTTATAACGAGTACTGTTAATCAGCAAACTTAATTTATTAAAACGTACCGCACTAGTGGTACGTTTTTTTTTGCCTCAAAGGCTAAAGGATTGCACGTATATGAAAATTGGAATCTTGGTTATTTGTAGCAGTTATTAACTATTACCATTAAAAAAACATTTGCTTTGAAAAATGATTTGCCTTTAATTTCATTTACTGCCATTGATAATGGATACTATTCCTACATTAAAGTCAAGCATGGCAGTTACCCCAATTTGATGTTTTTACTAAAAGAAGAACTAGGTTTAGATTCTTTTGGCGAATGTGGTGGCGTAGGCCGGTGTGCCACTTGCGTCATACGTACGAAAGGCATCTCGGGAGTTTCGGCAATCAAAGAGCGTAACGAACCTAATACACTCGAACAACTAGGGTATGACGAGGAAATTATTCGACTTTCGTGTCAACTATTTGTAACCACCGATCTTGAAGGATCAGCAATTACGGTTCTTGAGGAATAAAACTAAACGCATTGTTTGATGTTTTTCACGATTATTGAATGTGTTTTTTTGAAAATAAATTTTGCAACACCCAAGCAGGCCCGATCATCAGAAACTGAATATCTTTTAGGAAAGAAGGCTTCTTACCTTCAATATTGTGACCATAAAATTGCCCAATCCAAGCAACGGCAAAAAGTCCTACCGAAAACATCCAAAGTGGCACTAGTTGCCCAATGTAGAAATTAGCAATCAGGCATAGTAAAGAAAAAACTGCAATTCGCACCGCCATCATCACTGACAGTCGTAGGTAAAAAAGCAATACAAAAATCAAAACAACCCCCGCCCAATTTTCGATAAATGGTACATTGAGATTCGTCAACTGTGCTATTGAGCTACTTGGTATACTCATCAATAATCCAACTATTGAGAAGAAAATAGCGGGTACACATATATAATGAATCGCTTTGTTTTTGGGGTTTTGATGACTTACTGCATACTCTTCAAACCATTGATCTAATGTTTTCATATTTTGTGAAATTTCAACCTAATTTATAAAATAATTATCTAATAATTAAAAACAGGACGTGATTTTTGCGTATTCTGCTGATTAGTTAATTATTTATCTCACGATTTTGCTGTTTAACTAATGAGAATTAAATATTCAAATTAAATCGCTTTCCGTTAAAATTATGACAAAATAAGTTCCTCTTTCCTTATTCTTATTTTAAAGTAATAATTTTAAGTCATGAAAAAGACGCTATTACTACTTGCAATTTCCGTTACTGTATTGATTTCTTGCAAAAACAACAAGGAAGAAGGAACAACTACCGAAGATCAAATTACAACTGAAAAACCGCTTTCAAAAGCAGATTCCATTGTAAACACCGCCATAGAAGCACATGGTGGAAAATTATTTGAGACAGCTGATTTTTCGTTTGATTTTAGAGGGAAAAAATATCGTTTTAAAAATGATGGGAGCAATTATGAATATTCCGCTCAAGGCCAAAAAGGAGATTCGTTGATAATGGATGTAATGACTGCAGACAAATTTGAACGCAGCATAAACAATAAATTACAAACCTTAAGCAAAGAAGATGCTGCAAAATATGGAGAATCTTTGAACTCAGTGATCTATTTTGCTACACTACCTTATAAATTGCAAGATGCATCTGTGCACAAAAAATACATTGAAGAAACGACTATCAAAGGTAAAAAGTATGATGTAATCGAAGTTACTTTTGGTCAAGACGGCGGCGGAAAAGATTTTGATGATCAATACCAATATTGGATCAATAAGGACTCGCACAAAATTGATTATTTGGCATATAATTATCAAGTGAATGAAGGTGGCGTGCGTTTTAGAGCAGCTTTCAATACAAGAGTTATTGATGGAGTGACTTTTCAGGATTATGTAAATTATGAGGCGCCAGTCAAAACGGCTTTAAAAGATTTACCCGCTTTGTACGAGCAAGGAAAACTGAAAGAACTCTCTAAAATACTGACTGAAAACGTGGTGAATAAGCATAAATAGGTTGATAAAATTATAAAATGGAACTAAAGCTCAGATGTGATTCTGGGCTTTTGTTTTAAAACAAATCCTCAATTTATCTCAAATCCCTAGCCCAGATAGCAGTGGAAATCCTTTTTGGACCTTTTTTTTCCCAAAAAGATTGTAACGCCCCGAAGCGTCGGGGGCAGGAAATAGCTCCAAAAAACGAAAAAACTTAGTCCCTTAGAAACTTTGCCACTTAGTCCCTTTTCCGTACTTTTGCAAAAATAATTTATCACCCTTAAAACGTTTATAGCATGCAACTGTATAACACCTTAAGCGCAGATGAAAGAGCCGAACTTATTGATCAGGCGGGACAACAACGTCTCACATTGTCTTTCTATGCGTATGCCAAAATTCAAGATCCCAAAAAATTTCGCGACGAACTATTTGTAGCCTGGAACGCACTCGATGCTCTTGGCCGCACCTATGTGGCGACCGAAGGTATTAATGCTCAGATGAGTGTTCCTGCCGAAAATTTTGAAGCTTTTAGAGATACTCTTGAAGTGTATGAGTTCATGAAAGGTATTCGTTTGAATGTAGCGGTGGAGCACGACGACCATTCGTTTTTGAAATTGACGGTAAAAGTGCGCGACAAAATTGTTGCTGACGGTCTAAATGATGAGACATTTGATGTGACCAACAAAGGCGTGCATTTGAGAGCGGCAGAATTCAACGAGATTCTTGAAAACCCAAATACGATTGTGGTGGATTTCAGAAATCATTACGAAAGTGAAATTGGCCATTTTAAAAACGCCATTACGCCAGATGTAGAGACTTTTAGAGAATCATTACCAATTATCAACGAGCAATTAAAAGATTTTAAAGAAGATAAAAACTTGGTGATGTACTGCACAGGCGGTATTCGTTGTGAGAAAGCTTCGGCTTACTTTAAACACCAAGGGTTCAAAAATGTATTTCAGCTAGAAGGTGGAATCATTCAGTATGCCAAACAAATCAAAGAAGAAGGTTTGGAAAGCAAGTTTGTGGGTAAGAATTTTGTTTTTGACAATCGCTTAGGCGAAAGAATCACTGACGATATTATCTCACAATGCCACCAATGTGGTAAACCGTGCGACAACCATACCAATTGCGAGAATGACGGTTGCCACTTATTGTTTATTCAATGTGACGAATGCAAGACTGCGATGGATAATTGTTGTTCGAATGAATGTCTCGAAATTACGCGTATGCCACTAGTCGATCAGGTGCGTTTGAGAACAGGAAAACAAGTTGGGAATAAAGTTTTTAGAAAAGGAAAATCAGAGAATCTGAAATTCAAACATTCAGGCGACTTGGCTGATGTTGCTTTGGGTACCGCTCAAAAACCAGCTGACATTCGCCAGAAAATAAAAGTCAAAAAAGTATTGGTTGGAAAAGTTGACCATTATTATGTAAAAGCAGGAGTTGGTCTTTTTTCTATCGAAAATAAAGAATTGGCTGTTGGGGATAAAATTATTATTGCAGGACCAACTACTGGAAATCAAGAACTTACTCTAGAAAAAATGATGGTTAATGATATCGAAGGTACTGTAGCAAAAGCAGGAGACCGAATCACGTTTAAAGTACCGTTTAGAGTCCGACTATCAGACAAATTATATAAGGTTTTAGTCTCTTAATCAAGGTTTTAATTCACTACCCAAAATGGCTAGGTTGCTTAATTGCAGCCTAGCCATTTTTTTTTAGAATAGGGACAACAAATTGATTTTCAACAAAAAAACGCATATAACTTGATTTTGTAATATAAAATCTAGTTTAGAAAAAACTGATTTTCATTTTTTAAGGTCATTGTCTAGTTCATGTCTAGTTGCAAAAAAATTAATCAAAAACAGATTTTATTATTGTCAATGCTTAACAAAAATCACTATTTATTTAACCACAAACCATTATTATGAAAAAAATTACTCTATTATTACTATTGTTTATCTCTACAATCGCATCTGCTCAAACCGTAGCAATTACACAAATTAATGGAACACCTGTAGCAGACTTTTTAGCCGCAACAACGCCTGCACGAACAATCGTTAAGGGACAAGCATACACACTTACAATTACCTACACGGGTTTGGCAGTTGGAAACACAATAGCTGTTAGACCTTTAACTGCTGGATATGGAGCAGTTACAGGATCTGTTAATGCTTCATTTGTAACCACAGCTACAGACGGCACTCAAACGGTATCTTTTAATCCAAATGTATACGTATCAGGAGGCCTTATACAAACCTACCGTTCTATACCATCACCTGCTCAAGGCATACTTAGCTACATAAACAACGTAAGTATATCTGATGGTGGAACACCGCCTCCTACACCAACAATTGAAATTACTCAAATCGACGGTATAGCTACAGAAACTTTTTTAAACACTAACACTAGTCCAACAAGAACTCTAAAAACTAATCAATCTTATGCATTTACCGTGGCATATACAAATGAGACCGTAGGAAGAGCACTATCCGTTAGAGTAATTTCTGGTAGTTATGGTGAAGTTCCTGCTATGACTATTGGTACCGGAAACACCACATCAACAGATGGAACAATGGTTATCAACTGGGCGCCAGCAGCAGAAACAGCTGTCGGAACTCCTGGGCACTTACAGGTATACGATGCAACTGCCAATTTACAAAAATATAATTTTAATGTAAGTGTTAGTAATGCAGCTACAACTCTTGGAAACGAAGCATTCAATAAAACAAAATTAGCTGCTTATTACAACGCTGCTACTAAATCAGTTGTTATAACGGATGAAATTGAAGGAGACTATTTTATTTATGATTTAAGTGGTAAAGCAGTATCAACTGGAAAAGCATCAAGTCAAATTAATGTTTCCACTTTGACATCAGGACTTTATATTTTAACTACCTTAAATCCGCAAGCCTAAAACAAATTAGTTTTGCGGATTTTGTTTATGCATTATTTATAATTTTCGGTTTAATAACTACCTAAAAAAATGTTTATCAGGTTTTACCATAATCCATTTTATGGCAATCTACGTAAATTCATTTTTTACTTTGAAGAACGCTATGGGTATAAGTTAATTTATTTCAAATAAAACATAATATATTGATATACAGTGCTTAAATTTTAACAATCAAACGTAATTATCCCAATTTAGTATAAATATTCAAAATAAAAACAGTTAAATCAGTAACTGATAGGGTTTGTCAGTGAAGAGTTTTAATGTTTTTTGACCACCTTTTTTAATCCATTTAAAAGGAACAACCACAAATCGGAAGATGAATTTTTTTAGACGGAAATTCTTTTCTATGAAAGGGATTTTATGAGCTATTTTTTCTATAAAATACAAATAAAAATTTCGACACATTGCTGTAATAAGCATATAAACGGTGTTTTCCTCTAAGAATGAAAAAGGCAAATTCCCCCAACCAAAATCATTATTCATTTCATCAAATATTTTTTCAGAACCACCTCTTTGATTGTAAAAGCAAACCACTTCTTGGTCGCTCATTTCATTGTCATTGGTTATTATTGCTCTATAAATGAAGTTATCTCCTTGAAAAACATCTATTTGATTATTCTTATTAGCCTCTCTACTTACTACATATCTATAAGTTTTATTTCCGTTGAAAGGTATGTAGTTGACACTAGCTACTTCAAATTCTTTAAAGCCGATGGTTACTTTTTTCCATTTCTTAACAGCTTTAATAGTCTCATTGAGTTCAGAACAGCGTTGCGCACGAATATAAAACAATTCGCTGTTTTCTTGCACAACATCAATAACAGCCTTGGTAAAAGAACCACAATCCATTCGGCTTCTTTTTACACTAATATTGTTAGATTGCAGCATTTTGTAAACATTAGAAAGCGTTTCTTCTTGCTTGAATTTTACATTACAATTGCCATTTCTATTTTCTAAATAAACAATGTTTTTTCCAATAGTTGCAATACCTGGAAAATAACCTCGTAGTTTTTTATAGCCTTTCTTCGCGTCATATTTTTCACAAGCAATAAATTGATTATCAAAATCTAAGTCATAACTTTTTCCTTTTTCTAACTGATTGGTTAACAATAGAATGGATAGGTTTAATTTATTTAAAAAGGGATGATTACTAAACTGATTTTCAACGTTATTTTTACTCAAATGAATTTCTTTGACCAAACTAAGTTCTTTTTGGAGACGCAAAATGGTGTCTGCCGAACAAATTTTCATATTCAAAACATTGGAAAGTTCTGATTTTAAATTTGTTTGAATATCCTCGGCACAATCACCTCCAGAGAACAAAATCATCCAAATATTTTTAATAATATCGTGATATTGGTAAGTGGTTAATAGTGAACGGCTTCCTAAAGAGGATGTGATTAGTTTAGGTAATTCTAATTGATCGAATTCGGAAGATATAAAATTTAATCCGCCAAATGAGTTGATGTTTTCTAAGGATGTTGTAATTTTCACCTTGCTACGAGTTTCACTAAATTTAGTGAAATTTCAGGGAAGAAAAAAGCCTTTAAAGCATTGTTTTTATTGGCTTTTTATTCTTCCTGTTAATAAAGCTTGCGGATTTAAGGAACTACTAAAAAAGGCAGTTTGAAATTTGCTAAATAAATTGGTGTTTTTGTTAAACCAAAATAATCCTAAAGGCTATCTATAACGGATAGCCTTTTTTTTATGTGAAATTTATGAACTAAAGCCTTTTCCAACAATTGCAACTTACAGTTAAAAAATACTATCTTTACAAATTAAACGTTTTAAGAACATAAGTTACGTTTATCGTAACACTATATATAAAATTATGGCATGTACAAGTTGTTCAACTTCTGATGGTGGTGCACCAAAGGGTTGTAAAAATAATGGGACTTGCGGCACCGATAGCTGCAACAAATTAACAGTTTTTGATTGGCTTTCGAATATGAGTTTACCTTCTGGAGAAGCTCCTTTTGATTGTGTTGAAGTACGTTTTAAAAACGGCCGTAAAGAATTTTACCGAAATACTGAAAAACTAACATTGAGCATAGGAGATATCGTTGCAACCGTAGCCTCTCCTGGACATGATATTGGAATCGTTACTTTGACCGGCGAATTAGTTCGTGTTCAAATGAAGAAAAAAGGCGTGAGCCCAACTAGTAACGAAGTTCCGAAAATCTACAGAAAAGCATCTCAAAAAGATATTGATATTTGGTCTACAGCGAGAGACAAAGAAGAGCCAATGAAAGTTCGTGCGCGTGAACTTGCCATTCAACACAAGTTAGAAATGAAAATTTCTGATATTGAATTTCAAGGTGATGGATCGAAAGCGACTTTTTATTACACTGCCAATGATCGTGTCGATTTTAGACTTTTGATCAAAGATTTCGCCAAAGAATTCAGTACAAGAGTAGAAATGAAGCAAGTAGGCTTCCGTCAAGAAGCTGCTCGTTTAGGAGGAATCGGCTCTTGCGGTAGAGAACTATGCTGTTCTACTTGGTTAACCGATTTTAGAAGTGTAAATACCTCGGCAGCGCGTTACCAACAACTTTCGCTAAACCCACAAAAATTAGCGGGTCAATGTGGAAAACTAAAATGTTGTTTGAATTACGAACTAGATACTTATATGGATGCCTTGAAAGGTTTCCCAGATTTTGATACCCGTTTGGTTACCGAAAAAGGAGATGCTGTTTGTCAAAAACAAGACATTTTTAAAGGATTGATGTGGTTTGCTTACACCAGCAACTACGCAAACTGGCATGTATTAAAAATTGACAAAGTGCGCGAAATCGTGGCAGAAAACAAGCAAAAAATTAAAGTTTCTGCACTAGAGGATTATGCTATTGAAATCATTCAAGAGGTTGAAAAAGATTTCAATAATGCCATGGGACAAGAGAGCCTTACTCGTTTTGACCAGCCGAAGAAAAAGAAAAAACCAACCAGAAAACCAAGACCAGCAGCCGAAAAAATTGGTGCTGACAACTTGATTAGACCGGCTGCAGAAACAAAACAAAACCAGCCGAACCAGCCGAACCAGCCGAACCAACAAAAACCGGCAGGAAAAAAACCGGCGCGTTCGAATAACAATAAAAAACCGAACAATAATACAAACGGTGGTACCAATCCAAATGCTAACAAACCTGCTCCAAAAGCAGAAAACAACCCGAACCCACAACCAAGAAAACCGATAATCATTACTAAAAATGAGAATAAAAAATAGTTTTTTATTGCTTTTAATGGCTATCTCTCTTTTTTCATGTGATAAGAAGAGAGTTTTTGACGAATACAAATCAGTGGGAAGTGCGTGGCATAAGGACAGTATTGTTTCTTTTGATTTACCCGAATTGGATTCTACTAAGACTTATGATCTTTTTATAAATCTAAGAGACAATAACAATTATCCTTATAACAATTTATTCCTGATTGTCACTTTAGAAAAACCAAATGGATACACCAAAGTTGACACGCTAGAATATGAAATGGCAGCAGCAGACGGAAGCCTACTAGGTGATGGATTTACTGACATAAAAGAAAGTAAGCTATTTTATAAAGAAGGAGTTCGCTTTCGCGGAAAATACAAATTAAACATTAAGCAAGCAGTTCGAGAATCTGGAAAAGTTCCAGGAGTCACTGAACTTGAAGGCGTTACAGACATTGGATTAAGAATAGAAAAAAAAGATTAGATCGTATTATTTATGGCTACTAAAAAAAATAACACAACCAATACAGATTACAAAAGGTATACTAGAACGTTTTGGAAATTCTTCTTTTACGGAATCGGTGGTATCGCTGCATTTTTCCTTTTTGCTTCGTGGGGATTGTTTGGCTCAATGCCTTCATTTGAAGACTTAGAGAATCCAGATTCTAACTTGGCTACCGAAGTCATCTCCTCTGATGGTGTGGTTTTAGGGAAATATTTTCAAAAAAATAGGTCGCAATTAAAATATTCCGATTTACCAAAAAACTTAGTAGATGCACTAGTAGCTACTGAAGATGAGCGTTTTTACCAACACTCTGGTATTGATGGTAGAGGAACTCTGAGAGCCATTGCAAGCTTAGGAACTAGCGGTGGAGCAAGTACGTTGACACAACAGTTGGCAAAACAATTGTTTCATGGTGAGGGTTCAAAATTTCTTCCTTTTCGAATAGTACAAAAAGCAAAAGAGTGGATAATTGCCATTCGATTAGAGAGACAATATACCAAAAACGAAATCTTAGCAATGTACTGCAACGTCTATGATTTTGGTAATTATTCGGTAGGAGTTAGCTCGGCAGCACAAACTTATTTTTCGAAAACTCCAAAGGAATTAACCGTTGATGAATCGGCAATTTTAGTCGGAATGTTCAAAAATTCAGGTTTATACAACCCTGTGCGTAATCCTCAAGGTGTAAAAAACCGTCGTAATGTTGTTTTGGCGCAAATGGAAAAATCCAAAATGATTACCAAGGAACAAAAATTACAATTCCAAGCACTACCAATTACTCTTAATTTTAAATTGGAGAGTCACCGTGAAGGAATTGCAACGTACTTTAGAGAGTACCTACGTGATTACATGAAAAAATGGGTCGCAGACAATAAAAAAGCAGATGGTAGCGATTACGACATCTACAAAGATGGTTTGAAGATCTATACCACTATTGACTCGAGAATGCAAGCACACGCTGAGGAGGCCGTAACTGCGCATATGGCTAACTTGCAGGAAGAATTTTTTATTCAGTCAAAAGGAAACAAAAACGCACCCTTTGTCAATATTACGGAAGTAGAAACCAATCGTATTTTGAAACAAGCCATGAAACAATCCAACCGTTGGAATGTGCTTAAAGGCATGGACAAAACAGATGAAGAAATTGAAGCATCTTTTTACCAAGAGGCCAAAATGACTGTATTTACTTGGAAAGGAGAAAGAGACACCATCATGAAACCTATTGATTCTATTCGTTATTACAAACACTTTTTGCAAGCTGGATTGATGGCTATGGAGCCACAAACCGGAAATATAAAAGCGTGGGTTGGTGGAATTAATTACAAATACTTTCAATACGATCACGTAGCACAAGGAGCAAGACAAGTAGGTTCTACTTTCAAACCTTTTGTATACGCTACTGCCATCGAACAATTGAATATGTCTCCTTGCGACACTATTATCGATGCGCCTTTTACCATTCCGGTTGGACGTCATCACGTTACTGCCACATGGACACCAAAAAACTCTGACAACAGATACCGCGGAATGGTCACTTTGAAAAAAGCATTAGCCAATTCGATCAATACTATCTCAGCCAAATTAATGGACCGTGTAGGACCAGAAGCAGTGGTTGATTTGACACACAAATTAGGAGTGAAATCTCAAATTCCGTTACAGCCATCGATTGCACTTGGAGCAGTAGAAATTACGGTGGAAGATATGGTTGCGGCCTACAGTACGTTCGCCAATCAAGGAGTATACAATAAACCACAGTTTTTGAATCGTATCGAAGATAAAAGTGGCGTAGTGATTTATGAACCAATTCCTGAATCGCATGATGTTTTGAACAAAGACATTGCTTTTGCAGTCATCAAATTATTAGAAGGAGTTACCGAAGATGGATCTGGATCTAGACTTCGTACTACAGGTGGAGGTGGCGGTTCCAACCGTTGGACTGGATATCCATATTCGTTCAAAAACCCAATTGCAGGTAAAACAGGAACAACTCAAAATCAATCTGATGGTTGGTTTATGGGAATGGTTCCCAACTTGGTAACGGGTGTTTGGGTAGGTTGCGAAGATCGTTCGGCTCGTTTCAAAAGCATAACCTACGGACAAGGAGCTACTGCTGCATTGCCTGTATGGGGAGATTTCATGAAATTGTGCTACAACGATCCTGAATTAAAAGTTTCGAAAGAAGCATTTGATCGTCCACCAAATTTATCAATAAAAGTGGATTGCTACGTACCTAGAAAAGTAGTAGACACCACCGCAACAATTCAAAATACTGACGAATTTTCATTTTAAGAGAGCTTTTAAAATCGCCTTATGAAATCAGAAATAAAAATAGCAATCACTGCATTAGAAATAGCTTCCTGTTGGGAAGCTATTTCTATTTTACGTCCTATGTTGCAACAAGATCAGTTTATAAGCCAAATTATGGCCATGCAAAAAGAAGGATATCACCTTTTGTACATTCAAGAGAATGAGATCACAGTTGCAATTGCCGGTTATCGCATCTATTCTATGCTCTACGCTGGAAAAATGTTGTACCTAGACGATCTTTCTACCTTAGAAAATCAAAGAGGAAAAGGTTTAGCTTCACATTTACTAGCAAAACTAGAAGAAATTGCCGTACAAGAAAACTGCGTTTCGATTCATTTAGACTCAGGCCCTACACGCACTGTTGCGCACAAACTCTACTTTAAAGAAGACTATACAATTAGTGCTTTTCACTTTTATAAAAAAATGTAAGCACCATTTACTTTCATTATCAATTTTGTTTTTTCTTTCGAAAATAAAGCCTTAATTTTAAGATATCAAAGAAATTCAATTGACATGATTAAGAAAAACGTAAATACAGTTCAAGAGGCTCTTGTGGGAATCGAAAGTGGGATGACCTTACTTTTGGGTGGTTTCGGATTGTGCGGTATACCCGAAAATGCGATAGCCGAACTAGTTCAAAAAGGTCCTACTCAACTTACTTGCGTTTCCAATAACGCGGGTGTGGATGATTTTGGGCTTGGTTTACTATTACATAAAAAGCAAATCAAAAAAATGATTTCATCCTATGTGGGTGAAAATGCCGAATTTGAACGCCAGATGTTATCGGGAGAACTAGACGTAGAACTAATTCCGCAAGGTACATTGGCCGAACGTTGCCGTGCCGCCCAAGCAGGAATTCCAGCTTTTTACACACCTGCAGGCTATGGAACCGAAGTTGCAGAAGGAAAAGAAACCCGTGATTTTAACGGAAAAATGCATGTTTTGGAACACGCCTTTGTAGCCGATTTTGCTATTGTAAAAGCTTGGAAAGGAGATACTGCCGGCAACCTCATCTTTAAAGGGACAGCTCGAAACTTTAATCCTGTAATGGCTGGAGCCGCAAAAATCACTATTGCCGAGGTAGAAGAATTAGTAGAAGCAGGCACCTTAGACCCCAATCAAATTCATATTCCAGGGATATTTGTACAACGAATTTTTCAAGGAGAGAAATATGAAAAAAGAATTGAACAAAGAACGGTTAGAGTGAAATAGTTTTCAGTGTTCAGTTTTTAGTATTCAGTTTGGAATCTACTTGAGTTGTAGAAATTTTCAACTCCTTATTAAGAACCTTATATGAACTTATATTTTACTTAAAATTCTAAAAAAAGTCAATCAAAATAGAAAAACTTATATGCCTTATATGGTTTAAAAAAACAACACTATGTTAGACAAAATCGGAATAGCAAAAAGAATAGCGCAAGAACTCCAAGATGGTTATTTTGTGAACCTAGGGATCGGTATTCCTACTCTAGTGGCAAACTATATACCTGCGGGAATAAATGTCGAAATACAAAGCGAAAATGGTGTTTTAGGCATGGGGCCTTTCCCTTTTGAGGGAGAAGAAGATGCTGATATTATCAATGCAGGAAAACAAACCATAACCACCTTAGCAGGCGCATCCTTCTTTGATTCTGCTATGAGTTTTGCTATGATTCGTGGTAAACACGTAGATTTAACTGTACTTGGCGCTATGGAAGTAGCCGAAAATGGAGATATCGCCAACTGGAAAATTCCAGGGAAAATGGTCAAAGGTATGGGTGGTGCCATGGATTTGGTCGCATCTGCCGAAAACATTATCGTGGCCATGATGCACGTGAACAAAGCAGGCGAATCAAAAATTCTGAAAAAATGCACACTCCCTTTAACTGGCGTTCGCTGTGTCAAAAAAATAGTGACCGAACTTGCCGTAATGGAAATTACCCCCAACGGAATTAAACTATTAGAAAGAGCTCCAGGAGTTTCAATTGAACATATTATCGCCGCGACCGAGGCCGAACTTATTATTGATGGTGAAATCCCAGAGATGGTAATTGACTAAAAAGTATACTGTTTTGGGGTTACAATCCTAAAATATTATAATATTTTGGGGTTGTAACCCTATTTAATTATAAAATGTTATTAGTATCCCTTTTATTATGAAGCTAGACAATGGCATTATTTTTTTTACGGTTCTTTAAAACAATAATTTATTTACTAGCCTATTTTGCGTGAGGGATTGAAATGAAAATCCTTTTTTGGGGCTTTTTCTGCCCGAAAAAAGATTGTAATGTAAAGCCCGACCCGCGTTTTTCAGCGGGGCACGCCCAAAGGAAAGCCGCACTATTTAAGCAGAACTCATAAAACACAAAAAGACCGCCAAATAGCGGTCTTTTTCATATATTACTTTGTGTTCTTTGTATTTAAATCAAACTACAAATTCTCAAAAAAGTCATTCCCTTTATCATCTGTAATGATAAAAGCGGGGAAATCTTTGATGGTGATTTTACGAACGGCTTCCATACCTAATTCAGCGAAATCTACGACTTCAACTTTCAAGATGTTGTCTTGCGCTAAGATGGCAGCAGGACCACCAATTGAACCTAGGTAGAAACCACCGTAAGTGTTACAAGCATTGGTTACGTCTTTGGTACGGTTCCCTTTGGCAAGCATAATCATGCTACCGCCGTGTTTTTGGAATTCCTCTACATACACATCCATACGACCTGCAGTTGTAGGCCCAAAACTACCTGATGGCATTCCGTCTGGCGTTTTTGCGGGACCTGCATAATACACAGGATGATTTTTGAAATACTCTGGCATTGGCTCTCCTGCATCAAGCATTTCTTTGATTCTAGCATGAGCAGCGTCACGAGCAACAATCAAAGTTCCGTTCAATTTCAAACGTGTTTTGATAGGGTATTTGGTCAATTCGGCTAAAACTTCAGCCATTGGTCTGTCCAAATCTATTTCTACTGCTGGCTCCAAATGAGGTGCTGTTTCAGGTAATAAACGAGCTGGATTCACTTCTAATTGTTCTACGAAGATTCCGTCTTTGGTGATTTTCCCTTTGATATTTCTATCAGCAGAACAAGAAACCCCCAATCCAACCGGACAAGAAGCAGCATGACGTGGCAAACGAATCACACGTACATCATGAGTGAAATATTTTCCGCCAAATTGTGCTCCAATGGCGCTTTCTTGGCAAATTAATTGTACTCTTTTCTCCCATTCTAAATCACGAAAAGCTTGACCTGCCATGTTTCCTGTCGTTGGTAAATGATCAAAATAACCCGCAGATGCTTTTTTGACAGCAGATAGATTCGCCTCAGCAGACGTTCCTCCTACCACAAAAGCCAAGTGGTATGGTGGACAAGCTGAAGTTCCTAAATCTTTGATTTTGGCACGAATGAAAGCATCCATAGATTTCTCATTCAACAACGATTTTGTTTGTTGGTACAAATAAGTTTTATTGGCAGAACCTCCACCTTTTGCCAAAAACAAAAACTCATAGGTGTTCCCTTTTTTAGCATAAATATCAATCTGTGCTGGAAGATTGGAACCCGAGTTCTTTTCTTCGAACATGCTAATAGGTACGATTTGAGAGTAACGTAAATTACGCTCTTGGTAGGTGTTGAAAATCCCTTTCGATAACCATTCGGCATCATCAACGCCTGTGTAAACGTTCTCCCCTTTTTTAGCCATAACAATGGCGGTTCCTGTATCTTGACAAGAAGGCAATTCTCCCTGAATAGCAACCGCTGCATTTTGCAACAAATTGTAGGCTACAAAACGGTCGTTATCTGTCGCTTCTGGGTCATCAAGAATGGCTCTTAATTTTTCTAAATGTGCCGTTCTAAGCATAAAAGAAACATCTTTCATAGCTTCTTGCGACAATAACTCTAGTCCTTTTGGGTCAACTGTTAGAATTTCACGGTCGCCTAGTTTTTCCACTTTTACAAAATCAGAAGAGATTTTGCGGTATTGTGTATCGTCTTTTAAGATGGGATACGAATCTTGATATATAAAATCCATAATGTGATTGTTGTTTTGTATGTCAAATATAAGAATTGTTGAAGGAACGGGTAGCAATTTATATCAAGAACTCATATAAATTAGTGAAATAAACAAGGCTCACTATTACCCCACGACTGCAAACAAAAAAAGCTACAGATTTGATTCTCTGTAGCTTTATAAAAATTGTATAGAAAGATGTATTAGTTAACCGAAATTAATTTAACATCGAAGATTAAAACAGAACCGGCAGGTATACCATTATAAGTAGCACTACCATAACCCAATGTGGCAGGGATTAATAAAATTCCGCTTCCGCCTGCTTTGAAATACGGAATACCTTCTGTCCAACCTTTAATCACTTGACTCAGACCAAAGGTTGCACTCGTACTCTGATCAAAAACGGTTTTATTGCTATAATACCCTTTGTACGAAACGGTTACATTTGAAGTTGCAGTAGGATTTACTCCTGTACCTTGATCGGTGATGATATAATACAAACCAGAAGCTGTTTTTGTTGCTGTTAAATTATTATCGGCCAAATATTTGACAATCGTAGCATCATTTGTAGCACTGTATTCTACCGCAAGTAGTTTTATTTCGAACACCAAAACTGATCCCGCTGGAATGTCACCATTGGCCGTACTACCATAAGCTAGACTTGCTGGAATGATAAGAATTCCTTCTCCCCCCTCTTTAAAAAACGGAATCCCCTCTGCAAAGCCTTGTATGAGTCCTTGCAAATTGGCCGTAAAACCTTCGTCAGCACTTTGTCCAAAAACCTTTTTGTCGGTGTAATACCCTTTGTATGAAATGGTCACATTTGAGGTTGCAATAGGTTGTTTACCCGTACCCGGCTTGTTTACCACATAATACAAACCCGAATCAGTCCTAGTCGCATTGAGGCTATTTGCCGCTACATAGGCTTTAATTTCAGCTTCGTTTTCAACAGAGTAATCTTTGGCAAGAGTAGCTACATCATCTTTACTACACGATATAAATAGGAAGGCAGCAATTGCCATAAATGCATATTTCATAAGAGAAATAGTTAAAAATTAGAAAAAACAAATATAGCATTTTGCATACAAACAGAAACAAAATCTATATCGAATAAAAAAACCAAAACAATACAAGCTATACCTGTATCATTTTGGTTTTAAAACCTATTGCATCTGCAATTGAAATTTATCGCAACAAACTTGCTACTAAAAATAAGATTACAAATCCTATTGCGATGTACTTTGCGTATTTATTCATTTTTAAACTATTTAGATTATTATTTATTTCGAATTAAAAAAACCAACTTGCTACAAATATAGCGGTTACCACACAAATTGCATCAACCAAAAGCATGGTTCCTAAGGCATAACGCGTATTTTTTATATTGACCGAACCAAAGTAAACGGCAATTACATAAAATGTACTCTCGGCACTACATTGAAAAATACTACTCAAACGCCCAGTCAAAGAATCGGCTCCAAACGTACTCATAGAATCTAATAAAAACCCTCTCGAACCTGCAGAACTAAAAGGTCTAAGCAATGCCACTGGCAAGGCATCAACAATTCCTTTGTTTACACCTAAGTTCGAAAATACATATCCAAGACCGTTGCTAATGATTTCGAACAACCCACTATTTCTGAACAGCGAAATTGCTACCAACATTCCTAAAACATAAGGAAAGATAACTACTCCGGTTTTTACACCATTGTTGGCTCCTACTACAAAACTTTCAAAAACGGTTGTACTTGCTTCGGTAAATTTCTTTTCGTGTTTGAATGAAAAAATTAAGGTAAAAGCAATAATTCCGACCAAGATTAAACCAGAAAGGTTATTAGTGAAATAGTTTTTTCCGATCAAATCCAATTGGTTCACATACATCAACAAACCAATAATAGCTCCAATTAACGCCATTAAAACCCCAACTAAAGAAGCACTTTTGAAATTGATTTTTTGTTTGATTCCCACGATTAAGAAAGCGGCGATGGTACCAATGAAGGAAGTAATGATACAAGGTAACATCACATCGGCTGGATTAGCAGCACCTGCAGCAGCACGATACCCAATGATTGATGTTGCTATTAATGTCAATCCTGACGCATGTAAGCACATGAACATAATTTGCGCATCACTCGCGCGGTCTTTCTCAGGATTGAGCTCTTGCAAACTTTCCATAGCTTTCAACCCAAATGGGGTTGCAGCCGAATCGAGTCCTAAAAAGTTAGCTGCAAAGTTCAAGGTCATGTACGAAATCGAAGGGTGGTTTTTGGGGATACTCGGAAATACTTTTACAAAAACAGGACTCAATACAGTAGCCAATTTTCCTGAAGCCCCAGAAATAATCAAGAGTTCCATCAACCCACAGAAGAAAGCCAAATAAGCAATCAAAGGTAAAATGATATCTACCAAAGTACTCTTGCACGTTGGCAATAAACCATCTGATTTTTGGACTCCGCTGTAGATTTTTACGGTTTTATTGGTGTACACATAAGTTGTGTCTGGATTTGAAAGATCACGGTTAACTACAAAAGTATTCTCTGGCGCAGCCGTAATACTGTCCTTTAAATAAACCGGAAGCTGTTCTAAATATTTTTCAGAGACCAAAACCTTATCTCCTTTCACTCCATTTAAAACAAAATCAATGGTATAGGTATTGGCAGTAAAGAGACTCACTACAATAAAAATAATCGATGAAATAAAAATTACTAACCAAAATCTACTTAAAACCATATTTATTTATTTTTTGTAAATGTAATGAATCAAAGTTCAAGTTCAAAAATCAAGTTCAAAGTTCAAAAATCAAGTTCAAAAATCAAAAATCAACTTCAAAGTTCAAAAATCAATTTCAAATTTCAAGTTCAACTATCAACTTCAAAAAAAATTACAAACAAACTTTCATTAAGTTTTATGCTTTGCATAAAACCAACTCACTGTCAAATTATTTACTTTTTTAAATTGACATTTTACTTTTACATTTTGAGCTTTGACATTTGCCATTTGACCTTTGACTTTTGCTAAACGTGAATTATCTCCTCCTCTATCAACAAATCTTCTCTTCGTAATCTCAAGAAAATTTGTGCTACGGCGATGGTATCTTTTTCGCAGTAAGTAACTATTCGATCAATGTCTTTTTCGACATAAAAAACATGTCCTACTTGACTACCATCAATATCACCTTTTGGAGAAGGAATCCCAAGGACTTTGCACATCAATTTGAGTGAGGTATAATGTTTATAATCACCAAATTTCCATAACTCTAAGGTATCTAGATGCGGAATCTCCCATGGTTTTTTGCCAAACAAATTTAGTTTGTTAGGTATCGCGATTTGGTTGATAATCATACGTCGCGCCAAAAACGGAATATCAAATTCTTTGGCATTGTGCCCACAAATTACATGTTGTGGTCCGTTGAAGTGGTTGTTGAGCAGATTATTAAAATCATGTAGCAATTTTTTTTCTTCACCAAAAAACGACGTTACTCTAAAATTCCGAACATCGCCTTTGATTACAAAAAACCCAACCGAAATACAGACAATTTTGCCAAATTCGGCCCAAATTCCAGCACGATCATAATATTCTTCTGCCGTAAAATCTTCTTTTCGTTGGTATTGCGTTTTTTGCTCGTACAATGCCTGCACCTCATCATCCAATTCCTGAAAATCTTCGTTTTCGGGAACGGTTTCTATATCTAAAAACAGAATATGGTTCAAATTAATTTTTTCGATCATAATTTTATTTTTTTTCGAGACTTAGCATTTTATAGGTTTCTTCAAGATAAACGGTAAAGTCATCCGTTTCGGCCTTTCCCTTTGTACTGCGAATGTTGCGATGTCCTAATCGAACAATAATCAGTTCGTCTTCAGGAATAGCGATTACATATTGTCCCAAATGTCCTTTCATGTAGAACACTTTTTTACCGTTGAAGGTACTCAGCCACCAACCGTAACCGTAGTTTGGTGATTGCTCAAACCTTGGTGTTACCGACTTTTCGACAAATGTACTGTCCAAAAGTTGTTTGCCATTCCAATTCCCTTTTTGCATATATAATTTTCCGAAACGAGCAAAGTCCCGTGCATTACTCGCAATACAGCAATAGGCTTTCACCAATCCGTTTGGCGCGTCGGTTTGCCACAAAGCGTCACTCTCTGCTCCCATGGGCTTCCAAAAAGATGCTGAAACGTAATTGGCCAACTTTTGCCCTGTAGCTTTTTCGATACACATGGCCAACAATTGTGTATTCCCGCTCAGGTATTTATAACTCTTACCAGGTTCTTCGATTCCTTTTAAACCTAAAATTAATTCATACAGATTGCTATCGAAATAGGCTTGGGTAGTGATCGAAAGTGGATTAAAATAGGACTCCTCCCAATTAAGACCAGAAGCCATGGACGACAAATCTCCCACCGTCATATTTACAGACTTACCTTGATTAAAAGTCGGAAAAAAATCAGAAACTTTTTGGTCCAAACTAGTAATCTTTCCATCCATGATTGCTTTACCTAAGGCCGCAGAAACGATACTTTTCGCCATCGAAAAAGAGTTCGATTTCGAATCCTTAGAATACTCATCATAGTAGCTTTCGTGCCAAATACTATCTTTTTTAATTATTAAAAAAGCAACAGTACCAATGTCTTTATGTAGGTTTTCTAATTTTTGGGTGCCTTTAACTTGGTTACAATTTTTAGCGATTTTCCACGGCTGTGGACTACCCCCTTTTGCAATTATAGTGTTATCGAAATAGTTGTAATCATCTAAAAAAGCTGTTTTATGTCCGTTGAGATAGGTAACTCTAACGGCTTTGAGCAAATACTCTTTTTGAAATACAAAGAGTACTACCACGAGCAGTACCAATAATCCTAAGAAACGGATAAGCAGTTTTTTTAACAATTTCATTTTTTAAAGTTGAATGTTTGAAACGAATTTACCAAAAAACTAGCAAACTACTCCACTTTAAAACAAACTTTGTTGGGCAGAAGGATTTTCATGTTCTAGCAGCCATTTTTTTCGGCCAAGTCCTCCTGCGTAGCCCGTGAGCGAGCCATCACTCCCGATCACACGGTGGCAAGGCACTACAATCCACAACGGATTTTTTCCATTAGCAGCCGCTACGGCACGAATGGCTTTGACATCTCCTAATTTTTTAGATAATTCGAGATACGACATTGTTTTTCCGAATGGAATATTCTCCAATTCTCGCCAGACTTTCTGCTGAAAATCAGTGCCTTTTGGGTTGAGTTTTAGATCGAATTCTATTCTTTTACCTTCAAAATAATCGGATAATTGTTGAACTGCTTCTTGCAAAATATCTGGAATAGTGTACGAAACCTCACCTTCATAGCGTACGCTGATAGCGGACAGACCATTTTGATCACCAACAATTTTGGCAATTCCGAGAAGTGTTTTAATATAGACGGTTTCCATAGATGTATACTAGTGTCTTGGCGCTACAAGAGTTTTGATATTAAAGATGCGAGTTTTTTCCATTAAGTATAAATTTTCCAAGTACAAAACTGTCTTTAAATTAAGCTAAATGCCCAAATCTCTTCTAACGAATGGTAGCGGTAATGCCTTTATTTGTATTCCGTTCCATTATACTTTAATATTTTTTGTGTTTTTTGTGTTTTTTTCTGTTCTACACAATCTTCGTTAGTTGGAATGTTTTTAGTTTCTGTCTTTATTGTTGCTAAAATTAAATTATTAAAATTATTAAACTGTGTTTTGTCAATACTTATTATAGATTTACTATCTTCAAATTCTCCGGCACAATTTGTATCCCATTCCCCGTGAAATTCTGAAATAATTAAATTTTTCAATACTTGTTTTAAGATGTTATCTTGTACAATAAACAATGACAAATCTGTTTGATAATATGGATTTGGCCTGCTACTTCCAGTATAGTTTACACGTATTCCAAATGCTCTGTCTTTTTTGTTTAACTTGTACAATCCAGTATCAATTTCTATGCTTGTAAGCATTACGGCATCTGATGTCCAAGCATTTGGTTGGTGAAACTTATATAGAATTTCTCCTGTTATGTTGTTAGCAACTATAATATATTCATCTAATTCAAAATAGTAATTGTTATATTCATCTTTTTCATTTACTATGTATTTCGGAATTACTATAACTGTTTTATCTGTTGAATAGGGTAATTTTTTTTCTGAAATTAGTTCTAAATTAACTTCGCTTTTTTTAATCTTCAATTGGTTCAAGATTTTGCTTAATAAAACATCATCTTGTATTTGTGAAAATGATAGTTGAGATATAAGTAAATAAGTGAAAATTAGGAATATTTTTGATCTTTTCATTTTCTTACGTTTTTTTTTGGCATTACCGCTAGCCATCGCACAAGATAGCATTAAAAATGCAAATCGGGCAAGCAATATAACTTTCGAAAAAAAACAAGTTCAGGTTTAAGACTAGTTTACACGCCAAATTGTGTCAAATGATGCTCCAAATGTTTGTAGAACATATTGTTCCATTCTTCCTGAGTCAATTGTCCAAAAGAATGTGATTCTTTACCATCAAAAAAGGAGGCTCCAAGTGAAGCCGTTTTTTGCAAGTGTGCTATCAATCGGTCTTTTTCTAGCTTGAAATTTTTGTTGGTCGTAATTACGAATACTGGTGCTGTACGGCCATTTTTTGTGTAGGGCTTATCGCCAACCACCACTTTTTTGACAAAGGTTTTGAGCAGCCATTTCTGAATCGCTTTTGGCTTGGGATGCTTGTCTTCAAAAACCATTTCATAAGTGATATTGCAGTGCGCTAGCATTTGAGAAACATTCATTTTTCCCCATTTTGCGGTTGAAACAGGTTGTAATTGATTGATTCTATTTTCGATTTCTGTAACAACTGTTTTTTCAAATATATTTTTCATTTCAAATGTTTAGGCGTTGACTACCAAATATATAACTTTTAAGCTTTGAAAAACAATTGCCTACTTTATGATACTGTTATGCTTTTGTAAGCCAAAAAAATCTTAAAAAAAACGACCCTGATAGCCATAGGAGCATTTAAGTGATAAATTACTCTTAAAAAAGGGTAAAATAGCTTCAAAAAAGAATTCGAAAAAGGATTAAATTGTACCTTTCTTCAAAATTTAAACAGGGCTAATATGATTACATTAAGTGTCAACAAAAAAAAATACACCTTAGAGGCTACTCCCGACATGCCGTTACTATGGGCATTGCGAGATAACTTAGGACTTACCGGCACCAAATACGGTTGTGGTGCAGGCGCCTGCGGAGCTTGTAAGATTTTTGTAAATGATGATGTGATCTACTCTTGTTTAACTCCCGTTTCTGAAGCCATTGGCAAAGAAATCACCACTATAGAAGGCACGACTGCCAACCTACAATTACTCCAAAAATCTTGGGCAGAATTTAATGTGCCGCAATGTGGTTTTTGCCAACCGGGACAATTAATTGCAGCCACGTCTTTGTTAAATTCCAATAGCAACCCTACAGATGAAGAAATTGACGATGCAATGAGCGGAAATATTTGCCGCTGTGGTACCTACCAACGCATCAAAAAGGCCATTCATCATACGGTAGAACTCAAAAAACAACAAAAATAATGAGCGAAATTCAAAACCTCAGCAGGAGATCATTTATAAAAAACATAGGATTAACTTCGGGTGCACTGATTATTGGCTCACACTTAACTTTGTTTGCAAGTGAAACCGAAACGGTATTGGCAGGAGCTTTTCAGCCCAATTTATTTGTTGAACTGCTACCCAACGGTGATTTAATCTTGGTTGCCTCACGATCTGAAATGGGAAATGGAATTCGAACTTCTCTAACCTCTGTCATTGCTGACGAAATGGAAGCAGATTGGAATAGAGTGAGCGTTCAACAAGCTATAGGACATAAAAAATACGGAGACCAAAATACAGATGGTTCGCGCTCGATACGCTACCTATATGATACCATGAGAAAAATGGGTGCTACCACTCGAACTATTTTGGTATTATCAGCCGCTCAAAAATGGAAAGTTCCAGTATCTGAATGCCATGCCGAAAACCATTTTATCGTTCATAAAAGCGGTAAGAAAATTGGTTTTGGAGATTTGGTCGAAATTGCAAAAACAATCGAAGTACCCAAAGAGATTGTTCTCAAAGATCCAAAAGACTTTAAATATATCGGTAAAAACTTAAAAAGTATCGATGTCGAAAAATATGCCAACGGAAGCGCCGTCTTTGGACTCGATTTCCGTTTGCCAAATATGAAATTTGCCGCCATTGCAAGATGTCCCGTCACTTTTGGAACGGTTAAGTCTTTTGACAAAACCGAAGCTATGAAGATTCCGGGTGTCGAAGCAGTATTTAAAATTGACCGTATCAAAACACCTTTTGGCGCACTTGGTGGTGTTGCAGTTGTAGCAACCAACACTTGGGCAGCCTTTAAAGGAAAAGAAGCTTTGATTATAGAATGGGAAAATGGTAAAAATGCCAGTTACGACTCAGAGCAATACATGGAAATGCTGACGGCCAATGTACAAAAACCAGGGGTTGTGAGCAAAACCAGAGGTGATGTCGAAGCCGCTTTCAAGTCCTCTAGCACCGTAATCGAAAGCACTTATCAATTGCCCCATTTGTCCCACGCACCCATGGAAGTACCCAATGCAGTTGCTTGGGTAAAAGAAGATAGTTGCGAAGTTTGGTGCCCAACACAAAACCCACAAGCAGCTCATGAAGAGGTAAAAAACTACCTTGGATTTGATGCTGAAAAAGTAATAATCAATGTCACACTACTTGGAGGTGGTTTTGGCCGAAAATCAAAACCTGACTATGTGGTAGAAGCAGCAATTGTTTCGAAAGCAATCAAAGGACCAGTACAAGTAGTTTGGACACGAGAAGATGAAACACAACACGGTTACTATCATACCGTAAGCTCACAATACATGAAGGCTTCACTAGATGAAAAAGGAAATGTAACTGGTTGGTTGCATCGCTTTGCCTTCCCTCCGATCAAATCGACTTTTGATCCTACATCTGAATATCCAAATGGTTGGGAAATTACCTCAGCCTCTGAAGTGCCTTTCGATATTAAAAATTTTCAAATTGAAGTTGGTCATGCCCCTGCAATGGTGCGCATTGGCTGGTTACGATCTGTAATCAATATTCCGCACGGCTATTCGATCAATGTCTTTACAGACGAATTGGCGCATGCTGCCAAACAAGACCCTCTGGCATTTAATCTTAAACTTTTGGGCGAAGACAACACAGTTGACGACAATCAAAGCAACAAATTTAGTGCGGCTCGCTCCAAAAATGTATTGCAAAAAGCGGCATCAAATGCTGGTTGGGGCAAACCATTACCCGAAGGTCATGCACAAGGATTGGCGGTTCATTATAGTTTCATGTCGTATGTCGCCTCAGTGGTCGAAGTTTCTATGGTGGATGGAATAGTGAAGATTCATAAAATAAACACTGTAATTGATTGTGGTACCGTAGTTAACAAAAACACGGTCATAGCACAAATGGAAGGTGCCGCTATATTTGGAATGTCACTCGCATTTTATGGTAAGATAACTGCCAAAGACGGTGCCATTGAGCAAAGTAATTTTGGTGATTATCGAATGATCAGAATGAACGAAGCTCCAAAAATTGAGGTCGAAATTGTAGAAAGTACTGCTCCACCTACGGGTGTGGGTGAACCTGGCGTACCCGTGATAGCACCTGCTATTGTAAATGCCATTTTCAAACTGACTGGAAAGCGATACCGAAATTTACCCTTGGCTGATTATGAATTGGTTTAATTTTTTAACCCTTTTCATAATTGAGTTGTCCTAGATCACAGCATAATTGAATTGCTTTTAGGGTGATTATATATTCGTAAAAATAAAAAAAAGCCACGAATTACACGAAATACACGAATTTGGCGGACGCAAAATTGCACAAATTTGCAATAATTAAAAAATTAGTTTAATTGGATTTTTAAAATCCCATAATTAGTGCCAATTTATGCAATTCGTGTCAAAGAACATCTAGTTCCCTTTCGCTGGAATACCAGCTACTTTAATGCTTTATAAATGAACAATTGGCTTGCCTTATTACAAGATTTCAAAACCAAAAATACTCCAGTAGCCTTGGTTACTGTGACGCATATTTTGGGCTCGGCACCTTGTAGATTAGGTGCAAAGATGATAGTCGTAAATCATAAAGAATTTTACGGCACTATAGGCGGCGGAAAACTAGAATTTCAAGTTATAGCAGAAGCTGTAACAGCGATAAAAGAGAATAAAACAAAACACTTTAGCTATACTTTGGGCCCAGAATTTGAGCAATGTTGCGGCGGAAAAGTGGCTTTATTAATTGAACCTATGAATCAATCACCACAATTGCATTTGTTTGGCGCAGGCCATATTGGTGTTGCCCTTTGTGACATTATGAAAGACACTCCTTTTGAGGTTCATTTGTACGACACTAGAGCAAATTGGCAAGAAAATTTGAAGGTAGACAAATCAATTATCTACCATAATGAACCGTTTGATTTATACAAACAAACTGTGGGTTGGGGTAGCAATTGCTATGCTGTAATTATGACTCACGACCATCGATTGGATTTTGAAATTACTGCTTTGGCATTGGACTCTGACACCAAGTATATTGGATTGATTGGAAGTAAGACCAAGAAAAACAGATTCAATTCGATGCTTATCAAGGAATTAGGAATGAAAGAAGGTATTGCTCCTGTACATTGCCCTATTGGACTAGATTTGGGGGGAAATACTCCCAAAGAAATTGCCATCAGCATTGCCTCTGAATTATTGAAAATACATTATGGAAAATAAAGCAGCATTTGTGCTATTGGCAGGGGGAAAATCTGAGAGAATGGGTTTCCCAAAAGGATTATTAGTGTACAACCAAACAGTTTGGATTTTGGAACAGCTCGACCGAATAGCCAGCACTTCTATTTGCACGGTTTACATAGGATTAGGCCATTGTTACGAAGATTATTTTTGTGTAGTTCCTTGGTTCAAAGACGCACAGCATCGATTTGTCAAATACAATGATCTTAAAATAAAAGTCATTGTTAATACCACTCCAGAAAACGGTTCCTTCTCTACCTTACAAGCCGTTCTAGCACAGGTTCCCAAAAAACAACCGGTCATAGTGCAACCCATCGATGTACCGCTACTTAATCAAACAGAATTGGAATGCATCATTAATACAACCAATGCAATTGTACTACCACAATATGAAGGCAAAAACGGGCATCCTATTCAGTTATTTCCAAAATTTTGGAATATCTTATTAAAATTAGATCAAACACATGAGAATTCACGACTGGATTATCAGATCAAGAAAAAAAACCCAAAGTACTGCAGTTATGTCACCGTGCAAGATTCATCCATAGTACATAACCTAAACACGCCCGAAGATTGGGAAAATTTCACCCAAAACACAGAACTCGTGGTTTAAATAGAGTAGTTTTCTATTATTTCGAAAAATAAAATAGGACACCGTTATTTATCTTCTGTTCAAAAATAAAAAAAGTCGCTACTACTCAAATGTAATAGCGACTTTTTTGTGGTATTATCTTAATTTTTTTACCATATCTGGTGTCACAACCGATTTGTTGTTTCCCCAACTCGCGTATACATACGTAAGCACATCTGCGACTTGCTGGTCTGACAACTCTTGCTTTGGCATTGGCGTAGTGTATTTTTTACCGTTGACAGTTATGGGACCATTCGAACCATTCAAAATTTGTTTGATCGCTCTGTTGACATCGGCATTTAAGTAATCTGACTTTGCCAAAGGCGGAAAAGCACCTGTGATTCCAGCACCATTCATTTGATGGCACGCCATACAGACTTTGTTGTAAATCGATTTTCCGTTGTTTGCTTGCTCTGGACTTGCTTTAATATCTTGGTAAGTAGGTACCGAACTGAAACTAAACAACATAAAAGCGGCAACGGCCATTCCTGCGATATATTTTTTCATACTCTAATGCGTTTTTAATTTAATTTTTCATTTATAGTAAAAACTACTCAAAAACCAAGCCATCGGTAGGATATGTCATAGGATTGATAATTTTCAGTTAGTAAAGGATAAAACAAAACAGCTTATATCAACCAAGCCGATTAAAAGCAAAAATATGGGTTTTTATAAAAACACCACCGAAGAAGAATGTTGTTCTTGGTAGCATTTCCCTTTTTTATTTTTTATAAAAAACATTTTCAATTCCTTGTCTAAAAGCTTCGTCTCCTACTTCGTTTCGCTGTGCGTACATTGCTTTTGCATCAGCGCCAGCAACATAGCGTAAGTTTGATCTTCCGTCAGTTGCGGCTTCATAAACGACAGCTGCAATTTGTTCCGGTGTCGAATAATCTTTGGCTCTTTCTGGATCCATAAAAACCGATAGGACTTTGTTCATCTGTTCTTGGTAAGCAGAATGTTGTGTCATCACTAAGGAACGACCTGCAAAATCGGTAGCAATTCCGCCTGGTGAAACTGTTTTTACTGTGATTCCAAATTCTTTTAGTTCGAATGCTAAACTTTCACTCCAACCTTCCAACGCCCATTTTGTAGCGTGATAAACCGAATTAAACGGCAAAGTAACCAATCCACCAATAGAAGTTGTAGTTATAAATGTACCTGCTTTGTTTTCTCTAAAATGTGGCAAAAATTGCTGTGTTACGCGCATCACACCCAAAAGATTGGTGTTCAATTGATTTGTTAATTGGTCATCTGTTGCTCCTTCAAATGGGCCAGCCAGTCCGTAGCCTGCATTGTTAAAAACCACATCTATTTTACCCATTGCTAAGGCCATTTTTACTGTTTTCTCGATTTGCTCCACATTGGTAACATCCAATGGTAAGAGCGTTACGTTTGCTACTTCAGCGAGTGCTGTTTCGTTTTCTGGTTTTCTCATGGTAGCGATAACATTCCAGTTGTTTTTTGCAAAAAGTAAAGCCGCAGCTTTTCCTAAACCAGAGGAAGCTCCGGTTATAAAAATTGTTTTTTTCATACTAATATTATTTTGTTTTTTGTTTTAATTGCTAAAGATTTGTGGTTCTTATTTGGCAATAACCAGCTATACTGATGCCTATTTTTAAAAGGTAAAAGCATAAATTAATTACAGTAAAAACCGGATTATTTGGGTGTATCCAAACAGAACGTTGCTTAATTCAAGCTTTGTCTGTACTCGTTTGGACTCATTGCCGTTTTCTTTTTGAACATTTTACTAAAGTATTGCGGGTATTCAAATCCCAATGCATGGGCAATTTCGCTAGCACTTTCATTAGAATTAAGCAATTGGTTTTTGGCTTTTTCGATTATAAATTGATGAATGTGGTCTTGCGTGCTTTGTCCCGTTTCTTTTCGTAACAAATCACTTAAATATTTAGACGACATGTTCATCGCTTGCCCGCAATATTGTACTGTTGGAATTCCTAATTCGATTTGTTTATTGGCTTTGTAATATTCTTTTAAAACATTCTCAAATTGACTCACAAAATCTTGATTCAAATTGGTTCTCGTAAAAAACTGACGGTCATAAAAGCGCACGCAATAGTTAAGCAACAGTTCAAGATTCGAAATGATTAAGGTTTGACTGTGTGCATCAATATTACTATTGAATTCTCGTTCGATTTTCAAGGCGATTTCAGTCACCGTTTTGCGCTCTTCGTCTGAAAGATGCAGCGCTTCATTAGACGAATACTCAAAAAAAGAATACTTTTCTATTTGCTTTCCTAAAGTTGATTTTCGAATTAGATCCGGGTGAAAAACGATACTCCAGCCGGTGTCTTCGCGATTTACATTTTGTTTTTCTACTTCCAAAACTTGATTCGGCCCCATAAAAACCATCGAACCTTCTTGGTAATCATAAGAGTTTCTGCCGTAATTGGTGATGGTAAAAGGGCAATTGTCTTTAAGACTTATTTGGTACAAGCCTACAGAATATTTGAATTTTTCGATTTCTAAATCCTTTAACTCTTTGGCCAATCGAACCACCGAAACCAAAGGGTGCTTTGGCTTTTCTAAACCAAAAAAGTCATGCAGTTCAGAAATGGTGTTTATAGTGATTATGTTTTTCATAGCTTTCTAATAAAATTAAATGACTGTTTCTTTGTAGCAACATTGAGCAAAAATGGAACGCGGATTAAACGGATTTTCAAACGCTGATAAAAACGGATTTTTTAACAAATGCAATATAATTTTGTCAAATCGAGCGCAGTTGAGATGCAATGCGTGGTTCTCGACTTCGCTCGAACTGACAATAGGACTGTTTAAAAGCATAATACTATTGATTAGAAATCTGTCTTTATCTGTGTCTTCGCGATAGCGAATCAGCGTCATCTGCGTACCTAATTCATTGTGTATTATAAATTTTGCCACCAATTGCTGTAGGTACTGTTTCCTTGTATTAGAATTTCTTGTCCAATTTTTGGTGTGATTACTGGTAGATTCAGCTGTTTGGCTTTTGCTTGTACTCGGTTAATTGGGTCTTTCCAATCGTGCATTGCCAGTTTGAAACCTCCCCAATGTATTGGCATGATCTTTTTGGCTTGAACATCTACTCCTGCTTGAGCGGTTTCTTCGGGCATCATGTGTATGTCGGACCATTTGTAGTTGTACTGCCCACATTCCATTAAAGCCAAATCGAAAGGGCCGTATTTATCGCCAATTTCTTTGAAATGCGAAGCGTAGCCGCTGTCACCACTAAAAAATAATTTCTCCTCTTTGGACTGAATCACCCACGAACACCATAGCGTACTCTGCCCATTGTTTAACTTGCGACCCGAAAAATGTTGGGCTGGTGTACAACTCAAAGTTAAGCTATCAAATTGAATATCTTGCCACCAATCGAGTTCGGATATATTAGAAGCGGAAATTCCCCAGGCTTTTAAGTGTTCTCCAACGCCTAGAGGTGTGTAAAAGTGTTTGGTTTTGTCTTTTATTTTCATGACCGTTTCATAATCCAAATGATCGTAATGGTCGTGTGAGAAGATCACAGCGTCTATGTGCGGAAGTTTTTCGATAGCGATAGGCAATTCGGCATTAAAACGGTCGGCGCCAAGCATTGGGTGCGGTGCGGCTACTTTACCAAACATTGGGTCTAGCAAAATTGTTTTGCCCTCTATTTGCAATAAGAAAGCCGAATGTCCAAACCACACCAATCGTGCTTTGCCTTTGTAATCGGCTACGTCAATCGAATCGATTTTTTGGACTTTTAAATCTTCTTTTGGGCGGCCATTTTTTACTTTGGTAGTAAAAAAATAATAAGCCACATCTAACTTTTCCGAAAAGCTAAGTTCTTTGGGAACGGCCTTGGTATTATTGAATTTTCCGTTTTTATATTGTGCCGATTTTTGGTACGCAAGTTGTTTTTCTTTCGAAACATCTCCTCCAAAATTGGGATAGAAATTCGTGAAAGCCAAATAAACAACTACCAAAAGGCTAATTATTAGGAGTGTTAGTATCATGATTCTTTTTATAATTCGTTTCAAATTTCTGTTCTTCATTTATTTAGGACAAAATTAAACGAATTATAGGGTATAGCTGTATACTAATTACTTTTCGTTGTATGCTTATTGCTGAAATTTATAGTTTTTGAGTATTATCCTTCAAGTTTAAACCTATTTGAGTATAATAATAGAAGGACAAATACCTTTTGGCACTTAAAAGCACCCAAAATATATCTACCTAGTTTGTCTTTCTGCAATAAACTCACACACGCATGCACAACGAGCATTCACAATTTGGGTCATTGGGAGGAACGCGGCAATCACGTACGGTGCGTCACCTCATTTAGAGTTGTAATTTGATTGTAAACATTTATTATTAGTGCTTGCTTTGGGTTGGCTTTTTTTAACCATATAAGCCATTAAATTTTCTAACTTCTTTGAGAATTTTAAACCATATAAGAAATTAAAGAACATATAAGTATTGGCGCTTAAAAGCACCTTACGGTACGCAAAGCATATCCACCTAGTTTGTCATTCTACAATAATCTCGCACACGCATACACAACGAGCATCTACAATGAGCAGAGCATCTACAATCAGGGTCCATTGCGAGGAACGCGGCAATCACGTACAGTATGTCAACTTATATTAAGTTGCAGATTTGATTGTAAAACGATTGTTATTGCTGTTTTCTATGGTCTAGTAACAGATTTAGCTACTGCAATTGTCAATAGGAACGGGCGCAAAGTCAGAGATATTTGCGCAGCGTTCACGATGGAATTTAGGTTTAAAAATTGAATTAGAAATTATACTTTGCGGAGCTAGGCAAGTATTATACAATAATTTCTGGTTTTGAAATTTGTATTGAATTTATTAAATGGTGAATTAGAATTTCACATTGCATTATTAGGCCAATCACGGCTCCTTTATCAACTTCGATTATTCTTTTGAAATCGTGAAAAAGTAAATTTCTAATATCATATAAGCAATCACCAGTAGCTTGTTTTGAGTATTCAGGAGATGTTTGCAAAATAAAATCCTTTAATGCATTTGTAATTTCGTTTTTATCGTCAAAATTAACTTTATCAAATAATGAATTAATAATTGAACGAGTATTATTTACCTCATACATTTTCTGAAAAAAGTCAAAGTTATTTAGACCCTCCTTCATATCACAAATAGCATCTATTCCTTCTCGGACTTTTTCTTCTAAAAGAAATTCGATAACTTGATATAAAACTAAAAAACGAAAAAGAGGATTACTATTTTCAACAAGTAGTTTTCTGTATAATAGTTTTAAAAGTGGAATGTGTTCAATTACTGAACTAGATTTGTTGATATGAATGGATTTCTCGTCACGAGTCTTTAAATATTTAGCTTGGATTAAAGAATCTAAATCATCGTTTTGGACGTCAACAAAAGACAAAACATTCGGAATTATATTCTCTGGAAAAAGATAATATCCCTTAATCGCTAGGCTAGGCAAACAGTTTTCAATAGTGAAATCATCCTCCTTAATTAGAGAATTACAAATGATTGCGTAAATCGAATTTAAATCTAATAAGTCTGAAAGATTTAACGTTTCATTTTCAGGCAATTTACTAAAATCAAAATGCTCAATTATATGTTTTGAACAATAAAATTTATAGGCTTGTATATATTCGTCAAAATCTTCATCGTATTTTTCGACGTTATCTTCTAGTGCAGAATTTGGGATAATTAAACCAATACTTTTCCCCGCATAATTAATTTTAAACAAGTCATTTTCCGCATTTAGATATGGATTTGTAAATCTATAAACGCTATAAGTTTCGGTTGGCAAATCTTTATTTACAGACCTTAAAGTATGGTTTACAGTTCCTTGCATTTTGATATTACAAGTAAGTGTAAATAAATCTTGGTCTCCATCTTTGGACCTTAAATAGAACAATTTATCATTATCATCAAAATGCGAGATAATCATTTTTTTTATATCTTTGGTAGTGTGCATTAACCTAACATATTAGCTTTATAGAATTTATTTGCTTGTTGAACTGAAACGTCTAAATTTTTAAAACCCTCATTAGACTCATTGAACATGCATCTAAAAAAGTAATAAAAATACATTCTCTGCTCATTACCAATTTTTTTTGCATTAATTTGGATTTCATCAATATGCTTAATAATTTGGTTTAATGAATCTTCAATATTATTTGACTCTATAAGGTCAATTAAATTATTAATAGATTCGATGTCTTTAGACAAACCACTTTCAATGATGAAGCTGACTGCCGCACCAAACCCCGCAATTGTTTGAACTTTTGAAAATAATTCATTAACATTTTTACCGTAAGCTCTTCGCTTTATATCACCAATGTCCTCGTATTGCCAATTAGTGGCAAGTAAATTTATTTTAAGTCTTAGTTTATTATATGCCGTGATTAGCTGTTTAAACAAATCTTTACTTTTGTCATCCTTTGTCAATGTCTCTAGATTCTTAATAATCTTTACGAGATCTTCTCTATCAAGAGGTAGATAATCTCCAGTTAAATAAGAAATAAATCCATCAAGTATGTCATTAAATTTAAATTCATTGTCTCCTGAAGGCACTTTATCTTGCGCTTCGGTAATAAAAGTTAGATTATCAAATCCTTCCTTGTAATCGGAATACAAAATTTCAACTTGATGACGAGTAGACATCGGACTTTGACCTGTATTCAACGTTAACATTCTGTATAAAACTCCAACTTTACTTATGCCGGTATAAACCTCTACCCTTAAAGGAAGTGCTAAAACTTTAGATAAAAGATCAGGTTTCTCTTTTATTTCTTTTAATAAATCTAAAATCGTGTAGGTTCTCTGCAGCCCATCTAAAATTAACAAGTCGTTACCAGCAGTTGCAATTTTTTCTAGGATATTCCCAGCATCAAAAGAAAGTTCATTATTATCATTTGGGAAAAATGCTAGCACTATTGGGGGAATTACGCACCCAACTTTTATATCTTCCTTTAGCAAGCTATAGCTTTTGTTTGCTGTTTTGACACGCTTTCTCTGAAGATCATTATTCTCTAAAATATCCTTTGCAATCTCTGAGTATTCACCAATACTGATTTCCAAAAGATGATTAATTGCAGATATTTTTGCGTCTGGTGTACTTGTTAATATTCTCATTATGTTGAATTAGATTAATCTTAATAGGCTTACTCCCAACTAATATACATGCATCGAAAAAGCGATACAAACCCACCCGATTTCTGGTCTACATATATAATAACTATGATACTTTATTCATTATGCTAATGTAAGATAAAACAATGAAAAATTTTACATATTTATTATGCAAAGCAAACTTATGTTAAAAAAACATTGTTCGCATCCCCAAAATCCCTAGCACAGACCTGCCGGCAGGCAGGTAGAAGTGGAGCTCTTTTTAATCTTGCCTATTTTGGCAAGATTAAAAAAGCGGGAACGCCCCGAAGCGTCGGGGGCTGGAAAAAGCTCCAAGAAAAAAGAACAAAATGAATACCAATTTCGAATTGGAATTATCTTCAAGTAGCCTTAATTTTGTAGTAATTGCCAAAAGAGTTAGACGGCTAGGATATATTTGCAACTATTTGTCGAAATTTTTTCCGCACCTCTAACAGTTGCAATGCTGTAAATTAGCGACCAATGGAGTAAAAACCAATCAACGGCTAAAACAATTGTTTCACCAAATTATTTACTATGAAAAGCTTTCTTTGTATGATGACACTATTTTCTGCTATGCCTCCGCAGCTACTTTTTGATTTTACTAAAAAATCTAACATTCAAGATTGGCGCGTTGTCGATGACGTGGTGATGGGAGGCGTTTCGGCGGGTAGTTTTAAATTAGATTCGAATGGGTTGGGCGTGTTTGAAGGTGCTATTTCACTGGAAAACAATGGTGGTTTTTCGTCTGTTCGTTATCGATTTCCAAAGGTGAAAACAGCAGGATATAGCACGATCGTTATCAAACTTAAAGGTGATGGCAAAAAGTATCAATTTAGGATAAAAACTAATTCGGGAGATTCGCATTCGTTTATAGCTCCTTTTTCGACTTCGGGAGAGTGGGAAGAAATCGAAATTTCGCTCCAAGATATGTATCCTGCCTTTAGAGGTAGAACACTGGAACAGCCCAATTTTTCGGATGCTTATTTTGAAGAAATTGCTTTTTTGATTGGGAATAAAAAGAAGGAACAGTTTAAACTCATTATTGACCGAATAGAATTAAAATAAAGGAGTTGATCGCAAAATTAACCTCGCTTGCATGGATTTTACCTGTCTAAAAAAGAAACAAAGTTGAAATAAATTTTGGATTGAATTCTCATAGCATGAGGAATTATGATGGTTTAATTTGCTCTTAAACAATTCTGTAGCAAATAAAATTGATTGTTAACAACTCGATCGCGCAGATTTGCAAGAAATTATAGTTTGGAAATTTTTCTGTGCCTTCAACAATTAGAATGCACCCGAATTGCAATTCTGAAATAGTCAACAGTACACGAATAACAACTTCGTTTGCTTAATAAAACAGTGTATTGGCAACTACTTTAGAAAGTTTATTCCATAAAATAAGGAACGCCAGAGTTAACACTGCCGTCATAATTAAAGTAGATTGTGCCATGAATAAGGTTAGTTCTGGGGAAGGTAATTTTGCTACTTCCAATTGCTTTTTAATTGTAGTTTGCAAAGGCTCCGTAAGCGTTAACAACCCAAAAAGTAACACAAATAGTGCTATAGTTCCGGTTAGAAATCCGTTTGATTTTTCCATTTTATAACGTCAGCTGCAAATAATCCAATCCCAATTGTGTTACCAAACCATATAGAAATAAGGAACTTACAAACTCAAATGATTTCTTTTTTACGTTTAGGTCCGTGAAATAGTAGTTGAAATAAATGCTTTTTGAAAGTACATCATAAGACTCACAAAATGCTTGGGCATCAATTTGTTCTTTGTACAATCCTTGTTGTTTGCCGTTTTCGATATTATCGACAATAAACTGCAAAATGATAGTGTCACTATAATTTATGGCATTAAAAAAGCTATTGGCAGGCCCTTTTTTAATTTCGTTTTTGACCATTGGATAAACCCGATGCATTTTTTTGTTGATGTAGGTAATAAAATGCATCAATTCTTCTAAGGCATTGTGCCCTTTCTGCTGAATTCTACTGATATTTTTCTTGAGTATTTTGGCTTGTTTTCGGATCGTTTTAATAACTAAATCTTCTTTGTTTTCGAAATATTTATAGATTGTTTTTTTCGAAATCCCACTTTTTGAAGCAATATCATCTAGGGTTACATGGTTGATTGCGCTGCTGTAAAAAAGTACAGCAGCGTTTTTCAATATTAGGTTTTTGGTTTGGTTTTTCATTCCAATTATTTTTATGTTATTCTAAACTTGAAGTCGCTTTCTTGTAATTGGCTTCACTAATTTTGAATACTGCTTTGGCATCTATCACATCAGAGAAAGCGGTTTGCCACATCACTTGTGCTTCTAGAACATCTTTTCCTATCACCGTTCCCGCATCAAAACGGTCGTTGTTTAATCGTAAGTTTTCATCTGCTTGTGCCAATGATTTTTGAGTGATTTCTATACGCTCTTTGGCACGAAGCATATCAAGTTTTGCATTTGCAATTTCGATAGCTACTAATTCTTGGGTTTGTTCCAATTCAAATTTTTGTGCTTCTACTTTAAAATCTTGTTCTTTTACTTTTTGTTTGCGACCTCCCCAATCAAAAACGGGAACTTTCACGCTCAACATGGCATAGTACGAACTAAAATTATTATCGCCTGTAGCAAAATTAATTCCTTTGCCCAGACCGTATAATCCGCTTACGTTCATTGCTACTGTTGGTTTTCTGTCTGCTTCAAGTAGTTTTGATTTTAATTCTTCGATAGAAACCGCTTTTTCAATTATTTTAATTTCAGGACGATTTGCGATCGCGTTCTCCTGCGAAAGCTGACTTTCGATAGCATTAATCTCGATCTCAGCATCTTCGATGGTAAATTCAGTTTCTTTCGAACCAATTAATTGCGCCATTTTTAAATTTAAAATGGTCAATGCATCTTTGGCTTTCGATAAATTTAATTGCGCTTGATTGAGTTGTACTTGCACACGCAAAACATCATTTTTGTAGATGATTCCGGCATTGTACGAATTGTTTAAATCCTTTAATAATTGACTCAACATCGCATTAGACTTGGTGGCCAAATCAATTTTACCTTTGACATTGATAATTTGCCAATAAGTGGTCTCTACATCAAGAAGCACTTCGTTATTGGTCAATGTTTTTTGTGACGTATAAAGCGCCACTGCGGCAGTACTCATTTGTTTGGCAGTATTTATTTTGCCACCTGCATAAATGACTTGTGTTACGCCCAAGGTTACACTAGCATTGTATTCCGGTAACAAAGCGCTCAAAGGTTTCCCTACATTTAGGCCAGTTGCGCTCGCTTCTACACTTGGTTTGTTGGCTGTAAAAGCACCTACTTCAGCGGCAGTGGCTGCATCGATTGAAGCAGTGGCTTTTTTGATTTTTTTATTGTTCGATAAAGCCTCTTTTTTAGCAGTGTCAAGGGAGAGATTTCTCCCCTGAGCAAAGCTGTTTGTGGTAAGGCTGGCAGCCAATAGCGTGAAAGCTACTATTGCCATCTTTATATTTTTTGCAGACATGATTATTTCCTTTTTTTTAATTTGTATTTAAAGACGTTTATTCTACGTACTAAATAGTTTTTCTTAGGTTTTGGTTTGTATAGAATGGGTTCAAAAGTTTCCCCATTAGGATGCGGATGTTTTTCTGGTGATACCTCAATGTCTACATATTTGTAATAAAGTACAGGAACAATAAACAAGGTCATCACCATAGAAACTAGTAATCCCACGGCTAATACGCTACCCAAAGGTGCCCAAAGCGGTGATTTTCCAGCAATCATAGGCACTACACCTATCGCTGCTGCAACAGAAGTCAAGAAAATAGGACGCATACGTCTTTTTCCGGCTGCTTTGGCGGCTTCAAATTTAGAATAGCCATGTTCTAAGATTAGTTCATCGGCATAATCGACTAGTATGATTCCGTTACGAACCACAATACCAATCAAACTAATGACTCCCATAAATGCTGTAAATCCAAAAGGGTTTCCTGTAAGATACAATCCTAAAAAGGCACCTAGCAAACTCAAAGGAAATGTAGCAAGAACGATTAATACCTTTGTGAAGTTTTTGAATTGAAATAAGAGTACTAAGAAAATAAGAATCAAACTTATTCCCATTGAAGAAGCCATTCCAGGACCCGTTTCATTGATGTTTTCAAATTCACCACCGTAATTAATACTGATTCCGTCAGGCAATTTAAGGGCCTCTATTTTCGGCATAATTTCAGCTTGAATAGTTGCTGCCTTGATACCCAATTGTGCTTCTGCTCGTACTGAAAGTGTACGTATACCGTTTCTGTGCGCTATAACTCCTGTATGCCATTCTGGAGTAATTGTAGCAACTTCTCTTAGCGGAACTTTAGTCCCCAAAGCCGTCGAAATATTTAAAGCGCCAAGTTCACCAACATTTTTTCGATCATTTTCATCATAACGCATTACAATATCAATCGGTTTATCCCCTTCATAAATAGTGCTCACCGGATATCCTTTTAATCCTGCTCCTAAAGTTTGAGAAACAGCAGTATTGGTAACTCCTAATCTATTGGCAACATCGTCTTTTAATGCTACTTTGGCACCCAAATAATCGTCCTGATAAGTGGTTCTAATCCAATTAAGCCCTTTGGTACCGGCAAGAATTTCTTCTATTTGCGCTGCTACCTCTTTTTGTTTAATCATGTCATCGCCAACGATTCTCACTTCAATTGGTGAAGGCGCTTCGTTCAAAGATAATTGACGCACTCTTATGTAACCATCTGGTACAAAGTTTTTAAACTTATCCATATATTCTGCGGCTAGTTCAGTCGTAGCATCTTTACCTGTTGTGGTAATGAATATTTGAGCAAAGTTTTTTCGTGGAAATTCTGGTGCATACGTAGAGTGAAAACGAGGAGAACTTGTCCCTACAAAACTGGCTACATTTACCACTCTGTCGTCTCCCTTAATTTTTTCTTCCACACGTTTAACAACGGCTTCTGTTTGTTCTAAAGTCCCTCCATTTGGCAACCAAACCTCTATGTTAAATTGGTTTCTCTCGGCTGTTGGGAATAATTCTTGTTCTAATTGTGAAGCGACTCCAAATCCTAAGAAAATAGACAAAAGCCCCATTAGCATGGTTACATTTGGTCTTTCGAAACAAATATCTAATGTGCGGTTGAATACATTTTGCAAGCGATCCAACATGCTTTCTTTCTTATTAGGGTCTTTTTCTTTGTCCTTTAATCCTTTTTTAATGAAGATGTAACACAAATAAGGTGTTAATAAAAGTGCTACTAATAAGGAAGCAAATAAAGCGACAGCCACCGCAATAGGTAAGGCTTGAATAAATTCTTTCGAAATTCCGTTTAAGAAAAAGGCCAAAGGTAAAAACGAACAAATAATAGCCATAGTTGCTGTAAAAACAGGCACCATTAATTGTGTGGCACTTTGCCAGCCTGCAGTCCACGGATCTTCGCCTTCGTCTAATTTTTCGATATAATTATCAACTACGACAATGGCATCATCAACCACCATTCCTAATACAATAATTAAGGCCGCTAGCGTTACTTGATGGATTTCGATTCCCATCATATTAAGTATTCCAAAAGTGATAAATATAGATACCGGAGCCGCAACGGCCGATACTATTGCAAATCGAAACGGAAGCAATAGGATTACTACTGAAATTACCGCTAAAATGGCAATGGCAAATTCTAGCATAAAGTGACTTATACTTTCTTTTACCACCTCTGGCTGATTTACAATCGTTTGCACTTGTACATCTGGAGGTAACTCTTTTTTTATTTTGTCTAAAGCTAGTTCTACCTTTTCACCAAATTGTACAATATTGTTTCCTGGTTGCATTTCTATCGCAATCATGGTCACTTTATCGTCACCTACTTTTATATAGCTGGCTGTTTCTTCATAACGGCGTTCTATAGTGGCAACATCTTTTAAACGCACTACTTTTCCTCCGGCTGTGCTGTAAACAATTTGATTGCTTAAATCAGCTGCATTTTTATAATGATTTTTTGCAAATACCGAAACCTCCGAGTTTTTTAATGTTATTCCACCAGCAAAACCAGTGTTATTTTGACTTTGAATAACCTGTGCAATCGTAGAAAAATCGAAACCATACTGTCTTAATTTTTCATCTTTTACAGTAACGTATATTTGTTCTTTTTGTCCGCCATATCGTTTAATTTTAGACGTTTCCGGAATGGTTTTTAGTCCGTCTTCTAGCTGGTCTAAATACGTTTCTAATTCTGCATAACTTCTTCCAGGAGCAGAAACCGTAATCATTTGAGAAACAACATCTCCAAAATCACTATTCACCATCGGCCCAATCATCCCCGGAGGTGTTGGAAAATTTTGTGGAAAAGTAGTACTTAAACCGCGTTGTAAAGTAGACCAAAATCGATCAGTATCTTTTACATTTTCGTTTAATTCTACAGTAACAACTACCTGACCTTCTTTGGTGTCAGAAAATGTTTTTTCTTTTCTAATTTCTTCAAAACTAAATAAGTATTGTTCTAATTGATCGGTTAACTGTTTTTCTACTTGTTCCTCGTCTGCACCAGGAAAAGCAGCGATAACCAACCCTTTACGTACTGTAATTTGAGGATCTTCACTACGCGCCATTGTAGCTAGTGAATAAATTCCCAAAATCATAAGAAGTGCCGTAATTACAAGCGTTACCTGATGGTATTTCATAGAGGCTTCTATGAAATTTATTTTTACTTTTTTCATTTTTATCTTATCTTTCAGTTAAATTAAAGGCTAATGGCCTGACCTTCTTTTACATTCTTTTGGCCTTCAATTAGCACTTTATCGCCTATTTTTAATCCGGAAGTAATGATGATATCATTGTTTTTAAAATCACCAACAGTGACTCTTTTTTTAATCGCTTTTCCGTTTTCTGCTACATAGACAAAAAGGATATTGTCTGCATTTCTAACGATAGCTACAGAAGGAATGCTAATCACATCGACAACATTTCCTGTTTCGATTTTGATGGTACTAATCATACCAGGCAAAAGTTGGTTGTCGCTGTTGTTCAAACGCACTTTTACATTAAAGGTTCTCGTTAATTCGTCAGCACTTGGATTTAAAATATCTACTTTACCATTGAAAGTTTTGTCTAGTGAAGCAATGCTTACCGTTGCTGCTTTACCAATTTTTAACTTTGCAATTTCTGACTCGGTTATCGAAGCTTTGGCATACACTTTATCCGTTTTCATGATGGTAAATGCAGGAATACTTGGTGCAGCAGTGGCGCCAACTTCAGCCGATTTTGTTGTGATGATTCCTGTAAAAGGAGCGTACAATTTGGTATCAGAAAGATTTTTAGCAGCCATACTTTTATTAGCATTTGCTTGAGCAACAGCCACTTTTACGGCAATAAAATCGCGTTCGGGTAAGCTTCCTTTTTGGTACAAACCGTTCAATCTTTTGTAGTTGTCATTGTCTTGTTCGGCGCTTGCTTTGGCGATATAAAAGGCATTTTGGTAAGTAGTTGCATCGATTGAGGCTAGTAACTGTCCTTTTTGAACTCTTTGTCCTTCATCGACAACTACGCTTGAGATTCGTCCTGCAACGGCAAAGCCTATCGAAACAGTATTGTCTGCTTCGATTGTTCCGCTGTAGTTAAGCGTTTCATTTTCAGATGTAGTGGTGATTTCTTTTACGCTAACCTTTGCAGCGATTTCTTCTTGTTTTGTTTCTTTTTTATCGGCACAACTATTTAGTAAAAAAATAAAAGTGGCTAAGAGAGCTAATTGTTTCATAGTGGCAATTATGTGAGTATTTATTTTAAAAAAATTACTCTGCAAAATTGCTACAATACTAGCTGTTACAAAAGGTCTAAAAAAGGGGAGTTTTGGTCAATATCGATTATTTTAAAAATAAATACAGTAACTTATTTACCATAAATAGGTTTCTACACTTAGTTTATTGGTCTAAATACCGTGTTACGAGATATTTTTATATTTAGAAGGAGAAAAACCGGTTTGCTTTTTGAAATATTTTCCAAAAAATGACTGATCGCTAAACTTCAATTCGTCTGCGACTTGAGCAATCGTTAAAGAAGAGTTTTCCAACAAAAGTCTGGCTTCCATGATTACGGAATCCTCAATAAGTTGGCTTGCTGTTTTCCCAGAAACATCTTTCAACACTTTGGATAAATGACCAGTAGTCACCGCAAGTTCATCGGCATAAAATTGCACGGTGCGTTCTTTTTTGAAATTAAGATTCAAAATAGATAGAAAACGTAGTGTAAGATCTTCTTGTCGAGAAAATTCGGCTTCAAGATTAGGATGAGCGGTTCTGAATATTGCTGCTAAATGATACATTAAGGTAATAAATCCATGTCGAATTATTTCTTTTCGAAAAGGCAAAGCAATCTCTGTTGTTTGGTTATTTTTTGCCAATAGTTTAGCCAACGAAAGGGTAGCCACTCTTTCTTCCTTAGATAATTTTAATTTCGGAATGTTGCTTGCTGTGAAGAAATTCAAAGCATCATAATCTGTCTTTTTAAAATTATTTTGAAGAATGAATTCATTCGAAAAACAAAAGCCTACCAACTTTAAGTCGGTGCTCATCTTTAAGATATGCATTACAGTGTGCGGTTTTATAACCACCATTTCATTCGAACCTAACACATAGTGAATCAGATTCAGCTGAATATGAACTTCGCCTCTAAGGATTAACATGAAGGTATGATTGTCTGTTCGAAAGGGATAACTAACCGGAATTTCGTTGAATTCGTTTTTCGAAATATACACATGCAGCCCTTCAGATTCTTGAGGTAAGTCCCCAAAAAGTCCAACAATATCATTGGTTGAATGGTGTTTTATTGTAGATGGATGCATACGGTATTCTGTTTTTTTTGATGGTTACAAAGATAATACATTTATCTATAGAACTATTTCTATCGAAAAATCAATTATTGCTTTACTATTGACCGCATAGAATTGAAGTAAAGGAGCTAATGGCAAGGACATACAATGAAAATACAACCTTAAATGTTTCAGAATTTGCTGTTAAACTCGGCTAAGCCGTAGCTGATTATAGAAAATATTTGTAGAAATTTGTAAGGCAGACAATTAACTAATTTTAGATAATCTGAAATTATAATTAGATCTTAAAAGTCTGAAATTATCATCAATAAGCAGTACGACTAAGAGCTACTTTATTTGAAACAAATTAAAAAACACTACTATGACACAATTAAAAGGAAAAGTAGCCATTGTAACGGGTTCGTCAAGAGGAATAGGTGCGGAAATCGCCTATACACTTGCGGCAGCTGGGGCAAAAGTGGTTATCAACTATAACGGAAGTAAAGAAAGTGCTGAGGAAGTTGCTAAAAATATTTCGGACAAGGGCGGAAACGCTGTAATTATTCAAGCAGACGTTAGTAAAGCGAGTGAAGCAGCACAACTTTTTGATCAAGCAATGGACCATTTTGGGCAAGTTGATATTTTGATTAACAATGCCGGGATTATGATGAATAGCTTAATAAAAGACGTGAGCGACGAGGACTTTACAAAAATGTTTGATGTTAACGTAAAAGGAGTTTTTAATATGCTGAAACAGGCTTCTACCAAATTGGCAGAAAATGGGAGTATTGTTAACTTTTCGTCATCAACTACACGACTTATGATGCCTGGATATGGTATTTATTCGGCAACAAAAGCTGCTGTTGAGCAAATGAGTAGGGTGTTTTCGAAAGAAATTGGCGAGAGAGGCATCAACGTCAACTCTATTTTACCCGGTGGAACCAATACGGAATTGTTTAAGGAAGGAAAATCAGACGAAATAATTTCGAAACTAGCGTCCATGTCTGCGTTTAACCGCATAGGAGAACCAGAAGATATTGCGAAGATAGTGCTGCTTTTATGTAGCGATGAAGCAAAATGGATGACCGGACAGAATATTGGCGCCAACGGCGGTACCGCATAAGAGTACTGACATTTTTAAGCTAAAAAAATAAGTCCGCTCCAAAGGGAACGGACTTATATCTCAACCTCTTCAGTTTTTTGTAAAAAAAAGCCAGTACTAATTCTTTTACTCTTATTCAAAAGACTGTAAATTAGGCTTACTCTTTATTTTTAAAATTAGTCATCATTTCTAAAGCAGAAATATGGGGTCTTCCCGCTGCTTTCTCATAATCCGAAGGAACATCGTTGGCTCCCATTCTAATTCCTTCATAGATTCCTGCGATCACTGTTCCCATAAAATCGCCTAACTCGGATTTTCTTTCTGTTGCGTAGTCCGCTACAGAAACGGAATTGTAAACCAAATCAGTTCCAAAAACCGTATTTATGTCGGCTGCCAATTGGGCTTGGGTTATGCCGTTGCCAACCAAATTATATATTTGTCCGTTGTGTTGGTCTTCCACTAGCATTTTCGCGTAAGCGTAACCCAGCTCTTGCCTACTCGTATATGTACATTTGCCTTCACCCGCACAATTACGAATTTCGCCGTCTTTTTTATAGGTGTCTATATATTCCAAATCAGGCTCGATGTAGATTCCGTTGCGACCAATAACCCAAGACAATCCAGATTCTTGTACGTCTCTTTCGGTTTGTCTATTGGTTTGAACAATTGGGCTAAAAGCGTTGTTTTCTTCGGCACCTACAATACTAGTGTACACGATTTTTTGAACTCCTGCGCTTTTTGCGGCTTCGATCACATTGCGGTGTTGCTCGATTCTTTTTTGTGGTTCGTCCATGCCCGAAACGAGTAAAACGGTAGTTACACCTTGTAAGGCTGCATCAAATTCTGCGCGATTGTTGTAGTCTCCTTTTCGAACTTCGACTCCTAAATGGGTTGCTTTTTCGACTGTTCGGGCAATGGCGATGACGTTTTCTTTTCCGATTAGGTTACTTAAATGTTTGACGATGGAAGCACCTAAATATCCACTTGCTGATGTTACTGCTATTTTCATATTACGTTGTATTATAGGGGTTCTAAAATTAAAAAAAAGGGACACAAATTACACGAATTGTCACGAATTATAAGGGCTTAAATTATTACACGAATTTTTAGCTTTATTGGGCTAAAAAAAGCCGGACACGTATTGTTATTACTTTCATTATGCTGAAAAAGTTAGACACTAATTACACAAATTATCACGAATTATCTGGACTTAAAATAATTGCACGAATTTTTAGCTTTATTGGGCTGAAAAGGTCGGATACGTCCCGAAGCGTCGGGAGCACGAATTTTTTCAGTTGATTTTATATCAATAATCGAATTCAAAATTCTATTACAAAGATGACTGTTTTCTGCTTTGTGGTTTATATCAATCTTTGGCAAATAATGGTAAATCTGAGACTGTTATTCTGTTTGTGAAATTGCTTGTTCTATCTGAAGTTGTGCCATGTCTATAATTCGATTGTTGCCGGTTGGTTTTAATATCGACAATTCTGTACAGGCGAGTACTACTGGCAAACTTTCGCTGTATTTGTTTAGTATCGAATGGTAGGACGCTATCAAATCTGGGGTTTCGGTTTCGGCATAAGTTTGATTGCGAAATTCATCTATAAACAAACGGTCTTCTTGTGATGGAAGTCGAACTTCTATTCCTTTGGCGTTGAAATGCGTACGTATGTAATTCGATTCCATAGAATGAAGCGAACCAAATAGAACAATGGTACTCCACTCCTGCTCTATTATTTTCTCAACTGCTAAAGTTAGCGGATGAAGGATTTTTTTCTGAATCACTATGCGGTCAATGGTTTCATGTAGCGTTATATTCGGAATCAAAATGGTAGTAATGGCTAACTTTTCGAGCTCGTCAATATACGTTTGAACAACAGTATCCAAAGCTTCTGAAGTATTAGGCAAAAGCGGATTGATTGTATCAAAATCGGCATTAAGCATCACAAACGGAAAAGTGCTGTATCCGCCTTTTTTCTGATTATACAATCGGTTTAGCTCCTTGATGTAATACAAAGTAGAGCGACTTCCCAATCCCAATAGTCCAACGGTTGCTTTGCTCATTTTTTACTTTCTCGTTAAAATATAATCGGCAAAATAGTTTTTACTGTCCAAAATTTTAGTTTCAATGCTAAAATCGGTTTTCGCAATAATTTGCGCCATCAAAACATCGTTGTACTTTCTCGAAATTTCGGTATGGATTTTTTCACCTGCTTCAAATTCAAAACTTTGTGCTAATGCTTTTATCGTCACTTTTTGTTTGATGGTGCTTACAATAGCGCTTCTTGCAATACCTTCATCTTCATCGTATTCCGGTAGATGCTGAAAATTATTTCGATTAAAATCTCCACCCAAATCATGATTGATTCGCTCCAAAAGATTGAGGTTGAAATTGGCTGTCACGCCCTTGCTATCATTATAGGCTGGCAAAACAATTTCTTTGGCTTTGATTAAATCAACACCAATCAATAATTTGTCGCCTACCTGAAGATTGGCTCCCAAATTATAGACAAATTCGGCCGCCATAGCATCACTCATATTCCCGATATTCGAACCCAAAAACAAAATAACTTTGGGTTTTCTATTCTCTTTCAAAGATGCCAATACTTCAAAATAATCGCCTTGCTGGGTTCGTACACTAACATTTGGTAATTCTAGCGCTAGATTTGCTTCTAATAAGGTGAGCGCATTCGACGAAAAATCGATTGGTACATAATCAAAATTGTATTTTTGAGCCTCCAAAACTTTCAGTAATTCTTTGGTTTTCATGCCGTCACCAGCCCCGAGTTCGATTAATTCGAAATACGAATTTGGGTCGATACCAAAACCTTCAATCAATTCCTGCGTTTTATTCTTGAAAATATCGTGTTCCGAACGTGTCAAATAATACTCCGGCAAATTCATGATTTCGACAAAGAGTGCGTCTCCTATTTTATCATAAAAATATTTTGACGACAGCGTTTTTGGACTTTCACTCAAGCCTTTTTGAACATCATTTTTGAAGGTTTCAAGGAAACTTTCTTCCGTTGACTGCTTCGTTTGTACTGTATCTGTTATCGTTTGCATGATCTTATTTAGCTAATCGGATTCCGGTGAATTGCCATCTTTCCGTTGGGTTAAAAAAATTGCGATAAGTCGGTCGGCTGTGTTCTTTTGACGTCGCCACCGATGCGCCTCGCAATACCATTTTGTTACTCATAAATTTTCCGTTGTATTCGCCAACGGCACCATTTTCTTTTTTGAAATTTGGATACGCCAAGTAAGCACTATTTGTCCATTCCCAGCGTTTGCCCCAATCTAGTTTTGCTGCGGCGATTTCCCATTCAAATTCGGTTGGCAAACGCATGCATTTCCATTCCGCAAAGGCGTTCGCTTCAAAATAATTGATATGGCTTAAAACAGCATTTACATCTACTTTTTGCAAGCCAGCAAGGGTATAATTGTACCATTCACCTTCTATTTTGTGCCAATAGAGTGGCGCAATTATTTGGTTTGAATTGACCCAAGACCAACCTTCGTCAAGCCAAAGGTTAAAATCGGTATAGCCTCCTTTTTCTATAAAATCGATATGATCACCATTCGTAACCAGAAAATTATTGATTTCGAAATCGGCTACATATACCTTATGTACACCCAACTCGTTATCATAGCAAAAATCGGTTCCTTGATATCCAATTTCGTACATTCCAGCTTCGATTTTTATCGAATTTGACTCCGAATTTGTATCGGCAACCAAATTATAATTTTCGTTAAAAACAGGAAAAATAGGATTGTGTCCCAACATGTATTTCACATCGGTAATCAATAATTCTTGGTGTTGTTGCTCGTGGTTTAGTCCCAAAACGACCAAATCAAGTATTTTTGGGTCGTTTTCCTTTTCTAATAATTCAAGCATTTTGGTATCCACATAAGTACGGTATTCCAAAATTTCGTCGGTACTCGGTCGCGACATATTACCTCTGTTGGTTTGCAAAATTCGAGTACCTACGTTGTTGTAATAACTATTGAATAGAAAATTGAAATCGGGGCTGAATTCTTTATAATTTTCGAACTGATTTTTGAGGATAAAAGTCTCAAAAAACCAAGTCGTATGTGCCAAATGCCATTTGGGCGGACTTGCAAATTGCACTACTTGAATCGAATAATCTTCTACTTGCAAATGACTACAAAAGTTGATTGTATCTTGTCGAACTTGTTTGTATTTATTGGTAATATTCATTCGATTCTAGAAGTTTAAAAGATTAATTGCCCAAGCAAGTTACAAAAACGGCCTTAAATAGAATGCCTTTTTGTGCCTTTTGCTGTTGCAACTCAAGCAAAATTATAAAATTGGAAGCTTTTAAATTACCAACATTTCGGTAATAACTTTCATAATTACACTGTAAAAGGAAGCTAGTAAAACTTCTGTTACTACTCAAAATAAACTTGCATCCCATTATATTCAAAGTTATTCTTAACCAAGAATAATTGTTTTATTTTCGAAATTCAAAAATTTTATTTTTTACGAATGGTAATCGGATGATGAAACCCAGTCCCACAATTATTCCGTAAATAAGCCAAGTTTTTTCGAGAAGTAGTACGTGTAGTAAACTCAAAATAATGGCTGCGTAAGCATAGGTTTGAATCTTTTTCCAGTTCTTTTTTAATTTCTTCATCGCTTTTCTATTCGAAGTAAAAAACAACGGAATCAAAATCAATACAGCTATGAAACCTGCTATATAATTGGCTTCGGTAAAGGTTTCTGCAAATCCTTCGGCCCAAATAAAGATAATAAAATGAATAAAACTCCAAACTGCTGCTGCGATACCCATGGCTTGGCGCACAAATAAATTGTTGACTCCAAACAGGATAAAAAAGGGCGTACAAGTAAGCACGGCGGTCATCCACCTAATGGCAAATTCTCCTGAGATATGGTACAGCATTTCTAGGGAAGACTTCCCTTCGCCAGCGGTTCCTTCTACCAAATTAATCGAAAAACCATCGGAGAAGTTTAGGGTAACCAAGTTTAAAAGCGGGATGATTGGCAAAACACCAATTAGTGCGACTATCATCCAACCATAATTTTTTTTAATAAAACTCATTTGCTGCTTCTTAGTACATTTTGTTAGCATTCAATGCCGTTTTGGGAATTTGCTGAATGCTGTCCCAGTGCTCCACTATTTTTCCATCCTCAGAAAAACGAAAGAAATCCATTGTGACATACTCGTCCTCATCTGGCCAAACTTGATGCGTGTGTAGCGCAACCAAATCACCTTCGGCAATGGTGCGAACGAATTCAATGGTTTTTACAGGGAACTCTTTTTGCATTCTCTCAAAATAAGCTATAAATGCCTGAGGCCCATCACCCACCATTGGATTGTGCTGAATATAATCTTCGCCCACATATAAGGCGACCGCCTGAACGGGGTTTCCCTCGTATGCCATTTTGTAAAAAGCAATGGCATTTTGTTTATTTTGATCTAAATTCATACTCTTATTTATTTGATTTAAAAGCTTCTAGTTCTTTTTCTAAAGCTTCGGCTTTTGACTTGAATTTTTCCATCGCATTTTTTAATTGACCTATTTTTTTGATCAATTCTTCATCTTGAATGGGTAGAAAAGTTACTTCTCCGTTAACTTCTTTAATTTTAGAATTGTTGCCACAGGTTGGGCAAACTGCTACTTGACTCATGTTTTTTAATTTATTTTATACAAAGTTCTTTTTATTTAATCATTTTATAAAGGTAAATCCTCGGTTGAAAATGGTAAATATGCGACTGAACTTATTTTATGGTAATGAGTACTATTAATCTGCAACTAAGCTCGTGCCTCTATAAATACAAGAAAATTTCACAGATGAAAATAAATGATCTGCTGAAATTAGTAAAATCTGCGTGCTAATTTTTAAGCAAATGACGCATAAAATGGTAAAATTGGGTTACTACAAAGCTTTAAACTCTTTGGGAGTGAGATTGGTATGTTTTTTAAAAAATTTGGTAAAATTGGTTACCTCGTCAAAACCAACTGCAAAGGCAATTTCTTTAAGGCTATTATTCGAACTCACCATCGCTCTTTTGGTTTCGAGAATCACAAAATCGTCTATGAAATGTTTAGCGGTGTTCAAAGTGAATTCTTTGACTACTTGGTTTAAATGTTTGGTCGAAATAAACAATTTATTGGCGTAGTCTTTTACGTTGCGAGTGCTTGTATAATGGTCTTCAACCAAGTTTTTGAACTGAATAAAAATAGCGTAATGGTTCGAATTGTTGTTTTCTAAGGTGTTATTAAACTGCCGTTCCAATCGCAATAAGTATAAGTTGAGTAAAGCAGCAACTATGTTTTCTTTGGCGTACTGGTTTTCGTTTTTTACCTCTACGATTAATTGGTCCAAAAAGATTCTATTTCCCGCTTCATTACTAAATATAGGCGACGAAATATGGTAATTGTACAAATGCGAAATCATATTTATCGAAGATTTCGAAAAGTGACTCACCACAAAATTTTCGGTAAAAATGATCAAATAGCCCTCATATTTTGCGTTTTTCTGAAAAGCATGTACTTGTCCTTTGGCAATTTTAAGCACTGTTCCTGCTTTTAAATCGTATTCTTTTAAATCTATTTGATGGGTACCCAATCCTTTGGTTACTAATAATAAAGCAAAAAAAGATATGCGATGCGGTTGCGTAGGATTGTGATCTACTATGTCTGGCATTCTGGCGAATAAGTCCGCCAAATTCAAACACTCAAAATCTTTTGATTTCTCGACACTTTGAAATGATATATTGGGAATGTTTTTCAACCGCTATTTTTTTGTGCAAATTACTAAAAATTGTGGCATTGAGGAATAGTACAAAAAGGATTAACAAAAGGTTTTGAAAGTTGCTTTTCGAAAATATAATTGACTACTTCCTATATCAACAATCGATTTTTGGACCTTTTCGATCCCATAAAATGAATTAAAAGGAGATGGTTTGATGGATTTTGCTAAATTGTGCCCAAATTGAAAAGAGAATTAACAGCATTGTTACATTCGATTGGGAGAAACATAAAAACAAGGCTTAAAATGGAAGAGTATCTACAAAAATTTAATCTATTTACCAGTCAAGAAATCACCCACTTCTTAGCTCTTTGTGAATACAAAACGATAAAAAAGAATGATTTTTTCTTGCAACAAGACGAAATTTGCGACAATCTATCTTATGTGGTTTCGGGAATTTTTCGGTCTTTTTATTATTCGAATGCTGACGACCAAATTACCTATTGCTTTACTTTTCAAAATAGTTTACTAATGGCGTACTCGTCATTTATATCTGGAAACAAATCTCAGGAAAACTTGCAAGCTATTTCCGATTCTGAGATTATTTCGATCCCAAAAAAGAAGTTGGAAGAGTTAGCCAAGTCAAATACCAAATGGTTGGAGTTTTTAAAAATCATTGCAGAAAAAGAGTATGTTGATCTTGAGAGTTGGATTTTCAACCATCAAAAAGATAAGGCACAGCAACGTTACTTAGATTTATTGAACAAGCAACCCAAACTGATACAAGAAATACCTTTGCAACACATTGCTTCCTATTTAGGAATTACCCAAAGGCATCTAAGCCGCATTAGGGCCAATATTACTTATTAGACAAATGTCCTAGTCCTACTCTTTACGTCCTTCATAAATTTGCATATAACTTTAAAACAAAAAATATATGAAAACGATAATCTTAATAGGAGCAAACGGAAAAATGGGTCAAGCAGCATTAAGCGGCTTAGGAAAACACAAAGTAATCACTGCAGGACGTTCGGCTGCTGATTACGATTTTCAAGTAGACATCACAAGTGAGGAATCTTTAAGAAAGTTATACAAAGAGGTTGGACATTTTGACGCCGTAGTAAATACTGTTGGAGTTTGTGAATATGCTAATTTCACTGAAATGACCGAAGAACAATGGATGACTACCATTATGAGTAAAATGATGGGGCAAATTAATCTTGTACGTATTGGTCAAGAATACATTGCTGATAAAGGTTCGTTCACGCTAATTACAGGGATTTTAAATACAAAACCAATTCCGTTTGCAATTGCCGATGCAACTACAAGTGGCGCAATAGATACGTTTGTTAAATGTGTAGCTTTTGAAATGCCTCGCGGTATTCGTATCAACTCTATAAATCCAACGGTTTTAGAAGAAGCTTGGGATGTTTATGGTGAAATGATGCCTGGATTTGAACCTGTTCCTGGTAGATTAGTAGGGAAAGCTTTTGAGCGTTCAGTTGATGGTTTCATCACTGGTCAAGTACTTTTTGTTGATGCTTATTAATCAATATTGAAAATAGAAAAAGGCGTTTGATATTTTAATCAAACGCCTTTTTTTTGTTTATTTTAAATTTTAGGATCAATTCAACTGCTTGCGATACGCCACAGGAGTTTGTCCTGTTTTGCTTTTGAATAATCGGCTAAAGTATTGCGGATATTCGAAACCTAAATTAAATGCTATCTCCGAAACGGAATTATTCGTATTAATCAATAAATTTTTAGCCTTTTCGATCATATAAAAATGAATATGGTCTTGCGTATTTTTACCGGTTTCCTTTTTCAATAAATCACTCAAATAACTGTCTGAAAGATGCAGTTTTTCGGCAAAATAATGCACCTTAGGCAAGCCATTCAAACGAATGTCTTCCGACTCAAAATAGCTCTTTAGTAAACCATTGAACTGACTAAGAACCGTTGTGTTTTGGGACTTTCGAGTCAAAAACTGCCTGTTGTAAAAACGTTTTATATAATTGAATAACAGTTCGATATTCGAAACCAAAACATCTTGACTAAACTCATCTAGGTTTGCGCTATACTCTTCTTGGATTTTTAGAACAATACCATTTAGCGTTTGCTTTTCTTTATCCGAAATATGAAGCGCTTCGTTGGTGTCATAGCCAAAAAAACCATAGTCTGTCAATTTTTCCATTAATCCAGAACCACGTATTATATCCGGATGAAAATAAAGTGACCAGCCTTCCATTTCGCCTTTCTCGGATATATAATCGATCTCAATTACTTGATCTGGTCCTACTCCAAATAGTGCTCCTTCGGTAAAGTCAAAATAGTCTCGACCGTACTTAAATGCGTTCGAAGTTTTTGTTTTTAAAGTAATATTATAAAAAGGGACAGTCACTTTTTTATGCACCACTTCATCAGTAAAAGCAACTTTGGACAAATCTAAAACAGTAATTAAAGGATGACATGGTTTTTCATATTCTAAAACATCATGCAATTGACTAATCGTTTTAATCTTAAAAAATGTGCTTTTACTTTCTTCCTTTTTGTTTTCCATTTTTACATTGTATAAAGTTAAAGCCTTTGGGGCTATAAGGTATTTGCGTTAACAGCAATTAATGATTCTCGGTTTATAAACAAATATAGAAGAAAAGAACAAAATTGTAAAACTTGCTCTAAACTGCTATTTTCATATGTAGTTGTAAGCTGTTATTTTCAATTATAACAGAAAAGCTTAAACTAAAATCTAGATTTATCTTTTTATTTATTTAGTGTTTTTTTATACCAATCTACAATACCTTCTCCAATTTCGTGTGGATGCGATTCTTGTAGATAATGCTTTCCTTCACCTAAATCTACTGCCGTAATATTTTTCCAAGTTGCAGCTATATGCTCACCTAATTCTCGATTAATTATGAGACCTGGTTCTGCATAGAATAACAACTTAGGAACGTCAGAATTTTTGTGGTATTCATTGTATGAATTAATAATGTCTGTAGTGAATTTTGGAACACCATCAAACGAAATTTGACTAGGCCACATAAACAGTGGTTTACGGCTCTTTTCTTCCAAATAAGGCGCTCGATAATGGTCCATTTCTTCTTGAGTTAATTCTCTGCCCGCCATCATGGGTAGCATAGCTTCAATAAAGAAGTTGTTTTTAACGATCATATCATGTCCTTCTACAGGGTCACGAAATTTTTTGAATAGTGCTTCGGTCTCTTTAGTCGTATTTTTCCAATAAGAAACTTGAACCATAGCTTCAAAAAACACAATTCCTTTTACATTTTCTCTATGCTGATTGGCATAATTGAAACCTAAACCAGAACCCCAATCTTGTATTACTAGAATGACGTTTTTTAGCCCTAACTTTTCAACAAATGCATCTAAATAAGCAATATGATCTTTTAATGTATAGTCTATATCTGGCTTGTCAGATTTACCCATTCCAATAAGATCTGGAACAACTACACGACCTAAGGCACTTACATACGGAATAATATTACGCCATAAATAACTTGATGTAGGATTACCGTGTATTAGTAAAAAAGTATGTTCTGAATTTTTATCTCCTTCATCTACATAATGCATTTTAGAATCTAATACTTCTTGAAATTTAGACTCAAAAGGAAACGCTGCTGATATCTGTTTTTTGTTTGTCATATTTTTTTACTTTTTAAATTTTTAAATTGAACTTTTGCGGTTTAAAACTCTTCCCACTTTTCTAATTTGCTTCAGTTTTTCCCGTTTTGTTTTATCCCATTTTTCTGTACCTGCACTATATCCATAAGCACAAATTTTAGTTGCATTTTCAAATAGAAATTCTTCCTGCTCTTTAGGATATATATTTCCTATTTCTCTAAGTGTCCAACCTACTCCTTTCTCTACATAATAAGCGTTGTCAGAAATTAAAGGTACTACCAAATCTATAAGTACTTGAAAAGGTAAATAGTGTTTTCTATGTGCGCTATAATAAAGTAAACCTACTATGCTTTGTCTTCTATGCCATGGGTTTCTAGAAGTATTCCATTTTTTATACGTTGGCAAAATTAGTTCTGCATCATATTCTACTAATTGCGCGTATATTTTTGAAATACTATCACTTGTTTCCCAACGATTAATTTTGTCTTGCCATACTTTAATCGTCGACCAAGAAGCAAACATTTCTTCTTTGTTTCTAATATGCTCCTCCAAGAAATACAAACAAAACATTTCTGTTCTATACACTTTTGTGTTCGTCCAGATATAATCCCATATCTCTAGTTGTTCACTAAAAGTTAAAAGGCTAAAACTAAAGCCGGCATTAAAAGCTTTCCTTTGTAAAGGAACGGTTTCACCTGCTTTAGAAGTGTTTGTTTCTATTTCTTGAAGGTAGTTTTGCATTTCTATTCTAAAAATCTTGTACTGTTGGACGAATTATTGGTTCATTAACTTAAAGATTCTTGAATAGACTCTTTTCCACTAAATAACTCAACTGTTTTGCCTTTTGTGTCGTTATTTTCTAGACAATACGCAATTACATTAGCGACATCTTCTCTAGGAATGACTAGCTCTTTAAAATTTTCAGATCTTGTAGTTCTAATTAAACCCGTTGCTTTTTCATTGATTAAACTACCAGGTTGTAAAATCGTATACGCTAAACCACTTTCTAATAAATAATAATCGGCAAAATACTTCGCTACTAAATATGGTTTTAAGTCAGATACAAACTCGTTAGGATCACCAGCACCCAGACCACTTACCATAATAAAATGCTGTATATCATTTTTTATAGCATAATCAACAGCCTTTTTGGCTGCCCATAGATCTATTAAAAGTGTTTTATCGTAACCTGTATTACCTCCAGAACCAGCACTAAATACTACTTTATCGCAATCTTTAAAAGCGTGTTCAAAATCGTTTTCAAGGTCTCCAACTACAATTTCTGCACCTAGTTTTTTAAGTTCTTGCCCTTTCTGTTCATTACGAACCAAGGCAACTACAGAATTTTCTTCTTGGAGCAATTTTTCAACAAGTATTTTTCCTATTTGCCCACTTGCTCCTATAACTAAGGTTTTTTTCATACTAGATTTTATATCATTAAAATTCCTGTACTGTAGGACGAATTACCAACTCATTAATATCTACATCATCAGGTTGCTCAATAACATAAGCGACAGCTTTAGCAATAGAAATAGCAGGAATAGCATCTTTATATACTTGTTGTACAAACTGAGAAGTAGCCTCGTCTGAGCTTCCTAGTTGCAATTCAGAATCAATTAAACCTGGTGTAAGTATGGTGGTTCTAATGTCCTTACCTACTTCTTTTCGTAAGCCTTCACTAATAGCTCTTACTGCAAATTTAGTCCCACTACTATACACAGCTCCACCTGGGCTCACATTTAATCCGGCTACGGATGCAAGATTTATAAAATGACCTGATTTTTGTTTCTGAAATTCTGGTAATGCTGCAGCAATTCCGTATAACACCCCTTTGATATTTACGTCAATCATGCTATCCCATTCGTCTACTTTAAGTGCAGCTAATGGTGCTAATGGCATAATGCCTGCATTATTTATCATTACATCTATTTTACCAAAACTGTCAATTGCCTTTTTAACTAATGCCTTTACCTCATTAGCTTTGGTAACGTCTGTTTTTAAAACTTCAATTGCTCCTCCACTTTTTCTGATATCCTTCGCTATCTTTTCTAATTTTTCAATTCTTCGAGCGCCTAAAACTATTTGGGCTCCTTTTTCAGCTAAATAACGTGCTGTAGCTTCTCCTAATCCACTACTTCCGCCTGTAATTACTACTACTTTACCTTCTATATTATTTTTCATTGTATTTGATTTTTAAAATTTTATTAATTAGTTCTTCCTACTATTAATTTTGAAAATGGTATTCCAGTAACTTTTACACTACCAACGATATAAACAATAGCTAAAACTAAGTCCATAAATGAGATAGCCACCATCTCTGTAGCGACTCCCTCAAAATTTGCGGAAGCATATTGCACCAACGAAAACCCTATAAGCCGTACTAAACCATTCCAAACAATAATAGACGCTCTATTTTGAATATCATTTGAAGCCCAAACAAGTGCTGCTCCAGCAAAAAGGATAAAAGAACCTGTTACCGCACCTGTAATAAATGTATCAGCTGTGGGATTTGACATTGCCTGATAGAACATTCCAAGACCAATTGGAAAATTAAAAATACCTGTAATAAGGACTAATTTTTTAAACATGTTGTTTGAATTTTTCATTTTATTTTATACTTTTTTGCTAATTTATTAACCTGTTCATTTTCTAAAAGTTTGTTGTCGGTTCCAAAAAGAACGCTATTAATCATAGCGAGACCAACGTTGGCACTTGTGGTGTTATTTTTCTTTTTTTCTAAAAGTCCAAAAAACGGACGAGCGATAAAATAGAATGCATTTACCCAAGATGTTTTTGATTTTATGCCTTTCAAAGGAATAATTAATTGAAGTCGAAACATATAAGCATCTTTAAAGCCCATATTCAAAATCATATTCTCGGTTTTACCTTTTACACGGGCCCACATCAATTTTCCTTTTTCGGTACTATCAGTGCCTTCACCAGATACATAGTTAAATACCATTTGTGGATTTATAGTATAAAGCGTTTTAGCCAATGCTTCCGTTATTCCGTAGGTAAAACGATGATATTCTTCCTCTTTCATTCCAATTGAGGAAACTCCCATGCAGTGAAAACAAGCATCATACCCTTGCAATAGATCCTTAATAGCTTTGAAATCGAAGAAGTTTTTATGAATAACTTCTTTCAATTTTGGATGCTGCATTTGCAAAGAGCTTCGGTTTATGACCAATACTTCTTGAACATTTGGAGATTCTAAACATTCTATTAAAACGCCTCGTCCCACCATACCCGTGGTTCCTGTTATAATTACTTTCATTTCTTATCTTTACTTTTTTGAATTTCTAAAGAGACTTTAGCCCAAGCAATAACTTGGTTAGCATCTTCCAGAATTTCGATAGGAACTTCATAAAAAGAAGCGACCACACTGTTATTTTTAAAAAGTTTTAAAGCTTCAGAACCAGCTGCTAGATAGTCCGCTTTATTGCTTTCATCTACTTTGAAATAGAGTAGTTCTTTTGAAACAATTCCGAACATCAAGTCGTCTGCATACAGACCTATACAACCGAACATTCGTTTGTAATGAATCGTTTTCCAATTGGACAATTGATCCAAAATAAAGTCTAAATAATCAGTTGAAGCAGCCATTTAATCTAGTTTATATTTTTTAGAATTCTCCTCAATGAAAAAACAAAACTCTCGGGACTGTCTTCTTGTGTAAAATGACCTGCTTCAGGTAACAATTGCACTGGTGCTTTAGGAAAAATAGCACGCCATTTATCTTGAATATCTTGTGAAGCAACTGTATCATCTTTTAATCCGAAAATAAATTCAACAGGTTTGTCTTGAAGTGTATTTAGCTTGCTTTCTAAATCTTCTAACCAATCAGCTGCCAAGGTAATTTCTGCCGGAAAAACAGCGGTTCCTTTTCTAGACTCTTTGGTTGGAAAAGCCATTGAATATGCATCTGTAATGGCTTTGTTACTGCTTGATTTGGAATTAATAGAGCCTTGCATTAATGTAGTTGCAAAAAAGTTTTCGTCTATAATTTTTGTTTGCATTTCTGGCGTTCTCATGTACATGGAGAATTCGACCATTTTACCTTCCGCTTTCCAAGCCCAAGTATTGCTTATCACAACTCCCAACACTTTATCAGGATTACTAGTAGCAACAGATAAACCTGTTGGACCTCCCCAATCTTGAACAACAATAATAAACTTATCTAGTTTTAAATGTTCAAAAAGAAGAGCACTAATCCATTGTGCATGCTCTTGTGGCGTAAAACCATAATTTGCTGGTGTGTCCGAAAAACCAAAACCAGGTAAATCATAAGCGATTACTCTAGCTTCACCAGAAAGTTCTTTAATAATATTTCGATTCAAAAAAGACCAATCTGGGTTTCCGTGCGTCAATACAATCGGAATTCCTTCGCCTTCATCAATATAATGCATAGAAACTCCGTCTCTTTCGAACCAATTACTTTGAAAAGGATATTCCGTTTTATCTACTATAAAAGGTCGCTGCTTTTTGTTGTTTCTATCTCTATTGAAAATTACCGGATCAGGTATTTGAGTGTTTATTTTGTTTTCCATGGTATTTTTATTTAATGTAAGTGGTTATTTCTTTGCTGATTTTATAATTAAAATCTATAAACAAACGCTAACAATTTGTCTAGCACAAAGATAAGCAACACTATAGACTCAAAATTTATACTAATTCTTGAATGTTGTATACTTTTTAAGGTACGCAGTTGCAACGCTGCAATCTAGATCGTATTTAATTCACTACGAGTTAGTTACTGTATAATAGTAATTCGTCATTTACCGATAATAAAAAAGCTGAGACTATTTTTGTAATAATCTAAGTGCTCACGATGTAATTGAATTTTGAAAATCGAATTCGGAATTATACTTTAGGGATTGGGCTATTAAGTTGATTATTTTTTTTGATATAACATTTTTGCACTTCCTAACAGGTAATTTCTCCATCCAAAATTAGGATAGGCTTTATCCATTTTCTGAATGAATTCTTCTTCATTCTTAGCCGCAGAAAGTTGTGTTTTCATTTCTTTAAGATAGTTGATTTTAATGGTTACGTCTCCCGAAGTTTCCGGTGCACTGTGTGAAGAGAAATAGGTGGTATATCCTTTTTCTTGAAAAGCAGCAAGCTCTTTAATTACCGTATCTATAAATTCAGTATTGAAAATCATAGTATGGTTATCGTGCCCAACCATATGTAAGTGAACCGCCTTTATTTCTGGCATTTCTACATCAAAACCAAAACCGGTAGGCGTAATAACAAATGGAATCCCTGAAATCTCTTGAGCTCCCGCCTTTAATAAATCGGTTGGTACAATTGTAGTTTCGTCAAGATCTTGTCCTGAGACTTTTTTCAAGACAGATAGCGATTCATTTCCGGAATTCTTCATATAATCCAAAGATTCTTGATTAGAATAGATATGATTGAATTTTAGCTTGTGCGTATCAAAAAAGTGCTTTCCAATTAAATGATACGAAACCATTACATCAATATCTTTATAACCCAAGCCAACAATATAATCCACTAGTTCCTTGTAATTATCTTTCATTGGAGGTGTTTCAATCAATACCCCTTTTCCCTTCTTTTCGATAAAAAAAGCGTGAGTATTAAAAAAGCCTTTCGTTTCATAAACGTGAACTTTCGTTTCTCCATAATCAAAAATTTGCATAGTACCTTTTTTCAATTGTACTGCTTTAATATTTTCATTAAAAGTTCTCATACTTGGTTCTTGAGCAGAAACATTCTGAATTCCAAATGATACTATAAATCCGTAAACTATTGCTGTAATTATATTTTTCATCTTTAACTAAATTATATTTCTGTTACAAAATTCATGTATTGTTTTAAATCTCCATCTACAGTGTCTTCCAACAATTTTCCTGTTTTCATGGCGTACGGTTGATGAAAATGAATATCCCAAACATCAGATTCTTTTCTCCAATGTTCATAAACAGCCAAGGTATCTTCTTGCCCGTCAACAGTGTATAAATCGAACAGGATGTTTCCTTCTTCCTCTTTTCGAGTGTTGGTAATATGATCTTCAAATTGGGCTAAAATTTGCTTTCTATAATTTGGATCGAACTTAAAGATGAAGAAAATGATGAACAGTTCGTCATCTGCATTTGCAGATTTAGAACGATCTGGTAACGGATTGGTATCTCCTAAAAAATAAAAATCGGGTGCCGTTGCCAAGGCTGTTTGGCCTATTTGCATTAACTTTTGCGTATGAGGCTCTTTATCGTGAGATTCGATGGCTGCTTTGTCTGCCCAACGTTCGTACACAAAAAACACATTGGAATCAGCTTTCGATACAAAAACTTTAATTTCGTGATTTCCAGCTTCTTTTTGTGTTGCCGCTTGCGCTTCTTTTAAAGTTGCTGCAAAACTAGGTGCGTGTTCTGGTTTTGCGGTGAATTTTACTATGGTGCTTTTCATGATGTTTTTTTTTTGATTTAAAAATTACTTATAAGATGGTGATTACTTCTTCTTCTGAAAATCTAGATTTTGGAAGGCTTGCATTAAAATCGGTATCTTTTCTATATCCCAAAGACACTACAGCTAAAGCAGTATATCCTTTTTCACGTAAACCAAACTCTTCGTCTAAAGCTTTTACATCTACACCTTCCATTGGGCAAGCGTCAATTCCTAATGCAGCAACTCCTAATAAAAGGGAACCCATATTTAAATAAACTTGTTTTTCCATCCAATGTGGTAAATCTTTAAGGTCGTATTTATGAATATCTGCAAACAACATACGCCCACCGTGCATTTGGTCTTTAAATTGTTGAGCCGCAAAACGACCGTCTTTATCTTCTTGCTCTAAAATGCTATTCATATAGGCATCATCGGCATTTGTTCGCGCTGCAATAACAATTACATGAGAGGCATCTAAAACCTTTGGTGTATTAAAATGAAAGAAACCTTGTGTTCCTTTTGCAATACGTTCTTTTCCTGCTGCAGTGTCTGCAATTAAAAAATGCCAAGGTTGTAAGTTTACACTTGAAGGACTCAAACGCAATACATCTTTTACTTGTTGGAAATCTGCCTCTGAGATCTTTTTAGTTGCATCAAATTCTTTTACAGAGTAACGGTTGTTTAAAATTGTAGTTAAGTTCATGTTTTTATATTTTTTTAGATTCTTATTTTAAAGTGTAACTATTACTTTTCCAACCGTTCTACCTGCTTCAACTTCTGTATGAGCAGCTCTCATTTCAGCAAAAGGGAATGTTTTATAAATGGTTGGTTTTAAAGTATTGTTTGCTAACATTTCTTTTAAGGTATTCATATCATCTCCATTAGATTGAACCAACATAGATGCTACTTTTACATTATTTTCTGCTTTATTTTGAGCTTCTTCAATAACTGGTGGCGGAGTTGGTAATGAAATTATAGAACCACCATTACGCATTACTTTTAATGAATTGAATAATACTTCTCCTCCCATTCCGTCCAAAACAAAATCGATATTTGTAGCTACTTCTTCAAAAGCTTGTTTTTTATAATCTATATGCTCATCTGCTCCTAAAGACATTACAAAATCTTTATTTTTAGCAGAACTTGTTGTAACTACATAAGCTCCTAAACTTTTAGCAATTTGAATGGCAAAATGACCAACACCACCAGAACCAGCGTGAATTAGAACTCTGTCATCTTTTTTAACAGTATGTTGAAGCACTTGCAAAGCTGTTAATGCAGCCAAAGTTGTAGCAGCAGCTTCTTCAAATGAAATAGTGCTAGGCATTTTTGCTAGATGGTCTTCTGATGAAGCCACAAATTCTGCATATGCATTTCCTGCTCCTGGGAAATTTACCATTCCAAATACATTATCACCTACTTTAAATTTTGAAACTTTATCACCAATAGAAACAACCGTTCCTGAAATATCCCAACCTAAAATAACATCCGTAGGTTTTCCATAAAACATTTTTAAAGCTTCTTCAGCCGATCTAACTTTCGCATCCGCAGGATTAATACTAATTGCTTTTACTGCAACTAAAACTTCCGTTTCGTTTATTGTAGGTTTATTAATATCCTTCATTACTAAGTTTTCAATTCCACCTGCTTTTTCTAATACTATTGCTTTCATCTTTTTAATTTTAAATTATACTATCATTTTTATAGTGGCAAAAGTATATATAGTTTATATACTGTGCAATAACGGTCAAGAAGTATAGTATGAAATAAATTTGTAACTAAATGTAAATCAATTATTTGTAAAATAAAAATAAACTATAAAAAATATAGTTGCACACTAATAAATAGCGTTATATCTTTGCACATTATAACATATATAAATAAGCAGTTATGGACAGGAAAGAACTTTTCGAAAAAAAGCCAAAAATAAAGATCAACGACAAAATATCGTGGTGTCCTACTAGTGCCGCCATGGAATTGATAGGTGGAAAATGGAAGAGTGTGATCCTGACCCACTTGATTAGTGGTACCAAGCGCTACAACGAATTACGCAAAGAAATTCCGGGAATCACGGAGCGAACCTTGAGTTTGCAACTCAAACAATTGGAAGAAGATGATATCGTGAACAGAAAAGTTTTTACCAAAAAACCACCTTTAAAAGTAGAATATACCTTAACTGAATTTGGTCAAACTCTCGTTCCTATTTTGAACCTTATTATCGAATGGGGTCTTATGGCTGCAGAAACCAAAGGGGAGTTTGTTTTTGACGAAGAGTAACTATTTGGGAAGCGTTAAATATGCTCTTGCCCAACTATTGTAAACAAAAAATAATATATTTAGGATTGCATACCATCTCATGCTTCCTAAAAAAGATTTGTTGCTGACTATGGAAAATGACATAATCTGACATCTGAGCAAATCTACCTAGTTAGTCATTCTGCAAGAATGGCACACACGCATACACAACGAGGATCTGCAATCTGGGTCATTGCGAGGAACGCGGCAATCACGTGCGGTGCGTCACTTTTTTTGAGTTGGAGATTTGATTTTAAACGATTATTATTAGTGATTTTTGTTGTCTAGTAACGGATATAGCTACGGTAATTGTCAATAGGAATGAGCGCAAAGTCGAAGACATTTACGTAGCGTTCACGATGGAATCACCGTTTAAAAATAAAATTGGGCATTATACTTTGCGGAGCGGGGGAACCAGAAGATATTGCGAAGATAGTGTTGCTTTTGTATAGCGATGAATCAAAATGAATGACCGGACAGAATATTGGTGCCAACGGCGGTACTGCATAAAGGCAATTACTTTTTTTAGTTAATAAAATAAGTCCGCTCCAAATGGAACGGACTTATATATAAACCTCTTCTATCTTTTTGAACATGAGCCAGTCCTAAACCTTTATACTCTCATTCGAAAGATTGTAAATTAGACAGGCTTACTCTTTATTTTTAAAATTTGTCATCATTTTGTACACTTTAGATAAATTATTAATCCTTTAAACATCTAAAAATGGTATTTGGTATAATAAACTAAAAAATTTAATATCAATGCTAAATTGCATTTAAATGAAGTATATTGCTCAAATACAAAATTTATAATGGAAATTACCGTTATATAATCACACACAAAATAACTACAATATTGGATTTTACAAACCCGTTAGTCTATGGAGTTCCTTGTTTTTTGGGCTTTATCGCAATAGAACTTACTTACAGCAAAACTCATGACGACAAAGAATTATACAAATGGAAAGATTTTTTTTCCAGCTTATCACTTGGAATAGGATCTGCAGTAATTGGTGCTCTGGTAAAAACAGTAGCCGTAATTTTAGTCTTTAATTTTGCTTATGAGCTATTTAATCCTCTTGTGGATGGTGTTAGAACCAATATTATGGGTTGGCAATCTTTTGGATATGCTTGGTATGTTTGGATAATCTGCATGCTATTAGACGATTATTCTTATTATTGGTTTCATAGACAAAACCATATGGTCCGTTTTTTATGGGCTGCACATATTGTACATCACTCTTCAGACAATTTTAATTTAGGAACAGCGGTACGAAATGGTTGGTTTACTATTTTTTACAAGCCTTTTTTTTATGTTTGGATTGTTATTATAGGTTTCCCGCCAGAAATGTTAGTTGTTTGTATGGGGATTGAAGCTTTATGGCAATTTCAACTTCATACGCAGTATGTAAAAAACTTAGGGTTTTTAGAAACCTTTTTAAATACACATACCATGCACCAAGTGCACCACGCTCAGAATATTGAATACATGGACAAAAATCACGGTGGAATCCTAAATGTATTTGATCGCGTTTTTGGGACTTGGAAAAAAATAGACCAATCTATTGATATAAAATATGGTGTTTCTGTCCCTCCAGAATCTTATAACTTGTTTATAATTTTAACACACGAGTATAAAAACATTTGGGATGATATGAAAAAATCAAGTAATTGGTATCACAAATTTAAATACGCCTTTGCTGCTCCTGGTTGGAGTCATGACGGAAGCACACAAACGATTAAGCAAATTAGAAAAGAAATGGCAGAAGATGCTAATAACAATTTAGAAGTATCAAATCCTAAACCTATTTAGCTAATGTGTTCGCAAAATATGATGGGGAACATAATGGAGATGAACCGGATTTGCGGTTTTTTACGCCAACCTATTTTCACAGAATAAAACTACATACTGTAACGCATAGCATAGGTGGAAGTTCACCAAGTAGCGAAGAACCATCCTGGGAGGGTGATTTACTTTGTCAACTCTCCGTTGATGCAGATACTCTAAAGTTTAAAAAAAACTTTTGGTTTGGTAATTATGGCAGCGATTCCAAATATTTCAATGCCAATGGCCGCGAAATTTCGAAATTAAAATATGAGTTGGAACACGACTATCATCCTTATTCTTATTTTACTAATAAGCAATTTAATTTTAAACTTTTCACTATGGATGAGAGACAATTGTACCTAATAACACTTGTTAATTAAAACGTAGTCTACTACTATAAATACAATCTCGTCGCGCAAAGTCAGAGACATTTACGCAGCGTTCATGATGAAATTTTCATTTGAAAACTGAATTAAGAAATATACTTCACAGCTGGTCATATACAAAATATAATAAGTATTAGCTACTATAATTATCATTGTTGATGGGCGCAAAGTCGGAGACATTTGCGCAGCATTCACGATTAGATTGCCGTTAGAAAATTGAATTAGGAATTATAGCTCGTACAGCGGGTGATAGAAAGTTGGTTGTATTGCGATGGCAAATAGCAATGGTTATGAAGAACGGAGACTTCGCACAGCTGGATTTATTTACTACCAACCATGTTTAATAATAAATTCACAAAACAACTAATTCCCAAAACGATTAAATAATAATTCACAAGGCTCATATTTGTCATTTCTTTATTTGAACGCAATGCAATTATCAAAAAAACAATAAATGAAATGGGAATCAAGCTAATGCAATAAAAAAACAAGATATATATTAGATTCATTGAATTAGAGTCTAGTATCAGGATAAGTAAACCATTTACAACTCCAATCATGATTGAAGCTAAAAGTAATTTCATAAAAAATTTGAAATCCATAATTGGTAGTGAATTTGCTTTATCATTTTCCGCAAGCGGCATTTGTTTGTTATTTAAAATCTTTATTATTGCCAAAATAGTTGATAAAGAGAAAACTATTGTTAACCAACTAAAAGCAATAGAAAGACTATATAACTGTAAAAATTCAACTATTGAAGTAACAATCATGAAGAAAATATAGTTGAATACTAAAAAGATCCAAAAGTTTTTTCTAGATAAAGGTTCCGCTATTTTAAAAATTGTTTTCCACGTATTTAAATATTCTTCTATCATCTTAAATTAAATTTACTGTTGTGCAAATCTGTGCAAAATTTATACATAATACTTTCATTGAGCAAATCTCTCTGAATTTACTTCCACAATAGTCATCCACAATCTTGATTATTGAGAGGAACGCGACAATCACGTACAGTGCATCACTTTTTATTCAGCTGATTTGATTTTATAGTATTAATTTGGTGCTTTATGTGTTCTAGTAACGGATTAGCTACGGTAATTGTCAATAGGAATGAGCGCTAAGTCGAAGACATTTGCGCAGCATTCACGATGGAATTTCCATTTGAACATTGAGTTAATAATTATACTTTGCGGAGCGGGTAACGTTTTTATTTATCTACTTCTAAATACAAATTTTCTATATCAATCAATTCTGAATTTTCTATATTCAAATACTTTTTCATTTTTTTAATTTCGTCAGACCATTCTTTTATGTTTTGAGGTGATTTTCTATTTTTAGAGATCATATCTCCAATAAAATATATATTGACTAACTTAGATTTTATTCCAGATCGTTTTAACAAATCTAGGACATAAATTCTATTCGCAAGTTGATAATATTTTTCAGTCCAAGGATTGTCCTCAATGATTGCAATCCTATTATTTTCGGCTGTTTTCAATAATGTTTTCTCAATTTTTAATAGACTATTTTCTGAAGCTCCGCTACTTTGGCTAAGTTCTCCCAAATGTGCTTTAGCTTCTATTAGAATCCAAGTTTTAATTCCATTTTGGATTGTATACCCTATTAAGTCCCAATTCATTGAATTTCCTTTTTGAGGCCATTCTTTTTTCCAATTAGACAATAATTCTTGGTAATTTGGTTCATTTTCTAAAAAAGACAAACCTACTAATTCTTTATCTGGTATATCTTTTCCTTTGTCAAAATCAAAGTCTACCCAAGAAATATTATCAATATGTAATAATTCTTTAACTCTTTTATCAAACTCATTTCTATGTCGTCCCGTCCATCTCAAAAGGTGAAATTCACTCCCGTAACCTAATGCCATTTTTCCCATATTTTAATCAGTCTAATTCGTTATTTAAGTTTAATGTTAGTTGGTTTGCATAATGTTACCCAACGTTGTTATGTATGATTAGTAATAGAAGGTTGGTTTTATTGCAATGGCAATTAGGAATGGGTGCGAAGTCGGAAGACTTCGCACAGCTGAGACATTTGCGCAGCGTTCGCGATGTCTTTGCCGTTTGAAAATAATACTTTGCGAAAAGGGTTATTAACGTTTAAATTCATCTCTTAACTCTATAAAATCAACTGGTAAAACTGGATTAGATATTACTTTCTTTTTTTCTTCCAAATTAATACCAAGCGATAAATAGATCATACTTGCTCTTATTAAAGTAATTAATTTTAAAGTTTTTTGTTCAAATTCATCCCTAGTAATTACAAATGTAAGTTCGTTGTCAAATAATCCACTTTCTACAAATTCTACAATTTTAAAAGATTTATGTTCAATAAAGTTCCTAATTTGAGCTAATTTTTTTGCTTCAGGTTCTATTGAATGTGAGAACTCTTCATTTTTCTCATATAAATCTTTACTTAACCAATATAAACCTTTGAAAGCCCAATTTTGGGTGTCAATTATTTTATTATTTATTTTAACAGTTCTCGTTGACTTATCATAAAAACTCCAAATACCTCTAAATGAAACTTTTTCGGGTTTATGCTCTAAATCTAGATAATCATTCATTAGATATCCAATTTTGTCCAAAATAGAATAACATAATCTAAATGTAGTTTTAATTTTTTCACTACTATATGAGTAAACAGCATAATCTAACGTGTCTAGCTGGATATTATCTTTGTCGGAGTAATGTGTTTGCTTTTGAGTTAAACCTTCGAACAACAGATGTCTTGCAGAGACAAACTCTTGCTTTATTTGATTAAATATTGTTTGATAAATAGGTGGTTTATCAAACTTTAGAGTAATGGTAGGAAGTAGAAGACAATCATGTCCAGCAATATTATCTGTTATAACGTCATTGAGAGGGTTTAAGAAAAGATGGTTTTTTAAACACCAAGTTCTATATTCTTGTTCTGCTTTAGAATCACCAATAGAGAAAGTTTTTAAGTTTTGAATATCACTTAATTTTTCAATGTCAATGATAGATTCTAAAATACTTATAATATTTTTAAACGCGGCATTTGCTTCTTCATAAATATCTGTATTTATTGCTTTATTTAAATATTTATAAGCCAATTTTAAAAATAAAAGTTGATGACCACTATCGTATAGTATTTTGGAATAGTGGAAAAGACTAAATCCAATATTTCCAAGTGCCATTGAAAAAGTAGAGTCAATTTTTATTGCTCTCTGCCAATATAATTGAGCTTCTGAAAATCTACCCAAATGGCTGAACAATATTCCTAAATTAGTTAAAATCTCACATTTTTGCTGATTATTTCTACTGTTTTTAGAAAATGAAAGTGCTAATCGTAAATTAATTATTTGCTGTTCAGATTCCCTTAAATCAAAACTCCAAAATTCATCCGAGTTAAAATTTTGAGTTAATTGCTGGAGATATGACCAGCCATTTGCTACATTGTAATGAAAAGTCATTTTATTTTCATCTGAAAAACCTTCTAAATTTTGCTTTTCGGAAAGGTTTAAACCAAAATTAATATCTTTTTCACTTCCTGTTTCTCTACCTGTCTCAAAAATTATTGCCAATAAATTGACGACCTCAACTGGCTCAAAATTATTGAGGTGTTCTAAATTTAATATTTCGTTATAGGTGAAATCCATGATTTTTTTTTTAGCTAGCTAGTTACGGTTACGTTATGGCAAGTACAAGCAATAAATTATATACGGCTTGGAAACAATATTTATTCTTCATCAAATTTATTTTCGGCTTCTATCAGGGGTTCGTGCCATTTCCACAATTCCTCAAGAGTTTTAAAATTATTTGGTATTTTATTTCCATCTTGAAACATTTCATTAGGTGTTAATGGTATTGCTCAATGATGATAACTTTCTACTGTTCTTCTTGGATGCAAAGCTAATGATGATTCGAAATAATCTTTGCAATAGTGGTAATGACTTGAATGAATGAATGTCTTCCAAGATTTTAATAATTTTTTCTCATCTTGGATATCTATTAATTCAAACTCTTCCATTGCTCTATCCTCTACATTTCCCCAAGCTTTTTGAAGTAGTTCGATTGCTTCTACGTCACTCACTGGTGCAGAATATCCAAAAACAGTAACTCTTTCAGCTTCTTCTAGTCTATTTCCGAGAGCTTCCCATTGTCCCTTTATAAAAGTATCACTATTATAATTTTTTTTGTCTACAGGATATAATAATTTAGTTGGTTCAAAATCTCGCATTGTTTTTTTAGAAGTCCAGCCTGCATGTCCAACTGTACCATTTGATTCGTCAAATTCAAGTGAAACACAACCGTGTAAATGCAAAATACCTGGACTTTCTACAAATTTGCTATTTCTTAAATAAGCTTTATACAGAAATGGATCCCAATTAAATGTTGCGATTATATCTTTCTTATGACGTAATGAAAGTATAAGGTGATCATATATTGTCGGTTCATCAGGCAATTCCAATTCGCTAAAATATTTATAGACTACTTTTTCTACATATTCTCTTTCGGCTTTATATTTATCATCCTTTGCCAATAAACTATATAGTTTTTCAAAATCTTCTTTTAAAAGTTGATATTCTTTTGGTAACTCATTAACTACATTAGTTAATCCTACAATGTCAATTACATTCCACATTAAAGGAAGTAGTTTTCCGTTTTTTTCAGGATTTCTTAATGTCGAAGCATAGGTAGCTCCAGCTCCAAGAATGACAACGTGCGCCCCTTTTCCGTGTACGATTTCTATTTCTTCCTCTCTGTTCATATTGTTGCCAACTCGTTTATATGTATCACAATACACCACCCAATTATGAGTGCTTATGTATCACAAATATGATACTTTATTCATTACGCTAATGTAAGATAAAACAATGAAAAATATTACATATAAAATGTGCAAAGAAAAGTTATGTAAAAAAAATATTCCTCGAATCCCCAAAATCCCTAGCCCAGATAGCAGTGGAGCTCTTTTTAAACTTGCCTTTTTTGGCAAGATTAAAAAAGCGGGAACGCCCCGAAGCGTCGGGGGCTGGAAATAGCTCCAAAAAAAATAACTACTATCATCAAATTATAACCAAAAAAAAAGGAGCTTTTGGACCATGTATTCACATTGGTCGCAAAAGCTCCATTTTCAAATTAAATGGTGTATTAGTTATGCAAGCATAGTCATTTTGTTCACTGCAAATTCGGCAATAGCATCTTTGGCCGCCGTTTGGAACGCTACATAATGAGGCGTTGCAGCGTGTAAAGTAAGTGCCTCAGCATCTTTCCAGTTCTCGTACATTGTAAATGTATTGGCGTCGTCATTGTCTTGAAGGCAGTTGTAGTTGATACAACCCGCTTCTTGAACACTACTGGCAACTAGTTTTAGTAATTCGGTTTTAACCAATTCTCTATTTTCTTCTTTGGCTACAATTTTGGCCACAACAGTTATTTTGCTCATGATTTTTCTTTTTTTATGGTAACAAAATTACAGCTTTCAGATGGCTTTACTGCCTAATTTAACGTTCTCTTCTCAGTTAATTTTGGAAAGAAAAGCCAACCAATGGGCTGCATTTTTATTGCTATTTGTTAGATTTTGCTTTGTTCAAGTAATCTGGAACTTCTTTTGAAAGCCAATCTTCGCGCACGGGTACATGCACATCTAGATCCACGGTTTGCTCCAAAGCCCAAAATTCATGCGGTACATTTTCGGGGAAAACAATTACTTCGCCTACACCAACTTCTACAAATTGTTCTTTGCCATCAATGATCGTTTTAATTTTGACCTTACCCGACATGATGTAGGTAATTTGCTCGTTTGGGTGTTTGTGCCACGCAATATGAGCACCTTTTTCGAGATTAAAAATGGTCATTTGACCTTTTTCACCATGAAACCATTTGCGTTTGATTCCTTCCCCGATAGTTTCCGATTCCATTTCATCAAAATTGAAGTGCTGCACTTTTGAAGTTGCAACAGAATCTATGGTGTTTACTTGTGCCGCTGTGTTTTGAACGCTAAATGCGCTGATCAAAACAGCAGTTGCGATCGCTATTTTTACTTTCATTATTTTGTATTAGTTGTTAAAACCTTCTAGAACAATTTTACCTTTTGCTTTTCCTGTTTCCAAGAAGGCATGCGCTTTACGTAAGTTTTCGGCGTTGATGCTTCCGAAATTCTCACCTAAGGTTGTTTTAATAGTTCCGTTGTCAATCAAAGTGGCTATTTCGTTCAAGATATTGTGTTGACTAATCATGTCTTCTGTTTGAAACATCGAACGCGTAAACATAAATTCCCAGTGCGTAGAAACCGATTTTGCTTTGAAAGGCATGATGTTGAACGATTTTGGATCATCAATAAAACCAAATTTTCCTTGTGGTTTGATCACTTTTACAATCTCTTCCGCATGTTGTTCGGTAGCATTTAAGCTTACAATATAATCTGGAGCAGCAAGCTTGTATTTTTCGAATTCTTCGCTCAATTTATTTCGGTGGTTGATTACGGTGTCTGCACCCAATTCTTTCAGCCAATCTGTTGTTTCTTCGCGTGAAGCGGTTCCGACAATTTTTAGTTTTGTCAATTTCTTAGCTAATTGAACTAAAATTGATCCCACACCACCAGCAGCACCAATAACCAAAATTGATTTGTTAGCATCATCTTTGGCTACTTCTAATCTGTCAAACAACATTTCGTAAGCGGTAAGAGAGGTCAATGGCAAAGCAGCAGCTTCGGCATACGATAAACTTGTTGGTTTTTTACCCACAATGCGCTCGTCTACCACTTGATATTCGGCATAACTTCCTTGGCGTGTGATATCACCTGCGTACATTACTTCGTCTCCAACTTGGAACAAAGTCACGTTTTCACCCACTTCTTTCACGATTCCGGTAGCATCCCAACCAATGATTTTCCAGTTGTCGCCATCAGCAGGCATATTGGCACGTACTTTATAATCAGCAGGATTTACGGAGATGGCCTTGATTTCGACAAGAATATCTCTTCCAGTTGCTTTAGGCGTTTCTACGGTTACGTCCTGTAGTGATTTTACATTTTCTACAGGTAAATTTTCTTTATATCCAATTGCTTTCATTTTCGTATTTTTTATAAATTATATTACAGTGATAATTTCACTTTGTGGTAATCTAGATTTTGGTGTTTTTTCTGTTGAATTAAAATCAGATGCGGTTCTGTAGCCAATTGAAACAGCCACTAAAGAGGTGAATCCTTTTGCTCTTAATCCGAATTCTTCATCTAAAGCTTTTATATCAATACCTTCCATTGGCGTTGCATCGATACCTAAAGTGGCAACTCCTAACAAAAAGTTACCAATGTTAAGGTATACTTGCTTCTCCATCCAATGCTGATAATCTTTTAATTCATATTTATGAATGTCAGCAAAAGCGTTCATTCCTCCTTGCATTCCTTTCTTTATGTCATCATTTGGCAATCTTCCGTCTTTATCTTGTACCTCTAAAAGGTGATTAAAATAGGCGTCATCTGCGCTTTCATTTGTTTTTGAACAAAACAATACAACTGCTGATGCATTCGTTATTTTTGGTTCATTAAAATGAAAAAAACCTTGGGTTCCTTTTGTCATACGTGCTTTTCCTTCAGTTGTTTCAGCAACTATAAAGTGCCAAGGTTGCAGGTTTACACTTGAAGGACTCATTCGTAATAAATTTTTAACCTGTGCCATATCTGTTTCAGATATTTTTTTGGTAGTATCAAATTCTTTCGTGGTGTATCTCCAGTTTAATGTTTCTTGTAAATTCATTTTATTATTATTTTTTTATACTATCATTTTTATAGTGGCAAAAGTAAGTATAGTAATTAAAACTCACAAGAACGGTCATAAAGTATAGTAATGAATTTTTTATTTAAGTAGTTGTATGTTAATTAATTAACAGTTTAATTTTTTACTATAAAAAGTATAGTGGTGTGATTATATATTGCATACAAACTTTGCGCATTGTAAAAATACTAAAATGATAATTAGTAGGCGTTTAGTTAATGTAATCAAATAGCCTCCTTATACCTAGGCTTTACAAATTTGAGCCATTTGTCTAAGGTTTCCACGAAATACGGTACTTATGACAATTCAGAATTTCAAACGAGATGATGTGCAGGTAGGCGCGGGTTACATAAGTCAACTAATACAAGATTAACTATTTGATCAATTGAAATCTACCACTATTTTTAAAATTCTGTATCAGTAGTAAATTTTGTAAATTTGTGTAAACATATACTAGTCCAGCTACCACTTCTAAAATTTTGAACTATGCAATCTATAAACTTTACTGCCTACACAGAGAATTTAGAGCAAATAGAAGCAATTAAAGCTTTTATGAAAGCCTTGAAAATTAAATTTGAAGTTTCAAAAGAACAACCATATAATCCTGATTTTGTTGAAAAAATAGAAAAAAGCAAGCAAGAGTTTATAGAAGGTAAATCTACTCGTGTCAAAAAAGAAGATTTACAAAGTTTTTTAGGCTTATAATGAGTTACCACTTAGATTTCTCGAATCAAGCTAAAAGCGATATTGAATTCCATAAAAAATCAGGAAACAAAGCGGTCTTAAAAAAACTACTTATTTTATTGAACGACCTAATAGAGCATCCTTTTGAAGGAACAGGAAAACCTGAAGCTTTGAAACACAACTTAACAGGATGCTGGTCACGTTGAAGTAACCAAGAATACAGACTTGTTTATGAAGTCCTCGAAAATAACATATTGCTGTACTCTGCCAAAGGACATTATGGTTAATTCTCAAAAAACACTTTTACTTCTAATTCTTTAAATATTTGTATCATTTTACGTCTTTTTTTATAATTCAGGTAGATACAATTGTGCCATAACAAGTACAAAAAATAGTTACTAAGATTAGGTTACATATTACATGTTCCCAAGAAATACGATACTTATGACAATTCAGAATTTCAAACGAGATGATGTGTTGGTTTGTGCAGGTTAAAAGTATATTTTTCGAAATTGTGAATATCTATTCGAATTAGATTCTAGTTATTTAACCTATAAAATCTATCTTTGTTTTCCTTAAAAAAATAGAACAAGATGAGTGCAATGTGGTTTGAATGCAAGATAAAATATAGAAAAACAGATGAAAACGGTGGTCAAAAAGTCACATCAGAACCTTATTTGGTAGATGCACTTTCATACACCGAAGCAGAAAGAAGAATCAACGAAGAGATGGCTGCTTATGTAAGTGAAGAATTTAAAATCACCAACATCAAAGTGGCTAACTATGCCGAGATTCACCCGTTTGAAAACTCTGACCGTTGGTTTAAATCGAAAATCGCTATGATTGCTTTTGACGAAGAGTCTGGAAAAGAACGCAAAACCAATATGTATTTTCTAGTGCAAGCTAATGATGTGCGTGAGGCATATGATAACACCATGCACACGATGCAAAACACAATGGGTGAATTTGCCATCACAGCTATCAATGAATCACCAATTATGGACGTTTTCCCGTATTTTAGCGGTGAAGAGGACTCATTGGAGCAACTAGAAAAATTTAACACAACCAAAGCGTCAAAACCAGCTCCTGTTGAAGAAGAAGTAATTGACAATATGGAATTTGAAACTGAGATTTCTAGTAACTAGAAAATTCCAATCTTTGTAATACAACAAAACCCGATAGCTCAATACTATCGGGTTTTTTGATTAAACGAAAACCTGCAGCAGAAATTCACCTTAAACATTATTAAAGAGCACAGGTAACTTGCCATAAAATTTAGTTTTAAATAAACAGAATAACCATACAAAATATCAAAAATGATTTGTACTATTGCATTTTAAAATCTAAATAATCTCTTATGAAAAAAATTAAATTTGTAGCAGTACTAACGATCCTATTATCCTCATTTTTAATGACCTCATGTAGTACTGACGATACACCTAGCAACGACGGAACCTCAACGGATGGTTTTTGGCCATTGGCAGTGAACAATCAGTGGAATTTTAATGACAATGGAACAAGTACATCAACCATAAAAATAACTGGTACCACAAGTTTCTCTGGAACAACTTACTACCAACTACAGGAACCAAATCCTTATAATTTAGATTTTTGGGTAGTAAAAAAAGGAGCAACATACTACCTTAAAGTTGCAAAACTAACAATTACAGAAAATGGAACTACTATTACAATACCAAGCTACGAAGCACCCGTTTTAAAAGAAGATTTGGCAGTAAACACTAGTTCCTCTGGAACTGTGAATTTAAGCGTAACAGGAACAGCAGGTGGGCAAACAATCAACTTCCCTACTACAATTAAATATACCCTTACAACTCTAGAAAAAGGAGGTACGCTTACTATAAATGGAACAACTTATACAGATGTACTAAAATCTAGCCAAAAACAAGAGGAAACCATCAACGGACAAACTACGATTGCAGAAAGTACTACTTGGTACGCAAATAATGTTGGACCAATAAAATCAATTACAAAATCGGACGGTATTACAACTGAAAGTGTCATAATAAACTACATCTTAAATAACTAAAACAAAATATTAGACATAATAAGATATACAAATAAAGCAGCTAGCGTGACGTAGATGGACTTTAAACGCATTTATTACTTACTGCACAATAACATGTTCTGTCTACAAGCACAGCAGCAGCTTTTCAATCTTGATACGTAGTATAAAGCAAAAACCCTTTCAAAGAATTTCTCTGAAAGGGTTTTTTTTTATAGAATCTACTTAACTACAAATCAAATCCAATTTTTACGCCCAATTTACTAGCGATGATATTGGTAATTCGTTGTTTCAATTCAGGTATTTTGATTCCTTCGATAACTGCATTCGAAAAAGCATACATCAACAAAGCTTTAGCTTCTTTTTGTGGAATACCACGTTGTTGCATATAAAACAAAGCGGTTTCATCCAATTGTCCAACGGTACAACCGTGAGAACATTTCACATCATCTGCAAAAATTTCCAATTGCGGTTTTGCGTTGATCGTCGCTTTTTCACTCAACAAAATGTTGTTACTTTTTTGAAAAGCATTTGTTTTCTGCGCCTCTCTCTCTACATATACTTTTCCGTTGAAAACTCCGGTAGAGCGATCAGAGAAAATACCTTTGTAGTCTTGAAAACTTTCGCAATTTGGCTGCGCATGATTCACAAGTGTATAATGATCAACATGTTGTTTGTCACCAATAATCGTGATTCCGTTTAAGGTACTTGTCAAATTTTCACCAAAGTGATAAAAATTCAAGTTGTTACGAGTAATATTTCCACCAAACGAAAAAGTATGCACATATACATGACTCTCTTTTTGTTGTGAAACATACGTACTGTCTACCAAATTAGCTTCGGCAGCGTCATTCTGAATCTTATAGTAATCAACAATAGCACGCTTCTCTGCATAAATCTCAGTAACTGAATTGGTCAGTACAGGATTTTCGCTTAAACTCTGGTGACGTTCAATAATTTGCACATGAGCGTTTTCGCCCACAATTACAAGATTACGAGGTTGCACCATCAAAGCTGCTTCACTACCCGTTGAGAAATACATGATTTCGATAGGTTTGTCTGCTACTTTATTTTTTGGGATATTGATGTAAGCACCTTCATTTGCAAACGCAGTATTCAAAGAGGCTAAACTCTCGTCTTTACTTGCTATTTGATTGAAGTAGGTGTCTATAATTGCTTTATATTTTGGTTTGTTTAACGCCGATGACATCAAACAAACATCGATTCCTTCGTGGGTTGTAGAGGACAAGTTTGAGCTAAAAACACCATCAATAAATACCAATTTATAAGTATCCATTTCGTGCAAGAAGTATTTTTTTACTTCCTTGAATTCAACTGCTACGTCACTCTTTGGAAAAACCGTAAAGTCATTTTTTAAGATGGCATTTAGTGAGGTATATTTCCAAGCTTCCTCTTTTTTGGTTGGGAATCCTTTATTTTCAAAGTTCTTCATGGCCGAAGTTCTCACGTCATGCAATTGTGAATGCACATCAACACGTTCTTCAAACGCCATAAAAGACGATACTAATTTTTCTTTTAATTCCATTTTGTTTAGTTTACAGATTACAGTTTCAGTTAACAGTCTCTAGACTTGATACTGCGACTGATTACTGATTTTCTGCTTTAATCCAATCGTATCCTCTTTCTTCTAATTCTAAAGCTAGAGATGCATCTCCAGATTTTACAATTTTTCCGTTCAATAGAACATGAACGAAATCAGGAACGATATATTCTAATAATCTTTGGTAGTGCGTAATAACTACTACAGCGTTTTTCTCGCTTTTTAGCTTGTTTACACCATTAGCAACGATACGCAATGCATCGATATCCAATCCTGAATCAGTTTCATCAAGGATAGCCAATTTTGGCTCTAACATTGCCATTTGAAAAATCTCATTACGTTTTTTCTCTCCACCAGAAAATCCTTCGTTCAAAGAACGAGAAAGGAACTTACGGTCGATCTCCAATAATTCTGATTTCTCACGAATTAATTTCAACATATCGCTAGCAGCCATTTCTTCTTCTCCTTTTGCTTTACGAGTTTCGTTTATAGCGGCTCTCATAAAGTTGGTTACAGAAACTCCTGGAATCTCTACTGGATATTGAAAAGAAAGAAACACTCCTTTGTGTGCTCTTTCTTCTGGAGCTAATTCTTCCAAATCTTCTCCATCCAAAGAAACACTTCCTTCGGTAACTTCGTAGTTTTCATTTCCTGCAATAACCGCAGACAAAGTACTTTTTCCAGCACCGTTTGGTCCCATGATTGCGTGTACTTCTCCTGCTTTTACTTCAAGATTGATTCCTTTTAATATTTCTTTATCCCCAATTGAGGCGTGTAGATTCTTGATTGATAACATGATGTTTATTTTGTTTATTCGTAATGTCCTTTTAATGAAATGATACTTAATATATCTATGATATTTTCATCTATTATTTCGTAAATTATCCTATGTTCATTATCGATTCTTCTTGACCAATAACCCGCTAATCCATACTTTAAAGCTTCTGGTTTCCCAATTCCTTCGTAAGGATTAATTTGAATTGCTTTGATCAATTCTGAAATCTTCTTTATGATTATCTTATTCCCTGATTTTGACCAAAAATCTAAATCCTTTTTGGCTTTTTTAGAAAATACTACTTCCATAAAGCATCTAATTCCTCCATAGTCATTTTTATTCCTTTGCCGTCTCTGACTTCTTTTGCTGCTTCCAAAATCTCTTTTACAAACTCAGGATTATATGGTTTATCAATCTTTTCTTCGATTTCAAAACCAAGCGATTTAGCCAACGATTTCAACACTGGATAATCTTTTTTCTTAACATTTTTTAAAATGAGTTCCATACTGATTGTAATTTAAGATGATATTCAAATTTACAAAAATTATCCCACCGAACCTTCCAAAGAAATTTCCAATAATTTTTGTGCCTCAACAGCAAATTCCATTGGTAATTTATTCAAAACTTCTTTACTAAAACCGTTTACGATTAGAGCAATTGCTTTTTCAGTCGGTATTCCACGTTGGTTACAATAGAAAACTTGGTCTTCACCAATTTTACTAGTGGTTGCCTCGTGTTCTATTTTGGCTGTTGGATTTTTACTTTCGATATAAGGAAAAGTATGTGCTCCACAATTATTACCCATCAACAGTGAGTCACATTGTGAAAAGTTACGTGCATTGTCTGCATTTGGCGATATACGTACCAAACCTCTATAACTATTTTGTGATTTTCCGGCAGAGATACCTTTCGAAATAATGGTGGACTTGGTATTTTTACCCAAGTGCATCATTTTTGTTCCTGTATCTGCTTGTTGGAAATTATTGGTTACAGCGATCGAATAAAATTCTCCAACTGAATTATCTCCTTTTAAGATAACCGATGGATATTTCCATGTTACTGCCGAACCTGTTTCTACTTGTGTCCAAGAAATTTTTGCGTTTTTCTCGCAAATTCCTCTTTTCGTTACAAAATTGTAAACCCCACCTTTACCCTCTTTGTTTCCAGGAAACCAGTTTTGAACAGTAGAATATTTAATTTCAGCATCATCAAGGGCGATCAATTCAACAACTGCTGCGTGCAATTGATTTTCGTCACGACTTGGCGCTGTACAACCTTCTAGGTAAGACACATAACTACCAGCATCTGCTACAAGTAATGTTCTTTCAAATTGACCTGTACCGGCTTGGTTAATTCTAAAGTAAGTCGAAAGTTCCATTGGACATCTCACCCCTTTTGGAATATAACAGAAAGACCCGTCTGAGAAAACAGCCGAGTTCAAGGCAGCATAAAAGTTGTCTTTTTGCGGCACTACAGTTCCCAAATATTTACGAACCAATTCTGGATGCTCTTTGATAGCCTCAGAAATACTCATAAAAATGATTCCTTTTTCTCCCAATGTTTTCTTGAATGTCGTTGCAACCGATACGGAATCGACAACGATATCCATCGCTACATTGTTCATCATTTTTTGCTCATCGACAGAGATACCCAACTTTTTGTACATTTCCAAAAGTTCTGGATCTACATCGTCAAGTGTTTTGTTAGGATCAATTGTTTTTGGTGCCGAATAATACGAGATCGCTTGAAAATCTGGTTTTGTATAATGAACATTTGCCCATTCTGGCTCCACCATTTCTTCCCACGCTCTAAATGCTTCGATTCTCCAATCGGTCATCCATTGTGGCTCTTCCTTTTTTAACGAAATAGCACGAACAATGTCTTCATTTAAACCAATAGGAAACGTTTCCGATTCCAATTCGGTATAAAATCCATACTCGTATTCTTTGTTTTCTAATTCGACTTTTAAGTCGTCTTCGGTGTATTTTGACATTTGTATTGTATAGATTTAAAGACTTTGAAAGGTGTAAATCACCACTAGTCTTAAATTATTTTTTTATTCTAAAATTAAAAACAGATTGTTCTACAAAGAAAATGACTCTCCACAACCACAAGTTCTTGTCGCATTAGGATTATTGAATACAAATCCTTTTCCGTTTAAACCTCCTGAAAACTCCAAAATCGTCCCTGCCAAATACAAGAATGATTTCTTTTCAACAGCAATCGTGATATCATTATCTACAAATATCTTATCGTCATCTCCTTTTTTGTCATCAAATTTTAAATCATATGACAAACCGGAACAGCCACCACTCTTCACGCCTACTCTTACATAGTCTTTGGCAGCATCAAAACCATCGTCTTTCATTAAGTCGACAATTTTCTTTTTGGCTTCGTCTGAAACTTTTATCATTTGCTTATTTTTTAAGAACCAACTAGCAACTTTTACACCGCTATATTGATTTTGTCTAAATTAACTGCAAAGATAGTGTTTAAAAATCTTTTTTAACAACTGATAACATTTTTATAACTAATAAGAGAATAGAAATTATTTATCGAAAGCAAAACAAACAAGCTCTTTATTTATCGAAAATTAAAAAAGTCTAGCTCTACTATCTTATTAATTAGCAAACAGACAAAAATAGCGAAATCAAAATCTAGATTTTAACAGTCTAAAAAACTAACTATCAGTTTATCAACCAAGAAGCCACTACTACTTCTCTTATAATTATTCTGAAATATTATCGCCTTTTGTTTTTATTAACAAACTAAATAGTATATTTTTATCGCCGAATATTTTTACTTTAAATTATAACAGTCATCTATGGAAAACTTTTCGTACACGAAACAAAACTACGCCTTACAATTCAATGGTAAGGGTGGCGATTTTTTTGGCATTATTATGGTCAATTGGCTTTTGACAATTATCACACTTGGTTTTTATTACCCTTGGGCAAAAGCTAAAAAACTACAGTACCTCTACAAATCAACATCTTTAAACGAAGATAGCTTTGCTTTTCATGGTACCGGAAAAGAAATGTTTAAAGGTTTTATTAAAGCAATTGGGTTTTTCGTTATAACGATTACAGTAGTATCTGTTGCATTTTACTTTGCAGACATTTTGCACTTAATCCCTTTTACACTTTACCTTATATTAATAGCAGTTTTACCAATTGCCATTCATGGTTCGTATCGCTATAGAATGTCACGCAGTTCGTGGAGAGGTATCCGATTTGGATATAGAGGTGACCGCAAAGAGTTCACACTTTTATTTTTCAAATGGATTGGCTTAACCATTATCACTTTAGGATTTTATGGTCCATGGATGGCCATGCACATGAGAAATTATCTTTTAGGAAACGTTCGTTTTGGCGATGCCGAATTTAACTATGAAGGTGATGGGGGAGATTATTTCATATTAAACCTTAAAGGGTATTTGCTAACATTAGTCACGCTAGGTATATATATGTTCTGGTGGCAAAAAGATTTGTTTGACTATTATGTAGACAATTTGAGCATTCAAAAAGGGAAAGATTCTATCCAATTCAACTCAACAGCTACTGCAGGTGGGTTTTTCAAAATTATCATTACAAACTTACTATTGGTGATTTTTACTTTGGGTCTTGGTTATGCTTGGGCAGCAACGAGAACCATGAACTTCATTTTTAATAATATTGAAGCAGAAGGTGATATTGATTTGAATACCCTAATGCAAACCGAAGAAAATTATAAAGATGCAACTGGCGAAGACGTTAGTGATTTTTTAAATTTAGATACTATTATGTAAATCATGAGCAACAAAACAACTGCTGTATTCTATGATGGCAAAACGGCTATTCCTCAACAAATAGCCGTTTTGTTGCATAAAGCACATGCCACAATCGAATTCCAGACTATAGATCTTGAAACCATCAAATGGCAAATCAGAGACATTTCTTTTGACAAACGAACTGACAGCTTGTTCTTGGAACACGGAAAAGATACTTTGCAACAACTTAAAATTGAAGATTCAGTTTTTATTAAAGAACTTCAGTCGTACCGAAAAGACAACGGCCAAATTGGTTGGTACCAAAACCTACTCGATCTAGGAACCACTTCGCATGTTGTTGTTGCACTTTCGATCCTAGCCATCATTGCCTTGTGTTATGTATATGCGATTCCGTGGGTAGGTGAAAAATCGGTAGTGTTAATTCCTGAAGAATATGATGACAAATTGGGTAGCTCCGCTTTTCTAGAAAATGAATATTTTGTCTCTGTGGATGCTGCCAAAACCAAAACCTTGAATGAATTTGCAGCACAGCTACAACTGCAAAACACCAAAAAACTTAAATTTACCGTAGTAGATTCAGATGAAGTAAACGCTTTTGCATTGCCAGACGGAAACATTGTTGTCTTTACAGGAATTCTGAAAGAAATGAAGAACTATGACGAGTTAGTGGGTTTACTAGGTCATGAAGCTTCACATGTTAACAACCGACATTCGATGAAAATGCTTTGTCGATCGCTCTCTGGCTATTTATTTGTATCTATAATTTTGGGAGATGCCAATGGTGTCATGGCGGTTATTGGTGATAACGTCAATAGTTTACAATCTCTTTCGTTCTCAAGAGAATTTGAACGTCAAGCAGATGAAGATGGTTTTAAAATTTTGGTCAAAAACAAAATCAATCCACAAGGAATGGCTAATTTGTTTCAAAGATTGAAAAAAGATACATCCATCACAATTCCAGAATTTTTGAGTTCGCACCCAGTTACAGACGATCGAATTTCGACCATTACCAAAATGATAAAAGACGACTCTTTTTCGTTTACTGAGAATCCAAACCTAAAACGATTATTTGTAGAGCTAAAGCGTTAATTGTTAAAACACGCTCAAAGTTCACCCTTACCAACGGATAATATGTTTGAATTTTCATAAATTGCAATGTCAAAACACTTATTTCTGACTGTTTAAAAAATGAATAATCAATGAAACTATATCCAATAGAAACCGGAAATTTCAAACTTGATGGTGGCGCTATGTTTGGCGTAGTACCCAAAACAATTTGGAACAAAACCAATCCCGCAGACAACAATAACCTCATCGATATAGCAGCGCGCTGTTTATTGATCGAAGATGGTAATCGCCTAATTTTGATTGATACCGGAATGGGCGACAAGCAATCCGATAAATTTTTTGGCTATTATTCCCTTTGGGGATCCCATACCATGGACAAATCTTTGGCGAAATATGGTTTTGCAAGAGAAGACATTACCGATGTGTTTTTTACGCACCTACATTTTGATCATTCTGGTGGCGCTGTACAATGGAACAAAGATAAAACGGGCTACGAACCTGCTTTTAAAAATGCAAAATTCTGGAGCAACGAAGACCATTGGAAATGGGCTACTAAACCAAATCCAAGAGAGAAAGCCTCGTTTTTGTCTGAAAATATTTTGCCAATGCAGGAAAGTGGTCAGCTTCATTTTATAAACAAAGCCGACGGAGATTATGGTTTTGCTAGTGAAATGGACTTTTCGATTTTTTATGCAGACGGTCATACCGACAAACAAATGATCCCGATTATAAGTTACAATGGCAAAACAATTTGTTTCATGGCCGACTTACTTCCTACCGCAGGACACATCCCTATCCCGTATGTGATGGGTTATGACACGCGCCCGCTATTGACGATGCCCGAAAAGACAAAATTTCTAGAAGAAGCCGCCAACAATAATTACTATTTATTTTTGGAACACGATGCGCACAACGAAATCATTAGGGTGCAGCAAACTGAAAAAGGCGTTCGACTGAAAGATGTTTTTAAGAGCGAAGATATCTTTTAAACTTTCGATAAAAAAAATTTAACCAACTGCAAAACACCATTCTGAGCCTTGATTTGATAGTACTAAAATGAAGTTTGAAAGCCCACTCCTTTCCGATTCAACAGAAAAATGTGCTTTTAGGTGGCATATTTTCAATAAAAAGTACTAACATACTGTTAAGTCTGTGTATTGTTTAAAATAAATCTGTACTTTCGAATATTATTGTAAAATCTAATTTAACATTATGAATAGTTTCAAACCATTCTATATTTCTGCCTTTGCCATATTGGTGCTTAGCAGTTGTAGTACTCAAAAATCAGCATTTAACTTCAGCAAGTTTAGTCCAATAACTGCACCTTTAAATGTAACCAAAAAAGCAGCTTTAAAAGAAGCAGATCTTAAACGTTGGAGCCATCTTGACATTCAAAAAGACACCGTTCCTGGAATGAGTGTTGACAGAGTGTATGCTGAATTGCTAAAAGGCAAAATGGGCCAAAAAGTAATTGTCGGAATTATAGATTCTGGTGGAGACATCGAACACGAAGACTTGAAAGCCGTTGTGTGGACAAATCCTAAAGAAATTCCTGGAAACGGAATTGACGATGACAAAAATGGTTATGTGGATGATATTCACGGTTGGAATTTTCTTGGCGATATTGTCAAAGAAAATTTAGAATACGAAAGAATTGTAAAGAACAAAAGCATTACAGACGAAGCAACTTACTTGGCTGCCAAAGCTGAAAATGATCAGGAAATAACTGCTGCTTCAAAGAAAAAAGGGCAGTACGAAGAAATGAGCTCTGTATTGACAGAAGCTGACGCAACTATTGCTGCTACTCTAAATAAAGCAGATTATACGGTTGAAGAAGTAAAAGCAATAAGTTCAACAGATGACAAAGTAATCAAAGCAAAAGGTTCAATCGAACGTTTTTTCTCTTTTGGTATGCCAATTAGCAAATTAAAAGAAGCCTTGAAAGGTGAACTTGACAAAGCAAATGCAACTTTGAGCGGTGACAACATGAAACAAGACTACCGTAAAGTAGTTGGTGACAACCCAAATGATATTAACGATACCAAATACGGTAACAATAATGTAATGGGACCTGATGTTAAAGAAACCCTTCACGGTACACACGTTGCCGGAATCGTTGCTCAAGTGCGTCACAATGACAAAGGTGGTGATGGTGTTGCTAACAACGTAGCAATCATGACTGTTCGCGCCGTGCCAGATGGTGATGAGTATGACAAAGATATCGCATTGGCTATTCGTTATGCTGTGGACAACGGTGCCAAAGTAATCAACGGAAGTTTTGGTAAAGCGTTTTCTCCTCAAAAACAATGGGTTTTTGATGCGATTAAATATGCTGCTAGCAAAGACGTATTGATCGTTCATGCTGCTGGTAACTCTGCAAAAGACATTGATGTTTTTGACAATTTCCCAAATGACTCTGAAGACAAGAAAACGGAAATAGCAGACAATATGATTACTATTGGTGCCTTAAACTTTGAATACGGACCAAAAGTAGTTGCTCGCTTTTCTAACTTCGGAAAATTAAACGTGGATGTATTTGCTCCTGGAGTTCAAATCTATGCTACTACTCCAGAGAATACGTACCGTTTTCTTCAAGGAACCTCAATGGCGTCTCCAAATGTTGCAGGTGTTGCAGCATTGATTCGTTCTTATTTTCCAAAATTAACGGCTTCACAAGTAAAACATATTTTGATGGATTCTGGTGTAGCAGTTACAACAGATATTATCGTAGGCGGAAAACCTAGTGATATGCGTCCTTTTGCAGATTTATCAGTTTCTGGTAAAATGGTAAATGCTTACAATGCCTTTTTGATGGCAAGCACAATGTCAAAAAAATAAAATTTGTATACTTAACCCGTACAAATTAAACCTAATACTATCTAAACCATTAAGAAACTAAAGACCATTACCTTAAAATGATTCTTAGTTTCTAAATGGTTTATTTTTTTTAAAACCAAACTGAATTTTAAACTACTCTTTTTATTTAAAGCAAAACCTATGACAAAAAAGATATTCTTACTTGCTATATCAGCATTTTCACTGGGATCGTATGCCCAAAATACTCCTTACTGGCAACAGAAAGTAGACTATAAAATGAACGTTTCTATGGATGTTGAAAAATTTCAATACAAAGGAGACCAACAATTAGTCTATACCAACAACTCGCCAGATACTTTGAAAAAAGTGTACTATCATTTGTTTAATAACGCTTTCCAGCCGGGTAGCGAAATGGACGAACGCCTGCACACGATCAAGGATCCTGACGCACGTATGACGGGTAAAGAAAAAAACGGGAAAGAAAACCGTATCAAAAATTTAAAACCGAACGAAATTGGCTTTTTGAACATCACCAACTTGAAACAAGATGGTGCAGTGGCAAAAACCAAGGTTACAGGAACAGTTCTCGAGGTGTTTTTGGCAAAACCAATTTTACCACATTCTTCTACAACTTTAACCTTAGATTTTAACGGACAAGTACCGGTACAAATTCGTCGTTCAGGTCGCAACAATTCTGAAGGAGTTGCTTTGTCTATGTCACAATGGTACCCAAAATTAGCTGAGTTTGATTTTGAAGGTTGGCATGCAGATCCTTATATCGCGAGAGAGTTTCATGGTGTTTGGGGAGATTTTGACGTAAACATTACCATTGACAAAGCCTACACTATTGGAGGATCTGGTTATTTGCAAAACCCGAACGAAATAGGTCACGGCTACCAAGACAAAGGTCTTGAAGTAACGTATCCTAAAAAAGCAAAAACGCTAACTTGGCATTTTGTTGCACCAATGGTACACGATTTTGCTTGGGCAGCAGATCCCAATTATGCACACGATATCTTGAAAGGTCCAAACAATGTTGATATTCACTTTTTATACAAAAACGAACCTGCTACGGTTGAAAAATGGAAACAAGTAGAACCAATGATGGTCAAAGTTATGGAGGGTTACAACAAAAAAGTAGGTCCGTATCCATACAAACAATACTCGTTTATTCAAGGTGGCGATGGCGGAATGGAGTATGCAATGTGTACTTTGATGCTTGGTAACGGAACTGTAGATGGTATTTACGGAACTGCAACACACGAATTGGGGCACTCTTGGTTCCAACACATTCTAGCATCCAACGAGTCCAAACATCCTTGGATGGATGAAGGTTTCACGACTTATATTCAAGATTGGGTTATCAATGATTTGGCTGCCACAAAAGAGAGTAATCCATTTGAAGGCAATTACAAAACATACTACTACCTTGTAAATTCTGGCAAAGAGCAACCACAAACTACTCATGGTGACCGATATGACGAAAACCGTTCGTACAGTATCGCATCCTATGTAAAAGGAAGTATTTATTTGTCTCAATTGGGTTACTTGATTGGACAAAACAATTTGGACAAAACCTTAAATCGCTATTTTGAAGATTTCAAATTCAAACACCCTACTCCAAATGACATCACAAGAACTGCAGAGCGCGTTTCTGGAGCCGAATTGGATTGGTATTTAACCGATTGGACACAGACCGTAAACACAATCGATTATGGTATAAAAGAAGTTACAGAAAAAGATAACAATACCGTTGTCGCTCTAGAACGTATTGGTAGAATGCCAATGCCAATGGATATTTTGGTTGAATACACAGATGGAACCAAAGAAAGTTTCTATGTTCCTTTGCGAATGATGTATTTCGAAAAAGAAAACCCGACTCCAGAAATTAAAAGAACGATATTGAAAGACTGGCCATGGGCAGCTTCTAATTATGAATTTTCAATTTCGAAAAATAAATCGAGCATCAAAAAAATCACCCTTGATCCAAGCGGATTAATGGCAGATGTGAAGCAAAGCAATAATACATACGAATCAAAATAATATTTTTATCAATGACGACAGGTTTTCCAAGTTTATTGAAAGCCTGTCTCATTGAAAAAAACCAAATCCAGAACAGTTTACCTCTTTCTATTTAATTCTGGAAATAGCATTGTCCAAAAATGTAAACAGCAATACTCTGGATAAAAAGCTACAATTACAACCATTCATTTTTATCCTTTCAAAATAGTCTTCAAAAAAAAATTTCGCTTTCATAAAAGTTGTTTCTTTATGAGATCAAAGCAAATTTTTTATGTGGCTTAGCAAAAAATGGTTCCTCTACTTCAGTAGTTTTATGACACTCTTTGTTTGTCACCATTCCTACGCTCAAACTACGGATCAAACAAGTAACTGCCCTATAAAAGCATTGCCTGAATATTTCTGCAAAAAAGATACTACTTGCATCGTAGTCCCACAAAAAAATAATTTTTTCATGGTTTTACCTGTTCTATTTGTACAACCTGCAAATGGTTTGCTTTATGGCGCAATAGCACAATACACCTTCAAAGGAAAATTACCAAGAGATAAGTATTCTTCTGCTTTTATAATGGCGACCTACACCACCAAAAAACAATTGTTGGTCGATGCCAAAAGTAATTTTTTATTAAACCACAATTCGCTATATCTATGGGGTGACTGGCGCTATTACAAATTTTCGCAATCCAATTATGGTTTAGGATCTGATAATGTTCCCTCTGGCAAAAATGACTTCACTATAGAATCTATAGCCCAACCCATGAAGTACGATTATATAAAGTTTTACCAAACTGCATCATTACTTGTAGCTCCCAATTTATTTTTGGGCGCGGGCATCCATTTTGATGGTTATTTGAATATTGCAAGCCTACCTACTGAAGGCACTACTACTCAACAAAATTACCACAACACTTATAATTCACAGTTCGGCTTTAACAATAATCACTATTTAGTAAAGAGTTTCAGCCTCAATTTAATTCATGATTCAAGAGACAATTTGGTCAATCCCAATCACGGCTGTTTCACCAATCTAAATTTAAAATCAAATTTAGAATTTGGTAAAAATGCCTTTTCGAGACTTATTCTATTTTCAGAATTCAAATATTATGTCCCCTTAAGCCACACCAACAAACAACACGTATTGGCATTTTGGAGTTACGGTCAGTTTTTGTTAAAAGGCCATCTACCCTATTTAGGTTTACCTGCAAATGGTGGCGACCAAGATAGTCGCTCAGGACGCGGTTACACCCAAGGTCTATTTCGAGGACAAAATCTATACTACTTTGAAACAGAATATCGTTTCCCGTTGAGCTGTAACCAGCTTTTGAGCGGAACTGTATTTACCAACTTTACGTCTACAAGTGACAAAGCTCGAAATATTGCTGTTTTACAATACATTCAACCAGCCTTTGGATGTGGATTAAGACTGTTAATTGATAAAACTACGCGAACCAATGTGGTAGCCTCTTATGGAGTAGGACGCCATTCTAAAAGCTTTTATGTAAACACCGGAGAAACTTTTTGATTATTAAATTTTATTCCACTAGTTTTGAAAAAAATTGAGAGAATGAAATCATTTGATGTAGCCATTATAGGCAGTGGACCTGCGGGTGCTTCGGCAGCCTTTGAATTATCAAAATCAGGAATTTCTACCGTTATTATCGAAAAAGAAATTTTACCCAGGTACAAAACCTGTGGTGGCGGATTTGTTTTTAGAGGGTTAAAAAACATGCCTTTTGATATCTCATCTGTAATCGAAAAGCAGTTTTATTCTATCGATACCTATTTTTCAAACAAACAATCCCATCTTACCACCGCACGTGACCAACCGATCATCACAATGATCATGCGCGACAGTTTTGACAACTTAATTGTAGAAAAGGCCAAAGAAAACGGTGTGACTTTGTTGCAAGATCACAAAGTAGAAAGCATCACATTTGGCGAAAACCAAATTTTACATACCAACCAAGGTCCAATTCAAGCCAAATTTATCATTGCTGCAGACGGCGCTTTGAGTCCGATTGCAAAAATGACGGGCTGGGTAGAAACGAGACTCATCATTCCGGCTCTGGAATACGAAGTAGAAGTTCCCGCCGCCGATTTTGAACGACTGTCTCAAAATGTTCGTTTCGACATTGATGCAATACCGTATGGTTATGGCTGGTGTTTCCCAAAAAAGAATCACCTCTCTATTGGGGTTGCTGTTATGATTAAAAGCAATAAAAAAATCAATTTAAAAGAATATTACGCGACCTATTTAAAAACCTTGGGAATTACCGAAATCATTAGTGAATCGGCTCATGGTTTTGTGATTCCGGTGGCACCAAGAACAGATAATTTTGTTCGAAAAAATGTATTTCTAGTCGGTGACTCAGCAGGATTGGCTGATCCTTTGGTAGCCGAAGGAATTTCGAATGCAATTTTGAGCGGTGTTCAAGCAGCACAAGCTATCGCTGAAGCAGCATTAGACCCTGAAAAAGCAGCGGCGCTTTACCATGCAAAATTGGAGGCTACCATCTTGCCCGAAATACGCACTGGAGCAAAACTATCGCATTACTTTTATAATCAAAAAACCTTTAGAGATTTGGTCTTAAAAAAATACGGTCAAAAAGTCGCTGAAGCCATGACCGATTTATTTATGGGCGAAAGAACCTATCCAAGCGATTACAAAGCAAGTATTGCAAAGAAAATTAAAGGTGCAATCTTTTAATGATTAAAGCATAAAAAGCAATTTAGTTTGTAACTTTGTACTTCTTTTTAAACCCATTATGAAAAAAATTCTCTCTTGTTTACTAGGTCTTGTTGTCTTACTTTTTTCATGTAAAGACGACAATCAACAACGACTTGCCGAAAACAAAAAAGAAGCAGCCAAGAAAGAAATTATTTTTTCACAAATAGAAAAAGGATGGATTTTCTACGACAGTCCAATCAATGAAACCGCAGAGGAATCTGAAAAAACATGGAATGAATTTCGAATGTTTTTGACTGAATTATCCAAAAAGCCAAAGAAATCTATTGAAGCCTTTCAACAAAGAGCAAGTGCCATTTCAAAGGCCGCAATGAATTTGAACAACAATATTCCGATTGCTTTTGACCAACCACAAATCAAAAGTCGTATTTCTGTGGTTATTACCAAAGTTCGAATGATGGATTTGTACATTCACTTAGACAATATTCCGGCCAAAAAAGTCGTTGTTTTAATTAGCGAAATCAACCGAGAATTGGCTACCCTTCAAAGAGAAATGGACAAAACAGTCGAAAAAAGTAAAATCCCTGTTGAAGAAGGCGAAGCCGACCTAAAACAAATGTTAGACAATACCAGAGCCATCCCGACTACTGGCCCAACTAATGTAATCACCATTGAGTAAAGCAGCACTATATAAAACATACGATAATTTGCCCAAAACGGTGCAAATTGCCAAACTATTGCAAGATAAAAAAGAACTAAAAATGCATCTCAAGGGATTGCTAGGTTCTTCTATTTCATTCACAATTCAGTCAATTTTCAAAAAAACAGCCCTCCCCTTTTTACTTGTTTTAGAGAACAAAGAGGAAGCTGCTTATTTCTTGAATGACTTAGAGCAAATGGTCGGTGAACCCGATGTATTGTTTTACCCAGCATCTTATCGCCGTCCGTACCAAGTAGACGAGACTGACAACGCCAATGTTTTGTTACGTGCAGAGGTGCTTAACCGCATTAATTCGCGCAAAAAACCCGCAATTGTAGTCACCTACCCCGAGGCATTGTTCGAAAAAGTGGTCACTCGTAAAGATTTAGACAAAAACACATTAAAAGTTAGCGTAGGCGATAAAATTTCGATCGATTTTATCAACGAAGTCTTATTCGAATATGAATTTAAAAGAGTGGATTTTATTACCGAACCCGGAGAATTTTCGGTTCGTGGTGGTATTGTCGATGTTTTTTCATTTTCGAATGATAATCCGTATCGAATCGAATTTTTTGGAAACGAAGTGGATAGCATGCGTACCTTCGATGTAGCCACACAACTTTCGATAGAAAAACAAACTAAAATCACGATCATTCCTAATGTTGAAAATAAGGTTTTTCAAGAAAACAGAGAATCATTTTTAGATTATATTTCAGAGAAAACCGTTTTAATTCTTCAAAACACAGAAGGATTTTTATCACAACTTGACAAGCAGTTTGCCAAAGCCGAAGAAGCTTTCGCAAAATTAAATACCGAAATCAAGCGCGCTGCACCCGAGCAATTGTTCTTGAACCAACCCGAATTTATTAAACGTGCTTTGGATTTTTCGATTGTAGAATTAGCTTCGAAACCTGTTTTTAAGGCCACCGAAAAATTCGAATTTCATATTCAGCCGCAACCGTCTTTCAATAAGCAATTTGATTTGTTGCTGAATAATTTGAGTGAAAATCATTTTAATGGTTTGACTAATTATTTATTTTGTTCGAATGACAATCAGGCAAAACGATTCCACGACATCTTCGAGACTTTGGATGAAAGCAATTCTGAGAACATTCGAAAACAATACAATACAGTGGTTTTACCATTGTACCAAGGTTTTATTGATACCGAAAACCAAATTGCTTGCTATACTGACCACCAGATTTTTGAGCGTTACCATAAATTCAACCTCAAAAGTGGCTATTCGAAAAAGCAAAACATTACTTTAAAAGAGCTTACCGCCTTAACCGTTGGGGATTATGTAACACACATTGACCACGGAATTGGAAGGTTTGGTGGTTTGCAAAAAATACAAGTAGAGGGGAAAACCCAAGAAACTATCAAACTTGTCTATGCTGATAATGACATTGTGTATGTGAGCATTCACTCGCTACACAAAGTGTCAAAATATACTGGAAAAGACGGAACGCCACCAAAAATTTATAAGTTAGGCTCGAATGCCTGGAAAGTTTTAAAACAAAAAACCAAAGCCAGAGTCAAGCATGTAGCCTTCAATTTGATTCAGCTATACGCCAAAAGACGTTTGGACAAAGGCTTTGCTTTTGCTCCAGACAGCTATTTGCAAAACGAATTGGAAAGTTCGTTTATCTACGAAGATACACCCGACCAATACAAATCGACTCAAGAAGTCAAAGCCGACATGGAAAGCGATCGCCCGATGGACCGATTGGTTTGTGGTGATGTAGGTTTTGGAAAAACGGAGGTAGCGATTCGCGCCGCTTTCAAAGCGGTGGACAATAGCAAACAAGTCGCTATATTGGTGCCGACCACTATTTTGGCCTACCAACATTACCGAACATTCACCGAGCGATTGAAAGATATGCCCGTGAGTGTGGGTTATTTAAACCGTTTTAGAACTGCCAAACAAAAAGCAGAAACCCTGAAGCAATTGGCCGAAGGCAAACTAGATATCGTTATTGGAACCCACCAATTGGTGAACAAAAATGTCGTTTTCAAAGATTTAGGTTTATTGATTGTGGATGAGGAGCAAAAATTTGGTGTGAATGTCAAAGACAAACTCAAAACCATTGCCGCTAATATCGATACTTTGACCTTGACGGCAACGCCGATCCCGAGAACCTTACAATTCTCTTTGATGGCAGCCCGAGATTTATCGGTTATTACGACACCTCCACCCAATCGTTATCCTATTGAAACTAATGTTGTCGGTTTTAGCGAAGAAACAATTCGAGACGCGATTTCGTATGAGATTCAGCGCAACGGACAGGTATTTTTCATTAACAATAGAATCGAAAATATTAAAGAAATAGCTGGTATGATTCAGCGACTCGTTCCTAATGCCCGCGTGGGTATTGGTCACGGTCAAATGGATGGTAAAAAATTAGAAGAATTAATGTTGGCCTTCATGAACGGGGAATTCGACGTTTTGGTAGCAACAACAATTATTGAAAGTGGTTTGGATGTACCCAATGCCAATACCATTTTCATCAACAACGCTAACAATTTCGGACTCTCAGACTTGCACCAAATGCGTGGTCGTGTGGGACGTAGCAACAAAAAAGCCTTTTGTTATTTCATCTGTCCTCCTTACTCCGCCATGACCGACGATGCCAGAAAACGTATTCAAGCATTAGAGCAGTTCAATGAACTTGGAAGCGGGTTTAATATTGCCATGAAGGATTTGGAGATTCGTGGTGCTGGAGATTTATTGGGTGGTGAACAAAGCGGATTTATCAACGAAATTGGATTCGACACCTATCAAAAAATCTTGAACGAAGCCATTGATGAGTTAAAGGAAAATGAATTCAAAGATTTGTATCCAGAAGACAACGATATTGAGACGAAAGAATATGTCAAAGACATTCAAATAGACACCGATTTTGAGCTTTTATTCTCAGATGAATACATCAACAACGTTTCGGAGCGATATAGCTTGTACAACGAGCTAGGCGCAGTTAAAAACGAAGAAGAACTAATGGTCTTCCAAAACAAACTGACGGATCGTTTTGGTCCAATGCCACCACGTGCAAAAGCATTGATGAACAGCATCCGTATTAAATGGATTGCTAGCGGTATTGGTATCGAAAAACTGGTAATGAAAAAAGGTAAAATGATTTGCTATTTTGTTTCTGATCAACAATCTGACTTTTACCAAACCAATCGTTTTAGAGATATTTTACAGTTTGTACAAAAAAATACCGGTATTTGTAAAATGAAAGAGAAACAAACTCCTGCCGGTTTGCGCTTGCTCTTGACTTTCGACAATGCCAAAACTACTCGAAACGCATTGGAGTTAATGGAAAAATTGGGTGGAAAATAAGGTTGAAAATAAGGTTGAAAAAAATCAAAGTTCAAAAATCAATTGCAAAAGTCAATTTTAAAAAATTAAAATCTTGCTTCTTTGAGTATGCTATGTTGAATTCATTTTGAGAGCTATAGAAACTTCTTTTCTATATTCCCCCGAGATTTGTTGATTATTTAATGAAATTCAAAAATCAGGTTGAAAAATCAAATTTGGGTAAGGAAACTTTATGAATTCCAGATTTTGCGTTAGGGATGGTCCCAAAACCTCCAAACAGCATCGCTTTGCTATTTTTTAAAGCAAAACATACAGCGCATACCCAATTAGAGTACCGAAATCATTAATTTAGCGAAACAAAAAAGCTTCCGCGACAAAATTGTTACGGAAGCTTTTTTTATACTTAAAACAATGTTTTTACATGTTTGACAACCATCCTTGAGGATTGGTATAGGTTGTATTTTGCAATAATAAGAACTTTATCACGGTTTTACCCGTTTCTCCACTTGTTCTCACACGACCCAAACTTTGTTTGATATTTACTTTGTCTCCTTTACTAACCGAAACTGAACTCAAGTTTTGGTAGACTGTGAAGTAATCTCCATGCTGAATCATTACGGCTTTGTTCACCGGTGACAAGATCATTACACTAGCAACTTCTCCACCAAATACGGCTCTTGCATTAGCGCCTTCTTCGGTTGTGATTTCGACACCACTGTTATGAATCACCAAAGTATTGTAAATTGGGTGTGCTTGATCTCCGTAGCCTAAAGAGACAAATCCTTTTTCTACTGGCCAAGGCAACTTTCCTCTATTGGCTCTAAAGTTATCTGCAATCAGTTTAGATTCTGGTGTAAGTTCAATTCTAGAAGACGAAACTTCTGCACGAGGTGGTGCTGGTTCTTTTTTGACTTCTTCTTCAGCTGCAGCAACAGCTTTTTTGATTCCTCTATTTGATTTTCCAGCAGCAGCAGCGGCGGCAGCAGCTTTTTCGGCAGCAGCGGCAGCACGTGCAGCAGCAGCGGCTCTTGCTTTTTCGGCAGCGGCTTTTCTATTGGCTTCGGCAATTGCCTCACGAATCAATCGATCGATTTGACGGTCAATGTTTTTGGACTCACTTTGTTTTTTTCGAATATCAGAAACGATGCGGTTTTTATCTTTTTTGATTTCGTTTACCAATTTTTCTTGCTCTACTCGTTCTTTTTCAAGTGATATACGCTCTTTTTTGTTTTCTTCTAATAAACGTATTTTTGCTGCTTTTTGCTCTTGCAACTTTTTGTTAATAGATACTAACTCGAGTGATTTCCCCTTAATTTCTTCACCTTGCTCTTTTCTAAAGTTGGTATATTGTTTTAAATATTGCACTCTTTTGAAAGCTTGTAAAAAGTTCTCAGACGAAAGGATAAACATCGCGCGACTTTGCTCGGAACGACTCTTATAAGATTGCACAATTTTCTTGGCGTAATCTTCTTTTAAAACGTTTAACTCTCTATTTAACTCGTTTATTTTTAATTGATTGCGATACATATCATCACCCAACAATTTGGTTTGTTTGGTTGTAGTATTGATCAAAGTCTCCTTTAGCTTGATTTTGTTTTTTTGAATCAAGTACACGGTCATTGCTGACTTTTCTTTGGATTTGATTCCTTTCAACATGTTCTCATTGTCCCTAATTTCTCGTTGAATTTGGGCTTTGCGTTGCTCTAACTTTTCTTGTTGAGTAGATTGACTCCAGAGAACAGAAGTCATGCAAATAAAAACTAGGCTTAGAATAAACTTTGGCATGTTGACAATATATTTTTGTGCAAATTTAATTAATTAAAATTCTTTTGTACCCATTTGGCACACTATATGGAAAAGAAAGTTCATCGCTGAAGTTTACATCGGTGTATTCTAGGTTAATTTCTGTTTTTCCTTTCTCCTGACTTGCATTAATATACAGTTGCAACGGCATTATTTTAGTATCAAAATTTTTATAATTGCCGTAATTCATTTCGATTTTTCGCCCTTTGTCAGATTGGACAACTTCTTGCTTTCTAACTTTGAAATTTTCTGCGTCAATGTAAAACGTTTTTTGAGTAGTATTATTGGCTTTATCTTCCAATTTATACGATTGCTCTTCTTGTGTTTGGGTGTATTTACCTTTTCTTAAATCGTCTAAAGCTTCACCCATCAACATGTTCTGTACTTTGTCATAATCTAAGTCGGTTCCTAGCCATTGGCTTAACCCACTAAAATCACCTTCAAAATAGGTTCCTTTTATTTTTTCGTAATAACTAACTTTTTCAGGCGTAATCAAGGCTTTGGCCATGGTAATTCCTAGAAAACGAACACTAACCAAAATTTGCTTGTCTTTTTGAATTCGGATCTCGGCAGTTACATTTTGCGTTTGTTTTCCGTTGTCAAAACGAACATTAGATTTGATGTACACGGCCGAAAAATCGGTTTTGTTGTCGTAATGTTTGCTAATTATAGAACTAGACTTCATTTCTTTAACCGCCTCTGTCGAGGTGTTTTGAATCAATGACTTCTTTGATTTACAAGAAACTACTAGCAAACTAGTAGCCAGCACGCCAATCATGAAACTTCTATTTACTATGGATTTAATCTTCATTTTTGTTTTTTATTTTTTTAATAACTGATTTGCTTTCGAAAAATACAATTCCTTCTTAGCCATATCTCCAAGCCCATTGTAGGCTTCTCCAAGCTGGATATTGAAATTGATTTCTAAAGCTTTGTCCTCAACTACAAAATCCATACCCATTTCAAGGAACTCTTTTGCTTTTTTAAATTGCCCCAACTGATTATTTCCTAATCCCGAAAAATAATAGAATTGTGGTTGGTTGGGAAATAAATCAATCAAATCAGTGGCTTTTTTTGCTACTTTGTCAAACTGCTTCGTGTCTGTGTAGGCTTGCAGTAGCAGTAAATTGGTTTCTACGCCAACGCTTTCGCTCTTTTGATTGGCAATTTCATAAAATTGTATGGCTTTGTCGTATTGTTGTTTGCTATGGTAAAATTTACCCAACTCTTGCGCTACGTTTATGTCGGAATCGTTATCAAAATACCCAACGGCTTTTTCTAAATCTGCTGCATATTGTGGATTTATATTCACAAAAAGCAGAAATTCATTAAGAATACGATGTTTTATTTTCGAATCAATTTTACTGCTTTCCAGCACAAGATTCATTGCTTTGACCGCCTTATCACCATCTTTATTTTCTAAATGGTATTTGAACAGACTTACCTGCGCCCATACAGAACTTGGTATTTCTTTCTCCAACTCTTTTGCTGTTTGAAGCACTTTTTCTATATCATTATTTTTCGAATACAAATAAATCAATGATACATAGTTAGATTCCTCTTTTGGCGCTTTTTTAATTTGTTGTAGCAAGTTTTCAATCTCAGAACTTTGGTATTTACCTTGAGAAAGAATCTGAATTTTGTAGGCTTCACGTCGATCCGATTTCCCTACCGTTTCATTTAACTCATTGATTAAAGCCAACGCTTTATCAAACTGCGATGTATTCATGTACAATGAGGTCAAATCTTCTTTGAACTTGGCATCAAATGGGATTAATTTGTTGATGGTCATAATGCCGCCAACAAAATCTTTGGTAGCGTAATTGACATCATAAATACCTACGAGAAACCATTTGTTAGTAGGGTCAATCTCATTTGCTTTTTCGAAAGAAGTAATGGCGTTATTATAGTTTTTTTGAGCTAAATAATTTTTACCTAATTCGAAATGGACTGTAGCATTTTGTGGCTCTAACTTTAAGCACTTTTCTAGCGAAACAATTGCTTTGTCATAATTCTCAATTCCTTTTTGTTTTAAGGCTTCAAAAAAATAGTCTTGAAATTTATCTTTATCAGTGGGTTTGTACTCGCCCGTATCTTGCGCATACACGAGTGTTGCGTTGCATAGCAACACAGCAAACCAACATACCAAAATAGATTTATACCTCATTTAAAACTACCTTTTATCGTTAAAAAACAAAATTCAGAAAGAAAAACCATAAAACAACTAACTGATTATATTTTTCTTCCTGAACTGTAGTACTATTTTTTTTTTCGAAAATTATTCTAAAACTGAATAATCACCGATGCTCACACTTGTGAATTTACCATCAAAATTTACATGGTTTCCGATCATAGCATTATCTAAATCGGCATTTTTTATATGTGCATGCGTTTGAATCAAACTATTTTTGATCGTGCTATCAGTTACATGACAACCTTTTCCTAATGAAACATTTGGTCCAACGGTAGCGTTAATCAACACTACATCATCAGCAATATTACAAGGCGGAATGATCGTACTGTTTTCCAACTTCACGTTTGAAGCTACTAATTCCACACCATCAGATTGAAGAAAACCAAGCATTCTAGTATTGGTCTCTACCGTTACATTTTTGTTTCCGCAGTCCATCCATTCGTCAACACTACCGGTTTTAAAAACTTTTCCGTTAGCCATCATGCCTTTGATACCGTCATTGATTTGGTATTCTCCACCATTTTGGATGTTGTTGTCCAAAACATTTTGTAACTCCTTTTTCAAATCGGCAACCTCTTTGAAATAATATATTCCGATTACGGCTAAGTCGCTCACAAATGTCTCTGGTTTTTCAACCAACTCTACAATTTCAGACTTATCGTTTAATTTTACAACTCCGTATGCTTCAGGTTCGTCTACTTGTTTTACCCAAATTACAGCATCGGCAGTTGGATCCAATTCAAAATCGGCTCTAATCAACGTATCTGCATAAGCAATAACTGCAGGTCCAGACAACGATTCTTTGGCACACATAATGGCGTGACCCGTTCCTAGCGGTAAATCTTGGCGGTAAATTGAAGCTTTTGCTCCCAAATCTGTTGCCAATTTCTCCAAACTTTTGACTACATCGTCACCAAAAAAAGCAGGATCACCCAATACGAAAGCTATTTCGTCAATAGGTTCTTTCAATATTTTGGCAATATCCTCTACCAAACGGTGAACGATTGGTTTACCTGCAACAGGAATTAATGGTTTTGGTACGGTCAAAGAATGTGGGCGAAGACGAGAACCACGTCCAGCCATTGGAACTATTATTTTCATTTTTTTTTATTTAAATTCTTAGGCAACAGCCTTTGAATGTCTATTTTTAATTTTAAAATCTAAAGACTGCGTAGCAATAACATTTACTCCAAACTGATTACTGCAACTGAATACTGAGACTGAATACTGCGACTGAGCACTACTTCACCCCTGTACTACCAAACCCACCTTCACCTCTTTCGGTTTCAGATAGTATTTCGACCTCAGACCAATCGGCACGTTCGTGTTTGGCAATAATAAGCTGTGCAATTCGCTCTCCGTTGTTAATCACAAAAGGCTCATTGGATAAATTTACTAAAATCACTCCAATTTCACCACGGTAATCGGCGTCAATTGTACCAGGACTGTTAAGTACTGTTATTCCGTTTTTAAAGGCTAGTCCGCTTCTTGGTCGTACTTGTGCTTCGATACCTATTGGTAATTCGATAAAAAGACCTGTTTTAACGATTGTTCTAGCCAGTGGCTGTAATGTTACCGCTTCAACCAAATTGGCCCTTAAATCCATGCCTGCAGAAGCTATCGTTTCATAACTCGGCAAAGCATGTTGTGATTTGTTTATAATGTTTATTTTCATTTTATATTTTTTTCGAATAAAAAGCAGTCGAAGATAGCCTTCTACGCTTTTTTTCTATTGGCAATACTCATTAATGTTTCTTTTTCATTGTGGTAAATAAAATATACAAATACCAGCAATAACGCAATACCTACAAAATAATTTTCTCTAAATTTATAAAAAGAAATACAAGAAAACAGAATCGATAATCCCATGTAGCTACCGATTTTTTTGAAATCATACGGAATTGGATAGTATTTATTTCCTAGAAAATAAGAAATCCCCATCATACTTCCGTACGCAGCGAGCGTAGCAATCGCAGAACCCATATAACTCATGGACGGAATTAACAGGTAATTTAAAACCAAGGTGATCACGGCTCCAACAATCGATATATAGGCTCCGATATAGGTTTTATCAATTAATTTATACCAAACCGATAGATTAGTATAGATTCCTAAACAAAAATTAGCCAAAATAATCAAAGGCACTACCTTCATCGCTACCCAGTAAGAAGAGTCAAGAATCATATAAGATTTAAATAAATCGGCAAATACAATCACACTCAGCATGATAAGCGAACCAAAGATGACAAAATATTTGGTTACTGTTGCATAGGTATTTGGTGCGTTTTTGTCTGAAGCATGGCTAAAGAAAAAAGGTTCAATCCCTAGCGTGTATGCGGTGCGGTACAAAACCATAAACAAACCGAGCTTGTAGCAAGCAGAATACACCCCAACCTCTGAATCTGCGATTTGCGCCGGAAGTAATTTGCCCAATAGTATTTTGTCAAATTGCTCATTGATTGCAAAGGCAATTCCGGCTACCATAATCGGTAAACCGTATCGCATCATTTTCTTCCATAACCCAAAATCAAATTTCCATTTTAAGAAAATGTAATCCGGTGAAAGGACGATAAACGTAAGCAAACTTGAAATAATATTGGCTAAGAAAATATAACCAATCTCGAAATTCTCGATATATACCGAACTTACAAATCCTTGTGGATTCTCTTTGGCTACAACTGGAAAATAAAGCAAGAATAAAACGCTCAAAATCAAATTGACCAATACGTTTCCTATTTTGATTAAGGCATACACCATAGGTTTTTGCACTGCACGCAGCTTCGAAAATGGAATGATCACAAAAGCATCCAAAGCCAAAATCCAAATCGTATAGGTAATGTATTGCGAATCAATCCCAGACCATTCTGCCAGCGATGTTCTAAACAACAAAGCAGCAAAAAGGAAACAGATGGTAGTCCAGAAGATCGAAATCATAGACGTTTCAATCACCGATTTCTTATTGTCTTCATTGCTATAGAATCTAAAGAAAGCCGTTTCCATACCATAAGCTAATATGACATTGAAAAAGATCATATAGGCAAAGATGATGGATACTTTTCCATATTCCGCCTTGGGTAATAAATTGGTATAAAGTGGCACCAACAAAAAACTAAACATTCTTGGCAATACTGTGGCCAGTCCGTAAATAGCAGTTTGTTTAAAAAGTTTTTTATATAATCCCAAAATGACTTATCTATTAATTCGAAAGCAAAAATAACAATTCTTTTGTTTAATCACGGAAAGTTAGGCAAACATTAGGTTTTGACCCACTAAGTATACAACTTCAACGTTCCTAAAATCACATTGCTATGAGACACCATTTTCATCTAATATTTTTATAAAATGGAAACCCTTAGGCTCAAAACCTTGGTTGTAATAAAAACGATGTGCTGTAAAATTGTTTGAATAAGCGTCTAGCGTGATCATCGTGCAACCTGCAGCTACCGCCAAATCATGGATATAGTCGGTCATCATTTTACCAATACCCTTAGCACGATGACTAGGGTCTACTACAAAATTGTCAATCTCAATATATTTTCCAGCCCACAATTTATAACCTGTCCAAAAACCGGTAAGACCAATGCAGACATCATTTTCGTACACACCCAATTGCTTGTAGTTATGCGGCACCATCTCTTGCAGAAAGGATTTATATTTTTCGAAAGTGAAAGCGGGATACAAATGACGGATCATTTCCAATTCGGAAACCATCTCAGTAAGGGTTGAAAGTTCTCTTATAACTAGCACAATATAAAATTTTAAAATAAAAAATAAAACTAACAAAAAAAAGAGTCCCGCATTGCGAGACTCTTTATATATTCTTAAAAAAAAATTTTTTTTAACCATTCAAAGCCTCTGCTCCACCTACGATCTCTAAGATTTCGTTTGTAATAGCAGCTTGACGTGCTTTGTTATATGTTAATTTTAATTGATTTCTTAAATCTGTTGCATTATCTGTTGCCTTGTGCATTGCAGTCATACGCGCACCATGCTCTGAAGCGAAAGAATCACGTATTCCTTTGTACAATTGTGTTTTTAACGACTTTGGTATCAAAGTCAACACAATCTCCTCTTTAGAAGGCTCAAAAATATAATCAGAAGGAGTTACATTCAAATCAGATTTGATTGGAGCTAATGGTAAAAACTGTTCAATTTGAACGATTTGAGTTGCTGCATTTTTAAATTGATTATAAATCAATTCAATTTTATCATACTCACCATCAACAAACTTTTCAGTTAATACATCTGCAATGGCAGCCACGTTATCAAAAGTTAGCGCATCATAAACACTACTATGATTTTCGACAACCGAAACTGTTTTACTCAAAACATCATTTCCTTTTTTACCAATAGCGAAAAAATCTACCTGTTTACCAGCGTAAAAATCAACTCTACTTTTTGACGCTTTGATTACGTTAGTATTAAAAGCACCACATAAACCTCTATTTGAAGATATCGCTACAACTAATACTTTTTTAATCTCGCGTTGCGTAGTAAATTCTCCACCTGCATCACCTTCAAGTGTAGCAGAAAGATTTTGTAACAACTCCGTTAATTTTTCGGCATAAGGGCGCATAGCCGTGATTGCATCTTGTGCTTTCTTTAGTTTTGCTGCAGAAACCATTTTCATAGCCGATGTAATTTGCATCGTTGATGAAATGGAAGTAATTCTATTACGGATTTCCTTTAAATTTGCCATTTTTTCCCCTCCCCAACCCTCCCCGAAGGGGAGGGAGACTAATTGAGGGCATCTGTCTTATATTAATATTACTTTCGTTCTCCAATTACCCCTCCCTTTTGGGGAGGATGGGTGGGGATTAATTATATTTTGCTGAAACTTCTTTAGCTACTGCTTCAATTACATCTGTAATTTCGTCTGTTAATTTCCCTGCTTTCAAAGCATCCAAAGTTGCTCTGTGTTTAGCATTCAAGAAAGACAAAAAGTCTTTTTCAAATTCTCTAACTTTATTTACAGGAACATTTCTCAATAAGTTTTTAGAACCAGCGTAGATAATTGCTACTTGGTCTTCAACAGTATAAGGATCATTCAAACCTTGTTTCAAGATCTCAACGTTTCTTCTACCTTTTTCAATTACGTTCAATGTAACTGCATCAAGATCAGAACCAAATTTAGCAAAAGCTTCCAATTCACGGAACTGTGCTTGATCTAGTTTTAAAGTACCTGATACTTTTTTCATTGATTTAATTTGTGCATTTCCTCCAACACGAGATACCGAGATACCTACGTTAATTGCTGGACGAACCCCAGAGTTAAACAAATCTCCATCAAGGAAAATTTGACCATCTGTAATCGAAATTACGTTTGTTGGGATATATGCAGAAACGTCACCAGCTTGTGTTTCGATAATTGGTAGCGCAGTTAATGAACCACCACCTTTAACGATACCTTTTAATGAATCTGGTAAGTCGTTCATGTTTTTTGCAATTCCATCATCAGCGATTACTTTACAAGCGCGCTCTAATAAACGAGAGTGCAAGAAGAAAACGTCACCTGGATATGCCTCACGTCCTGGAGGTCTTCTTAACAAAAGAGATACCTCACGGTAAGCAACAGCTTGTTTAGATAAATCATCATAAACAATCAAAGCTGGACGACCAGAATCTCTAAAGTACTCACCAATTGCAGCACCTGCAAAAGGAGCATAAACTTGCATTGGAGCAGGATCAGATGCATTTGCTGCAACGATCACTGTATACGCCATAGCACCTTTTTCTTCCAACATTTTAGCAATTCCTGCTACAGTAGAAGCTTTTTGTCCGATAGCTACGTAGATACAAAATACAGGTTTTCCTGCTTCGTAAAATTCTTTTTGATTTAAGATAGTGTCAATACAAACAGTTGATTTACCTGTTTGACGGTCACCAATAACCAACTCACGTTGACCTCTACCTACTGGGATCATAGCATCAACTGCTTTTACACCTGTTTGTAATGGCTCAGTAACTGGTTGACGGAAGATAACTCCAGGAGCTTTTCTTTCCAAAGGCATTTCGTATAAGTCTCCACCGATTGGTCCTTTTCCATCAATAGGAAAACCAAGTGTGTTTACTACACGTCCTACCATTTGTTCTCCTACTTTAAGAGAAGCGATACGTTGTGTTCTTTTTGCTACTGAACCTTCTTTGATACCAGTTGATGGTCCTAAAAGTACCACACCAACGTTATCTTCTTCAAGATTCAATACAATAGCCTCAAGGCCATTTTCAAATTCAACTAACTCACCGTATTGAACATTTGAAAGCCCGTAAATACGAGCAATACCATCTCCAACTTGAAGTACGGTTCCTACTTCCTCTAGCGTTGCGCCAGATTCAAAACCTTCTACTTGCTTTCTTAATATTGCTGAAATTTCAGCAGGTTTGATTTCCGCCATCTTAATTTATAATTTAGACACTTAAATGTGCAATAAAACTAGTTACTTAATTCTCTTTTTAATACTTGTAATCTGTTTGCAACCGAAGCATTATACTGTTGGTCACCTATTCTCAAAATAAATCCTCCAAGAATAGCAGGATCTACAATACTCTTAATTGTAATTTTTTTGTTCGAAAGCGTTGCAATCTTAGCCAAAACTGTAGCCTCTAATGCTGCGTCCATAGGAATTGCAGTAGTAACATGTGCTACCTCAACTCCAGATTCTTCATCAAACAAAAGACTATATTGTTGTGCAATGCCTTCCAATATTTCAAACCTTTTGTTTTCGAATAACAAATGAAACAAACCTTTGGTTACTCCATTTGCAGTTGCAAAAACTTCCAAAAGTACTGATTCTTTAACCTCAACATTGATAGTAGGGTTTTGAATAAATGAATTCAATTCTGCATTTCCACCAACTGTTGTTGCTATCGTTTGCATGTCTTGATTCACAACATTGGCTCTACCTTTTGAGTTTGCTAAGTCTAGAATTGCTTTTGCATAACGAATTGCTGCTCTTGTACTTGCCATAATGATTAGTTTATCTTAACGTCACCTAACATTTTCTCAATCAATTTTGTTTGAGCGTCTTTGTTAGACAATTCTTCTTTCAATAATTTTTCAGCGATACTCAATGATAAGGTTGAAACTTGTAATTTCAATTCTGCCATAGCTGCATTTTTTTCACTGTTGATAGCTGCTTTAGCTTGCTCGATCATTTTTTGACCTTGCTCTTGTGCTTCAGTTTTTGCATCTGCTACCATTTTTTCTTTCATTTCGCGAGCTTCTTTTAGCATGTTGTCACGCTCAGCTCTTGCTTCTTGCAATATACGTTGGTTATCAGCCTGTAAATTTTGCATTTCTTGTCTTGCATTCTCAGCAGAAAGTAAAGCATTTTTAATTCCTTCTTCTCTATCATTAACTGCATCAAGAATTGGTTTCCACGCGAATTTTTTTAACAAAAGTATTAATCCAACAAATATTAGTATTTGCCAAAAAAACAAACCAAACTCAAACTGATTTATTAACTTTTCCATTGTATATAAGTATAAATTTTATCTTTTTATTTTGTAACAAATTGCAAACTGCAATGTATAATGTTTTAATTTTAAAAACAATAGTTACAACCAACCGTTGCAACTATTGTTTTTTCTGTTTTAATTATGATGCGAACAACGCAGCAAAACCAATACCCTCAATAAGTGCAGCTGCGATAAGCATAGCTGTTTGGATCTTTCCTGAAGCTTCTGGTTGACGAGCAATAGCGTCCATTGCTGAACTACCAATTTTACCAATACCTAAACCTGCTCCAATAACGATTAACCCAGCTCCAATAATTTGTGGAATTTCCATGATATATATATTAAAAATTAAACATTCAAATTGATTAACGATTTAAGACAAACGATTTTTGATTTTTGAATACAACTGCACTCCAAATCTAGAATCACAAATCTGCAATCTAGTGCGCTTCTTCATGGTGATGCTCTTCTACCGCTGAACCGAAGTAAAGTGCAGATAACATCGTGAAGATATATGCTTGTAAAAAGGCAACTAAAATTTCAAGAATAGAAAGTAAGAATGACAATCCGAATGACAAACTACTTCCGATCCAACTTTTGAAAATAAACATCAAACCAATGATACTCATCAATACAATATGTCCAGCAAAAATGTTGGCATACAAACGTATCATTAAAGAGAATGGTTTAATAAATATCCCTAACAACTCAATTGGCGCTAAGATGATACGCATTAATTTTGGTACACCTGGCATCCAGAAAATGTGACCCCAATAGTTTTTGTTAGCTGTTAAGTTGGTAATCAAGAACGTTAAAAACGCTAATGAAAATGTAATTGTTAAGTTACCCGTTGCATTGATCCCTAGTGGTGTCAATCCAAAAATATTTAAGAACAATACAAAGAAAAATATGGTCAATAAATAACTCATGTAGTTTTTGTATTTTTTCTCTCCAATGTTTGGTATCGCGATCTCATCACGTACATACAATACAATTGGCTCAAAAATACGTCCTGGTCCAGAAGCAATTCCTTTATTTTTAGCATACGATCTAGCCAAACTTGTAAACAAGAAAAACATCAATAATGCTGCTCCAATGATTGAAACTACTGTTTTTGTGATCGAAAAGTCGATTGGACGAAAGTTTGAAGGAAAACCAGTTTCTTCATTTTCAGTAATAGTTCCCGCAGCGTCTGTTCTGTAGATTTTACCATCATGATGATTGACAACATAATATTTTCCATCAGATTCTGCTACTTCTTTACCGTGGTGAAATTTTGCAGAAGAAAATACGTGTAAACCTTCATCCAATAAAATTACTGGCAAAGGCAAACTCCAATGTTCTCCAGTTTCATCATCTTGTGTGAACGAAAAATCGTGAGAATCTAAAACGTGGTGACCCACAAAAGCTTTAATTTTAGACTTTACATCCGTCGGTTCAGCGTGACCGCCCTCATGATGTGCTTCAGCTACTACCGCATGAGCGTTCTCTACATTAACTTTTGCAGAATCAATCTCTTGATTTGCGAAACTCACTAAGGGAAGACATGCTAGAAATGTTGTTACTACTAATCTAAGCGGCCTGTTTAAAATCACCATAATTACAAAAATATGTTATATTTACGTTTCTAAAATTTGGTGCAAAGGTACATTTTTTATTAATACTCAAAAGCATAACAAAAATATTTTTTAAAATACCTTTAACAATTATTCATTTTTAATCCTTTTTATTTAATAATCTAATAGTTAGCACCGTCTCTATGACTAGAAAAACAACAAAGAGACCAAAAAAATTAATCCTCTCTGTTGTGTTACTGCATGAAGCACAATTTATAATCGGCTTTGCGAGCAGGTAACACGGAAGAATTTTGATACTTGTACCCAAAAGAAAACTCATACCTACGTTGTCAAAACTTTCTACTTTTACTCTTAATAAAATCATAAAAAGCAGGACTGAATATCCCACAAAAAACAAGTATAAAACCGTTAAACTGTACTGAAATGTTCCTTGATTAATTTTTAAAATAAAAAAAAGGAATTGATGTAAAATATAAACCAATCCCGAAATTTTAAGCAAATCGATGACCGATTTGTATTTTTGTAGCATCATAAAATAAATATTGTTCTTTACCTGAAAATTACCTTGGCAATTATTTCTCTTTATTTATTTCGTTGACTTGTCTAATGACATTGTACAAGGCCAAAACTACGCCTACCATTACCAATATCTTGCTGTAATATACCTTAGAGCTCGGGTAATTATCGTCTAACCAAGACCCCAAATAGGAGAACAAAAAAATAATCACTCCCATTTGAATCGGAATGTTTATGAGCGCCAACCACTTGGTCGAATTACTTTTTTGAGGTTTCTTTTCCATCTGTAATCATACTTATTGCAGCTTGATCTTTCATGACGCAAGTTGCACTGAAATCTGCGCCTGGCTCCACCGCTAGTTTTCCAACACTTACTTCACCATGAATACTTGCTTTGGATTTGACATTCAGAATTTCTATCACTTCAATTTTTCCATGAAACGATCCTTCGATATCGGCACTATTGCAAATTACATCTCCTATAACTTTTCCGGTTGGACCAATTACGAGCTTTCCTGTAGATTCAAAATTGCCTTCAAGCGAACCATCTAACCGAAAATCGGCCTCAGAGATAATGTCTCCTTTGATGATCGTTCCTTCGACAATTCTGTTGGTTTTCCCTAAAGCATCCGAAAAGGATTTTGATTTTTTATCAAACATATATTATTGTTTTTTTAGTGCTTCGTATGCCTCCAAATTCTTTTTAATTTGAATAACACTATAATTTTCAGTAGACACAATTAGCGGACTGTCTTCAATTTTATAACTCTTATTTTGTTTCAATAGCGTTGTGATACTATTGGCGTATACCTCTGAAGTTGCTCCTTGAACTACAAAAAAGCGTTGATTTGTTTTATAATTTTCGATTCGAAAACTCAATTGATGCTGCTGTTCTTCATCAATAAACTTCTTCATTTTGGCTTCCATGCTTTTTACTTTGGCATCGTCAAAATTTTCAATTTTATAAATAATTTTCCAACTTTTTGAAGGTGCCGCACTAAAGTTCATATTCTCCAATGCCGGTATTTGAGTCTTCAAAATACTCATTGCTTTTTTGCCTTCCTCTGTATTTGGATAATTATCCGCAACATACTGAATTGCTTTTTTGTACGGCACCAAACCTTGCGCTTTTCCAATTGCATTGGCGCGTAGTAACTCAAATTTTGATACAATTTCGTCTCCAGCATATTGGTTAATCAACAAATCGGTTTTGGTGAGTACCTCATCAAATTTTTCTTCATCATACAAGGCATACGTTTGGTCGTACACACCCTCAGGAGAATCTTTGGCTTCTTGAATTTTTGAATTGCTAATGATTTGTGCATACCTAGAATCCGGAAACTGAGACACAATGGCTTTTTTCACTTCTAAAGCTCTAGAACTGTCTGTTATTTGATAAATTTTGTACAAATTATACAGCGCCGGCAATACTATTTTCTCTTCTGGTTGCTGACGTAGCAATTGCTCCAGTTTATTCGAAGCCAAATTGTATTCTTTAAATTTTTCTTTATAAATCACACCCAATTGATAGTAAGCAAAGTTGCGTTCTTTGTTGAGACTGTCTCTTTCTTTTGGGTCTGTGGGAATCTGGTTGATATAAAAATCGGTAGCATACGCTGGATTTTCGTCTGCTTCTGCCTTAGCTTTTGCAGCATCATCCTGTTGATCATTTGCATTTGAGTTGGCTACAGCAGCAGAAGCTCCAGAAACCATCCTCCAGTTGACACCTGGAGTTCGAGCGCCCCAATTTTTTTTGAACTGAACTTTTCCAAAGGCCACGGTAGTGGGATTATAAAAATAAAACAAAGGCGATTGCGAACTACTTGCTCCAATTGAAGGTGGCAAAATAGCCATGTTGGGCTTTGCAATTCCGGTATTTGGGTTTGCAACAGCGTCATCATTATTGGTTGCTTTGCTGTTATTTTCAATGTTCTTTTGAATTTGCAACTGCTTTTCGAGTAAAATTCTTTTTTTCTCGTCTTGCTTTTTTAGCTCTGTGATATAGTTCTCATAATAGGCAATACGCTCTGGACCCGACATATCGATCACCTTAATAATACTATCGTTTTTGACTGCCACAGCTTCGTTCAAGATCACTTCATCAAGATTTTTACGCACTTTGGACAGGTGAATAAATTCTCGAGTTTTGTCATTTAACTTCGTTAACGTACTATCATAATACTTAGCTGCTATAGGATATTTGGCATCTCTAAAGTATCTGTTGGCAATGTTTCTATAATTTGAAGCCACCAAATACTCATCACCTTTCGTGCTTTTTAATGAGGCATTGTAATATTTCTTTGCCTTAGCATCATTATTTTGCTTGTCGTAAAAAAGTCCGAATTGATGATTTAACACATCTAGAAAAGGACGGTTTTCGCGATCTTTTAGTAATTTATTAAATGTTTCAACAAATTGTAGGGTATCACCGTTTTTAAAATCAAAAAGTTGTGCTTTTTTTGCTTGCGCCTGAATCACGTACTTGCGTTCTGCTTTACGGTTCATTTCGATTATTGATTCATAACTTTCTAAGGCTTTCTCAGGGCTATTTAATTCTTCATAAAGTTGCCCAAGAATAAAACGGTAGCGCGCTTTTTGTTTGTTTTTTGTCGAAAATTTCTCTGCCAAAACCAATTTTGTTACCGCACTATCTTTTTCTTCCAAGTTCAAATAGGCTTCAGACAGTAAAGCATTCGCGTCTGATTTAATTTGTTTTTTGAGTTTTTCTCCTCCCAACAATCGTTTCATATTGTCTACCACCACAGCATCATTGCCTAAGCGCATGTTGGTTTTTTCACGCCAAATTTTAGCTTCGTAAATACGACTACTACTTGGATATTTGTACAAAATGTAATTGAAGGCATCCAGGGCAGGAATAAAACGCTGATCGTAGTAGCGCGCTTTCCCTAGAAGTAAATAAGCTTCATCGGTTTGAAAATTTCTTTCGGTACCGTCAATATTCATCGAATGTTTTTGAATTGCCTTTGTAGCTTTGGTTTCGGCAACATCAAAATCGGTATTTTTTTGTTTTTTGTCACCTACCAGATCTTCATTGAACTGCATTTTTTCGATAGGCAAAAGTTTCCAAAAGTTATCTTGATCATTTGCATTGATTCCTGCTACGCCTTTGTCAAGACCAATTTGTCCGTTGTACAAAATATTGTATTTGGTACTCAAGGCATGTGAATTTCTAGACAAAAAGCTATCTCTTTTGGTAGAACATGCTCCCAAAAAAATAACAAGTCCTAGCGAAATAGAAGAATTAACTATATTGGTTTTCAATTGAATGTATTTTTTATCATTTAACTTCTAAAATACTTTTTTAGTATAATGACTGGTAAAAATACGCTTCTTTTTGATATATAGAAATTTAAAGCGCTAAAATCACTTTTTGTGCTAGTAAGAATTTTGGGGTTTTCAGAATATTGATGATTATAAAAATTTTAGGATACGGCAGGATTGTCTTTATAATATTGATATTCTGGATAGGTTTTTATTAAATATTTTTCTGTTCTCGAAGGGATAAAAAACAGACTGCAATAACCTAAAAAGCAATAGGCAACTAAAATGGACTTAATCCAAATAAGTAAAAATCATTTTCGATTAAGAAATCAAAATGATTGTTTATTGAAATTATTACATTGATTGAGAGAATATGAACAGAATTTATATAACCATTTTGGATGAAAATTTCTTCCAGAAGCCATCTTCTTTTTCCACTTTCTTTGGTTCGTTTTAACATTATACTATTCGAAAACAATACATACATCCATGAGCAAGTAACTGTTAAATACAAAAGCAAAAAAAACCAAGATCCAAACCAGACCTTCTTAGCAATCGTAAATAACAATATAATGAGAATAATCGCCAGCAATATTCTTCGGCCAAAGAAAACCTCCTTAAAACTAGTCCACAGCATGTGATAGTATTTTTGAATCATCACTTTCTTTCTACTTTCTATCACGTCAGAAAAGCCGAAAACGCCAAATTTTTTAAATTCTATTTCGAGTACTTCGTCAAAACTTAGTGTAGCATTTACTTCCCAATTTTTTTCAATAGCGTGTGCAAGATGATCTACTAATTCTATTTGCAAATCATGCCACTCTACATAATGTGTACGAGTAAACAAAAACAATTTTTCAATTTGTTGTTTGGATAATGTCATTGTAAAATAGTTAATGAAGTTAAAACAGAACTTTATTGATGAGAATTAAAACTGTAAAGGTTTATTTTAAATTCATCTGAGACAATTCGCGTGTTTGCTTCACAAACTTTAGGTGTTGAAAACCCATATTTATGTACAAACAGGTCATAGTAAAAAATGTAACTGGATAAAAATAGAATAGAATTTGAGCATCAGCAATTGAACTTACTTTTTTAAAACTATAAATCCCGATAATCATAAGGGTCAAATTTATGATCTGATAAAAACTCGTTAAATTAAAAATAAAGCTGTAGGTCGAAACTGTTTTAGTTTTTTTAATTTGAAATTTAATGTAGAAAAGCAGTAGTAAAATTACTGCACAAAAACTTTGCAAAACTAAGTTCATGGTCGAAAGCATTGCTATTGAATCACCAATTTTAATTTTCACAGCAAATAGAGCCATGATTAAGCCGCAACTTATAGCTATTAAAAACAGTCTTTTGTTTAAACGAACACACTTTTGCAAAGCTATTTTGGGTATCGAAAGGTTTAGCTTTAACAACCACGAGCTTTTTGGTCGTAACATATCTTCCCATCTTGAGAATACATTTTTCAGATTTTCATCGAATGATTGTCAATTTTCGTCCATTTCTATTTCGATCTCCGTCGCTATATGGTCTGTTAGCTCCATTTTTAAATCCTCAAAAGGAAGACCGTTTAAAACTAAAATCGCATCAATTTGCTCAATTTGTTGTTTGGATAATGTCATTGTAAAGTATTTTAAAATTCTAAATTGGGCTTTAGGTTTACAAGTGATTGCATATTTCGAATAAAATCTTCTAATTCGGCCAATCGGTTTACGGTTTCTTGGGTTCCAACTTCGGTAAGTTTATAATATTTACGCATTCGATTATCCACTTTTTTAATTTCGACCTCCAATATTCCCTCTCCTTCCAACTTATGAAGCGCAGGATACAAGGCACCTTCGGTGATATTGAGTTCGCCGGCAGTAATTGCTTTTACCTTTTGCGTAATCTCATATCCATACATCTTTCCGTTTTCCTCTAGCAACTTCATTATGATGGTAGTAAGACTGCCTTTGTATAATTGTGAATTCTTCATAACTACTTTTTCTGTTCGTACAAATATACATAAGATTCTTATACATAACATTCTTATGTGTGTAAAGTTTCAAAAACTTTGATTTAAGAAAACTATTCACTTTACTATATTTGTAAAAAATTAAAATCTATGTCTTCATTTTTAAAATTAATTATAAAAGAAGTAAAGCGTGAAACGGCCAATGCAGTTTCGATTCTTTTTAATGTACCCGAAGAATTAAAAGCAGAATACCGTTTTGTGGCTGGTCAATATGTGAACCTAAAATTAACGCTAGACGGAAAAGAAATTCGTAGAGCCTACTCAATTTGTTCTTCACCAGAAAGTGGTGAGTTACGCATTGCAGTAAAAGCAGTAAAAGAAGGTGTGTTTTCGCAATTTGCAAACAATCAACTTAAAGCCGGTGACGTGATCGAAGTAGGCAAACCAGAAGGTAAATTTATATTGGAACCTAGCGCTGATGCTCAAAAAAATTACATCGCTTTTGCATCTGGTAGTGGAATAACACCTGTGATTTCGATCATAAAATCGGTATTGAAAAGCGAGCCAAAAAGCTCATTTGTATTGGTTTACGGAAATAAATCACCTGAAGAAACTATATTTCAGCAAGAATTACACGATTTGCATTTGCAATACGTAAGCCGTTTTATAGTAGACAATGTATATAGTCAAATAAATGTGGACAACGCACAGTTTGGGCGTGTAGACAAATCGGTGATTAATTATGTATTGAATACCAAACACAAAGAAATTGAATTTGATCAATTCTTTTTGTGCGGACCAGAGGAGATGATAAACACTGCTTGTGCGGTTTTGAAAGAGAAAAACGTAAGTGAATCGGCTATACATTTTGAACTTTTCACCTCATCATCACAAGAGATCGAAATTAAAGAATCACTTAGCGGTCATTCTAAAATTACCGTTTTGGTAGATGATGAAGAAACTAGTTTTGAAATGTCACAAAAGCAAACCATTTTGGAAGCGGCATTGAAAAAAGGAATCGATGCTCCCTATTCTTGCCAAGGTGGAATATGCAGTAGTTGCCTTGCGAGAGTAACAGTTGGAACTGCCGAAATGTCTAAAAACTCTATTTTATCTGATAAAGAAATCGCAGATGGTTTGATCTTAACTTGTCAAGCGCACCCAACATCACAGACGATTTATATTGATTATGATGACGTATAGTCCCCCTAACCCCAAAAGGGTGAATTTGGAATAATGATAAATAAAACCGAAATATTTAAAAATGCTACTGAACTTCTGGATGAACCAGAAGTTCGAGCACTTTTGGAGTATTGCGAAAGTCTTGAGGATGAATTGGTTGATTTTAAATTCGAAAAATCAAATAACAAAGAATTGATCTTACTCGACATGATCAAAGAAGTGGTAAAAGGCTGCTCTGCTCTGGAAAAAGAACAAATGGAGCACGATCGTTTTGGTTATGATTCTCCTAATTACCAAGACACCATTACCCACCTAAAAAGATACATACACGAAATTTGTCGCATTAATAAAATTTGGCTTTAATGAGGCAAAGTCACCAATTTCGATTACTTAAATCGCCTCAAATAATTTGCCTGGCAAAGGTCTAATCACCCCTTTGAGTTCCATATTGAGCAACAAACCGGAAATTCTATAAATCGGAAATTCACATTCTAAGGCTATAATGTCCATTAATTCTTTACCGGTTTTTAGAAGATAATCGTATATTTTTTGTTCGTCAGGCTCTAATTCTACAAAAAGCTGTTTTTGAACCGGTTTTGCCATGGCCTGAATATCCCAATTTAGAATATAAATCAAATCGGCTGCAGAGGTGAGCACGTGAGCTTTTTGAGATTTGATCAAATTATTACAGCCCTGACTGTACTTATCGGTTACACGACCTGGTACAGCAAAAACATCTCTGTTATAATCGTTTGCCATGTTGGCGGTAATCAATGATCCGCCGCGATCTGCAGATTCTATTACAATGGTCGCTTCGGTCATACCTGCGACAATACGGTTGCGACGTACAAAATTCTCTTTATCAGGATTGGTGGTACTCCAAAATTCACTCATAAAACCACCGTTTTCTTCCATCCTTGCAACATACTTTTTATGCGGTTTAGGATAAATTTGGTTGAGTCCATGGGCAACAACACCAATAGTTTGCAAATTGTACTCCATTGCCAATTGGTGGGCTACAATATCAACACCATAAGCAAAACCACTCACAATTACAGGGTTAAGCGGCGCTAAATCTTCGATCAATTTTCTGCAAAATTCGGTTCCATACGAGGTAATTTGTCTCGTACCTACAATACTAATTAATTTGCGGTTGTTCCAATCAATGTTTCCAGAACTAAAAAGCAGTACAGGACCATCAAAACAATGTTTCAATCGGTCTGGGTAATTAGCATCCTGAAAATAATGTGTTTTGATGCCATTGGTTTCAATAAACTGCATTTCTTTGGTGGCTTTTTCAAAAACCGTTTTATCTTGCATATTTTTGAGCAACGCAGTCCCTACTCCATCAATTGAAGCAAGTTGTTGGGGCTTAGTTTTGAAAACTTCTTCGGCAGTGCCGTAGTTGGCAAGGAGCTTTTTGGCCATAATATCGCCAACACCGTCTACTCTTTGCAGTGCCAATAGGTAAAATAATTCTTGTTCTGTCATGCTAATGAATTGTGGCTGAAAAGTATAAAAATTTTATGGTATTTGTTAATAAAAATTGTGAATAAAATTTTGATAACTATTTTCATTACTTAACTTTGCCAATATGAATATCGAACTTTACATCGCCCAGCTTTTATACCGTTACCAGTGCGTTACCGTTCCTGGTTTTGGTGCTTTTTTGACCGAAATTCAATCTGCTCAGTGGATTGAGGAAAGTCATTCGTTTTCTCCACCAAAAAAATCAGTTTCTTTTAATACCAACATTCGAACAAATGATGGCTTACTAGCAAACCATATTGCCAATGCAGAGAAAACATCGTATAGCTACGCGGTGAGTGCGATTCAGCATGCTGTTTTGAATTGGAAAAACAATTTGGAGCAAAATGGAAAAATCATTCTTGACGAAATTGGTTCAATCCAATTGAACAGTGAAGGTAGTCTAGTTTTCAAACCTTTGGAGCAAAACAACTTCTTGACAAGTGCTTTTGGACTTTCTTCATTCATTTCTCCAGCAATTACGAGAGAAATTGAAGCGCATATTGAACCTGTTGAAGAAAAAGAAGTAATCGTTTTTGAGCCAGAAACAACAAATAGTCGTTCGTACTTGAAGTATGCCGCTATCTTTGTTCTTGGATTGGGATTGGCCGGTACAATTGCTTATCCTATGTATCAAAATGAGATGAATACGCAACAAACTTTGGTTGAAAAAGCGGTTCAAAAACAAGTAGAATCAAAAATTCAAGAAGCTACATTTTTTATCAAAAACCCGCTGCCTGCAGTAACTCTTTCGATAAAAGAAAATAAACCCGAAGTAGTAAAAATGTCCTACCATGTTATGGCAGGAGCGTTTAGAGACGAAAACAATGCCAACAAAATTCTGAAAAAATTACTAAACGCAGGTTTTGATGCGAAAAGGATTCCGTTGAACAAAAGCAATTTGTATCCAGTAATTTACGGTAGCTACAAAACTTTTTCGGAAGCAGAAAAAGCGAAAAAAGTAATTAATGATAAAGACAATCCAGATGCCTGGATTTTGATTGAATCACTATAAATCAATCGTCTACCCTATATAAAAAAACCTCCAAAGTATGTTTGGAGGTTTTTTTTGTGCCTTATTTAGTAAAGTCTGCTTTGGATAGTTGATTACCAAATTTAATATTTGTCCAATTGACCAAAATCCATGGATCATTAGTTTCTATAGCCTCCCAATTCGAACCTTTGTATTTTCGTTTGGTCGGAATCAATATACCGTCCACCTCTTCGTATTCCAATTTCATTAGTAAAGGATCTGTTTTACCAAAATCGACAACCGTAAACAAAAATTGATCTACTAAATTTGTAGACCTATTGATGTACAATTGGTAAATATCTTTTGGCTTATTGTCTTTTGAATCGAAAGTAATTTTGACCACACTATAATCGTTGCCATTGATTGCTTTATCACCTAGGTATTCATAATTGATTCCTGGATCTAATACTTTTTGCATCATAGCAAACCAATAAAAATTGGTGGCACGACTGAAAATAGCTCTTTTTACAATAGCAGGATCGGTCAAAACAACACCATTGTGCTTGATCCAATAGTCTGATCCATCGTACCCTTGCTCAATGGTACCTGCAAGATCAGGCAATGTGCGCTCGTGTTGTTGCATGTGTCCGTATGATAATTCGCCGTTAAAAATATATTTCTCTGTTGAAACATCTTTTTTACCGTCTGCTGTTTGATACGTATAAGTGTACACAACATCCTTTTTTTGTTGCAACTTATTGTAGTTACCCACTTTTTGCACCATATTGTAAACCAACTCATGGCCTCTGTTTTGAAAATTGGGAACCTTAACGGCTGCGACATTTACTTGTTGCTTATCGGCAACGGATTTCAGGTTGTTGCACCCACTCAAAACAACCAAACAAAACATACTAATACCTAACGTATTCTTCATAATAAATATAATTGAAACTATTTAAAGTCGAAAACCGACCTTCTTCCTATTGAGAATTCTGCAATGTTTAGCATTCGAATTCTCAAAAAACAGCATTTTTGCTAACCTAATCAATATTTTACTTTCGATAAAGCCCTTTAACAGAAAATTATATTTCAACAATTTATTCGCAAATTTCATCAAAATGGGCCTTTAAACCTTTTAGCAGGCTGTGTTATTTTCGAACAAAAACATTTAATCTATGTAATCCTCCTGTTTGTAGATACAAAAAGCGACATCGTCTATTTGAGTTTTTTAAACACTGCTTTGCTTATACCTTTACCTCAATGATTACAAATACTAACATTAAAAACATAAACAATATGAAAACTATTTATAAAACATTTGCAATACTTGCCATTTGTACCTTAACCGGAATTACTACAGTAAACGCACAGAACAAAAATTCAAAAAAGGTAGTGTCTAAAAAAGTGTCTATCCAACGTGTACCAGCCTCAAAAGTAACGTACAAAACACCTAAAAGTAAAGTAGCTACTGTGCGCACCCTATCCAACAAATCAACTATTAAATATAACGGTCAAAATTACTATTATTCCAATAACAAATACTACTCCTACTCACAGGGTCACTACGTAAACATTATGCCCAAAGTAGGTTTTAGAATAGCTGTTTTGCCACAAAACTATAACCGAATCCAATTTCAAAACCGCATTTATTTTCAATCTCAAGGAATGTTTTATATTCAAAGCGGATCTGATTATGAAGTGGTTAATCCAGAAATAGGGACGGTAATTTATGAACTTCCATCCGATTATGAGAAAGTTACAATCGACGGTCAAAGCTATTATGAATACGGAAATATATTATACGAAAAAATCCAAGATAACGGTACAAGAGCGTATGAAGTAGTAGGCTTTATCGACGCAAATTAAAATATACTACGTATTTTATTTTATTAATTCAGAGTGCAAAAATCCCCCTTATTGATGGTCAATAAGGGGGATTTTTATTTTCTGATTTCAAATAGTTTCTACTGTTTTAGTACGAGCCAAGAATTAGCACTGTTTTTAAAGGCGTGAAGAGACAAAACTGTTCAAGACAACAATAGTGTTGCTAAAATGCTTTTTTGATCGAATGACGCTTGTTTTTTTGGTGTTCTTTGATGTTGTTTTTCTCAAATTTTTGATTGAACAAGTCTAAGGTTTCTTCCCCGCCAAGTCCAACGCTTTCAAGGTAGAACGTACTTTTTCTGGATCAACCGAAATAGACCTTTGCTCTATAGCCTTCAAGAAAGCAATGCCTTACTTTTTTACTTTTTCCAGCAAATCTGGTAGTGCATCCCAGTCGTTTGTAATTCTTGGTTCTTCTTTTTTTTAATATAAAACAAATATTGATAAAATTCTAGTTTCGTTTTAACCCAACATCCACTTGATAAGCTTCAATTTAAAATCGGTATAAGGTGCATATTTGACATTTGGCTCCAACCAAGTGGGCTTGTCCAAAATACTTTTATAATGCGAAAAGGCATCAAAGCCATACTTGCCATGATAACTACCCATGCCGCTGAAACCCACACCTCCAAAAGGCATATTGCTGTTGGACAAATGCATGATACTATCGTTTACGGCCCCACCTCCAAACGAAACTTCGCTTAAAATTTTGTCAATCTGGGTTCGGTCTTTGCCATAAATATAGCAAGATAACGGCTTCGGACGGTCTTTGACAGCTGCAATGGCTTGATCGAGATTTGTAAAAGAAAGCACTGGCAAAATTGGCCCAAAAATTTCATCTTCCATCACTGGGTCTTCGAAATTGACGTTTTGTAGAATTGTTGGATGAATAAGTCGTTTGGCTGCATCCATTTCGCCACCAAAATACAATTTTTCACGATCGATTAATTTGGCTAAACGATCAAAGTTTTTGTCGTTTACAATCTGCACATAATTTTCGGTGAGACCATTCTTTAAGTCATAGAATTCGGTTATCGTGGCGGCAAGGGTTTTTAAAAATTCCTCTTCGATTTTCTTTTCAACCAAAATGTAATCGGGTGCTACACAGGTTTGACCTGCGTTAAAGAACTTGGCCCAAACGATCCTTTTTGCGGTCGTTTTCAAATCAGCATCCGCCAGAACAAAAGTCGGACTCTTCCCTCCTAGCTCAAGTGTTACGGGTGTGAGCAGTTTTGCAGCCGCTTGGTATATAATGCGTCCTACGGGAATACTACCCGTAAAAAATATTTTATCAAATCGGTGGTTTAACAATTCTGTGGTGGTTTCGACGCCACCTTCGACTACGTATAAAAATTTCGAAGGAAAATTTTCGTTTATTATTTTAGCCATCACTGCAGCCGTGCGCGACGGGAGTTCGCTAGGCTTGATCATGACCGTATTCCCAGCTGCAATGGCCGTGATTGCCGGTAACAGCGATAATTGGTACGGATAATTCCAAGCACCGATCACCAAGGTAACGCCAAGCGGTTCGGGAATGATATAGGATTTGGCCGGAAAATTTGCCATTCCTGTGGCTACTCGCCTGCGCTTGCTCCAACTTTTGATATTTTTAATAAAGATGTTAATTTCATGGTACAACAACGAAAACTCAGCCGAATAGGTATCAAATTTTGATTTCCCAAAGTCTTCGTAGATGGCGGTGTACATTTCGTCTTCGTGCGCTATGAGGACAGATTTTATTTTTTGCAATTGCTCAATTCGGAAGCTGACTTCTTTGGTTTGGTTCGAATTGAAAAACTCAAGTTGTTGGGTATAAATATTTTTGATTTCCATAGTACTGTAATTCAAATTTTATAATGATATGCGTTGCAAATACTGCAATTGATGGTTTAATTATTGATCCAGAAGAATAACTACTCGCCTAACCTACTTGGCTTTCGAACCAGCGTTTTGATTCTATTTTAACAAAGTAAAACCTTTTGCAGGATCAATGCGCAACCCTTAACACAACTTTAAAGCCATTTGCAAAGCAAAACAGATCAAAACATCTACAAATATCCCGAAAATAATTTTGACTTCTAAAAACGCTTGCTTTTTAGGCATTCGCTTCGGGCGGGCTCCCGAAAAGCGCCGGCACTGCACATTAAGAGCTCAAACAATTGCTCTTATCCCTAATGCTGGTTTTGGGGAATTATTGGGCGTTTTCGTTTAAAATTTTGGATTGCATTGTGAGGATTGAGATTCCATTTCCCTAAAGAAATAAATGCCGTAAATAAACGTGTTACAGAAATTAAGACTTGTGGTAAAATAAAATAGGTGCTTTCTGCAAACAAGCAGAAGGTGTAGTACAGTTAATCGTAATGGTGTCTACATTTCAAAATTTGAATTTCATCATTGATAAATCTATAAATTAATCTATGTTCATCATCAATTCTTCTCGACCAAAATCCAGCATATTTGTGTTTCAAAGTTTCTGGTTTTCCAATTCCCTCAAAAGGATTTCTGGAAATATCTTTGAGCAGATCATTTATTTTTTTTACTTTCTTCTTGTCTATTTTTTGCCAATACAAATAATCTTCCCAAGATTCATCAACAAATACATATTTCATTTAGTCTTCAATTAAGTCTTTAGAAATTGTGTTTCCATTCTTAAATTTATCAATTGCAGCATCTAACCTTCGTTCGTTCATTCTGCTTGATAACTCATAATTTGTTGCCATAAGCGAGTTATATTCTTCAAGTGAAATAACAACAATCCCCGAATCTTTCCCACGATTTATAATTAGAGTTTCAAAGTTTATTGCTACTCTATCAAAGTAAGATTTGATATCCTTTCTGAAATCTGAAATATTTGTGACTACCATAATTTACGTATATTGTACAAAGTTATGTACAATATTTTTATTTTACACCCTTTTTGTCAAAATATTGAAACGAAGGTCTCAACTGGCGCTTGACTGCGTCGAGTGTCAATTTTAATTTTGAAAAAAAATTTTAGCGTTTTTAACGCAATACCTTCTCACACAAAAATATTTTCAGATGAAGTACAAATTAGTACTGACTAATAATATAAACTTCTTCTTTTTACAATATCCGCGCTGTAAACGCTAGGATTGTTGGTTTATTGAAAGTAGGTATTCGTTGCAAACGAGCAGCAGCTGGGGGGTCGCAGTAATAGTAACTAAATATCTTTGCTATGCAGATAATTTTAACCAATCCAACAGCTCAAGCAGGAAAACAATTGTATAAGCTTGTGATGACATTTTATAGTCGATAAGTTAGTCTGCAAAATTATATGTCTGCATTTAATCATAACTATTATTATAATCTAAAACAGCCTCTTTAATTGATAACTCTATTTCTCTAATATTATCAGCTTTCAAAGAAAAATCTCCTCCATCAAATGCTCTTAATTTTTTATAATACATTTCCATTTTGCTTCGAAATGAATCATTAGTTTTTTTGCTTCTTAATTCAAATACCCAATCAATTAGGTCATCTACTTTCTTTTTATTACTGTCATATAAAGCTTGTCTTCTATTTATAGCTGCTCTCATCATGTTTAAATCATTGGTAGATAGTGGCACAAAGTTAGACTGAACATTAGCTGGAATAGGTTTTTCATAACGACTAGTTTGTGCGTTAATACTATTACTTAGCGGGAAAAATATAAAAATTGCAATTATATGAGGTATTTTCATTTTTATTGGAGTTATTTGATTTGTTGAAATTTATATTTAGTTAAATTTTTTTTTAACGTCTTAAAACCTTTTTATTTTCATATGTTTTAAATTCAGGAATTAAAACGTCTAAATTCATATTTTTTAATAATAGAAGCATTTGAAAAATATTGTCTTTAGAGCTAAAGTCTATTAATTTCAATGTTTTCGTTTGCGTAGAAGTTAAATTAAATTCTGTTCTAATATTTTTTCCAGAAGCATTAATACCTAAATTAATTGCAATTTTTTTTGAGTCAGTAAAAAAAAGTTTGCTTTATTCTTGTGTCCGTGTTGTTCAGTTATGTATTCGATATTTAAGAAATTTGTATCCCAATCTGTTGGTGGTTTTTGTAGGTCGTATCGTTATAAAGTAATCTCTAATTCTTTAGTCATTTCTTGTAATTTTTTCACTTTTTTTTTAAGCTAGCCACTAACGTTGTTGTATAAGCTTTGTTGAGTTGTTTAAGCAGTGAATTTAATAAATAAAACATGAACGGCGAAATTCCGGAGGAATTTCCCAAGTGAGCTAAAACCAGCAATAAAGTTTATATGGTGTTGGCTGTAGTTTTTTTTATGTCGAATGTAATATTAAATAATCAATTATTTTGACTGAAAAAGAATCTAACTGAGTGAAACCAGAATTTTCTAAAAACCAATGATTTTTATTCCAAATTCCTAACTTTAAATTTAATCTGTAGTTTATATATTGACTTTTCGCTACAATACTAGTATCTCCAGAAATGAAAACCTCGATAGTTGTTTTATCTCTAAAAATTAAGAATCGTTCTTTATCAAGTTCCTTGAGCTTAATGTTTTTTTCTGTTTCTAAATGTAAATTTATTTTCGTAATATTTTTATTTAATTCAAATATTATTTTTTGAAAATCTTTTTCAGTCCTAGGTCTTAATTCAGGAGAACCAATTTTTATTTTAAATGGTCTTTTGTTTTTAACATATTTAAGAATTAATGGTATTTTGATATAATTATCATTTATTCTGTTTGCAAACATTATTAAATAGTATGGTATAAATATGATTAAATCTCTTAAAATGTTTATAGGAGTTAAAACATAATTTAATTTGTGTTTTTTTAAAATATCTACAAGATGTTTTCTAGTTGCACTTTTATATAAAGTTGTACTTGGAGTCAATAAATTATTTTCAATACTTTCCCTTGATTTGTCGTAATTTATTGCTGTGAATAATGTGTATTTATCTTTTTTTGGAATTATTTCATCACGTTTGTTATATAGATAAAGCTTATCTATAAATATCCATTTTGATTTAGGATTTAACTGATAGTAAAATTCAAGATAGTACGTGTTTGCGTCATAAAAATCAAATTTTGATTGTAATATTTGGTCAGATAGTATTAATGTTACTGATTTATTAGAGTTAGGAAGAATGTTGATAGAGTTGAAAATTATTCTTTCTTGATTGTCTATACTTTGGATTTTTTGAGGTATTGTATCTATAAATTCTGAGGAATAAAAAATTGTTTTTTTAGAATTAATTTGGTCATTTCTATATATTCTTACTGCAAAATCATTAATTATTCCATACCTTTTTCGATGATTAGCTATTTCAATATTACATATTATAGAACTTAAGAAAGTTTCTCCCTTTTCGGTGTTTTCTGTTTCTGAAACGACTTTTGTTCCAACAAAAATTGTAGGTTTAAATCGAATTAAGTAATTATCCATAAATGACACGATACCTAAAAATCCACCAATAATTGATAGTGTTTTAATGATATTGTCGGCTGTAAACAGTGCATTTATAAATACTATTTCGGTCATCTTTTAGTTTGAGTGGTAAATTACAGCTAACGTCAGTCTGTGAAAAAACTTCCGTTTATTTCCCCAAATATAAGTAAACAATTAATGTAAGCGAAAGAAAAGTTGTATATTTAAGTCAACTGATAAAAAATAGCAAATAAGGAAACCATACCCCCCTCCTAGCCCCGATTAAAGTGAAAATCCTTTTGTGGTGACGAAAGGAACCATAAAAGATTGTAACGGAAAGCGGGAACCATACTTCCTGAAAAAGCTATTATTTCCGCTCCAAAAAAAGCAGCTAATTCCAACTTGCATTGAACATTGTCAATTCTTCCGAACTGAAATTGTTACCTACTTAAATTTAATGGGAAAAATATCTAAAAATTGCAACGGATGCACATCTGATCGCTTTATAACCAATCAACAATACTCTTTAAAAAAGCTTCCTGCTGATCAACAAACAAATAATGTGAGCAATTATCTAACAATACAAATTGTTTGCTACCAACGATTCTGCTCATTTTCTTCATTTGTGCCTGGCCAAAAATGCTATCCTGCTTTCCGTAAATGCCGCACACTTTGATTTGAGTTCTTAATTTTTTTAATATCGCTTTTGTTTTGATGTTTTTGAGAGCTTCGTTTTGATAAAATAGGATTGGAGCATTTTGATTTCTTATATTATTATCCAACACTTCATTTTGATAGGTTTGTCGCAAATCTTCAGCCTTTTTAGTGGGATTAGGCATCTCAAAGAAGTCGTTTTCATACGCTAGGTCAAAGCATTTTTTTCTGTATGCTGCCGAATTTTTGTCTGTGTTTTTTAAAACTGCTATTTCTTCTAATTTTAAAGTATCTCTATTACTCTGATAGATTTTGCTAACCGATTTAATAATGTTATCGTAAGTTGCTTGTTGATCAAACAAACCTCCTGCGAGAATTAAACAGCTTACCATTTTGGGTTGCTTTTCGGCGAAAAGTGTAGCTACCAAACCACCAAAACTGTGTGCAATAAGGGCGGCTTTTTCAATTTTGTGCTTTTTGTAGATGGAAACTAAATCTTTTCTGCTCTCCTCATACGTATAGGTGGCCGTAGGATCACCCGACCGACCTTCTCCTCTTCTATCATAAACTATGACGTAAAATCCTTTTTCGGCAAGGTTTTGGGCCGTGGTAAACTCAAAAAGCGTTGCGTTTCCGCTTGGTCCTCCGTGAATAAAAATAACTGCTTTGTCTTCTCTGCTTCCAAATGCTTTGGAATAAAGGGTTTCTGGTTGGCCCTTTGCTATAAACGAAAGTAAAAAGCAAAACATCAGTACTGTGTTTTTCATCTATAACTACTATTTAAATTTTATATAACTTGGTTACCTTATTTTTGAAATAATATTCAACTGCATCAACATTACCGTTTTCTATTATTTCTCTTTTTTTATGATCAATAATAAAACTTACTTTGGTTATCCAGGTACTGGAGATATTTGAAAAATTAGATACTATTTCTTTATCATCCGACTCTATTTCTATTTCATATTCTGCTGTTAGCAACAGTAATTTGATTCCGTCAAAAGTTTTTAAATCGGAATGCCCCAAAATTATTGCATTCAGGAGCAAAAAGCCATTCAATTCTTGAAAACTGACCCAAAACTGACCTTCTGTTGATTCTGCAATTTTAGTTCCCGAAATGTTTTTGATTTTTTCTTCGGTATTGGTATCAATATGCAGGCGCTCCATTGCTCTCATGTTCCCGAATGCTGCCAAAATTTCGTCCTTAACTTTAAATAAATCCATGATTCTTAGTCTTTATTTTTTTTATAAACCCTAATTCGTAATGGTAATTGATATTTTAGCCCCTTATAAGTTCAGAGTGATATTCTAAATTTCAAATAGTACATTTGAGATATGAAATACAAGAAATGGAGTTTAGAAGAGAAGTTGGAAATTTTATCTTCTTGCGAAGATTTAGGCGTTGTAGAAACCTGTCGTAAATACAGTGTTAGTACAGGAAGTTTGTATAGTTGGAAGAAGAAGCATGAAAAACAAGGAGAGGCAGGCTTAAAAGTTACTTATGACGATCGTAGCAAAGAGTTAAAGCAAGCAGAGGAAGAGAACAGAATTCTACGTAAATTATTAGCTAATAAAGAAATTGAACTAGAAATTGGACGTGAACTTTTAAAAAAAAAGTTTGGGACGTCCGATCCAAGAAAGATTTAGTTGATAGTATCTGTAGCAAACATAAAATCAGTAAAAGCAAAGTCATTTGTATGTTAGGTATGAATCAAAGCAGCTATTACCGAAGGCCAAGTCTTGGCAAAAAAGGTAATAAGCCTAGTGTCTTTACTTATAATAAGTTCAAGGGAATGGTGAGTCAAGAAACTGTTATAGCATCGGTTAAAGAGATTTTAAGCCATGAGTTTATAGACTGCGGATACCGCTTAATGACTTCTTACTTACATCGAGATGGATATAAGATTAATCACAAAAAGCTTTACCGAATTATGAAAGAAGAAGGCTTGTTAAAACTCGAAAATAGGATAAACAGGAGTGGTTCTGGGCGTAAGTTTGTAAAATATAGAAAGGTTATTACTGTTAGGCCGTTTCAGTGTATAGAAATGGATATTAAGATGGTTTGGATTCCTAGTGTAGGTAAAAATGCCTACTTACTATCAATCATAGACGTTCATACCCGTAGAATTTTAAAAGATTACTTCTCTTTTTCAATAAAACAGAACAAAGTAATAACATTCCTTTCTGATTTATTTTTAGAATACCAATACCCTGAAAACGTTGTTATTAGAAGTGATAATGGTAGTCAATTTATTGCCAAAAGTGTTCGTGAATACCTAGGTATAATAGGTGTTCAGCAGGAATTTACACATGTAGCCACACCTGAAGAAAATGCACATATTGAAGCTTATCATGGAATCCTAAAAAAAGAAGTGTTCCAAAGGGTTGATTATAGAACTTTTGGAGAAATTGAACAGATATTAAAAAGGTATGTGATTTTCTATAACAATAATAGGCTGCATGGGCTATTAGGACGTATTACACCAATGGAAAAATGGAACCAAGATAAAGATCTAATTTTATTGGAAAAATTAACCGCATAATTAATAATCGAAATTTAGAATAATACTCTTGTTTTATAGGGGTCAAAACAATTGATTTATATCATTAAAAAATGATCCATTCTATTTTGATAAATATACAAACTATTACATATAAAAATTCCGCAAAGTCAGGAGACATTTGCGGAGCTTTTCGTAGGAACTATTTTTATTATTGAGGCAATAGTAGCTATAGTTCTCAGCGGTGGGTGTTATAGTTGAATTAAAACAGAAAATAGCAGAACAGTACCAAACTTTATAGTTTGCACTGAACTGCTATTTTTTTGTCTACATTGTTTACAAAGGTTATTTTTTCTTTATGCCTTTATAAATTTAATAGTATTTCCGTTTTTGAATTTTAAGAAATATATTCCACTAGTAAGATTATGAATCTCAATTTTATTATTTTCGAGAACAATTCCACTTTTTACTACTTGACCTAAAGTATTGTATATTTCGTAATTCTCTATTTCGTTTAATCCAATTATTTCAATAAAATCATTAGATGGGTTAGGGAAAACTTTAATTCCAGCTTGAGTTAAATTATATTCATTGGTTGATAATGTATATGATTGCAACCCTATGATTGTATTTAATGCTGGTTCCGTCCAACATACACCTTTGAAAAGCAATGTGTTTTTAGGTTTTATTGTCCATTCAGATTCAATGAAAGTAGAATTAGGGCTAACGTTATTGTTTCTTTTGACATATGAATTTTTAAAATTCCAAGTTTTTAACTCTCCATTTTGTCCATCAATACCATAAATATCTATAACTTGGTCACTTTTTGAAGAATCAACTAATCTTATTTTTTCGCCACCTTCTACACTAGATATTAATGAACCAAAAGTTGTATTTGAAGCTGTTCTAATCCCTGGAAAATTATTATCAAAAGCTGTAATATCGTTAACTAAATAAAGAAATGTATCTGTATATTCTCCAACTCCAATATTGTTGTTAATAACCCAAAAATCTGCAGATGCAAATTGATATTGTATTTTTAAGTTTGTTACATCAACGGTACCGTCAACATATAACTCAATTACTTGTGGTGCTGTTGATCCCGTTGGACAATTACCTACAACTAGTCCTGTTATTCTAACACTCTGAGAATAAGAACTTATACTACATAATAAAATAATTAAACTGCTAAGTAATGTTTTTTTCATAATTATAAATTTTAATTTTATTTTAAATAGTTTACAAATATAGTTATAAATCTTACTTAAACGGTCAACTACTTCCTTTTTTTAAGAAGTTACTTATGTAGCGAAATATCATTTTAAGCTTTTGCTTACTTATCACTTTAGATGGATACAAGATTGTAATCACTAAGTTTCCAGGTTAACGAAAACGTGATGCGCAACAGTAATTCCCTAAACTCCGACTATACCAAAACAGCTGGTAAGCATTCGTGATTATCTATTGCTGGTATCTAATTTTTTCAGCTACTATTTTGTGGTTACAAAGTGGTTTAAAACGTTGAAATTTTGATCGAATGTAAATAGTTACACTTGATTATGAATATATAAGCAAGGAACTTATGCATTGATGTTCAAGAAAACGTGCAAAAACCAGCCTAATTTAAGGCTCAAAAAAAAAGAGGACGCTTTGTCCTCTTAATCCCGAAGCGTCGGGGACTAAACTTGTTTATCGATATCCCCATAGTGGCGGAAGTAGAGCGGTGAGCGTATCCTTAGCGATAGCCGCATGGCTCAACCGCGGTTTCATTAGTACGTATGTTCGCTATAGCTCGAATATTGGCTTTTCAAAACCGACGAAATTTTAGCTGTTATGGGCTACCTTTGTTATATAACTAAGTTTGATCTGTAAATTGTTTTAAAGCAAATAATTTTTAAATAACTTGTTTATTTCTATAACTGTAAAATTTGACTCATTTAATTCTATACCATATTCAAATTTTTTAAAATTTTCTAACTGTGAATAAATACTACATTTCCACGCTTCAGGATTTATTGCAATTATTTTTCTTTCTAATTCCTTTCCGCCACCTTGTTTGTGATATTCACTTAAATTTTTCGGTAAATTAAGTTTTCTTCTTTCATCATCTTCCCTAAAAGATATATTAATATTATCTATAGTTTTGTGTTTTTCTTCATTGTGTGAACATTCTAAATAAAATGCGCCTTTCTCTGAAAAATCATTTTTTTTATATTTTATTGAATTTTCCGAAATAAATTTCTTGAATTCATTTCTTGCTATTTCAAATGCAGATTCTAATGTTATTATTTCCATTTAATTATATTATTGACTTTAGCATTTTTTTTTTAGGGTTGCCACTACCGTGTATATAGACGAAACAAACCTTCATCTATACACCCAAAATTAGGTAGCTTTACGAATGTATCATTTCGTTTTGTTACTTTCTCCAAATATATTATTTTTTTCTTACAAAAATCTAACACATACTGGCCTTAGACCTTTTCAATACTTCTCAACTGATAAAAAATAGCAAATAAGGAAACCATACTCCCTTCCTAGCCCCGATTGCCCCGAAGTGTCGGGATGAATCCTTTTATGGTGACGAAAGGAACCATAAAAGATTGTAGCGGAAAGCGGGAACTATACTTCCTGAAAAAGCTATTATTTCCGCTCCAAAAAAAGCAGTTAATTCAAACTCGCCTTGAACATTTTCAATTCTTCCCAACTGAATTTGTCACCCATTTTTTCTTTCATTGGATTCAGGGATTCTTCTTGGTAGAATTGGAAAGCGGCTGTTAATTCTGTGATTTTATTGGCGGGTAGTATGTCTGTGATGGCGACTCTTTTGGCTTGAATTAATTTGACCAAATGGCTCTCAATAGTTTGATCGGTTAATTTTCGCAAAATAGCGATTTCGGCAATTGAATTTTTGGCTTGCCAGAGTTCGAAAGTTTCGTCTACGGTGGATTTTTTAGGTCCTTTTTTGTCGGTTTTTTGTTTGGCGGCATAACGATCTACATCGGCTTCGTCTTCAATCAAAGTTACATGGGTTTCTTTGAACTGGTTTTGAATGGCGTTGGTTTTTCGAGACAAATAATTCCTGATGTCGCTGGAAGTTAGTTTTTCTTTGGAGATGCTCTCGCCGGCAACTACGGTTTCGATTAACAACTTGGCTTTCATCAATAGCAATACCGATTTGGACTGAAAATCTTCTAGCACTTTGAGTTCTTCGTAGCGGGTTTTGGCTTTTTGCAAGCGTTTTACTTCTTCGATTTTCCAAAGGATTTCGAAAACCAATTCGTCCAGAGCGGGCAGGAAATAATTAAAAGCGGCTTCGATACGTTGTGAAACGTGAAGTAAGTCGACGGTTTCTTGCCTGAAAATGTTGTTGAGCTGTACAATGAACTTCTGAGCTGATACATACAGCCCGTCCATCATTACAAAATATTTGTTGGCCCATACCGCATGCGCCGATTTGGCTGGCGCTTCGGGATCTTCATTGTAACTGTATTTGTGAGTGCGCCATTCTTGCGCCAATTCTTGCCAATCAAAACTGTTTATGAGGTAGTTATGAATGAAATTTTTGGTTTCGAAATGGAGCGAATTTTTTAAAGTCTCGTCTGTGGCTTTGTTTTGGGCGTATTCCATGACTTCTTCGTCATTGGAAATGCCGTTCATACGCAGCGGAGAAAGCAAAATAAGCCCTTCTAACGAGCGCAAACGCGATAATGCCACATAGGCTTGCCCAGGCATAAAAACTTGTGAAACATCGATCGCAGCTTTATCAAATGTTAGTCCTTGGCTTTTGTGTACCGTAATCGCCCAAGCCAACTTGAGTGGATATTGTACAAAAGTCCCCAAAATCTCTTCTTGAATCTCTTTGGTCAACGGATCAACAGTGTATCGAATGTTTTGCCACTCGTATTTGTCTACTTCGATGGTTTTATTTTCTTCGGGAAAATGTACTCGCACTTCTTTGGTCGAAAGGGATTTGATTACTCCCATTTTTCCGTTGAAATAATGTTTGTCTGCAGATAAATCATTTTTGACAAACATGACTTGTGCGCCCAATTTTAGACCCAATTCTTTTTCAAGCGGATACATTTTTTCTGGAAAGTCATCGGCAATATCAGGTTTGTAGCTAACCAAACTTCCCTCCAAATCAGCCAAGGCTTGGGCATTCATCGTATCGGCTTTGGCATTGTGGGTGGTCAGCGTGATATACCCTTTGTTTGCTTTTAGATCAAAATTGGGTTGCACGTATTGGTTTAACGCCTGCACATCTGCAGCGGTAATGGTATTGTTTCGTAAATTGTTGAGTACGGATATAAATTTGTCATCGCTTTGACGGAAAATCTTGGATAACTCAATATACAAGGGCGGACTTTGCTGTACGGCATGGGAATGGAAAAAGAATTTGCCTCGGTAATATTGACGCAAAGTACTCCACTCCTCGTCACGAATCACGGGTGGCAATTGCAGCAAATCTCCAATATATAAGACTTGTACTCCGCCAAAAGGTGTCGATTTTTTGCGTACGGTTTGCATCATAAAATCTATAGCATCCAATAAATCGGCACGCAACATACTCACCTCGTCTATCACGAGCAATTCCATGTTGTGAATCACGGCTTTTTTGGTTGCGTTCATCTTGAAATGACGTCGCAAGGTATCTTTTGACTCAAATTTGGTACGTTCATTGAACTGCGAAGGCACATTGAACGCCGGAATAAAACCACCAAATGGCAATTGAAACATGGAGTGAATGGTTACCCCACCCGCATTAAGCGCCGCAATACCCGTAGGTGCGACCACAACGGTATTTTTGTGGGTAGATTCAATGATTTGACGCAGTAGTGTCGTTTTCCCTGTCCCTGCTTTTCCGGTCAAGAAAATAGACCGTTGGGTTTGGTTAATAAATTGCAAGGTATAAGTTGCGGCTTCGGTTAGGGTTTGCATGGCGTATAGATAAAATTGAGGTAGTAAATTTACGTTTTTTTGGGTATAAAAAACATGTAGAAAAGAATTGAAAAAAGAATCTTGACTGCATCCAATTTTAATGTCATTAAGTTACAATGTATAGTGTCTTCTTTTCACGCAGATTTAGCAGATTTTTTCACTTTACTATCGGCTAAAATCTGTGAAATCTGCGTGCCATAATTTTTATATTTATAATCATAATTACAAAATCAAAAAAAAAAGAATCTCGACTGCATCCAATTTTAATGTCATTAACTTAAGATGTATACCGCCCCCTTTTCACGCAGATTTAACACATTTAGCAGATTTTTTCAGTTTTTGATTAGCTACAATCTGTGAAATCTGCATGCTAAAACTTTAATATTTACAACCTTAATAACTTTCTGCACAACTTGACATAAAAAAACCTCCATTCTGGCTCAGAATGAAGGTCTTTTATATTGTTTTCGAAAAGAATTACTTTTTAGTTTCTTCTTCTACTTTTTCTTCTTTTTTGTCTTTAGAAGCATATTTGTCATTCAATTCTTTGATGATCGTTTTTGTGATATCAAATTTATCTTCTGCGTACAATACAGATGCTACATCACCTGTACCGTAGATGTATGCGTAACCGTTCTTTTTACCATAGTCTTTGATGAATTTTTTCACACCCGTAACAAGTGTATCCATCTCTGCACCACTAGCCTGTTGCAATTGTTGAGACAAAGCTTGTTGCGCATAACCCAACTGTTGTTCTCTTTTTTGCAATTCAGCTGCTTTTTTCTGTGCCCACTCTTGACCGTTTGCTTGTGCTTGTTTTTGAAAGTTGGCAGCATCTTGTTTGAAACGATTAATTTCAGCTTCCAACTGTCTTCCTTTTTCTTCTGACTGTGCTTTGTATTTTGCTTCAAGGTCTTTTGCCTCTGTGTATTCTTTCATCAATTCTGAAGTATCAACATAAGCAGTTTTCACTTCTTTCACTTCAGCTTGCTTTTGACATGATATAATCGAAATTGCCATTGCAGCAATTATTAAAACTTTTTTATTCATTTTTTTTGTATTACTATTTTTTAATTCTTGAGTTGATACTTTCATTTTGGTTTTTTGTAATTGTTGTGATTGGAACAAAAATATAAAAAATTTGTTTGAAACCTAAAAATGTTTGAAAATAGTCTCCTTTTCGCACTATTAGATTTCTTTATCATTGTTAATAAAAACATCATTTAAAGCTATAAAAAATGACTTTTATAGCTTCGATTTAAGCGATTTTCGAAAAATTCGATACATAATGCACCTTTCCGCAATAAATCGAGCCGTAAAACCTACTTAAAATGATTTTTACTTGTTTTTCAGCACATAAGTATGTGATGAGTACTCCATATCGCGCTTTGCCTTGGCATTGGATTGCAAACCGATAAAAAATGCTTTAACGAAATTCATTTTCCCTGTTTTGTATTTTTCAGAAAGTAAACTAACGTAAAAAGAATCAAATTTCATGGGTAGTACTTTTTTAAGTTCCATCCCCTCTTTTTCGAAAAGTTTCTGAATTGCTTTTTTAGAAAAATGCCAAAAGTGAATCGGCACATCATAAGCAGCCCAAAATTCTTTGTAATGTCTTGCATCGAATGATTTAAAATTCGGAACTGCAATAATCAAAGAGCCCGAAGGTTTTAATAAACGTTTCAATTCCTTAACCTGAAAATCCAAATCAGGAACGTGTTCCAAAACATGCCACATCGTAATCACGTCAAAAGAATGATCTTGCAGTTCTAAAGTTGCATTTACAAATTCAATTCCTTTTGATAATGCTATGTTCTTGGCTCTATCACTTGGCTCTACTCCTATTGCTTTCCATCCGTTCTCTTTGGTCACGTTCAAGAAATCACCAGTACCTGAACCAATATCAAGAATACTCCCTTTTGAAGGCTGCAACTCATTAATTAGATTCAGTTTGTTTTTTAAAGCAATTCCTTTTACAAAATGATATGCTTTCTCGAATAGTGATCTTTTGTTATCAGTATGCGAAATATAATCTTCACTCTCATAATATTTACCAAGAACCTCTAAACTCGGTTGCGGATGAGTAACGAGCATATCCAAAGACTCGTCGTGATAAAGATCAAAAACCTCTTTGGAAACCGAATGGTCTTTTACAGTAAGAAAATGTTTTTTATTTGAAATATTCATTTTTTAGTTTAGTATTCAGTCTCGGTTTTCAGTCTTCATTATATTTAGATTGAAAATCGAACTTCACAGTTTAATTAATTTATAAAAACTCTTTTGGTAGTGATAGCAGGACTTACGGCCGTAGTTTCACGTGGAACAATGTTTGGTATTCTTTTGCAGTATTCTTTTGCAGTATTCAGTATTCAGTCGCAGTTGTCAGTCGCAGTTGTCAGTCGCAGTTGTCAGTCGCAGTATTCAGTTACAGTTGCAGTTGTCAGGCACAGTATCCAGTATCAGTATATCATCTGAGTGTAATATTAAAACCCTCTGCTTCCAGCATAAGCTTACACATTCGAAACATTTAAACTAATTACAAAGTAAACTCAATAATTGAAGCCTAATACTCAAAACTGAGACTGAGACCGAAGACTGAGACCGAAGACTGAGACCGAAGACTGAGACTGAAGACTGAGACTGAAGACTGAGACTGAAGACTGAAACCGAAGACTGAAACCGAAGACTGAGACTAAAGGAGACTGAGATTCAAAACTGAGACTGAGACCGAAGACTGAGACTGAAATCACCTTCCCATATACACTAACAAAACAGAAATATCACTTGGCGATACTCCACTTATACGTGAGGCTTGCGAAATGGTTACTGGCTTTATTTTACCCAATTTTTGTTTAGCTTCGATAGACATTGATTTAATTTTGGTATAATCAAAGTCTTCCGGAATTTTGACATCTTCCAAACGAGTTAGCTTATCGGCATTGTTTCGTTCCTTTTCAATATAACCTGAATACTTTACTTGAATCTTTGCTTGCTCCAAAATTTCTTGGTCGACATCATTATTTTCAATGTACTCTTTCACTTTATCAAACTTCTTCATATCTGATAAATCAATTTGAGGTCGTGAGAAAATCTTAAACATTTTATCTCCTTGCGAAATCGTAGCAGTTTCTTTTTCGATTAAAATTGGATTGGCCTCTCCTACCGATACACTTGTATCTTTGAAAAAATTAACCATTTTTTCCGATTCGTTGAACTTATGTTCCATGCGACGCAAACGAGCTTCGGATGCTAAACCAATTGCATTTGACATTGGTGTCAATCTGAAATCGGCATTATCTTGTCGCAAAAGTGTTCTGTATTCCGCACGTGAAGTAAACATTCTGTATGGCTCTTCCGTTCCTTTGGTAATCAAATCATCGATCAAAACACCGATATAAGCTTCATCACGTTTCAAAATCAACGGCGCTTTTTCATGCACTTTTAAATGCGCATTGATACCCGCCATCAATCCTTGAGAAGCTGCTTCTTCATATCCTGTTGTTCCATTAATTTGTCCAGCAAAATACAAACCAGAAACCAATTTAGTTTCGAGTGTATGCTTTAATTGTGTTGGAGGAAAGTAATCGTATTCGATTGCGTATCCTGGACGAAAGAACTTCACATTCTCAAAACCGACAACAGAGCGCAATGCTTTGAACTGAATATCTTCTGGCAAGGAAGTTGAAAAACCATTTACATAATACTCACAAGTTTTCCACCCTTCCGGTTCGATAAACAATTGGTGACGTTCTTTATCAGCAAAACGATTTATTTTATCTTCAATCGAAGGACAATATCTTGGTCCTAAACTTTTGATTCGACCGTTGAACATTGGCGAACGATCAAAACCTTCTCTCAATATGTCGTGCACCTCCAAAGAAGTGTACGTCATATGACAAGACCTTTGATGAATCAAAGGTGAGGTTTCATCGGAATACGAAAATTTATCTGGTTTCGCATCTCCTTTTTCTTCGTTCATTTTCGAAAAATCCAACGAGCGACCATCCACACGCGGAGGCGTTCCTGTCTTCATTCGGCCAGCTTCAAAACCAGCATTCACCAAATCTTCGGTAATTCCGTAAGCTGCACTCTCCCCTGCTCGACCTCCTCCAAATTGTTTTTCTCCAATATGAATCAAACCATTCAAAAAAGTACCATTGGTCAAAACCACCGATTTGGATCGAATCTCGACTCCAAGCGAAGTTTTGATTCCTTTGATTTGACCATTTTCGATAATCAAACCTTTTACCATTTCCTGGTAAAAATCTAAATTTGGTGTTCCTTCCAACATCATTCTCCACTCTTCTGCAAAACGCATTCGGTCTGATTGAACTCTCGGAGACCACATTGCTGGACCTTTTGATTTGTTCAACATCTTGAACTGAATAGCAGTCTTGTCAGACACGATTCCAGAATACCCACCCAACGCATCGATCTCCCGAACGATCTGTCCTTTGGCAATTCCACCCATCGCAGGGTTGCAAGACATCTGTGCGATGTTCTGCAAACTCATGGTCACAAGCAAGGTTTTCGAACCCAAATTTGCAGCTGCCGCTGCCGCCTCTGAACCAGCGTGACCGGCACCAACTACAATTACATCATATTCTTCTTGAAACATTTTTTTTATTTTTGATTTAGGATTCAGGAATAAGGATTACATCCATATTCTTAAATCTATTTATATTGTTCCACGTGAAACACTGGATTAGGGATTAATGATTTTTTGATTTAGGATTAAAAATATATATAAACGTTCCACGTGGAACATCGCAACAAATATCCTTCTACGAATTTTAAATCAAGAAATCTCTATTCCTTAATGACTAATGTTTCACGTGGAACATCTTCATTTTTTCTTCTTCCTTTGAACGCATTAAAGCCTCGTCTTTCTCACCTTTGTCTTTGTACCCGCAGTAATGTAAAATACCATGAACCAACACACGCTTCAATTCTTCATCAAAAGAAACCTCAAAGTCTTTAGCATTATCAATTACACGTTCAATCGATACATATACATCTCCATGTAATTCATTACCCATCGAATAATCAAAGCTAATAATATCTGTAAGCGTATCGTGATTGAGGTACTCCAAGTTTATCTTGTGCAAGTACTCGTCATCACAAAATATATAATTGATTTCACCTTCTTTTTTACTTTCAGAAACTATAACAGCAGACAACCAAGTCTCATATGCTTCTTCGTTTTCTAAAACAAATTCCTTTTCGTAATTAAAACTAATCATCTTTTATTAAAATATTCTTGAACTTTCTGTTCAAAATTAGAGCGCAAAGGTAACGATTGTCTGTTTAAAATTTCAATACTGTTCAAATATTCTAGTAGCTCATTTGGTAGCGCATTAGAACGATTTTGAAACTCCTTTTTACCTGATTCAGACTGACGTTTATTATCTTGGTTTTGCTCTTGAATAGCCGTCTCCAATTTCAATAATTCTTGCTTAACATTTAAGATCCTTTGCAATACTTCATTATTAAATCCCTTGTTTAATAATTGTTTTTCGATTTGCTTCATTTGATCAAGAGCACTGTTACCACGATTGCCTAAACCCTTTTTATTTAATTCGTTTTCTAACGATTCACGCAGTTCTCGTTGTTCTTTATAAATCTCCATTATCTCTTTTGCATTTCCTTCGCCGTCTTCACCAGATTGTCCATCTTTCCCACTGCCAGCTTCACCCGCTTTTCCTTCCTTTCCGTCTTTACCTTTACCAGATTCACTACCCGATTTCATACCATCTTTCATCTTGTCCCCTAAACCTTTTTGCTTTTTAATTATATCGGCTAACTGCATCCCCATCCCTTCACCTTGACCTGGTTTGGGTTTACCTCCAGCTTTACCAGATAGTGACATTTGCATATTAGATAGAATTTCGCTTAGAAAATCACCCAACACATTGGCGGAAGTGATAGCGTAGTGTTGATATGAAACTCCCTTAGAAATTTGAGAGTTAGTAAAACTATCCAGCGATTTATCCATATTGTACTGCACAGCTCCTACTTCCTTAGTGATTTGCTCTGCTATTTTTGGATTACGTAAGGACATAGCAAACAAACTATCATCAACATGTTTAAACTGCACCTTCAAATTTTGCTGTAACTTAATATTACGATTTAATGATGGAGCACCTGAATTCACAGTTCGAAATTGGCGCATTAAATCTTCCTCAGAATTGGAGAAGGCAAGCAAATTATCCAACACTTGACGTAGCATTTTCACATCTTCCTCCAACTGTTCTTTCTCACTATCTCCTACACTTTGTTTCCTTTTTTGAGAAAGTGATTTAATTTTCTGAGCAGCCGATTTTTGTTTTGGCTTAGCCTTAGCAGTATTGTTATTATCCAATTCCTCCTTGGCTTTGTCCATATCATCAGCAATACTCTTTTCTAACTCCTCCTCTTTTGGGAGGTCCAAACTAGATTTTAATTCTTTATTTTCTTTATCCAAGGATTTTAAATCCTCTTTAATTTTGTTGAATTCCTCTTTGATTTTATCTTGCTTAGTCGATGCATCCTTACTAGCATCTTCCGCCAACTTATCTTGTTTGTCCGCAAGTGAATTTAATTTTTCAGCTAGTTGTTCCGCTTTTTTCTCTACATAATACTTCTTAGTTAGCTCCACCAATTGCTCTAAACTCTTGGTTTGATTTTTACTGTTTTGTTTGAACTTATCTAACTTCTGTAATAAGTCATCATTTTTTATTTTCTCATTTAATTCTTTTAGTTCTTTCAAAAGCTTTTCGTTTTTATCTAAATCTTTTTTAGTTTCTTCTAAACGTTTTTGCAATTCCTCCTTAAATTCATCTTTTTGTTTAGGATTAGTTTGATCTAGATTCTCCTTCATCTTATCAGTAAATTGTTTCATCAACTTATCTTGCTTCTTTTGACGTTGAATAAAATCATTTACGTTTTGCTGTTCTTTAAAATCAAAATTATTTTTCTCTTTACCCAATTGTTGCAACTTATCCATTACGGAAAATTGTTTCGTCTGCTCTTTCAATGACTTTTGCAAACCATCAATATTTTGAGATTGCTCTAGTAAATCTTGATCTGCTTTTTCTACATCAGTTGCTATTCGATTAGAAAAAACTGTAGATTTAGAACTTTTAAAATGATGTAAAATATCATTGTCATACACTTCAAAATAGTAATCATAGTCCACCCCTTTTTGTACAGGCAGGTTTGCCGGAAAAGCAAATACAAATTGATCTACTGTTTTTCCTTTCAATGCAATTGTTCCACGTTTGGCAGTGCGTTCTTGCCCGTGTACATAATACACGACTTCTAATTTATGCAAACCAATATCATCTGCAATTTGACCCAAAACATATTGCTGCTTCATCTTCAAACTATCAGGAGCAACGCCTACATTGATAGAAGGAAACTGATCTTTGACGGTTTGAAGTTGATAATGCAAATTTTCAAAGTTTTTAATCGCATTATTAGAAGTAATAATTTGATATTCTGTACTTTGACTGATTATTTTGCTAAAATTAAAGGAATTATCCGTTTTATTGAAAACAGAAGCTTTATTATCTTCTACGAAATCTACTTTTTGGGTGGCTATAGTACTTAACTTCCAACTTACACGTGTACCTTCAGGCAGGATAGCATTACCTGAACCCTCAATAATTTCGGGTTGCCTGTTAAGATAAGAGGGGAAATTTAATTGCATAACAAAATTAGAGATGGCCGGTACTTGAACAACTTTCACAACATAATCAGGAGAACTGATCCCGTTGGCCTCCACGTGAAACAAAACAGAGTTGGTAGGTTTGCTCAAAGTATATTGAAAAATACCTGACTTAATGGATTCTAAAAAATAACTTTCGTCACCGATATGAATACTCGCATTCTCGGGAACTACATTACCAACTGTTTTAACTTGAAATACAAAATCTTTTGATTGTTCCGTAACCATGTTCTTATTCAAAACGACAAATTCGAAAGGTGCCGGTGGACTGAATTTTTGATTGTAGTGCACTACCCTATTTAGACTTTGAGAAAAGATTTCATTATTTCCAGAAAAATAAAAGACTCCAAATATTACCACTGGAACCAATGCTAGAGGTAAAAACTTCTTATTCGAATTAAAATTAATAGCATTACCAAACGGAATTGGTTGCAATACATTTGCTTTTTGCTGAATAGATGCTACCACTAACTCTGAATCAGAATTGGACATTGCACCATCAGCAAGTTGCAAAAAATTTGTCAATTGATCTTTTACCTCTGCAAAATGATCACCAATAATTACTGAGGCTGTTTTATAATCTATTCCTTTTTGCAATTTAAAAAGTTTGAAAAGCGGAAATAAAATGAAACGTAACAATAAAAACCCTTCTACAAAAACAAATATCCAAAACAATAGCGTTCTAGCAGCCGGACCCAACCACAAGAAGTACTCCACAAAAAGCGTAAATATCAAGTATAGCAACCCTAAGCCTACAAAAAGTAAACTACCACGAATGAGTTCATTGGTGTAGAATTTTCGAATAAAAGCTTCTAACTTTTGATATATGAAATGTGATGCCTCCAAGATAATAAGGGTCTAAAGTTTGTAACCAATAAAAGTAATAATTTAAACGGTATTAGAAATGTTAAGAAACAGCTATTTTTCAAAGCAATAGCGATAAACAAAAATTGAATTAATCCGTTTAACTAATTGAAATCGTATCTTTGCACAAAATTTAAACAAATGTCAAAGCAAGTTAGAGTGCGATTTGCACCAAGTCCAACAGGACCATTACATATTGGCGGCGTAAGAACCGCACTATTTAATTATTTATTTGCAAAGAAAAACGGTGGTACTTTCTTTTTAAGAATTGAAGATACCGATCAAAACCGTTTTGTACCAGGTGCCGAAGAATATATCATGGAAGCACTTGAATGGTTAGGAATTACACCTGATGAAACTATTGGGAAAAATGAAAAGTTTGGACCTTATAAACAAAGCGAAAGAAAGCATTTGTACCAACAATACGCAGATCAGTTAATTCAATCAGGATGGGCTTATTACGCTTTTGATACTGCAGAATCACTTGACGCACATAGAAAACAACATGAAGAGCAAGGCAAAACCTTTATCTACAACCACCATAATAGAGAAAAATTAGATACATCATTGGTTTTATCAACAGAAGAAACTAAGGCACGTATAGCAGCAGGTGCTGCTTATGTTATTCGTTTTAAAACTCCGGTAAACGAAACCTTGCATTTAGAGGACATCATTCGTGGTGAAGTAAAATTTGATACAAACTTACTTGATGATAAAGTTTTATTTAAGAGTGACGGTATGCCAACCTATCATTTGGCAAACATTGTTGATGACCACTTGATGGAAACATCACATGTAATACGCGGTGAGGAATGGTTACCGTCTATGCCACTTCACGTGTTATTGTACAGAGCTTTTGGTTGGGATGCACCAGAATTTGCCCATTTACCATTAATTCTAAAACCAGTTGGTAACGGAAAATTATCAAAAAGAGATGGCGATAAACTAGGATTTCCTGTTTTCCCATTGGAATGGACAGACGCTTCAAGCATGACACAATCGTCAGGATATAGAGAAAAAGGATTTTTCCCAGAAGCTGTTGTTAACTTCTTGGCGCTATTGGGATGGAATGATGGTACAGATAAAGAACTATATTCACTTGAAGAATTGGTTGCAGCATTTGATTTGAAACGTGTACATAAAGCAGGTGCAAAATTTGATCCTGAAAAAAATAAATGGTTCAACCACCAATATTTAGTACAAGCGGATGATGAAAAACTTGCAGCCGACTACGCTCCTATTTTGGCAGAAAATGGATTTACTCCTTCGATCGAAAAAATAACGAAAATTGTTTCTTTGATCAAAGAGCGTGCACATTTTGTATCTGAGTTTTGGGAAATGAGTGATTTCTTTTTTGTGGCACCGTCTGAATACGATGCTAAAGCTAGCAAAAACTGGAAAGAAGAAACACCAGCCTTGATGCAACAATTGATTACTATTTTGGCAGCTATCGAAGATTTTACATCTGTGAATATTGAAACCATCGTAAAAGAATGGATGACCACTAATGAAATTGGAATGGGTAAAGTTATGCAACCTTTCCGATTAAGTTTGGTTGGTGCTCTCAAAGGTCCTCACCTATTTGATATCGTAGAAGTAATTGGAAAAGAAGAAACGATTGCAAGAATCAATACAGCGATTACTAAAGTGTAATATTGCCATACTATAAAAAAAGGGATCCTATCACATTACGATAGGATCCCTTTTTTTATTACACGTAAATGAATGCTTTAAAAATATATAATCATATTTCCGTTCCACATACTCACGTTGCCTTTGAAGTTACTAACAGTTGTATTCGAATTAAGATTACTAAAAATATTTGTTAATCCATATTGATAGGCAGCTCTAAAACGGATGTGCTTCCCTCCTGCTGTTACACCAATTGTGGGATAAAAATTGATTTTTGAAATGTCAACAATATCTTTTGCTAACAAGGTCGTACCCGTTATTAGATTATTTTCTTGATTGGCATTGAGGCTTAATTTTCCATTGGCTTGTATAATCGGTCCAAACTCAACACTTAGATGATTTTCTAGAATGACATAGCTAGCTTGCAAAGACAATTGCGCACCTGGCATTTTGTATTTAACATTTTCGTCAATAATTCCGATCTTTTTAGTGGCCACAGAAAAGGCGCTTTCGCTAAACTGAATACTGTATACCATATCCCAATTGTTGTAGAAATTGCCACGGATAGACAAACCCCCATTCCAACCTAACTCAGGCATGGTTTTGAAATTGTTTGTGTTCACCGTAGATTGGTTCACACCCACCGTTATCCCAATTCGATTTGAATCTCTATAACCATATTGTGCATAACTACCAATAGTAATCATTAGTAGGAAAGCATTAAAAATTGATTTTTTCATACCTAATTGGAATTATAATAATCTAACAACGCAAACCTAAAGTATTTTTAGTAATTTAGAAGAATTATCAACCATAAAAAACAAAAAATGGGCACTACATTAGTTATATTATTAGTTATTGCATTATTTGTACTCTTCTCCTCCTTCTTCACTGTGAGGCAACAAACAGCCGTAATTATCGAACGATTCGGTAAATTTCAAAGCATTAGACAATCAGGACTACAATTAAAAATTCCGGTTATTGATCGCGTTGCAGGACGAGTGAATTTAAAAATCCAACAATTGGATGTTATTATCGAAACCAAAACAAAAGACAACGTATTTGTGAAACTAAAAGTGTCTGTTCAATTTATGGTTGTCAAAGAAACAGTTTATGATGCTTTTTATAAATTAGAATATCCACACGATCAAATTACCTCCTACGTTTTTGACGTTGTGCGCGCCGAGGTTCCTAAATTAAAATTGGATGATGTCTTTGAACGAAAAGACGATATCGCAATTGCTGTAAAAAGAGAATTAAACGAAGCTATGACCACTTATGGTTATACTATCATAAATACATTGGTTACGGATATTGATCCAGACATTCAAGTTAAAAATGCAATGAACAGAATCAATGCTGCCGATAGAGAAAAAACAGTAGCAGAATTTGAAGCAGAAGCATCACGAATTAGAATCGTTGCCAAAGCCAAAGCAGAAGCAGAAAGTAAAAGATTGCAAGGACAAGGTATTGCTGACCAAAGGAGAGAAATTGCTAGAGGTTTAGTCGAAAGTGTTGATGTGTTGAACAGAGTTGGTATCAATTCTCAAGAAGCATCAGCTTTGATAGTTGTAACACAACACTATGACACATTACAAGCAATTGGTGCCGATAGCAACTCAAACTTGATCTTATTGCCTAACTCGCCTCAAGCAGGAAGCGAAATGCTCAACAACATGGTAGCCTCTTTTAGCGCTTCAAACCAAGTTGGTGAAATGATGAAAAAGGGTAACAAGAAAAAAAGAAAAGAAGAAGATGATTATAAAACTCCAGAATATCTTGAACCACCAACGGATGAAGAACAAGAAGATTAATGATTAGCGCACCCTACTCCATAAAAAAAGAAGCCTATTGGCTTCTTTTTTTGTTCATCATCCATTTTATAATCAATGGAACTGCTAACTTGTAATAATTGCTATATGAGCCCGTAAACGCTCCCGTAAAGCCATCAAAAATATTTCTTGTGATTCCTGATGGTGTAAACTGTTGTTTCGTCTTCTGAACTCCTAAAATAATCTTTTGATAATTAATTTGCTTCTCAATATCTAGAATTTCAAGATCTGCTTCTATTTGTTCGAATGAACTATATATTTTCTTCTCCATAATTTAACTATTAAAAAACAACGAAGAACATTTTCTTAACAATGGTCCTTCGATTAATCTTCTTTTAAATGCAAACAATAGCAATGTAACCAATACATACAATCCAGCTACAGCCGTAAAACCTAAGGCATAGCTATCAAGATACGTACTCAATACAAAGGCTAGACCTAAAGATCCAAAAAACATAAACATCAAAAATGAAATGGCCACCAAAGTAAATTTCATAATAGAAATACTTGATCTCATAATTATCTTGAAAACCTTAAGCTTATAAAAAGCTACACTGTGATCCGCGTAATTTTTGGCCTGCCCTTTTATATATTCTGCATTATCTTTTAACTCTTCAAAAGCCATATAATGTTTTTTTAATTTTTTAAAACTTCAATTTATTTTTGAAGCTTTGCATTTTTATCCTTCAATTCTGATAATTTAATTTCAAGAAATGAAATTACATCTTCAGTTTTGTAGCTCATGTTCGAAAGTAAATCTTCGTAACTTCCTTCTAGGTCTACTTTTTTACTTGAAATTTTTGTTTTAACTTCCTCAGAAAGTTTATCAAATTTTTTCTTTAGATCTTTTTCTGCATCCTTGTAACCATCTTTGATTTTAACTCTTGTTTTTGATCCTTTGTCTGGAGCAAATAAGATTCCTACTCCTGCTCCTATGGCAGCACCTGCAGCTAGTGCTAAAATTGTTTTTCCTGAATTATTAGACATAATGTTGTTATTTTTTAGATTTGACATAAAGATAGCATTTAAAAGCCTTCAAAGCAAGTATATGCCATAGAATAAACAATGATTTAACAAATAAAACCTGAACCTAAGTATTTCCGTTTGGCTTGTAAAGCCTTTCTCAAATATAAATGGAACAATTCATTGTTGTAAAACGTTTTTTAAATAAAACCATAACATAGAAAATAAAACAATTCTTAAACGATTCAATATTTTTTAATTCGAAAAATAGAAAGTACTTACTATTTATATTTTCGAAAAAATTTAAAAATGACAATCTTATTATTCGAAAAAAAAATGTCCGTCAATTTGCCTCAATCTTAACGACCAATTGACCATTATTTGCAAAAAGTCAAAAACAGATATTTCAATTCAAAAAATGAAGTCGAAAATGGAAAAATGGAGTCGAAAATAAAAATAAAGCCTTTTAAAGAATTAAAAATAAAAAAACATACAAGTAGCTCGGATAATTTTTAAATTAAATTAAAATTAAGCTATTAAAGTTATTTTTAATAATAATTATCTATTGAAAAATAAATAATTATCGAAAAATTAAATCATAAAAAAAAGCACTTAAAAAAGTGCTTTCTATAATTATAATTTATTCAATAATTTTTCCATATATTCTTTTTCCCGCTCGGTGGTACTTTTTGATGGATTGGCTTCCAACTTCAAAATTTCGTCTTTAAAGCTATTTACAAAATTAGGATCAAAGTCCAAATCGTATACATTCAAAATAGCTCTTAAACGAACAAACGAAGATTCACTACGGAGCGACATCGTAATTAATTTTGAAAGATCTTCAGTATCATAATCAGAAATCTTCAAAGAAGAATATTTCAAAATCAAATTGGCAAACAATAAAGAACTCTTATTATTGTTTATATTTTTTCGAAAAGAATTCTGCAACAAGCTGTAATTTGAAATTCCGCTTAAGGTCTCCCCTATTGCTTTTCTTATCACGATTCGCTCTTCTCTACTTCCAACTTTGAAAAATTTATTAATATCCTTCAAAGAATTGTTGATACTATTGGTTTCTTTTTTACCTTTTTCTTCCCAAGCATCTTTTAATCCAACGGTCTTATTGATTACTATTTTTTCAGGAGTTGAGTCCTTATCTACAGCAAAATAACCTAAACGTTGAAACTGAAACTGATCACCAACTTGCGCTGTAGCCAAACTTGGCTCTAGGAAAGCAGTTGAAACAGTCAAGGAACTCTCGTTCATAAAATCAAGAAAGTTTTTCTCCTTGTGACTATCCGGAGCTTCATCAATAAACAAACGATCGTACAAACGTACCTCTGCCTCAATAGCATGCGCTATAGAAACCCAGTGCAAAGTACCTGCTACCTTGCGTTGTGAAGCTTCACTACCGCTTCCGCTACGGCTATCTTCATCATAACTTACTTGAATTTCTGTTATATTTCCGTCTGCATCTTTGGTAACCGATTCTCCTTTAATAATATAACCGTTCTTCAAACGGACTTCATTTCCTAAACTTAATCTGAAATATTTAGGTGGCGCTACCTCTAAGAAATCTTCTCTTTCGATATAGATTTCTCTAGAAAAAGGTACTTTTCTAAAACCTGCACTTTCATCTTCTTGGTTATTTTCAGCATCCAACAACTCTTCTTTTCCTTCAGGATAATTGGTAATAACTACTTTTACAGGATCTAAAACCGCCATCACACGAGGTGCAACTTTATTTAAATCATCTCGCAAACAAAACTCAAGTAAAGAATAATCAATTATATTTTCACGTTTTGCAACACCTATAGTTTCACAAAACTTACGTATTGCATTTGGGGTATACCCTCTTCTACGTAACCCAGAAATGGTAGGCATTCTAGGATCATCCCAACCATTAACAATTTTATCTTGAACCAATTGCAAAAGTTTCCTTTTACTCATTACAGTATAATTCAGGTTCAAACGTGCAAACTCATATTGATGTGGACGCACTTTGTTATCATCATAAATTTGATCCAAAAACCAATTGTATAGTTCTCTATGCATCACAAATTCAAGTGTACAAATCGAATGTGATACTTGCTCGATATAATCACTTTCACCATGAGCAAAATCATACATTGGATAAATCTTCCAATTATCACCTGTACGGTGATGATGACGATGTAACACTCTATAAATTAAAGGATCACGCATCAACATATTGGTAGATGTCATATCAATTTTGGCACGTAAAACATGACTTCCTTCTGGATAATCACCGTTTTTCATTCCTTCAAACAAACTTAAATTTTCTTCAACAGACCTATTTCTATACGGTCCATCAACTCCTGGTTGGGTTGGCGTTCCTTTTTGAGCGGCCATATCTTCAGAGGATTGACTATCAATATAAGCCTTTCCATCCTTAATCATTTTGACTGCCCAGTCATACAAATGCTGAAAATAATCGGAAGCATAACGCTCCTCGGCCCACTGAAATCCTAACCATTGCAAATCTTCTTTGATAGCATCTACATACTCTTGCTCTTCTTTGGCAGGATTGGTATCATCAAATCTTAAATTTACTGGTGCATTGTACTTTAACCCTAAACCAAATTGCAAACAAATAGATTTTGCGTGACCTATATGCAAGTATCCATTAGGTTCTGGAGGGAAACGGAAGCGTAATTTGTCTTGTGGAAAACCATTTTCTAGGTTTTCTTCAATGATTTGTTCTATAAAATGCAGTGATTTATCTTCGGTAGCCATTATTTTGTTTTATTTTTGTAAAGATAAAAAAAGCTACTTCAAAATGGTTTAAAGTTCAAAATTTGTCACCACTAATTTTTAGGAAAAACTATAAATTCAATACAACAATGGGTATCATTAAATTAAAAAATATAAGAACATTCTCTTTTCACGGTTGTTTGGTCGAAGAATCAAAAATAGGCTCAGATTATAGTGTTGATCTAGAAATTAAAACAGATTTAACTACCTCTTGCCTATCAGATGATTTGAAAGATACTGTTGATTATGTGCATTTGAACAAAATTGTGGAAGAAGAAATGGCGATTCGTTCGGAATTGTTGGAACATGTAGCACAAAGAATCATCGTTAGAACTTTTGCTGAATTACCACAAGTTTCGAAAGTTATCGTGGGTGTATCCAAACTAAATCCTCCTATTGGTGGTGATGTTGAGTCGGTTACGATTCAATTAAAAGAATATAGAAAAAAATAAGATTGACATTTACAAAAAGTAGTTTTAAAAATAGTAGTAAATTATAAATTTTATAAAGAGTTTATCTTTAAACAGTTATAATACAAAAAGTAAATTATATTGATAAAACTTCAATTTTATTTTAAATTTTTAAACTTTTTGAGTACTTTTGTCACCCGCTTAACAACGGCGTCGTGGCCGAGCGGCTAGGCTGGGCTCTGCAAAAGCTCCTACTCCGGTTCGAATCCGGACGATGCCTCAAAAACCTTCAAGGAAACTTGAAGGTTTTTTTTTTGCTTATACTTCCCAAAAACTTCTATAACCGGTTCTCCCGAAGCGTCGGGACGGACGATGCCTCAAAAACCTTCAAGGAAAGAGGAGGTTTTTTTGTTTAAATTCCAAAAAGCTACTAATAACGGTTCTCCCGAAGCATCGGGAAAGACGATGCCTCAAAAACCTTCAAGGAGACTTAGAGGTTTTTTTTTTGATTTTAATTCCCAAAAACTTCTATAACCGGTTCTCTCGATGCGTTGGAACGGACGATGCCTCAAAAGAGATACAGAAATGTATCTCTTTTTTTTTACTTTTATTTGAAAAAACATCTATAAACGGTTCTCCCGAAGCCTCGGGACGGACGATGCCTCAAAAACCTTCAAGGAAACTTGAAGGTTTTTGAGGCTACTGATTTTTATAAATAAGTTATAATTCTGGATCAACTAAGTATCGGGACGCACAATAACTCACTAACCTTACACTAATCTTCCAGGTTTTTTATTATCCATTTAGAAATCTTCAAATCTAGACTCGATATAAGCGTAACATGACAACTGAAGACCTAAGTTTCATTACTTTTTTTATCATAGTAATTGCCAGCAAAACAACATTAAACCATAATTATTAATGGTACTGCATTATAGTCGTTTTTAAAAAAAGGTTTTGGTAAACATTGTATTGTGTGAGGGATAGAAATAAAAAGCCCACAAACAAGTGCAGCGTTAGCGTAACTTGTTGAGGACTTGTAATGTATAGCCCGACCGGCTTTTTTTGCCGGGCACGCCCAAAATGTTATTTTAAACGAAAATGAGACTGTATAACCAATTTTTGATAGCCACATACAGGCATAAAAAAACGCCCTAGTTAGGACGTTTAGTTGTATTCTTATTTTCTATCTTCTGGAAGGCTTTTTTGACCATCTCCTTCTCATTTGGAAAGAAACCTTGTGACATGAGCACTAATCCAAAAATCATTAGTACAATACTAATACCTTGTTTTATCTTCAAGATATTACTTGGTATCATCTTGGATTTTAATTGCTTAGCGAGAACAATCTTTATAGAATCGATAATCAAATAGGTGACGATTACCGTTATAAAAAAAGTCATCATTCTTGATGGTTGCATTTCTAATTTTGGTCCAACAGAAATGATAATTGCCAACCAAAAACCTAAAACACCAATGTTAATTATATTTAGAATAAAACCTTTAAAAAACAGACTTAGATAATTTTTTCGAATAATTTCATTGTCAATTTCTTTGGTATTTACTCGTTTTTCTTTGCGTAAATTTAGTAACGAAATGATACCGTAAGCAAACATAATAATTCCACCAAAAATAAAAAGGGAGGGTTTATCTTCTAAGCTTTTGATCATTCTATAACTCCCTAAATAGGCAATTGTTATAAAAATAATGTCTGCTAGAACTACTCCTAAATCAAACACTAGAGCTGCTCTAAAACCTTTTACAATACTAGTTTCTAGTAAAATAAAGAAAACAGGCCCAATCATAAAACTTAAAAAAATACCCCAAGGAATACCTGCTAGAATATCGTTAATCATCAAAATTTATACTTTAATATTACCTCAAAAAAGATGCAATTTAATTTTTTTCTTCAATTTTACCACCAAGAACAGTCGCTTTATTTACTTGCTTTGGTTTCCCGTAGATGTAAATGTTTCCACCAGCTCTTACTTTGGCATCTACCAATGTAGTCGCATACACCTCGGCAGTACCTCCTGCAGAGACAGTTACCGTTGTTTGCGACGTACGCAAATCTATCGCACTAAGATTACCACCTGTTCCAATAGCAACATCTTGATTGTTGGCCTCACCAGATAAGTTAACAATACCACCTGTAACGGCTTTTACATTTACTTTTTCAGCATCCAACTCTACTTCGATCTGTGCTCCTTCACGAGCACTTACGTTCATGATTGTAGCTTTAAAAACAGCATCGCTGGACACAAATGATCCTTCGCTTGCGCTAATGTCATCTATGTTTTTGTAATACAACTGAATCATGATATCATTACCTGACATCAATTTTGGAAACGGCATTCTTACTTTCAAAACACCATTGTTATTCACTGTTTCCACTTCTGAAGCGCGCGTTCCTTTGATCACAATCTTATTTTCAGATCCTGGAATAAGCTTCACATTCAGTTTGTCAAAAATACTTATGGCATTAAAATCGCCTAAATTTTTTGTTACCTGTGCCATAGTGATTTGCGAACAAATCACTAGAGCAATCATCAATACTTTTTTCATCTTGTTATTTTTTAGTTGTTTTCATTTCTACGCACATAATTAAAGTCCAATTGTTTTTTAACCAAATCGGCATTTTTAACTGTAACATAGATCTCGTCACCTAATTGCAATAACTGTTCCGAAGTCGCGCCAACCATGGCATATTGTTTTTCATCAAAGGTATAATAATCGTCTTTAAGATCTCTTATTCGAACCATACCTTCGCATTTATTTTCAATGATTTCGACATAAATCCCCCACTCTGTCACACCAGAAATAACACCCAAAAACTCTTGATCTTGATGATCTTGCATGTATTTTACCTGCATGTATTTGATCGAATCACGTTCGGCATTGGTAGCCAAACCTTCCATAGTGGAGCAATGTAAACATTTGGTTTCATACAATTCTTCGTCTGCAGATTTAGCTCCGTCTAAGTAAAATTGTAATAAACGATGTACCATTACATCAGGATAACGACGAATTGGTGAAGTAAAATGGGAGTAATAATCGAATGCTAAACCGTAATGTCCAATATTATCTGTTGAATATTTAGCTTTACTCATAGAGCGAATAGCCAAGGTATCAATTAAATTTTGCTCTTTTTTTCCGTTTACATCTGCCATCAACTGGTTCAATGCTTTGGAAACATCTCCTTGTTTGAAATCTATTTTATAACCAAATTTAGCAATCACTGCTTGCATAGCAAACAATTTATCTTCGTTTGGTTCATCGTGAATTCTATAAATAAAAGTTTTCTTTTGTTTACCAATGTATTCTGCTACTTTCTTATTGGCCAATAGCATGAACTCTTCAATCAGATGATTGGCATCTTTAGAAACTTTAAAATAAACACCTTCTGGTTCACCGTTCTCATCTAGATTGAATTTCACTTCGACCTTATCAAAGGAGATGGCTCCATCGTTCATTCTTTTTCTACGGAAGATCTTGGCTAGTTCATCCAATTTAAGCGTCGCTGCAACGATTTCTGGAGAAACTTGATAAGAAGTACCCGTGATCGAAATATCTTCGGGAATGGTATCGTCTTTGGTCTCTATGATGTACTGCGCTTCTTCGTAAGCAAAACGTTGATCAGAATATATCACGGTACGACCAAACCATTGGTTTACAACTTCGCATTTTTCACTGATTTCGAACACGGCCGAAAAAGTATATTTCTCTTCTTGCGGACGCAAAGAACAAGCAAAATTTGATAGTACTTCTGGTAACATAGGTACTACCCTATCTACCAAATACACAGAGGTTGCACGTTGATAGGCTTCGTCATCAAGAATAGTTCCTTCTTCAAGATAATACGAAACATCGGCAATGTGAATACCAATTTCATAATTACCATTTTCTAATTTTTTGAAAGATAATGCATCATCAAAATCTTTTGCATCTTTTGGATCAATGGTAAAAGTTAGCGTATCACGCATGTCTCTACGATTGGCTATTTCTTCTGGAGTAATAGAAGTATCTATTTTTTGTGCAAACGTCTCAATTTCTATCGGAAACTCAGATGGCAAACCATATTCTGCTAAAATTGCATGAATCTCTGTATCGTGTTCTCCTGGTTTCCCAAGTACTTTTGACACTACTCCAAAAGGACTATCAGCTTTTCTAGGCCAATCTTCAATATGAACCAATACTACGTCACCCTGCTCTGCTTCTCCTATTTTGTCTTTCGGGATAAAGATATCCGTGTACATTTTTGGATTGGCAGTAGAGACAAATGCAAAGTTTTTTTGAATGTCAATAACCCCAACAAAATCTGTTTTGGCTCTTTCTACTATTTCAACAACTTCACCCTCAGGACGTTTACCGCGTCTACGATTGTATACGTACACTTTTACGATGTCTTTGTCCAAGGCATGATTTAGATTGTTGGTCGGAATAAATACATCTTCGCCAAAATCTGGACAAACAAAATAAGCCGTTTTACGACTGGTCATGTCTATCTTACCTTCGTAGTATTCTTTACTTTCTGTTTTTATCAAATACTTACCAGGTTCGGTTTCCACAATTTTTTTATCTGCCGTTAATAACTTCAAATCTTTAATGATTTGGTTACGACTTTGTGTATCATCAAGTTCCAACTTAGCAGCTATTTGCTTATAAGTGAACTCTTTATTAGCACTATTGGATAGTATTTTTATAATTTTATCAGAGAAATCTAGTTGTTTCTGTGTAGGTTTCTTTAATCTTTTTCCCATAATTAATATCTTAAAGTTCGAAATTACAAAATTGTTAACAGTTAACATATGATTCAACTAAGTTTTAAATAAATAATAACGTACTACTGCTATTTTAAACCCATTCTATTTTGAACTATCTTTATATCAAACAGTAACCTATGGAATCATTTGTCACGCTAGCTGTATTTGACTATACCCATCAAATCGAGATCATTAAACATCGTTTGAATATTGAAGGTTTTCAGTATTTTTTTCAAAACGAAATCATGTCTTCGTTTGCACCAATGTATTCAACAGCTTTGGGCGGAATCAAATTGAAAGTTCATCCAAACGATTTTGAAAACATTAAATCAATTCTTCAAGAAATGAAGTATGAAAACAATTTGAGAATCGTTTAATTTTTTCAAAGTTGTCAACATATATATAATACAACAAAAAGAAAATTTAAATTTAAATAATTTATTGTTTGTTATTATAGCTTGTTAATAGTGGCAATAAAATTATGAAAAAGGAGATTGTATATTAGTTTAAGTGTGTTTTCAAGAGTTATTAACAGGTAATACAATAGGTAAAGGTTTTATTTTCAGTAGTTTTTTAATTTTAATTAACAACGGTTGATAAACTAAAAGTATTTAAAATTGTAAATAAGTATTTTAAAAATTTCTGTTGATAAATACAAAAGGAGTATTAATAACTTTTCTAAAAATTTACTAAACTTTTCTAGGTTTTTAATTTCCCATTTTGGATTACATTTTTAATTGATATGACCAAAATTTAGTTCTTATTTTCTTTCTGAACTTATTAACATTTAGTATTAACATAGCGTTAACTGAATATCAAGGAATTAAGATGGGTTATTAACAATGGATTTTAAATACTAATTTTTTGATAATTATCCATTGATAATCAGTTATTTATGAGTTATTGATAATTGTTCATAACTCATAATTCGTTGAAAATTAATAGATTGTAGTGCAGTTGGAGTAAAGTGCTATTTTTCGAAAAAGAAACAACTTAGTACAATAGGTATAATAAAGATTGTTTTGGTAAATTTGCAAAACACAACTTAATAATTAAAATAATGAAAATTTCGATAGGAAACGATCACGCTGGTCCAGAGTACAAAAAAGCAATTGTAAAAATGCTTGAAGCAAAAGGATACGAAGTAACAAATTATGGAACAGATTCTTTTGACTCTGTAGATTATCCAGATTTTGGACATCCTGTAGCTACAGATGTTGAAACAGGAAAAGCTGATTTTGGAATTGTTATTTGCGGAAGCGGAAATGGAATTGCAATGACAGTGAACAAACATGCAGGTGTAAGAGCTGGTTTGTGTTGGACTAAAGAAATTGCTTATTTAACACGTTTACATAATGATGCCAATATTGTGAGTATTCCAGCTCGATATACTTCAATTGAACAAGCTGTAGAAATTGTAGATACATTCTTGAACACTGCTTTTGAAGGTGGAAGACATCAAAATAGAGTGAATAAAATTGCTTGTTCATAATGTAGGTTTACTAGACTAAAAAATAATAATTTTCAAGTATAATAAAAAGCAGGTATTTTATAAAAATATCTGCTTTTTTTTGTTAATTTTAGATCTTTTTCTTAAGTATTAAAAGCTAACTATCTGTAAATCATGAAGGAACTAGTCAAACACTATGTAGGTAAAGGTCTTGTTGCTATATTTCCTGAAAAGGCAAAAAACCTGAGTATTAAAGGCATGACGATTCAGCTACATCTTCCAGTTGCTGATCGCTTAATGCGCAATTATATATTTGATAAGGCTAAAAAAGAAAATAATTTTGAAGCACTGTCTAATTACCATAAAGATTTTTGGAGTAATAAGGGTGAAGATTATTTTTTAAGTGGTTTCAATACAGATGTTTTAGAAAGTTTTTTTAAACCTAAGTGTTCTTTTCTAATAGATTCATTAGAAGAGCAAATATTAGAACAAAATGAAAATTATAATTTATTTATTGAAATTGGAACTGGTGATGGAACTATACTAAAATACATAAAGGATAGATCGACTGCAATTGATAAGTTTATTGGAATTGATTTAAGTAAATCTCAAACTGAAGCGAATCGTCAGAGATACCAAAATGAAGATAAATTAGAATTTCACGCTGCTGATGGAGTAGAATGGATTAAAAAGAATGGTACCAACAAAATGGTTGTTATGACTTCTAGGGGTGTTTTGGAATACTTTACCCAAGCTAAATTACAAGAACTTTTTACAATTTTAAGTCAGTTCGAAAAGGTATATTTTATCGCCATCGAGCCGACGGATGTTGATCATGATTACAGCAAAAATCCTGATTCAAAAATTTTCGGTTTCGAAAATTCCTTCTCTCACAATTATATTAAATTGTTTACTAACGCTGGATTTGAAATATGGCATCAGTCAAAATCTGTAGATTGGAATCCAAGTTCATATATGAATTTTATAGGGGCTAAAAAATAAATTAAATCTTAAAATTGAGCCGTAAATACATTTTTATACTTCATGTATTAACGGTTTTTTTATTTTCTATTGACTGAATTAACGTTAATTCAGTCAGTCAACTGACGGTATTAATGTAAATTGAGTCAGTTGACTGACGGTATTTACATTTTTTACAGTATATTTTTAATAGTGTATGCTTTAATTATAGTATTTGAGATATGCCATTAAAATTATAATTTGCAAAATGACTATTCCCCAAAACTTTAGTAAATAACTTCTCTTTGCTGTTTTATGCCTAAAAATTTGCATTGCTACTCCAGAACTAATCGTTCCACCAATCAATACAAATAAAAGAAGTGTTCGTTCAGGGAGGGCACTGAAAAAGTCTTTCTAATAAATTGACACATAAAAAGGAGTAGATATCTATGGATTTCTACTCCTTTTTTCTTATATTTAAATCTAATTATAAGTGTTTTTTAGATGTTAGTACAACAACAAACAATACAATTCAGCGAGTATTCTTCGTTGTATGATTTAATAGTTCCAAAAGAAAATCTATTAAGAAAAATTAATGATTTGATTGATTTTTCATTCATTTACGATGAGTTGTTAAATAAGTACTGTCCCAATAATGGGCGAATGGCAGAAAGTCCCGTTCGTATGTTTAAGTATTTACTACTTAAAACAATCTATACTGTTTCCGATATTGATGTCGTGGAGCGTTCTCAATACGATATGTCCTTCAAATATTTTTTGGATATGAATCCAGAAGACGATGTTATCAATCCGAGTTCGTTAACAAAATTTAGAAAACTACGTCTAAAGGATACCGACCTATTAAATCTGTTGATAAACAAAACAGTCACCATTGCTATCGAAAAAGGTATTATTCGTTCGAAGTCTATCATCGTTGATGCCACACATACTTTATCAAGATCCAATCCATTTTTAGCCATCGATGTATTGAGAGAACGTTCCAAGCTACTGCGAAAAACAGTATACAGCTTTGAGCAGGAATTCAAAGAACATATGCCTGAAAAAAATACAGACAATGACTTAGAGAAGGAACTTGCTTATTGTAAAGAGTTGGAAAAACGCATTGAAAATGAGCCGTCAATAAGTTCGATTCCAGCTGTGAAAGAGAAATTAAATCTACTCAAAGAAACTGTAGAAGACACTCAAGAAAATTTTACCTTATCAAAAGATGCAGATGCTAAAACGGGTCATAAATCTGCTGATAGTTCTTTCTTTGGATATAAGACTCACTTAGCTATGACCGAGGAGCGCATCATTACAGCGGCTGTAGTCACATCAGGTGAAAAAGGGGATGGACCAGAATTACCTAGACTTTTAGCGATTAGTCAAAAAAACGGAATTGATGTTGATACTATTATTGGGGATGGAGCTTATACAGGAAAAGAAAATCTCAAACTCACAAGGGAGCAAAATATTAAAGTGGTAGCCAGACTAAATGTTACAATAGCACAAGGAGCTAGAAAAGACGAAGATAAATTTGACTATAATAAAGATGCCGATAGATTTGTTTGCACTGCTGGTCATATGGCCATACGAAAGGCTCGCCAAGGTAAAAAAAATGTTGGAACCAATCAAATACAAACCTACTATTTTGATGTGGAAAAATGTAAGACCTGCTCTTTAAAAGAGGGTTGTTATAAAGAAGGATCCAAGACAAAAACATATTCGGTGTCGATAAAATCGGACTTACACCAAGAACAAATCAGCTTTCAAGAAACTGACTATTACAAAGAAAAAGCAAAACATCGATATAAAATAGAAGCGAAAAATAGTGAGTTGAAAAATGTACATGGTTATGATAGAGCAATATCATATGGCATTACCAATATGCAAATGCAAGGTGCAATAGCAATTTTCGCAGTCAACTTAAAAAGAATACTCAAATTAATGTAGAAAAATGAAAGCTACTGCTGCATTACTCAAAATGACTCTAGCTAAACTCAAAATAGCCTTATTGAACCAACATTAAAAATCAAGATTAAAAAGGAAAACGCTTGCAACGGATTATATAACTCCTGTTACAAGCGTTTTTTTATTGTCTAAAAAACGATGATAATCAAAATATGCGATGTTTTTCAGTGCCCTCCGTTCAGGAATACGTCTTTTTTGTTTTTTGGCTAGATTTTTATCGTAGCCAATTAATATAAAAGCAATTGCATTAATAATTAAAAATAGGTAGAATAAAAATGTCATTTAACTTAATTTAAGTTTCAAAGATATTAGATTATGTCTTATGAAAAAATCAAAGATGTAAATAATGCGAGATTTTACAAGAATCTCGTATTATTTACATAAATTAGCAAAAAATAGAGTTGTATGATAGAGTCACCACCTGAATATAAATATGATGAAAAAACTTTTTTATTGTATAATCAATTGCGTGAAAATGGGGAGTTGAAGGAAATAAATGATGCATATTTATTCTGGGATAAAATAAAATATAAAGCTAAAATTGCTAGTCCGCAAGAATATTGGAGTGCAATAAAGATGGCTAGAATTCTAAATTCACAAAATGTCACTTTCGGAAAGTACAGTTTTCAATTTAGTTCAACTGATTTTATTCTGCAATTATTACATTATTGTGATTTGAATATTGGAGGAAATTTAGGAAGTAATGTTGGTATTGCTGAGACTGACAAGAAAATGTTTATGATTAGTTCCATCATGGAAGAAGCTATTTCAAGTAGTCAAATGGAGGGGGCAAACACGACTCGAAAAAAAGCTAAAGAAATGATTCAAAAAGAGTTGAAGCCAAAAAGTAAGTCTGAACAAATGATTATGAACAATTTTGTCACCATGAAATATATTGTGCAAAATAAATCGGATGATTTAACCCCAGACAAGTTACTTTACATTCATAATTTGATTTCAAATGATACGTTAGATAACAAAGATGAAGAAGGTGTTTTTAGAGAAAATGACGAGATTTATGTGGTCAATTATTCTAATAGTGAAGTTGTTCATACACCACCCAATCATCAAGAAATAGAAGTATTAATAAACGAATTATGTGACTTTTTTAATAATGATCAAAAAATATTTATACATCCCATAATAAAAGGAATCATTATACATTTTATGATAGGATGGATTCATCCTTTTAGTGATGGTAATGGACGAACTGCTAGGGCTCTTTTTTATTGGTATATGCTTAAAAATGGTTATTGGTTAACGGAATATCTTGCTATTTCCACAATTATAAAGGATACTAAAAATCAATATGAAAAAGCTTTTATATATACTGAAATTGATCAAAATGATATGACCTATTTTATAACTTATCATTTAAAAACGATGGAAAAAGCCTTTATTAGTTTGAAAGAATACATTGGTAGAAAACAAAAAGAAGTCATACAAGCTGCAAAGTTTATTAAGATACCAAATGTAAATGACAGGCAAGCGCAAATTTTAAAAATTATAAGTGAGGATGAAGATAGAGTTTTAAGCAGTAAAGAGATAGAAAATAGATTTAGTATTTCAAATTTCACCGCTAGGGCTGATTTAAATAATCTACAAAGCTTAGGTTTTTTAGAAAAAATTCAAGTTAACAAAATAAAACATAATTTTGTTAGATCTAAAGATTTTACTAAAATTATAAAATCGTATAAGTTGTAAATAATACGATATTTTACGAGAATCTCGTATTATTTACTTAAAATTTAATTAATGACCAACATACAATACATATCTAAATCGGTTGCTACAGCAGCAATCAATATTCAAAAAACTGTTCAATTATTACAAGAAGATTGTACTATTCCGTTTATTTCTAGGTATCGAAAAGATACTACCGGAAATCTGGACGAAGTACAAATCGAAAATATTGCCAAGCTTCAAAAAGAGTACGAAGTTGTCGTGAAACGTAAAGAAGCTATCTTGAAATCCATAATGGAGCAAGGTGCAATGAACGAAACTTTGTTTGCTAAAATTGATAAAAGTTTTGATTTACAAGAGCTAGAAGATTTCTATTTACCCTATAAAAAGAAGAAAAAAACAAAAGCCGATGTCGCTCGTGAAAACGGATTAGAACCTTTGGCTAAAATTATCATGGCTCAAAATAACGATGACGTTGATTTTCTTTCGACTAAATATCTAAACGAAAATGTGATCAACGAAGACGCTGCTTTGCAAGGAGCACGCGATATTGTAGCCGAATGGATTAACGAAAATATTTATGTTCGAAAGCAATTACGTCGCTTATACGAGCGTAAAGCAACGATTACAACCAAGGTTGTCAAAAGCAAAAAAGATGACGAAGCTGCTCAAAAGTTTAACCAATATTTTGAGTGGTCAGAGCCGTTGACCAAAGCGCCTTCGCACCGATTAATGGCTATGTTGCGTGCCGAAAATGAGGGATTCATCAAGTTTAAAGTCGAAGTAGACATTGATGATGCTTATAATATTATTGATGAAGTGATTTTGAAAGGTCAAAGCGCGAGTACGCCACATGTACAATTAGCCATTGAAGACAGTTATAAACGATTACTAAATCCAGCAATATCTAACGAAGCTTTGCAAGAAGCAAAGGCCAAGGCAGATGCCAATTCGATTCAGGTTTTTGCTAATAATTTAGGGCAGTTACTTTTGGCGCCACCATTGGGAGAAAAACGTATTTTGGCTATCGATCCAGGATTTAGAAGCGGTTGTAAAGTAGTCTGTTTGGACGAAAAAGGAGATTTATTATACAACGAAAATATTTATCCGCACGCGCCACAGAATGAAACAGCCATGGCGATGAAAAAGATAAAATCGATGGTGAATGCCTATAAAATTGATGCCATCTCGATAGGAAACGGAACCGCATCTCGTGAAACCGAATTTTTCATCAAGAAAATTGCTTTTGATAAGCCGGTGCAAGTTTTTATCGTTTCTGAGGCGGGAGCATCGGTATATTCGGCATCTAAAATTGCTCGTGAAGAATTTCCAGATTATGATGTGACCGTTCGTGGTTCGGTTTCGATTGGAAGACGGCTTTCAGACCCATTGGCGGAGTTGGTAAAAATCGACCCAAAAGCCATTGGAGTAGGGCAGTACCAACATGATGTGGACCAAAATAAACTAAAAGAAGAATTGGATAACACCGTAATTCGTTGCGTGAACTCGGTTGGAATCAATATTAATACGGCAAGTAAACATTTACTAAGCTATGTGAGTGGAATAGGAGAGAAGCTGGCCGAAAATATTGTCACTTATCGTTCTGAAAATGGTCCTTTCGAAAATAGAAAACAATTGAAAAAAGTGCCTCGCTTAGGTGAAAAAGCATACCAGCAAGGAGTCGCTTTTATCCGAATTTCGAATGCCAAAAACCCGTTGGATAACTCGGCAGTGCATCCGGAAGCCTATTCGATTGTAGAAAAAATGGCCAAAGATTTGAAACTAACTGTTAATGATTTAATTGCTAATAAAGAAAAGACAGCTTTAATAAAACCAGAGAAGTACATCACTCCAGAAATTGGTTTACTTACTCTAAAAGACATTATTAAAGAATTAGAAAAACCCGGATTAGACCCAAGAAAAGCCGCAAAAGTATTCGAATTTGACCCGAATGTAAAAACCATCAAAGACGTAAAATCAGGAATGATTTTACCTGGAATTGTGAATAACATCACCAACTTTGGTTGTTTTGTTGACATCGGAGTCAAAGAAAGTGGTTTGGTACACATCTCTCAACTCAAAGCAGGCTTTGTAAGCGACGTAAATGAAGTAGTGAAGTTACACCAACATGTAACCGTAAAAGTAACCGAAGTGGATGAGGATCGAAAGAGAATTCAGTTGACGATGGTGATTTAATAATTGAGTCACCACAAGTAAAAAAAAAACCATCTTTAGCAAAGATGGTTTTTACATTTAAAATTATTGCTTTACAAAAACAACATTATCAATGTCAGTACAATACCTGCTGCTGTAAAATACATTCCTTTTTTGAAAATGGTAGTTTTTGGTGTAAACATCCAGAAGGTTGAAATCACAAAAAAGAATAAGGATACTCCAAAGAAGATGTTTAAAAAGAACAAAGGATCACCAGTTTTTGCTTTGTGCAAATGGTTCATTTTTTCGATTATAAAAGGTTGGCTTGTGGTTTTGTAATCGGCAGCTCCTGTTTTTTTATTGTAGGTTCCTTCTTTGAAAAAAACGATATCTCCTTCTTCACGTTCTGCTTTGAATTTTTTAAGATGCAATTCTTTTCCTAGATCTTCCTCATTCAAATTGAGAGCTATGGTTTTGACAATATTCTTTTCTTGTTTTAGAAAATCAGTATCTCTAAAAATTAAAATAATTCCGCTCAAGGCATAAACTGCCATTATTCCTGCAAGGAAAAACCCCAAATAACGGTGAATGATACGCATTAAATTACTTGATTTCTTCTTCTTTGTCATTACCTTTTAGTTTTTAAATTTTATATTATTGCTTTTTTTAAAGCGCAAACATACGTAATTAAGATTAATTCTAAATAAGGTTTTTAATAATTTTTATTTTTTTGTTGGTTGATGGTAATCAGTACAAACAGCTGCTTACATAGTTTATCTCGCTGAAAGCGTTTCAGCGACTATGAATAACGTATGTAGAGACTCTTTTTGAGTGACAAATAGTGTGTTGTAAATGGTATGACTTGTTAAACTATCGCTTAGTTTTCCAGATAAAGCCATCCAAAAGGTAGTGCGTGAACTGCGGCACCGTTAACAAAGGAACTATTATAAAGTACCAATTGGAAAAGTCCTGCTTTGTTCCCGAAAATTGTTCATTCCAGACCATGAATTCCCATAGGTATTCTTCGGAAAAAGCTATTATAACTAAAATGAATAGAAAAATAAAAACACCTTGAAAGTTCTTCAAAAAATGCATCCAGCCCAAATCTGAGGTTGGTTTTTTCTCAATTTCGTTAAAGTAGATCAATGCGATGTACGGAATTCCGTGAGAAACAACGTTGAGTAAAGTAAAAACCAAATCGTTGTTAAAATATACGATTCCAAAATACCAAGAGAGAATTGTACCTAAGATAATAGCGTTTTTTGGTATGTTGAACGATTTGGTTTTTAGGGTTAAATAAATTGTTCGAAGAATATAAAATAGCAGGATTCCACCATAAATGCACCCTAGAATTTGAAGTAAAAAAGGACTTTCAAATTGGAAAAATTCGTTTGCCACAAACCAGTTGAACTTTCGCGTAGGCGATAAAAACCAAAATAACATGGGATAAACCGTCGCAGTATAAATAATTAAATTATCGATCCAAGCCCACTTTTTTGGCTCGTTGCGAGCATATAATCGCATGAAACCATATTGTTGTCGAATGAAATGAAAAACGGCGATATACGCTAAAACGGACCAAAAAACGGCACTCCCAAATGAAAACAAAAGCATACCAATAACAAGGCAAACAATAGGCAATCCTATTAAAAGTTTTCTTCTTTTTTGAAATTCTGATGCTACAAAGTAGGTTTTAAACAAGGTTGCGTACACGTGCGCGACATCAATAAAAACAATTAGAAAAAGCCAAGTATAAAAAGAATATTGTTCTTCAATAACCTTTAGTTGATTTTGAAACAAAAACACCATTGCTACCACCAAAAAGGAGGGAAGCAAGATAAAAACACTATCGGTTTTGGCTTTATGAATCCATGGTTGTTCCATCAATCATTTGGTTTACGGCGTTAATTCCTTGGTGAAAAGCTTCTTCAAAAACTGAAATTCCGGCCAAGTCGGTATGAGCAAAGTAGATTTTATTGTCGATGGGTTTGGCTGCTTCTTTTTTGGCTTGTCCATAAATAAAACCAGGAACAGGACTTACCATTCCGTGACCTAAAAGGTGAATTTCGATACTTTCGGTGTCTTCTTCAATCGTAGGATGGGCAATTTTTAGATCATTAAAGACCACTTGTTTCCAATGTTCTTTTGGTTTTTTGTATAAGTATCGTCTTGTCTTTTTTAAATCAGAAGACGAAAAACTATAGTAATACGTAATCACTTTTTTATCCTGTATTTGTTGCAAGGACTGGTGCTGGTCATACACATAACCCAAGCCTTTTGAACCATAAATAACATTGTCCCAACAAAGCGGAAAACTATTATTATCAACAAGGTCAGACACAACTATAGTCGCCAACATCCAAGGCGTATAATGAAATTGTTTGGCCAAATTTTTTCTGTTTTCTAAAAGGTATTGATTGACAAATTGTGGAGTTGCAAGCACAATTTTATCGGCAGTAATGGTAGTTGAAGTTTTGGTTTTATTGTCAAAAACAGTGGCAACAGCTTTGTTTCCGTCAATTTTGATGTTGTACACCAAATGATTTTTCAACGATTTTCCAACTACATACTTCTGTAAATGCTGAGCCAATCTCGCATTTCCTTCAGGCCAAGTAAGCACGGTATCGCCTTTGTTTGGACTTGAATTTTGCTTTCGACCTGCAAAATAATGGATTCCGGCGTAGGCAGAAACATAGTCAATGCCCAATCCAAAATCATCTTTGCAACAGTAATCAATATAATCAAATAGCGGTTTTGAAGTAAAATTATTCGAAACAAACCATTGCTGCATTGTAACCGAATCCAATGCTTTCACCATTTCATTTGTCGCTGATTGTGATAACGGAATCATAAACCAAAACTTTCCGTCGGGGTCTTTTTTTATTCGAAAATCAGCCATTAATTTGAAAAAACGATTTAGTTCTTCATCTTCTACAACTGAATTCCCTTGTTTTGGAACCAATCCTTCTTGCCAAATGTTTTTGTAAAATAAGCGTTCATCTGGTGCAAAAGTGAGCTGGGTTTCGTCAAATTGTGGTAAGCCGTTGGCATCATAACCTAAGATAATTTTCTCTTCGGTAAGAAATTGCAATAATTCTTTGTCTTCCAAATTTGGCAAAGGCAAGTAATGCGCGCCCAATGGATATTTAGAGTATTTATTTTCACCATTTGATGAATTTCCACCCAGATGGTCTTCCAATTCGACTATTAAAAAATCGGTTATTCCTTTTTTTGTCAATTGTCTGGCAGCGCTTAAACCCGAAATTCCACCACCTACAATCAAATACGGAATCGAAATTTCCTTGGTTGGTTTCGGGAAATTTTGAACTCGCAATTGGTGTCCCAAAATATGATTAGTACCCGATAAACGAATCAACAAAGTGATGGCTTTTTCTTTGCAAGCATCCAAAAACGGAATAATTAGCAAAGAAGCAGCTATCGATTTGAAGAATGTTCTTCTCGAATTATTGTAATTTTCCCCATTCTTCATCAAAATAGCGTACTAGGATTTGGTTGTCTAATCGGTTGATTTCGATATTTTTCGAAAGCATATCTTCGGAAAAATAATTGAATTTTTCGAACTGATAATTGTAAAATCGAAGGCTATCTACCTTTCGATTCACAGTATTAAAGGTACTTCCAAAACCGTTGATAGCTATGGTATACCCCCATTCTCCAAACGAAGGTACGTAGGCATGATATGCATCGACTTGCGGAAAAACCTGCATTACAGTCTTGTTGATACACCAAAACGATTTAGGTGCAAAGTAAGGCGAAGTCGTTTGTATCACAACAACAGCATCTGGATTCAATGATTTTTGAACCGTTGCATAAAAGTTAAGCGAGTACAACTTTCCCAAACTATAATTGGACGGATCAGGAAAGTCAATAATCACCACATCAAATTTTTCGGTGCAATTTTTTGCCCAGATGTAGGCATCTTTGTTGTAAACGGTAACTTTTGGGTTGTTGAGGGAATTTTGATTAAAACCCGTCAAAATCGTGTTGGTTTTGAACATTTTGGTCATGCCTTCGTCAAGATCGACTAGTGTTATTTTTTTAACCTCTTTGTATTTTAAAATTTCTCTAGCAGCAAGACCGTCACCACCGCCTAGAATAAGTACATTATCTACTTTTTTGGCCATGGACATAGCAGGATGAACCAAAGCTTCGTGATAGCGGTATTCGTCAGCAGAACTAAATTGTAAATTGTTGTTCAAATACAAGCGATAATCGCTTTTATTGTGCGTCAATACAATGCGTTGATAAGCAGTTGTGTTGGTATAAATGATGTTTTCTCCATACAATTTGCCTTCAGAATAGGCCAAAATTTTATCCGAGAATATAAAAACCGTTAGTAAAATCAAGAACGAAACAATGGCTTTACTCTTTAAGAAATAAACCTTTTTCAGTTCTTTTTTTAACAAAAAACACAAGGCAATGGCAATCGAAATATTGATCATTCCGAAGAATAGCGAAGTGCCCATAATCCCTAATTTGGGAACTAAAAACAACGGAAAAAGAACTGATGCCAATAAAGCACCAATGTAATCGAAGGTAAAAACATTCGAAACCAAATCTCTAAATTCAACTTTGTCCTTTAGAATATTCATCAACAACGGAATCTCTAAACCTACCAAACAACCGGTTACAAAAACCAAGAAATAGAGCAGGAGCTGAAAAGAATACACACTTTCGAATAATAAAAATAAAACCACCGAACTTAGTCCACCAATCAAACCGACCAGTATTTCGATTTCGACAAAAGTATTGAGTAGGTTCTTGGTCAGGAATTTCGAAAAATAGGAACCCACTCCCATCGAAAACAAATAGACTCCAATGATAAATGAAAATTGTTTGACCGAATCACCCAATAAATAACTCGCCAAAGTACCCGCAACAAGTTCATACACAAGTCCGCAGGTGGCAATGGTAAATACCGCAAATAGCAGTAAATATTCGAATTTCAGAAAATTTTTACCCATGAATAGCGGCACTAATAATCATTGAAATTCCAATGATAAAGGCAGCAAAAACAATTGCTAGCGCGACATTATTGTTTTTCGAAATTTCGTTCCAAGTATTCTCTGGAGTAAGTTTTTCGATAATTAAATAGGCAATCAAAAGAATTACGATTCCTAAAAGTGAGAAAACAATAGAAGCTAGAACGGGTTTCATTGTTATTATTTCCATGATGTTGCGGTTTTAATTATTTATGATAAAAATGGTTGATAGAACTACGGTTTCCTTGAGTAGGTCTATAATTTTCGGTTGTTTCACAGTCGCATATTTGATTTCCATTTGTGTTATAGTACATGTAAACACCATAAAAGCACAAGCCAATAAGTAGCGAAAGGTAATTTGTTTTAATAAAATCGGTTATTCTTCCCATCGTTTGTTTTCAAAATTTTGGTTGAGGTAATACATTCCAATTACAAATACGATCATAAAAATAAAAGTCATGTAGACATTTCTATACGATGGTTTTGCCCATGTGGCCGTTATTTGTAGTTTTTGATTTTTTGAATCAAAGTATGCCTTCATGGGAGTAATTGCCAAATGGTATTTTCCGGCGGCTACACCACAAATATTAAATTCATTTGTTGCAGTTCCTTCGGTCCAGTTTTCGCCATCAGTATAACCATGATAGTATTCAATATCTTTGTTGGCATAGGTTTCTTCGCCAGTAATTTCATTAATCAAAGCCAGTTGAACATTGGCCCAAGAGTTATCTACATCGGCATGTACACGTATGGACATGGGAGCCGAACTACCTTGTAAAGTAAAGGCAGGAGTAGTATAGTCTCTGTTTATATATTGATCAAAAATTATTTCGGTATTGAGTACATTTTGTTCCGTACGGCCCAAGTTCATATACCAGTGGCTCAGTAAAATAATCATAGCTACTGAGGCGCAGATCAATCCCAAATTGCGAATATTGAATAGAAAAGGCTGTACTTGACCAATTCCCGTTTTTTTATCTATATCAGTTGTATTAAATGCTTTTTTGATCGCACTTCTAGAAATATGTTTTCCATAAAAGCAGGTTTGCTCTTTGCCTAATTTTTCGAAAGAAAGCATTAGGGGTGGATTTATATATTCGATAATTTCGAATTTTGAGTAAATATCAAAGTCAAAAAATCCTTGAGCGGCAACTAGTGTTGGGTAACAATAATTGTAGCGGTCGTAAATTATATCTTGATATTCCACTGTTTTCGGGTGATTGCCAACTTTTTTATCAAAATCAATTTGGTTCAAAAGTATCCAATGCCCGTTTGATTCCGATAGATATAAGTACTCTCCTTTTTTACTTTCAAGAATGTATTCTGTCCACTCGTATCCGTTGCTTGATTTTATTAGTAGGCCAGTAACTTGATATTCGATACCATCAAAATTTGCCTTTGAACCTACTTTAAATTGGTATTCATAGTAGTAAGGTTTTGATTTGTTAAAGTATTTTAATCCTTCGCCGCGGGCGTTCTTATACGTGTACACGCAATGCGGACATGCGAAAGATTCGACCTCAAAAAGAACCTCTAATGTTGTTGTGTTATTGCAATTAAAGCAAGTTACTTTCATATCTTATCTGTTAATTTCAAAATCTTTAAGTACCACTGCTTCAAAATAAGTAATATAATCTGCCGTAATATCCTTTACTTTTTGTGTGTTGTCCTGCAAGTAATTACACAAATACACATCCAAGGTCAGTTGTTGAAATTCGGGCCAAGTATGAATACAAATATGAGATTCCTTCAAGCAAATGGCAATGGTAAAACTATCATTATCAAAATCATGAACACTGATGCCTACTTTTTCCAGTTCGTATTTCAATAACAATCCTTCAGAAAAAGTGATGAAATCTTGGCTTGAAGTAAGTGTATCTAATTTTGCTACCTCAAGGGTAACCAATTTGTGTAAACCAGGCGAATACGGTATTTGATTCATTTATAAAGTTATAACAGCAAAAATATTTTGGGTACTAAAATACTGTATTTTTTGAGAATGCAAGGAGTAATTATTAAATTTTACAATCAAGTGTTGTAAACTATCAAGGACGGTAGCAAGAACTAAACACCATTTGGGTAAATTCGTGTAATTGTATTTTTTGAATATCTAAGGTTTGTGAAAATTCGTGAAATTTGTGTTCCAAAAACATATTTTTTAACTTTTAAATATCCGTCTCGCCATATTAGTCTTTGATTTTAAGCACAAAAAAAATCCCAAAACTCAATTTTTCAATTAAATTTTGGGATTCAAACAAGAAACAAAATTTCTTATTTAGTCTCTTTCTCGCTATCGTCTTTTTTTTCAGTAACGGCATCATCTTTAGAGGCGTTCTTAAATTCTTTGAGACCACTACCTAAACCTTTCATTAATTCTGGAATTTTTTTACCTCCAAAAAGTAACAATACAACCGCCAATATAACTAGGATTTCTGTAACTCCAAATCTTCCCATGATCGAATAATTTATGCCGAAGCCTATTTTTAATAAAATGTAGGGACAAAGGTATATAGAATTCTGCAATTCAAACTCACTAAATCCGAATATTTTGCAACGTTCAAAGTTAAAACTTTATTAAAACACAACATATAAAATGCTCAAAACCATTCAAATTTATAATCAGGGCATGCCAGCGGTACCGCAATGGGCTCATTTTGTTTGCGCTCATAAATCCCCTCGCGGTACTGCTGTCGGGCCCCCAACGCTTAGTGGCATGCTACTTCGGTAGCTTATTCCTATCCCTCATGCGCGCAAACTCGAGCTAAAAAACAGTTGAGATTTGAGATTGTAGATTAACGTCCCGAAGCGTCGGGATTGATTTTTTATTTTGTGCAAGTAAATAAAAACGTGCTTATTTTCAGCGTTTTAGCGAATAATAAATTGAATATTGGGATTGATTTTGTCTAAGTAAAAAATATTTCATTTGTTTTTAGCGTTCTCTCACATCTGAAATCGTTAACCAGTCCCGACGCTTCGGGACGTTAATATTTTTTCATTTCACAGCATGTTTATTCAATTATCTCTTTAATGGTTATAAAAACAACAATCATTTTCGAACCCCCGTTTGGTTTACATTAATTATTATATTTGTGAGATATAGAAAATACAATGTCCAAGAAAAGAATAAAACGCAAAAAACTTCACAAAAAACTATTCACCAAAAATCGACTGTTGATTTTGAATGAAGATACTTTTGAGGAATTATTTTCAGTTCGGTTAACCTTAATGAATGTTTTTGTTGTGGCTACCCTTGGAGCCATTGTACTTATTTCGATCACCACCGTAATCATTGCGTTCACACCATTGAGAGAATACATACCCGGTTACTCGTCCTCAAAACTAAAAAGAGACGCTACCGAATTGGCATTAAAATCAGATTCTTTGACTCTAGCCTTAAAGAAAAACGAAGCCTACATTCAATCCATTCAAAAAGTGCTCAACGGAGAATTAGAATACGCCAAGTTCAACAAAGATTCTATCATGAATATTGAAGAACCTGTGCCGCAACAAAATCTCAATGCCACAGAAGAAGAAATAGAACTAAGAAACGAAGTGGCAGAACAGGAAAAAAAAGCAGCCCAACAGTCCAAATTAAAAGGACAAAGTACCAAAAAACAAAAATAGCATGTTTATAAAATCAATTGCAGCCAAGATATTTGCCAAAAAAGTGGTCCAAAAAACGCAAGCTTGGGCAAATAATCCTGTGGCAACGCAACAAGCTGTTTTTAACTCTTTGATTAAAACAGCCCAAAATACTGAGTTTGGCAAAAACCACCATTTTGACACCATCAAAACCTATCAAGATTTTGCCACAAACGTACCTATCCGTGATTACGAAGATTTAAAACCGTATGTTGAAAAAGTAGTCAAAGGACAAGAAAATATACTGTGGCCAGGCAAACCTTTGTATTTTGCCAAAACCTCTGGAACCACTTCGGGAGCCAAATACATTCCGCTCACCAAAGAATCAATGCCGTACCATATCGAAGCAGCTCGAAATGCCATCTTGCATTACATACACGAAACAGGCAAAGCCGATTTTGTATCGGGTAAGATGATTTTCTTGCAAGGTAGCCCAATCATGGAGGAAAAGTACGGAATACAGTTTGGGAGACTTTCGGGTATTGTAGCGCATTTTGTTCCCAAATACCTCCAAAAAAACCGCATGCCGTCTTGGGAAACCAACTGCATGGAAGATTGGGAAGCTAAGATTGATGCGATCGTCGAAGAAACCTTCAATGAGAATATGACGGTGATTTCCGGAATTCCGTCTTGGGTACAAATGTATTTCGAAAAACTGCATCAAAAAGGAGGGAAGCCTGTGGGAGATATTTTCAAAAACTTCAATCTCTTTATTTACGGTGGTGTCAATTACGAACCCTACCGAGCAAAGTTCGAAAATTTGATAGGTCGAAAAGTACCAAGTATCGAATTATTCCCTGCATCAGAAGGATTTTTTGCCTACCAAGATTCTCAAACAGAAAAAGGGATGTTACTGCTCTTGAATGCAGGAATGTTTTATGAATTTATAAAAAGTGACGAATTTCATTCGGACAAACCTAAACGGTACACGATTGGCGAAGTTGAATTGGGTGTCAATTATGTATTAATCATTTCGACCAATGCCGGTCTCTGGGGGTACAATATTGGTGATACAGTCCAGTTCACTTCCTTAAAACCGTATAGAGTAATAGTTTCGGGTCGAATAAAACATTATATTTCTGCTTTTGGAGAACATGTCATTGGCAAAGAAGTAGAGTCGGCATTGCAAGAAGCGATGGAGGGAACAAGCATTCGAGTAAATGAATTTACCGTGGCACCGCAAATTAACCCTACAAATGGGTTGCCGTATCACGAATGGTTTATAGAATTTGATACAGAAGCGTCAGGAGAACCCACCAATTGGACTACCTTTGCACTCGCAATTGACAACGCCATGCGAAAACAAAATAGCTACTATGATGATTTAATAGTGGGTAATATTTTGCAAACAGCCGTAATTACCAAAGTAGCCAAAAATGGTTTCCAAGAGTATATGAAGTCAATTGGTAAATTGGGCGGACAAAATAAAGTGCCAAGATTGGCCAACGATAGAAAAATAGTTGATTTATTAACAACAATAAAATAGACCTAATAATAAGGTCATCATCATAACTGGTGATTTACAAACCATTTCTACTCTTTTCAAGATCAGAAATAATCTGTAATAGTCAGTTTGTAAAATTGAAAATATGAAAGAAACAAAAAATTTAACCATTACACGAGCGCAGGAATCATCTGCTGCCATTGAAAAATTGTATGTAACAATCCGTCACTTGTTTAACCGTGGTTTCTACAAGCCAATGGGAGTATCTGGAGACAGCCTTAGAGAGGCGTTGTTAACACTTAGACCTGAAATTTATGGTCATATTGCAGACGAAAAGGTAGAATTAAAAGGACTATTGTACGTTATTGAACGTTTACCAATTGGTCTTGAAGAATGTCGTTTTATCAATTTAACGTCTCACGAAGGCTATGATAAATCACACTTCAAAGCAATTGTTCCTCCAAAAAGAAGACGTAATTGCTACCGTATTGATGATGATTTGATGCATATCGAAATCACAAGAGGTCGATCTGATATTTATGATATCTTGACTCACCTTACTTTTATTTTTATTGAATCACATAAAATAAGTCAACGCGTAATGCTTGATGATTCTGGCGAGCTTTCTAGAGACTGGATCAAACTTGAGCAGGCTGTTACTCAAAAGAAAAAATTGACATTGATCGAAAGAGAAAAAACAATTTCTCACGTATCTAATATTTTAGGAAGAACCTTCGAAGACATCAGCGATATCTATGATGATTTTGGAAACGAAGGAACACCTGATCGTTTTTTACAAATCATTTACTGGATCGGAAAATTAGCGATTGAAGAAGTGATGGAAAACAAAAAAAGAACAATCACCTTCAGTCCGATTTTGAGAGAGCGTTTGGGGCACCACATACACGGTGACATCTGGGCTACGCACATAAAGGATGTTTTGAAAGAAAACAAACTTCTAGAAAGACCAATTCATGTCATTAGTGCCAATATGCACTCGGTGATGAACTCTATTTTTGCCACTCCTGCCTTGAAATCAAAATTCAAAGGAATGAGTGATTTTGGAATCTATGAAGAATTGAGTAAATCAGAAGCCAAAGAGTTAAGAGCCAAAGTGGAAGATATTGCCATCAAAAACGGAATGATATCCTTACCTGACACTTCAGGAACCAACATTGATGTGCAAATTTTTGACACAGCCAAGATCAATTGGGACCTTACTTCATTTCCTAAATCAAAATTAGCAGATGAAAAACCGGTATTGATCGTTATGGATTATGCGTTTGGAGAACAAGCCTATGAAACCATTGACGAATTATTGAAACCATACAACAAGGAGACTTTCTTAAATGTAGAATCGGTTTCGATCATGGGTAAAGCAGGTATTCTTGAAGGAGGAAAAGGTGATATCATGATTCCAAATGCACATATCAACGAAGGTACAGCAGATAATTATTACTTTGAAAATGAACTTACAGGTGATATGTTTGAGGGTAATGATATTCAAGTATTCTCTGGACCAATGGTAACCGTTCTTGGAACGTCATTACAAAATAGAGATTTATTAAAGTTCTTTCATGATTCTACTTGGGGTGTGATTGGTCTAGAAATGGAAGGATCTTACTATCAAAAAGCCATTCAATCGGCATCAAAAATTAGAAAGAGTATCCCAAAAGATGTAAAAGTTCGTTACGCCTACTACGCATCTGATAATCCACTAGAAACAGGAAGCACTTTGGCCTCTGGAGGACTTGGAACTACTGGGGTAAAACCAACTTATTTGATTACAATTAAAATTTTGGAACAGATCTTAGGTCTATAATTCAATTTTTAGTCTTTATTTGTAGTCGTATAATAAAATTTTGTACGATATTGTCTGTTACTATAACATTCATTTAGACCAAAAAATTGATAGCATAAAGCATGAAGTACACTCGTATAGGAAGATATTCAAAATACATTAGACCTATTAGCATTCTTATTGATTTGCTAATTATTATCACTTTGACACATCTATTGTTTCATGAAGCCTCTTTCAATACGGGTCGCTATGCTGGCTTTCTCCTTCTCAGCTGGAGCATAGTTGCCTTTATTGTAGATTTTTATCAAGTCTACCGTTTTACTACACAAATCGAAATTTTTTCTAAGATCACCAAGCAGCTAACTGTTTTTGCTCTTCTTGCAGTGGCTTATTTTCCGTTTTCAGGTGAAGATGGGTTTAATAAATGGCTTATTATTAAGTTTTTTGTCTTGTGCACACTTTCGGTCGCATTGGCCAAATTTGTACTTTTTTATCTCTTGAGAGAGTACCGCCTTATCACGGGTAGTAATTACAGGAGCACCATAATCATAGGCTATTCTGATGAAGCTTTGCAACTCAAAAAACTGTTTGAAACCAAAGTCGATTATGGCTACCATTTTCTTGGCTTTTTTTCGGATAAGAAAGAAAATGAAGAAATCATTGGTAAATATGAAGACGTGCAAGACTATGTATTAAAAAAAAATGTAGACGAAGTATATTGCTCCTTAAGTGATTTATCGAATACTAAAATTAAAAATCTTGTTGACTTCATGTATGAAAACAATAGAAACTTGAAGTTCATACCAGATACCAAAGACATTTTTAGCAAGAATCTAAAAATGGATTATTATGAACTTTTTCCGGTTTTGTCCCTTTCAAAAAGTGCTTTAAACGAACCCGAAATTCAGTTTACAAAACGTTTTTTTGATGTTCTTTTTGCACTATTAGTCATTGTATTCGTCTTATCATGGCTTGTTCCCATAATCGGACTCTTAATTAAATTAGAATCAAAAGGACCTATTTTCTTTATACAAGGAAGACCCGGAATTAATCAAGAAGAATTTTTATGCTATAAATTTCGTTCCATGGTTTTGAACCAAAGCACAGAGCATGAAACGATAAAAGACGATCCTAGAATCACCAAACTAGGTCAGTTTATGCGTAAAACAAGTATCGATGAGATGCCTCAATTTTTTAATGTGCTCTTGGGTGATATGTCAATTGTGGGACCTAGACCGCAATTGTGGGTACATAATAACGCTTACCGAGACAAAATCAAGAAATACTTTGTGCGCCATAGCGTGAAACCTGGGATTACAGGACTGGCTCAAATAAGTGGGTATAGAGGCGAAATAAATAACGAACGTGATATGGAAAACCGTGTCAAGTATGATGTTTTTTATATCGAAAATTGGTCATTCTATTTGGATTTAAAAATCATCTTCCAAACCATTATTGATATTTTTAAAGGAGACGAAAAAGCATTTTAATATGGAAAACGCGTTAGTATCCATCTTGATTCCTACCTATAATTCGGCTTTGTTTATCAAAGATGCCGTGCAATCCATTCGAGAACAAACCTACACCAATTGGGAAATCATCATTGTTGATGATGCCTCTACAGATCAAACATTGGACATACTCAAATCTATAGCCGCTATAGATACTCGAGTGCAATGGACGCAGTTAGCACAAAATTCAGGAACAGGTGTTGCTCGAAATACCGCTTTGAAACAAGCCAAGGGCAGATATATCGCTTTTCTGGATGCAGACGATTTATGGAAACCCGAAAAATTACAAACACAGCTTGATTTCATGAAGTCTCATGCGGTTCCGTTTACTTTTTCATCCTACGATTGCATGAATGAAAAGGGTAAATTATTAAACGTAAGGGTCGTTCCTCCACAAAATTTATCCTACCGTCAATTGTTTTTTTGCAATTACGTAGGCAATCTCACAGGCATATACGACAGTCATTTTTTTGGAAAAGTTTCTATTTTACCCAATAGAAAAAGACAAGATTGGATGCATTGGCTCACCATTCTTAAAAAGATAAAAAGTGCAAAGGCAGTACCAGAAAGCTTGGCGATCTATAGAATCAGGCAAAACTCTATTTCGGCATCAAAGTTAGATTTGGTCAAGCATAATTTTGGAGTTTACAAGCAATTCCATGGTTTGAGTTGGATTTCTGCTTTGGCTTGTATGAGCGTGTTTTTATGTACACAATTGTTCATAAAACCATTTTACATTAAGAAAGTGGCAAAAGTGAACTAAATTGTTTTAGCTTCCCTCTGTTGGATCGCTCCAGGATTTCTTTTCGAATAAAAACAAAATGCAGGTTCGGTTCCAAATACAAGTCAATTGCTTTTTGAATCGTCAAAATTTGAGCTGCAGTTAGTTCGGTGTTGCTTACATATTCTATTTCGAATTGGTCAATTTCAGTCTGTTTGATTACAAATTCCTTTACATTTCCGTCGTCTTCAATAATACTTTTGGTCACATAATAAAACACCAATCCGCCTGCTTTTTTACCCGTTGGAAACTGAACAATGTCGTTGGTTCGACCCAAAAGTTGTTTTAAGATCGGTTTTGAAGGAGTGCTTTTTTCGTCGAATGTGCCAATATCTCCAATATCATATCGAATGAAAGGATGTGCTTTATTGAACAATGACGTAATCACCACGCGACCCGATTGCCCATAAGGAAGAGATTTGTTTTGGTCGTCTAGTATCTCTACAAAAAGCGTTTCGGTATTGATCTGCCATTCGCCCTGATTATTTTCAAAAGCTATCAAATCAAGTTCTGATGCTCCATATTCATTAACAACGGGGATTCCAAATTGGGTCTCTAGTAGTTTTTTATCTTTTTCGAAAAGCATTTCTGAGGTCACTACGCAAACTTTCAAAGTTGGACAGATCGTTTTTAAAACAATATTTTTATGCTGCAAATATTTAGCAAAGAGCACAATGGCGCTCGTGTAACCATTTATGTAATCAAAAGGATTATTTTTAAATTTAAGTATAAACTCTTCAAACTTTTGATCAGACAAATCAAAGACTGAAAATCGGTAGCGGTTGCTCAAAAAATCCTTCAATCGCTCTTTATTTCGACTGACAAAATCCTTCGGAATGCCATAAAAACGAGCTTGATATGCCGTGTTGAGGTCAATACCATGCCAGCCAAAGCGCAGGTAGTTAGACGCCCATGTGAGCGCATGACTGTATTTGTCTTTTGCAAAAATAAAGGGGGTTCCGCTAGAGCCAGAGGTTTTGTTGGTGTAGACATTCTTTACAGTAAAGCCTTCTGATAACCTACTTTTTAATGTAGCTTGGAGGTTTGTTTTGTTCAAAACAGGCAATTGATCCCAATCTTGACTCTTTCGTTCGCCCACTAAATTTTTATAGAAAGGGTTGTTTTTCAAGTGAAAGGCAACTATTTCCTTTTTTTTATTTTCGATAAAAGCCTCTTTTTCTTTTTCAGACAAGTTGGCAATTGTGTTCAAGTCTGTTTTCGCTTTCATAATCGGAAAGCCATTGAGTTGAAGCGATAAATCGAAAACTGAAAACATGTTTTTTTTATCAAAAATAGGGCTAAACGTTCTCATTAACAACTAATTTATGGACGTGTTTTACTGGACAATCGCACTTGATGTTTTTGGACACGAATTACGCAGATTTTCACAAATTACTAAAACGTAAAAATTAATTTTACACTAATTTTTTTGTAGGTTGATGATTCGTGCAATTTTACATCATCCAAATTCGTGTATTTCGTGTAATTCGTGGCTGCCTTTTCCTTTTTAAATTAACGTGTTTGCCCTGACATGCTTTATTGTTTATCTATTTATTTTGGATTTAATAAACATTATAATTGGTATTAGATTTAAAACCAATTATTTTTGCAACATCATTTTCGAAAATGAAATAATTTACTAAAAAACTATAACGATGAATATTTTACTATTAGGTTCTGGAGGAAGAGAACATGCTTTTGCTTGGAAAATGATTCAAAGTCCGCTTTGTGACACGCTTTTTGTAGCACCAGGAAATGCAGGAACGGCTTCTATAGCAACAAATGTAGCGATAAGTCCAACAGATTTTGAAGCGGTTAAAGCTTTGGTTTTGGACAAAAAAATTGAAATGGTTGTAGTTGGTCCAGAGGATCCATTAGTAAAAGGTATTTTTGATTTTTTTAAAAATGATACTGATTTAAAGGATATTCCAGTAATTGGACCATCAAAACTAGGAGCTACCTTGGAAGGAAGTAAAGAGTTTGCCAAAGAATTTTTGGTAAAACACAACATTCCAACAGCTGCTTATGACAGTTTTACTGCTGAAACAGTAGAACAAGGTTGTGCATTTTTGGCAACATTAAAAGCACCTTTTGTATTGAAAGCAGATGGACTAGCCGCTGGAAAAGGAGTGTTGATTATTCATGATCTTGCCGAAGCACAAGAGGAATTACGAAATATGCTCGTAGGTCAAAAATTTGGTGCTGCAAGTTCAAAAGTGGTGATCGAAGAATTTTTGGACGGTATTGAATTAAGTTGTTTTGTACTGACAGATGGTAAAAGTTACAAAATTCTGCCAACAGCCAAAGATTATAAGCGAATTGGTGAAGGCGATACAGGTTTGAATACAGGTGGTATGGGAGCTGTTTCTCCAGTATCCTATGTTGATGATGTTTTGATGGAAAAAATTGAAACACGCATCGTTAAACCAACTATCGAAGGTTTTCAAAAAGACGGAATTGAATACAAAGGTTTTGTTTTTATTGGTTTGATCAACGTCAACAATGAGCCAATCGTGATTGAGTACAACGTACGTATGGGTGATCCTGAAACTGAAGTTGTGGTACCACGTTTAAAAACTGATTTGGTTGAATTGTTTGTTGCTGTAGCTAATGAAAAATTAGACGAAATAGAACTTGAAGTTGACGAAAGAAGCGCAACTACAGTAATGCTGGTTTCTGGTGGTTACCCTGAAGAGTTTGAAAAAGGAAAAGTAATTACTGGATTAGAAAACATCACCGATTCAATTGTTTTTCATGCCGGAACCAAATTAGAAGGTGATGCGGTAGTGACCAATGGAGGCCGTGTTATTGCAGTAACATCTTATGGTGACAATTTTCAAGAAGCATTGAAAAAATCGTATGCCAATGTAGATAAAATTCAATTCGAGAAAAAGAATTTTAGAAGAGACATCGGAAACGATCTATTATAAAAAGGATAAAAAAAATCCTCAATCTGTAAAGATTGAGGATTTTGTTTTTTTATTTCAAGAATGAATGTGCAGTAGTATCTTGATTTTCGGTTCCTGCTTCATCAAAAATTCTTAATTGTTTGATCCAGTAAACCATTGCAGCAGCACAAATTGCCATAAAAACCCAGTTAATAAGATTTGCACCAAACCAAGTTCTAAGTTCTAGAGAACGTAAAAAATCAAGCGGAGCAAACAAGATGTTAACAAATAGGTATTGAATTCCTTCGAAAAATGCTTTCATATCGTTAAAATTATATTGTTTTGTATATTAATTCGGTTGTAAATACCTTTTTTAAAGAATCTTTTTGAACTTGACCCTTTCCTTTTTAAACAAGTATTATATTTACAGTCACAAAAGTATAAAATATCCTTATGATAACAAGCGTTTTTAGAAAATCTACACCATTAAATTTCACATTGATAGTAATTTTGATACTAGTATTCTTTTCTATCTATCAAATAAGAGATGTTTCTTGGGTTAATTCTACTCCCTTAATTATTAAAAAGGTCGGAATATTAGCGGTTGTGATTGGATCTGTATTCATGACCAACTTCATTTGTAAGAAGAATGACTTGAGCAAAGACAGTAGTTATCCGGTTTTGTTCTACCTACTTTTTTTTCTGTTCTTTCCGTCTTTGTGGGATAATTTTAATTTAGTATTGGCCAATCTTTTCGTTTTGTTGGCTTTGAGAAGGTTGATATCACTTCATTCTTTGAAAGCTTCGAAAGAAAAAATATTCGATGCTTCGTTATGGATCTTTGTAGCTGCTTTATTTCAGTTTTGGTGTATTTTATACTTGGCGTTGGTATTTATTTCGATCATGTTTCACGTAGCACGTGATTACAGAAACTGGTTATTACCTTTTATTGCCATGTTTGCCTCTATAATTTTATTCTTTGTATTCGCAATTTTGTCTGATTTGGATGTTGCAGCTTATATTGATAAGAGTGTTGCTACTAGTTTTTCTATCGATTATTTTACCAATAATTATCAAAATGCGGCCTTATCTATTTATGCTACTGTAGCCATGTTCTTCGTTATCTCGGTTGTAACTACCTTCTCGTCAAAACCGAGTAGTACCCATGCAACCTACAAAAAAGTAATTGCTTCCTTTTTTATTGCAGTCGTTATTTTTGTGATAGCACCCAATAAGAGTAATGATTTGCTAATTTTTACAATGGCACCATTGACAATGATGGCGACCAATCACATCGAAATTCCGCAGTTAAAAATAAAGCAAGAACTTGTTTTGGGTGTATTCATTGCGTGTAGCTTGTTTGCTTTTTTCTCTCAATTATAATTTAGAACCGTACGCAAGATCACCTGCATCACCTAGACCAGGAACAATATAAAAGTGATCATTCAGTTTTTCGTCAATCGCTGCAATCCAAAGGTGGCAATTTTCCGGAAGTTCTTTTTCTAACAAAGCAATCCCTTCTGGAGCTGCAATAACTACGGCAAGATGAATTTCTTGTGGATAGCCTTTTTCGATCAATTTATTAAAAACAGCAACAATTGATTGTCCCGTTGCCAACATTGGGTCGACTAGCAACACGTATTTTGACGAGATTGAGGCCATAGCTTCATATTCCACTTTAATTTCGAATGCATCTCCACCATCAATAGTATAACGGCCAGCCGAGATAAAACCATTGTCTGCTTCGTCAAAAATATTCAAGATACCTTGATGAAAAGGCAATCCTGCTCTTAATATAGAGGCAACTACGATTGGATGTTTAATTTCGGTAGTGTCCTTAGTTCCTAGCGGTGTAGTTACTGCTACCGATTTGTATTCTAGTTCTTTACTGATTTCGTAGGCCATAATTTCACCAATACGTTCAATATTACGTCTAAAACGCAAGCGATCTTTTTGCACATTAACGTTTCTTATTTGTGCTAAAAAATGATTTAAGACGGTATTGTTCTCAGATAAATGGTGAATTTTCATAGGTAAGAATGGCTTTATAATTTTCGAAATAGAAAAACGAAATGTAATTTTTTTATAAAAGTATAAAAAGTATCTTTGTGACCATTAAATTTTAAAGATATGTTTTCAAAACTAGCTTATTCCGTTTTCGAACAAAGTATAAAAGATTATCATGAATTTGATAATGTTGACCAACCTATAAACAATCCTTTTCCAAAAGATCAATTTGAGCATTTGCTTTATTTGAAAAACTGGATTGATACCGTGCAGTGGCATTATGAGGATATTATACGCGATCCAAATATTGACCCAGTAGCAGCTTTGACTTTAAAGCGCAAAATTGATGCATCAAATCAAGAACGTACCGATATGGTAGAATATATCGACGGTTACTTTTTGCAAAAATACAGCAAAGTAGAAGCAAAAGTAGGTGCCAAAATCAACTCAGAAAGTCCAGCTTGGGCATTTGATAGATTGTCAATTCTTGCCTTGAAGATTTATCATATGCACGAGGAGGCTACACGTACAGAGGCTACGCAGGAGCATAGAGATAAATGTCAAGAAAAATTAAATATTTTATTGGAGCAAAGAACAGATCTATCTACAGCAATTGAAGATTTGTTGACAGATATTGAAAGTGGCGAAAAATTCATGAAAGTGTACAAACAAATGAAAATGTACAACGATGATGAATTGAACCCAATTTTGTACCAAGGAAAGAAGTAATTTGAGACAGAAATTGTCACAAAAACCACAACATATAGCCGTCATGAGACTATCCGCAATGGGAGATGTCGCCATGACGGTTCCTGTTTTACGCGCTTTGGTAACTCAATATCCCGAAGTAAAACTGACCGTAGTTTCACGTCCATTTTTTAAACCTTTCTTTGATGGAATTCCGAATCTTACTTTTTTTGCTTTCGACGAAAAAGAAAAGCACAAAGGTCTATTTGGATTAGTTAGATTGTATCGGGAATTAAATGCGTTGCAAATTGATGCTTTTGCCGATTTGCACAATGTCTTGCGATCAAAGGTAGTGCGTACGTTATTCGGTTTAAGCGGGAAAAAAGTCGCTGCAGTAAACAAAGGTCGTGACGGAAAAAAAGCGCTTACTCGAGCAGAGAACAAGGTTTTTGAGCCTCTACCAACGATGTTCGAAAACCATCAACAAGTTTTTGAAAAATTAGGTTTTGCTATTGATCTCACACAACCAAAATCCCCCAAAAAAGCGATTTTAAGCGCCGATTTATTAAAAACGACACAAGGTGCTGAAAACTTAATCGGAATCGCTCCTTTTGCACAATACGCAGCTAAGGTCTATCCTCTAGACTTGATGCAACAAGTAATTAATCAATTGGCAGAAGATCCTAAAAAAACCATTCTCCTTTTTGGTGGTGGGAAGAAAGAAATCGAAATTTTAGCAACTTTTGCAAAAGAGAAAACGAACGTCATTAACATAGCGGGTCAATTCAAATTCCAGGAAGAATTACAATTAATCAGTAATCTTGATCTGATGCTTTCTATGGATTCTGGCAACGCACACATAGCAGCAATGTTAGGCGTGAAGGTAGTTACACTTTGGGGCGCAACCCATCCTTATGCAGGTTTTGTACCCTTTAATCAGCCGTTGACTAATTCTTTAATTCCTGATCGAAAGCAATATCCATTGTTACCAACCTCTGTTTATGGCAATAAAATAGTAGTAGGTTATGAAGATGCTATGCGAACTATTGCTGTAGAAACAGTTGTGGACACGATACAAAAGCAATTACTAGTGACAAAGTAGCTATGATGCGGTTGTTACAAAAGTTTATCGACTGTAAAAGAGTAGGATAGTGAATTAATTATTAAATTTGAATAAAATAGTTTCTTATGGCAATTATAACCCAATTTTCAGATTTAGATCTAACCAAGGAATATACTTATTCTGATTATTTGCTGTGGCAATTTTCAGAAAGAGTTGAGTTGATTAGAGGATTTATTAAGAAAATGAGTCCTGCTCCGAGTAGAAATCATCAAACTATTTCTCAAAATTTAAATTGGAAGATTTATGGTTTTTTTCAAAATCATCCCTGCAGTGTATATGTAGCTCCATTTGATGTTCGTCTGCCAATACAATCGGCAAAAAAAGATACTACTATTGTCCAACCCGATTTATGCATCATTTGCGAGGAGAGTAAATTGGATGATAGAGGTTGTAATGGTGCTCCCGATTTAATTGTAGAGATTTTATCCCCAAATAACAGCAAACACGATTTACACACCAAATTTAATTTATACCAAGAAAGCGGTGTAAAAGAATATTGGCTCGTTGAACCTGAAGAACGTATGGTATTGGTTTACACATTGAAAAATGGCGAATACATTGGACTAAAACCATTTACAGAAGGAGAACTTATAAAAAGCCCTTTGTTTCCTGATATGAATATTGCTGTTGAGGAAGTATTTTATAAAGCATAATAAAAATTGATTAAATAGAAAAAGCTAGAATTGACATTCAATTCTAGCTTTTTCTATTTAATCAATAATGGAATTTATTGCACTTTAAAGCCTAATTTTGCTCTAACTTTATTCAAAATCCCAGTAGCAATTACAGAAGCTTTGTCAGCACCTTTTTGCAATAAAGCATCTACTTCGTCTAGGTTATTCATATAGTAGGTATATTTCTCTCTTTCTGTTTTAAAAGTTGCTACAATCAATTCAAACAAGGCTTGTTTGGCGTGACCATAGCCATAATTACCAGCTAAGTAATTTGCTTTCATTGTTGCAATTTGTTCTGTGTTAGCAAGCAGCGAATAAATAGCAAAACAATTGCAAGTATCTGGATTTTTAGGGTCTTCAAGTGGAGTGCTATCTGTTTCTATAGACATCACTTGTTTGCGAAGTGCTTTATCGTCCAAGAAAATATTAATGATGTTATTGGCAGATTTGCTCATTTTTCCTCCATTTGTTCCAGGTATAAGCATGCCATCTTCTTGAATTTTACCTTCTGGCAATACAAACGTTTCACCCATTTGGTGATTAAAACGAGACGCTACATCACGAGTAATTTCAAGGTGTTGCATTTGGTCTTTACCTACTGGCACTATTTCGGCATCGTACAATAAAATGTCAGCAGCCATAAGCATCGGGTAGCTAAACAATCCCGCGTTTACATCTTCCAAACGGTCGGCTTTATCTTTAAAAGAATGCGCCAATGTCAATCGTTGAAACGGAAAAAAGCAACTTAAATACCAAGTTAATTCCGCTGTTTGTGGCACGTCTGACTGTCTGTAAAAAGTAACTTTTTCAACATCTAATCCGCAGGCCAACCAAGCCGCAGCAGTGCTGTAGGTATTGTTGCTCAACGTTTCGCCATCTTTTATTTGAGTAATCGAATGCAAATCGGCGATAAACAAAAAGGATTCATTTTCTGGTTTTTTTGATAATTCAATTGCAGGAATAATTGCCCCTAGTAAATTGCCTAAATGTGGTGTTCCGGTGCTTTGTACACCCGTAAGTATTTTTGCCATTATTTTATTTTCTATATCGAATGATTTGTAACAAGTAATGCGCCACCAAAAATGAAGACAGGAGTAAAACTATAAAAGTTGTACATCCAATGGCATGCATGCTTTACAAATAAAACGCTAATTGATTTTTTTAAATTCTAATTGTCCCCAAATTTAATTGTTTTTGGTAAAACTAACGTACTATTCCTTATTTTTGAACCTATGAAAGGTATAAAAATTATTTTTTGGGCACTTTGGAGAGTTTGGTTTTACGTAGTCATGGCCATTCCTATTATTGTGATGTTCCCTTTTTTGGTGCTATCCATCCTTTCAGAAAAGGGGTATCCCTACTTTTTTAAAATGGCTCGAATATGGTCCAAATTTATCTTGATCGGAATGGGTTTTTATTATCAAGTCAAAAAAGAGTACCAACTGGATCCTAAAAAAAGCTACATGATTGTTGCCAATCATACCTCTATGACCGATATTATGTTGATGCTGGCCGTGATCAAAAACCCTTTTGTATTTGTCGGAAAAGCAGAGTTAGCAAAGATTCCGCTTTTTGGATTTTTCTACAAACGCACTTGTATATTGGTAGATAGAAATAGTTCGAAAAGTAAAAACGAAGTCTTCACCCAGGCACAAATGAGGTTGAGTAGGGGATTGAGTGTTTGCATTTTTCCTGAAGGCGGTGTACCAAATGACGAATCAATTGTACTCGACGTATTCAAAGATGGTGCATTCCGATTGGCACTAGAACACCAAATTCCGATTCTACCTATCACTTTTGCCGACAATAAAAAACGATTCTCCTATACTTTTTTTAGTGGAAGCCCAGGGATTATGCGTGCCAAAATACACACACCTATAGCAACCGAAGGCAAAACGCTTTTGGATCGCAAAGCATTGCGCGAAGAGACTTGGCAAGTAATTCACAACCAGCTTTTGGTCTTTAATACTAAAACTGATAACTCACCCCAGAGTATAAACCTAGAAAAACCGGTTTAAAATCATTCGAATTAGACGAAAAAGTATTCCATTGGTATTTAACCATGGGTTCAAAATGAAACTGCAGTGACGGTACGATTTGATATTTGAAACCTACACCAAAATTGGAACTCAAATGAATTTTATTCAAATTATTGGCTTCACCCTGGATTGCATTTGTGGCATTGGACTGGAGCAAAATTTTGTTTTCACTCAAAAATAAGGTACTGAACCCTCCAATTAAACTCAGTCCAAATTTTTTGTTCAAAAGAGCGTATGAAACCTCCATTGGCAACTCAAAGTAACCCATTTTTTGATTAATGGAACCTTCTATTGATTTTTGTGTTACCGTATTGGCATTATTTTGAGTATCGTTGGCAGCACTTTGAACCTCAAAAGCAGTATCAGATTTAAAAACAACGCTAGACAAACCACTGCTAACCACATTTGGTGAATAGCGTATGCCGCTGGTAGAATAATCCAAAGCAAGTTTGTTTATTCCTGATCGAATGCTCAATTTTGGTGTCACCGCATAGCGTACTCCTAGTCCAAAACTCAAATTGGTATTGGCCGTTTTATCATTTTCTGACAATTGTTTGTCAATGGGCGAACCACCTGTGCTCGTTTGCAGGTAGACAGGAGCGACTGTAGGCACAATTTTCCATTTGCCTTTGTTGGCGTCTACTATTGCTTTATTTTTTTTATTTTTCTGCTCCAAAATGGCATCGAGTAGGTTGGGTTCTTTCTCTGCTATTTGTGTTGTTTTTAAGTTTGTACCTACAGCAGTTTTTTGATTTTCAGTGGACTGTTTTTTAATTTGTGCGGCTGTATTATTCCATTTATTAGTGTTGTTATTGTCTGGTAGGCTTGCAACTTGATTGTTTGTAGTTACTACTTGTGATGTTTTATTTGTATTCACTTTCGAATCTAATGCATCAACTATCATTTCTTTTTTCTTATTCGAAAATGATATAGCTTCAGGCGTGCTTGCAGTTGTTTGCTGAGTACTTTTCTTTTTATTATTCGAAAATGAAAGCACTAGATTTTCTTGAACAGCTGGTTGTGGAACATGTTTCTTTTTAGTATTCGAAAGTGAAATAGCTTCAGACACGTTATTTGAAGTTTGTTGCGTATTTTCTTTTTTCTTATTCGAAGACGAAACAACTTCAGACGCGTTGATTGATGATTGTTCAGTATTTTTCTTTTTATTATTCGAAAAAGATGAAGCTATATTCTCCTGCACTGTCTGCATTTTCTTTTTCGAAATTGAATCTTTTTCAAGCGGTATGTGCTTTTGCAGCACAACAGTTTTAGGAATAGCCATAGCATCATCATTGGATATTTTTATGACGAATAAACCAAGAATAACTGCCACAGCAACACCAGAATACCACCACCACAACGGAATGATACGACGCTTTTTCTTGTCGTCCTCCAAGGCCGCAGCGATGTTTTGCCAAACGGGTCCATCAGGCATTGCTTCAAAATCTTTTAATTGTTCTTGAAACAGTCGGTCTATATTTTTTTTCTCTTTCATTGTGCCGATGATTCTTTGGGGTGGCTATTTCGGTTCTCTATTTTTTCTTTTAAAAGATGGCGTGCTCTGTGCAAGTTTGATTTTGTAGTACCTGTAGATATGGAGAGCATCTCACTGATTTCTTGGTGTGAGTATCCATCTAATACATACAGGCTAAAAACAATGCGGTATTGATGCGGTAATTCTTGAATTATACCAAGCAAATATTCCAATGGCGGCGCATTAGTTTCGAGGTCTACTTCAACGGCTGCAATGTTGTCATCTAGGACTTCTAGGTAATGTACGCCTTTGTATTTTTGCAAAGAGTTGTTGATTATGATGCGTTTGCACCAACCTTCAAAAGATCCTTTGCCGGAGTATTGTTCTATTTTTCGAAAAATAATCAAAAAACCATCTTGTAGATTGTCTTGTGCGTCTGCGTAGTTACTGGCATATTTCAAGCAAACCCCAAAGAGCTTTTTCACGAACAAATTGTAGATTTGTTCCTGTGCCTTGGGGTTGTTCTTTTTGCATTCTTTAATAAGTTCTTCTACTATCACAGAAAGTTTTGTTTGTTATTCTGTTACTTGGATTTCGACACTTTCAAATTTATTAGTTCCGTCGGTATTTTTGCCTTTATAAAATTTAAAGATATACGAACCTAGTTCGGTTGGCAAAAAAGTAAAAGATAAATCAGACAACGGTGGTACTTCAGTAGTGCAAACTTCATTATCTTTTACTGCCGTTTGTACCGCAATTGTTCTGGTTTTATCTTCTTTATTGTAAACAATTCCTTGATATATGTGGCAAGAAGTAGGTTTTTGATATTTTAGTTTGATAGTATCTGTTTTACCTAATTTCAAAACAGTGGGTAACACATAACTGTCTACAGGTAACGCATGAAAAGTGTAAGTATCTGTTGGTCCATTGTCGGTTGTACAACTAATGATACTGCTAACCAAAACGAGTAGTAATAAGATTTTTTTCATTTTTATAAATTTTTAAGGTTACTAAAATCTTTTATACCTTGAAGAGTGCAGCATCAATAAAAGGTTGCGTGCTTTTTTGAAAATAATAGTTATAAAGATAAAAAAAATGCCCGAACGTGAATTCGGGCATTGATTGTAATTATTAAAACAAAAGACTAACTTTCGTTTGCCAATTCTTTAATTCTAGCTTTAATTTTTTCTTCTAATTCATCGGCTAATTCCGGATTGTCTTTTATCAGACCTTTTACAGCATCACGACCTTGGTCTAATTTGGTTTCACCGTAACTGAACCAAGAACCTGCTTTTTTGATGATTTCAAACTCAACAGCTAAATCTAATTTAACTAATCCAATTAGGCACACCTACATGTGTTTGAACCCATTTTCCATTTTTCTTTTTATAAATTATAATTCTTGTAGAAATTTCATAAGTTGGAAATACATTTCCATGGGAAAAAGTAAAAATGAGATAATCCTTGTTTTGATAATATATAGGCTCCGAAATATAAAAATCTTCGAACTTATACCCATACTCATTTAAACCAAAAAAGTGCTTTTTTTCATAAGCTGGTGTTCCAAAATCTAATTCTTCAAAAATGAAATTTTTATAATTAAAATTTTCTGCAACCCAGCAACATTCTCCTCCTCTAAATGTAGCATTTTCTATTTCTGTTACCGAGTTTTTGCTATATTTTTTTCTTGCTATTTCCCACTCTGCTTCTTTATAAAATGTTTTATCTTCATAAGTTTTTTTGCTGTCAATTGAATCCAAAACATAAATATCATTTAGCCTAAGAATCTTTAAGGTCATATTAGTATTGATTTTTTTGCTATGAATCATAATTTTTTTAGAACGATCTTTAATTTTTGTTTCTAAAAAATCACTGACTACTTCATGTTTTTCTCTGAGTGTGTCATTAATTTTACTGATTGGATTACTAGATACAACTATACTTTTGTTAGATCTAGATGCACAACCTGCCATAAGGATTGCAATAATGATTATAAAATTTGTATGTTTCATTTATTATATATTTAATTGTTATGTTCTCATCAGAATGGCTATAATTATTGTCGAATTTGACTAAAATGAAATAATAGGTATCCCATTTTATTTAATTGCACTGTTTTCCAATTGCATTATATTCTTGATTTTGTTCTGCTCCAATTCTAGCGGTTATTCTGGTGTTGTCTATCATATGCCTTCTTGAGATTTTTTCTTCTAATTCATCCGCCAATTCAGGATTGTCTTTGATTAAGCTTTTCACAGCATCACGACCTTGACCCAATTTGGTATCTCCGTAACTGAACCATGATCCCGCTTTTTTCACGATTTCGAATGCAACTGCTAAGTCCATGATTTCACCAGTTTTAGAAACTCCTTCACCGTACATAATAACAAACACAAGTAAAATATAATTCAATCTAATTTTTGTCTCATCGAGCGCAGTCGAGATGCAATAGTGGTTCTCGACTGCGCTCGAACTGACAATAGGACTGTTTGATAAATAGTATTGGTATAATATCAAATTCTGCCGTCTTGAAAGGTGGTGCAACTTTATTTTTTACGATTTTAACTTTCGTTCTGTTTCCCAAAACGTTGTCACCATCTTTAATTTGAGTAGAACGACGGATATCCAAACGAACCGAAGCATAAAACTTCAAGGCGTTACCACCTTACTATTTTTAAAATACCATATGTTGTAGGATGAATTAATTTTCACATCCAAATACTTTACAAAAATCCATCTCATTTTTAATATATATAATTGATGAACTAATATGTTTTGTATCTTCTTCGATGGGTAGGCCAAAATATTTTCGAAATTCTATTATGTCATCTAATGAAATAGCGATAATTTTTTTGTCAATATCCGAGATATTACTATAATTAAAGTTTTCAATTCCAATTAGATATACATCGGTATATTCTTGCTTATGATGGTATGCTTTAGAAATTTTATTTTCATACTCGACAATCAAATTTTTATTTACCACCATAGTTACGAAAGGGCGCCCAGAACTATAGCTTGAATTAACAAATTTAAAAGTCGCATAATTTTTGCCATCAACCTTTTTGTTGTAATCAGATATTTTGACATAAACATTTTGTGAACTACATAAATGAAATGTTAAAAACATAAAAACAAGTATAATTTTTTTCATATTTTGAGTAATAGATTAATAATCAATTCCTTGTATTGGTAGTTGTCATTTTATTTAAAAGTATAATTGTTTATTATTCAACACTCCCATCCGAATAATCAGCTCGAATTTGCCATTTGCCATTAACTTTTTTCATTAATGCGGTATAGTTATTAATTGAATGAAAAACACCTAAAAGCCTTAATCTAAAAGAAATAAAAGCAGTATCACTATTTAGTATCAATGGTTTTGTGACATGTAAAATAAGTTTTTCGGGTAAATTTATATACTTTCTTGTATTTATAATATTTCTTAGAGTGTCATTTTTCATTATAGTAACTTTAAAGTTTCTTATGTCAGAACTTGTCCAATGACACTCATTTTTATCCTTATATGTATTCTTTAATTCTTTAATTTGTATCGTATCAAGAATCCATCCAAGCCTTTCATTATCATCGGCAGTTGCCTTATTTCCATAACTATGGAAATCTTTATAGGCATATTCATAAACCAATAAGTTTTCAATGACATTACCAGCCTCTTCGATTAATATAATCTCATAATTTTTGTAATTTTTATATCTTTCAGAGGCTAATTCGAAATCTAAAAAATCATTTACAATGTTGCTTTCCTCTCGATCTAAGGTGTCAATTATTGGTTTTAATTGTGTTAATAACTGAATTTCTTTGTTTTCTATAATATCTTTTTTGGATGAACAAGCAACAAATGTGACAACAGATAATAATAAAATTGAATTTTTCATGATTATTATGTTTTTAATTACAAGGGTTACCAACTGGACTTTGTTCATTTGGAGTGCCTGCCCCAATTACTGTTTTATTTTGTTCACAAGCGGTTCTATTTAAAATTCTCTCTCTGTTCGGGTTACCTATTGGAAATGTTGTTTTAAAAATAGGAATGCCACTTAAACCTATGCAAGCTAAATCATTATATGTTTGTTGACGGCTTCTACTCGCTGCAAGTGGTATCCCAGGTTGAAATTCTTCTAATGCTGATGCAATAGCATTTACATATTTATTAGCCATATCTTCGTACTGTACAATATCTGCATTTTTTACATCATTGATTTTACTTACATAAATCATTTGGAAAATCTCAAATAAAAATTAAATTTTGTCCTGACTAATTTTGGAACAAAATACGACATTAAATTTCAACCTTTACTTAAGTCTCTGCTTATTTGACTTGTAGCATGTTGATGTAATAGTCAAAAAAAATGCCCGAACGTGAATTCGGGCATTTATAGTACACTTTAAAACGAAGGCTTAACTTTCGTTTGCTAATTCTTTGATTCTTGTTTTGATTTTTTCTTCTAGTTCATCCGCCAATTCAGGATTGTCTTTGATTAAGCTTTTCACAGCATCACGACCTTGACCCAATTTGGTGTCTCCGTAGCTGAACCATGATCCCGCTTTTTTCACGATTTCGAATTCAACTGCTAAGTCTAAAATTTCACCTGTTTTTGAAACTCCTTCACCGTACATAATATCAAATTCTGCCGTTTTGAAAGGTGGTGCAACTTTATTTTTTACGATTTTAACTTTCGTTCTGTTTCCAAGAACGTTGTCGCCATCTTTAATTTGAGTCGAACGACGAATATCCAAACGTACCGAAGCATAAAACTTCAAGGCATTACCACCCGTAGTTGTTTCTGGATTTCCAAACATTACTCCAATTTTCTCTCTCAACTGGTTGATGAAGAAAACAGTACAGTTTGTTTTACTAATTGTTCCTGTTAATTTACGTAAAGCTTGAGACATCAAACGAGCATGTAATCCCATTTTTGAATCTCCCATTTCACCTTCAATCTCACTCTTTGGTGTCAAAGCAGCAACCGAGTCAATAACCACGATATCAATTGCTCCAGAACGAATTAAGTTCTCGGCAATTTCAAGGGCTTGCTCCCCGTTATCAGGTTGTGAGATGATTAAATTCTCAATATCAACGCCTAATTTTTCTGCATATCCTCTATCAAAAGCGTGCTCAGCATCAATAAAAGCAGCGATTCCGCCTGCTTTTTGAGCTTCAGCAATCGCGTGAAGTGTCAAAGTTGTTTTACCAGAAGATTCTGGACCATAAATTTCAATGATACGACCTCTTGGGTAACCGCCTACTCCTAAGGCTAAATCGATACCCAAAGAACCTGAAGAAATGGTTTCGACTTCCACAATTGCTTTGTCCCCCATCTTCATCACCGTACCTTTTCCGTAGGTTTTGTCTAATTTATCAAGCGTTAATTGCAACGCTTTTAATTTGGCTTCTTTCTCTGAACTCATCGTCTCTTTTACCTTTTCTTTCATTAATTTGTGTTGTTTTTGCACTCTAATAAACTGACAATAAGGGTGATTGTAATGTCAATTTGGTTTTTATTTGTATCTAAAGTTCCGTAAAAATACTTCTTTTTTTGGTCTAAAAATTCAGTTTTAAGAATAAATTTTGTCTTTTTTTTTAAAATTTATTTCTGTTGCAATATTCTTAAATCGTTTGTTTAATCTATATGATTCGAGCAGGATTTTGCGTGAGGGATTGTAGCTGCATCCTTTGTGGTTGCGACAGCAAACCATAAAGATATAGTGAAAAGCCCGACCCGTCCCGAAGCTTCGGGATTTTACGGGTCACGCCCAAATTTTAATTATTTAGAATAGTCTATACAAACAACGCTTTTAACTCGGTTGCATCATGTGCTTTCATTTTTCCGGCTAATAATAAACTTAACTGTTTGCGTCTAAGTGCTCCGTCAAAACGCTCTTGCTCCAATTCGGTTTCGGGAATTATGGCTGGAACGATCACTGGTTTCCCTACTTCGTTTACAGCTACAAAAGTGTAGATTGCTTCGTTAGCTTTGGTTTTTTCGCCAGAGTTACGGTCTTCTACCCAAACATCAATGTAAACTTCCATTGAACTATTAAAGGCTCTTGAAACTTTGGCTTCTATGGTAACAACACTACCTAACAATATAGCTTTGGTAAAGGCAACGTGATTTACAGAGGCGGTTACGGCTATGTTGCGTGAGTGACGTTGTGCAGATATACTTGCTGCGCGGTCCATGCGGGACAAAAGTTCGCCTCCAAAAAGGTTATTGATGTGGTTGGTTTCGCTTGGTAGTACCAAATCGGTTAGGACTGTTAAAGATTCTGAAGGTGATTTTGGATTCATATTGTGGTATTGAAAAAATACTTGTTCAAAAGAGACAAGTTTATGTTTTTATAAATTATTAATTAAGCCAATAAACGGCCATAACAGCAGGAATGAAGTAGATCACAATATTGCGGGCACCATCATAATCTCGTGCCAATCGTTGACCGACTAACATAATGAGTAGGGTTACTGCAGAAAGTACTGCACCGTAATAACCAAATACTCTACCGTCACTGATTACCAATTCGATACAACCTACAAAGCACAAAATAGTCGTAATGAGTTCCATGACGATTAAAAGTACCAAAGAGGGCTTAACGTAGTTTTTGATCATTGTTTCGGCAAAATGTTCTTGCAACCAGGCGAGATTGTCTTTCCAGTAAAAAAGTTTTTCGTAGCTGGATTGCAAATAGGTTATTCCGAAAAAGATAAGAATTAATAACGAAGCTGGGTTATTCATGGTGGTTATTTTTTATGAATGAGTCGGGTTAGTTTTATAGACAAATCGGTCAAAATTATTTTGGCATTTCCATTGCGTTCAATATGATACATGGCTTGACTGATCTCTTCATAAATTTCGCCAATATTGTTTCCGTTTACAAAAGGAGCAAATTTTGCTAATTGAAACTTAGGAACTTTTGGTTCGAAATAGACTAAGCTTGGTGCTTCGTAATTGAGCATCAAGGCTTGACGAAATATTTCGATACAAAAATCTAAGAATTTTTTTTGACTCTCTCTACCCAATGCAGCAATTTTTTCGCTCCATGTGATGAGGTCATGAATTGCCGAAGCATCTTTTTTTGCTTGAAAAGCAGCACGCACCCACGTGACAAACCACTCCTCAAAAGGATGTTCTTCGCTATCATCATGCAACAAATGCAGTGCTTTATTGAAGTTTCCTTGCGCTTGGTGCGCTAGCTTCATGGCTAGTTTTTCCTCAACTTGCTCTTGTGCGACTAATGCTTCTGCTATTACAGACTGGCTTAATCCATTAAAATGTAGTATTTGACAACGAGAACGTATGGTTTGGATAATATCCTCTTCGTTTTCTGTGATCAGTAAAAAGATTGTTTTCTCGGGTGGTTCTTCCAGCAGCTTCAATAATTTATTGGATGCGGCTGTATTCAATTTATCGGCCATCCAGACAATCATGATTTTGTATCCGCCTTCGTAAGATTTTAAGGCTAATGATTTTAAAATCTCTTGGGCATCATCTACACGTATCTCTCCTTGTTTGTTTTTGACACCAAGAATTTCGTACCAATCAAACAAGCCTCCATAAGGTTGATCGAGTATAAATTTGCGCCAATCGACAATAAAGTCAATGCTTTTTGGTTTTGCTTTGACCTCGTCTGTGGTTACTGTAGGATATACAAAATGCAAATCGGGATGGGCTATTTTGTCAAATTTTAGGTTGCAGGCAGTGTTTTCGCCGGTGTTCTCACCATCTTGATTTTGACACAAAATGTACTGTGCATAGGCTATAGCGGTGATCAATGTTCCGCTCCCTTCTGGGCCTACAAATAGTTGCGCATGCGGAATGCGTCCTGAACTAGCGCTCTGTGTGAGGTGGTTCTTGATGTGTTCTTGTCCTAATATATGTGAAAATAGCATAAAGCAAAGATAGCAGAAAATGGGATAGTCAAAAACTTTGAGAAACAAAGTTTAATGTGCGCTTTTGATGGTTTTGGAGTTCTGAATTAAAAAACATTTAATCGCTATTTTGTATAATTCATAAATTAGGGAGGCTATTCATAAAAAAATAATACGAATTACATCGTTTTCGTTCTAGAAAAGGGCTTTTTTTTAGAATAATGAAATATTATACTAGTCGAAAAGTTCTATATTTGTTGCTCTTTGAATTAATAAACTTAAAACAAATCTAATGAAGACTTTAAACGACTTTGATTTTAAAAATAAAAAAGCAATAATTCGTGTTGATTTCAACGTGCCTTTGGACGAAAATTTCAACATCACAGATACTACACGTATCGTATCTGCAAAACCTACTATCGATGCTATTTTGGCACAAGGTGGAAGCGTTATTTTGATGTCTCACTTAGGTAGACCAAAAGGTGCAGAGGATAAATATTCTTTGAAACACATTTTAAAATCAACTTCTGAAATTCTTGGGGTACCAGTAAAATTTGCTGCTAACTGCATAGGTGAAGAAGCTACAACTGCTGCTGCCGCTTTGCAACCAGGAGAGGTTTTATTACTAGAGAATTTACGTTTTCATGCTGAAGAAGAAGCTGGAGATGTTGCTTTTGCTAAAGAATTGGCTTCATTAGGAGATATTTATGTAAACGATGCATTTGGTACTGCTCACAGAGCTCATGCATCGACTACGATTATCGCTCAGTTTTTTCCAACAGCAAAATGCTTCGGAACTTTATTGGCTAAAGAAATCGAAAGCATTGATAAAGTATTAAACAATAGCCAAAGACCAGTATTAGCAATTCTTGGAGGATCGAAAGTTTCTTCGAAAATTACAGTTATCGAAAACATTTTGGACAAAGTGGATCACATGATTCTTGGTGGTGGAATGACTTTTACTTTCGTGAAAGCGCTAGGAGGAAAAGTAGGAAACTCTATTTGTGAAGATGACAAAATGGAATTGGCTTTGGAAATTTTGCGTTTAGCGAAAGAAAAAGGAGTTCAAATTCATATTCCAGTTGATGTAGTTGCTGCAGATGATTTCTCAAATACAGCAAACACTCAAATCGTTGACGTAAGAGAAATTCCTGATGGATGGGAAGGTCTTGATGCAGGTCCACAATCTTTGGCAAACTTTGAAAAAGTAATCATGGAATGTAAAACAATTCTTTGGAATGGTCCATTAGGAGTTTTCGAAATGGAATCGTTTGCAAAAGGAACAATTGCATTGGGTGAATATATTGCTGCTTCAACAGCAAACGGTGCTTTCTCACTTGTTGGTGGTGGAGACTCTGTTGCAGCCGTAAAACAATTCGGTTTTGAAGACAAAATGAGTTACGTTTCTACCGGTGGTGGAGCGATGCTAGAAATGCTTGAAGGTAAGGTGCTACCTGGTATTGCAGCAATTTTAGACTAAAAAAAATATATTTAACAATATTTTTAGTTTTTATCAGTTAATAGGTAGTATGTTTGTATTTGCTAATTTCTTAACAAGTTATCAACAAGCATATTAACCTGCAGAATATGACTAGAAAATATATCACAATATCACTTTCATTATTACTATCGATTCCTTTGTTTTCGCAAGAAGTTGCTGAGAGCAAAGGAATTGTTGGTTTAGAAAAAAAAGTGACCTACTTGGATTCTATAAAGAATTCATTTGTAAAAGACGATTTGGCTGCCTGTGTGGACAATCTTTGGTTGAAAGAACTAGATGACATGGATCTTTATGATGAGATGACGACTGATATCGCCTCAATTGATTCAAGCATAAAAGTAGATTATGAGTTGCCTACTGAATTACTAAAATCGCGGTTGGAGGCCATGAATGCAAAATCTCCTTTTAGAATTCAATACAATGAAAATCTCGAAAACGTCATCAAGTCTTTCTTAAAATACCGCAGAAAATCATATGAACGCTTAATGGCAGTTTCTGAATATTACTTCCCTTTATTCGAAGAGACTTTTGCTAAAAATAACGTACCCTTAGAAATTAAATATCTAGCGATTGTAGAATCAGCCTTAAATCCAAAAGCAGTTTCGAAAATGGGAGCTACAGGTTTGTGGCAATTCATGTACCAAACCGGTAAACAATATGACCTAAAAATTGACTCTTACGTAGACGAGCGCAGTGACCCATACAAGGCTACGCAAGCAGCGGCACAATACATGAGCAACATGCATGCTATTTTTGGCGATTGGGAATTGGTGCTAGCATCTTATAACTCTGGACCAGGAAATGTAACCAAAGCGATCCGTCGTTCTGGTGGAAAACAAAGTTTTTGGGATATTCGTAATTACTTACCAAAAGAAACGCAAGGTTATGTGCCTGCTTTTTTAGCGACGATGTATATATATGAGTACCATAAAGAACATGGTATAAAACCAAACCGTGCCATCTTGCAACATTTTGCAACAGATACGGTGATGATCAAAAAGGAAATGTCTTTCAAACAAATTTCTGATTTATTGGATATGCCCGTAGCGCAATTGGAATTATTGAATCCGTCATATAAGTTGAACACGATTCCGGTATACAGTGATGCAGCACACTTTTTGAAACTTCCAAAAGATAAGATTGCAATCTTTACCTCAAACGAAGATAAAATCTATGCCTATGTACAACATGAGGCTGATTATAAAAATGGGGTTTTTCAAAATACTAGATCGATTGCTTTAAAGTCGGTTATAGATTCGGATACCTTAAAACTCAATGCATCAAATACTCAATATTACAAAGTGAAGCAAGGGGACAACCTGAACGCAATTGCTAGTAAGTATGATGTAAGTGTAGAGGCTATCATGAAATGGAATAACTTGAACAATAGTAATATTGCTTATGGAGATAATTTGAAAATAGGTGTAGCTGATACTGCAGTAAAAGCAACTCCACGCAAAACTATTACAACAGCTGTTGCGGTTCAAAAAAGTGCTGTAGCAGATACAAAATCTGAAATAGCGTCCAATGAAGAGGAAGCTACTACTGAAGAAGCTCGTTTTCATATCGTTCAAAAGGGTGAAAATCTAAACTCTATTGCTAGAACACATAATGTATCTGTAGCCGATTTGACTGCTTGGAATGATTTAAGTACTTCTACACTAGCTTTGGGTGCAAAATTAAAAATCAATACTGCAACACCTGTTGAAGAGGTAGCAGTTGTTACTGCGCCAGTAATTTTGAAAAACATTCAATACGTGGTGCAAAAAGGGGATAACCTTGGTACAATTGCAAAGAAATTTGGTACTTCATTAACGGAGTTGAAGCAATGGAATAGATTGTCGTCAAATGCTGTTACTTTGGGTAAAGCATTGATTGTTGCCAAAAATGAACCTGCTATTACAACTAATTATGCTAGCGTGAATTCATTCAAAAAAACAGATAGTTTTGCAAACAAAGCAGCTAAAGATTATTTTGTACAAGCTGGTGATACATTATATAGCATAGCTAGAAAGTCTGGTGTAACCATCGCCGACTTGAAAAAATGGAACGATATTAGCAATGAAGGTATTAAACCTGGAATGAAATTGAAAATAAACGGATAAATACAATAATCTTATATAAATTTGGGTTTTATTATAATTAGACAATTATGAATAAGGCCCATTTTTTATTTCTACTACTTTCCATTACGTTATTTTCGTGTAAAAACGAAGAAGTCGCGCCCATCCGAACCACTACGGGAAAAATCAATAGCATCTCTGTTGTCGTAGACGATCAATTATGGAACGGCGAAATAGGGGATAGTATTCGAAATAAATTTGCTTCGCCGGTACTTGGCCTACCGCAAGAAGAACCACTCTTTAATATCAACCAATATTCATCCAAATTACTAGAAGGATTTATAACCGATAGCCGCAATATTATTGTGGTTAAAAAGGAAGATGTTAATAAATTTGAAATCATCACCGATCAATATGCATCTCCTCAAAATGTGTTTCATATTTCGGGTAGAACTGCTGCTGATATTTTGTCTATCCTCGAAAAACAAAGTCCGTCAATAGTCGCTACGATTCGTCAAACTGAAATTGAAGAAAGTCAAAAAGAGATTGGGAAGGAAGTTATCAACCCTAAAATCATTGAAAATAAGTTTCATATCGACATTAACATTCCTGCAGACTACAAATACATGTTGCATGAACATAGTTTTTTATGGTTAAAAAAAGAAATTGTAAGTGGTAGTAGTAGTTTATTAATTTATCAAGTGCCTTTGTACGATGTTGTGAACAAGAACAATATGATTACCAACATCATTAGTATGCGCGACTCGATTGGTAAGCTGTACATACATGGCAAAGAACCTGATACAGATATGATTACTGAAGAAGCGTACTCACCTTACTTTTTCAAAATCAGACTAGCCGGAAAGACAGCTTATGAAATGAGAGGTACTTGGGAGCTTAAAAATGACTTCATGACGGGACCATTTATCAACTATTTAATTATTGATGACGAATACAGTCGAGCCTTGGTATTAGAGGGTTTTTGCTATTCTCCTTCGAAAGAAAAAAGAGACGTCATGCACGAACTTGAAGCCATAATTAAATCGGTTTCGATTATTAAAAGGCGAAATTAAATTTTAGTAATCAAGAATTCTACTCTTCGGTCCATTTCGTCTCCTTGGCCTAGTGGAAATTGGTTGCCTACTCCTTTGTAAGACATTCGTAAACTATTAATACGTTTAGAAATTAGATATTTAAAAACTGTTTTAGCTCTGTTTATAGATAGTTTTCGTTCGTTTGTTTCTCGATCATAGGCATCTTTAAAGCTGCTGGGTGTGCAACATACGTGACCTCGAATCTCAAACTCTAGCTTTTTGTTTTTATCTAATGTGAGAACGATCTTATCCAATTCTTTGATGGAAGATTTGGTGAGTTTGCTACTACCCAATTCAAATAAGATGTTTTCAAGGTAAATGCGATCACCCACTTGGTGTTGCTCTTGTAAGGAAGAATAAATACCTTTACCAAAACTGTTTTTAGGCACAATCAATAAATCAACTCGGCGATTTTCAGATCTGGTTTTCTTTAGGTCTTCAACGGTATCTTTACTGATTAAGACGCGCCCTTTGCCTTCGATAATTAGGATTTTATTTTTACTAAAACCGTTTGTAGTCAAAATGTTTTGAACGGTTTCTACCCTCTTTTGAGAGAGTTTATAGTTGTAATCATTGGTGCCACGGTCATCACAATAACCATAAATTTGTATGGATTCTATCTTTGAGCTGTCAGTTGCTTTTACAAAATCAAGTATAATCAATGCTTGTTCACGATCTATATCATATTTATCAAATTTGAAATAAACTGTCTCTACCTTTTTTCCTTGTCCAGAAAGAAGTGTTGCGGCAGATAGAAACAATATGATATAGAATTTTGCCATTTATTGTTTTAGAATTTTTTGATATTCCGCCGTATTATTAAGTATTGCCACTGATTTTTGAATCTCAGCACTGTTTTTTAAATAATAAAGATAAAGACCTTCTTGATATTGGTATCTCTTTATGATCTCGTCCAAAAGCAGGTTTTTGATTTCGACCTTGTTTTTGTCCAATAGCTCTTCTTCTGTTTTTTGAATGGTTCTAAGCAATTGTTCGTATTCAGTTTGAATGGCAGCGTCAATGTTTTCTTTTTTGGCAATTGCCATTGTATTTTTCAAGGACAGCTCTGTTTGTGTGTCCAGGGCAATTTTTTGCGACTTCAAATAACTTTTAAAATCTTGATAATTTGCATCTGAAAAGGAGGTGGCTTGTGCGCCCAAATTTGGATTTTTAAAGTAGTATGTGGTTGCGTAGTTAAAGATAGCTTCGTTTTTTTGTAAAGCTTCGGCAATGGCACTTGTTTTGGTGTCTGCTAGTTCTACATCGGGCAAGATACCACCACCATCGTAGACCGTTCTTCCTTTTCGAGTTTTAAAAGCGTTATAGTTTTTCTCTTCGGTACGTGTAGCTACGCCTTTTACGTCCTTGTGTGCGTAGTCAAGCGCTTGTATGCATCGGCCTGACGGCGTGTAGTAGCGTGAGATGGTGACCTTAAGTTGGGTGTTGTAGGTCAAATCTACAGGACGTTGCACTAATCCTTTCCCAAAACTGCGACTCCCCACAATAACGGCTCTGTCCAAATCTTGCAAAGCGCCCGAAACAATTTCTGAGGCTGAGGCACTGCGTCCGTTTACAATAATTACTAATGGGATTGCGGTATCTACGGGTTCAAAACCAGTTTTGTATGTGTTATTGTATTTGTCTATTTTTGATTTTGTAGTAACGATAATTTCGTTTTTGGGTACAAATAAGTTGCAAATATTAACAGCTTCATTCAGTAAGCCACCTGGATTGCCTCTTAGGTCTAAAACAATTCGTTCTGCTCCTTGCTTTTTTAATTCGATTAAGGCCTCTTTGGTTTCGTTAGAGGCTTTTTTATTAAAATGAGCCAAAACGATATAACCAGTCTTATCATCAATTTTTGCAAAATAAGGAACCGATTTTATTTCTACCTCGTCAAGTACTATTTGTCCGCCGGTTGTTTTTCCTTGTCGAATGTATTGTATGTCAACTTTGGTGTTTTTGGCACCTTTGAGTAGTTGTGAAGCGTCATCTTTAAAATCGCTTAATAGTACGTCTCCAATCTTAAATATCTCGTCACCGGCCTTTAATCCTGCTTTGTCAGCCGGAAAGTTCTTGTACACTTCTCTAATAATTAATTTCCCATCTCTACGGGTAATCATTGCGCCTATGCCAGTATACTCGCCTGTGTTGTTAATTTTGAAACGAAGAACATCCTTTTCGTTAAAATAAACGGTATAGGGATCTAAACTTGCCAACATGGATTTGATTGCTTTGTCCATCAAATCACCAGGATTGGTTTCGTCAACATAATTGGTGTTTAGCTCCTTGAATAGTGTTGTGAAGATTTCTATTTGTTTTGCAATTTCAAAAAAATTGTCTTTGAAACTAGTACCAACAAATAAAAATGCAGCGGCAACTACGGGAATGATTACTTTTTTCTGGAAAAGGGATTTCATCTTCTTCGTTTTGATTATAGGAATAGGGAGCGTTAAAAATACGAAAAAAGGATTGTTATTCGGCCTTTTTTATTTCTAACAAAAATTTCTCAAACAATTGAATCGTTTTGGTGTTTATTTCTTCAAACGACAAACGGTCTTTGGTTTGATAAAATAACATGAAAGAGTAGGGTTGGTCAAGGTTGTCCAACAGTAAATGCTTGTTGAGACGATACGTTTCTCGTACTAATCTTTTAAAGTAATTGCGGTCAACAGCTTTTTTGAAATTTCGTTTGGATACTGATACACCTATTTGCGTAGTTTGATCCTCACCAACTGCACCAGCAAAATAAACCAATCGCAACGGATATTTGGACACAGATTTACCATCAGAAAACAATAATCCGATTTTGATTTTACTTTTAAGTTTGGCCGCTTTGGGGTAATTAAAGTTCATGGTGTTGTTGAAAAAAAGCTACTATTTGAGCAAGCAAAGGTACAATTAAAGCGTAAATCTAATATTGTTTAGGAATTAAATACCGCTAAAAATTTATTTGTTACTTTTGCAGCTAATTTTTGAAGCATGCAAAAGATACTATCCTATCCCATTTCGGTAATTTATTACTTATTATTTGGACTTGTATTACTAATATTTCATCCTATCCAATGGATATGTTTTCGCTTTTTTGGGTATAATGCTCATAAAATAAGTGTTGATTATTTGAACTTTTTTCTATTAAAATGTACTAACTTAGTGGGAACTACGTATACAATAGAGAATAAAGAGCGAATTCCTGATGGAGTACCCTTGATTTTTGTCGCAAATCATCAAAGTATGTACGATATTATAGCAATGATTTGGTTTTTGAGACGTTTTCATTGTAAATTTGTCAGTAAGAAAGAATTAGGATCGGGTATCCCAAGTGTTTCATTTAATTTAAGACACGGTGGTTCTGTGCTTATAGATCGAAAAGATCCAAAGCAGGCAATCCCTATTATTAAAGAACTTTCTCATTACATTGAAAAAAACAATCGTACGGCGGTAATTTTTCCTGAAGGAACAAGAAGCAAAACTGGGAAACCTAAAGAATTTGCTCAAAGTGGTTTAAAAATATTATGCAAGCACGCACCATCTGCCTATGTGGTGCCTATTACGATTAATAACTCTTGGAAAATGGTTCGTTTTGGTTTTTTTCCGGTAGGTTTAGGCAATAGTTTGCGTTTCACTATTCATACGCCATTAAAAGTAAGCGAATATACTTTTGAAGAAATTATGGAGAAAACAGAAAACGCAGTAGTAAAGGAAATACAATTTTAAAATAGTATAAAATGTCAATAAAGAATATTAGATTAGAAGTGATGCAGTTTTTAGAAAAAAGAGTTGACAGTTTTGTTGACCAATATCTAATTCCTGTTGAAGAAATTTGGCAGCCATCTGATTTTTTACCCAATCCAGAAAGTGATAACTTTCTTGAAGAGGTAAAAGAGTTACGTGAAATCTCAAAAGATTTACCGTATGACTTTTGGGTTGCTATGGTAGGAGATATGATCACTGAAGAAGCTTTGCCAACCTATGAAAACTGGTTGATGGAAGTAGAAGGGGTAGATAACTTAGAACGTAATAGCTGGGCCAAATGGGTACGCCAATGGACTGGTGAAGAAAATCGTCATGGTGATTTGTTGAACAAGTATATTTATCTTTCAGGTCGTGTGAACATGCGCGAGGTAGAGATGACTACACAACACTTAATTAACGACGGATTTGATATCGGTACCGGTAGAGATCCTTATAAGAACTTTGTGTACACTAGTTTTCAAGAACTAGCTACTTATGTTTCTCACAACAGAGTATCACAACTTGCAAAAGGTTATGGTGACAAAAAGTTAGCCAAAATGTGTAAAATGATTGCTGGAGACGAGATGCGTCACCACCATGCTTACAGCCATTTTGTTAGTGAAATCTTCAAGGTGGATCCTAGCGAGATGATGTTGGCTTTTCAATACATGATGAAAGCTAAGATTGTTATGCCAGCTCATTTTTTGAGAGAGTCAGGTCAAAAAATTGGTTCTGCTTTTGAGCAATTTTCAGATTCTGCACAACGTATTGGGGTTTATACCGCAAACGACTACGTAGATATCATGCAAAAATTGATCGTGAAATGGGAGATAGATAAAATTGGTGGATTGACGGATGAGGCTGAAAAAGCACGTGATTACTTGATGAAATTGCCAGGAAGAATGGCTAAAATTTCAGAGAGAATCGTAATTCCTGCTGAATCTCACATTTTTAAATGGGTAGAGCCAGCTAGATTATAAATGGCTTTTTAGTCTTTTTTATTCGAAAGACTTATAAATAGAATTCTAATAAAAAGTGTTGATTTTTGAAGTTGAAATACTTTTAATCTCAACACTTTTTCTGTAAAATAAATTGATAATGACTCAAAAGGATTTAGTACCAAACACGATTGCTTTCGTAAAAGAAAAATTAGAAAATGCCGAAGGTGGTCACGATTGGTTTCATATCGAAAGGGTGTACAAAAATGCACTATTAATTGCCAACGATGTTGATTGTGATCTAGTTGTTGTCAAGTTAGGTGCTTTGTTGCACGATATTGCAGACAGTAAATTTACGGGTGGTGATGAAACCATAGGTCCAAAAATTGCGAGATTATTTCTAGAATCGCAAGAAGTTCCAGAACCAACTATCGAACATGTAGTGAACATCATTAATAATATTTCGTTCAAAGGCGGAAATTTTAAAAAAGATTTTAGTTCGAAAGAATTGGATGTTGTTCAAGATGCTGATCGTTTGGATGCTCTTGGTGCCATCGGAATCGCAAGAGCGTTCAATTATGGAGGATTTAAAAACAGAGCCATGTACGACCCTGCTATTGATCCAAATATGAACATGAGCAAAGAGGAGTATAAAAAAAGTACTGCACCAACTTTAAATCATTTTTACGAAAAATTATTGCTTTTAAAAGATACTATGAATACAGCCTCGGGTACGGCCATTGCTGCCGAGAGACATCGTTACATGGAAGGTTTTCTAGCTCAGTTCTATGCCGAGTGGGAGGGAGAATTGTAATAATTAGTAAATGTATTTGTATAAAAATAAATAAGCCCGCTATCACTAGCGGGCTTATTTATTTTTTATAAGGTAGAAAAAGCAAATGATGTTTTGCTTTTAAATGTTTCTCCCACCTTTAATAAAGTGGTTGGAAACGATGGTTGGTTTGGAGAATCGGGATAATGTTGTGTTTCAAAGCAAAATCCGCTTCTACGATTATATGTTTTTCCATCTCTACTAGGCATTTCTCCGTTAATGTAGTTTCCTGTATAAAGTTGCATACCGGGTTCTGTAGTAGTAAGTACGAGTTTACGTCCGCTTGTGTGATCATATGCCGACGCAACCACGCGAAACCCTTTGTCTTGGTGGTTCAAAACCCAGCAGTGGTCATAACCAGCACCTTTTTGTATTTGGTCATGTTCTGCATCTATTTCAGCCGCTATTGTTTTTGATGTTCTAAAGTCGAAAGGAGTATTGCTAACATCTTCCAAAGTTCCTATTGGAATAGCTGTTTCATCAATAGCTACAAAAGTATCGGCATCAATAGTTATTTCGTGATCCAAAATTGGTTTAGAAAAATCAGCTGACAAATTAAAATACGTATGTTGCGTTAGATTTATAATTGTAGTTTGATCTGTAGTTGCTTCATAGGCTACTTCGAGTGCATTTTCTTCCGTCAAAGTGTAGGTTACAAAAACAGTTAAATTTCCAGGAAAACCTTCTTCCATGTGTTTGCTAAAGTATTTTAGCTTCAAAACAGTGCCTTCTTCCTCTTTTGTTGCAGATACAACTGTCCAAACGGCTTTGTGAAATCCTTCTGGACCACCGTGCAAAGCATTTGGGCCATTGTTGGCATCGAGTTGATATACATGACCATCAATAGCAAATGTTGCATTGGCAATGCGGTTTCCAAAGCGTCCAATCAAGGCACCAAAATAATGTGGATCCTGGGTGTAAGGTTCGAATGAATCAAAACCAATGACAACATCTTCAAATACACCTCCTTTATTGGGGACCTTAACAGAGCTGATGATACCACCATAAGTGATGATTTCTACAGCCATTCCGTTTTTGTTTTGTAATTTATAACGATCTACTTGTTCTCCTTTGGGAGTGATTCCGAATGCTGATTTTTCTATTGACACTTGAAGGGTTTTTAGTGAGGTTGGTTATTGTTTTTTATTATTTTCGAAAATAAGAAGAAATTATATAATTCCTTTCTCTTTCATTTCGATAACGACATCTGAAGCATTTTTGAATGTTGGTGCTTGTTCTACAATTGTTCCTACTCTTTTTTTGTTGAGTTTAAAGGTTAAGTCGTTTTCAGTTGTAAACAATAACGCCTTCAAAAACGGATTGTTCATATACGGTGCCAAAACAGCAAAAGTATCTTCAAGAGTATGTAAGCTTTCGATTTCTTCTGTTTTATAGCGTGCTATGACCGACATTTTGAACCCTATTTCTCCTTCAAGAACAGGTCGAACGTAAATATTTTTTAGTTCGGTATCGCCAATGGTTTTTGCCAAAGTTAGTTTTGCATAGGTTCCGTCGTGAATACTTTCAGTTACTTTGTTCCAAAACTCTGCAAATAATGGGTTGAATGACATAATGTTATTTTTGTAATTTAAATTATTCGCCAGTAAATTGTGCTTTTCTTTTTTCTAAAAAAGCAGCACTTCCTTCTTTAAAATCTTTAGTTCCAAAGGATTGTCCGAAATACTTAATTTCGGTATCAAAACCATTTTCGCCATCTCTATAATTTGCATTAATAGCATGAATGGCTTTGCTGATGGCAAGAGGAGCATTTTTTACTATTTTTAAAGCAATACTTTCGCAAAAAGAGAGTAGTTCAGTTTGTGCTACCACATGATTTACCAATCCAATATTTAGTGCTTCTTCAGCGGTAATCATTCCAGCGGTAAGGATCATCTCCATCGCGCGGCCTTTTCCTACCAATTGTGGCAAGCGTTGTGTCCCTCCGTATCCAGGAATTAAACCCAAGGTAACTTCGGGTAATCCCATTTTTGCATTGTCTGAGGCTACACGTATGTGGCATGCCATCGCTAACTCTAGTCCGCCACCAAGGGCAAAACCATTGACTGCTGCAATCACAGGTTTGGATAGGTTTTGTACAAAATCAAATAAAATCTCTTGACCGTGAGCGGCAAGTGTTGCGCCTTGTTCTGCCGAGAAATCTGCAAATTCTGAAATATCTGCTCCAGCAACAAAAGCTTTTTCACCACTTCCAGTAAGAATGATAACGCGTACTTGAGGATTTTTATCTAAAGATTTGAACGCTTCATGAAGCTCAGAAATAGTTTCTTTGTTAAGGGCATTTAATTTGGTAGGGCGATTAATAGTAATGGTTGCTATATTCTCTTCAATACTACTAATGATTGTGTTGTAGTCCATGATAATTTTTTTAAGAATTAATAATGGGTAGGGAAACGGTAAACAATGTTCCTTGTCCATAGGTTGACTCAAAGATAATTGTTCCTTTGTAATTTTCTATTATGTTTTTGATAATACTCAGTCCAAGACCCATTCCGCTGCTTTTGGTGGTAAATTTAGGTTCAAAGATACGACTGCTATCTTCGGGTTTGATTCCGATTCCACAATCTTGTACGGTAATCAATACTTGATCGTTTTCTCTTCTTATTCCAACAGTTACCGTTTTGTTTTCTTGTTCATTGGGTATGGATTGAATAGCATTTTTGACCAAATTGGTGATAATTCGTATCAGTTGAGTACGGTCAATTTTGGATATAATCTCAGGAGATTCTGCATTGAAAACGATATGGTCTTCGTTAAAAATATCCAAAGTAAGTTCGACTACATCAACCACATTGAGTGTTTCATTTTGTTGTGCAGGCATCGAAGCAAAATTTGAAAATGCCGACGCGACCGCACTCATAGTATCGATTTGCTGAATTAACGTATCTGAGTAATCCTTCATTTTCTGGTAAATTTCAGGATCGTTGGGGTTAAACTTTCGTTCAAAACTTTGAACAGTTAATCGCATAGGTGTCAAAGGATTCTTAATCTCGTGTGCGACTTGTTTGGCCATTTCTCGCCAAGCTTCTTCTCTTTCGCTCTGAGCCAGTTTTACAGCACTTATTTCGAGTTCATCAACCATTCGATTATAAGCGGCAATCAAGGAATTAATTTCTTTACTAGAAGCCTCTAAAACAATTTTTTTGTTTTTTTGATTCAAGGTTGTCTCATACATTTTATCTGAAATCGTTTTAAGGGATTTCGTAATATAGGATGATAAAAAATAAGCCAGTGCAAAGGCGACAATCAGCATGAAGGAGTATACTTGCCCCAAACGAATCAAGAAGCTATTGAGTTCTTTGTCATAGTAACCATCATCCTCAATGTAGGGAAGATTTAGGATTCCGAGTGGTTTAAATTTATCGTCTTTAATTTGTGTGTAAGACGAGCGATTTTTTGCTCCATTCACTGTTTTGATATCTACATATCGCTTTTCGATCGAGGACCGAACCAATTTTAAAATATATTTCGGAATAGGTATTGCCGATTTATCTACAGAAAAGGTTTCTTTCGAACTCTTTAAAAGTCGTCCGTTTAAACTATAAATGTTGATTTCAATGTTGTGGATGTGGGCTAATTCGTGAATTTTATCTTTGAAAATTAGCTCTAAATTATCAGTTGTAAGAGGGTAGGTTGTGGTTGCTAATAAATAGTTTATGTGTTCTCGTACTGCATTTTCCTTGCGCTCTAGGCGTTCCTGATGGTATTCTTTTGCTTCGTTTTTAAATTGAATGATCGAAATTGAAGCTAGCAATACAGAGGCAACAATGATTACAACGATCATCGAAAGGAATATCCTAATGCGCAGCGAGAGCATTGCTATTTTGAAGTTTTTGAACATAGGTTAGCCCTAGCCCCAAAGGGGAAATTATAAGTGGTTACTATTTATTATTTTCTTTGCCATTTTCTCCACCTTCTTGAGTTGGAGCGTTTTTTTCTCGAATTCTTTTATAAAATTTGAAACCAAGCATTAATAGACCCGTAAAAACAATAATCCCGACTACGCCGTAAATCCAATTGATAGCACTTTTTAAAACGACCAAAAACACTACAGAAAAAAGAATCAAGGTTGCTCCCTCATTCCAAATTCGCATGTAGTTGGTTGTATAGCGCACATCATCATTTTGTAATTGCTTAAATATTTGATGGCATTTTGCTTGGTACAAATACAACACAAAAACAAAGCCAAGTTTTACGTGCATCCAAGGCATTTGTAGCCATGCGTTGCCCATGGGCGTAAATAGCAACATCCAAAATGCAAAAATACTAGCCAATATAGTACTTGGCCAAGTAATGATATACCACAATCGATAAGCCATTATTTTAAATTGCTTCTGTAAAATTTCTTTCTCAGGTGAGGGTTTATCAGCCGCTTCAATTTGGTAAACAAATAAACGGACAATGTAAAATAAACCGACAAACCAAGAGACCACAAAAATGATGTGTAATGCTTTTAATGAGTTGTAATATTCCATTGAAAAAAGTTAAAAGTTTGAAGTTTCAAGTTAGACCTAAGTTTATCCTGAAACTTCAATAAACATTAGTGCTTTGCAAAATCATTTATCCAGTTTCCTACGGTTTGACACCATTCGTCACTATCGTTTAAACAAGGTACAGCAAAAAACTCTTCACCACCGTGTTCTTTGAATTCATGATTGGCTTCCATGGCAATTTCTTCCAATGTTTCAAGGCAATCCGATACAAATGCAGGTGTTACTACAGCTAGCTTTTTAATTCCTTTTTCGGGCATTTTGTTAACTTCAACGTCAGTGTAAGGTGTAAGCCATTTGTCACCAGCTAAACGCGATTGGAATGTTTGACTGTATTTCCCCTCTGGTATGCCCAATAATTTAACGACTTGCTTTGTAGTTTCATAACATTGATGACGGTAACAAAATTCATGCGCAGGTGATGGCGTGTTGCAACAAGACCCATCTATTTTACAATGTGATTTTGTGATATCTGTTTTACGAATGTGACGTTCCGGAATTCCGTGGTAGGAGAACAATAAATGATCATATTCGAAATTTGCCAAATGTCCTTTGATAGAATCTGCTAGGTTTTGAATGTAATCTGGTTTGTTGTAAAAAGCAGGTACATGTGTAAACTTCATATTTGGGAAATGCTTTTTGCGCAATTCTTCTGCTAGTTCAACAATTGTCGTTGTAGACGCCATTGCATGTTGAGGGTACAAAGGAAAAAGCATCACTTCGTCAACACCTTGATTGTGCAATTCTTGCAAACCTGATAATAAGGAAGGGTTACCATAACGCATGGCCAATGAAACCGGTATCTTGACAAGTTGTTTTACTTTTGCATGCATTCTTTTAGATATCACTACCAATGGTGATCCTTCATCCCACCAGATTTTAGCATAAGCAGCAGCAGATTTTTTAGGTCTTGTTTGTAAAATTATACCACGTACAAGTAATGCACGCAACAAAAATGGAACGTCAATAACGTATTTATCCATTAAAAATTCATCCAAATATGGTTTTACATCTTTTGGCGTTGGACTTTCTGGAGATCCTAAATTCACTAATAATACACCTTTCATATTTACTACTTTTTATGTTTTAATCATGTCGCTGTTTAATTGACATTCGTCTAATGACTTGTTTTTATTTTGTTTCGGTCACAAAAATACTGTAACAACTTTATAGCTAACGCGCAATTAACTCATTTTTATTTATTGTTTAATATCAAAAATTGATACTGTGGCTTTCCGGGTTTATTGATTTTAAATTTGGTCTAGAAATTTTCTACTTTCTATTTTTTCTTTTGCTTCAAGCAATAGCGAATGTAGTTTTCTTTCTAACTCTTTTTTTGGCGGAAGTTCTGTCCAATATTCAGATACCATAATTCCGTCTTTATGCATTTCTAATAATTCTATTTGCTCTTGACTTTTGCCAGCACACAAGATGAGTCCGATTGGATTATTCTCCCCTTCTTGTTTATCATATTTTGCCAACCACTTTAGATACAATTCCATTTGACCTTTATGACTTGGTTGAAAATCTCCAAGTTTTAATTCTATTGCCACCAACCGTTTCAATTTTCGATGGTAAAAAAGTAAATCCAAATAGAAATCTTTTCCGTCAAGGATAATGCGTTTTTGCCTTTCGATAAAAGAAAAACCGACACCAAGTTCTAAGATAAATTTTTCTAAATCCCTAATTATTGCGCTCTCCAAATCATTTTCTAAAAATCCGTCTTTTAGACCTAAAAAATCTAGAAAATAAGGGTCTTTGAAGGTGTTTTGGATTTCAGTAATGTCTGCATGTGCTTGGCTATTTGCGATTTCATTTCGTTCAAAAGCTTTACGGCCTATTTGGTGTTGTAATTCACGTTTGCTCCATTTTGCTTCTATAGTCTTTTGGGTATAAAACGCCTTCGCTTCATCTGATTTTACATTAAAAAGAGCAATAAAGTGAGTCCAACTCAATTGTGTCACCAGTGGTGTCACAATTTGAAAATCGGGAAATTCCTGAGCGAATTGCATCATTCTTCGGATGTTTCGCAAAGTAAAACTTTTACCAAATTTTTCTTCTAACTGTTGTGCCAAAACAGGAATAATTTGTTTTCCGTATTCGGCACGTTCATTATTCAATACATGATCCGTTATCTTTTTACCTACATGCCAATAAGTAAGTGTCAAAACACTATTTACTTGTGCTACGGCTTGTTGCTTGCCCTGCTCTATAATTTGGGCAAGATCTTTAAAAAGAATATTTTCTATTTTTTGGCTCATCTGATAGCGGTGCTTAAAACTAGTTAAACATTCAAATTCAAGTTCATTAAATATTTTTTGGGTGTAGTTCCAAATTTCTTTTTAAATGCGGCAATAAAATGACTTCCGGTGCTGTAACCAATTTTCAAACCTACTTCATTAACGTTATAAGACCCGCTGTCGAGTAATTTTCGAGCAAAATCCATTTTATAGTCAAATAGAAACCCGTAGACGGTATCACCATAAATTTGTTTAAAGCCCATTTTGAGTTTTTTCAAATTCAAACCAATTTGATCGGACAGTTCTTGTAATCCAGGTGGTTCAGCCATGTTGGCTATGATTATTTCTTTGGCTTTTCTGATTTTAATCACATTGTCTTCGTCTGTTAAAAACGGACATTGTTCTGCATTTGGGTCTTCAGTGCGGTTGAAATACAAGCTCAATAGTTCGTATCCTTTACCTTTGTAGTACAAGTTTTTGATCGAAGGGTGTAAGTTATAATGAAACAACTGACTCAAAACAATAGCCATTGATGGACTTATATTTCCTTCGTTATAATATTTTTTATCTTTATTGTCTCCACTTAAAAAGGTGATATAATCTGCTTCAGATGAAAATAAAGCATGAAATTTTTTAATCGATACAATTAAGGATATCGCCCAAGAGTTTGGTGCCAATTCAAGATTGATTGGTAATTCTTTTTGGGGATTATAAAGCAATAATGATTTTTCCTCCTTTAATTCGAGTACATAACTACCTTGATTGAACAAAAATTTAGCATTCCCTTTCAATCCAAAGTGAAACTGAATCATTCCACTCTCTATCTCATGTTGTGCCAAGAAGTTTTCGGCCCCATCATTTTGGAAACGAATAAGGAAAAAATCATTCTCAATCTTTACTATTTCTTGTGAACCCATAGCGACATTTTTTTAGTATAAAGATGATAAATATCAAGTCTTATTATTTAGAACAAATCTAAATAGACAGTATGTAATCACTTGATTTTAGTACAAAAATAGAAATAATTCTAAAAAAATAACGGATTAATGTCAAAAAAACATGTAGCGACACAAAAAGAACTTCTAGCGTTATTTTTTACAGCGCTATAGTGATAATTTTGCTCAACTTTCTTGAAAAGTGTTATTATGGAAAACAACAACACATCAAAACATCAGTACTTTTACGCTGTTGGATTGAGCTATAAAAAGGCCGATGCCGAGACTAGAGGAAAATTTAGTTTGGATTCTGCTGCAAAAACGAGACTATTAGAACAAGCAAAAATTGAAGGCATCGAGAGCTTGGTGGTTACTTCAACCTGCAATCGTACAGAGATTTACGGTTTTGCAGAGCATCCTTTTCAATTAATTAAGTTGATCTGCGAAAACAGTTTAGGTAGTGTTGAAGAATTTCAGCGTGTTGGTTTTGTTTACAAAAATAGCGAGGCAATTAGCCATATATTCAAAGTTGGAACAGGATTAGATAGTCAAATCTTAGGAGATTTTGAAATAATTTCGCAAATAAAAACGAGTTTCACACACTCAAAATCCTTAGGACTTGTAAACACGTTCATGGAGCGTTTGGTTAATGCTGTCATCCAAGCAAGTAAAAAAATCAAAACGGATACCGAAATTAGTTCTGGTGCTACATCTGTTGCTTTTGCTGCCGTACAGTATATTTTCAAAAATGTAGAAGATATAGGAAACAAAAACATTTTGTTATTTGGAACCGGAAAAATTGGTCGTAATACCTGCGAGAATTTGGTTAAACATACCAAGAACGAACATATTACTTTGATCAATAGGACCAAAGATAAAGCCGAAAGATTGGCTGGAAAATTAAATTTGATTGTCAAAGATTATTCAGAGCTACATTTAGAATTGCAACGTGCAGATGTTTTGGTAGTTGCCACTGGGGCTCAAAACCCAACGGTAGACAAAGCCATTTTAAACTTAAAAAAGCCATTGTTGATCCTAGACTTGTCCATTCCAAAAAATGTTCATGAAGACGTAGAAGATCTAGAAGGTGTTACTTTGATTCACATGGATTATTTGTCACAATTGACCGATGAGACTTTAGAAAATAGAAAAAAACACATTCCGGATGCTGAGGCTATTATCGAAGAAATAAAAGAAGAATTTATTACTTGGACCAAAGGACGTAAATTTGCACCAACAATTAATGCCTTAAAAGCCAAATTGAATGATATTAAAAAAGCCGAATTGAACTTCCAGAGTAAAAAAATTGCTGGATTCAATGAAGAGCAAGCTGAAATTATCAGTGCTAGAATCATTCAAAAAATAACTACTCAATTTGCAAATCACTTGAAAGACGAGAACACAATGGTGGATGAAAGCATCCAGTGGATCGAAAAAGTGTTCAAGATTGAAGCAATGGCAAAGTAAACTGTAGTTTCTACTTCATAAACATTCAGTACTTTAGCAAATAGTAAAAATAATAAGGGTAAGTAGTTTATCTTTTGTAAAACACAAAAATGGCAGAAAAAACAATACGTATAGGTACTCGTGATAGCGAACTAGCTTTATGGCAAGCGCATACAGTGGAGAAAAAACTGAATGATTTGGGTTATAAAACCAAAATTGTAGCTGTAAAATCTACAGGAGATGTTGTCTTAGACAAACCACTATACGAACTTGGAATCACCGGAATTTTTACAAAAACGCTAGATATAGCCATGATTAATGGTGAGGTAGATATCGCTGTGCATTCTATGAAAGATGTGCCTACGGCTTTACCAATTGGTATTGTGCAAGCTGCTGTATTGGAGCGAGCTAATACTGTCGATGTACTTGCCTACAAAGGAAACTTGGATTTCTTGGAAGGAAATGGAACAATTGCCACCGGAAGTTTACGTCGCCAAGCACAATGGCTCAACAAATACCCTACACATACAGTCGTTGATTTGAGGGGAAATGTCAATTTGCGTATGCAAAAATTGGCTGATAACGATTGGAACGGTGCTGTGTTTGCTGCTGCAGGTCTAGAACGTATCAATCTTGCCGCAGAAAACCTAGTTGCAATTGATTGGATGATTCCTGCTCCTGCACAAGGCGCTATGCTCGTAGTGGCCATGGGAAATGATAATTATACACTAGATGCTCTATCGCATTTAAATGATATCGAAACTGAAATTTGTACCTATATTGAACGTCAATTTTTAAAAACATTAGAAGGTGGCTGTACAGCTCCAATTGGAGCTTTGGCAAGGTATAATGATGAAGAGGACACGATTCATTTTCAAGGCGTATTATTTTCGCTTGACGGAAAACAAAAATTAGAAGTCGATAAAATAGTGCCTATCGAAGAATGGAAAAAACTAGGTTACTTCTCTGCTCAAGAAATTTTGAATAGTGGCGGAGCACAATTGATGGCAGAAATAAAAAATAAATTGAAAAAATAATGAGTCAAATAAGTATTTTATCCACCAAAACGTTGTCTGATCAACAAAGACAAGTATTTATTGATGCTGATTTTGATCTATTGGAACAGGATTTCATCGAAGTAAAAAACAACCAATTTCAATTAGACAAATTCAATACCAATTTGATCTTTAGCAGTCAAAATGCAGTGTTGAGTCTAATGGAGCAAACAGGTTGGGAAGTTTTGAAAACTAAAACTGTATTTTGTGTTGGAATCAAAACCAAAGATTTATTAGAACAAAATGGTTTTACGGTAAGCGTGTATATGGATTATGCAGCGGAATTGGCCGAGATAATTACCTTGATTTACCATAGTGAAACCTATACTTTTTTGAGTGGAAACTTGCGTAAAGAGACCTTACCACAAGCTTTAAAAGATGCTGGAATTACATTCAATGAGATTGAAGTTTATGAAACCAAATTAGCTCCTTTTAAAATATCTGATCAAGAGAATTTTGACGGAATTATGTTTTTTAGCCCTTCTGCTGTCGAAAGTTATTTATCGAATAATAAAATTAAGAAGGAAATTTGCTTTTGTGTTGGCAATACAACCGCAGCGGCACTAGAAGAAAAGAAAGTAAAACAAATTATAATAGCAGAAATACCAACAATAGAGGATACTATCATTGCCGTATTAGAGCATTATAATCCTGAAATCATAGAGCCAGAAGCTCAAAATTAAAGTCCCCCCAACCCCCGAAGCGGGAACTTAGAAAAGGGAAACTACATAAATAAAAATTCAGAAACTTTAAACAAGTTTAAAACTAGATAAAAAAATGAACGATAAAGATTTGCAAATTCCCGCTTCGGGAGTTCAGGGGATTAAAAATGATTTATTTTTAAGAGCATTAAAAGGAGAAACAGTACAACGTCCGCCAGTATGGATGATGCGTCAAGCGGGTAGGTATTTACCAGAATTTATCGCTTTGCGTGATAAATATGATTTTTTCACCCGTTGTCAAACTCCAGAATTGGCTGCCGAAATCACGGTGCAACCTATTCGTAGAATCGCTCCAGATGCTGCGATTTTGTTCTCAGATATCTTGGTGATACCACAAGCAATGGGGATTGATGTAGAGATGAAACCAAATTTTGGTCCGTATTTGCCACATCCAATTCGTACGATTCAAGATGTTGAGAACGTAATTGTTCCTGATGTTCACGAAACGTTAGGATACGTTTTTGATGCTATTAAATTAACTAAGGAAATGTTGAATGATGAGGTGCCATTAATTGGTTTCGCAGGTTCGCCTTGGACAATTATGTGCTACGCGGTAGAAGGACAAGGATCAAAAAGCTTTGATAAAGCTAAAGGATTCTGTTTTCAATATCCAGAAGCGGCACATGTTTTATTACAAAAAATCACAGATACCACTATTTTATACCTAAAAGAAAAAGTAAAAGCGGGAGTAAATGCCGTTCAGATCTTTGACTCGTGGGGCGGAATGTTGTCTCAAGTTGACTATCAAGAATTTTCATGGAAATACATCAACCAAATTGTTGAAGCACTTGCTGACGATGCTCCGGTTATTGTTTTTGGAAAAGGATGTTGGTTTGCTCTTGGCGAAATGGGAAAAAGCCGTGCTTCTGCATTAGGAGTAGACTGGACTTGCTCGCCTAGAAACGCAAGATACCTTTCTGGTGGAAACATTACTTTGCAAGGAAATTTCGATCCATCACGATTGTTATCGCCAATTCCGGTGATTAAGAAAATGGTTCACGAAATGATTGACGAATTCGGAAAAGACAAATACATCGTGAACTTAGGTCATGGTATTTTACCAAATATTCCTGTAGATCACGCCAAGGCGTTTATTGATGCAGTGAAAGAATACGGACAGTAGGTTTTTATAGTCTCAGTTTTTAGTCTTCAGTCTCAGTTTACAGTCTCAGTCTCAATTTGCGACTATTAGTACTCAGTTTCAGTTTACAGTCTCAGTATTCAACTTTGGCTGTTCAGTGAGTTGTAAGTAGAAAATACAAATCCAAATGTAGCTCCATACAGAAAATTAGTTACCGTTAACTGCGGACCGCGACTGCCAACTGTTCACTGAGACTGAAAACCTAAAACTCAAAATAATGCTAAATAAAGGAGTAAGAGATGAGAAGAAATTAAAGGCAGACAAGATGTTAAATACCTTGCTTGCCTATGTTTTTGCTCCGAAGATTTGGAATATGGAGGACACAAGTTTAATCGATAATCAATTGACGGATTTTGATTTAACAACTGTTATTCTGGATCAAGTTGAAGAAAAAGATTTGATAAAAGTGTTAGATAAACACGAAATGGATTGGGAGCAAAGAGAAAAGTTTGCTGATTTTTTGATAACTTATTCTGTAGGCAACCAATTTGATTACAAAGCTAAAGCATTAGCTATTTATGAGCAAATTCAAGTAGATAGTAAAATCTTTTCTTTTGGGATTTCTGCCAAGATTGCTAACCTTAAAAAATTGATGTAGGGATAACTTAGAATTAATGTTAGAATAACTTTTTATATTTTATAGGTTGTAATTTAGTTAAGTATAACTAATTGTAAACTATTTAATTAGATAAAATGAAAAAGATTCTAACACTTGCCTTTTTGAGTATCATTATAGGCTCCTGCAAAAAAGAAAATAATGCGGTTCAAAATAAGAATGTTTCTGAGGTAAAAGAAAACGCTGCTGGTAGTAGTGAAGCTTCCAAAGAAACACTTTTTGTAGATTCATTCGATTGGTCCAAAATTCCAGAATCGTCAGCAGCTATTGGAGTTTTTCCTTATATAACAGCGCCAGAAGGTTTTATTATTAAAGAAGAGGGAAGCACTGAGGTTGCCAAAAACGGAATGACAAATTTTTTCGATTTCAATAAATTGTTTATCTATGACGGCAATTCTTTTTTTAGAGCTGAAGGTAAAAAAGCTAGTTTGTATTTGATCATGAAAGATGATCATGCCGAATTTAATCAATTAAAATTTGATAAAAGCGTTGATAATTATCTAAAAAAAATTGGAGCAGTTTTATTATTTGGCGGTCAAATTCCTGTAGATAAGTTAGATGTGCTACAGCAAACAGAAGAAAAAGCAGCATACAAATACATTCAAAGTGCCGGAAGTCCTTATGATAATTCAGTTCGGAATTATGCTTTGAATCATAAAAACGGAAAAATATTCATTCAGTTGGGTTCTAATTCTGCTCATTCTGAAATAGGAGTTATTGAATTAGAAGGTTTTAAGCAAACAATTAAAGCACCAACTGCTTCAGAGATGCAACAAGAAATTGACTCGAAAGGAAAAGCAGTTTTGAATATTAATTTTGATATTGACAAAGCAACTTTGCAAGATGATGGACAAAAAGTAGTAGATGAAATTTTTGCTTTATTGTCTAAAAACAAAACATTAAAACTCTCCATTGAGGGACATACCGATAACAGTGGAAGTATAGAACATAATAAAAAATTGTCTGCAGATAGAGCCAATACAGTTATGTATGCTCTTGCAGCCAAAGGAATCGATATAAAAAGGTTAAAAGCAAGTGGATTTGGTTCTGAAAAGCCAATCGCACCTAATAATTCAGAAGAAAACAATGCTAAAAATCGCAGAGTCGAATTAGTGAAGTTTTAAAATAAAAAATTATAATGAAAGAGCAGTTTTTCGGATACATACAAAACTTACAAGACCAAATCGTAGCTGGACTAGAAGCTGTTGATGGTCAAGCCAAATTCAAAGAAGACTTATGGGATCGTCCAGAAGGTGGAGGAGGTCGCACACGTGTAATCGAGAACGGAAAAGTTTTTGAAAAAGGCGGTGTTAATATTTCTGCTGTTCATGGGAAATTGCCAGAAGCGATGCAAAAAATGTTTGGTGTAGGCGAAGCAGATTTCTTTGCTTGCGGACTAAGCTTGGTTTTGCACCCAAAGAGTCCGATGGTGCCTACGGTACACGCAAACTGGCGTTATTTCGAAATGTACGATACTTCGACAGAGCTCAGTACAGGTCCAAGAAAAGTGATTCAGCAATGGTTTGGTGGTGGACAAGATTTAACGCCTTACTATTTATTCGAAGAAGATGCAAAACATTTTCATGAAACATGTAAGACGGCTTGTGATAAACACAATCCAGATTTTTATCCAAAATATAAAAAACAGTGTGATGCCTATTTCTGGAATGCCCATCGTCATGAAGCGCGCGGAATTGGAGGATTGTTTTTTGATTATTGCAAAGCTACTGATGATATGAAGATGGAAGATTGGTTCAGCTTTGTGTCTGAAGTTGGGAATAGTTTCTTGCAAGCTTATGTTCCAATTGTAGAAAAAAGAAAAGATTTGGAGTATTCTCCAGCCCAAAAAACATGGCAAGAAATTCGTCGTGGTCGTTATGTGGAGTTCAATTTGGTTCACGATAAAGGAACATTATTTGGTTTAAAAACCAATGGAAGAATTGAATCAATTTTGATGAGTTTGCCACCGCACGTGCAATGGGTGTATGACCATCATCCAGAAGATGGCAGTGAGGAAGAAAAACTAATCAAAGTGTTAGAATATCCGAAAGAATGGGTTTAAATTAGCGTGTAACTATTTATTATACCTAAACATTATTAAGATGGATAGAAAAGAGAAATATTCAGCACAGTTAGAGAGAATGAAATCTGGTAAAGGATTTATTGCCGCATTAGATCAAAGCGGTGGAAGTACGCCAAAAGCACTTGCTCAATATGGCGTTGAAGAAAGTAGTTTTGCCAATGATGAGGAAATGTATTTGCTCGTTCATGAAATGAGAACCCGTATTATTAAAAGCCCAAAGTTTAATAGGTCATTCATAATTGGTGCAATATTGTTTGAAAACACAATGGACCGTAAAATTGACGGGGAATGGACTGCAGATTATCTTTGGAATAAAAAAGGGATCGTACCATTTTTAAAAGTTGATAAAGGCCTATCCGAACTAAAGGACGGTGTTCAAATAATGAACCCCATCACAAATCTAGACGCTTTACTAAGTCGTGCTGTGGAAAGAAACATTTTTGGGACTAAGATGCGCTCTTTAATTAAGGAGGCAAACAGTGAAGGAATTCGCAATGTTGTAAAGCAGCAATTTCTAATCGCCCATCAAATTTTTGAACAGGGTTTGGTACCTATTATTGAACCAGAAATTGATATTAATAGTACTGATAAAGCAAAGTCTGAAGAGATATTAAATGCCGAATTAAAACAGCATCTTGACGCGTTAGATGAGTCCGTCAAAGTAATTCTGAAATTGACTCTTCCTGAGACTGATAACTTTTATGCCGACTTACAATCTCATCCAAATGTTGTTCGTGTAGTTGCATTGTCAGGAGGCTATTCGAAAGATGAAGCAAATAGAAAATTAGCTGCTAATAACGGGTTAATCGCAAGTTTTTCCAGAGCATTAGTTGAGGGTGTAACCTTTAATCAATCTGATGATGATTTCAATCTGGTGATCGATAAAAGTATCAATGAAATTTATAAAGCATCAATTACATAATACAAGCTCTGACTAGTTTTTAGGACTAGTTGAATTTGTGTTTCCATTAAAAAGAGACAGAAAATAACGAACAAATGAATCTAATTGTTCATTAGTTTTCGAGACGAATTTAAGTCCGTCAAATTGTTCAAAGTTTTAGTGAATGCAGCGTAGCGGTTTTTATTTTATAATTTCGCAAAATGGATCTGATAACGCAACCTTTTTTTTAATTAGCATCTTAATATGAATAATTAACTTAAGATGTTATCTAAAATTAAGAATCATGAAAAAAGCAATATTTTTTATCTTGGTGGTTGGCTTGTTCTCTTGTACTAATAATGACGAATCGAAAATCGATGAATATGTCGAATCGAATTATTATGAAGTAAATAAAAATGAGACTTTCGATGTTCCATTGATTTCTAACGCGACAACTGGTTACTCCTGGAAATGGGTAGATAACCAAACCGATAAGTCGGTACAGTTGATAACTAACACCTATATCCCGACAAAAAGTGGCGCCGAAGTCATTGGGGGTGGTGGATATGAAATTTGGAAATTTAAAGCAATAAAAGCCGGTACCTATATATTAAAGTTCGAATATTGCCCATCTTGGGATTTAAATTCGTCTGTTGAAACCAGAAATATTACTATAAAAATTAATTAAAAAATATATGTTCCCATTACAAAGAGGTAGAAGATTAAGAACAAGTGAATCTATTCGTTCATTAGTTCGTGAGACGACATTAAGTCCGTCAGATTTTATGTTTCCCATGTTTATTGCAGAGGGAGAAAACGTACAAGTAGAAATTGCTTCTATGCCAGGAATCTTTCGTCGTTCGATAGATTTAACGGTAAAAGAGGTTATAGAATTATATGAATTGGGTATTCGCGCTGTAAATATTTATGTAAAGGTCAGCGAAGATTTAAAGGACAATACAGGAAAAGAAGCTTGGAATGAAAACGGATTGATGCAAGACGCCATTCGCGCTATTAAAACGGCATGTCCAGAGATGGTAGTGATGCCTGATGTAGCTTTAGACCCTTATTCTATTTATGGACATGACGGTATCATTGCAAACGGTGATGTCGATAACGAATCGACAAACGAAGCCTTAGTGAAAATGGCAGTTTCACATGCACAAGCAGGAGCCGATTTTGTAGCACCAAGTGATATGATGGACGGACGCGTATTGCGTTTGCGCCAAGGTCTTGATGCTGCAGGTTTTCATAATGTGGGGATCATGAGTTATTCAGCGAAGTACGCTTCTGCATTTTATGGACCTTTTCGCGATGCATTAGATAGTGCGCCAAGGGAAGCTGATGTCGAAGTGCCAAAAGACAAGAAAACGTATCAAATGGATTATGCCAACCGCATAGAAGCTATCAAAGAAGCACTTTGGGATGTGGAAGAAGGTGCCGATATGGTAATGGTGAAACCGGGAATTGCCTATCTAGACATCGTTCGCGAGGTTAAAAATGCAGTAAATGTTCCGGTAACGGTTTATCATGTTTCTGGTGAATATGCTATGATCAAAGCAGCAGCCGAAAAAGGGTGGTTAGATCATGACAAAATTATGATGGAGCAATTAATGTGCATCAAGAGAGCAGGAGCAAGTTTGATTTCGACTTATTTTGCAAAAGAGGCAGCTATTCTTTTGAGAAAATAATTTTTTGTTACTGTAGATTTGACTTATAATTTCATTTTCGAAATAAAAAAAGGCGAGGTGCATTTTGTATTATTTTCGAAAAGAAAAAGTTAAAAGAATCATCAACTTGCAGATAAATATAAAAAAAGAGGTTTGGATGATATTTATCAGCCTAAGTCTTGTTTTTTGTAAGTAAATTTGAGAGAATAAATTCAATTATCATGAAAAAAGTAATAATTATAGGAATGGTCTTTTTGGCCATGGCATGTAAAAAGAAAGACGAAGAATCTTTTGGAAAACAAGAGCCGGAGCAAACTACAGAAGCATCTTCTGAAGGAATGCCAGCAGAGACTCAAACACCAGAGCAACTAGGTGAAACACTTTTCAATGGAAAAGGGACTTGTGCAACTTGTCATAAAATAGATTCTAAGTTAATTGGGCCAAGTGTTCAAGATATTGCCAAGATATATAAGGAGAAAGGTGGTAATATCATTTCGTTTTTAAGAGACGATGCAAAACCACTAGTTGATCCAAGTCAGTATGAGGTTATGAAAGCAAATTTTACTATTACAAAAGCGATGAGCGATGAAGAGTTAAAAGGACTCGAAGCGTATATTTATAGTAAGTAATTTAAAATTAAGAATATAAAAAGGAGTGTAGTTGTACTATTGCACTCCTTTTTTTGTACGCCTATTTTGCTGTATGAATAGCAATTAGTAGTAAAAAGTCTCATATTATCTATCATTTGGCAGTTTGAATTTTAATTACGCAATTATTTTACCATTTTATTAACAAGTATGTTGTTTTTTATATACTTTAGTGCTCAGTTGTAAATACCTATTACTGATTGCAGTAGCAACTTATTTTTAAAAACAAATTTAATTCATATGTAGGCGGTCGTTATTTGCGGTCTACACGCTTCATGAAATTATTATTATTTTAAAAATAAGCTTTGCGGATGAGAATACTTTTCCTAGCTCTACTTTTGGGCTTTCCTTCATTATTTCTATTTTCTCAAAATAAAACGCAAATCTCAGGAATTGTTGTCGATGCCAAGTCTGCACAGCCACTTCCGTCAGTGGTGGTGACCTTGCAAAATACCGTTTGGATGCAGTTAACAAGTAGCGATGGAACTTTTTCATTGGATATACCCGATGCGGGTGAGTACCTATTATTGGCGCACAGCCAAGGGTACAAAGATATATTGTTGTCTGTTGTAGTAGCTGAGGGCAAAAATCTAAAACTAGGGACACTAGCACTTGAAGAAGATATTATTACCGATCAGCAGAGCAATACCATTCGGCTTTTGGACGAAGAGGTACAAGATGACAATGGAAGTTCTGAGAACACATCAGTTTTATTACAGTCAACCAAAGATGCTTTTCAACAAGCAGCGGCTTTCAATTGGGGAGCGGCGCGCTTCAGGATGCGTGGTTTGGATAGTGAACAGGCTACAACTTTGATTAATGGTGTTCGAATGAACAAAGTATACGATGGTAGACCGCAATGGGGTAACTGGGGCGGACTAAATGATGTGACTCGAAACCAAGAGTTTACAGTAGGCACAACGGCTTCCGATTATAGTTTCGGTGGTGTTTTGGGCACGCAAGAGATTACAACTCGAGCATCAATTTTTAGAAAAGGGACTCGAATTACCTTTTCGAGCACCAATACCAATTACAGTTGGCGCACCATTGTTACCCATGCATCAGGATTAGGAACAAAGGGATGGGCTTATGTAATTTCGGCTGGTAAGAGATGGGCGGACGAAGGGTATTTTAACGGTACAACCTATGACGGTAATTCTGTTTTTGTAGGTATCGAAAAGAAGATTAGCGACAAGCATTCGATCAATTTTTCTGGTTTTTATACTCCCAATTCAAGAGGTAAAAACTCGCCCAATACCAATGAAGTTCTCGATTTAACTTCATCCAAATACAATTCATATTGGGGTTTTCAAAATGGAAAACAACGCAATGCTCGCGTAAAAACTGTAGAAGAACCAATCTTTATGTTGAACCACTATTTTAGCATCAATGACCACACCAATTTACAAACTTCAGTAATGTATCAAACAGGTAAGGTGAGCAATAGTAATATTGACTACCAAAATGCAAACAGTCCCGATCCGTCTTATTTTCGTAATCTTCCAAGTTATTATTTGTCTTTGTACGGTGCAGATCAAGGCGAAAACTCGGGAGCTTTTACTCCTGATCTTGACAACGCAGACAAAAGTCGATTACAATTTCTAAGCAATGCTCAAATTAATTGGGAGGGTTTGTATCGTGCCAATCAACAACCAGTTTTAGATAGTAACGGAAAAATAACAGCCTATACACCCGCTCAGAGTCATTATGTATTGTATGAGGACCGTACAGATGATCAAACTATTACAGCCAACAGCCTGTTTGATACGCAGATTAATGCTAATGTAATGATGAATGCAGGTGGTTCTTTTTCGAAATTAAAATCGCATAATTATCAAAAGTTGATTGACTTATTAGGTGGTGCGTATTTTGAGGATTTCGATCCCTATTACAAAGGTAGCCGGGCACAACCTGATTTGAATAATCCAAATCGAAAAGTGATGGAAGGTGAGGCTTACGGATATAATTTTAACTACCTAACGCAAACTTTTGATGCTTTTACACAGTTCAAATTTATGTATAAAACAACAGATTTTTACTTGGCTCAATCCTTCACTTCTACTAGTTACCAAAGAGAAGGATTATATAAAAATGGAATTTATGAAAATAGTTCACTTGGGAAGAGTGAGGAACTTAAATTTGAAAATTTTGGTTTCAAGGGAGGTATGATTTTTAAGTTATCGGGCAAACAATCAGTAACAGTCAATGCGGCACATATGACCAAGGCACCTAATTTGAAGAGTAGTTTTCCTAACGCTCGTATAAGCAACGCAATCGTACCTGCGCTACAGAGTGAAGTCTTGAATAGTTGGGATGTGAGTTACTTTTTTAGATCTCCAAAACTACAAACTAGGCTCACAGCCTATAATGTATCACAACAAAATGCTACACAAACGTCGTTTTTTTATGCTGAAGGAATTTTTGACAACGGTGCAGGATACACGGCAACAAATGCTTTTGTTGGTCAAACGTTGTCTCGCTTAAATAAAAGCAATAGAGGGATAGAATGGAGTTTGGCTTATGCCATAAGTTCAACGTTCAAAACCACTTTTGCTGTTGCTTACGGTGAATATCTTTATGCAAATAACCCAAATGTAACCATTAGCAATGATGCGTTGGCAACGGTAACCAATCCCAATACAATTGTAGATTTTGGTACGGCTTTGCTCAAGAATTATAAGCAAGCAGGTATGCCGCAGCAGGCTTATAGTTTTGGATTGGAATATCGTGATCCACATTATTGGTGGTTGGCCTCCAACATAAATTACCTTGACGGACGCTATGTTGATGTTTCGCCAATTGCTAGAACAAGTCATTTTTATACCAATCCTGCCAGTGGTTTTGTATTTCCAGAGGCTACAGAGGAGCGCGCCAAAATACTTTTGGAACAAGAAAAATTACAGCCAGTAGCCTTACTTAATTTTATTGGGGGCAAATCGTGGCACATTCAAAAAAAGTATTTGGGTTTGTTTTTTAGTATAAATAATGTGTTAGATACCACTTATAAAACTGGCGGATATGAGCAAGCTCGTAATGCTAATTTTCGTCAGCGCAACCAAGATCTAGCGAGTAATTCGCCCTCATTTGCAAACAAATATTTTCAAGGATACGGTCGTACGTATTATGTTAATCTCAATTTTAGTTTATAGTAAATTTAAGCTTATGAAATCATTTTTCTCTTTTTCAATAGTTGCAATTCTTTTGCTTGTCTCTTGCTCTTCTACAGATGTTGCGGTGCCAGATTTGGTCTGTAATCAACCTGATTTTGTAACTAATAAAACCGTCCTAGAAGTAACTAATAATGCCAGTTCTTTAGTGAGTAAATATGGGTATGATGATGTAATTGAGGCTTACGTAATATCTACCGATGAGTATGGAAATTTTTTCAAAACCATGTCATTGCAAACTTTGGCTACAGCCACAATCCCTGCTGTAGGCTTTAGCGTTCCCGTAGATGCTAGTAATTTATATGTGGATTATCGTCTAGGGAATAAAGTGTATCTAAAACTCAAAAATCAATATACCGATATTTACTTTGGAGGGTTGAGAATAGGAGGGATTTATGCCAATGCTCAGAATGAAGCATCAGTTGGTCGACTATCACAAAATGATTATAAAAACGTATTGTTCCCATCTTGCACCACTTTGACGGATAGTCAATTGATCAAGAAAATGACCATTCCAGAATTACTCAAAGATAGCAATATCAATACTTTGGTCGAAATAGACGATGTTCAATTTGCAGAAACAGCCATTGGTCGTCACTATTTTGAAGAAGCCAATAATGTCGGAGGAGGAACAAATTGGTATGTTGTTGATAAGAACGGAAACCGAGTGTATGTACGCACGAGTAGTTATGCGCGTTTTGCTGCAAGTTTTGTTCCTACTACAAAGGTCAATATTCGTGGTATATTAACTAAGTTTGGTGTTGATTACCAACTGGCTGTTCGATCAGAAAGTGATATCGAACCGACTACGGCTCGCGGTATTCCATTTTTTACCGAAAATTTTCAGGCAGCTGTAGACAAAAGTAATCTAAGCTTACCGGGTTGGGCAAACCTTGTGCAAGCAGGATCATTATTTTGGAAAGGAGCTGTTTATAATGGTAATGGTTGTGCCGAGTTTTTGATAAGTGGTACCAAAGTCAATTCGAATATTGCTTGGTTGGTTTCACCAAAAATCGATATGGATGTTTACAAAAACGAAGTGATGACTTTTAGGAGTGCGCAACACCACCTCGATGTAGATTCGCCTTTGAATACACTGGAACTCTATGTGTCTAAAAACTTTGATGGGTTGGATGTTACCAAAGCAACTTGGGTCAAAATTCCTTTTAATGTGCCACAGCAAACTACACCTTGGTACCAATTTATAGGATCGGGTGGTGTGGATCTTTCAACTTATACAGGAAAAATCAATATCGCATTCAAGTATATTGGTTCAGGAAAAAATACAGCTTTGGATGGTGCTTTTCAAGTGGATGATGTGCAGATTTATGGTGAAAAGTAGCGGAGATTGGTTTAATAAATTATGATTTATTTACAAATTTATAACTAGTTAAATGCTTTACATTTGCACAAAATTTGAACTATGAAAAAGTACCTTGTCAAAGGACTGAAAATTACGGGTATAACAATTTTGACTGTATTGGCATTGATGTTTATTTTGCCTAAATTATTTCCTGAATTCGTTACCAATCAAATTAAGGTGTTTGCCAATAAAAATATTGATGGTGAATTGACTTTTAATGAGTCAAATTTGTCATTTTTCGACCATTTTCCTTCCTTGACGCTTACCTTAAATGAATTTAAACTAAAAGGAGCTGCACCATACAAAAAAGAGACTTTGATATCTGCTCAAGAAATGGCATTCGGGATTAATATTCCTCGCTTGATTTTTAGTAAAAAAGTCAAAATTGATCAAATATTTGTTTCGAATGCTTTTTTTAATATCAAAGTCAATGAGCAAGGGCAAGCCAATTATAATGTGTATAAGTCAGACGATAAAGCTACTGCGGATACTGAAAGTTCGGATACCTCGATAAAATTAGAAAAAATAGACATCAAAAACACAAAGGTGGTTTATGATGATTTGTCGACCAAAATACTCATGGAAGCCCGTGGTTTTAACTATGTTGGTAAAGGTGACTTAGAAAAATCTGTTTTTGATTTGATCACCGAAGCCAAAATTAATTCATTTGACTTTACCTTCGGTGGTGAGCAGTACTTGAAGAACAAACAAGTTAATGCCAATTTGATTACTAAAGTTAACACCAACTCACTTGCATTTGAATTCAAACAAAATGATTTGAGGATCAATAAGCTACCGGTTGATTTTAAAGGAACGTTTAATTTTGTCAAAGACGGTTACGCAATGAACTTTGTTATAAAATCGGTAGATAGTAACTTATATGATTTTTTCACAGCACTACCGCCCCAATTTACACAATGGTTGTCTAAGACTAAAATTGAAGGTAAGACGGATGTTTTATTGACCTTGAAGGGTGATTATATCGAGTCGCAAAACAAGAAACCCGATCTAGGTTTTAATATGAAAATCCGAAAAGGAATGATAGCCTATGATAAGGTTCCTGTGGCGGCGTCAAATTTATTTTTGAATTTTGATACCAAGCTTCCTTCATTAGATACACAAAAACTGAGTGTCAAAATAGATTCTATATATTTCAATCTTGGTAAAGAATATCTAAACGGGATTGTAGCTATAAAAGGACTAGAAAAACCTCTGATTGCTGCTCGACTGCGTGCCAATATGGATTTAGAAAAAATGAATCGTGCCTTCGGAATTTCGACTATAAATCTCAAAGGAGTTTTGAATGCCGACATTACTGCCAATGGTGTCTATGATATCGCTGGTAAAACCTTACCCAAAACGAAGGGTTTTATCAACTTGAAAAACGGAATGCTCAAAACGCCTTATTATCCAAACCCGATTGCGGATATTAATTTGGATCTGAAAATGGATAATCCAGAAGGAACAACCAAGGACCTTTCGATACAAATGAAACCAGCTTCTTTTATTTTCGAAGGTAAACCAGTCAAAGTTGAAGGGATATTTGCCAACTTAGACGATATCCATTATGACTTGAAGATGAATGGCGAATTGGATTTAGGTAAAATCTATCAGGTTTTTTCGCAAAAAGGGTTGGATGTAAAAGGGTATATTAAAGCTAATCTTGCCTTGAAAGGATCGCAGAGTGATGCTACAAATGGCAATTATTCGAAATTAAAAAATAGCGGTACCTTATTATTACGCAATATTACCACACATTCCCAGTATTTGCCAAAAGCATTTGTAATTAATGAAGGTATTTTTACCTTTAAACAAGATCAGTTGCATTTTAAGAATTTTACAGCTTCGTACGGGAAATCAGATTTTGTAATGAACGGAAATGTGAGCAATGCTATCAATTTCGTTTTATCTGATAAGGCTGTGTTAAAAGGAAATTTTGATATAAAAAGTAATAATCTATATGTGGATGAATTCATGTATGCAAGCCCAGATCCAGAACCTATTGAAGGTCATACTACTACAACAGTAGCGAGCTCAGGAGTGATTGTGGTGCCGCCAAATTTCAATTTACAACTTTCGGCACGTTCAAAAAAGGTGTATTGGCAAGAACTGACCTTGTCCGATTTAGTTGGTAATCTTAAAGTAAATAAAGGGAAATTAAACCTTTCAAACTCGGGATTCAACATTATTGGTAGCCCAGTAAAAATGGATGTGGTTTATAATAATGAAACCTTGCAGAGAGCTTTTTTTGATTTTAAAATAAAAGCCGATGATTTTGATATAAAACGTGCTTATGATGAGATCGAAATGTTCCGAAATATGGCATCTGCAGCCAAAAGTGCGCAAGGAATTGTATCTTTGGATTATGCCGTAAAAGGAAAATTAAATCAAGACATGAAACCAATTTATCCATCCTTGTCTGGTGGAGGTATACTTTCGGTAAAGGATGTGAAAATGAAAGGTTTCAAAATGTTTAATAATGTGAGTAAATCGACTAATTTTGAAAGCATCAAGAATCCAGATGTTACAAAAGTAGATATTAACACGACGATTAAAAATAATATTATAACTATTGATCGATTTAAATTTAAATTTGCAGGTTTCAGACCAAGAATCGAAGGAACCTCAAGTTTTGACGGACAATTAAATATCAAAATGCGTTTGGGTTTACCTCCGTTGGGAATAATCGGAATACCGTTGACAGTAACTGGAACGCAAGAGAATCCAAAAGTAAAACTCGGTAAAAAGTCCGAAGAAATTGAAGAACAAGAATATATTGAAACCCCTTTTAAATAAAAATTAGTATGAAGTATTACGCAGTAGCAGCACTAGCATTAGCAATATCAGTAAGTTCTTGCAAAAAGAACGATCAAGAAGAACAAAATCAGCAACAAGTTGAAGTAGTAGATAACGGTGCGAAGAATGAGCAAGAAATTAAAGATTACTTGGCAAAAAACAATCTAAAGGCCGAAAAAACAGATTCAGGTTTGTATTATATCGTTACAGAGCAAGGTACAGGAGCAACTCCTACGGCAGAATCTAGTGTTACGGTTGCCTACAAAGGATATTTTACAGATGGAAAAGTATTTGATGAAAGCGGTGCAGAAGGAATATCTTTTGGACTAAATCAAGTAATTCCAGGATGGACAGAAGGTATTCAGAAATTCAAAGTAGGCGGAAAAGGAGTTTTGTTAATTCCATCAAGTATTGGATATGGTGATGAAACTAAGGGACCAATCCCTGGTGGATCTGTTCTTTTGTTTGATATTAATTTGATTGCGGCTCAATAATTCTAGAACGTAATATAGGTCAAATTTTAAAGTTCAGGTCATTTGCTTTTATAATGAATTTTGGCATCAATCGGTTCGAAGATAGAGACGATAGGTATAATTGGTGTAATTTTTGTAGTCATTGATACTTGTGGCAATTGCTGTAATTCGTGTCAAATTTTTTTAGGAATTTGACAGCGAATGCCATGTTTTAAATTATCTTAAATCCAATTCTTATTTTACAAATCGTTAAATTTGTACCTTATTCAATATTATGATAGAAAAAGAAGTAATAAATTTTGAGAGAACAGCCATTGTTGGTATTGTGACTCAAAATCAAAGCGAAGAAAAACTTAATGAATATCTAGACGAATTAGAGTTTTTGACTTTTACAGCTGGCGGAGAGGTGATAAAACGCTTTTCTCAAAAGATGGAACGTCCTAACCCTAAAACTTTCGTTGGAACAGGAAAGTTAGAAGAAATTCATTTGTTTGTAAAAGAAAACGGAATCTCGACTTTAATTTTTGATGATGAACTTTCGCCTTCGCAACAAAAAAATATATCCAAGATAATCGAAGAATGTAAAATTCTAGATCGTACACACCTTATCCTTGATATTTTTGCACAACGTGCCGAAACATCCTATGCAAGAACACAAGTTGAGCTAGCGCAAAATATTTATATGTTGCCTAGATTATCTGGATTGTGGACGCACTTGGAACGTCAAAAAGGAGGTATTGGAATGCGTGGACCTGGAGAGACTGAAATCGAAACAGACAGACGTATTGTACGAGATCGAATTGCGCTTTTGAAAGATAAAATCAAGGCCATTGACAAACAAATGGGAACACAACGAGGTAATCGTGGAGCCATGGTGCGTGTTGCCTTGGTGGGATATACCAATGTAGGGAAATCTACTTTGATGAACGCTGTTGGTAAAAGTGACGTTTTTGTCGAAAACAAACTTTTTGCCACCTTGGATACTACAGTTCGTAAAGTGGTGATCAAAAACCTACCTTTCTTACTTTCAGACACGGTTGGTTTCATTCGTAAATTACCAACAATGTTGGTTGACTCTTTCAAAAGTACGTTGGATGAGGTTCGCGAAGCCGATTTGTTATTGCATGTTGTAGATATTTCACATCCTGAGTTTGAGGATCATATCGCCTCTGTAAATCAGACTTTGTTGGATATCAAAGCCAATGACAAACCTGTAATCATGGTTTTCAATAAAATTGACGCTTACGACCATTTGACTATTGATGACGATGATTTAATTACCGAAAAAACACCAAGACATTACACCTTAGAAGAGTGGAAGTCTACTTGGATGAGTCGTGTTGGTGAGGAAAATGCTTTGTTTATCTCGGCCACCAACAAAGAGAACTTTGAAGAATTTAGAGAACGCGTATACGAGGCGGTGCGACATATACATGTAACGCGCTTTCCGTACAACAAGTTTTTATATCCAGATTATAAAGACGCTATCGAGAAAGAAGAAGAAGACGAACAAGAATAATAAGCATAAAAAAAGACCTTTAGAAATTAATCTAAAGGTCTTTTTTTTATCCTATTAATCGAAGTTTAGAAACCGTAGTTCAATCCTAATCCAAGTACTTGACGGGTTTGAAACCCTGCAAAAGCATTGTCATCATAGATGGTTTGGTAAGCTAAATTGGTCGATAAGAATTTGTTGATCTTCATATTGATATTCAAAGTATAGTCAATATCAACATTTCCTGGTTTGTCTAAATAGTTAGAATATAAATTCAAAATATTCTCAACGGTTACGTTTTCAGCAATTTTGAATTTGTAGTATCCATTGATTGCAGCTCCAAATTCGTAACGTGTAGTTTCTCCTTGTTCCACTCCAAATGATGATCCTAAAAGCGTAAATTGACGATCAACAACAATTAATTTTGAAGTTAAAGGAGCAATATTTACTTTCAAGTTATCGCTTTTTTTCCATAACATACCTGGTCCAAATTGAAAGTATGCTGGAGAAAAGAAATGTGATGTTCTAATTCCGCTTGCAGCATCAACTCCTGCGTCAAACTGTGTTTTGAAATTTAAGAAAGCAGAGTAGTACCAATATCCAGCAGCTTTTTTACCTAATAATGAGTTGAAAACCAATCTATCATCAGATTTTTGCAATTGTTGACCTTTGATTTTTGTCAAACCATAACCTGCTATTACTTTATTATCCCAGTTCCAGCTGTCTTTTTTATAGTTGAAATCGTAGTTTAATCCGATAGTTCCAGAAACGTTACTTTGTCCACCTGCTGTCCAATTGGTAAAAGTTGCTTGATTGGCCAAAAAGCTAAAAGTTCCTTTTTTTACCCAACCGTTTGGCTTGTCTTCTTTTAATTTTGCAGCAGCTGCTTCTTCGTTCTTTTTAAGTAATTCTTTCTCATTTGCTTGTGAGAAAGCTGTAGTAATAGAAAGTGCTAATACAGCAGTAAGTAAAATCTTTTTCATCTGTGTCTTTGTTATGATTTTTTGAGTGCAAAGGTAGTAATACATTCGACATACACAAAAAACGAATAAAATGAGACAAATCAGGAGAAATTTAAGATATAATTATCTTTTCTTGAAAAGAGGTACTGCAGAACAAGCTTCGCCGTACATGATGCTACGTGCGTAGGGTTGCAAGTAGTGTGCCGCAAGAACGTAAGCCCGAGTAGGTACGGGTTTTTTTGAACAGCCTTTTATTATCACTGCTTTATTTTCAAAAGTCGAATAATCAACTTTTGGCAACAACTCTTCATATAATGAAGCATTCAAATCATCAATACTACCATCAACTATTTTTGTGGCAAAAGGCGCTAGCTGAATCGCAACCAAAATCGATGCCCACGCAGGTACAATTGCGTCTGTACTGCAATGAATAGCGACTAATTGGTCTTGGTATTGCGACCAATCATGATTTTTCAAGCTTTCTCTAAAGTCTTTTTCTCGCAATAAAAAACCTTCCAAAAGCCATTGAGCAATATCAAGTTGTACTCGTTGCCCTTTTGGATAGTAGTCCTCTAAATCAAATACCTCGAGTTTACTTTCAGCAACTTTGTTGATTATTTCGTCCATTTTTTCAGTATTCATTATACGGTTTTCAGTATTCAGTCACAATATTCGGGCTCTTAAGCAGTTGAAAACTGTGACTGCAAACTGCAAACTCGTTCTTATAGCATTCCTAATTCTAATTTTGCTTCTTCGCTCATTAAGTCTTTGCTCCATGGTGGATCAAAAGTAATTTCAACTTCGGCATCTTTAATGTGCTCAATTGATTTTACTTTGTCTTCAACTTCTCTAGGCAAACTCTCTGCAACTGGGCAGTTTGGAGAGGTTAGAGTCATTAGGATTTTTACTTCGAAATCGGTGTTTACCATTACATCGTATATTAATCCCAATTCGTAAATATCTACAGGAATCTCTGGATCATAGATGGTTTTTAATTTTTTTACGATCGCTTCTCCTAATTCGTTGGTGTCTATTTGTTGTTCCATTTTTATTTATTTTATTTTTGAATTACATGGGTCCTTTTTTTTTACCATATAAGTCATTTAAGTTTTTTGTTTAAGGTTGCTCTAATTTAATTTCTAATCGAATTGGATCGTTTATTAAGTTCATATAAGAAAGTACTCGTACTTTCTATTGCTTTTTATTTATTTGACTTATTGTGGTTTTTACCATGTAAGTCATTTAAGTTTTATTTTGTTAGTCTTTCAGTTTACTATAAATTTCATTGACCAAGGTTTTTTGACCTTCGTAGTAAATATTTTTTACATTAAAATTTATGAGCAAACCAATTGGTGCGCGTAATAAGTTCATATAAGAAAGCACTTGTGCTTCATAGATTGGGCTAAATTCAGTTACTGATTTTAGTTCGACAACTAAAGCCTTTTCTATTAATAAATCACATCTAAGTTTAGAATCTAATTCGCAGCCTTTATAAATTAAAGGAATTGATAATTCTGAGACAAAATTTATTTGACGTAATTCTAATTCCTTTTTTAAGCACTGATGATAAACACATTCCAATAGGCCTGGGCCTATACTTTTATGAACTTCAATTGCTGCTCCATTTACCTGATATACTAAATCTTTTAGGTAACTTTTTGTTAAGTTCATAATTTGTAGTTTTTTAATCTAATAAAGATAATTTATGTTTATTAAACTTGAAAAACTTATATGGCTTATATGGTAAAAAAATTACTTTTTAGCGTCAAATGCCAATGCATACATTTTTATATTCTTAATCATCGATACCAATCCGTTGGCACGTGTTGGAGAAAGGTGCTCTTTCAGTCCGATTTCGTCAATAAAACCCATGTCGGCATTGATGATGTCAATAGCAGATTGATTAGAGAACGTACGAATCAAAATCGCAATAATTCCTTTAGTCAAAATCGCATCACTGTCTGCGGTAAAGACTACTTTGTCCTCATTTTGTTCTCCTTGTAACCAAACTTTTGATTGGCAACCTTTGATCAAGTTGTTATCTGTTTTGTATTCTTCTTCAATAAGAGGTAATTTTTTCCCAAGTTCGATGATGTATTCATAACGTTCCATCCAATCATCAAACATTGAAAATTCATCTACGATCTCGTCTTGTATATCTTTAATTTTCATTGTTTTGTTTTGCAAATGAATTAATCTTTAGTACTATTTTTTCTATTTCGGCTGGCGGAAAACCATGGTCAAAACTAGCCGATTGATAGGTTTTATCTTTATAGGTAATCTTCAAATTTGCAATCGCGGCACCGTCATAAAACCGTTTTTCGGTGGGTGCTTTCAAGTTTTTAAGATCCTCAAAATCTATGTCTTCAAGTAGTGCAGCAAGTTGAGCTGAATCTTCTTTGCTTAAGACAATCGTTGTAGGTTTCTCTTTTCCTGATCGCTCGTGTGATACGCTAGCAGTATTGTCTTTTATTTCTATTTTTTGATAAAAACCTCTTGTGTTTGCCACATATTCAATGATGGCGGCCTTCATGTCTTTTTTTTCAGAAGTTTGGCAACCTTTGGTCATCAAAAAACTGAAGAGTAAAATTGCAAATGTTTTCATATTTATAGGTCGTTACGACAGCATCATTTGGGCCTTTTTAACGGCGGTTACCAAACTGTCAATTTCTTCTTTTGTATTATAAAACGCAAACGAAGCACGTATAGTACCTGGAATATCGTAGAAGCTCATGATGGGTTGCGCGCAATGGTGACCTGTACGCACTGCGATACCTAGTTTGTCAATAATCGTCCCAATATCATAAGGGTGAATGCCTTCGATATTAAAAGAGATTACAGAAGTTTTATTTTTCGAAGTACCAAAAATACGTAAGCCTTCAATTTCTAATAACTTCTCAGTACCATATGCTAATAACTCTAATTCTTGCTGTTGAATATTCTCAAAACCAACTTCGTTCATATAATCAATAGCAGTTCCTAGAACAATTCCGCCGGCAATATTGGGCGTTCCTGCTTCAAATTTATGCGGCAATTCGGCATAAGTAGTTTTTTCGAAAGAGACTTCTTTGATCATTTCGCCACCACCTTGATACGGAGGTAATTTGTTTAACCATTCTTCTTTTCCGTATAAAATACCTGTTCCCGTAGGCCCACATATTTTGTGACCAGAGAAGACATAAAAATCACAATCTAGTGCTTGAACATCTGGTTTCAAATGCGGTACTGCTTGTGCCCCATCAATTAAAATGGCTGCACCTACGGCATGCGCTTTTTCGATCATATAAGCAATTGGGTTGATGGTTCCCAAGGCATTCGAAATATGATTAACAGTGACAATTTTGGTTTTATCCGACAGTAAGGCATCGTATTCACTCATAATGAGCTCACCTTCCTGATTCATCGGAATGACCTTTAAAGTCGCGCCAGTTTTTTCGCATAGCATCTGCCAAGGCACAATGTTGCTATGGTGTTCAAGTGCTGATACAAGTACTTCGTCTCCTGGTTTTAAAATCGCGGCAAACCCGTTGGTCACCAAATTAATTCCAAACGTAGTACCTGATGTAAAAAGTACTTCATGACTGTGTTTGGCATTAATGTGAGCTTGCACCTTTGCACGTGATTCCTCATACGCGTCCGTCGCAAGTTGGCTCAGGGTGTGTACGCCACGATGAATGTTGGCATTAATTTCTTGATAATAGGTTGCTATTGCATCAATTACCACTTGTGGTTTTTGAGACGTAGCACCGTTATCGAAGTATACTAGAGGTTTACCGTTTACTTTTTGAGAAAGAATCGGAAAATCGGATCTTATTTTTTGAATGTCTAACATAGTTATTTAGAAAAAATCTAAATACAAAAGTACTAATTCTAAATCGGATTTGGTAGCAATTGGTAAATTTTTAGGATTTGTTAACGGCAAATTATAGCCAAGTAGAAGGCTTAGATTTTATCGTCAACGATACTGTTTTTGAACATAGCGTTATCTTTAGTGCTAGAAAAGTAGAATCTACCTTTTTTATTAATTAAATTGCAGTTTTAAATTTCTCGAACATGAAAAAAACGCTTTCGATTGTTGCTGTTGTAGTTATTTTGGTAATTGGTTATTTGGGCTGGTCCACTTATCCTAAGCTTGATTTGATCTCTGGATTTGCTGCCAAAAGTGTGGCTTCGGGTCATTTTATCGATCAGCGTCCTTTAAGTGTCATTGCCGCACAAGACAATGACATTAAATTGGTAGACTGGGCAACCAACACGATCAATGAGGCGGGGAAATTGGCAACCGCATCGGTCAACGGACTAAAAGAACGCAAAGCAATCTATCGTGAGGGTATTGGTGCTACTTTGATCAATGACGATTTTGATGAGACACAGCCTTATTTGGTGCCCAAGAGATTAAAAAGCAAGATAGGTTTGTATCCTTATGGGAATGTTAAACCACCAGATACTGTATTTTCTAATGTGAATTACAAATCCTTAAATGCAGCAGTTGCGAATGCTTTTGATGTTTCGAATGAAAAAATTAAGCGCTCACGTGCCGTTGTTGTCATTTATAAAGATCGAATAATTGCCGAAAAATATGCTCCGGGTTTTAATGAAAGAAGTAAAATATTGGGATGGTCAATGACCAAAAGTATCACAGGTGCTCTTTTTGGTGTTTTGGCACAACAAGGGAAATATGATATATACAAACCAGCTCCGATTGAAGAGTGGCAGAAAGACGATCGCAAAAAGATAACGACCAATGATTTGCTCCACATGAATTCTGGTTTGGAATGGCTTGAAGAATATACCAGCATTTGTGATGCTACCAAAATGCTTTTTCAGGCGGAAGATATGGGGAGTGTGCAGTTAGGAAAGCCAGTTGCTTTCCAACCCAATACACATTGGAATTACTCGTCGGGGACAACGAATTTATTGTCTAAGATTTTGCGAGGACAGTTTAAGACCCACCAAGAATATTTGGATTTTTGGTACACAAATTTGATTGATAAAATTGGTATGCGTTCGATGATTATCGAAACAGATATGACAGGAAATTATGTAGGCTCCTCGTATGGATGGGCGACTGCGCGTGATTGGGGAAAATTTGGTTTGCTTTATCTGCATCAAGGAAATTGGAATGGCGAACAAATACTATCACCAGAATGGGTAAAGTACACGAGAACACCCACGGCGACTTCAAACGGTCGTTATGGAGCACAATTTTGGCTAAATGCTGGAGGTTATTTTCCAGATGTGCCGAGAGATATGTACTATTGCAGTGGTTTTCAAGGTCAAATGGTGGCTATAATTCCTTCTCGTGACATGGTGATCGTACACATGGGGCTAAAAGGGAATGAAAACGGTTTTGACTTTAACGGATTTTTGAAAGAAGTACTTGCAGCTGTGAAATAGTACTTATGAAAATATATATGGTTAATAGCCCTGATGGCAGCGGCATCCTTTTTTGTGGTTCTTTTTTTGAACCACAAAAAAGATACAGCGGACAGCAGGAGAAGACTTGATCTGGAAAGGGATCGTGTGCTCCAAAAACTTTCAAACTATTTTTAGAATTCGATTCTTCTTTTTTCGGTGTTGCTTTTTATCGCAGCTTCGATAATTTTCATAACGTTGATACCTTCTTGAGCGGTAACGGGCTCGATGCTGTTGGTGATAATTGATTGATACATGCCATCAAAATAATCGTAATAATTACCTTGTAGTGTTGGAATATTTTTTCGAATGATTTCCCCATCAATTTCGGTGTGCAGTATTCCTTTAAGGTTAGCGTCTTCGGTTCCCCAAGTGGTCAAATTTGGTTTTTTACTGATTTTCAATTCGTCTTCTTGTAGATCGCCACGAGCTTTAAAAAAGGAACCTTTTCTACCTTGTAAAACATAAGACGGAATCATTTCGCGATTGAAGAAGCCGGCTTTCAACCGAACTCTAAAATCGTGGTAAAACAAGCAAATGTCCAGTGAATCATCAATAAGTGATTGCTCTCGTGTGATGCGTATGTCTGCATGTACGGCTTGGGGAAAACCAAACAAAAACAAAGCTTGATCAATTAAATGTGGGCCAAGATCTTTCAAAATTCCGGAGCCGTCGTTCACAGATTCTTTATGTGCTTTCTGACTCAATGTAGGTGTGTAGCGGTCAAAATGAAATTCGGCATCCACCAATTCACCAAGAACGCCATCATCTCTGATTTTTTTGACGGTTTTGAAATCACTATCCCATCTTCGATTTTGAAAAACAGAAAGTTTCAGTCCTTTTTCTATGGCCAAAGCTTTCAGCTCTTCTGCTTCGGCAACCGTTGTAGTAAATGCTTTTTCGACAATGGCATGCTTTCCTGCTTGCAAAACTTTTTTGGCGTACTCAAAATGGCTATCGATTGGCGTGTTTACAACGATAAGTTCGGCATCACTTGCAAGCACATCTTCAAGAGTTGGATAGCTTATGACCTCAGGATAGTCGGCTTGGATAAGTTTTTTGGAGCGTTCCCATGCGCCCAAAAGTTTAAAACCAGGATGTAGTTCAAGAAATGGCGCATGAAAAACTTTACCAGACATTCCGTAGGATAGTAGCGCTGTTTTTATAGTTCGCATGGTTTATTATTTTAATTGAGCACGTTCATATTGTTTTGGCCATTTGATTGTGTCGTCTAGATCGCGAGCAAATTGGAGCGGTAAGTTTGGATTTCTGAGTGATTCACGAGCAAACATTACTAAATCTGCATTTTGATCAGCCAATATTTCTTCTGCTTGTTGCGCTTCGGTAATTAATCCCACAGCACTTGTTAACATACCAGTTTCTTTTTTGATTTTTTCGGCAAAAGGTACTTGGTAGTTTGGCGCTACAGGTATTTGTTGGTAAGGTACCAATGCTCCCGTAGATACATCAATAAGATCCACACCTTTATCTTTTAAAACTTGACTCAAACGTACGGAATCTTCTAATGTCCATCCGCCTTCGGCCCAGTCGGTTGCAGATATGCGAACAAAAATGGGTAAGTCTGCTGGCCATTCAGTTTGCACAGCAGCCAACGTTTCAAGCGTAAAACGAATGCGGTTTTCAAATGATCCACCGTACTCATCTGTTCTCAAATTTGATAAAGGAGACAAAAATTGATGTAGCAGGTAGCCGTGCGCGGCATGAAGTTCAAGAACTTCGTATCCTGCTGCTAATGCTCTTTTGGTTGCCGATTTAAACGCTTGAACGATAGTGTCTATTTGTGCTTTGTCAAGTGCTACGGGTGCTGTTTCTTTGTCTGAAAAGGCAATTGCTGATGGTCCAACTGTTGTCCAGCCACCATCAGACGGTGCTAGTTGTTGGTGACCCAACCACGGTGCGGCATGACTTGCTTTGCGACCTGCGTGTGCCAACTGGATACCAGGTACGCAGTCTTGTGATCGGATGAAGTCTGTGATTTCTTTCAGTTTTTCGATCTGAGCATCGTTCCACAAACCTAAATCTTCGGGAGAAATACGACCCTCGGGTAAAACTGAGGTAGCTTCTTGAATAATAAGTCCGGCACCACCGCTAGCACGACTGCCCAAGTGTACAAGATGCCAGTTGTTGGCAAACCCATCAATGGCAGAATACTGGCACATAGGCGAGATAACTATGCGGTTTTTTAAAGTGACTTTTTTGATTTCTATAGGTGAAAATAATATTGACATAATAAGGATGTTAACTGTTAATTCTATTTTGTGTTTGTTATGCAATTGCATTAGATAGGTAAAATTAAGCCATCTTCTTTAAATGAATCTTAAATTAAACGGCAATTAACAAACATTTAAAAGGTTATGCTGTATTATTGTAAAATAAATATAATAGAAAAGCTTACTTTTGTGAGTTGAAAAAAGAATTAAAATTTTAAAATGGAATTATTTATCAAGCTTTCTCAATTTTTATTGAGTCTATCATTACTTATTATCCTTCACGAATTAGGACATTTTATCCCCGCTAAGTTATTCAAAACCAGAGTCGAAAAATTTTATTTATTTTTTGATGTGAAATATTCACTATTGAAGAAAAAAATAGGAGAAACAGAATATGGTATCGGATGGTTACCATTGGGAGGTTATGTAAAAATCTCAGGAATGATTGACGAGAGTATGGACAAGGAACAAATGGCATTGCCACCACAGCCTTGGGAATTTCGTTCAAAACCAGCATGGCAACGTTTGATCATTATGTTGGGTGGTGTTACTGTAAATTTCATTTTAGCTTTTGTAATCTATATTGGTATGGCATTCACTTATGGTGATACCTATATCGCAATGGAAGATTTGCAAGATGGTTTATTGATCGAAAATCCAGTTTTGGATAAAATCGGTATTAAAACAGGTGATAAAATCTTGGCAGTAGATGGTGAGAAAATTGCAAAATTTGATACAGACATTATCATGAAAGTGATTCTGGCAAAAAAGGTTTTGATCGAAAGAAATGGTGCCGAAGCGACAGTTACGATGCCTAAAGATCTTGTGGATCAATTGTCAAAAGTAGAAAAAGGTAGTTTGATCTCTATACGTATGCCGTTTGTAATTGGTGCTGTTGCTGCAGAATCGAGAAACACCGCTTTACAACCCAAGGATTTAATCTTGTCTTTGAATGGTCAGAAAATCAAATATTTTGACGAAGCTAAAACTATTTTGGAAGCCAATAAAAGCAAATCGATTGCTGCAGTTGTTTTGCGCGATCAAAAAGAGGTACCTGTTTCATTGCAAATTAATGCAGAAGGAAAACTTGGGGTGCAGCTTGGAGGTTTAGGAATGGACTCTTTGGAGAAATTAGGTTATTACAAAATACGCAAACAAGAATTCACATTCTTTGAAGCGATTCCAGTTGGAATCGAAAAAGGGAAAGATCAGTTGATCGGTTACGGAAAACAATTAAAGATGATCTTCAACCCAGATACGGGTGCTTACAAACAAGTAGGTGGTTTTAAAGCAATATTTGATATTTTTCCGAGTACATGGAGCTGGGAGGTTTTTTGGAGACTGACTGCTTTGTTATCAATTATGCTTGGAGTTATGAACTTATTACCTATTCCGGCCTTAGATGGTGGGCATGTTATGTTTTTACTTTATGAAATTGTAAGTGGTAAAAAACCATCAGATAAATTCTTAGAAAATGCACAAATGGTTGGTTTTGTTTTACTTATCTCATTGCTTTTATTTGCTAACGGAAATGATATTTATAAGGCTATAATTGGCAAGTAAAAAAAAGTAAATTTTTTTTATTTTTTGCTTGCAAATATTAAATTTAGCTCTATCTTTGCAACCGCTTAGACAAACAAATACAACGTTCTTACTAAGTGCATTAATATACCTGTACGCAATACAATATACAGTTTCCTTCTTAGCTCAGTTGGTTAGAGCATCTGACTGTTAATCAGAGGGTCCTTGGTTCGAGCCCAAGAGAGGGAGCTACAAAAAATCCAGTTTCTGAAACTGGATTTTTTAATTTTTATGGAGACGTATATCTCCTTTGTTGTACATATATAGTTTCCTTCTTAGCTCAGTTGGTTAGAGCATCTGACTGTTAATCAGAGGGTCCTTGGTTCGAGCCCAAGAGAGGGAGCAAAAAAAATCCAGTTTTACGACTGGATTTTTTGTTTTTAATTCAAATTGGTTTTTTTTCTCAGTGGTATATCTCTTAGCTCAGTTGGTTAAAACATCTGACTGTTAATCAGAGTCCCGATAGCTATCGGGATTGGTTCGAGCCCAAGAGAGGGAGCAAAAAAAATCCAGTTTTACGACTGGATTTTTTGTTTTTAATTCAAATTGGTTTTTTTTCTCAGTGGTATATCTCTTAGCTCAGTTGGTTAGAGCATCTGACTGTTAATGATCCCGATTGCTATCGGGGCGAATAGCTATCGGGATTGGTTCGAGCCCAAGAGAGGGAGCAAAAAAAATCCAGTTTTACGACTGGATTTTTTGTTTTTAATTCAAATTGGTTTTTTTTTCTCAGTAGTATATCTCTTGGCTCAGTTGGTTAGAGTATCTGATTGTTAATCATCCCGATTGCTATCGGGGCGAATAGCTATCGGGATTGGTTCGAGCCCAAGAGAGGGAGCAAATTAGAAAAGCCTGACAGTGATGTTGGGCTTTTTGCATTTCTAAAAAGATATTTATGAATATAGTCTACATTCTTTTTTCAGAAAAACTAAATAAGTTCTATACTGGGTTTACGGAGAATCTACAGGAAAGATTGCTATTTCATCAAAATGCTGAATCTAGGAAGTTCACTTATAATGCAGATGATTGGTCTGTGTTCTTAACAATTGAATGTGTTTCAAAATCACAAGGTTTAAAGATTGAAGCTCAGATAAAATCAATGAAAAGTCAGGTTTACATTCGAAATTTAAAACTATATCCTGAAATGATTGAAAAACTACATCAAAAATATTCTGACTGTTAGTCATCCTGATTGCTATCGGGGCGAATAGCTATCGGGATTGGTTCGAGCCCAAGAGAGGGAGCAAAAAAAATCCAGTTTTACGACTGGATTTTTTGTTTTAATTCAAATTGGTTTTTTTTTCTCAGTGGTATATCTCTTAGCTCAGTTGGTTAGAGCATCTGACTGTTAGTCATCCCGATTACTATCGGGGCGAATAGCTATCGGGATTGGTTCGAGCCCAATGTCATTAAGTTAAGGTTTTACATAGCTGATTAATAGTTATTTAATTGGTTTTAAAATATCAATTCTATAGTATTTTTCGTATATTTATACTGTAAAATATATAGTTTTGAATATGCCAAAGAACTCAATTGCGATAGTTGAAATACTAAAAGAAGTGATATTTAGTGATAAAATAAGAATTGAATTTAAAATGAATGATAAAGATTTTAGTCGAAAACGTAAACAGCCTTTTGGAGAAGTTTTACTTTTCATGTTCAATTTGTTGAGAAAAAGTTTGGCAATAGAAATTGATAGTTTTATAAATCATCTTAATTCAAAACTCGAATCCAAGCCTATTAAAAATTTCACTAAAAGTGCTTTTGTTCAGAAAAGACAAAAGATAAATCCAGCGGTTTTTAAATATTTATCGAGAGTAATTATGGAAAACACTTATGTTGAAAGAAATATAAATGTCCAACTATTTTATGGTTATAGACTCCTTGCAGTTGATGGTTCTATGATTACTCTACCCTATACAGAGAATTTAAAAAATGTATTTGGAGTATCAAAAAACAACACTAAAACAGTTCTAGTGCAAGGAAGAGCTTCTGTTTTGTATGACGTACTGAATCGTCTCGCATTGGATTCTTCGTTGAATAATTCAGCATTGGGAGAAAGACAATTGGCATTGAAACATTCCGATTATTGGGCCAAGAACGATTTGATTATATATGATAGAGGCTACGTGGGTTATGATTTTCAGTATGAACATTTTAAAAAGAATATAGATTATTTAATCAGAACAAGTCTTACCCATAGTGACCTAATAAAAGATTTTGTAAAAACCAAGAAACAATCAGCCATAGTTGATTTATTTCCAAATCAAAAACACGCTATAGTTGATAAGCAATACACAAAAGAGACATCGCTAAAAGTTCGATTAATTAGAATCGTTTTGTCTAATGGAGAAATTGAAGTTTTGATGACATCTTTATTGGATAGTCAAATTTTTCCAGCCAGTATATTTAAAGAATTATACTTTTTGAGATGGGGGATTGAAACATTTTACGACGAGTTGAAAAACAAACTCAAATTGGAATACTTCACGGGTTATTCCAAAGCAAGTATAGAACAGGACTTTTTCTGCACGATATTCATAAGTAATTTGCAATCGACCATTGTAAATGACTTACAAGATGACTTAAAATTAAAGAACAAAAACACAAAACTGGATTACAAGATCAACACAAACTTGTCTTACGGTTTTTTAAAAAATAGAATACTAGAGTTGCTTTTTAAAGAAGCTCCTTTAGATGAAGTATTCGAAGAATTAGAAAATCTATTTCTTAAAAATACAGTTCCAATTAGATTAAATCGGAATAACAAACGAAAAGTAGGTAAATATCTCAATCGAAAAAGACCTTTAGTACTTAAAAATCAGAAAGATGCAATATGAAAATTGCTTAACTTAATGACATTGGGTTCGAGCCCAAGAGAGGGAGCAAATTAGAAAAGCCTGACAGTGATGGAGGGCACTGAAAAACATCGCATATTTTGATTATCATCGTTTTTTAGACAATAAAAAAACGCTTGTAACAGGAGTTATATAATCCGTTGCAAGCGTTTTCCTTTTTAATCTTGATTTTTAATGTTGGTTCAATAAGGCTATTTTGAGTTTAGCTAGAGTCATTTTGAGTAATGCAGCAGTAGCTTTCATTTTTCTACATTAATTTGAGTATTCTTTTTAAGTTGACTGCGAAAATTGCTATTGCACCTTGCATTTGCATATTGGTAATGCCATATGATATTGCTCTATCATAACCATGTACATTTTTCAACTCACTATTTTTCGCTTCTATTTTATATCGATGTTTTGCTTTTTCTTTGTAATAGTCAGTTTCTTGAAAGCTGATTTGTTCTTGGTGTAAGTCCGATTTTATCGACACCGAATATGTTTTTGTCTTGGATCCTTCTTTATAACAACCCTCTTTTAAAGAGCAGGTCTTACATTTTTCCACATCAAAATAGTAGGTTTGTATTTGATTGGTTCCAACATTTTTTTTACCTTGGCGAGCCTTTCGTATGGCCATATGACCAGCAGTGCAAACAAATCTATCGGCATCTTTATTATAGTCAAATTTATCTTCGTCTTTTCTAGCTCCTTGTGCTATTGTAACATTTAGTCTGGCTACCACTTTAATATTTTGCTCCCTTGTGAGTTTGAGATTTTCTTTTCCTGTATAAGCTCCATCCCCAATAATAGTATCAACATCAATTCCGTTTTTTTGACTAATCGCTAAAAGTCTAGGTAATTCTGGTCCATCCCCTTTTTCACCTGATGTGACTACAGCCGCTGTAATGATGCGCTCCTCGGTCATAGCTAAGTGAGTCTTATATCCAAAGAAAGAACTATCAGCAGATTTATGACCCGTTTTAGCATCTGCATCTTTTGATAAGGTAAAATTTTCTTGAGTGTCTTCTACAGTTTCTTTGAGTAGATTTAATTTCTCTTTCACAGCTGGAATCGAACTTATTGACGGCTCATTTTCAATGCGTTTTTCCAACTCTTTACAATAAGCAAGTTCCTTCTCTAAGTCATTGTCTGTATTTTTTTCAGGCATATGTTCTTTGAATTCCTGCTCAAAGCTGTATACTGTTTTTCGCAGTAGCTTGGAACGTTCTCTCAATACATCGATGGCTAAAAATGGATTGGATCTTGATAAAGTATGTGTGGCATCAACGATGATAGACTTCGAACGAATAATACCTTTTTCGATAGCAATGGTGACTGTTTTGTTTATCAACAGATTTAATAGGTCGGTATCCTTTAAACGTAGTTTTCTAAATTTTGTTAACGAACTCGGATTGATAACATCGTCTTCTGGATTCATATCCAAAAAATATTTGAAGGACATATCGTATTGAGAACGCTCCACGACATCAATATCGGAAACAGTATAGATTGTTTTAAGTAGTAAATACTTAAACATACGAACGGGACTTTCTGCCATTCGCCCATTATTGGGACAGTACTTATTTAACAACTCATCGTAAATGAATGAAAAATCAATCAAATCATTAATTTTTCTTAATAGATTTTCTTTTGGAACTATTAAATCATACAACGAAGAATACTCGCTGAATTGTATTGTTTGTTGTTGTACTAACATCTAAAAAACACTTATAATTAGATTTAAATATAAGAAAAAAGGAGTAGAAATCCATAGATATCTACTCCTTTTTATGTGTCAATTTATTAGAAAGACTTTTTCAGTGCCCTCCAGTGATGTCGGGCTTTTTGCATCTGTAAAAAAATATTTATGAATATAGTCTACATTCTTTTTTCAGAAAAACTAAATAAGTTTTATACTGGGTTCACGGAGAATCTACAGGAAAGATTGTTATTTCATCAAAATGCTGAATCTAGGAAGTTCACTTATAATGCAGATGATTGGTCTGTGTTCTTAACCATTGAATGTGTCTCAAAATCACAAGGTTTAAAGATTGAAGCTCACATAAAATCAATGAAAAGTCAGGTTTACATTCGAAATTTAAAACTATACCCTGAAATGATTGAAAAACTACAAAAAAAATATTCTGACTTTCAGTCTTAACGAAAAAAGCCATTCAATTTCTTGAATGGCTTTTTTCGTTATAATCAGTTATAAATGTAATTTAGAATTTCGGTTTTACTGGTGCAGCACAATCCATTTTTTGTCACTGTTTAGTTGAAAAGTACCTAGGTGCTCTTTATTCCACTCCGTAGGTCCAATTAGTGATAAAAAATTGACACCCTTATCATCTCTGTATAAATGATAAATTTCGCCTACAATCGGTTCAAACGAAAATTTTGCATTATAAACCAATTCGTTCCATTCATACTCCTCGATTAGTTTTTGATATTGCATTTTGAGTTCGGCAAATTTGCTTTCAAATTCTTTATTTACATTGCTCACACCTCTGCTCTTCCACGACACAATATCATCTACCCTTATCACAGGCGCACCTACATTGGTTGCGTACGGTAGTAGATTAGCGTTATATCCTTCCTCGTCTGAAAACACAATGTTATCGGGTTTTTTACTTTCCATGGTAATTATTTTATAAAACTGCGCTACTTGATCACCTTCAAAAAATTTGTATTGTACAGATGAAAAGCAAAATCTTAGTTTTTTGTTTATTGTTTTTACCACAAAGTTAAACAAAAAAGAGAATCATCCGCATGTTGACACCATATTTCAGTTTTTTATGATATAAATTTAAGCTTTTTCCAAAAATAACCCCACAACAATCCTATTGTTAGAACTGTTGTGGGGCCGTAGATTGAAAAATTCTGCTTATACCAATTTCTTCAAGCGCATCATAATTCCTATGTGCATCCCTTCGTGAAAAACATTGAAACTAAAAGCATCAGCAATATCTTTGATCACAAAACCCGTTGAGGTTGGATATTCATCATAGTTAGCAAACAATCCGTTAGCAAAGTCTATTTCAGTTTGTGCAAGTGTGCTGGTAAGCAAACTTTTAATTTCAGCAACCTCTTCGGCCGTAGCAGGAGCAGTAACTTCAGTCCCTTTTTTATATCGTTCTACCAACGCATCAGAAACCAATATTGGTACGCCAGCAAATTTATAAACCAACAATTGTTGTGTAACCACCATGTGTGCAATATTCCAAATTAAATTATTGCGATATCCGTCTGGAATCGCGTTTAATTGCTCCAGCGTAAAATGATCCATAAACTGTCCGGCTAAATTTCGTTGTATTTTAGAAACTTCAAATATTGATTCCATCTTTTTAATTTTTTGCTAAAAATACACAATTTGCGCCTGAAATAAAGTTACTTTGCATCTAGAAATTATACCATCATGAACAAAATATACTATTTAGCTAGTTGCGACACTTGTAGAAAAATCATCAAAGCCCTACCAAAAAACCTTGAATTGGCTTACCATGACATCAAACAAGATCCAATAACCGAGGTAGAGTTAGAGCAATTGCACCAATTAGCAGGCAGCTACGAAGCCCTTTTTAGTAAAAAAGCAGTTTTATACAAAACTTTAAACCTAAAGGACAAAACCCTAACCGAAGAAGATTATAAAAAGTACCTCTTAGAACATTATACCTTTTTGAGTCGTCCGGTTTTTGTCATCGGTGACGAAATTTTCATAGGCAACACGCAACCAAACATCCTGAAATTGCACAAAAAATTAGGATTAGTATAGTCAAGCATTATCTTTATTAGGGCGTGTCAGCAGTAAAAAAAGGGGCTTTATCTTGCATGCGCTCATAAAGCCCCTTTTCCTACTGCTGTCAGGCTATCCATGCTACTTCGGTAGCTTATTCCTATCCTTCACGCGAAACTTCAATCGTGAGAAATATTTTTGATTTAAAATCAACGATTAACGATTTCAGATTTTACAGGATTAACAAAACGATTTCGGTAAAGAACATCGTTAATCAAAAATCTAAAATCATTTTTTCCTCCAACACTTATATGAGCTTACATATTTATATGTTTTTAACTTTTATGTACTTTAGCATAGGAAAAACTTATATGGCTTATATGGTGAAAAAATGCTGGGCACAGTTTCTAAATAACATTTAAAGTTATTTTCGATTAAAGACCAACAATTAACGATTTCAGATTTGTTGGAAACAGAAAAACGATTATCGTACACAACATCGTTAATCAAAAATCGTTAATCAAAAATCTTAAATTTCCTTTTTTTCCAATGCTTATATGTTCTTTCATTTCTTATCTGTTTTAAAAATTCAGCGCTAGTGCAATAAACAATACTTAAATGGTTAATAAACTCCCCGTTTCCTCTCAGAATCTCTTGATAACCATTCAAAAAAACTTTTTCCGTATATTTGACCATTCTTAGAAAATAGTATGATACAATCAATGACGGGTTTTGGTAAAGCAACTTTGCAATTACCAACCAAAAAAGTTACCGTAGAGGTAAAATCACTTAATAGCAAAGGCCTAGACCTAAACACTCGAATGCCTTCTTTATATCGCGAAATGGAATTGGGCCTTCGTACCCAACTAGCGACAAAACTGGAAAGAGGAAAAGTAGATTTTTCTATTTTTATCGAAAGTACTGCTGAACAAACATCGACTAAAGTTAACGTACCAATTGTAAAAGCTTATATCGGTCAATTACGTGAAGTATATCCTGAGGCTGACGAAACCGAATTGATGAAGATGGCTGTGCGCATGCCTGACACCATGAAAACGGAAAGAGAAGAAATTGACCCAACCGAATGGTCGAAAATTCAGGTTGTCATTGAAGAGGCAGTTCAAAATATTTTGAATTTCCGACAAGATGAAGGAATGTCATTAGAAAGAGAATTTCAATTGCGAATTGGAAACATTCGTCAGTATATGGAAGAGGCGCTAGCGTTGGAGCCAGAAAGAGTACAAGCGATCAAAGACCGTTTACAAACTGCTATTGCAGAACTAAAAGTGAATGTAGACGAAAATCGTTTTGAACAAGAACTTATTTATTACCTAGAGAAACTAGATATTACTGAAGAAAAGGTTCGTTTGACCAACCACTTGGATTATTTTTTAGAAACTATTAAAGGAACTGAAGCCAATGGTAGAAAACTAGGTTTCATTACCCAAGAAATGGGAAGAGAAATCAATACCATGGGGTCTAAATCCAACCACGCACAAATGCAAAAGTTGGTCGTACAGATGAAAGACGAATTGGAAAAAATTAAAGAACAGGTATTAAACGTATTGTAATCCTCAAAAATGCCGAAAGCAAATTTGGAGGAGAATAAACTGAATTATTTTTTTAACACAAATACATGTCTCTCGTTTGGGGAGGCTAGAAGGGACTATGAAAACAGGAAAATTGATCGTATTCTCAGCACCATCAGGGTCTGGAAAAACCACTATTGTTAGACATTTATTAAAACAAGAGGAACTAAATCTTGAATTTTCGATCTCAGCAGCCACACGTGAAGCACGCGGGGAAGAGGTGAGCGGAAAAGATTATTATTTCATGTCTCTAGACCAGTTCAAAACCCATATCAAAGGTGAGGACTTTGTAGAATGGGAAGAGGTATACCGCGATAATTTTTACGGAACCTTAAAAAGTGAAGTTGAGCGTATCTGGGCATTAGGAAAAAACGTGATTTTTGATATAGATGTTGCGGGCGGATTAAGAATTAAATCTAAATTTCCTGAAGAAACGCTTGCTGTTTTTGTAAAACCACCAAGTGTTGACGAATTGAAACGAAGACTTAAAGAACGCTCTACCGAAAGTGATGACAAAATCAATATGCGTATCGCCAAAGCACACGTAGAGCTTGCCACGGCACCACAATTTGATGTCGTAATCAAAAATTATGATTTAAGCGAAGCCTTAATTGAGGCACATCAATTGGTAAAAGATTTTATTTCAAAATAAACATCAAACTTGCTAGGAGCTACCTTTTTGAAGGTTTTAGTGCTTTTTCATAGAGTTGTTTTTTAACTTTGGATGGTGGTTTTGTTATATTTCGATTCAAAATAAGGTGAAACTAGCCATGTTATTCGCAAAAACGTTACATAAAAAATTTCGTAATCGCTTTTTAACAGATGATTTTTTATAAGTTTGATATTAATGAGTTGTTGATCTCAGAAAAGTCAACTGTCAGAAAACCTAAAATTATATTTTAAGTAAATTTGCACACAACTTTAGAGTAGTTTAAAACTTGCCTCAGAACACTGTAATCTTAACCAAAAGTAAATCACAATGAAAATAGGACTTTATTTCGGAACCTTCAATCCCATTCACGCAGGACATTTGATCATTGCCAACCACATGGTAGAGCATACAGATTTGGATCAAGTATGGATGGTAGTTACGCCACACAATCCTTTAAAGAAAAAATCTTCGTTGCTTGACGATTACCACCGTTTACACATGGTGCATTTGGCAACCGAAAATTATCCAAAATTAAAAGCTTCAGATATTGAGTTCAAACTTCCACAGCCCAATTATACTACACATACATTAACGTACCTAGAGGAGAAGTATGCAAACTATGAGTTTGCACTAATCATGGGTGAAGACAATCTTAACTCTTTGCATAAGTGGAAAAATTATGAAGTAATTCTTAAAAATTACTCTTTATACGTTTACCCTAGATTAGAAACCAAAGACGTGGTTGCAGATGGTGTGGTAAATGGTACTGATAAGTTTGACTATAAAAATAACCCGAAAATTAAAATGATTGACGCTCCGGTTGTAGAGATTTCTTCAACTTTTATTCGAGAAAACATCAAAAGCAATAAAAACGTTCAACCACTTTTATCTCCAAAAGTTTGGGAGTACATTGATCATAATCTGTTTTATAAAAAGTAGGTAGTTTTGTAGTTCGAACTATTTTTTGTACGTTTAACGTAGTTGTTTCCAAAAACAGTACCCATTTCATGTGAAATTTTGATCTGCTAGGAGCTTTATGTGATCTTCAATTAAGAGCATTAAGAGCATTAATAGCGGTGACTTTATTTTATGCTATTCAATCTTACTTTTATAAAAGTGTTAGATTATAGTTAAGGATTTGAGGGACAACGAAACTTATAGATATTTCGCTATGGAACTTTTACAATACGACGACATGAAAAAAACTTGGCACGAACTCGCCAAGTATACAGACGAAGAAATGGATTCTGATTTTAAATTGGAACTATATCGCAAACTACAAAACATTTTTCACGTAGGAGATTTTTACTATTACATTATAAACTTTGGAACTGTTCAAGTAGAATGGATAAGTACTGATGTTACACGTGTATTGGGTGTAGCGCATAAAGAAGATTTTAATTTAGAATTCCTTTTCGAAAATATCCATCCAGATGACAAAGATCGTTTTGTAACCTATGAACGAAAAGCAATCAGCTTTTTTAATGATTTAGAACCATCAAAGGTTTTGAATTATAAATTAAGTTATGATTATCGCGTACAAAAAGCAGATGGGACTTATATCTGGATATTGATGCAATGTGTTCCTATTCAAAGCAATGATGAAGGAGATTTGATTCGTGTTCTAGACATCCATACAGATATTTCACACCTCAAAACAGACAACCAACCTTCGGGATTGTCATTTTTAGGTTTAAACGGCGAACCCTCTTTTATCAATGTTTCTGTTGAAGATACTTTTTTTCAAGTCTCAAAACAACTGTTCACACCACGTGAAAAAGAAGTTATCAAACTCACCATAGAGGGGAACAAAAGTCCAAAAGTTGCGGATATATTAATGATTTCGATTCATACGGTACACACGCACCGTAAAAACATTATGAAGAAATCTAATTGTAAAAACTGGGTCGAATTTTCGTCTAAGGCAATTGCAAACGGATGGGTGTAGCCACAAAATAAGTATTTGTCAAAGTTTATGCTCTTAGTTTGCTACTATTTGCTGCACCGTTGCTGTGATTTCATCCAATAAGCCATCAAAATTGTTGTTCTTTCTGCTCATAACATAAACAGGAGTTTCTGGCATTTTTTGGCTGTCCCATAATAATTGAACCTTTTTCTCTTCCAAATACGATTTTGCATTGCAACTCCAAGTAATTCCTACGCCACTGTTCTTAGCCAACGATGCAACCATTTCAGACTCTGACGGAATAATGTAATTTGCAATAATGGTAGGTCTCTTTTTATCGAAAACATACAACCAAAAAAGCTTTACATGCGGGATGCGTGCATCATAGGTGAACCAGCGTTGCTCGTTTAGCCATGCTTCTATAGCATTATCATCTTTATTATGTATGTGTTTTTGAATGATTGTGAGGTCAATGTCGTTTGAGGCGATAATCACAGGTTTTATAGTACCTGCTAGTTGGTGGATGGTATCAAAGGTGTCCACTTTTTTGGTCATAATAGCAAAGTCTATTTTTTTTGAATTTACCAATTCAAATAGCGTGTCGTCCTCTTCAAAATGGAAATCAATATAGTCAAATTGTTGAATTAATGCGCTACCTATACTGTTGTAAAGGTGTTTTGATATCCCGAGGGATATCAAACGTATAGCATTAAAGGCTTTCGATCTAAAATTGTTTTCTACATTTTCTAATCGATCCAAGGCTTCAATGATAAGATTATTGAGCATGTTGGCATACTCTGTAGGATCAACCCCTTTCGATTTACGATTAAATAATTTGTAACCAACATGCGCTTCTAGCATGCCAATTTGCTGGCTAACTGCTGGTTGACTGATAAACAGTTCTTTGGCTGCCAAAGAGAAGTTTCTGTTTTTATAAACCGACTTAAATGTACGGTACCATTCTAAATTGACCATGATATAAATTTACTTATCACAAACATAATTTAAATTATTTTAACTAATAACACAAATTGCGTAAATTTGTATCATCAATTAGAAACAAGTGTCAAAAAAGCGAAAGTTTGGTCGCGCACACTGAGGAAGCTTTTACTTGTTTTTATTGATGATTGAAAACAATTACAGAATAAATAAAATGAAAAAAATAAAATTAGTTGCCATCGTTTTAGTAATGGCAAGTTCATTAAGTCTAACTGCTCAAAAAGCAAAAAATAAAAACATGAAAAAAGTATTATTCGTTTTAACTAGTCATTCAGATTTAGGAAACACAGGAGAAAAAACAGGATTTTGGGTTGAAGAGTTTGCAGCACCGTATTATGAATTAGCAGACAAAGGAGTAGAAATTGAAATCGCTACACCATTAGGAGGTCAACCACCAATTGATCCAAAAAGTGCTGATGCATCATTTGCTACAGAAGACACAAAAAGATTTGACAAAGACACTGCATTGCAAACTAAATTAAGCAAAACGCATAAATTGGCAGATGTAAAAGAGTCTGATTATGACGCAGTATTTTATCCAGGTGGTCACGGTCCATTATGGGATTTAGCTACAGATAAAAATTCAAGCGCATTAATTGAATCTTTCTACACAAATAATAAACCAGTTGCATTTGTATGTCACTCACCAGCAGTGTTGAAAGATGTAAAAGTAAAGGGTGAATTTTTGGTGAAAGGTAAAAAAGTTACTGGTTTCTCAAACACGGAAGAAGCTGCTGTTGGATTGACAGATGTGGTTCCTTTTTTATTAGAAGATGCTTTACAAGCAAATGGAGCAACTTATTCTAAAGGTGAAGATTGGAATCCTTATGCTGTTGTAGACGGTTTATTAATCACAGGTCAAAACCCAGCTTCGTCAAAATTAGTTGCTGAGAAATTATTAGACCAATTAAACGCAAAAAAATAAGATGTTAAATTTTCAATATTACAATCCTACCAATTATGTTTTTGGTAAGGGACAAATAGAACAGTTAACAAAACTAGTTCCTGCTGGAGCAAAAGTAATGTTGGCGTATGGTGGAGGAAGTATCTTTAAGAACGGAATTCATCAGCAAGTTACTGAGGCTTTGAAAGGTTTCGAAATTGTTGAGTTTAGTGGTATTGAACCAAACCCACATTTTGAAACATTGATGAAAGCTGTTGCAATCATCAAAGAGCAAAAAATAGATTTTATTCTTGCAGTAGGTGGTGGATCTGTGATTGACGGTGTCAAATTTATTTCTGGTGCTGTTAACTATGAAGGAGATCCTGCTGAGATTTTAAGAAAAAGAATCTTAATTACTGATGTTAGCAAAGTGATACCGTTTGGAACGGTATTGACATTGCCGGCTACAGGAAGTGAAATGAACTCTGGTGCAGTGGTTACTATCGCCGAAACACAAGAAAAATTGGCTTTTGGCGGTAGTGCCTTGTTTCCTAAGTTTTCTATCTGTGATCCTACCGTAATTGAGTCTTTACCAAAAAGACAATTGCAAAATGGAGTGGTAGATGCTTACACGCACGTATTGGAGCAGTACCTTACCTATGTACACGAAGGGTTTTTACAAGATCGTATTGCTGAAGGAATTTTGCATACTTTGATCGAAATAGGACCAAAAGTAGTAGACAACCCAAGTGATTATGCTTTGGCATCTAACTTTATGTGGTCTTGTACAATGGCATTGAACGGCTTAATTCAAAAAGGGGTTCCAAATGACTGGGCTACGCACATGATCGGACACGAGTTGACGGCTATGTATGGTATTGATCATGCAAGAACGTTGGCAGTTGTAGGTCCGAACTTGTATCGTGCTTTGTTTGATACTAAGAAAGATAAATTGGCTCAGTATGGTCGTCGTATCTTTAATCTAAATGGTACAGATGAAGAAGTTGCTCACGAAGCAATAGAGCAAACAGTTGCATTTTTCCATACTATGGGAATGCAAACTAAGCTTTCTGATTATGTGAAAGATTATGATCATACAGCTACAACAATTGCAAAAAGATTTGAGGATAGAGGATGGCTTGGCTTAGGCGAAAGACAAAATGTAACCTTAGAAAAAGTAAAAGAAATTGTTGAAATGAGTTACTAATTCAAAATACCGAGCAATCGGATGAGTAAAAGGCGTTTTGGTGTATCCAAAGCGCCTTTCTTATTTTTTGCAAATTTAGCAAAACATTCATTATTACTATTTTAAGAAGATTTCAGGGTGTTTATTTTGTCAAACTAAAAGTATAAAAGCGTTTTTTTATCAAATTCTAAAAAAAAGATGTAAAAAACCAGTTAGAAAGTCTGGTTTTTTTTTCTGGTTTGCCAATTTTAAGTACTTTTGATGAATATATTATTTGAAGATGAGCGAAATTAAAAAGTTTGCAGTTATAGGTGGCGGTAGCTGGGCTACTGCAATTACCAAAATGCTATGTAACAATGTAACCGAGTTGACTTGGTACATGCGCAATGAAGGAGCAATAGAACATATAAAGGAGTTCAAACACAATCCGAACTATTTGAGTTCTGTGGAGTTTGATACCAAAAAACTAATATTGACAAGCGATATCAATGAAGCGGTAAATAATGCCGACTATATTATATTTGCTATACCATCTGCTTTTTTGGATGCTGAGTTGAAAAACTTGACGGCTTCACTTGAAAACAAAGTTATTTTCTCAGCAATAAAAGGAATTGTGCCAGAGACGAGTTTGATAGTTGGAGAACATTTTCACTATACCTACGATATTCCTTATTACAATATTGGTGTGATTACGGGACCTTGCCATGCAGAAGAAGTAGCTTTGGAACGTTTGTCTTATTTGACGATTGCTTGTGGTGATCCTGCAAAAGCAAAAATTGTTGCCAAGAATTTATCTAGCAACTACATAAAAACCAAAATAACAGATGATATTATTGGTACCGAATATGCAGCCATGCTTAAGAATATCTACGCCATTGCGGCAGGTATTGCACATGGTTTGGGTTATGGTGATAATTTTCAATCGGTTTTGATGAGTAATGGTATTCGCGAAATGAAGAAATTTATTCGAAAAGTCCATAAAATGAAGCGTAACATTAATGACTCTGCTTATCTAGGCGATTTGTTGGTTACGGGTTACTCTGTTTTTTCGAGAAATAGAATGTTCGGAAATATGATTGGAAAAGGATACACGGTCAAAAGTGCCATGATGGAAATGAGTATGGTCTCTGAAGGATATTATGCTACCAAAAGTGCTTACAAGCTTAACCAAACGTACGGTGCAAAAACTCCAATTATTGATGCTGTTTATGCTATTTTGTATGAGGGTCAAAATGCAAAGAAAACATTCAAAGCGTTGACTGATAAGTTGGATTAGGTTCAAATTTATACTACATATGGGGTTGCTTTCATTTATTTGGAAGTAACCCTTTTTTTTATTTTTAAAGTACTGTATTGTAGTTGTTTAAGTTTTTATTTGCTTTTGGTTTAGAAAAAAATAACGGGAAATTTACATCATAATTTATTGTTTTTCAGTAAAAAGGGTGTATATTACAAAAAACGGATTATAAATCAATTTAATTATTTTAAACAAAAAACATGGAGAATATGGAAGGTACAATTACTACGGCAACTGCAGAAACATCGAATTTACTAGATAAAATATCAATAGAAAATTTACTAGGAATAGTTGAAAAATATGGGTTTCCTGTTTTGTATGCGATACTTATCTATTTAATTGGTTCGTGGGTAATCAAGCGTATTACTAAGGTTTTAAAAAATGTAATGGCTAAGAATGATTATGACGAATCTCTTCAGGTATTCTTATTTAATCTTGTTACTTGGGCTTTAAAAATATTTTTAATCATTACGGTTATTTCTACACTAGGAGTAGAGACAACAAGTTTGGCGGCGGTGATCGCTGCTGCAGGTTTGGCAATAGGTTTGGCTTTGCAAGGATCGCTATCTAATTTTGCGGGTGGAGTTTTAATCATCATATTCAAACCTTATAAAATTGGAGATTTAATTGAGGCTCAAGGGGTTTTAGGTGTGGTGAAACAAATTGAAATTTTTACAACAAAATTGGTTACACCTCAAAATAAGTTAGCTATCGTTCCTAATGGAGCTATGGCAAATGGAAATGTTATCAATTATACAGCCGAAGGAAAAATGAGAGTAGACTTAACCATAGGCGTAGGTTATGGAGAGGACATTAAAAAAACAAAAGAAGTGCTACTAGCAGTTTTAACCTCAAATCCAAAAGTTTTGAAGGAGCCAGCTCCATCTGTTAATGTGTCTGAGTTGGCTGATAGTTCAATAAATTTTGCTGTGAGACCATTTGCTACTCCCGAAGATTACTGGGATGTGTACTTTGCTACTCTTGAAAATTGTAAAATTGCTCTTGATAAAGAAGGAATTGAAATTCCATATCCACATCGTGTAAATATAAGTAAACAAGCGTAGTGCTAGGTTTTGTTAACGATACAAATAAAAGCTATCTTTTTAATGAGATAGCTTTTTTGTTTTATAGAGTAGCAACGCAATTAGTTCAAGTAGGTTTCTTTTTTGTCAGTATTAGTATACTGTTCTTTTTGTCAAAAGTTTAAACTAAGTTAATTTTTTTGCTTATCGTATATTTACGGTTATCTTTAAACTTTTTACAATTAAATTACATTTTGATGGAGCCGTTATACGATGCAATTATTTCTTTAAAACAAATTAGTACGCTTTCTAAGCATGAACAGTTGGTACAAGGAATTGTAGAATGCATTGAGAACGAAACTTTGGTTGTGGGTGATCAATTGCCTTCGATCAATCAAATGGTCGAGAATATTGGCTATGCTAGAAAAACCATCGTTAAGGCTTATGAAGAACTTAAAGATCGTGGTCTTGTTGAATCGGTAAAAATAAAAGGCTATTTTATTCTCAGCACAAAAACAGATGTAGTTTTAAAGGTGGCTTTACTTTTGTATTCTTTTCATCGATTTCAAGAAGAGTTTTATAATACTTTTCGAAAAGAATTAGGAGACCGTTACCAAATTGATATCTATGTACACCATAATAACTTGGAGGCATTCGAAAATATAATTTCAAGTATCTATGGAAAATATGGAGCTTATGTAGTAGCTCCAATCGAAAACCCTCTTGTTCGTCCCTTATTAGAAACTATCGAGCCGAGTAAGTTATTGATCGTCGATCGTTATTTGGACCTTGGCTATAATTACTCGTATATAGCACAAGAATTCGAGCATTCTACGCATGATCGTTTGACTGAGATCTTGGATGTGATTAAAAAGTATGACAAAATTATTTTATATTTTCGAAAAGATGTCGATTATCCAATTGGCGTATTAAATGGTTTTCAACGTTTTGTTGAGGAAAACGAACTTATAGGTGAAATAGAAAAAAATTACCAACCCAATTCAGTTCAAAAAGGTGTCTTGTATTTCTTTATCGACGACACTGATTTGTGGGAGCTGTTTAGAGACAGTCTCAAAATGGGATTGGTGATAGGTAAAGATATAGGGTTGTTATCTCATAACGATCATATCATTAAAGAAATCATGTCGGGGGGTATTGCTACCATTTCTACAGATTTTAATGAGATGGCTGTCAAAGCCGCTAACTTTGTTAAAAACGGACAATTGATTCATGAAATTGTACCATCCTATTTTATCCCTCGTAACTCTTTATAATTTAACGGTTTATTTAAACATTTTTTAAAACGAAAAGCATTTTTAGGCTTTTTGTTGTCCTGCTTTTGGTGTCTTTTTTAAAAATAGTAAGATAAAACTTTTTAAAATATTCTTAAAAATATTAAAACTTCAAATTTATTTTTCTATAATACTTTTGATCTTGTCAGTAAACATATGCGTTTTCTGTTTATTTAAAGCTATTTCAATACATATACCATAAAAATAAGCTATTATTATTTTGATATTAAAAAAAATAGCATAGATTTGTATTTGTAGCATAGACTATCATAGTGTATTGATTCAATCAAGTAATTATGTTAAATCTATCAAACTATCCAATACAAAAAAACAACCAATTTAAAACTTATGAAAAAACAAACACTAAAAAAATTGATGGGTTTTGCGATTATGCTTTGCAGCTTTAGTCTCTTTGCACAGACAATTAAAGTTACGGGTGTAGTCACAGAAGACGGGATGCCTGTTCCGGGTATCAATGTAGCAATCAAGGGTGAGGCAAAAGGCACCACTACAGATTTTGACGGTAAATATGCTATTGGAGGTGTTTCTTCAAAAGCAGTATTAGTATTTAGTTATTTAGGTTTAAAAACACAAGAAGTTGCCGTTAACGGAAGAGCGGTTGTAGATGTAGCAATGCTTGCTGACTCACAAACCTTAGACGAGGTAGTAGTTGTAGGTTACGGTACCTCTAGCAAAAGAGAACTTACAGGATCTGTAGCTTCTATTAGTTCAAAAGAGTTAACCAAATCGGTTGCAAGTAATCCTACTACTTTATTACAAGGTAAAATGTCGGGTATTCAGGTAGAAAGCTCAGGTGGACAACCAGGTGGTAGTGCCAACGTATTCATTCGTGGAGTAAACTCTTTGAGTAATGCTAGTCCTTTATATATAGTAGATGGTGTTATTGTACAAAACATGGATTATGTAAATCCAAGTGATATCCTTGATATTTCGGTTTTGAAAGATGCTGCGACTGCTGCTATTTATGGTGCTAGAGCTGCCAATGGAGTAATTTTGATTAAAACCAATCATGGTAGAAAAAACCAAGAGATGGAAGTAAGGTATAATGCTCGTATTGGTTTTGATACACCAAGTAAATATTTAGATTTTCTTGATGGTGAACAATACACATCTTATTTGAACCAACGTTTTGCAAATGACGGAAGTGCAGAGAGAGTAACTTATAATGGTGTAAGTACCGATTGGCAAAAGAAAAATTTAAAATCGGGATTGATTCAAGATCATGGTTTGTCGCTACAAGGTGGAGGTGAAACTGCTTCTTATTTTGCATCGGTTAATTATTTCAAACAAGATGGTATCTTGATTGGATCTGGATTTAAAAGATTAAATGCAAGATTGAATAGTGAGTATAATTTTAGAAAATTAAAGATCACACAAACATTAGGTATTACTGAAGCTACTATTCAAGAAAATAACTGGTATGGTTTTGATGGAACAACTTCTCCAACAGTTGCCCTTAGTAATGCTGCAAACGCAGGTGGTTACGAAGCGCCATCAACAGCGATTCAAGGTCCTGGTGGGGTTAACCAATTTGCATTGGCTAGCTTAGAAGAAAATTCAAAGAAAACTAGAACATTATTTGGTGGCCTTAAATTTGACTATAAAATTACAGACAATTTAAGTGCAGGAATTAACTTTGGTTTGGATTACAAAAACCTAAATTCTTTTCAATTTACACCTACCTACTTCATGAGTACAGTAGATGCAGTACGTAACGTTAATGATAAAAATGATTTAACTGAGTACAACAAAACAACTGTAAACTTATTAGTTGAGCCAACATTATCATATGATACAAAATTTGGTAAAAATAAAATAGCAGCGGTTGCGGGTTATACTTATTATAAAGAAAACCAACAAAGTAGTGGTATTTATGGTCAAGGTACACCGTCAAACAGTATTAAAGTAGTTGGTGCATTGCCATCAAACAGCCAATTGATTTTGTTGGGTGAAAATAATACGGCAGGTTTGATCTCTTATTTTGGTCGTTTGAACTACAATTATGATGATCGTTATTTATTATCTGGAACGATTAGACGTGATGCTTCTTCTCGTTTTGCAGCGGACAATCAATCAGGTTATTTTCCATCTATCTCTGGAGCGTGGAATATTAGTAAAGAATCTTTCTGGAAATCAGATGTGATTGATTATTTCAAATTGAGAACATCTTACGGAGTTTTAGGATCTTATCCTGATACCTTCTACCCAACACAAGCGGTATATCTTGCAAACCAATCAAACACTTCGTTTGGAGGAGCAAATGCTACTGGTTTGGCTCAAACAACTTTGGCAGATCCAAATTTATCTTGGGAAACTACAAAAACATTTGACATCGGGGTTGATTTAACTTTCTTGAATAACAAAATGAATTTTACAGCTGATTATTATTCGAAAAACATCAATGATGTATTGGTTGCAATCAACATTCCTTCTACAGCAGGTGTAAGTTTGCCAGTAACAAGAAACGCAGGTACTTTGGTAAACAAAGGATTTGAATTTGATATGAGTTACCAAAAGACTGACGGTGATTTTCATTACAAAGTGGGTACAAACTTCTCCTTTAATTTGGTTGCAAAAGCAGGAAATGTTCCAGCTCCAATCTTAGGGCCATCAATTGATGAGGATTTAAGAGTTGTAAACCGTACTGTAGCAGGACAGCCTATTGGATCATTCTACGGATATAAAGTAGAAGACAAAGTAAATCCATTAACGGGAGATTTTGTTAGAGTAGATGTTAATAAAGACGGTGTAATCGACGAAAAAGATATTACAAACATTGGTAATCCTACTCCAGATTTCACTTATGGTTTAACTTTTAGTGGTGATTACAAAAATTTTGATTTCAGTTTAGCTTTCACAGGTGTACAAGGAAACGAAATTTATAATGTTGGTAAATATTACAATATGTTATGGCAAGATGGAGGTAAATTCACATCAGTGTTGAACTCTTGGACGCCAACAAATACAGATACTAATATCCCAAAAGCATCTATTACTGATGCAGCAGGTAACAAAGAACCTTCTTCATTTTTTGTTGAAGATGGATCTTACTTAAGATTGAAAAACATTGAGATTGGATACAACTTGCCTATCAAAACTTTAGGTATGGATGCTTTCAAAAGCTTGAGAGTTTCTTTCAATGTTCAAAACGCATTTGTGATTACAAAATACAGCGGATATGATCCAGATGTAGCTTCTACAAATGGTGGTAGAGCAAACCTTAATGCGGGTGTACCAGGTGTAAGACCTACAGTAAACCCATTGTTGGGTAGAGGATTGGATGCAAGAACGTATCCTAACGCACGTACTTTTATGCTTGGATTACAAGCTACTTTTTAATCTAAAAAATAGTAAAATGAAAAAATTTATATATACAAAATCAATCGTCTTGGCCACATTGGGTGTAGCGGCATTGTCTAGCTCATGTACCAAAGATTTATTAAGCCAACAAAATGACAATGCTACTTCTACAGCCAACTTTGGTTCATCTGTAGAGCAAGTGGAGTCGGCAGTAAACGGAGCTTTTCACCCAATTACAGGAACTTTTTTCTGGGGGCGTATCGTGCATTCAGGTGCGATCCTAAGATCAGATGAGTTCAATGTTTTTCCTTTTGGAAGTAATACTGCAATGTCTACTTTCTTAGGTAAACCTGGAGATCGTTGGGCTACAGAGCCTTGGCAAGAACTTTACAAATCTATTGCTCGTTGTAACAATGTGATCAATAACGTAAACAAAGCAGGAATTGACAATGACGAAGTTAGAAATAGCTTGGTAGGTCAAGCCTATTTCTTGAGAGCTTTTGATTACTGGTATTTAGTAAACCTTTATGGTAATGTGCCTTTGGTGCTAGAGGTACCAGATTTAAATAACTTATTGGTGAAACAAGCAGAAAAACAAGCCGTTTGGGATCAAATTGTTGCCGATTTGGCAAAAGCAGAAACAATGCTTCCAGAAAAATGGACAGGTGCAAACTTAGGAAGACCAACTTCTGGTGCTGCAACTGCCTTGAAAGGGAAAAGTTATTTATACCAAAAGAAATGGAAATTGGCTCATGAAACATTCATCAAATTAGTAGGTAAATATTCGTTACTACCTGCAGCACAATTTGGAGATAACTTTACTGAGACTAATGAAAACAATGCAGAATCAGTATTTGAATTGCAATTTTTAGGACAACAAACATTTGTGTGGGGTTCTGATATACCTGGAACTGGGACTATGGGGAATTTTCATATCGATTATGCTCCACCAGCCAAAACGCCAGACAAAGGACATGTCGTAAATCCTTGGTTGAAAACTTTATTTGAAGCGAACGGAGATACTTTTAGAAGAAACCAAACGCTTGCTTACAACTATGTAGGTGCTACAGGATACGGTGGAACACCTTATTTAACAGACTTTGTCGAAGATATCAAAATTGCAAATGCTGCTGGAGTTGAGCCTATTTTCTCAAAAAAATATGCGGGTATGGACATTGGTGTAAGAAGCCAAGTTGATTTCTTAGGTACAAATGTTGGGACTAACTGGAGAATAATTCGTTATTCGGATGTGTTGTTAATGCTTGCTGAAGCTCTAAACGAAGATGATAAAACATCTCAAGCTGGACCATATGTAGATATGGTTCGTCAACGTGCTGGATCTGGACTTGCGGCTCTTTTGCCAACAGTAAAAGCAGATAAAGTGTTGTTGAGAAATGCAATTATAAACGAAAGAGCAATGGAACTAGCAGGTGAAGGACACCGTTTCTTCGACCTTGTACGTTGGGGACTTGCAGACAAATATTTAGGAGCGTCTTCTGCTCATGGAAAAAATCCAAAATCGTTAAGTGGCGGAATATTCAAAACAGGAAAAGACGAACTGGTTTGGATTCCAAATACTGAAATCGATTCAAACCCGAATTTGAAACAAAATCCGGGATATTAAGAAGTAATTAGGTTGTCGTAGTTTATGTGGGGCCATGCGTAGTTGCTTGGCTCCTTTAAACTAATAAAAAAGGAGTTTCAGGAAGACTTTTGTCTTTTTATCAATATTTAAAAATTTTAATCAATGGATCTAATAGTATTAGAAAATAGAGGAAATCTAGATGTTTCTATCAATTCCATTTTCAATCACAACGGAGTACAAATTTTTGATGTAAGCATCAAATCTGATGAGGCCATTGTGCCAAGTCCAGTAACTATACAATGGAAAATCCCAGCTCACAATATAAAAGGAGTTTGGAAACCAACAACAGATTTTGAAAAACGTATTCAAGCCGACTGGGAATTAGAACATTTGGAATCTCGTATTTCTATTGATGCTCCAATTATCAGTTTATTTGGTAATGATGATACCAATGTGCATACTTTTGCTTGTTCAAATGCTATCAATAAATTAGAATTAAACGCTAGAATCAGGGAAGAAGATGATAGTTTTTATTGCCACATTACATTCCTTTCTGAGCGCTTGTCGCCTGTGAAGGAGTTTAATGCACAAATAAGAATTGACTCTGCTCCCAAACATTTTTCAACTGCGTTGAATGAAGTTGCCGCTTGGTGGGAAACATTTGATAATTTAAAACCAGCATTCGTTCCACAAATTGCAAAGACACCTTTGTATTCTACTTGGTATAATTTTCATCAAAATTTGGAGGTTGAAAAATTATTGGCTGAATGTAGAATAGCTTATAGTTTAGGATATAAAGTGATTATCATTGATGACGGTTGGCAGACTAATGATACCAACAGAGGATATGATTACACAGGAGATTGGACACCAGACCGTATTTCAAAAACCAAAGAGTTTGTAGATGCTGTTCACGAAATCGGAATGAAAGTTGGGTTTTGGTATTCTGTTCCTTTTTGTGGTGTAAAATCAAGAGCTTACAAGGTTTTCGAAAATAAAATGTTGACCAAAACCCATCGTTGGGCACCAGTATTTGACCCTCGTTTTCCAGAGGTAAGGGAATATTTGATCAATATTTATAAAAATGCATTGCAAGAATGGGGTCTTGACGGTTTCAAATTGGACTTTATTGATGACTTTAGATTGTATGACGAAACAGTTCTTACAGATGCTGATGGTCGTGATTATAGTTCTATAAATGAGGCAGTTGATCGTTTGTTGTCTGATGTAATGACAGAATTAAAAGCAATCAATCCTGATATTTTTATCGAATTTAGACAAAGATATACAGGTCCTGCAATGCGTAAATTTGGTAACATGATGCGTGCCTTTGACTGTCCTGGTGACGGAACGATGAACAGAATTCGTATTGCCGATATCAGAATGTTATGTGGTGATACTGCTGTACACGCAGATATGTTGACATGGCATAAAGACGAAAAAGTAGAAGTTGCTGCTTTACAAGTGGTGAATACATTGTTTGGAGTGCCACAATTATCTGTAATGTTACAAGATATGCCTCAGGATCATATTGACATGATTCAGTTTTATACTAAATATTGGAATGACAATGCAAATGTATTGATGCAAGGAAAATTTGTTCCTTCAAAACCGTTGGCAAACTATCCAATTCAAGAAGTTGTAAAGGGAGACCATCAAATCATTGGTTTATATGATGAATATGTGGTAAGTTTAACAAATACTAAAAACAAATTTGACATCATCAACGGTCAATTGGCGACTTCGGTTGTTCTTGATGTAGCGGCTGATTTTGGAATCTATGATTGTAAAGTCTACGATTGTATGGGAGTTGTTTTTGCCGAAAAAGAAATTTCGCTTAACCAAGGATTATACAAAATAGAAGTGCCAGCTTGCGGATTAATTCAACTTACTCTAAAAAACTAGATTATGGACATGCTAACCATTATTTCATTTGTTGGTTTTACAATATTTGTAGCCGTTGTGTCATGGTATGCCACACGCAATACAGATGAATCTTCGTCCGAAGGATATTTCCTTGGAGGTCGAAGCCTTGGTGCAGTAACCATTGCAGGTTCTTTATTATTAACCAATCTTTCGGCAGAACAAATCGTTGGGTTAAACGGGCAAGCTTTTACCGAAGGAATCTTGGTTATGGCATGGGAAACCTTGGCGGCAATCGCCATGATTGTAACTGCTATATTCTTGGTGCCAAAGTATATGTCTCGAGGGGTTACAACTATTCCGGAGTTTATAGAATACCGTTTTGACCATCAAACCAAAGCTATTATTTCAGGTTTGTTTCTTACGGGCTATGTGGTGGTAATTATTCCATCGGTTTTGTATTCTGGGTCGTTGGCCTTTAGTACTATGTTCGATCTTCCTGCTGTTTTGGGTATTTCGCATACAGCATCAATATGGTTGTGTGTTTGGAGTATTGGTCTTATCGGAATGATTTATGCCGTTTTTGGTGGATTGAAAGCCGTAGCAGTTTCCGATTTAATTAACGCTATTGGTTTATTGATTGGAGGAATTTTAATTCCAGTCTTCGGATTAATGGCTATTGGCGAAGGAAGCGTAATGACGGGTATTAGTACTTTATACACAGAGAATCCTGAGAAATTCAACGTAGTAGGTGAGGTAGATAATTCTATTCCGTTTGGAACAATTTTTACCGGAATGATGTTGGTACAAATGTTTTATTGGGGAACCAACCAAGCAATACTACAACGTGTCTTTGCTGCTAGAAACTTAAAAGAAGGACAAAAAGGAATGATCTTGGCCGCTTTGGTGAAGTTTTTAATTCCGCTTATTGTGGTACTTCCTGGGGTTATTGCTTATCATTTGTTTCAAGGTAATTTATCCAATCCAGATCAAGCCTATCCTACTTTGGTACGTACGGTTTTGCCAGCGACTTTCATGGGCTTTTTTGCCGCTGTGTTGTTTGGTGCTGTATTGAGTTCGTTCAACAGTATCCTTAATAGTAGTGCAACCTTGTTTGGTTTTGATTTATACAAACAATATTTTAATAAAACAGCTACTGAGCATCAGATTGTAAAAGCGAGTAAGATCTTTGGATTGGTTCTAGGACTTTTAGGAATGTCGGTTGCGCCCTTAATTGCAAATGCTCCAAACGGATTGTTTGCTTGGTTGCAAGAAGCAAATGGATGTTATAGTATTCCGATTCTAACAGTTGTAATCATTGGTTTTTTTACCAAAAGAGTTCCTGCTCTTGCGGCAAAAATCGGAATTGCATCAGGTGTGATTTTGTATTCGATCAGTCAATTTATCGTTAAACCTTATTTTGTTGATAGTGCAATGGCCAAAGCTGCTGCGGACGGAATTACAAATGCAAAAGCATTAAGTGTGATTCAAGCAGAAGCGTATCCGCACTTTCTACACGTAATGGCGATATTGTTTGTATTGAATATCGGAATCATGTTATTGGTTGGAAAAATGTATCCTATGGCGCATGATCACGTTGTGAGATCAAATGATAAGGTAGATATCACACCATGGAAACATGCTGTAGTGACTGGAATATTGATTACAATTTTAGTTCTTAGTACGTATTTTATTTTTTAGTTAATTATAATTTGAAATTGCAAAGGTGAGGTTGATACTGGTTTGCGTGAGGGATAGTAGTAAAAATCCTTTTTTGGGGTTTTTTCTGACCCAAAAAAGATTGAAACAAATAGCCCGACCAGTAGTTTTTACGGAGGGTCACGCCCAAAGTATGAATAACTAAGTTGAATACACCCAATAGGAACAGGTAAAATGATTTTGAAATGAAAAAGAATCTCTTAACAATAGTGTTTGGTTTGCTGTCTTCATTGACTTTGACTTTTTGTTCAAAGGACAATGAGGCGACAAAGATTTTTACCAAATTGGAAGCTGCTGATACCGGAATCGAGTTTAGCAACAACCTTGTGGAGAATGATTCACTGAATTATTTTACCTATTCTTATTTATACATGGGTGGTGGTGTTGCCGTGGGTGACATTAATAATGATGGATTACAAGATATTTATTTTACAGGAAATCAAGTTTCGAATAAATTATATTTGAACAAAGGGAACCTAAAATTTGAAGATATTACTGCCAAAGCAGGAGTGTCTGGAGACAAAAGATGGTACACTGGAGTTACGATGGCCGATGTAAACAACGATGGTTTCTTGGATATTTATTGCTCAGTAAGTGGAAAATTTGGTTCGAAAGAAAACCAATTATTCATCAACAAAGGCAACGGAACATTTGAAGAAAAAGCGGCTGCGTATGGATTGAATGATATAGGAAGTAGCGTGCAGTCGACCTTTTTTGATTATGACAAAGATGGTGATCTAGATTTGTTTGTGGCCAATTATCCGCCAACGCCTTTTAATGCTGCCGTATCTTCGTACGTGTACATGATGGAAGGATTGAAGGATGAAGAGTCAGGGCATTTGTACCGCAATGATGGCGACATCTTTACCGATGTGACCAAAGAGGCAGGTGTTCGAAAGTTTAGTTTATCACTTAGTGCAACTATTGGAGATTTGAACAATGACTCCTGGCCAGATATTTATGTGTCAAGTGATTTTTGTGCGCCAGATTATATGTACATCAACAATCAAGATGGTACGTTTAGAGAAGTAGTTAAAGATGCAACTTCCAACACGGCTTTTTACGGAATGGGAGTAGATATTGCCGATTTTAACAACGACGGAAACTTGGATATTTTTCAGGTAGACATGGATGCTAAGTCCAACAGACGTAAAAAGGCCAATATGGCGAGTATGAATCCGATGCTTTTTTGGGATACTGTAAATGCTGGTTTTCATTACCAATACATGCAAAATTGTATGCAAGTGAACTCAGGTGTAATGACAGATGGGATTCCGCATTTTTCAAATGTATCGCGCATTACAGGAACTTCTTCTACCGATTGGAGTTGGGGACCGCTTTTTGCCGATTTTGATAATGATGGTTTGAAAGATTTATTCATAACCAATGGATCAAGAAGAGAAGTAAACAACAATGATTATTTCAATCATTTAAAAGATGAAAATATAACCCCAGAAAGTTATTTGGAGCGAAGCCTTAAAATTCCTTCTGAAAAAATAGATAATTTTATTTTTAAGAACAAAGGGAATTTAGATTTCGAACAAGCAAATAAAATTTGGGGAATTGAATACAAAGGTTTTTCGAATGGTGTAGCCTATGCCGATTTGGACAACGATGGAGATTTAGAAATTATAACCAATAATATTGATGACAAGGCTTCAGTTTTTGAAAACACAAGTGCTTCGATCAACAATCATATTACGGTTCAGTTTAATGGTGATGTTAAAAACAAATTTGGATTAGGCGCACGTGTATATGTGACTACACCTGAATTTACGCAGATGCAAGAGCTTACGCTCACACGAGGATTTCAATCGTCTGTAGCACCAGAATTGCATTTTGGATTGCATAAAAACAAAAAAATAACCGAACTAAAAGTTGTTTGGCCTGATGGGAAAACGCAAATTTTGAAAGAGGTTGCGGTCAATCAAAAATTGATTTTAAAGTATTTAGATGCCGTTGTGGCTAATAAAGTGGCAACTGCAAAAGTAAATACCCTTTTTGGACCTGCTCCAAAAGGAATGTTTCCAGATTTCATGGTGGTCGAAAATAGTTTTGATGATTTTAATTTTCAAGTATTACTACCGCATAAAATGTCCGCTTTGGGTCCAGCAATTGCTGTTGGAGATTTGAATGGTGATGGATTGGAAGATTATTTTGTTGGTGGTTCTTTTAATACTGTAGGACAGTTGTTTTTTCAGACCCAAAGCGGCTTTATAAAGCAAAACACCGCTGCTTTTGAAGCTGATAAATTATCAGAAGACACAGGTGCTTTAATTTTTGATGCAGATAATGATGGTGACAATGATTTGTATGTGGTAAGCGGTGGTTACGAGTTTGCACCCAATTCGCCCTACTTGCAAGATCGCTTGTACGTGAACAATGGGAAAGGTCTTTTTTCGAAAGCAAAAAGCAACGCCATACCAAGCATGATCACAAGTGGATCCAAAGCCTATGCAGCCGATTTTGACAAAGATGGTAAACAAGATCTTTTGGTACTTGGTCGTCAAGTGCCGGGCAGTTATCCAGCAGCAGCAGACAGTTATATTTTGATGAACAAAAGCACCAAAGACAATATCAAGTTTGTCAACGAAACGGCTTCAAAAGCCAAAGAGTTAACCAAATTAGGAATGGCAACTAGTGCTGTAATCACCGATTACAACAATGATGGTTGGATGGATTTTATTGTAGTGGGCGAGTGGATGCCGATTCGTGTTTTCGAAAATACTAAAACAGGTTTCAAAGAAGTTTCAAAAAATTTGGGCTTGACCAAAGATACCGCTGGATGGTGGTGGAGCATTAGTCAAGGTGACTTTGACAACGACGGCGATATGGATTATGTTTTGGGTAACAACGGTCTCAATTACAAGTACAAAGCATCAGACAAAGAAACATTTGATATCTATTCGTCTGACTTTGATCAAAATAAGAAAAGTGATATTGTATTGAGTTATTACAACGAAGGAAAGCAATATCCTGTGCGAGGTCGAGGTTGCTCATCGCAACAAATTCCAGGTATTAAAGAGAAGTTCAAGAATTATGAAAGTTTCTCTGAGGCAACTCTTGAAGATGTGTATAGCAAGAAATCATTGGACAAAGCGTTGCATTATCAAGTGAAATCGTTTGCAAGTGTGTACCTAGAAAATAAAAACGGAAAGTTTGTTATCCATCATTTGCCAATAGAAGCGCAAGTATCTGGAATTAACAAAATCTTGGTCAAAGATTATGACAAAGACGGCTTTTTGGATATTTTAGTTGCCGGAAATTTATTCATGTCGGAGGTAGAAACACCAAGAAACGACGCAGGACACGGACTGTTTTTGAAAGGAAATAACAAAGGGAAGTTCAAACCCTACACGCCATTACAAAGTGGTTTCTTCACGCCAGGAGATGTAAAAGATATGGCATTGATTACCGTAAAAGGCAAGTCATATGTTATCACAGCAAAGAATAATGATAAACTACAATTTACAGCATTAAACAAATAAGAGCAGTTATTTAAAAATATTTAAGATGGTTTTTTAGTTGAGAAAGTAAAACTTAGATTCGTTCGGTTTTACTTTTTTTTTGGTCAAAATCCAAAGTTTTTTGCTATTGTAGAAAGTTGAATCTATAAAAAAAGGCTATCTCGAAATTTTCAAGACAGCCTTTTTTATATATTTTTAAACGAATAATTACCTCACAATCACACCATCAATAAACAAAATCGGAACTTCTTCAACATCTGTTGCGTTGATAGAATTTGCTTTGAAGATGAATTTTTTGTCATAGAGTTTGTTGTCCATAAAGTAGGTCAACATAAACTCGTTATTGAGTGTTAATACATCGTCTTGTACCATTTCGACTTTCACCACAGAAACTGCAGGAACATGAGGAAAAGCATGTCTTAATAGTGATGTTTTCTTCATTTCGCCATCAATAGTTCCAAAAGCTTTAGATACGACCATTACGCTGTCAATATCAAAATCGCTATCGTTCACCACATAGATGTACCACATTTTGGCCATAAAATCGTCACTCCATTCCTGGACTGCCGCCATAAATACATTTTCAACTTCGGGTACGGTAATATCAGCTTTCATAGTGGTTGTATTATGGAATAACTATTTTTGAGTTCAGCGATACAGCTGAAATCAATCCCTACATGTCGGGAATTTAGTCTTAAATCTTTTAAATATTTGCTTTAAACTGCTCCAAGAAACGAACATCGTTTTCATAAAACATTCTAATATCACCAATTTGGTACAACAACATTGCGATACGCTCTACACCCATTCCAAAGGCAAAACCGTTGTATTCATCAGGGTTGATGCCACAGTTTTTAAGAACATTAGGGTCTACCATTCCGCAACCACCAATTTCCAACCAACCCGTTCCTTTAGTGATACGGTAATCGGTTTCGGTTTTTAAGCCCCAATAAATATCAATTTCGGCACTTGGTTCTGTAAATGGAAAATAAGACGGACGTAAACGGATTTTTGACTTCCCGAACATCTCTTTGGTAAAATATAAAAGTGTTTGTTTCAAATCGGCAAACGAAACATCTTTGTCAATATACAAACCTTCCACTTGGTGAAAAATACAGTGCGAACGCGCTGATACCGCTTCGTTTCTGAAAACTCTCCCGGGAGAAATCGTTCTAATCGGCGGTTTGTTTTCTTCCATGTAACGCACCTGTACAGATGATGTATGTGTACGCAACAAAATATCAGGATTGGTTTGGATAAAAAACGTATCCTGCATATCACGAGCCGGATGGTATTCTGGCAAGTTCAAGGCAGTAAAATTATGCCAATCATCCTCAATTTCTGGACCTTCAGAAACGTTGAATCCAACCGTTGAGAAAATATCGATAATTTGGTTTTTCACAATCGAAATCGGATGACGAGAACCTATGATAACAGGCTCTGCCGTACGAGTCAAATCGCCGTAAATCCCCTTAGCTTCCTCTTTGCTCTCCAAAGATTCTTGAATGCTTTTTACTTTTTCTTCCGCAGTAGTTTTTAGCAAGTTAATCACCTGACCAAATTCCTTTTTTTGATCGTTAGGTACATTTTTAAATTCCGCAAAAAGCTCTTTCAAAAGGCCTTTGCTTCCAATAAATTTGATACGAAACGCTTCTAATTCTGCTGGATTTTGTGTTGAAAAAGCGTTAGCCTCGCCAATATATTCTTTTATCTTGTCTATCATTTTCATTCAATAATTGAGTGGGCAAAAATAAGTAAAAGTTTTCAGTTTTCAGTCTCAGATTACAGTAGATTTCATCTGATAAGGGAGACTGCTACTGTAAACTAAGCTATAAGTTCCTTTTCCAAGAAATAATTCACAATCGCTTCTTTCATCAAAACCGATTGTTCACCCGCTTTCAAAGGAGGTAATTCCTCTTTTACTCTAAAATGCGGCCATCCTTCTTCGTCAAAATAATCAAATTCATAGTATCCATAAGGCTCTAACAAGCGACAAATAGCAATATGCATTAAGTTCAGTTTTTCGTCTTTTTTGAATTCACGGTGCAATTTCCCTAGCTCTTGCACGCCAATTAAATAAATTATGGCATCCAAATCCAAGTCTTCCCCTTGCGAGAATTGGTCCGAAAGTATCGTTACAAGCTGTTCCCAGCGTTCTTTAAGTTGTGTGTCTCTTGACATTTTTGTAAGTTATGAGTAATGCCACATGAGTTATTAATTCAGTCAGGCATAAAATTATTTTAGCAAAGATAAGAACTAAACCAGCATTCATTTTATAATCGAAAGTTTATTTTCTGGGCGTGCCACCACCAAACAAAGGGGCTTACTTCAGTTTGCGCTTAAGTAGCCCCTTTGTCTGGAGCTGTCGGGCTTTCCGCGCTACTTCGGTAGCGAGCTGCAATCCCTCACGCAAAACGCACAAAAGGTATTATATTTGCGTTTTATTGTAAACACAGACAAAATGAGTTTTTTAGATATTGTTTTAGGCGGATTGCTATTGTACGGTTTAATCAAAGGAATCAAAAACGGACTGTTTACCGAGTTGGCTTCTTTTTTGTCCTTGATAGTGGGGATTTATTTGGCCATTAAGTTTTCGTCAGTAGTGAGTGAAGTGGTTGGTCAAGTAGTTTCTTGGTCACCAAAAACCGTTGCTATAACTGCCTTTGCATTAACTTTTATTGCAGTGGTATTAGGAATTATGCTATTAGCTAAAGTTTTTACCGAAATGATGAGTTTTGCTTATTTAGGTTGGGTTAACCGCTTAGCAGGTGGTTTTTTTAGCATCCTGAAAATGGTTCTGATTTTAAGTGTGGTTTTCAATCTTTTCCAGAAAATCAATTTCAATAACTGGTTGGTCAAAGAAGAAACTTTTAACCAATCCATGTTTTACAATCCTATTCAAAAAGTATCGCAACTGGTTTTCCCAAAACTAGAAACTTGGTATGAAGATTTTAAGACTAAAACCGTGAAGAGTCAAGAGGCGAAGGTGTAGTTGGATTTGTAGTCAAGTAGTTACTGTACAGTAGACAAAGGCTAGCGCGAGCATCTTGCTCGTGCGCGCAAAGTAATTCCATCTAGTTTTTGGCTATTTTTAATTGGATGATGCTGAGATTTAGATTGTGTTCATGAGCGGGACGCTTGCGCCAGCTTGGGCCCACAAAGAAATTCTATCTAGTTTTTGGCTATTTTTAAATGGATTATGCTGAGATTTTGATTGTGTTCACGAGCGGGACGCTCGCCCCAGCATGGGGAAGGTGTAGTTGGATTTGTAGTCAAGTATTTCAGGACAAGACAAAAGGCTAGCGCAAGCATCTTGCTCGTGCCCATAAAGATTTTCAATCTAGTTTTGGCTATTTTTAATTGGATTATGCTGTGATTTAGATTGTGCTCAAGAGCGGGATGCGTGCGCCAGAATGGGGGTAGTTCTTTTCATTCGTCAGGTACGTGTCGAGCTTGATTAATTATTATTTTAATTCTATTTGGAAACTCTTCAAGATTAAATTTTTCAATAATGATATCTTTTACTCTTTCTACTTGCCAATGAGTTTCTACAATAATTCCGAGTAGGTGTTCAATTGAATAGTCAACTCTTATGTCATTTATAACTTTATTATATTCTTTTTTTTGCGCAATATCATCTCCAACTAAAAAATATGGAATATATTCCTCTCTTACTATTTTTCTCCATTCTCGCTCCATTCCATATGGATAGTTTTTAGCTCTTAAGATTTTATTACGGACAAGAATTCCATCATAGTTTTTTGAGTGAGCAAAAATCTTTATTTGCTGTTTAGTCAAAAGACTTTTGTGATCAGTCATATAGCCATTTAAAGCATTTTCTAAATTATCTTTAGATGTTGTAGTTATATTTTTGAAATTATTAATAATATCATTAGTCAAATCCGACTTTCTTTCCAAATATAGAACAGGATTAAAGTCGTTTTCTTCTCCCCATTTTTTATTCAAAATTATCCCCAATGTACCGTATGATTTTTGATAAGCAATTGCAAAGTCAGGGGTGACATTTGAAGTACTAATCATAGGAAAGCAGGCTTCTTTGTTTTCCGTGTCATTGGTTATGTTTTCGACACAATAACTTGGTTTTAGTCCTTGAATTAATATTAATTCAAGGGTTTCCCAATTTTGAGTCATATGTATTAAAGGGAAAGAATCTCTTTCACCAGGTTCATAATATCTATTCGTATCGACCCAATAATTCATGTTTTCCTCATATTAATATTCATTTTCCGTGCATTGTTAGAATTACAGCTCACTAGTAAATATACGCAAGTTTGTGCGTTTTAGTAGTTTAAAATAAATAATGGTTAGGTAAAATCTTTCTTTGAATAATCACAAAATCGTTTCAAAAAATCAACACAATCCCACTTCTCCGCGTGAGGGATTGAAGTGGAAATCCTTTTTTGTCCGCCGCGGCGGACAAAAAAGATTGCAACGTAAAGCCCGACCCGCAATCCCTACCTTTCGGGATTGCGGGTCACGCCCAAATACTTTTTATTTTACTTCTTTGATGTTGTTGCTTTGTAGCCAACCTTCGGTGCCATCTGTCAGCTGAATTTTTTTCCAGTTGGAAACGGTTTCTAGGACGTAGACTTTGGTTCCTTCGTGGAGTACGAGGGTGGTGGTGCTTGCTTTTTGTGGTTCGCTGTATACCTCCGCAATGTCGGCAAAAATGATGGCTGGTTTTTCGTTATCAAAATGACTTTTTTCGAATAATGCTGCCGCCACACTGACCACAACACAGAGTAAGAAAACAAACATTCCGTAGAAAAAGGCTCTTTTGGTAAGCGTTAATTGGGAGAAATAGTAGCCCAAAAAGCACAACAAAAAGAAGAAGGCAAAGCTCACGCCCATCCAAGCCCAGGTGTTGAAATGGTAAATACCTGTGAAATCACGTAGCATTTTGGCAAAACCTACTTTGGGAACGACTTTGATTTCGTCAATGGTTTTCTTTTGGGCAAATTTCAAGTTATTGGTAATATCGGCATCATCGGGATTGAGTACCAGTGCTTTTTCGTAATTGTAAATCGCGGGTGCTACTTGGTTCAATTTGTAATAGCAATTTCCCAAGTTATAATACAGTTCTGCCGATTGTTGGTTGCCTTTTAAAACACTTTCATAAGCGGCAGCGGCTTCTTTGTACTTTCCTTTTTGATACAAGTCATTGCCTTTGTCGAAATTACTTTGCGCAAAGAATAATTGACTGATGAATAAGAGGAGTAGGGATAAATAATTTTTCATAGATAGAAGTTTAACCACTAAGACCACAAGGGAAGCACAGAGCTCACGACCTAGGTTCTATTCTTAGTTTTATATTTCAGTTGCTATTATTTTATAATTTGTTTAAAAACACTGTGCACTTAGTGCTTTCTTCGTGCACTTTGTATTTAGACTTTTCTGCTCATTTGTTTTTCGAGTACGGAGATAATCATTACCGCCTTGTCAAAATCTTCCTGAATGGTAGCGCTTGATGCTGGTGCGTAACGTGCAAACTCGCAGTTCTCGGTCAGGTTGATGAAGTCGGCTACAACGGTTGGTTCGGCACCTTTGTTCAATAACAGTTCTTGAATATTTTCTTTACTCATTTCGGAGGTTTCGATATGCAATTTGGCTTTCAAGAAATTGTGCATGGCTTTTTCTAGCGCCACGTAAAACGGTTCTTTGTTGGCCAGTTGTTTTTTGGCTTCAGATAAATATTTCTTGGCCAGTTTGTTGTTGGCTTTGATTCGGTTTCCAAAAACGTCACTGTCAATGGCTTCTTTTTTCTTTTTGGCCAAGATAATGATTGGCAACAATAGGAATGGCGCAAATAAAAGACCGTAGAACAAATTAGATCCCAAGAAATTGTCTTCGTTTATTGCTGTCAACTCTGTTTTTGTTTTCACATACTTAAACTGACTTTGGGCAATTACCTTTTGTTTGTTGCCACCAATAGAATCTGCTCTAGTGTCTGTTGGACCTTCGAGGACGTCAATCATAATTTCGGGAGAACTGATTGTTTTGTAGCTTTTGGAGCCCAAATCAAAATAGCTAAACTGAATTGGTTTGACTGGATAACTACCTTTGTATTGTGGTACAATGGTGTAACTGTCAGAGATGCTACCGGTCATGCCTGAAAGTGGTGTTTCTACATTATCTGTGTGTACGGCATCGTACATTTCGAGTGCGTTAGGTACAACTGGCTTTGGTAAGGTAAATAATTTTAAATTTCCTTTTCCGGATACGCTTACAAGTAAATCTAAGCTTTCGCCGTTTTTCAGACTTGTTTTAGAAGAGGTTACTTTGAAATCAAATTTACCTACAGCTCCTGAAAAGTCAGCTGGTTTTCCTGCTTCGGGTAATGCCTTTACATTGATAGTTTTGCTACCTGCAGAGACGCGTTTGTTTCCATCAGTAACTTGCATGCGGCCATAAATATCATATCGATTGGTTGGCAACTGTACATCGATGTCTAAGGATAGGGGTTCGATATCTAGTTTTCCTGATTTTTGAGGATATAGAACAGTTTTTCGCAATACTACGTAGCGGTACTTTTGACCTTTGAACTGTCCTTCTTCTGCTACTAATTTTTTGATGTCAATATTTTGACTCCAAAAATCGTTGTATTTTGGTTTGTTCAACTCTCTCCAATTTGTTATTCCGATGTTATAACTGAAATAGAGTTTGTAAACTACCGTAATGGGTTCGTTGATATATGGGTTTCCGTTTGAAATATCGGCTACCAAATAGATGTTATTGTCTGCAGAGACTGCTGGTTGATTTGGGTCGCCATATTGTTGCTGTTGCCCTTGCTGTGGTTGTTGAACAGCATCTGTAACATTAATTTTTACATTGGATGTTTTGTAAACTTTACCATCGTACTCAATAGTGGCCGACTTGATAACTATATTTCCCTTGTGATTGGGAACCAAATAATAAGAGTACATTTTTTCGAAAGAGCTTCGACCATTTACCCATGACTGACTCACTTGTTGGCTTGGGCCGGCAATAACTCTAAACCCATCAAAGTTGGGTTCGCTGAAATTATCACCATCAAAATTCATGTAGAAATCGATGCGCAGTCTCTCGTTTATTCCAAGCGTGTTTTTGCTTACCCTAGCCTCAAACTGAATTTGTGCCATGACTGCTTGCGAAATTAAAAACACTACTAATATTAATCGTTTCATTTTACTATTTAATCGTTTATGCTTTTTTTTTAAGGAAAGACTTTTTGAAGAGCACTTCGACAAGCTCAGTGTGACAAATTTTAGTTTAAAATCGAATTAAGATGTCGGTAAACAAAGTCAATAAAGTTCTAGTATTGTTTTTTGACATTTGAACTTTGACATTTGATTTTGCTCTCTACCAATCTTTATCTGTGTCAACTGGTTTCCCTTTGACTTTGTTGGCATTGACTTTACCTTGAATTTTTTTCTCCTCGTTGTTTACTGCATCAAGTAGGTTTTCAAGTCTTTGTTTGGATATTCCCCCAGGATTTGGTTTTGGTTGACCATCATCTTTTGGATTGTCACCTTTGTTTGGATCTTTTTTGTCCTTATCACCATCCTTTTTATCCTTGTCTTTGTCGCCTTTATCGTCTTTCTTATCTTTATCCTTATCCTTATTTTTGTCCTTATCCTTATCCTTGTCCTTATCCTTGTCCTTGTCTTTGTTTTTATCTTTATTATCGTTTTTAGGAGGATTTTCTTTTAGCATTTTCTTAGCCAAGGCATAGTTGTAACGGGTTTCGTCATCGGCAGGATTGTTACGTAAGGCGTTTTTGTAGGCTTCTACCGCTTGCGTATAATCTTTCTCTTTCATGAACACATTTCCAAGGTTATGAAAGGCTTTGTGTTTTTGGCTTCTAGTTTTTGCTTTTTCTATGGCAGTTGCAAAAGCAAATTTTGATTCGGCAGCTTGATTTTGTCTGTAAATTGCATTCCCTAAGTTGTAGTTTGCTGCAGCTTTATTATTTGACTTAGCACCCGAAATTCTATAATCTGCTTCAGCATCTACAAATTTGCTAGCAGCGTATTCTTCATTTCCTTGTGGTAGGGCATCATCTTTTTGTTGGGCATGTCCTGCTAGCCCCAAAAATGGGAACAGCGCTAAACCTATTTTATAAATTACTTTCATTTTTTACTATTTTATGACCCGCTTTGGGGTTTATGGGGTTTCATTAAATAAATTCAACTTCTTCACCCAACTTGTTTTTCTTTCTAACAAGAAGATATCTGCAAACAATAATAGAAAAGCAAAACCTAAAAACCATTGAAATTGCGATTGAAAATCGGCCATTTGTGTGGCTTCAAATTCGGTTTTCTGAATGTTGTCTAAGGTGTTTTTGATGTATTCCATCACTTCCTTAGTATTATTTCCATTGATGTAACCACCTTTAGTTGCTTTTGCAATCGTTTCAAGACTAGCTTGATTTAATTTGGTTACAACGACTTCTCCATTTTTATCTCTTTGGTAGCTTTCGACCACACCATTTTTTTTCAATGGAATTGTAGCTCCTTTTTCAGTACCAACTCCAATTGTGATGATGCGCATGCCTTGTTTGTTTGCTTCTTCGGCTGCTGCCAAAGCACCATCAGAATGGTCTTCACCATCTGAAATCAAAATTAACAGCTTGCTGGTTTTACTTTTGTCATCAAAATAAGTGGCTGATAATTTTATTGCTTCATCTAGGGATGTTCCTTTGGACGAAACCATATCTGGGCTCATACTTTGCAAGAACATTTTGGCAACGCTATAATCTGTGGTAATTGGTAAAACAGGAAAAGCACTACCGGCATACGCCACGATTCCGATTCGGTCATTGCCTAAACGACTGATGATTTGCGAAACTAGTTGCTTGCTTTTTTCTAGTCTACTTGGAGCAATATCTTCTGCAAGCATACTTTTTGAAACGTCCATTGCAAAAACGATATCGATTCCTTCTCGCTTTACAGTTTCCATCTTAGTTCCGATTTTCGGGTTTACCAAACCAAATATCAGGCCTAGTAATGCCAATAACATCACAATTAATTTTAGAACAGGTTTAAAAACCGAACGTTCAGGGCTCAATTGATTGATGGCATCGATGGATCCAAATTCTTTTTGCTTTTTCTTTTTCCAATACATATTGAAAAAGAAAACGGCTACCAATAATGGCAACAAGAAAAGTAAGTATAAATAATTGCGTTCGTCTAATTCCATTTTTTTTAATTCTCTGTTCCCAGGTTTCAGTCTCAGTCTCAGTGTTCAGTCTCGGTTTGCGTACAGGTACTGAACACTGAGACTATCAACTGTATACTTAAATAAAGCTTCTATACACTGTGTTTCTTAATCCAACTTCTATCAACAACAACAATCCTGCAAAAAGAACAAAGCCTCTAAATTTTTCGTCATAATCATAGAACTTCAATTCTTCGATTTCTGTAGTTTCGAGTTTGTTTATTTCGTTATAAATTTCGGCTAATTTGTCGTTGCTCGTTGCTCTAAAGTATTTACCATCCGTCTTTTTGGCGATAGACTGCATAAGTTTCTCATCAATTTCGACCTTCATTCTTTGAAACAAAATTTCTCCGTTTGGCGCTTGTGCATACGGGAACTCGGCCATTCCGTTGGTTCCAATTCCAATTGTGTACACTTTTATTCCGTATTGTTTGGCGATGTCTGCTGCGGTTTCTGGTTCGATAAAACCGGCATTGTTTACCCCATCAGTCAATAAAATAATCACTTTGCTTTTGGCTTTACTATCCTTCAAACGGTTTACGGCAGTTGCCAATCCCATTCCGATTCCGGTACCGTCTTGCAAAACTTGATCGTATTTAATGCTTTTTATCGCTTCGAGTACAACAGCCTTATCACTTGTAACAGGCGTTTTGGTATAGGCCTCAGAAGCATAAACTACTAATCCAATTCGGTCGTTTGGTCTTTCAGAGGCGAAGTTTGCGGCAACTTCTTTCAAACCTTCCATACGGTTAGGTTTTAAATCTTTGGCCAACATACTACCCGAAACATCGACTGCCATGACAATATCAATTCCTTTGGTTGTTTTTGTCTTATTACTAATATCGACTGTTCTTGGTCGTGCGAGCGCTATGATCAAAGAGCATAAAGCGACAATGCGTAAAACTCCCAAATAGGGTTTGAATTTTACTAAGAATGAAGTTGAGGCTTTAAATCCTTTGGTCGAACTAATTTTTAAGGTCGGTGTTTGGTGTTTTCTTTTCCAAAATAACCAAGCTATAGCAAATGGAATTAGAAGAAACAACCAAAAAAATTGGGGGTTTAAGAATGTTATCTGTTCCATTAGTTTTTAAGTTGTTTTAATTCTACAGAGCTCAATACTCGGTTTACAATATCGTTGGCATAATGATCACCCTCTTCATGTAAAATCAAGATTTGTTGCAATCCGCCATCTTGACCAAAGAGTAGTATTTCATAAAATATTTTTTGACTCGTATTGGTTAGCCCATTTAGTTTTACAAAAGTTCCGTAGGCTTTCACTCCTTTCACTCCTTCTGGAGTTTCGAAGTCTTCCTGTTTCACGATCATATTTTGTGCTCCTTGTGATTCGATAGATTGAACGGTAACCTCGACTGCTTTGTTCAGATCGGTTTGCGTATCTTGTTTGTATTTCATGGTAGAAACCATCAAGTAAAAATCACCTACAAAACTACCATACGCAAAAGACTGCATTTCTTTGACCAAAGCTAGACCTTCTTTTGGTAACGACTTTTTCAAATCAATTCGCTTTAAAACCTTTGGAGTTTCAATTATAACAGAAGGATTTCCGTATTCGCTTTTGATCCATTCACCTTCTAGTAATTCTTTAGTTTCATGACCAAGAATAGTGTCTTTTACATTTTCGAAACCTCTAGTAACAATAAAGAATGCTAGGACTGCGGTAATTACAAACCCTACTGCTGCAATGGCAATTTGAATACGTTTTTTGCGTTGTTTTGCCAATTGAATTTGCACCTGTTTTTGACGTTGCATCTCATTAAGAAGTTGTTCCTCTTCTGCAGGTACATCAACGGGTATAGCGCTATCGAGCACTACAATTGCTTTTTGAATTTTATTACGATCCTCTGTAATTTCAAATTCCATTGGTTTTGATTTGGCAAACTTTACCAAATCGGCTTGTTTTAAAACGCGCTCTAAATTATCAATGGTTTCTTGAGTAATCTTCATTTTCTTCTTCATTGATGCAGCTTTCAAGCCAGTAATCAATTCAGAGGTAGTGCTTTCCATGGCCGGAATTTCGATTGCTTCTTCGATATAATTTCGAGCAATATCGGTCAATTCACTATAGTATTCTTTGATTTCGCCTTTTTGCCATAACTCTTTTTGCTCCAAAGAGTTCATTAAGATAGTAGCTCTTTCAATAGGTGTTTTATAAACTTCTTCTTCAATTTTTTTCTTTTGGTACTTTTTTGTGTACCAATATACTGCCGCAGCAATACCTACCAAAAGTAGAAAACCCAAAAGCCATTTCCACCAATTACCAATAGGATTATCCACAGCAACAACATCTTTGATGTCGTACATTTTTTGTTTAAGAGTGTCAACTTGTACCGGTGCTACTTCGACTGCTATTGAGTCAGTCAAAAAAGCTTTGTTGTTTATAATGACTTTGATACTCGGAATCACATAGCGTCCTGAATCAAATTGTGTCAGGCCGTATCTTTTAATTAATTCGTATCGGTCATTATTTTTTACCGTATCAATCGGATAGGAGCGAATCACTTCGAGCGCACCAAAATTCTTTACATTAGGAAATTTAACTTTCGATAATGTATCAACAGAAGTTTTTAGAGTCAGTTTGAACTCAGCTCCAATCTTATTTTTGGTAGTATCTATGCTTGTTTCAACACGTTTTTGTTGTCCAAAAACGAAGGCTGAAAAAAGAAGTAGAGATATGTAGAATGCGTTTTTCATTTATTTTTTCAACTTTTATAAGTTTTGGCTCCTCCCTTTTGGGGAGGTTGGGAGGGGATTTTATCTCGACTTAAAATACCCCAACAATTTCGTTACATAACTTTCGTCAACTCTAGTATTCACAACACCTGATCCCGATTTTCTGAACGTGTCTTTAAAGTAGTTCAATTGTTCTTGATAATGCTTTTCATAACCCATTCGAACTGCTTTTGAGCTCGTATCGACTAGTATTGTCTCACCAGTTTCTGCATCAGTCATTTCGACCATTCCTAAATTTGGCATTTTTTCTTCTCGAGGGTCATATACACGTATGCCTGTGATGTCGTGTTTTTTTCCGGCTATTTTTAAGGTATGTTCATAGTCAGAAACCATAAAATCAGACATCAAGAAAACGATTGCTTTCTTCTTCTGTGTACTTGATAAAAATTTTAAAGCTTGTGCCAAATCTGTCTTCTGACTTTTTGGCTCAAATTCGATTAATTCACGTATGATACGCAATACGTGCGAGCGTCCTTTTTTTGGCGGAATGTACAATTCGATTTGATCAGAGAACAATATCAGTCCAATTTTGTCGTTATTTTGAGTAGCAGAGAAAGCCATTGTTGCCGAAATCTCCGTAATAATATCTTTCTTAAATGCTTTGGTAGAACCAAAACCTTCAGAGCCAGAGATATCCACCATTAACATCATGGTTAATTCTCTTTCTTCTTCAAAAACCTTGACGTGCGCCTCGTTGTATCGTGCAGTTACATTCCAGTCAATAGCACGTATATCGTCGCCATATTGGTATTGTCGTACTTCACTAAAAGTCATACCACGTCCTTTAAAAGACGTATGATATTCACCCGAAAAGATATGATCACTCAATCTTCGGGTCTTGATTTCTATTTTTCGTACTTTTTTTAAAAGGTCTTTTGTATCCATTTTTCCCCACCTAGCCTCCCCGAAGGGGAGGAATTATTGCCGACAAAATTTATTTGCTAATTTAACACTCCAACAAAGCCCCTCCTTTGGAGGGGTTGGGGAGGATTAAGGTACTTCTACTTCGTTTATAATTTTGTTGATGATGTCAACTGAAGTTATGTTTTCTGCTTCTGCTTCGTAAGTGATTCCAATTCTGTGGCGTAGTACATCATGTACAATAGCACGCACATCTTCAGGAATTACATATCCACGACGTTTGATAAAAGCATAACATTTTGCTGCATTAGCCAAGTTAATACTTCCACGAGGTGAAGATCCAAAACTAATTAGCGGTTTTAATTCGGCTAACTTGTATTTTTCTGGGTATCTCGTAGCAAAAACGATGTCAAGAATGTATTTCTCGATTTTTTCATCCATGTATACTTCGCGAACTGCTTCTTGAGCGCGCAAAATTTGTTCTACAGAGACTACTGCGTTTACTTTTTCGTATGAACCTTTAAGGTTTTGGCGAATTACCAAGCGCTCTTCGTCCATTTTTGGGTAATCAATTACCGTTTTTAGCATAAAACGATCGACTTGTGCTTCAGGTAATTGGTAAGTACCTTCTTGTTCCACCGGGTTTTGAGTTGCCAAAACCAAGAATGGTCTTTCTAGCTTGAAAGTAGTATCACCAATAGTTACTTGTTTCTCTTGCATCGCCTCTAACAAAGCAGATTGTACTTTGGCAGGAGCACGGTTAATCTCATCTGCAAGCACGAAGTTGGCAAAAATTGGCCCTTTTTTTATCGAAAATTCATTTGATTTAATGTTGTAAATCATAGTACCAACAACGTCGGCAGGTAATAAATCTGGAGTAAACTGGATTCTACTGAACGAACCTTGGATGGCTTGTGATAGTGTGTTGATTGCTAGTGTTTTTGCCAAACCAGGAACCCCTTCCAAAAGGATGTGTCCTTGTCCCAAAAGACCAATAAGCAAACGTTCTACCATGTGCTTTTGTCCCACAATCACTTTGTTCATCTCCATTGTAAGAAGGTCTATAAAAGCACTTTCTCTTTCAATTTTTTCATTGATCGCTCTAATGTCTAAAGTCGCAGTATTTTCTTCCATTATCATTTTATTTAAAACCGTATGATTAGCCCAATTGTTTTGGTAGTGCAAATTGAATTTTTTTTTAGAGGAAAGATGTTAATAAATGGTTAAAACTTCTGTGAATCCTCCAAATTTAAGGTCGAATTGTGATACAATTTTCATATTTTTAAGATCTTGAATTTAATTCGAGATAAATTACAAAATCAATATTTTTAGGACCTTAAAGTAACAAATGAATAAAACAGTTTTAATAACAGGAGCGACTAGTGGCATCGGTAAGGCAACTGCCACAGTATTAGCGCAGCAGCAGTATAAAGTAATTATTTGTGGTCGAAGAATGGAGTTGCTTCAGGAGTTGTATGAGGAACTTTCGAAACAGACCGAAGTACATATATTGTGTTTTGATGTAAGTGATAAGGTGGCTGTTTTTGATCAGATTCAAAGTTTACCAGAAGCTTTTTCGAAAATTGATATTTTGATCAATAATGCAGGTAATGCACATGGACTTGATCCTATTCAGACAGGAAGTATCGATGATTGGGACCTGATGATTGATAGCAACCTAAAGGGACTTTTGTATGTCTCGAAAGCAATTATCCCACAAATGGTGGAGCGAAAGTCTGGTCATATTATCAACATTGGTTCTACTGCAGCCAAAGAAGTGTATCCAAATGGGAATGTGTATTGCGCTACCAAACATGCGGTTGATGCACTTAATCAAGCCATGCGCATGGATTTGAATCCGTTTAATATTAGGGTAGGAGCAATTCATCCAGGAATGGTTGAAACCACTTTTAGTGCCGTTCGTTTTAAAGGTGACGAGGATCGTGCTGCCAATGTTTACAAAGGTTTTGATCCGCTTCAAGCGGCTGATATTGCTGATATTATTCAGTTTGTCATTTCGAGACCTTATCATGTGAACATTGCCGACTTGGTCGTAATGAGTACTGCGCAAGCAAGTTCTACTATTGTGAATAGAAAAGGGTGATTTTTGATTTTGTAGCGATCTTTTAAAAATTAACGATTGGTGATTAACGTCCCTAAGCGTCGGGAACGATTTTTGATTTTGTTGGAACTTATATAGGATTAACGAACTTAGATTCTTGAAGCTTGACATTTGCTTTTTGAAATTCCTACATACCACTATTTACAGCAATAAACCAGATTATCAAATGATTAATAAAAGGCTCTTGATCAAAAACTTACTTGCTCACAATGATGAGAGCAGTTTCTATGACAAAAAGCGCCAATTAAATCTTCATACTCGTGAGGGCAAAGCCAAATTTTTGAAACATATTTGTGCTTTGTCCAATTCGAATCCTGCTAACAACTCTTATATCGTAGTTGGGGTAGAAGATGCTGAAAACGAAATTGTAGGTGATGACTTTTTTGATGATAGTCGGATTCAAAATCTTGTAAATGCCTATCTCGAGCATCCGCCAAAGATTCAATATGAAAATGTTCCTTTCCCGAATTTACCCAAAGATAAGGTGGTAGGACTTGTGACTATTAAACCCAAAAAGAATGTTTCATCCTTCAAGAAAGGAATTTATACCATTGCAGTTGGCAGTGTTTTTATTCGAATAGGAAGCAATACCACACCCACAGAAGAGAAGGTTGAAAAGAATTTTCAAAATACGGAGACCGTCATCGGCATCGAAAATCAATCACGAAATAATATACAGCATACTCTTGATGGAGTTTTCGACTTTATCAATAGTCGTCACAAGGATATGTCGCCTAAGTACAAAGTCTTCAAAGAACTGTTTGTCATTTGTTGGGCAGGCGTGCCTAAGGTAGTGCGCAACGTGGTTTACCTATCACGTGTAGATATCGAGTTGATTAATGAGCAAATTAAATTGTTCTATTCTGCTCAAGATGTCGTCACAATTACCTTTGACGAGCACTCGTTTACAATTATCGAATACATTCCGTTGGGGTTAAACGATCAAACGAGTTACTATCCTTTGGAGCAACAAAAAATCTATTTTTATGAAAATGGATATTACAAAATAGAAAGTGAAATGCTGTTTCACCCTCCAGAATTCAACAAAAAGATGTTGTTTCATATTTACAACGCGAATATTGCTTTACTCAGTAAATTAGAAAAAAGGACGATACTAAGCATTCGAGAAAAAAAGGATTTAGAAAATTTACCTTCTACTTTTATGATCTGTTACCTCAATGGTTTTGACGAGGCAAAAGATCGCTTGATTGCCGCCAAACTATTATTAAAACCTTTCCCGAAAATATATTTGTCGTTTAAAGAAGCTTTGCGAGTTTTACGAAAAATGAAGTACAATATAAAGGAATAAAAAAGTAGGTAGCCACAGATCCCAATGTGTTTTCTGTGGCTACCAGTTTTCCAGTTCAAGTGGATTTATTTTTCTAATTCGAATATCATTGCAGTTTGCGGCGCTACCGTGATTTCGTTTTCTACATTGAAAACGGTACCCGTGAGGATTTCTTTTCCGTTTTTAAAACCGAGAATGTTTTCATGGAAGCGATCTGTTTTTATTTTTTTCGAAAGTAAATTGTTGTTCACTATAACCATCACCGTTTTTTTGTTGGTGTATCGAAAGTAAACATACACATTATCAATCGGAAGGTAATGAGTCGTTTTACCGAAATGTACCGCTTCGTTGGTTTTGCGCCATTGAAATAATTTCGAACTAAAATCAAAAAACAGTTGCTGTTCTTGCGTTCGTCCTGTTTGTGTGAAAGCATTGTTGGTGTCAGTTTGCCATCCACCCGGAAAATCTTGTCGAATAGCACCATCTCCTTTGCTTTTGTCTCCCGCCATACCAACTTCAGAACCGTAATAAAGCTGCGGTATTCCGCGTACTGTTGCCAAAATACTCATCGCCATGGCATATTTTTTAAAGTCTTTTTTATAGATTTCGTTAAAGCGCTCGGTATCGTGATTTTCAACAAAAGTAAGTAGGTTGTTGGGATTAGGGTACAAAAAGTCGTTGGCAAAATTCTCATACAACTTAATCAATCCATTGTTCCAGCTTGCTTCATTTTCATCAAAAACCTTGGCTGCTGCATCCATAAACGTGAAGTCCATAACGCTTGGCAAATAGGAATTGTAGTTTTGAATCGCAGCAATTTTACTGTCTTTTTGCCAATAGGCCATTTGTGCTTGGTCTTGCATCCAAACTTCACCGACAATATTAAAGTTGGGATATTCATCTGTAATCGCTTTGGTCCATTTTGCAATGCTTTTTTTGTCATTGTACGAATAGGTATCTACTCGAAAACCATCCAAGTTGGCCGACTCAATCCACCAAATTGCGTTTTGTGTCAAATAGGTCAGCACCAAAGGATGCGACTGATTCAGATCGGGCATCGATTGTACAAACCAACCATCGGCACAGAGTCGAGCATCAATTTTGGACGCATTGGGGTCGAACTGTGTCGTCATGCGGTAATTGGTTTGCGCATAGCCCGGAAATTGATGAATCCAATTGTAGGTTGGCAAATCTTTAATCATCCAATGTTCGGCACCCCAATGGTTGGTCACATAATCCATGACCAATTTCATGTCTTTTTTGTGTAACTCATTTGACAGCCTTAAATAGTCATCATTGGTCCCATAACGTGGGTCAATTTGGTACACATCCGATTGTCCGTAGCCGTGATACGATCCTCTCGGGTCATTGTCTACGCACAACGGCGTGCACCAAACTGTCGTGGCTCCCAGTTCTTGGATATAATTTAAATGCTGAATAATTCCTTCGATATCTCCTCCATGTCTGCCGTTTTCGGCTGTTCTATTGGCTTTTTCGGTTACCGATTTGTCGTTGTCATTCTTTGGATTTCCATTTGCAAAGCGATCTGGCATCAATAGGTACATTACATCTGCACTCGAATAGCTTTCGCGTAAAGCGGAATTTGCTCTACGTCCTTTCAAAAGATAGTGTTGTGTGAACTGCTTCTTTTTATTTTTCGAAAAAGAAAAAACAATCTCTTGCGGCAAAAGACCTTTTGTGTCAATGGTCACAAAGAGATAATTTGGATTTTCAGTTTTTGAGACCTCCAGAATCGGAATTCCAGTAGGAGCAGTTACCTCATTTTCTGCGATATTTGGACCGTAAAACACAATTTGCAGTGAGCTGTTTTTCATTCCTGCATACCAGTAAGGCGGTTCTATTTTTTGAACCTGAGCCTGTGTGGCAAAAAATAAGAAGGAGATCAATAGCAGTAAATAGTTTTTCTTTAAGGTGTTCAAAATGTTGTTTTTTAGTTTTTTATCAGTTTAACGATACTTGTCTGCCCTAATGAATTGCTCGTTTTTACCAAATAGATTCCTGATCTAAGGGTAGCAATCGAAAACTCATGTTGTGACTCGAATGTACCTTCAAATAGTAATACTCTTTTACCCGTTAGATCATACACTTCTACAAAATTTACAGCTTTGTTCAATTTGAAAGTGGCATGAGCGGGGTTGGGGTAAACACTCAAATCATTGTCTGAAACGAAATTTGGATTGCTTAATGGGCTAGCATTTTTGTTCCCGAATACTTTGAACTGACCTGCGGCAATCGTGATCGGTCCAGAAGTATTTGTTACATTGATTGTGGTGTTGTCCATCAAATTGTACCAAGTTCCCGCATACGGAAAGTTAGCAGTAATGTTTTGAGAACTTACATCAAAATTGGCTAAGATAACCACGTCTTTAAGCTGTGTAGCCATCAAATTGGGATTGGTGATTTTAATATTTTGAGTTAAAGACGCACTGTTGCTAATGGTTGCTGTACCTAAAAAAACAGGTTCGGTTGTTTTTAAAGCAATCATTTTTGCCCAATCGTTATAAATAGTAACTCTTGAATTTGTTGTTAACCAATTATTTATCCATTGTGGCTGTGGTTTGTTGTCTAGTTTACAATCGCCAGCAGTTGTATCTGAGGCAGTATTGACTGTACCATTATTACAAGAAAAAATAGAATTCTCCATTCCTAATTCGCCAAAATGCCAAATCATTTTTGGTCCCGGTACTAAAAGTGAAACTGCTCCAATTGCCGACATTCTAGACAATGCAATATCTAAATTTTTGACATTGTGTGTTGCACTAGCACTGTTTCCATATTGCAGGTTTTTATACATTAAACGTTCTTCATCATGACTCTCAGCATACCCCATTAATCGATTGGCCGTAAAGCCGCGACTACTGCTCGTAATTCCGGAGATGTTGCCAGGATAACCCATAGAAAGTTCGTTGTAATTGTCGGTCATTTTACCCCACATCATAATTCCCTTGCTTGGTGACTCATTGATTTTGTAGTTGGCCCACTGTTGCTCCTCTAGATTTGTACCCAAATGCTCAAAAATAGTATAATGTGTAGGGTCTAAGCTCCACGAATAATCTGCATATTTTTTTAATACATCTACACGGTCTTGTTGGTAGGCATTGGTGCAGGCTTCGTCACCAGCAGTACAATTTTGTGTAAACCCCTTGGTTAAATCCCAACGGAAGCCATCAATTTTATATTCCTGAATCCATTGTTTGATAACTCTCTCGACATAATATTGGGTTTTGGTAGACTGATGTTTAAAGTCTTCTCCCACACTGTAACTGTGTTTGGCAACAGTATTAAAAAACGGATTTTCGGTTGTTGGTGATCCCCAACCGTCGCCATCAGGATCGTTCATCCACATGCGCACCATCGGGTTGCGACCAAAAGCGTGGTTCAAAGCCACATCAAGAATAACTGCGATTCCGTTTTGATGGCATAAATCGATAAATTCTTTGAACTTGTTGGCTGTACCATAATATTTGTCCAATGCCATGTGGAAGGAGGTGTTGTAACCCCAGCTTTCGTTACCTTCAAATTCCATAACAGGTAATAATTCGATTGCATTGATTTTTAAATTCTTAAAGTAATCCATCTTATTAATCAAGTCTTGAAAATTTCGATTCGAATCAAAATCACGCACCAAAACTTCATAAACGATTAGGTTTTCTTTTTGAGGTTTTACAAAATTGGTGGTAGCCGTGCTCCAAGCGTATGCTGTTTGTCCCGTTTGCAAAACCGTTACTTCACGCTCTTGCCCTTGTGGATAAGCGGGCAGGTTTGGGTATGAAGCAGCAGGAATGCTTGGGTCATCAAACGGCGATAGTACTAAGGTAGAATAAGGATCGGCGGTCTTGACCATTGCTGGTGAATTGGCTATAGGTGTTGTTTCGCCTACCCAATATTGATAGGTATAGGCTGTACCCGAAGTTAATCCTGATACTGTTATCCAAAATTTACCCGTGGTAGGATCTTTCTTCATGGCATAAGCAGCAGTTGGTTGGTAGTTGTTGAAACTTCCTGCAACGTATACAAAATCTTTTAAAGGAGCATCCAAGACCAACGTGGCTTGCGTAGCATTTGTGTTCGAATAATTTATTCCGTCTTCCAGACCAGCCGGCATGGTTTCGCTACTAGCTCCAGGGTTTACAATAGTTGCAAATTTTTTGGTAATAGTCGTGCTCCCATTCGAAACAACTAATTCATAATTTTGATTAGAAAGCAAATTGCTGTGGGTGTAACTGTAATTTGTAGTCGCTGTATTAGAATGGATGGTTGCTCCATTTGATTTTAAAACATAACTAGAATTTCCGCCTGTGTTGGATGCCGAAATAGTAAAGTTGCTTCCAGAATTGATTATGGTTGTGCTGTTTTCTGCGGGAGTGTTTAAGGTCAGTTGAAAAGCACCGACATTAAAAAAAGTATCTGCAGTTTGTTGGTTTCCGGCGCTATTGCGAATTACGACACAAATGGCTGTTATGGTGCTTGTTGCAGGAACTCCAAATGAGGTGTATAAATCGGGAGCAAGATCTAGTTTGTAGTTTGTGCCAGAAACTAGTGTTAGTGCTGGTTGTGTGCTGTTGTTTCCCCAGCTTCCTTTTACGTTTTGCCATGGCGCTCCATTGACCGTTAAGCCAATATGAGCATATAATGTTCCCGTATCTGTGGCCAAAGGTGTGCCTGCTTTATTAAAATTTAAAGTAACCGCTGTGTTCGCGAGAGCAGGAGAGGGCGTAGTGGTAAATTGTGCCCAACCCAAGGTACTGCATAAAAACAAAATTGATATAAGTATAGTATTCTTCATGGTTTTTTGGTTTTAAAAGAAAGGGCTATCCAATAGTAGATAGCCCTTAAATAGTTGTACTAATTGATTATTCTTGGTTAGGGAACATCATATAACTGCCATCTAAATCATTAAATAAGACTTTGTATTTTGAACGTGCTACTGGAATATCACCTCCGCTAGCGCCTTGCGTAGGGAAAGCTGCAAAGGCTGTATCGCCACCCCAACTTTTGTCCCAAGCATTGTTGGCTCTAAATTTTCCTTTACCATCAAATAGTGTGATGGTTAAGGTCCATAAGTGCGTATCAAAAGTAGATTTGACCATCGGTGTGTCATCTCCAGACCATCCTGCATCTGTTCCTGTTCTTGATGAACCTATGAAACCAATACGAGTATAGCTTGTTGCTGCGGTTGCATTGTACGGCACCAAAGTATATTTTAAGGTTTCAGTATTCATGGTAAAAGTGTAATATCCTGCAGTTGCAATTTCAAAACTTGCTGGATCTGGATCGGCATCTTTGGCTCTAGACACGATTGTACCCGCATCACCTTTACCATACATTGGCGCCCATTGTCCCAAAGTAGAAATTAGTTTGAAATAACCCGCTTTGAAATAACCTGTGAATCTGTATTCTTTTGGGTTTGTTCCTCCTCTAAAAAGTACTTGATTTTTATTGTTATTATCCCAACCAGCCACTGTAGCGTCTCCAACCAAATACCAATCTGTAAATGGGTAAGCGATTAATCCTGAATACGTATTGATGCTAATGGTAATCACTTTTGCCGATTCGGTAGGAACTCCACCAGAAACCGTAGCCATTACTTTGACATCAAATTGTTTTGGTGTGCCAGGTACAGCGCCCAATTCAATTGCTGCTTGGTTCAATGCTTTTACGGATACCGATGCTTGGGTAACGCTACTTGTTTTTACTAGTGTTTGTGCTTTGGTAAAATCTCCACCAGAAACATCCATCATCAAAGAATATTGAACCACCACTGATTCTGTATATTGAGCGGCAGTCCATACAAAACGGTCGGCATCGCTGCTTGCATTCACTTCTTTCAGAACATATTGTTTGGCTGTTGTTGGTGCAGTCATTTCAGGTGTTGCAATTTTGGAAACAACTGGTCGGTTTTCAACATCGTCAGCAGTACATGATACCGCTAGTACGCTTATAAAAGCGAACAAAAATTGGTTAATTTTTTTCATTTTATGGTTTTTTAAAAGTGGTTAGTTTAGTATCCAGGATTTTGTTTCAACGTAGGGTTTGCTTGGATTGTTTTGGCAGGAATTGGCATTAAATCTCTAAAGCTTGCTGTCGCAGCACCATTTTGAGTGCCACCTTTCCATTCCCAAATTTTGTCTCCACCGGTGAATTTTCCAAAACGAATCAAATCAGTTCTACGGTGACATTCCCAGAATAGTTCACGTCCTCTTTCGTCCAAAATAAAATTAAGCGTTAGATTTGCCGTTGTTACAGGACTAGCATTTGCTCTCGTTCTCAGTTTATTGATGTAGCCTAGCGCCGTAGTCATGTCTGTACCTGCCGCGCCACGTACTGCACATTCTGCATACATTAAATACACATCTGATAGGCGGAACATAGGAAAGTCAGTATCAGGAATATCATTACGCTGTGCTGCAGTTCCATCAGAGTTAACATTAGTGTACTTTGTAACTGCGTAACCATTTGTAAAGGTTCCAACATTGGCAATACTTAATGTTTGACCATTAGTATAGAAAGTTCCTCTTTTGTCTGCAGTAGCAGTAGCATCAGGAAACAAAGCAACAAACTCTTTGCGAGTTCTGATTCCTTGCCATCCACCATTCATTCCTTGAGCAGCAGCATCCATAGACCCACCGATAGACGCATGAAGAATAAAACTCATACCTCCACCTGTTGCACGAATTGCATTTCCGTCACTTACTACAGGAAAAATCACTTCACTTTGTGAACCGTTACGATTGTTGTCTGCAGAGAATAAAAATTTGTAAGGTACGTTTGCAAACGTATAACCAGAGGTTGCAATAATGTCTGAGCTTAGTTTTGCTGCATCATTAAATCTCTCAGTTCCGGTATAAACTTTAGCATTCAAATATATTTTTGCTAATAAAAATTTAGCAGCCGTTTTATCAATTCGTCCGTATTCGTTTGTTTTTGTTGCGACCAAGCTATTGTCAAGGTCTTTCAATTCACTTTCGATAAAAGCAAAAACTTCAGCTCTTGATTTTTGCTCTGGATAAAAGAAACCTACTGGATCTTTTTCTGTTGTAATTGGCACATTACCAAACAAGTCCATCAAGTTCACATAAGAGAAAGCTCTTAAAAAACGTGCTTCGGCTCTAAAGTTGGCGATTTGCGCTTTTAGATTTGCATCTACACCACGAGAGGTCAATTTATCATCAGACGTTTGTCTCAAAAATTCGTTAGCCAAACTTATTTCGTAAAAAGCTCTAGAGTATGTTCCGTACAAAAACTCATTGGCAGGTGCCCAAGTTTGCGTGTTTAAGGTTGGTAAAGTTCCATCAGCCCAAGCAATGATAGCTTCGTCTGTAGTGAATTCTTGCATTACAAAAAGCAAACGCAAGTAACTACTAAAGTCGCCACCAATACCAGCAATATCCGGTTTGTTGTCTCCGTCATTTCCTCCTACATACAATCCAGAATATAATTTGGCTAGCACTTGTTTGTAAGATGCAGGATCTTGAAAAAAGGTTTCTGACAGAAATTCATCGTCATCTTTTGGAGTCACGTCTAGGTCGCTCGTACAAGAGCTAAGTGTCAAATTCAATCCCAAAATCATTAGGAAGAAATAAGATATATATTTAAATGATGTTTTCATCTTTTGTGTTTTTTAAATTAATGGTTTCAACCTGATGTATCTAGAAATTTGCATTTACTCCAAACAAGAATGTTCTTGCTCTTGGGTATACATTTCCGTCAATTCCGCTAAAACGTTCTGGATCAATTCCGTTGTATTTGGTCAAAGTCAATACATTTTGAACGCCCAAGGTAAATCGCAACGTAGCCACTTTCAACAATGATTTGTCAAAGGTGTAGCCAACTGTTACATTGTCTAGTTTGATAAAAGAAGCATCTTTTACAAAATAATTAGATAAGTAACGTTGTGTTCCATTGTCTTCAGCAGTAAATCTGGTGTTGAGGTAGTCTGAGCTTACGTTTGATAAATCAGTATCTCTTCTTAAACCAGCAAGTAGGTATCCTTTGTCTGAACTCACATTATCAAAAATATAGTTCCCCATACTCGCTCTCCAGTTCATTGTGAAATCAAATTTTTTGTAATTCACAGTAGAGAACAATCCAAAAGTATAATCGGGTGCTGCTTTGTGAAATTTGTAACGATCCCCATCATCAATTTTTCCGTCTTGGTTACGATCTACATACGCCCCTTGAATAGGTCTTTTGTTGGCATCATACAATTGTTCGAAAACAAAGAAAGAGTTTGGAGACGATCCTACAGAGTTAATCTGGATTTTGTTTCCTTGTCCACCCGAGATGTCTCCTACAGCATATCCTGTAAATCCAGGAACAGTTGCTCCCAAATCGGTGATCTTCTGGTTGATGTAGGTTGTGTTGAAAGCTACATTCCAACGTAGGTTATCAGTTTTAACGATATCTGATTCGATACTAAATTCAAGTCCTTTTGTGCTTAAACTACCAATGTTGTTGAAACCTTGATTTCTTAAATTTGCTCCATCAGGAACAAGAACGTCTGCTAGTAAGTCGCTTGATTTTTTATCGAAATAGTTAATAGATCCCGTAATTCGGTTGTTGAAGAAACCATAATCCAAACCTACGTTCATCTCTGATAATTCTTCCCATTTGATGTTTTGGTTGTATCCTTCAGGACGAGCAGTTGCATAAACCGTGTTTCCAAAAACATATTGTGTATTAATCGACCCAAGTGTTACTCTTCTTAAATAATCATACGATGCAGAGATATCTTGTTGACCAGTGGTACCATATCCTACTCTCAATTTCAAGCCAGAAACAGTATTGTTGTCTTTCAAGAAAGATTCTTCAGCAATATTCCATGCAAAAGCAGCTCCAGCAAAGTTACCCCATCTGTTTTCTTTCGAGAAACGAGAAGTACCATCTCTTCTATAATTTAAAGTCAATAAATATCGGCTTTCATATCCTAAATTTAAACGACCAAAAAACGATTGTAAATTAATGTCTGGGTCTGTAGTAACATCTTCATTTGGTGTAGGCTGTCTTGTTTCTCCAGACTCATATTTCACCTTTTGAAACAATTGGTAGTTGTATCCTGCTGTAGCATCAACATTCAATCCCCCAACCTTTTTGGTATAATTCAAATAGGTATTCAAGTTTTTATTTTGAAGCGCATCAGTATAGTTCGAATAATTTCCTACGTTGGTCCAGTTTCCTGAGCTAAAAGCAGCAGCTTGGTATCCGTTAGCACTTAAATTGCTTACTTGAGTATATCCATTGCTATCAAATCTATCAATTCCTGCTTCGGCTACCACTCTCATATCTTCAAAGAAATGTAGTTTGTAATCCAAACGCACATTACCCCATTTTCTAGTAGAGGTAGATCTGCTTTCGTTTTGATTCAATCTAGCTACCGGATTTTTAGCTGGTAACAAAGCTAGGTTTCCGTTAGGCTCCAACCATTCAAAGTATCCTCCGTAACGCGAACCTGCTTGGTAAACGGATTGTGTTGGATCAAATCCAATAGCACTACCAATTACAGCGTTTTCGTCTTGAAAACGATTTTTACCAAAAGATAAATTTCCGCTGATGTCAATTTTTAAGTGGTTGTCAAACAAAACAGGATTAATAGCTATCGATGTCGTTGTTCTTTCAAAACTTGTATTTTTCAAGATACCAGGATTGTCTACATTACCCACAGACAAACGTACAGGTACTTTGTCAAACAAGGCGCCACTTACAGATATGTTGTTGTTTACAGTCAAAGCAGTTCTGAAAATTTCATCTTGCCAGTTGGTATTTGCAGTCCCTAGTAATGCTTTTTGAGCAGCTGATCCTTTGTCGTTTACCAAAGCTCTATATTGGTCTGCACTCAAAACATCAACCGTATTAGCAACCGTGTTCACACCCACTTGGGAGCTGAAGTTTACTTTTATACGACCTTTTGTACCTTTCTTGGTAGTAATCACAATTACTCCATTGGCAGCGCGAGAACCATAAATTGCGGCAGCAGATGCATCTTTCAAAACGGTAAAAGATTCAATATCGTTTGGGTCAATAGTGGATAAGATACTTGTTGATCCAGATGGTACTGCGTTACTCAATGGTAATCCGTCCAAGATAATTAAGGGATCGTTGGATGCATTTAATGATGATCCTCCACGTATACGTATATCTGCCTTGGCACCTGGCGCTCCTCCACCGGTTACGTTCACACCTGATATACGACCGCTTATCAAACTTTCTGGTGTTACGTTTTGACCTTTGTTAAAGTCTTTGGCTGCGATTTGAGATACAGATCCTGTTGCGTCTTTTTTCTTCACGGTACCGTATCCAACTTGAACAACGACCTCTTTAAGTTCGTTCGAGTTTTCGATCAAAACAATTTTTGAACTCTGTGCAGCTGGTACTTCTTTGGTTTCAAAACCGACAAAAGACACCGCGATAATAGCTGATTTGCCACTTACTGGCAACGTAAATTTTCCGTTAACATCTGTAATAGTTCCAATACTTGTGCCTTTGATAGCGACACTAGCCCCTATTAAGGTTTCTCCTTTTTGATCCATGACAACTCCCGTGACTGTCTTTGATGCAATTTGGGCAATTGTACTTGGCATAATAAATAGTATGCTGCATAAAAGAAGAATGCAATGCAAACTTTTTTTCATTTGTACCATAATTTCTGGTTTTTTTTGGTTTGTTAAAGTTTAGTTTTTTGGGAAATCAGTTTAGTTTTTTCTAACTGTGGTTTCAACTATATCGATTTCTTAAAGTAAAGATATTTTGCTTATAGCCTGACTATAGTTGTAACAATTAAAAAGTAGTTGATTTTGTTCTTTTTCGAAAATAAAATACTGATTTATAGTGTTTTACCTATTTCGTTAGATGAAAAATAGTAGTGGTTGTGTAGGTTTAAAAGCCAATATTTCACTACTATTTTTCGAATAAAGAACTGCAATCCTATCAAAAAAACAATTTTTAAGACTGCTACATCAATTTAAACATTTCTCCCTAAATAATTTAGTTTCTGTGTATTTATTTTTGTTCCATAATGCTAATGGCGTATCCACCTGCAGGAACTGAAATTTGATTCAGTTTTGATTTGCTAGTCACTTTCATTTTCTTGATCGTGTACGCCTGCGGATTGGTTTTGTAGTTGGCATCCTTTGCATCTGCGTATAGCGTTGCGATGTATTTTTTGCCTTTTTCTAAGAAATCAAAATTGATGGTAGAAGTACGTGTTGTATTTCCATTTACATTCCCTACAAACCAATTGTTGGTTCCTTTTGCTTTTCGAGCAACAGTTAAGTAATCTCCAGGTTCTGCCTCTAGATATTTACTGTCATCCCAATCTACAGCCACATCTTTGATGAATTGAAATGCATCTGGAAAGCGGTTGTAGTTCTCAGGTGTATCAGCTGCCATTTGCAACGGGCTGTACATGGTTACATACAAGGCTAATTGGTTGGCAATTGTACTGTTTACATGAGAATTGTTTTCTGGATTCATTTTACTCAAATCCATTTCAAAAATTCCGGGTGTGTAATCCATAGGACCTCCAATCAAACGGGTGAAGGGTAGTATAGTGACGTGATTCGGATTGTTACCGCCAAAGCTTTGGTACTCCGTCCCACGTGCCGATTCGTTCCCGATTAGATTAGGATACGTTCTAGCAATCCCAGTTGGTCGGACAGCTTCGTGCGCATTGACCATAATTTTGTATTCTGCTGCTTTTTCTATAGCGTATTGGTAATGGTTGATGATCCATTGGCTGTAATGTTTCTCACCTCTCGGCAACATGTTTCCAACATAACCACTTTTCACAGCGTCATACCCATTGTCTTTCATGAATTGGTAGGCTTTGTCCATGTGACGTTCATAATTGCGCACTGATCCTGAAGTTTCATGGTGCATAATCATCTTGATTCCTTTTTCTTTTGCGTAAGCATGAATTCCTTTCAAATCAAAATCTGGGTAAGGGGTTACAAAGTCAAAAACATAATCTTTGGAGTTACCAAACCAATCTTCCCATCCTGTATTCCATCCTTCAACAAGTACAGCATCAAAACCATTTTTGGCCGCAAAATCAATATATTTCTTAACGTTGGTAGTGGTTGCTCCGTGTGTTCCGTTTGGTTTTGCTGTAGAATAATCTGTTTTTCCAAGTTCAACCGAGGTGAAATCATTAGTATAAGACCATGAACTTTTTCCGGTAATCATTTCCCACCAAACACCAATGTATTTTACAGGTTTGATCCATGAAGTGTCCTCAATTTTACTAGGGTCATTTAGGTTCAATGTCATTTTTGAAGCCAAGATTTCACGTGCGTCATCGCTCACCATGATCGTACGCCAAGGTGATGTTCCAGGCGCTTGAATGTACCCTTTGTCTCCGTTTGCATCGGGTGTTAACCAAGATTCAAAAATCATGTTTTTGTCATCTAGATTCAAATGCATACAGGAGTAGTTTATAAGAGCAGCTTCGTGCAAATTGATGTACAATCCATCGGCAGTTTTCATCATCAAAGAGGTTTGTACTCCTGTTGGTGAAAATGATTTTTGTGATACATTCTCTGTCGTAGCCGTTTTCATCAAACCGCGTATCTCAGACATTTTTGATGTAGTATAGTCGTATTCTTGTGTTTCGTAATCACCTGGAATCCAAAATGTTTTGTGATCTCCAGCCATAGCAAATTGCGTATGCTCTTCTTTGATAACGAAGTAGGTTAGGTTTTTCTGCGAAGGAAATTCATATCGAAAACCAAGACCTTCGTTGAATAAACGAAAACGAATAATTAATTTTCTATCAGTAGTATTCTGATTTAAAGTAACAGCCAGTTCGTTATAATTGTTTTGAATGCTGCTTACTTCTCCCCAAACCGGTGCCCAATTTTCATTGAATGTTGCTGTTTTGGTGTCGATAATCTTAAAATCATTTAGTAATGATTTGGTATCGTTTTTCAGCTCCAATCCTAAGGTACTGGTTTTTATTACCGCTTTGTTTTTATAGTTTAAAGCATAGGTTGGTGTTCCATCCTTTTGCAAGGAAAACTCCATTTGAAGTTTTGAATTGGGGGATTTTAATTGTTGCCCAATTGCCAGAGGAAAAAAGGCAAGGCAAACTAATGTGGTTACTAGAAATTGCTTCATTATGGTTTAGTTAATGTATTTGTAAATTGCTTTAGAAATCTTTAATAACCCAAAATTAAGATGATTTAGCCTTGACTAAATTCAATATTCCAAAATGGTAGTAAATGTAGTGAGCGACTCTTTGTAAAGCCTTGCTAATAAAGGATTTTTTATTTTTGTTAACACAAAAAAAGTAGTGACTCTGTAGCAAAAAAACACCTTTTTTATGTCAAAAAACAGCATAAAAGAGGTGTCTAGGTATGATTTTAAAAATTATTTATTGGTGCCAATGCGCATTACGTTGGCCTCAAATTCGTCTCTTGGTCCAGCGGCTTTGTTACGCAATTTGGTGCGATAATTATAAATGGTAGATAAGGAATAGCGAAGAAATTCAGATATTTTCACACTATCTGAAATCCCTAAACGTATCAAAGCAAAGATGCGAAGTTCCGTATTCATCAGTTCACCCGATTTTAATTTGATATCATCTTTGTCGGTTAACAATCGGCTGAAATCTTCAATAAAGTTAGGGAAGAGTAGCAAGAATGTTTTGTCAAAATTATTATAGAAATCTTTCAATTCTTCATCAATAAATTCTTTGGATTTGATGGCACGTACTAGTTCCTCTTTTTTACCACTAGTGACAATTACGTTCAATTTTCTACGATAACCATCAAGTTTACTAATGTATACCGAACATTGATCCATGTAACGACCAATATAAATTTCCTTTACCAAATTGGCTTCTTTCAAAGTGGTATTGGTTTCATTCAGTTTTTCGTTAAAAACTTTTAACTCTTCATTTAGTGCTAGTGATTGCTTGTTGGCAATGCTAATTTCTCTTTTCGCTTTGGCTAATTTTTTCATTTGTTTGAAAAGTAAAAACAAAATCACTAGCAATATCAAAGACAAGACTGTTGCACTGACCAAAAAGTAAACCAATTGGTTGTGGTTGGTCTCGTTTTGCTTCTCGTAGGCTTTATTAATGATGGGCATCATTTTCGAAATCTCATACGTACGCAAGCGAGCATTGCAAAATAGCGCATCCTCGAGCGAGCGCTTTATGTAGGTGTAGGAGCGATCAATGTCTCCTTCCTGGTATAATAGGAAAGCCAATGCACGTAACGAAATGTATTCTTTTTTCTCTAGCCTCAAATCAGATATAGCCGATTTGATGAGCCATTCTTTTTCGAGTTCAAACTCTTTTTTTTGATGGTACGTTTGAGAGATCAAATAAGCAACAACGGCTTGGTCGGTATCTGAATCCTTTAATTTAGGATAATAATTCAGTAATAAATCTAGGTTTTCTTGGTATTTTCCGCTTTCCAGTAATTGGTTTGAAGTAGTAAATAAATGTGATTTTGATTGCGTGGGATAGAATTTTAAAATAGAATCGCTATATTTTTTTCGAAGAGAAATATAGTTGCTTTTTTCTTCCGCCGATGCAGCATAATTAGACATCGAAAGATATAAGGAGCTGCTTACCCCAAAATAATTTCCCTTTTTCTCGGGAGTGGCTTGGATGTCAATTTTATTTAAAATTTCGGTAGCTTCCTTGTACATGCCCAAGGTTTCCATGATGGAGGCTAAGTTGAGCTTGGCGTTATTGGTTTTTTTAATATCGTCTAATTGGTGTGCGATTTTTAGGCTTTTTCGAGCATAACTTAGCGCCGAATCTGATTGATACCATCTGTATTTACCATATAGCTTATCATAAATCTCATATTTTTGAGTGGTGCTAGAGGTATATTTTAAAAGGTCGTTCAGTTTGTCAATCTCCGCTTCTTTTTTAGTTTTGTATTGTTGGTTGTTAGCAATGGTGCGGTCCAACTCAGTAAGAAGTGAGTTAATGTCTGTTTGAGAATAGATACATACTGGAAAAATAAGTAGTACCAAAAACGTCCAAAATTTATGCATTGTAGGCTATTTTAATTAAGGCTAATTTAATTAAAATTTAACATTTTCGCATAAAAAGGGTATTTAAATAAAGAAATATTTATCTAAAACGGAAGTAATATTCGAAAGCTCAGAGATAGATTAGTGCTTGATAGGTTGAGTGATAAGATGGCAAAGGTACCCAAAAGCAAATACGGATAGAAAAAGTCCCAATCGAAATTCACCAGAATATTGACTAAATTTATGGATTGGTTTTAAAATAACATTCAATAAGGTTAAGATAAAATAGATACTCATCAAAAGACTAAAATAAAGGGCTGCTTTTTTCATAATCAACATGTTATGGATTCGTAATCAGTATTGTTGGGTACAAAGGTAGCCGTAATTTTAACAGTTGTCAATCACTAAAAGTGGGTATATTATACGGTTGTTTGAATTATTGCTAAAACTGCAATTTTTCGCTATTATTTTTTTTAAATCTGTAGGTGAGGTAGGTAAAAAATAACAATAGTATCGATTGACCTGCCAAAAAACCATATCCATACTGATTTAATTTGTCAATATGATACAGAAAAATATTAGAAATTGTGAAAACGAGATACAAGCTGATGAACAAGCTAAGGTAAAATGCTATTTTTTTCATAGAATAAAAAGGCGGGAGTTTGCGCTCCCGCCAAGTCTTAAATTATTTGGTAACTGTAGTAGTAGTTGGTGTGTAAATGCTGAAAGTAAGGGCAGCAATTAATCCGTTAACAAATGATTGTCTTGTAAATACAGTATAATCTTCTGCTCCTGCAGCCATTGCTTTTGAGTCAGATACTCCAACTGGCGCAAGTCCAGCAATTACATAATGATTCCATTGTGATACTGCAGTAGATCCTTGAGCTCCTTTACCAACAACGCTAGTATATGAATAACAAGAAGTTAACATTACTGATGCAGCAAAAGCTACAGACAAAACTTTGATAGTTTGTTTCATTTTTTTGATTTTATATATAATTAAGTACTCAATGTGAGTCGATTTAAGATAGATTTGGGGCAAAATCTTTAGTTTACTTTTAATTGTAAAGCATCAAAATTATTAGATTTTATGCCGACCAATCCATAGATAGTTTCTCCCTTTTTAATGGTTTTACCAATGATATTGTAATTTTCTAATTCGCGCTTAAATTTTCCATTAGCTGTAGAAGCGGTAATAAGATTCCCTAATGTTAAACCAGGACCAATGATTAATCCAATTGGAAAGGAATTATTGTTCACTTGTTGACCGTAGCCGTTTGACTTTGTGGTGTACAGTTGCATTGGTGATAAAAGCAAGTACAGTAAATGTGATGCCGGACTTTGTTTCATTAGCTTAAAAACATACTCATTATCTGTAATGTTACAAATAGTGCCGTTATCATAACTCAAACGAATGTTGTTATCAAATACAAAGTCTTGATTGGATTTATTGGTTATTTTTAAGGCTACAAGTTTAAGGCCGCTCTTTTTTTCTTTTCGAAAATATTTTTTATCTAATAAACCGTATTTATATTCAAGGGTAATGTCATTTGCAGTGCTTTGTGAATTGTAAGCAAGAGTTTCGGGTACAATTTTTTTGTAACCCGATGCACAACTGCTGAAAACAAAGGGCATAATTGCTAAAAGGATGCTAATCTTCTGTATTCTAATCACTTTTGATCTATTTAGATTATGTTTTATTTAATCAGAAAATAAGAGTTAATTATTTATTGATATGAGGCAAAGATATCTTTCGAAAATGATTAATGCAATCACTAAAAGTGGGTATATTTAGCTTTATTTTTATCTAAAGTATAGGCTTTGAAAATGCCATTACGTTTTACCTTAGAATCAAATCGCATAATTTTTAAGTAAAAAAATCATAAAATAAGGTAGACATGCGGTCAGTTTTATTATTTTTATAAAAATGAAAGTAAAAAGACTTTCTAATTAGTAGTTAAAGATAGATGAGAACATTAGTTATAGGAGATATTCATGGAGGTCTGCGTGCCCTCCACCAAGTTATTGAAAGAGCAGGGGTAACTCCCGACGATACCCTAATCTTTTTGGGTGATTATGTGGATGGTTGGAGTCAATCGCCACAGGTTATAAATTATTTAATCGAATTAAAAACAACTAACAATTGTGTTTTTATTCGAGGAAATCATGATGAGCTTTTGCTGCACTGGTTGAAGGACGGCAAAGATAATGTACTTTGGTTTGAACATGGAGGTGAGGCTACTTTGACAGCGTACGAGTCTGTAGACAAGATGACCAAGCAGTTGCATGTCAACTTTTTACTGTCTTTGGACGATTATTATTTAGACGAAAAAAACAGACTCTTTTTGCATGCCGGCTTTACCAACATGAACGGTGTACAGTATGAATATTTTCCGAAACTGTTTTATTGGGATCGCACCTTATGGGAGACTGCATTGGCACTTGACACTAGCATTAAACCGAATGATTTGCTATACCCAAAACGTCTTACATTGTATGACGAAATCTATATAGGTCACACGCCTGTAACGCGTATAAACGAGACTGTGCCTGTGCAACGTGCCTGTGTATGGAATGTTGATACGGGCGCTGCATTCAAAGGTCCGCTTACGATTCTGGATGTGGATTCCAAAGAATTTTGGCAATCTGAACCTGTACATCAATTATATTTTGACGAAAAAGGAAGAAATTAAAATTATAACGTAAATTTGCGGCTATTATAAATTAATAAAAATAATATGAAAAAGATTTTTACATTGATTTTAGTTTCTGCTGCATTATTTGTTAATGCACAAGCTTTCAAAGGAAAAGGAGATACTAAATTTGATATTGGAGCAAATATTCAAGACGGTGGTTCTGGGATTCGCGTTGCCGCTGACTTTGGTGTTGCCGAAAACATTTCGTTTGGAGTTGTATCATCTTATTTGCTTGGAGTGTCTAAGATCGATGGTATAAAGCCAGATTTTGGAGATCGATTTGATATTAAAGGTCGCTTTGATGCACATTTAGGTCCTATTTTAACTTTAGGTCAAAACGTTGATATTTATCCAGGTTTGGATTTGAGTTTGAGAAATTTTGGTGCTCACCTTGGAGGGCGTTACTTCTTTTCTGAAGGTATTGGGGTTTTTAGCGAAATTGGATTTCCTATCGCTAAATACGATCCAACAACTACAGACAATTTCCAAAACCTAAACAATCAATTTGTTTTTAATATTGGGGTGTCATTTAACTTGTAAAAGATAAATTAAATTTAAAAAGGCAATTGAATCACTTCAATTGCCTTTTTTTATGCTTTAATCCAAATCAAATTTTATGCCTTGTGCTAGCGGTAAACTCGTACTGTAATTGATGGTATTGGTTTGTCGTCTCATATAAACCTTCCAAGCATCAGATCCAGATTCTCTTCCACCACCTGTTTCTTTTTCACCACCAAAAGCGCCACCGATTTCGGCTCCCGAAGTACCAATATTTACATTAGCTATACCACAATCTGATCCAGAAGCAGATAGAAATAATTCGGCTTCACGCAGATTATTAGTCATAATAGCAGATGATAAACCTTGTGCTACACTGTTTTGCAAAGCGATAGCGTCAGTAACATCACCACTATATTTTATTAAATACAGTATAGGTGCAAAGGTTTCTTTTTGTACAATAGCAAAATGATTTTCGACCTCTGCAATGGCAGGTTGTACATAACAACCACTTTCACATCCATCTCCTTCGAGAATGCCTCCATGAACTACTAAGTTTCCGCCTTCAGCAACCACTTTCTCTAACGTATCCAGGTAATTCGCAACAGATTCTTTGTCGATAATCGGTCCTACATGATTATTTTCGTCCAAAGGATTTCCTATTCTTAGTTGTTTGTACGCAGTGACTAATGCTTGCTTCACTTTATCGTACATGCTTTCATGAATAATGAGGCGACGGGTCGAGGTACATCTTTGTCCTGCTGTTCCAACAGCGCCAAATACGGCTCCTATAATTGTCATTTTCAAATCGGCATCAGGTGTTACAATAATGGCATTGTTTCCACCCAATTCTAGTAATGACCTTCCCAATCTTCCCGCTACTTTTTGCGCTACTATTTTTCCCATTCGAGTAGAACCTGTTGCAGATAGTAACGGAATCCTAACATCTCCAGACATCATTTCGCCCACTTTATAATCTCCATTAATCAAGCAAGAAATACCTTCTGGTAGATCGTTTTCCTGAATTACTTCTCTAATGATATTTTGACAAGCGATGCCGCACAAAGGTGTTTTTTCTGAGGGTTTCCAAACGCAAACATCACCCGAGATCCATGCTAAAGCTGTATTCCAAGCCCAAACTGCAACAGGAAAATTGAATGCAGATATAATTCCAACCACTCCCAACGGATGATATTGCTCATACATACGGTGGCTCGGGCGCTCAGAGTGCATCGTGAGTCCATGCAATTGACGGGACAAACCCACTGCAAAATCACATATATCAATCATCTCTTGTACTTCGCCATAACCTTCTTGCAAAGATTTACCCATTTCATAGGATACTAATTTACCAAGTGCTTCTTTGTTCTTCCTTAATTTATCACCAAACAAACGCACCATTTCTCCACGTTTTGGGGCAGGGACGGTTTTGAATGTCTCAAAAGCTGTTGTTGCTGTGAGCATTACTTGTTCGTAATCAGCTGCAGATGTGCTGTACACTTTTGCAATCAATTGTCCATTTACAGGGGAGTAACTGTCAAATAGTTCGCCTGTAGAAAAACGTTCAATTCCTGTTGAGGTTCCTAGATTTACTGGTTTTATCCCCAATTGAAAAAGTACTTGTTGTATATCGAAGGTATTTTTGTCTGATGCCATAATCGAATTTTTAATTTAAAATGTTCGTGTTTTGCTAAGGTACTAAAAAGGATTTGGTTCGAAAAACAAGAAGTCAAGCCTAATGGAATTCACATTTATAGTTCTTATGTCATTAATTACTGGAAATGCAACAAATTGCCAAACATTTATATTAAGCTATTGAATTATTTCTCGATTTCAGTAATTATTGTAAGTTGCTGATTATTTAGTTTCTCGAATTAAATAAATATAAACCGGAAAGTGGTCACTATAACCTACTTCGGTAGCAGAGTGTCTTTTAGGATAGCCTTTGTACGGACCAGAGTTTTGTATCAAAAAAGGTTTGTTGTAAATACCTGCTTTCCAAAACTGAAATTGTTTGAATTTGTCTTGAATTAAAGATTGAGTCACCATAATTTGGTCAAATATATCCCAAGAATCCCTGAAAGCTATCGTGCCAAAGCCTTTGTTGGACATGGACTCAAAGGGGTTAAAGATGCCAAGTGGAGGTACATCTGCTTTGACGGCCTTTGTATTTAGTATTTTTTTTAGACTGCTGTTGAAAGGGCCATCGTTCAAATCGCCCAACGTAATCACCTTGGCATTTGGGTTGATGTTTTGTAACGAATCTATTATTTTTCGGTTCAAAGCTGCTGCAGCCTCGCGCAAGGGACTTGATTTTTTTTCTCCGCCTGATCGTGATGGCCAGTGGTTTACAATTATATGAACTTCTTCATTTTCAAGAAAACCGGTGACCAATAGTTGATCACGAGTAAAAATGCGGTGGTTGTCCTGACTGGCTTCGGGTGCATCTTCATCTTCTTGTTTACTTATTTCTTTTGCTGCTGTCACCTTCTCTTTGCTGTACAGAATTAGCGGAATGTTGGTGTAGGACGTTGGTTTGAAATATTTTTTTTGGTACAATAGCGCCACATCAATCCCTCGTTTATCTGGTGAATCGTAGTGAATGATGCCGTATTCTTTTCCGCTGATGAATGGTTGTTGAATCAAATCTTCTAATACTGCTCGATTTTCAATTTCAGAACAAGCAATCAATGTTGGTGAGTTGGTATTTTCGGTTGTGCCAATCTCAGCCAAAACCTGCGATAGATTGTGTAATTTTTTAAAGTATTTTTTTGAATCCCAATGTTGGAAGCCTTTTGGTGTCCATTCATCATCATTGGTTACTGGATTGTTAATGGTGTCAAATAAGTTTTCGAAATTGTAAAAGGCAACTGTATGTATGGCGTATTTTTTGGGTTGTGCGGTACAAATCGTTAGTCCACAACTTATAAGTAGTAGTAAGGTTTTCATTGCAAGGGGATTAGTGTAGTAAAAATACAAATTCAGTTAAGAAAACAATTGATATTTTCAAAAAAACGTATCTTTGTTTGTGTACTGTTTCTAAGACGTAACGGTACTTTATCTTTATTTTCTATGATGATTATTTTTTCTTTTTCGAAAGCAATAGTGCAAAGGTGCAGCTTTGTACTTTTATTTTTTATACTCTTTATTTTTAATGGCCAATCTCAAACTACTATGATTACACCTGCTTATTTACAAAAAGGCGATACGATTGCAATTGTATCCACTGCCCGAAAAAACACTGTTGACAACTTAAAGCCTACTATAAACTTGTTGCACAGTTGGGGACTTGAGGTAGTGATTGGTAAAACAATTGGTTTGGAACAAAACCAGTTGGCAGGTAGTGATGAAGAACGTGCAGCAGATTTTCAAGTACAAATGGACAACCCAAATATAAAAGCTATTTGGTGTGTTCGTGGCGGATATGGTACCGTACGTATGGTTGATTTGTTGGACTTTTCGACCTTTAAACAAAACCCAAAATGGATTATCGGGTTTAGTGATGTAACTGTTTTACACAATCATTTGAACACCATGGGTTACAAATCTATTCATGGGATTATGCCTATAAGCGTGCCTAGAGCGACTCAACAAGCAATTGAGAGTTTGCATACTGCATTATTCGGTCAAAAATTGTCTTACGAAATTGCTTCAGACCCTATGAATAGAATGGGATCAGCATCGGGAGAATTAGTAGGAGGGAACCTTTCTATATTGTATAGCTTATTTGGCTCCCCATCGGCGATTAATTGTAGAGATAAAATTTTATTTATCGAAGATTTAGACGAATACCTTTACCACGTAGACCGTATGATGATGAACCTTAAACGAAACGGTTGTTTAGAAAGTATTAAAGGAATCGTTGTTGGGGCCATGAGTAGTATGAAGGATAATGATATTCCTTGGGGTAAAAATGCTTTGGAGATCATTCAAGATGTTACTAAGAAATATGATATTCCGGTGATTTATAATTTCCCTGCGGGTCACATCCATGACAATCGCACCTTAATTATGGGAAATACGGTTACAATTGAGGTCACTGCTTCAAAATCAACTTTGGTTTTCGAATAGATAACAAAAAAATCGTACTTAGGTTTTTTACTTAGTTTTTTTTATAAATCTAAAATTAATGTAACGATGGCGGCACATAATGAACTAGGTCGATTAGGAGAAGAAATGGCTGCAGATTTCTTAAAAGAGAACGGATATGTCATTTTGGACACCAATTGGCGTTTTCAAAAAGCCGAAATTGACATTGTTTGTACCCAAAATAACCTCCTAGTTGTAGTAGAAGTTAAAACCAGAACTTCAGTCGAAATTGGTTTACCAATTGATGCAGTTAACAACAAGAAAATTAGACTACTTACACGGGCTATCGACGAATACGTATGCGCTAAAAATCTCGATGTTGAGGTGCGTTTTGATGTGATTTCAATTCATAAAGAAGGTAATTCCTTTGTGATAGAACACATTACGGACGCTTTTTATCATTTTTAATTGAAAATTTATCGTGTTATATTTGTAACAAATTGTTTTTTATTTATCTTTGCATAAGTTTTTAACACAAAGGGTAAAAAACAAACGCTAAAATCTAAGTATAAATACTTATATCAATTATGAAAACTGTATCGTCAATCGTAGAGAATTACATCAAGACAAAGCCTTTTTTATTGAACGCTTTATCTCTAGGGATTATTAACTTGACTTCATTGTCTAGAAATATCATGTCTGAGTTAGAAAGTGAATTTGGTAAAGAAGTAAAACAAGGGGCAGTTGTTATGTCACTTAAACGATTAACAGAAGAGTTAGACTTCCGACTCAATCATAAGATTAACAAAGTAATTAAAAATATTGGCGAAATCACCGTGCGTTCTGGCCTTACAGATTATGCTTTTGCAGTTTCTGATACCGTCTTAAATAAGCAAGCGGAATTAATCTCAGATATTAATGCTTTTCCAGATGTTTTTTATACGTCGTCTAGAGGTGTTAATGAGATCAATATTGTTGTAAGCAGTACTGTTAATGCCTTGGTTGACAAACATTTTGTTAACGAAAAACTGATTCAAAAACTAGATAATTTAGCCTCGATCACCGTAAAATTACCGAAAGAAAATATTGTAATTCCAGGAATTTATTATTTTATCTTTCAGCGTCTAGCTTGGGAAGGAATCATTATAAACGAAGTTATTTCGACCTCAAACGAATTTACAATTTTGGTTAGTGAAGAGCAAGTAGATGTTGCCTTCAAAGTAATCAAAGACTTGAAAACCTAGACAATATACGCTATACTAAAAACGGCTAGTTGATTCCCCAATCAAATAGCCGTTTTTTTATACCTAAAAAATAGATTTACTGTTGCTGAATATGCTGCTGACGTGCTTGCTCAATATATTCCAGTTGTTTTTTTACCTCTTCAGGAATTTCTTCCAACAAAACATCATTAAATTCTTCAAAATGTCTTCCGTCCTCGTAACCAATGGAAACAAAAACAGATAAGGACTGAATGGCAACCCCTTTAAAAGTTCCTTTTACAGGAGTACAATCACTAAAGTTTAAACCAACCGATAGTTTGACATGGTTGTCCATGGTCCAAATGTTATTGGTCGGGTCAATACCTAACCAGCCTTGGGTAGGCGAGTAAATTTCCACCCAAGCATGCGTTGCACCTTCTCCACGTAGTCCTGCTTTATTGGGGCAAATGTAGCCGCTCACATAACGTGCGGGTATACCGATGGTGCGCATGAATTGTAACAAAACATGAGCAAAATCTTGACAAACTCCTTCTCTAGTGGCTAGGATTTCGTCCAGGGTAGTGTTTATTGTAGTGATTCCTTTTGAATACTTAAAGCGGTTATAGATGTAAGCACTACATTCTTGTGCCAGCGTAATAATCGATTTGTTGTCGATTCCGATTTCGTTTAAAATTTCATCGATTTTATTTTGTGCTGTTAGTACTTCAGGATACGAATATCGAAGCAATAAAATGCTTTTTTGTTTTTCTTTTTCTAAATCTTCAAGAGTATCATAATCGATTTCTGGTATTTTGAGTGAGTGATTCACACGTACTACCATTCTACTTTCGATTACCATTTCAGAATGGGTTTCGATCGTACTAAAATTTCCAACTCTATTTCCGAAATTATCAGTAGAAACAGCTACTTCGGGATTGTTGGTTATCAAGAGCTGAAATTGCAATACATCTTGGTTGGGAAAATTGTAAGGGTACAAACGAATTTCGTTAATACTCTCTTTTATAGGCCAAGTATATTGGTATTTGGTGATGTGTACGATTTTGAATACTGCCATTTTTTAAGTGGGTGGATTCAATTAACAAATGCAACCTTATGCACATTGTTTAAGTTTTTGCTCAAAAATTTCATTTGGACTTTTAAAACCAAATCTTTTTCTGGGTCTGTTATTTAATTTATTTGTTACTCTTAAAACCTCTTCTTCTGTTATTAAATCAAAGTTATATTTTTTTGGAAAATATTGTCTTACTAAACCATTTAAATTTTCATTAGCACCTCTTTCCCAACTACAATATGGGTTGGCAAAGAAGTATGAGATTTCTAATATTTCAGATACTTTTTTATGGTTAGCGAACTCTTTCCCATTATCAGATGTAATGGTGTGCAAAATGGGCTTCCAATCCATTAATAATTCAATTAATTTCTCCTGAATTTCTTGTGATTCCTTACTGTTTATTTTAGCCATTTTAAGCACACCTGATGCTCTGTCATTTATTGTTAACAAAGCTCCTTTGTGATTTTACCTATTACCAAATCAATTTCTAAATCCCCAATTCTTTGCTTTTCTTCTACAACCAACGGCCTGTTTTCAATACCAACTCTATCTTTAATAATACCTCTTGAGCCTTTTAAAGCCCCTCTTTTAGCATATCGCTTTCCTTTTGTGCGTAGGTGCTTATAATGTTGTCCGCCTTTCTTTTTGTCGCTCCAAATGAATTGATAAATTGTTTCAATCGAAACACATTCAAAGTTTTTATCACTGCAATATCCTACTATTTGTTCAGGACTGAAATCTTCTTCTAAAAGATGAATAACACGTGCTTTTATCTGTTCAGTAAAGCGTATTTTCTTAGCTTTTTCATGCTGTCGAATACTGGCCTTACTTTGGGCTAATTTAGCTTTATAAACATTATTTCTTTGATCGGAATTTCTGGATAGCTCTCTTGAAATTACAGATTTATCTCTACCTATAAACCCTCCAATTTTACTCATTGAAAATCCTTGTGAACGAAGTGTAGCAATTTCGTATCTTTGTTCAATCGTTAAATGTGACATCTTTTTTTTGTGCTTAGTAACCCAAAAATAAGAGAAATTTTTTTCGTAGCCTACTGATAAGTCTTGAAGATCTAGATCTTCAAGACTTATCAGTAGGCTTTATTTAAACAAATAAGGAGTGTTGCATTTATCACTTGAATCTAAGGTGTAAGAAAAGAATAATTTCGAAAAATCAGCTGAAAAAATATACAATTGAGAAATAGTATCCTCAAGAAGGCTCTCTAGTTGTTCGTTGGTCATGTGGTGATAATCTGTAAATTCGACAGCACTTTTTAACCTTCCAAAATGGTTTCGCATGGTTCTAGCTTCGCTTAGGTGATTGTCTTTAAACAAACTATTTAAGTGAATTTCGATTAAACCTAGAGTGTAAATCAGGGAGTGAGCAAAATCCTTATTAAAGATTACTTGCTGAACAACCTTTCGATTATGAGGAATATTGCTATAACTCTTCATGTATAATTCGTATCCCGACAAGGATAACAACAGTTTACGCCAATACAGTAAATCTTCGGTTCCATCAAGATCAAATGCAATTGGTCTGTAATACGCTTGTGTAAATGTCAAGGTTTGTAAACAGCGCTCAAGGTTTTTTCCAAGACTTGAAAAATTCCATCCAATACCACGTGGCATAGTAACATGTATGATTCCGTTATACATCAAAAAATCCTTATTCATTTTTGATAAAATTTCCATTGCTTCTGCAGTTTCAAGTCTGTCTGGCAATTCGCAATCATTAATATAATGGTACATCGAGTTGATGTGTTCCCATAATTCTTTGGTGATTTTATCTTGTGCACCTCGAGCATTCTCGCGGGATCTTGTGATGAGGCTTTTTACTGAATTGTTATTGTTTGCATCGCAAATGATGTATTTAAGAACATAGTTACTATCAAATTGAACTTTTTCAATTTCTTCAGCAGACAAGTCGGTGTAATATTGTAAAAGGGGTTTGTAGCCTTGATAGTCATTGGTTTCTTGGTCAAAAGACATGTTGTACAACGTATTCAGGGTGAGTAACATTCCGTGAGTACGTTCCATATATCTACTAAGCCAATAGATTCCATCTGCCACGCGGCTAAGCATATTTACTTCCATAATTATATTGTTTAGTTTTTTAGTGCTTCTTTACTAGTTATTTCATAATCCAGGTATCCTTACTTCCTCCACCTTGCGATGAATTAACGACCAAAGAACCTTCGGTCAAGGCGACGCGTGTGAGTCCGCCAGGTACGATTTCGATACCTTTGGGACCGCATAATGCATAGGGGCGCAAATCTACGTGACGTAGTTTGAGTTCGCCATCTATAAAACAAGGAACAGTGCTAAGTTGTATAATAGGTTGTGCGATAAAGTTTCTTGGATTGGCGGCTATTGCAATCTTTGCGGTATCCAATTCTTCTTGGGTCGCTTTATTTCCCATTACCATTCCGTAACCACCACTTTGATTGGTTTCCTTGATTACCATATTCTCCATGTTAGCAAAAACGTGTTCGCGTTCGTCTTTGTTTTCCATTTGATACGTTGGTACATTTTTTAAAATGGGTTCCTCGTTCATGTAATATTTAATCATGTCGGGTACATAAGCATACACTGCTTTGTCATCGGCAACTCCGTTCCCTACGGCATTAACTAAGGCTACGTTCCCTAGTTTGTAAGCACTTATTAATCCAGGAACACCAAGAGTACTATCTGGTTTGAAGACTAATGGATCTAGATATTCATCATCCAATCGTCTGTATATTACGTCTACTTGTTGTAGTCCAGATGTAGTTTTCATGTAGACTTTATTATTGTTTACAATAAGGTCTCGGCCTTCTACAAGAGGTACTCCCATTTGTCTGGCAAGAAAAGTATGTTCGTAATAAGCAGAATTGTAAACTCCTGGCGTAAGCAACACAACATTTGGGTTGGGAATTGCTCTGGGTGATAATGAAATGAGGATGTTATGAAAAATCATCGGATAATTGGCAACCATGCTCACATTGTTGCTTTTGAACATTTCGGGGAAAACTCTTTTTGTGATTTCTCTGTTTTCAAGCATATAGCTCACACCACTAGGACACCTAAGGTTATCTTCAAGCACATAAAACTCTCCCTCAGCACCACGTATAAGGTCAATACCTGCAATGTGTACATGGATGTTATGAGGCAGTTTGATACCATGAACTTCTGGAAGATAATGGGGGCAAGATGCTATCAAGGCAGCTGGGACAATACCGTCTTTAATAATATTTTGGTCATTATAAACGTCTTCCAAAAACAAATTTAGAGCCTTCAATCGTTGTGCAATACCTGTTTCTATTTCTAACCAGTCTTTTTGAGTAATAATTCTGGGTATAATATCAAATGGGAAAATTCGCTCAATCCCCTCGTTGTCATCACTGTAAACGGTAAAGGTGATTCCTTGGTTCATGAAAATATCCGAAGCTTGCTTTTGCTTTTGATTTAGTTTAGCGAGATTTAAACTTTCTAATGTTTGCAGTACTTGACGATACGGTTCCCTCACTCCATCTTTAGAAAACATCTCATCCCATCCTTTAGGGTTTAATTCTGGTGTTAATTTTATCATTCCCGGTATTATTAAAAGTTTAATAAATAGTTACTATTTGTTGTTAAGTTGCAGTCTATGGACTAAAATAGGTAATTATATCTTCAAAAAACATCATTTTATTGTATTATTGTCAAAGCTTTTAAGATTAATATGCTTTTGATTATTATTATAGTTTTTTTTATCGAATAGTATTTTTCTCCTCTGCTTTTTTAAAAAATCAGCAGTGCATATTTTTGTAGAAATCAGTAAAATCACAAATAATTGGTTAACCAGTTAACTGAAATGAGTGATTTATTTGGTATATTTGCTAAAGTCGATTGCTACAGCGTAGTGATTCTTTCTTTTCTTTTCGAAATAAAAAAAAATAATTATGAGTGAATTTTCAACGTTTTATGCTTTTAATCCCGCTACCAACGAACCACTAGAAGGTGCGTTTTCGACCACTACAAATGCAGAGTTAGAAACCGTAGTGCAGCAAGCGGTAACAGCTTTTGATAATTATAGAAAGAAAGATAAAAATCAAATAGCCGATTTTTTAGAACAAGTTGGAAAAGAAATAATAAACCTAGGAGATGATTTGCTTACCCGCTGTCATCTTGAAACCGCTTTACCTATGGCGCGCTTGCAAGGGGAGCGTGGAAGAACAGTTGGGCAGTTGCAATTGTTTGCCAATTTTGTGCGCGAAGGTTCATGGGTTGAAGCCAAAATTGACACGGCACAGCCAGATAGGAGTCCGATGCCAAAGTCGGATATCCGTCAAATGTTGGTGCCCTTAGGACCTGTTGCCGTATTTGGTGCAAGTAATTTTCCGTTGGCTTTTAGTGTAGCTGGTGGCGATACAGCATCGGCATTGGCTTCGGGTTGCCCTGTAATTTTCAAGGCACATCCAGCACATCCTGGCACTTCAGCTTTGGTGGCTGCTGCTTTCGAAAAAGCAATCGAAATTTGTGGTATGCCAAAAGGAACCTTTAGTATGGTTCAAGGAAACACCAATGCCTTAGGCGGTGCACTAGTTTCTCATCCTTCGATAAAAGCAGTTGGATTTACGGGTTCGTTTGCAGGAGGAAAAGCGCTCTTTGATTTGGCTAATGCAAGACCAGAGCCGATTCCTGTTTTTGCAGAAATGGGTAGTACTAATCCCTTATTTGTTTTACCAGAAATTCTAAAAGAAAAAGCAACAGCAATAGCAGCAGGTATGGCTACCTCTATTGCACAAGGTGTGGGTCAATTTTGTACCAATCCAGGTTTGGCTTTTATTCAAAAATCGGATCAAGCAGAGGTTTTTTCTCAGCAATTAATACAAAACATATCTCAAACCCCAGCCGGAATTATGTTGACAGCCGGAATAGGGAAAGCCTATCGAGAAACTATTTCCATTACGCAAGAAATTGATAATGTGGCTACAATGGCAACAGGTGAGAGTAGTGATGCTGCCAATGCAGGAGTTGCAAAAGTGTTCAAAGCTTCGGTTGCGACCTATTTTAAAACGCCACAATTGGCTGAGGAGAATTTTGGCCCTTCACAGGTTTTAATTGAAGCCGATACTAAAGAAGAACTATTGCTAGCGGCGCAAAATTTACAAGGTCATTTAACGGCAACCGTTCATGGAACGGCAGCCGATTTAGAAAATTACAAAGAATTATTACAAATATTAGAATTAAAGGTAGGGCGAATAGTAATCAATGGTTATCCTACAGGCGTTGAGGTATGTCACGCAATGGTACATGGTGGACCATATCCTGCAACCACAGCGCCGCATTCAACCTCGGTAGGTACACAAGCAATCAAACGATTTGTGCGTCCGGTTTGCTATCAAGATTATCCGGCGTTTTTATTACCTGATGCTTTAAAAGATGAGAACCCTTTTGGAATCATGCGTTTTGTTGACGGTATGTATTCAACCGCTTCCATCGTGTAGTAATTGCAAATAAATAATAAAGCCACCAATTAACTATAATTGTTCCGAGTATATGGAAACGATTATTGTTAATTGGGGGCTCTTTTTTTTATAATAGCCCAATTAAAGCGAGAGATCGCTTTTTAAGGCTAATGGACTTACATTGGTTCAGGAAAGAAGTTTACTATTTGGTTTGCTTTGATTTCCATTCTTCATAGTCAAACAATGTTTGCTCATGTGTTGCGGGATACAATCCTATGATGGGCCTTCCCTCAGCTACTTTTTCTAAAACAAAATTTTCAAACATCGTCATTTCCATGCATTCGGCAGCAACTTCGTCTACAATATGAGCAGGAATCACCATGACACCATCATCATCACCAACAAGAACATCACCCGGAAAAACAGCTACGTCTCCACAGGCTATTGGAATATTAATGTCTAAAGCCTCATGTAATGTGAGGTTGGTGGGTGCAGAGGGGCGACTGTGATATGCCGAAAAAGGTAAGTTGGCAATAGAAGCCGAATCTCTAAAACCACCATCAGTTACAATTCCGGCTGCTCCTCTAACCATCAATCGTGAGACTAATATGTCTCCTGCAGATGCTGCGCGGGCATCTTTGCGACTGTCAATTACAAGCACACTTCCTTCTGGACAGGTTTCTACCGCTACACGTTGCGGGTGATCTGCATTTCTAAAAACAGTGATTGGATTACGATCCTCACGAGCAGGTATGTATCGTAACGTGAATGCTTCGCCCACCATTGTTGGTTTTCCCAATTGCAAAGGCTTAACATCTTGTATAAATTGATTTTTAAATCCTTTTTTATAAAGACATGTAGCGATAGTTGGGGTACTTATAGTTTTTAATTTTTCTCTTGTTTCAGTAGAAAGTTTTGTCATTTTATATTTTTTTAGAAAGAAATCGTATTGTAATCAATAAATTATGCATATATTTGGAAACCCAAACTGGTAAACCAATTTATATTTTGTAAAGATATGTTTTTTAAAAGTACATATTTGATTGTATTAAGAAACAAACTGCTTTATAAAAATAAGAAATAAAAATAAAATAAGTCAATATAATTATGAAGAAGGTCATTTTCTTAGGAGTACTATTTTTATTGTTTTCTTTCCGATCCATCGATTCGGGTAAAAATATCACTGTATCCAATCAACAAGAATTGAATGCGGCGATTAAAGAAGCGAGCGCTGGAGATCAAATTATCATGGCAAATGGAATTTGGAAGGACATTCAAATTAAATTTACAGGAAAAGGAACCCAAGCGGCTCCAATTGTATTGAAAGCAGAAACTCCAGGAAAGGTTTTTATCGAAGGAGTCTCAGATTTAAAAATAGGAGGTACCTATCTTGAAGTTAGTGGTCTTTTCTTTAGAAATGGTTACACGCCTTCAAGTACTGTAATTGACTTTCATATTGATAAAAAGAGTATTGCCAACCATTGCAAAGTAACCCAATGTGTCATTGAAGATTTTACACAACTCAACCGTGTTCATGATGATCACTGGATTGAATTTTGGGGTAGATACAATGAATTAGATCACAATTATATTACTGGTAAGTCCAATCAAGGTCCTACTATCATGGTGGTTTTAAAAGGGAATGAACATATAAACAACCATCATAAAATTACAAACAATCATTTTGGTCCCCGTCCAAGAAAAGGTGGTCCGCATGGAGAAACGATTCAGATAGGAGATAGTGGTACTTCAATGTCGCCTTCTTATACGTTGGTTGCTCACAATTTATTCGAAAGATGTGATGGTGAAGTCGAAATTATTTCGAACAAATCAAACAACAATGAATATAGAAACAATATTTTCTACAAATCTGAAGGATCTTTGGTATTGCGTCACGGAAACTACTGCACCATTGATGGCAATATCTTTATAGGAGATGAGAACTCAGATTTTATGGGAGGTGTTCGTGTAGTTAATACAGGACATTGGATAACCAATAATTATTTCTACAAAATCAAAGGAGCAGAATTTCGTAGTGCATTAGCAGTAATGAATGGAGTGCCAAAAGCACCACAAAATCGTTACAATCAAGTAACTGATGTTGTTATTGCATACAATTCGTTTGTTGATTGTATTACGCCATGGCAGTTTAGCGTAGGTGCCAATATGGATAAGAGTGATGTTTTGCCTGCAACAGAAATTCGTTCGGCAAGACCAGATCGCACAATAGTTGCCAATAACAGCATCTACAATCAAGTGCCAAATGATTTTCCGGTGAAAGCCTATGATAAGGTTGACGGAGTTTTGTTCAAAAATAATATATTGAACAGCCCAAATAACAGTGATGTAAAAGACAACGGTATTCAAACAGCCGCTTTTGGTGTAAACAAAGTATCAGATTGGTTGTATGTACCCACAGAGAATAAAACAGATGTTTATCAAGGATTTGATTTTGAAACTATTTCAACAGATTTATTTGGTAGCGATAGAACAGCAACAAATGCTGTAGGAGCGATGGTTTTGCCAGTGGATAAAAACAAGGGTACAATTATAACTAAGGACTATGGTACCAATTGGTTCGCAACAGATAAAAAAATGACGGCTCCAAAAACCGTAAAAGTGAGCACTGCTCAAGAACTGATCGCTGCAATTGACAAAGTAGAGGCTGGATCTATTATCGAATTAAAAAAAGGAGTCTATAACCTTACCGAATCTTTGGTGATTAATAAAGCAATCACAATCAAAGGTAAAAACAAAAATAGTAAAGCAACTCTTGTGTACACGGGTGCTGCAAAAAGTCCTGCTTTTTTGATGGAACCAAAAGGAAACTTAGCTGTTGAGAATTTGATTCTAAAAGGAAGTAAAGAGCAATATGCTTTTGCAACGCTAGAGAAAAACATGAAGAGTGCTTATAATTTAAAAATGAACACCATTGAAGTTTCTGACTTCGAAACTATTCTTAATGCCTACAAAGATGCTTTTGCAGATACAATTGCGATTGACAACTCCGTTTTTAAAAATTGCAATAGAGGAATTAGATTAGCAGATGAGAATGAAGATTTAGGGGAATACAACGCAGAATTTGTGTACATCAAAAACTCAAAGTTTGATGCAATTCAGTCAAGTGTTTTGGATTATTACCGTGGTGGTTATGATGAATCTACCATTGGAGGAAATTTAGTTTTTCAAAATAATACAGTTACCAATTCGGGTAAACAAGAAGCGAGTGGTATTTTGGTTAAAACGCGCGGAATTGTAAACGTGGTTTTTGCTAACAATACATTCACCAACAACCCTATCGCTGCGATAGCAGTATTATGGGGTGAAAAAGGGCAAGCGCCCAAAGACAACATGATCAAAAATTCAGGTGAGATTAAAATCGAACAAAACCTGAAACAAAAGATGATGTACTAACATTGAGATTTAATTGTTTTTTTTAATATTTTTTTTTTGGTTACAAAGGGAAATTCTGGTGGTTCGGAAATTTCCCTTTGTTTTTTTTATGCCTTTTCGAAAAGAACAAGCAAAATGATTATCCTTTAGTTTTTCTTTTTAAAGGATTAAAAGAAGATTTTCTGATAATGAGATTGGTTTTGATTTCAATCGTTTTGTAATTCACCGGTGCGTCTGTATTCATTTCTTCGATTAAGTATTTTACTGCAACCTCACCAATACGATTTCCAGGTTGGGCAATGCTAGATAATTGTGGTTTTATGATGGTCGAAAATATGGAGTTACTAAAACCTACTACAGCAATTTCTTCAGGAATTTTTACTTTGTTTTTCTTCAATTCCTTGATAGCTCCAATTCCGGCTTCATCAATTATGGTAAAAATAGCGTCGGGTTTGTTCTGCAAACTCAGTAATATTTTAGTTTGTCGTTGCCCTTCTTCAATCGATAAATCTTCAGAACTCATAATAATAGCATCGTCAACTTCTAATTTGTACTTGCGTAATGCTTTTAAGTACCCAAGATAGCGTCTTTCAGAAACATTGGAACTGTCAGATTCTTTGATGATAGCTATTCTTTTTTTTCCAATCGTGATCAAATGTTCGACTGCTTGAAAAGCGGCATCTTCATCGTCAATAATGATTTGTGTGCAAGGAACTTTATCCGAAATTCGATCAAAAAGGATTAACGGAATGTGTTTCATCATGTCCAAAATCTCGTCTACATTTTTTGTTTTTTTTGTTAAAGAAAGTAAAACGCCGTCTACGCCAAACTGAATCATAGTTTCGAGTAGTTCTGCTTGCTTTTTTTCACTATTAAAAGACTCGCAGATAATAACTTTGTAACCGGCAAGCTCAGAGGCAGAGATGATTCCTCGTAATAAGGTAGCAGTAAAGCGGTGTTCGATATTGGGAATAATGACACCAATAATGTTGGTTTTATGAGAACGAAACCCCTTTGCAAATAGGTTAGGCACGTATTTGACCTTATTAGCATATGCTTTGACACGTTCTTTAGTTTCTTCACTAATGTCAGAATGATCATTTAAGGCACGAGATACCGTGGATATTGATAATTCTAAATCTAAAGCCAGTTTTTTTAGGGTTATGATATTTTTTTTACTCATTTTTTACCGATTTGATAAGCAAAGGTATAAAAAAAAATGCTATTGCGAACGTTTGCGGAAACGTTTGCGTTAATTTTTCGTTAATTTGTAGCATCAAATTGTCGTGTTACTTTATAATTTAGCCTTAACAAAAAAACCACATAAATTAATTTAATCAACCAAATTATGAAAAACTATATCAAAGTATTTTTACTGCTTGTAGGAACGGTTACCTATTCGCAGACGACCGTTAAAGGAACGGTAAAGGATGAACAGAGTAATCCAATTCCACAAGTGAATGTTGTTATTCTAGGTTCGAATGTTGGAGTGACAACCGATTTCGACGGGAATTATGTTTTAACTACTAAGTTAACCGGGGCACAAAAAATTAAAGTGGCTACTATTGGTTTTAAAGATCAAATCCAAGCTATAAAATTAGGAGATAGTGAAATAACTTTAAATTTCACCTTAAAAGAAAGTATGGAAATGCTTGACGAGGTAGTATTAACTGGTACATCAGTAAAGCGTTCTCAAAAAGAGACACCTGTTTCTGTAACTTCCTTTAGTGCTAAGGATTTGACAAAGCTTAATACAAGCAGCCAGGCAAATATATTGAGAAGTGTACCAGGGATTACCACAGAAAATGGTGGTGGAGAGGTAGGTTCGAATGTATTTGTGAGAGGTTTACCTTCTGGAGGTCAATTTCAATTTAATCCTATCCAAATAGATGGTATGCCAGTATTATCTACATTCGGATTGAATTCATCTGCTCATGATGTTTACTTTAGAACCGATATCGGAATGAAAAGTTTAGAGTTTATTCGTGGTGGATCGTCAGTATTATATGGTGCAGGTTCTGTAGCGGGTATTATTAACTACACAAGTGAAACAGGTTCTACAAAACCTAAAAATATTTTTAAAACAGAAGTAGGAACAAATTCTAGATACAAAGCAGATTTCTTATCTAGTGGTCAATTAGGAGGAAAAGATTCTGATATGTTTTATGCAATCACAGGTTTTTACCGTTATGACGAAGGACCAATCAAAACTGGTTTGCCTACAGAAGGTTACCAATTGCGTGGTAATTTGAAAAAAGTTACAGATAAAACTACAATCACATTTTCTGGACAAGTAATTGATGATAAAGTACAATTCTTTTT